>NZ_LMEM01000010.1:0-176773 GCF_001426345.1 Devosia sp. Root436 | reverse complement strand
GCCCGGCGCCCTCCGCCACTGTTCGCCTGCAGGCCGCCCATGCGGAGGGATGGGGAGATGATACGCGCAGTTCTGGCGAGGGGGATAAGATGGATAAATTTGGGCCTGTGAGGGGTGTTTAGCACCGATCCACCTTGCGGCGGTGGCGCGATCTCGGACGGCGTGCGCCACTCCCCGACCGAAAAACC
Organism: Devosia sp. Root436; assembly: GCF_001426345.1. GTDB lineage: Bacteria > Pseudomonadota > Alphaproteobacteria > Rhizobiales > Devosiaceae > Devosia. The sequence continues at coordinate 176,585 of NZ_LMEM01000010.1, read as the reverse complement.
AAAAACCCCGGCCCCGACATCCGTCGTGACCGGGGTTTGAAATCTGGTGCCCAGAAGAGGACTCGAACCTCCACACCTTGCGGTACACGGACCTGAACCGTGCGCGTCTACCAATTCCGCCATCTGGGCAAGCGCGGTGTAACTAGGGTGAGCGCCGGGCGATGTCAACCGGGTTTGTTGCCGGCCTCACCAGTTTGCACCGTCCCAGTGCTTGATGGCGTTGCGGTCCACCGCCACTGCCGGTTCGAGGCAGTTGACATTGACCATCACCGTCTCGGCGCCCTTGCCGTCATGCCCGCGCGCGAAGGATTCCACGCCGCAGGTCTTGCAGAACAGATGATCGATATTCTCGGTGTTGAAGTGGTAGGTCGTGAGGTTTTCCGCGCCGCTGAGCAGGGTGAACTGGCTGGCCGGCGCCGATTGCAGCACCCAGCCCAGGCGCCGGCAGCGCGAGCAGTTGCAGTCGCCCATCGAGCCGAGGTCGGTGACGACGTCATATTGCACGGCGCCGCAATGGCACTGGCCGCGATAGGTCTTGGTATCGGGCATATCTGGCCCCTCCTGTGTTGTTTGGAACGAAACAAGAACAAATATGCGCGAGAGTCAAGCCGATTCCCGCGCCCGGGCCTCGACATTGGCGGCGGCCATGCGATAGAAGCGGGGAAACGAAATGACGCCTGTTGCCGGAGCCTATGATGGACAGAATCGAACCTAAACTCGTCACGATTTTCGGCGGTTCGGGCTTTGTCGGCACCCAGATCGTGCAATTGTTGGCCAGGAACGGCCATCGCATCCGCGTCGCCGTGCGCCGGCCCGATCTGGCGGGACACACCAAGATGTTCGGCAGTGTCGGGCAGATTCAGCCGATCCAGGCCAATGTGCGCAACGCCGCCTCGGTGCGGCGCGCCGTTGCCGGCGTCGATATCGTCATCAACCTGGCCGGCATCGGTTTTTCGCGCGGTGCGCAGACGTTTGACGCGGTGCATGTCGATGGCGCGGCCCATGTGGCCGAGGCTGCCAGGGCGGCCGGCGTCACGACGCTGGTGCATATGTCGGCGCTGGGCGCCGATCGGGCGGCCGATGTCAGCGCCTATGCCGCCAGCAAGCTGGCCGGCGAAGCCGCCGTGTTCAAGGCCTTTCCCAATGCCATCATCATGCGCCCCTCGATCCTGTTCGGGCAGGACGATGGCTTCTTCAACCTGATGGGCGCGCTGGCGCGCCTCTTCCCGGTGCTGCCGGTCATCGGTGGCGATACAAACTTCCAGCCGGCCTATGTCGGCGACGTGGCCGAGGCTTTTGCCCGGGCCGCCGAGGGCAGGGTGAAACCCGGCCGCATCTATGAACTGGGCGGGCCGCAGGTCGAAACCCACCGCGAGCTGCTCGCCCGCGTGCAGCGCGAGGCCGGGCGCAACCGTCCCATGCTGCCGCTGCCGGCCGGCCTTGCCAAGCTGATGGCTTTGCCTTTCGCCATCCTGCCGTTTCCGCCCTTGCTGACCGGCGACCAGGTCGCGCTGCTCGGTGTCGACAATGTCGTCTCCGATGCCGCGATCAAGGACAAGCGGACCTTTGCCGCCTTCGGCATCACGCCGACGGCGATGGATGCCATCCTGCCTACCTACATGTATCGCTATCGCAAGCACGGCCAGTTCGACCGCGACAACGCGCCCGCGCCGATCCTCTAGGCTTCGCTGCTTGAGGCCTTCGGACATCGTCCGGGGCCTTTGCTTGCTCCCGTCATTTCCCCCACCCCGTTCCCTCGGACTTGACCGAAGGCCTCTCGCCGCCTGCGCAGCGTCGAGCGCCTGCTTTTGATGCACGCGCACCCACGTTGTGGAAACACCCGCTCAAAATCTATCGTAAGATATATCTTGAAATCGCCACCGACGGCGCCGATATCCCACGTCAATGCAATGTAAGATATATCGGAGACCCATCATGAGTGGTTACTGGAGAAACGGCGAACCCAACTGGCGCCGCATGGAAGCCATGGCGCGTCGCGGCTGGGGGCGGTTCGCTGCCGGCGTCGAAAGCGGCGAAGGCTGGGGCAATATGGCCGGCAATCTGCGCGTCGGGCGCATGCTCGCCTCGGGCGATCTGCGGCTGGTCGCGCTCTACCTGATCGAGCAGCAGCCGCGCCACGGCTATGACCTGATCAAGGCGGTCGAGGAAAAATCGGCCGGCTTCTACACGCCGAGCCCCGGCATCGTCTATCCGGCGCTGACCTTCCTTGAGGAGGCTGGCTTCGTTACCTCGGAAGCCGATGGCAACAAGAAGCTCTATACCATCACCGCAGAAGGCCGGGCGCATCTGGCCGACAACCGCGATTCGATCGAATCGACTTTGGCCTTTTTGGCCAAGGCCGGCGAGCAGATGAACCGCTTCCGCGAATTCGCCAAGGCCGATTGGCCGTTCAACCGCGAAGACGGCCCCGATTTCGGCAATCGCCCGCCCCATCGCGGCCACGGCCCCGGCTGGGGTCCGGGACCCGATGCCGACCGCGACCTCAGGGATGTGGTGCCCGAACTCAACGACGCCCGCCGCGCGCTCAAGGCCGCCATCAAGAAGGCGCGCAAGGGCAATGAGGACCAGCAGCGCCACGCTGCCGATATCCTCAAGCGCGCCGCCGCCGAGATCGAGGCGCTGGGCGACGACGACGTGGATATCTGAACATCGGAGCGTTTCCAGCAAAAGTGGAAACGGTTTTGCGGTTCGGAAACGCGACAACCGGACGGGCGGCGGGAAACCGCCGCCTTTCATCCGCAGGGCCTTTCGCTGCCAAGCGCTAACATGTTAGTGCTTGGCCATGCAGCAAGCCAACACCCTCCCCAACTCTGCCCCGCAACCCGCGCCCGACCGGCAGGAAGCCGGTGAGCGCGTCGCCGCCCGCCTCAAGGGCCGGGTGCGCGGGCGCATTCATACCGACCCGCTGATGACCTATGCCTGGAGCGGCGATGCCAGCTCCTACCGGCTGATTCCAGCCGTGGTGGTCTTCATCAATTCCGAGGACGAAGTGCGCGCCGTGATGGCCGCGGCCCGTGCCGAGGGCCTGCCGATCACCTTTCGCGCGGCGGGAACCTCGCTCTCCGGCCAGGCCGTGACCGATGGCGTGCTGGCCGTGCTGGGCGATGGCTGGCGCAAGCTGGACATCCATCCCGGCGCCGAGCAGGTCACGCTGGGGCCGGCCATCATCGTCGCCAATGCCAACAAGGCGCTGAAGCCGTTCAACCGCAAGATCGGGCCCGATCCGGCAAGCCAGGCCACCTGCAAGATCGGCGGCGTGGTCAACAACAATTCGTCCGGCATGTGCTGCGGCGTGGCGCAGAATACCTATCACACCATGGCCCGGCTGCGCATCGTGCTGACCGATGGCACCATGCTCGACAGCGGCGATGCGGCAAGCCGGGACACTTTCCGCGCCAGCCATGCGGCGATGCTGGAGGGGCTGCATCGGCTGCATCACGAGGTGATGGATGATGCCGATCTCGTGGCCTTGATCCGCCACAAATATCGCATCAAGAATACGGTCGGCTATTCGCTCAATGCGCTGGTCGACTATCACGACCCGCTCGATATCCTCATCCACCTGATGGTGGGCTCGGAGGGCACGCTCGGCTTCGTCTCCGAAGTCACCTACAATACGGTGCCCGAGCACCCGTTCAAGTCCACGGCCCTGGTGCCCTTCCCCGATCCGCAATCGGCCGGCCGCGCCATTATCGAAATGGCCAATGGCGGGGTGCAGGTGACGACCGGCGTCACCGCCGCCGAATATATCGAGCGCCGCGCCCTGGCCACGGTGGAACACCTGCCGCCCATGGCGCCATTGCTGCCATGGCTGACCGACAATTCCCCCGCCGTGCTGATCGACGTCACCGCCCCCGATGCGGAGACGCTCGAACTGGAGGTGGCCAAGGCCGTGGACCTGTTGTCCCGCCACGGCGCCACCCATGTCGATTTTTCCACCGACGACCATCGCAGCCATGCCCTCTGGGACATCCGCAAGGGCTTCTTCGCCTCGGCCGGCGCCGCCCGCCCCAAGGGCAGCATCATGCTGACCGAGGACGTGGCCGCGCCTATCGAGCGGCTGGCCGATTTCGTGGTCGACCTGCGCGCCATGCTCGACCAACACGGCTACCAGGATGCGGTGATCTTCGGCCACGCTCTGGCGGGGAACCTGCATTTCCAGATGGGCGACGATTTCTCCAAGCCCGGCTCGGCCGAAAAGTTCGATGCTTTTTCCAGGGCGCTGAGCACCCTCGTCTCGGTGCAATATGGCGGCTCGCTCAAGGCCGAACACGGCACCGGCCGCGCCATCGCGCCCTTTGTCGAAGCCGAATGGGGGGCCAAGGCCTATGGCCTGATGCACCGGATAAAAGACCTGTTCGATCCCGAAGGCCTGCTCAATCCCGGCGTGCTGCTCAACCCCGACGACAAGGTGCATATCAAGCACCTCAAGCTCATGCCGCTGGCCGATGAGCTGGTCGATCTCTGCATCGAATGCGGCTTCTGCGAACCGGCCTGCCCCAGCCACCAGATGACGCTGTCGCCGCGCCAGCGCATCGCCGTCACCCGCGAACGTGAACGGCTGCGCGCCAGCGGCGAAGACCCGGCGCGGCTCAAGCGCCTCGATGACGATTTCCAATATGCCGGGCTCGATACCTGCGCCGCCTGCAATCTCTGCTCCTTGCGCTGCCCGGTGGGCATCGAGACCGGCACGATGATCATCGGCCAGCGCGGGCAAAGACGCGGCGCCACGGCCCGCGCCGTCGCCGGCTTCGCCGCCGATCACCGCGGCGCGGTCGAGACCATGATGCGCGGCGGCGTGGCGCTGGCCGATGCGGCAAGGGCGATCATCCCTGCGCCGGCCGTCGAAGCCATCACCGATACGGCCCGCCGCCTCACCGGCGACCGGGTGCCGCGCGTCTCGCGGTCATTGCGGCATGGTCCGGGCTCACCCAAAGCCAAAACCAGCCGACAGAGCCTGCGCCAGTCCATCGTCTATTTCCCCAGTTGCGCCACGCGCATGTTCGGCGCCCCGAAAAGCGAGCATGACCTGCTTGATGCGCCCGAGGCCATGCTGGCGCTGCTCGAGCGGGCCGGCTTCGATGTCATCGTGCCCGACCATCTCAATGGGCAATGCTGCGGCCAGCCATTCCAGTCCAAAGGCTTTCCCGAGCAGGCTGCCGAAGTCGGTACTGCACTGAAGCGCGAATTGTCGGCTCTCAGCGACGCTGGACGGCTGAGTGTCGTCACCGATGCCTCCACCTGCGCCAAGCATCTGCGCGAATTCCCCGGCGATGCACCGGTGCTGGATTCCAGCCAGTTCCTGCTCAGCCAGGTGCTGCCGCGATTGACCATCACCCAGAAGCTGCCGGTCGTTGCCGTGCATCACAATTGCTCGGCCCAGCGCCTCGCCGAACAGCCGATGACCGAGGCCATCGCAAGTGCCTGCGCCGACCAGATCGCCGTGCTGTCATCGGTCACCTGCTGCGGCTATGCCGGCGACAAGGGGCTGTTTTTTCCGGAGCTGAACAAACACGCCACGCGGTTTGCCAAAGGGGATATTCCTGCCGGCTGCACGCTGGGCGTGTCGACGGTCAGCACCTGCGCCTCGGGGCTGAGTGAACATGCCGGGGTGCCGTTTGTGGGGCTGGCGAGCCTGCTGGAATGGGCGAGCCGGCCATAGCGCTCTTATATTCTTCTCCCCATCGGGGTGGCGCTTAGCGCCGGATGAGGGGGTGCTGTGGTTGGCCGCAGAAGCCCCCTCACCGACTCGGCTGCGCCGAGCCACCTCTCCCCGACGGGGAGAGGAACAGGATGGGTGACCTTCCGACACAAAACGGCTACTGAACCCCAGCAAGCCCCCGGATATCAATGACCATCACCGCTACCATTTCCAGCCTCGGCCACAAGGGCGAGGGTGTTGTCGAAATCGACGGCCGCAAACTCTTCGTGCCGCTGGCGCTGCCCGGCGAGATGGTGGAGATCGACGCCGAGGGCGAGCGCGGCACGCTGCTTGCTGTGGTCACCCCGGCCGCCAATCGCGTCGAGCCGTTCTGCCCGCATTTTGGCGCCTGCGGCGGCTGCCAGCTGCAGCATATGGATCGGCCGAGCTACGAGGCCTTCAAGATCGGGCTGGTGGAAACGCCGCTGCATTTTGCCGGTATCGACCACAAGGTGTCCCGCTTCATCGATGCCGCGGGCGCGGGGCGGCGCCGGGCGACCCTGCATGCCCGGCGGGAAGGCGCCGGCTATATGCGGCTGCGCAGCCATGACGTGCATGATATCGATGCCTGCCCCATCCTGGCGCCGGGCCTGGCCAGGGCGCCCGACATTGCCCGTGCGGTGATGCAGGTTTTGGGCGAGGCCGATGTGAGTTTTACCGCTACGCTGAGCGGGCTCGATGTCGCCATCCGCACCGAGAAGAAGCAGGCCCGCGCCGATCGCGTTGCGCCGCTGGTGAGCCGGTTCCGGCTGGCCCGGCTGGCGCTCAATGGCGAAATGGTGCTGCAGGCCCAGGCGCCGGTGATCGAGATGGGCAGGGCCCGCGTGGAGCTGCCGATCGGCAGTTTCCTCCAGGCCACGGAAGCGGCGGAACATGCCCTGGCGGACTATGTGATCGCTGCCGTTGGCAAGGCCAAGACCGTGGCCGACCTGTTCTGCGGCGTCGGCCCCTTCGCCCTGCGGCTGGCCGAGCAACGGCCGGTCTTTGCCGCCGACAGCGACAAAGCCGGCATTGCCGCGCTCGACAAGGCGCGGCGCTTCACCAAGGGCCTGCGCGAGGTGACGGCCAAGGCGCGCGACCTGTTTCGCGATCCCCTGACCCGGTTCGAGCTGCCCTATGAGGCCGTGGTGCTCGATCCGCCGCGGGCCGGGGCCGAGGCGCAGGTCAGGGAACTGGCCACTTCCAAGGTCCGGACCGTGGTCATGGTGGCCTGCGATAGCCGGACCTTTGCCCGTGACGCAGCCATTCTCATCGCCGGCGGCTACGCCATGAGCGACCTTGTGGCGGTGGATCAGTTTACTCAATCCACCCACATCGAAATTGCTGCCACATTTCGGCGCTAGGTCACGATTGACGCGGTTAACGCAACCCTTCCGGGCGGTTGGCGTTGGCCATATATCAATCATGAAATAGCGGCGGCCCGGGCGGGTGTAGTCGCGTGGAGATACCCATGCGTATTCAGAAGATTCTTGCCATTGGCGCGCTATGCGCCGCGACTGCCATTCCGGTTTTTGCCGCCACGGCCACGCCGGACGGCACTTTCGTTGACAGCTATGGCACCTCGTTCGATTTCTCGCTCTGCGGCGATGGCACGGCTCTATGCGGTGTTCTGACCAATCTCGAGGGGAAATCGGCCACCGAGGAAAACCTGGCCTTTGTCGGCAAGCAGGTGATGCAGGCCAAGCAGGTTGCGCCCAACCAGTGGAAGGGCGAACTCGAAGCCGGTGGCATCAGTGCCGCGGCGACGGTGACCATGACCAGCCCCGACACCATCGATATCCAGGGCTGCCGCGGCGGCATCTTCTGCCAGACGCTGACCTATACGCGGACGTAGCGGGTGTTTGAGTCACCTCGCCCTGGGGAGCGGTCGCCCGCCGTGTCGCTTCGCGCACGAGGGCAGGCTCCGGGGCGGGTGAGGGGTTCAGGTCCGGGTCAGGCTCCCGTCTCTCACCGGCGCTGAACCCCTCGCCCCACCCTCTCCCCTCAGGGGAGAGGGAGCCTGCGTTCAGCGCAAGATGTCGGCCTAGCACACTGTGGCCACGCGCTCCTTGATGGTGGCGAGAACCTCGTCGCCGGGGCGCTTCCACCAATTGTCCTGGCTGAAAATCTCGACCTCCTGGGGCCCGAAAAAGCCTGCATCCTCGATCATTTTGCGGATCGCGGGGAGGTCGATGACGCCGTCGCCCATCATGCCGCGGTCGAGCAGCATGTCCCTGGTCGGGACCAGCCAGTCGCAGATGTGGTGGGCGAAAATGCGCTTCATGCGGCCGGCGCGGGCAATGGCCTGGGCCAGCCGCGGATCCCACCAGACATGATAGACGTCGACGGCGACGCCGACGGTTTCGCCCAGCGTCTCGCAGATGTCGAGCGCCTGGTCGATGGTGTTCACGCAGGCCCGGTCGGCGGCATACATGGGATGCAGCGGCTCGATGGCGATCTTTATCCCCGAGGCGCGGGCATGCGGCAGCATGGCGGCAATGCCATCGGTCACCATCTGGCGGGCGCCCGGCAAGTCCCTGGAACTGCCCGGCAATCCGCCCACTACCAGCACGATGCAATCGGCATTGAGCGCCGCCGCTTCGTCGATGGCGCGCAGGTTATCATCGATATTGGCCTGCCGCCCGGCGGCCGTTTCCGCCGGGAACATGCCGCCGCGGCAGACGCCGGTGACCTGCAACCCGTTGGCCTTGACGATGCGCGCCGCCTCGTCGAGACCGATGGCCGCGATCTGGTCGCGCCAGGGCGAAATGCCGGTGATGCCGGCCCGCAGGCACCCATCCACGGCTTCGGCAAAGCCCCAGACCTGGCGCGTCGTGGCCAGGTTCAGCGAGATAGCACGTTGGGTCATTTGGTTCGCACACTGTTGACGTTGAGCACCGCATTCATGCGCGAAACGGCCAATTCGGGGTCACTCAAGACTCGGGCTTTATCCGCAAGGCGGAACAGCTCGCTCAGATGCTGCACCGAGCGGGTCGATTGCTGCCCGCCCACCATCTGGAAATGGTCCTGCAGCCCGTTGAGATAGGCGAGGAATACCACGCCCGTCTTGTAGAAGCGGGTCGGCGCCGCGAAGATGTGGCGGCTGAGCGGCACGGTGGGTTCGAGCAGGTCGAAGAATTCTTGTGTGTTGCCCTTGCCGAGTGCCGCGAGCCCGGCCGAGGCGGCTGGCGCAATGGCGTCGAAAATGCCGAGCAGGGCGTGGCTATAGCCCTGATCGTCGCCGGCGATGAGCTCGGCATAGTTGAAGTCGTCGCCAGTGTACATTTTCACCGAAGCCGGCAGGCGGCGGCGCATGGCGATTTCCTTCTCCGCCGACAGCAGCGAAATCTTGATGCCGTCGACATTTCCCGCATTGGCCGCGATGACGTCGAGGCAGACATCCATCGCCTTGTCGTGGTCGATATTGCCCCAATAGCCCTGCAAGGCCGGATCGAACATCTCGCCCAGCCAGTGCATGATCACAGGCCGCTTCACCTGGCTCAGGATGCGGCCATAGACGCGCGCATAATCGTCCGGCGACCTGGCCGCCGCGGCGAGGGCACGCGATGCCATGAGAATGACGCGGCCGCCCTGGGCTTCGACGAAGCCGACCTGCTCCTCATAGGCGCGGATGATGTCGTCAATGGTGACATCGGGGCCGGGAGCCAGGTGATCGGTGCCGGCGCCATAGGCGATGAGGCTATCGGTACGGGTGCGGGCTTCGGCCTGGGCGCGGCGGATCAGCTCCTGCGCCTCGGTCCAGGTCAGGCCCATGCCGCGCTGGGCGGTATCCATGGCTTCGGCGACGCCGAGGCCGAGATCCCACAGGCGATGGCGGAATTTGAGGGTGGTGTCCCAATCGATGGCGGGGGTGAGCCAGGGATCGTTGCTGGCCAGCGGGTCAGCCACGACATGGGCGGCGGCATAGGCGATGCGATTGAAGTCGCTCGCCTTGTGCTTGACGAAGGGGATCGGGATGCCGGTCAGCGTATAGAGCGTGATGGTCCGGTCGGGATTGGGCAGATTGATGGTGGGCATGTTCGACTTCCTCAAAAGCCTCAACAAATTCGAATGTCACCCCGGCGCAGGCCGGGGTCCATCCTGAGGTCGATCAACGCTCACCGAGTGTGGAAATATCTCAGGATGGATTCCGGCCTGCGCCGGAATGACACTGTGGGTGCGTGAACCGGCGACTAGAATTCCAGCTTCGGCACGTCGAGCCAGCGGCGTTCGGCCCAGCTCTTGAGGCCGAGTTCGGCCAGCTGCACGCCCTTGGCGCCGGCTTCGAGGCCATATTCCCAGGGCGCGTCCTCGGCGACGTGGCGCAGGAACATTTCCCATTGCGCCTTGAAGCCGTTCTGCGCCGGCCAGTTATCCGGCACTTCTTCCCAATCGTTGAAGAAATTCATGGTCTGCGGCTGGTCGGGATTCCACACCGGCTTGGGTGTGTTCACGCGATGCTGGCTCCAGCATTTGTGCAGGCCCGCCACGGCCGATCCATGCGTGCCATCGACATGGAAGGTGACGAGATCGTCGCGGCGAACGCGGGTGACCCAGGAGGAATTGATCTGGGCGACGATACCGCCTTCGAGCTGGAAGGTGGCATAGGCCGCATCGTCCGTATCGGCCTTGAAGGGAACGCCCTTTTCGTCGACGCGCTCGGGGATATGGGTGGCGCCCAGGCAGGACACGGCCTGCACTTCGCCGAACAGGTTGTCGAGCACATAGCGCCAGTGGCAGAGCATATCGAGGATGATGCCGCCGCCGTCGGCCTTGCGATAATTCCAGGAGGGGCGCTGGGCCGGCTGCCAGTCGCCCTCGAAGACCCAATAGCCGAACTCGCCGCGCACCGAGAGGATCTTGCCGAAAAAGCCGGAGTCGCGGAGCATCTTGAGCTTGAGCAGACCGGGCAAAAACAGCTTGTCCTGCACCACGCCATGCTTGAGGCCGGAGGCGCGGGCGGTCTTGGCGAGGTTGAGGGCCACGTCGAGGGAATCGGAAGTCGGCTTCTCGCAATAGACATGCTTGCCGGCGGCCAAGGCGCGTTCCAGCAGGCTGGCCCGCATCAGCGTGGTGCCGGCATCGAAGAACACGGTGTCGTCGGGGTTGGCGAGCGCGGCGTCGAGGTCGCTGCTCCAGCGCTTGATATCGTGCTTTTTGGCCAGGCGCTCGATCTTGTCGGCATCGCGGCCGACGATGATCGGGTCCACCACCAGGCGGTCGCCGTTGGACAGCACAACGCCGCCCTGGTCGCGGATCGCCAGGATCGAGCGCACCAGATGCTGGTTGTAACCCATGCGCCCGGTGACCCCGTGCATGATGAGTCCGAGCCGCCTGTCTGCCATTTGTAAACCTCCCATGCCGCATTCGGCGTGTAACTGATTGGTTACTTAGCTATACGCGATGAGGAATGGCGTCAAGCGGGATCGGTGGAGGACTTTGGGATGAGGGCTGCTGGGGCGACTGAACGGCGCCTCCTACAGTCCCAGCACCATCTTCAATCCGATGAGGCCCAGGAAGACCAGGATCATCCGGTCGAAGGCCTTGCGGCTGAGCTTGCCGCTGATCCAGTGGCCGACAGGCATGAAGGCGAGGATGGGGGCCAGCGCCAGCACGCCCTGCAGCATCCATTCGGGACGCATGACGCCGGCAGCCCACAAAGCCGGCAGCTGCACCACGGCAAAGGTGAGGAACATGGTCGAGACGGTGAAGACATGGGCATCGCGGTCGAGGTTCATCGAATGGATGAAGGTCACGCCAACAGGCGCCGAAATGCCCGTTGCGCCCTGCAAGGTGCCGCCGCCAAGGCCGGCCAGCGGCCCCAGGCGCCTGGCCAGAGGCAGGCCGAGCGACCAATGCGGCGTGGCGAGGCGCAAAGCGATATAGGCCAGCAGCAGCAGGCCGAGCGTCAGCACCAGCACCCGCTCGGGCAGGTTGGTCAGCGCCCAGGTGCCCACGCCGATGCCCACCACGCCCCCCACCAGGAACAGCGGCATGAAGGAGAGGCGCGGCGACCCCGCCTCGGCGCGGAAGCGCCAGACCTGCCAGGCATTGGTGACGATGAGCGGAATGGTCATCAGGCCTACGGCATGCTGCAGGCCGAAGGCGGCTGTCAGCACCGGCAGCGCGACCAGCGGCAGGCCCATGCCGGTGGCGCCCTTGACCACGGCCCCCGCCGTCAGGGCCAGGGTCATGATGACGATCGATTGCGGTTCCAAGCCCGTTCCCCAAATCTACTATCGGTTCAGGTTGCGTCGGTTGGCGCGCCAACGCAATGGCTATCTATTGGCAGCAACGGGAAAAACTTCCAGCACCGAAAACGTTTGCGGATAACCAGATAGTTACTTCACAGGTTGACTCTGCTGAAAATGCCCCCCAGTCTGCCCCGCGGCGGGCACTGGAAATATCCGGGCACCGCGCACCAAGGGAGGAACACGATGAACAGACGACTGCTGTTTGTCCTGGCTGGCGGCGCATCGGCGCTGTTGCTGGGCACATCTTTGGCCGCCGCGCAGGAGTGGAAGCCCGATCGGCCGATCAACCTGATCGTACCCTGGGGTGCTGGCGGCTCGACCGACCAGGTCACCCGCGTCACCGCACCCATCCTGGCCGAGGCGCTGGGCGTCGAGGTCGTGGTGGTCAACCAGCCGGGCGCCTCGGGCGCCATCGGCACCCAGGAAGTGCTCAACGCCGCCCATGACGGCTATACCTGGACCGCCAACGCCATCGCCAACAACGCGACCTACCATGTCTCGGGCCTCCTGGCGGACACCGATATCGACGACTGGCACATCTATCTTTCGGTCGCCAACGTGCCCGTGGTCAGCGTGCCGGCCGACAGCGAATTCACCGATTTCGGCCAGTTGCTCGAAGCGCTCAAGAGCCGCGGGCAGGGCATCACCGTCGCCACGGCCGGCATTACCTCCTCCGGCGGCACGGCCATTGCGGCGCTTTCCGACGCGGCCGATGGCTTCCAGTACAACATGATCACCTATGACGGCGGCGGCCCGGCCGCCATCGCCACCGCCTCGGGCGAAGCCATGGTCACCACCCAACTGGCGGTGGAACAGACCGAACTGATCCGCGGCGGCCGCCTCAAGGCCCTGGCCGTCTTGTCCGACCACCCGCTGGTGCTCGATGGCGTCGACCCGATCCCGCCGATCACCGACTGGCTGCCGGACATGGAACTGGCTCCCGACTATTTCGGCATATTCATCCCCTCCGACGCGCCGCCCGAAGTGCTGGCGACGGTCGACGCGATCTGGGCCGACAAGGTGATGAACTCGCCCGAGCTCAAGACCTATGCCGAAACCTTCGGCGCAGTCTTCGCCCCCTCCTATGGGCCCGAGGCCCGCGCGCTGGCCATGCCGGTCGCGATCCTGGAAGCCTGCTCGTCGGTGGCGCGCGGCGAGGCGGTCAACGATCCGTCCACCATCGGCATCGACTGCGAGACGCGGACGGAAGTCGGGAAGTAAGCTGCAGTCACGGGCCGCAAGGTCCGTGGCGGTTCCCTTCTCCCTCGAGGGAGAAGGTGCCCGAAGGGCGGATGAGGGGTGTCGCGCTACCCGCACCCATTGAAGCATGGGATGACGCAGGACCCCTCACCCGGTTCTTCCCGCTGAACGCGGAAGAACCACCCTCTCCCTCAAGGGGAGAGGGATAGAGGTGGCCTTACCGAGAGGACCAGCATGGACGTGCCGACCGAACCCAATGAAACCGCCGTCCGGGCGCGGGCCGATCTGTTGACATCAATCGTGCTGGTGGCGCTGGGCCTCACCATTTTCTACCTGTCCTGGACCATGCCGCGTCTCGAGGCGCGGCATATTCATCCCGCCACCATTCCGGGGCTGGTGCCGCTGATCCTGTCGGTGGCGCTGACCTTGTGCGGCACCCTGCTGGCCTGGCGCTCCTGGCATATCGAGGCCGAGGGCGGCTGGCGGGGGCTCGCTGCGGTCTTCACCACACGGCAGGCCATGCGCGTGCTGGTTATCCTGGGCCTGGCGCTGGTGCATACGCTGATCCTGGTGGGCTGGCTGCCCTTCTGGGCCGCGGCCATGCTGTTCATCTTCGCCTTCATCATGATTTTCGAAATCTGGATGGCCGATGGGCCCGTCAGTCCGCTGTCGTCGCTGGCCTGGGCCATCGCCATTGCCGTGCTGGGCGGCGGGGGCATCTACCTGGTCTTCGAACGCATCTTCCTCGTCCGCCTGCCCTAAGGAGCAAGCCATGTTCGACGGACTGCTCCTTCTCGGCCAGGGCATCGGCCACTTCCTCACCCCGGCCGCCTTGTTCAACGTCGTCTGGGCCACCCTGCTCGGCGTGGTCATCGGCATCCTGCCGGGGCTGACCGCCACCATGGGCGTGGCCCTGCTGGTCACGCTCACCTACAAGATGGCGCCCGACCAGGCGATCCTGACGCTGATGTGTGTCTATCTGGGCGCCATCTATGGCGGCAGCCGCACCGCCATCCTGCTCAATATTCCCGGCACGCCCGCCAATGCGGCGGCAACGCTCGACGGGCATCCGCTGGCCCAGCAGGGCCGGGCGGGGCTCGCCATGGGGCTGGCCACCACCTCGTCCACCCTGGGCACGCTGGTCGGCATTTTCTTTCTGGCCATCATCGCGCCATTCCTGGCCGAAGCGGCGCTGAAATTCGGCTCCTACGAATTCTTCTGGCTGGCTTTGTTCGGCGTGGTGATCTCGGGCCAGATGACCGGCAGCGATACCCCGCTCAAGGGCTATATTGCCGGCATTCTGGGCCTGCTCGTCGCCATGGTGGGCATGGAGACCTTGCATGCCCATCAGCGCTTCACCTTCGGCATTCCTGCTTTGGGCGGCGGCATCGACCTGATCCCGGCCATGGTGGGCGCGTTCGGTCTCTCCGAAATCCTCTCGGCCATGAAGCGCAACGCGGTGGCGCATGTCGCCTCGGTCAATGACCGGGTGGTGCCGACCTTCCGCGAAATCTTCCAGTATTGGAGGACCATCCTGCGCTCGGGCATTATCGGCACCTTCATCGGCATCATTCCCGGCGTGGGCGAGGATGTCGGCTCCTGGACCTCCTATGCCGCGGCCAAGCGGGCATCCAAGCATCCCGAGGAATTCGGCAAGGGCAGCCAGGAAGGGCTGATCGCGGCGGAAACCGGCGACAATGCGGTGGTCTCGGCGGCGATGATCCCGACGCTGACGCTGGCTCTGCCCGGCTCGGCGGCGGCGGCGGTGCTGATCGCGGCCATGTATATCCACGGCATAAGGCCGGGCCCGATGATCATGGTGGAGAACCCCACCTTCCTCTACCAGGTCGTGGCCATGCTGCTGCTGGCGACCCTGGCCAACCTGGTGTTCGGGCTGTCGCTGACCAAGCTGTTCATCCAGGTGCTGCGGGTGCCGCGGCAACGGCTGATGGCGGTGATCTATATTCTCTGCGTGGTCGGCAGTTTCGCCATCACCCAGCGCATGTTCGACGTCTATGTCATGCTGGCTTTCGGCGTCGTCGGCTTCATCCTGCGCGAGATGAAATATCCCATGGCGCCACTGGTGCTGGGGATCGTGCTGGGCGACCTGCTCGATCTCAACCTGCGGCGCGGATTGCTGTTGACCAATGGCGATCCCAGCCCGTTCTTTACCCGTCCGATCAGTGCTGTTATCTGCCTCATCATCGTCTTCACCATCCTGATGTCCATTCCGGCGGTATCCAAGCGTGTCAGATCCCTCTTCACCCGCGGCAGCCCCGCCCCAGCCGAAAGCTGAGGCGGCTCCGGCCAAGCGGGCGCGCAATTCGATCCGGACCAAGGCGGCGATCCTGGTCGCCGGCCGCGCCGAATTCGCCGAACGCGGCTTCGAGGGCGCGCGGGTGGATGCCATCGCGGCGCTGGCAGGGGCCAATAAACGGCTGCTCTACCACTATTTCGGCAACAAGGAAGACCTCTACCGGGCGGTTTTGCTCGATGCCTATCAGGAGATCAGGCGCGGCGAGCGGGCGCTGTCGCTCGACCAATACGGCCCGGTCGATGCCATGGACCGGCTGGTGCGCTTCACCTTCCGCCACTTCCTCGCCAATCCGTGGTTTCCGCGGCTGCTCGGCACCGAGAACATCGAAAATGCCCGGTTCCTCAAGACCCTGCCCGATATCCAGGCCTTGCATTCCCCGCTGGTGGGGCAAATCCGCACCATCGTCGAGCGCGGGGCGGAGCTGAAGATTTTCCGCCGCGACGTCGATCCGGTGCAGCTCTATATTTCCATCGCTGCCCTGGGCTTTTTCTACGTGTCCAACATGGCGACGCTGTCGGTGATCTTTGCGCGGGATTTGTCCGGCATCGACATGGTGCAGGAGCGCGAGGCGCAGGCGGTGCAGATGGTGCTGGACTACCTCTTCTCCCCTTGAGGGAGAAGGTGCCCGAAGGGCGGATGAGGGGTCACGAGTTATCCATCCGCATTGAAGCATGGGCGAGCGCAGCACCCCTCACCCGATTTTTCCGGCTGAACGCCGCAAAAATCCCCCTCTCCCTCAAGGGGCGGGGAAGAAGACCTATCCCAGCGGCGGCAGCACCGCGCTGGCCTTTTCCTTCAAGCGTTCGATCAGTTCCACCACGCGGGGCTCTTCGGCGCGCTCCTGCAGGACGTAGATGCCGATCAGGCTCTGCCGTGTCGGTTCAGTGATGCTGATGCGCCGCAGCCCGCGGCGGATGAATTCGTCTTCCATCACTTCGGTATGGCCGATCACCGCATCGGTGCGCTCGACATAATCGAGGCAGGCGGCCAGCGAATTGGAGGCGAAGACATATTTGCCCTGGTCGAACGGGGCGCTGCCGCCGGTGGTGCGGCTCCAGGCCTCGAAGAAGCGCTGATGGCGAATCTCGGGCAAGGAACTGGTCACGGCGGGATAGGCTTCCACTTCGGCAATGGAGCGCGGGCGGCTGAGCAGCGGATGGCCTTCATGCACGAAATAGCCCTGGCCGACCCGCGTCAGCGGGATCAGCCGGGCCCCGGTGCTGCGGCTCAGCCCTTCGATTTCATGGGCGACGAACAGCGATATGTCGCCACTCAGCAACTGGTCCATGCAGCGCAGCTGGTTGCCCAGGCTCACATGGATGCGCGCATTGGGATAGCTCGCGGAATAGTCGAGCACCATGTCGCGGATGAACAAGGTCCACCACGAATAGCCCGAGCCGATGCGCAAGCCCTGCTCGGTGCGGCCGCGCTGGTGAGCAATGGCATTGAGCGTATTGTCGTAGAGCCGGCGCATCAGCCGCCCGTTCTGGTAGAGCGTCTCGCCATATTCGGTCAGCTCCACCCCGCGCGGCGTGCGGATCAGCAGCGGCACGCCCAGATTTTCCTCGAGCTTGCGCATGTTGAAGGTCAGCGTCGGCTGGGTGACGAACAAAGCCGTCGCCGCGGCGCTGATCGTGCCGGCCTCGGCCACGGCGAGGAACTGGTTGAGCAGCTTGTCCATGGCGTGTCCCTAAGACATAGAAGAAATCTATATCGGACAGGATATTTCGTATTTTTCTTTTGGTCGAGACTGCGCCAGTCTAGGACCAGCAAGACAAAAACCGGCCGCCGGACGGCCAGGGGAGAGCGGCGCGTCCCGGCTGTGGGGGCGGCCTGAAACAGCGGGAATCCGGGGCGATCTGCCTCTGCGGGACACTTCCCCGATCGGGGAATTCACCAGCTTTCCGCATCTTCCATACAAGTGATTGCCTTGCCGCAAAAGTGTGTGCTATGTCGTAACCAGTCGGTTATTTGTGCAATTTGCGTAGGGAGATTCCGGGCAAAAAGCACGACCCGCGGCTTCGGTGACCATTGCCGATACCGTAACAGACGAAGTAACCGATTGGTGATTTAGCAGCGGGGAGGCTGCGGATCGCTTCCGTTCCGGACATCGGAACGATCACAGTTTCATGGGAGGAAAACCTGATGACTACTCGTATCGATCGCCGCCAGTTCCTGATGGGCACGTCTGCGCTCGTCGCTGCTGGCGCTGCTGGCGTGATGCCGGCCTGGGCCCAGGGCGCCGACCTGCGGCTGATCTTCTGGGGCGGCCAGGCCCGCGCCGATCGCACCTATGGCGTGACCGACCTTTACACCGCCGCCAATGGCGGGGCCGTCGAGGGCGAATTCCTCGCCTGGAACGACTACTGGCCCAAGCTGGCCACCCAGACGGCCGGCGGCAATGCCCCCGACATCATCCAGATGGACTACCGCTATATCGTCGAATACGCCAAGCGCAACGCCATCGCGCCGCTCGATGAATTCGTCGGCGGCGTGCTCAAGCTCGACGACTTCGACGCCGACCAGCTCGAAGGCGGCAAGGTCGACGGCAAGCTCTACGGCATTTCGCTGGGCGCCAACTCGGTGGCGACCCTGGTCAATACCACTGCCTTCGAAGAAGCCGGCGTCGAAGCCCCGACCAATGCCTGGACCTATGACGACCTGATGACCATGGGCGAGGCCTTCAACTCGGCCAATATCCGTGGCGGCATGAAGGCCATCTCGGACTCGTCCTACAACGAGCCCTCGCTCGACAACTGGCTGCGCCAGCGCGGCAAGGCGCTCTATACCGCCGACGGCAAGCTCGGCTTCGAAGAGCAGGACGCCGTGGAATGGTACCAGCTCTGGGCCAAGCTGCGCGAAGCGGGCGTCTGCGTCTCCCCCGACGACCAGGCGCTCGATACCGGCCCGCTGGAATCGACCATGCTGGTCCAGGGCAAGGCCGCGCTCATGCCGTCCAACTCCAACCAGCTCGTCGGCTACCAGGCCCTGGTGCAGGACAAGCTCAACATGGTCGGCTACCCCCGCATCGCCGCGGGCGTCGGCGGCGGTCACTATCGCAAGCCCTCGATGTTCTTCTCGGTCGGCGGCTCGTCCGCCAACAAGGAAGCGGCCACCAATTTTGTCAGCTACTTCGTCAACGACGTGGAAGCCGGCAAGATCCTGGGCGTGGAACGCGGTATTCCCTGCTCCGCCGCGGTTCGCGACGCCGTGTCGCCGACCCTGGACGAGGCCAACCAGATTGCGCTGAACTTCGTGGCCAACCTGGGCGACCTGCTTGGCCCGCTGCCCCCGCCGCCGCCGGCCGCTGCCGGTGAAGTCGATCTCTCCCTGATCCGTACGCTGGGCCAGGAAGTGGGCTTCGGCGCCAAGACTCCGGAACAGGCCGGCAAGGACCTGGTTACCGGCGCTGCCGAAATCCTCAGCCGAGCATAAGACATGACCGCGCGCTCCCTGGAATCGGGCGCTCCCGCAAGGGAGCGCGCGGCCTCACCCTCGCTCTGGGCTCGTATCTGGCAGAACGATGCCCCGGGCTATCTCTTCCTGCTGCCCTGGCTGATCGGCTTTTTCGGCCTCACCATCGGGCCGATCATCTCCTCGCTCTATCTCAGCTTCACCGACTTCGACCTGCTGACCGACCCCAACTGGGTGGGCGCCAGCAACTATGTCCGCATGTTTACCAACGACCCCAAATTCCTGGCGTCGATGCGCGTGACCATGGTGTTCGTCATCTTCTCGGTGCCGCTCAAGCTTGCCTTCGCGCTGGCCGTTGCCATGCTGCTCAACCGCGGCATGCGGGGCCTGCCGCTCTACCGGGCGCTGTTCTACCTGCCCAGCCTGCTCGGCGCGTCGGTGGCCATCGCCATCCTGTGGCGCCAGATCTTCGCCCGCGAGGGTCTGGTCAACGATTTCCTCTCCATCTTCGGCATTGTGGGCCCGAGCTGGATTTCGACGCCGCAATATTCGCTGTGGACCATCATCATCCTGGCGGTGTGGCAGTTCGGCTCGCCCATGATCATCTTCCTGGCCGGCCTGCGCCAGATTCCGCAGGACATGTATGAGGCGGCCAGCCTCGACGGCGCCAGCAAGTGGCGGCAATTCGTCAAGATCACGCTGCCGCTGCTGACTCCGGTGGTGTTCTTCAACGCCATCATCCAGACCATCGAGGCCTTCAAGAGCTTCACGCCGGCCTTCATCATCTCGGGCGGTACCGGCAATCCGATCAATTCGACGCTGTTCTACACGCTCTATCTCTACCAGGAGGCCTTCGGCTTCTTCCGCATGGGCTATGCCTCGGCGCTGGCCTGGGTACTGCTGGCGCTGGTGGGGCTGTTCACGGCCTTCTCCTTCCTCACGTCCAAATACTGGGTGCACTACGATGACTGATGCCCCCGCCAAGCTGACCGTGGTCGGCGCCAACCGGCTCACCCCGACGCAGCGCCGGATCGTCTCCGTGCTGATGCATGCTGCGCTGCTGACGGTGTCGGTGTTCATGCTCTATCCGCTGCTGTGGATGCTGGCGGCCTCGTTCCGGCCGGAAAACGAGATCTTCACCTCGGCCAGCATCATTCCTTCCGAATGGAGCCTGGACGCCTATGTGCGCGGCTGGAACGGATTGCGCACCGGCTTCGGCACCTTCTTCACCAACAGCTTCATCGTCTCGATCCTGTCGGTCTGCGGCAACGTGCTGGCCTGCTCGATGGCGGCCTTTGCCTTTGCCCGGCTGAACTTCAGGTTCAGGAGCTTCTGGTTCGCCATGATGCTGATGACGCTGATGCTGCCCTACCAGGTGACGCTGATCCCGCAATATGTGCTGTTCCGCCAGCTCGGCTGGGTGAACACGTTCCTGCCCCTGGTCGTGCCGAAATTCCTCGCTGCCGACGGCTTCTTCATCTTCCTCATGGTGCAGTTCTTCCGCGGCCTGCCCAAGGAGCTGGACGAGGCGGCGCAGATGGATGGCTGCTCCCCCTGGCGCATCTACTGGAAGATCATCATGCCGCTTTCCATGCCGGTGCTGGCCACGGCGGCGATCTTCACCTTCATCTGGACCTGGGACGACTTCTTCGGCCCGCTGATCTATCTCAGCGAGATGAAGTCCTACACGGTGATGCTGGGCCTGCGCACGTTCACCGACAGCACGGGCGAGAGCGATTATGGCGGGCTCTTCGCCATGAGCGTGCTGAGCCTCGTGCCGATCTTCCTGTTCTTCCTGTTCTTCCAGCGGCTGCTGATCGAAGGCATCGCCACGACGGGGATGAAGCGGTGAGTGACACCCTTTCTGATCGCCTCTCCCCTGAAGGGAGAGGTCGACCCGCAGGGTCGGGTGAGGGGTTCACACTCTCGGCTCGAGCGGAGGCGGCTTCACCCCTCACCCCAGCTCTGCCAGGTCGCTGCGCTCCCGGCGCCGCTACCCTCTCCCCTGAGGGGCGAGGGGGTCGCCCGGCGCCCGTTGATCCATCCAGTTTCCACCAAGGCCTCTTTCTATGACCGATATCAAATTTGCCGCCATCGGCATCAACCACAGCCATATCTACGGCCAGGTCGACTGCCTCAAGGATGCCGGCGCCCAGTTCGTCGCCTTTCATGCCGTCGAGGACGATCTCGCGGCGGCCTTCGGGGCGAAATATCCCGAGGCCAGGCGTGTCGGCGATGCCAGGGCCATCCTGGAGGATGCCTCCATTGCCGTGGTGCTGACCTCGGCCATCCCGGCCGATCGCGCCGCGATCTCGCTCGCCGCCATGCGGCACGGCAAGGACGTGCTGACCGACAAGCCGGGCATGACCACCTTCGCCCAGCTCGACGAACTCAGGCGCGTGCAGCAGGAAACGGGCCGCATCTACTCGGTGCTCTATTCCGAGCATTTCGAGGTGCGGGCGACGGTGGAGGCCGGCAACCTGATTGCCCAGGGCGCCATTGGCAAGGTGGTCAATACGGTGGGCCTGGGGCCCCATGCCATCCGCAACAACCAGCGGCCGGAGTGGTTCTTCGACCGCCAGCGTTATGGCGGCATTCTCTGCGATATCGCCAGCCACCAGTTCGAGCAGTATCTGTTCTTTTCCAACGCCATGGATGCCGAAGTGGTCTCGGCCAGCGTCGCCAATCGCGGCAATCCGGACCGGCCGGGCCTGCAGGATGTGGGCGACGTGCATCTGCGGACCGCCGATACATCGGGCTATATCCGCGTCGACTGGTTCACGCCGTCGGGACTGCCGACCTGGGGCGACGGGCGCCTGACCATCCTGGGCACCGAGGGCTATATCGAGCTGCGCAAATATATCGACATTGCCGGAAGGCCCGGCGAAAACCACCTTTTCATCGTCAACCATGAAGGCCCGCGTCACATCGACTGCTCCAGGGTCGAACGGCCCTTCGGCAGGCAGTTCCTGGACGATGTGCGCAACCGCACCGAGACGGCCATGCCGCAGGAGCGGTGCTTCAACGCCATGAAGCTGGCGCTGACGGCCCAAACATTGGCGGAACGCGGCACGGAGTGGGCGCAATGAGTTCGATTTTCAACGTCGCCGTCGTCGGTTGCGGCATCGGCCGCAGCCATATCGTGGAGGGCTACCTGCCCAATGCCGACAAGTTCAAGGTCAAGGCGCTCTGCGACCTCAATGTCGAGCGCATGACCCCGGTGGCCGACGAATTCGGCGTCGAACGCCGCGTCACCAGCTTCGAGGACGTTCTGGGCATGGAGGATATCGACGTGGTCGATATCTGCACCCCGCCGGGGCTGCATTTCTCCATGGTCATGGCGGCGCTCAAGGCCGGCAAGCATGTCATCTGCGAAAAGCCGCTGGTGGGTTCGCTCGCCCAGGTCGACGCGGTGATGGAAGAGGAAAAGCGGAGCCGCGGCATGCTGATGCCGGTGTTCCAGTATCGCTTCGGCAACGGCATCGAGCAGGCCAAGGCCATCATCGATGCCGGCATTGCCGGAAAGCCCTTCATGGGGACGGTGGAAACGCTGTGGCGGCGCGATGCGCCCTATTATGCCGTGCCCTGGCGCGGCAAGTGGGCCACCGAGCTGGGCGGCGTGCTGATGGGCCATGCCATCCACCCGCATGACCTGTTCACCTATCTCATGGGCGATATCGAGCGTGTGTTCGGCAGGGTCGCCACCCGCGTCAATCCGATCGAGGTGGAGGACACCATCTCGGCCTCGTTGCTGATGAAGAATGGCGCACTGGCCAGCCTCACGGCGACGCTGGGTTCGGCCGACGATACGACGCGCATTCGCCTAGCTTTCGAGAATGTCACCTTCGAAAGCGACCATGCGGCATATAATCCGGGCGAAAAGCCCTGGAAAATCCAGGCGCGCAATCCTGAAACGGCGGCCAGGATCGATGCGCTGCTCAAGGACTGGAGCCACGTACCATCGCGCTTCCAGACGCAGATGGCCCGCTTCCACGATGCACTCACGGGCGTCGGCCCGCTGCCGGTCACATCGGCGGATTCGCGCCGGTCGCTCGAACTGGTCACCGCCTTCTATCATTCGTCGGCAACCAACGAGGATGTCGTCCTGCCCATCGGCCCCGGCCATCCGCTCTACGAAAGCTGGGTTCCGGCCCAGTTCCGGGCGGCTTAGGAGAGTTCCATGTCGACACCCATCCAGATCCGGCAACTCGTCAAGGCCTATGGCGATATCGAAGTGATCCACGGCATCGATCTCGATATCGATCCGGGTGAGTTCACCGTCTTCGTCGGCCCCTCCGGCTGCGGCAAGTCCACCTTGCTGCGCATGATTGCCGGGCTTGAGCCGATTACCGGGGGAGACCTGCTGATCGATGGCGAGCGCATGAACGACGTGCCGGCGGCGCGGCGCGGCATTGCCATGGTGTTCCAGAGCTACGCGCTCTACCCGCATATGAATGTCTACCAGAACCTGGCCTTTGGGCTGGAAACGGCCAGGACGCCCAAAGCCGAGATCAAGGAGCGGGTGCAGCGCGCCGCGGAAATCCTGCAGATCGTGCCGCTGCTGCAGCGCAAGCCCAAGCAGCTCTCGGGCGGCCAGCGCCAGCGCGTCGCCATCGGCCGGGCCATCGTGCGCGAGCCGCGGATATTCCTGTTCGACGAGCCGCTCTCCAATCTCGACGCGGAACTGCGGGTGCAGATGCGCGTCGAGATCGCCAAGCTGCATAACGACCTCGGCAATACGATGATCTACGTCACCCACGACCAGGTGGAAGCCATGACCATGGCCGACAAGATCGTGGTCTTGCGCTCCGGCGTCATCGAGCAGGCCGGGGCGCCGCTCGAGCTTTACAACAATCCCAAGAACCTGTTCGTCGCCGGCTTCATCGGCTCGCCCAAGATGAACTTCCTCGCCGCCAGCGCCGATGGCGCCGCAATCAATGTCGCGGGCAACACCATCGACGTCAAACGCATGGTGACGGGCGCCACGACCATGGGCGTCCGCCCCGAACACATCACCCTGGCCGAGGGTAGCGGCATCAAGCTGGCCGATATACGGGTCGACCTGGTGGAAAATCTCGGCGGCCAGACCGTGGTCTATGCCACCACCGCCGACGGCCAGCCGATCAACATCGTGCTCGAAGGCCAGCGGCCGGTGGAACTGGGGTCCACCGTCGCCGCCCATATCGACCCGGCTCGCATCCACCTGTTCAACGCCGAAGGCAATGTGATCCAGGGGTAAGCGCCGCGGGAGCCTGTCGGCCCCCGCGCTCCCGCTCGATCATCACGGCCAGCCCCTCCAGGATCCGTTCCAGGCCGAAATCGAAGGCGCCGTCCGGGTCGCCCAGGCCGTAGAGTTCGCCGACCACCGGGCCGATGTGCCGCGACGGGGTAGGGAGTATGGCCCCGGCAAGCATGACGGGAACCTGTTCTACCCCGTCAGCCACATCGCCCGCTTGACTCATTCATACCTCCATGGCTATACATAAATTCATAGCCGACGAGGTATGAATTGTCTCAGCCATCGACTGCCCAGGATGTGATCTTCCGCACGCTTGCCGATCCGACGCGGCGCGCCTTGTTCGAGCGGCTGTGCCGGGAAGGCGAGGTTACGGTGGGGGCGCTGACGGCCCAGGCCGGGGTTTCCCAGCCGGTGGTGTCGCGGCATCTGGGCGTGCTCAAGCAGGCCGGGCTGGTGCGTGATCGCCATGCCGGCCGGCAGACCCATTACCGCGCCCTGCCAGGTGCGCTGGCGCCGCTGGTCGATTGGACCAGCGAAATGGCCGGCTTCTGGGAGGGCCGGTTCGACGACCTCGAAAATTTGCTCACAAGGATGGACCAATGACCGAAACGCCGCCCATCCGCACCGTCGTCATCGAACGCGAGGTCGCCTTTCCGCCCGAGAAGATCTGGCGGGCGCTGACCCAACCGCACCTGATCGAGGAGTGGCTGATGAAATCCGATTTCAAGCCGGTCAAGGGTCAGAAATTCACCTTCCGCAACCAGCCCAGGCCCGAGGTGAATGTGGTGGTGGATTGCGAAGTGCTCGATGTCGAGCCCAACAGGACGCTGTCCTATAGCTGGGAGGCTTTCGGGCTCGAAAGCGTCGTGACTTTCACCCTGGAGCCGACACCGGCCGGGACCGTTATCCGCATGGAGCAGACCGGCTTCCGGCCGGATCAGGACTTGGCCTTCAAGGGTGCGCGGGCCTCCTGGAAGCAGTTCATTGCCGCATTGGAGAAAGTCGTGGCCGACCTCGATTGAGGGTCAGCGCCCACATTCGTAACAAGGAGTATGACCATGAAGATCAAGGTAACGACCATCTATGTCGATGACCAGGACAAGGCGCTGGCCTTCTATACCGGCACGCTGGGCTTCACCAAGAAGAACGACTTCGGCAATGGCGGCTATCGCTGGCTGACCGTCGTTCCGGCCGAAGATCCCGAGGGTGTCGAGCTGCAGCTGGCCTCCAATGCCAATCCGGCGGGCAAGGCTTTCCAGCAGGCGACCTTCGAGCAGGGCCAGCCGGCCATCCAGTTCTTCACCGATGACGTCAGGGCCGATTGCGCCGCCATCAAGGCCAAGGGCGGGACGCTGCGGATGGAGCCGACCGACGTCACCGCCTCGACCATTGCCCAGCTCGACGATGGTTGCGGCAATATCATCCAGCTCACCCAGCTGAACTGGTAGGAGATCCTGCCATGGCAACGCGCAAGACCGCCAGCCAGTCCTTCTCCGCCGAAGAAATCGAGGCGATGAAGGACAAGGTCGCCGAGGAAAAGGCCGAAAAGGCCGCCCGCCGCAAGGGTGGCAGGAAACTCGACGGCGAAGCCGACCTGCTCGCCAAGGTCGCCGAGATGGAAGGGCTGGACAAGGAGCTGGCCGAGGGCCTGCATGCCCTGGTCAAGGCGCATGCGCCGAGCCTTGCGCCCAGGACCTGGTATGGCATGCCGGCCTGGGCCGGGGAGGACGGCAAGGCGGTGTGCTTTTTCACCCCCGCCGTCAAGTTCAAGGAGCGCTACGCCTCGCTGGGCTTCAACACTGGCGCAAAACTCGACGACGGCAATATGTGGCCGACCTCGTTTGCCCTGCTCAAGCTCGGCCCCGCCGAGAAGAAGGCCATCGGCGCCTTGCTGGAAAAGGCTGTCGGCTGACGCCGAAAAATCGGCCACACTGTCGAAATCGGGCCTGCTGACGCGTCATGTCAGCAGGCCTGGTGTTGATCAGGACTGCAGTGCCATGACCTCGTCCCTCGACAGGCCCAGGATGAGGTCTGCCGAGATTTCCGAACGGACCTCATGGTGAGCCTGTCGAACCACGAGGCCCCGGCCCAACAGAAGGACTGCCCGTGACCACCCCCGATTACGGCTCGATCATTATTCGCGGTGCCCGCGAGAACAATCTCAAGAATGTCTCGCTCGATATTCCCAAGCGAAAGATCAGCGTCTTCACCGGGGTTTCGGGCTCGGGCAAGTCGTCGCTGGTCTTTGGCACCATCGCGGCGGAAAGCCAGCGGCTGATCAACGAGACCTATCCCAGCTTCGTGCAGCAATTCATGCCGCGCTATGGCCAGCCCGATGCCGACCAGTTGGAAAACATCTCGGCCGCCATCATCGTCGACCAGCAAAGGCTGGGCGGCAATTCGCGCTCGACCGTCGCCACGGTGACCGATGCGGCGCAGATGCTGCGCGTGCTGTTCTCGCGGCTGGCCGAGCCGAAACTGGGGCCGCCCAGCCTTTATTCCTACAACGACCCGCGCGGCATGTGCCCGGACTGCGAGGGGATCGGGCAGGTGGCGGCCATGGACATGGCGGCGGTCATCGACGAGTCCAAGTCGCTCAACCAGGGCGCCCTGCTGCCCAAGGATTTTGCGGTCGATACCTGGTATTGGGAAATCTACAAGAATTCCGGCCTGTTCGACATGGACAAGCCGATCGGCAAATATTCGGCCGAGGAGCGGGAAAACCTGCTCAATCTCGATGATGGCCGCAAGATCAAGGTCGGCAAGATCGGGCTGACCTATGAAGGCGTGGTCGCCAAGCTCAAGAAGGGGCTGGGCTCCAAGGATCCCGAAAGCCTGCAGCCCCATGTGCTGCGCGAATACGAGAAGATTTTCACCCGCGCCACCTGCCCCGCCTGCCACGGCACCCGCCTCAACCAGGCGGCTTTGGGCAGCAGGGTCAACGGCAGGAACATTGCCGAGCTTTCGGCCATGCAGGTGAGCGAATTGGCCATCTTCGTCCGCGGCATCGAGGCGCCGCAGGTCGGGCCGATGCTCGAAGCGCTGGCGCAACGGCTGGAAAACCTCGTGACCATCGGGCTGGGCTATCTCAGCCTTGACCGCGAAAGCTCGACGCTTTCAGGCGGCGAAAGCCAGCGCGTCAAGATGGTGCGCCATCTCGGCAGCTCGCTGACCGATATCACCTATGTCTTCGACGAGCCTTCGGTGGGGCTGCATCCCCACGATGTGGGGCGCCTTGCCGGGCTGATGCAGCAGCTGCGCGACAAGGGCAATACGGTGCTTGTCGTCGAGCACAAGCCCGACATGATCGCCATTGCCGACCATGTGGTGGATATGGGGCCGTTTGCCGGCAGCAAGGGCGGCGAGGTGGTCTATGAGGGCGACTATGCGGGCCTGCTGACCTCGGGCACGCTGACCGGCAACCACATCAGGAAGCACCAGCCGATCAAGGACAAGCCTCGTAAACCCGATGGCGCGCTCAGGATCGAGCATGCCAGGCTGAACAATCTCAGGGATGTCTCGGTGTCCATCCCCCGCGGCGTGCTGACGGCGATTTCGGGCGTGGCCGGCTCGGGCAAGTCGAGCCTGATCCAGGGCTGCCTGCCCAAGGCCTATCCCGACACCATCATCATCGACCAGAACCTGGCGCGCGGCTCGCGCCGCTCCAATACCGCGACCTATACCGGCATTCTCGACAATGTGCGCAAGGCCTTCGCCAAGGAGAATGGCGTCGACGCGGCTTTGTTCTCGGCCAATTCCAAGGGCGCCTGCCCCGACTGCAACGGGCTGGGCGTCATCTATACCGACCTCGCTCACCTTGATCCGATGATCACCACCTGCGAGACCTGCGAGGGCAAGCGCTTCCTGCCCGAAGTGCTGGAGCATCACCTGCGCGGCAAATCGATCAGCGATGTCTATTTGATGAGCATTTCGGACGCGGTGGACTTCTTCACCGAGCCGGCCATTGCCAAGATATTGAAGAGTCTGGACGATGTGGGGCTGGGCTACCTGACGCTGGGCCAGCCGCTCTCGACCCTGTCGGGCGGCGAACGCCAGCGGCTCAAGCTGGCCGCCGAGCTGGGCAAGAAGGGCAATATCTACGTGCTCGACGAACCCACGACGGGCCTGCATATGAACGATGTCGATACGCTGATCGGGCTGTTCGACCGGCTGGTCGATGCCGGATCGAGCGTGATCGTCATCGAGCATAATCTGGATGTGATCTCGCGGGCCGACTGGGTGATCGACCTGGGGCCGGGGGCGGGCCAGGATGGCGGCACCATCCAGTTCGAGGGCGTGCCGGGGGACCTGGCGCGGGCGAAACATTCGCTGACGGGGCAGCATCTGGCGGCGCGGGGGTAGGGCCGAGCAGTGAGTGGGGTTGCTTCCGCACACACCGAGCCCCTACATCTTCCCCACCATGCCGGACCCATCCCCCACCGCCCGCACCGCGCTCAAGCTCGATATCGTCGTTATCGGCGCCGGGCAGGCGGGGCTCAGTTCCGCCTATCACCTCAAGCAGCTCGGCCTCGTGCCCGGCCGCGATTTCCTCGTGCTGGACCGGGCGCCGCAGCCTGGCGGGGCGTGGCAATATCGCTGGCCGTCGCTGACGCTTTCCACCGTCAATCGCGTGCATGACCTGCCGGGCCTCAGCTTTGCCGACAATGCCGGGGGCGATGACAGCGTCATGGCCTCGGTCGCCGTGCCGCATTATTTCGCCGCTTACGAGGAGCGTTTCGGCCTCGATGTGCTACGCCCCGCCACGGTGAGCGTCGTCTGCGACCGCGGTGGGCGGCTGCGCGTCGAGAGCGATCGGGGCCTGTTCTCGGCGCGGGGCATCATCAATGCGACTGGCACTTGGGAAAAGCCCTATATTCCCGACTATCCGGGGCGCGACAGCTTTGCCGGCCGCCAGCTCCACACCAACCAGTTCCACAGGGCGGAAGACTTTGCCGGCCAGCATGTGCTGGTGGTCGGCGGCGGTATTTCGGCCATTCAGCTGCTCGACCAGATCTCTGCGGTGACGCGGACCAGCTGGGTCACCCGCACGCCGCCGCGTTTCCGCGAAGGCCCCTTCGACCAGGAGGCGGGCCGCGCCGCCGTCAAGCTGGTGGAAGACCGCGTGCGCGCCGGCCTGCCGCCGAACTCGGTGGTTTCGGTGACCGGCCTGCCCATGACGCCGGCCATCGCGGCCATGCGTGCCCGCGGCGTGCTGGAGCGGCAGGAGATGTTTTCCGAGATCACGCCATCGGGCGTGCACTGGGCCGATGGCCGCAGTCTGGATGTCGACGTGATCCTCTGGTGCACCGGCTTCCGTTCGGCGCTCGATCACCTTGCCCCGCTGCAATTGCGGGAAGAGAGCGGCGGCATCACCATGACCGGGCGGCTGGCGACGCAGGTGGCGCGCGACCCGCGCGTGCATCTGGTGGGCTACGGGCCATCGGCCTCGACCATCGGGGCGAACCGGGCCGGTGCGGTCGCGGCGCGGGAATTGACGGAGTTTCTGGGGATTACCCTGCGCTGAGTTGGGGGTGGGTTGGCCGCGATATCGGGGCTATCCTCCGCCAAGATTCGCCTCGAGAGACCAAAACGTGAAAACCTACATCCTCCCCCATACCGGCCGCGCCGTATCCAGCGTCGTCCTCGGCCTGATGCGCATTGCCAAGATGAGCGATGCCGAGATCGCCACCCTGTTCGGCAGCGCCCGCGATGCCGGCATCGATGTGTTCGATCATGCCGATATCTATGGCGGGGAGCGCCATCGCTGCGAGCAGCGCTTCGGCGAGGCGGTGGCCCTCACGCCGGCCCAGCGCGAGCAGATCGTCATCCAGTCCAAGGTGGGCATCCGCAAGGGCTATTTCGATTTCTCCAAAGAGCACATCCTGACCAGTGTCGATGAATCGCTGGCGGCTTTGCGCACCGATTATCTCGACCTGTTGCTGCTGCACCGGCCCGATACGCTGGTGGAGCCCGAAGAGGTGGCCGAAGCCTTCGAGCAACTGGTCGCATCAGGAAAGGTGCGCCATTTCGGCGTTTCCAACCATACGCCGGGCCAGGTGGAATTGCTCAAGACGGCCGTGAAACAGCCGCTGCTGGCCAACCAGGTGCAGCTCTCCATCACCCATGCGCCGCTCTTCGCCCAGGGTGTCGCCGCCAATATGGCCGGGCTCGACCAGTCCATCTCGCGCGACAATGGCCTGCTCGACTATTCGCGGCTGAACAATATGATGCTGCAGGCCTGGTCGCCGTTCCAGAAGGCCTTTTTCGACGGCGTCTTCCTCGGCGACCGCGAGAATTTCGCCGCGCTGAACGACGCCATCGATGCCCTGGCCAGCCAGTATGGCGTGACGCCCACCGGCATCGCCGTGGCCTGGATCACCAGGCACCCGGCCCATATCCAGGTCGTGCTCGGCACCACCAATCCGGGGCGGGTGAGGGATGCGGCGGCGGGTTCGGATGTGGAGCTGACGCGCGAGGAATGGTACCGCCTGTTCCGGGCGGCGGGGCATACCCTACCCTAGGGCCAGGCGGCATAGGAGCCGTCGCGGCTGGCGCGCAGCCGTTGCACCTGCTGGCGATAGCGGCCCGGCGACACGCCCTTGAGCCGGCTGAAGAAGCGATTGAAATAGCCGGCGTCGCGGAAGCCCAGCGCGTCGGCGATTTCGCTCACCTGCAAAGCCGAGCGTTCCAACAGGCTCTCGGCATCCTCCAGCAGGCGCGCATGCACCAGCTCCAGCGGTGACCGTCCGGTGGCGCGGCGGATGGCCGAGGTCAGCCGGTCGGTGGAAATGCCCATGCTGCGCGCATAGTCGGCCACGCGCCACTGCGCCCTGGCATTGAGTTCGACCAGCTGCATGAAATTCTGCACCAGCACGCGCGGCGCGGCCTGCGGTTGCGCCACGACGCCGCCCAGCCGCCAGAAGGCGATGAGCACGAGGCATAGCCGGCTCATGATCGCCTCGCGCATGCCGGGCAAGTCCTCCAGCGTTTCGCGCCTGATATCCTCGAGATCGCGGAGGCTGGCGCGGGCCGCTTCGGCCTCGATGCGCATGCCGAGCAGCGGCCGGTCGATGGCCTGCCGCAAGGGGCCGGCAATCGAGCTGGCCGGCACCACGCGGCCCAGGGCAGCGTCCGACACCGTCATCACCACGCCGCGGGCGCCGGCCTCCAGCCGCACGCTGCCGCTCATGCCGCTGGGCAGCCAGATGACGCAGGGCGCTTCTATGGGGGTGACGCCACTCTCCAGCCGCACCGCGCCGCGGCCCGAGGCCAGCACGAAACCATGGGCACCCAACCGCGCCCGCGCCGCGGAAAACTCCCACTCCGCCGTCGATAGCGAGCCGGCAATATCGTCGACCTCGACATCCTGCACCAGGCCGGGGCCGGGCAGGGGGCGCATGGAAGTTTGGGTCATCGGGGCCCCTAAACGATCAAATGGCTGCAAAAGTACATTTATCTTTCCGTAATGTCCATTTTCGCCCGATCGGGCGCGAGCTACCGTTCGGGCCAAGGAGGGAACCGGACAACAAGACGATCGCCAGGATCGCCGCCGGATCCGCATCTGGGAGCGCCCGCAGCGGGCATGGAGGAGGAAGCTATGACCACATTACGCCGCAGAACCGTCTTGCAGGGCATGGGCGTCAGCGCCCTGGCCACGGCCCTGGCAGGCCTGCCGGTCCTCGCACAGGACCGCACGGCCATCCGCATCGGCTATGCCGTGCCAAAGACCGGCGCCAATGCCGCCGGCGCCGGCATTTCGACCATCCCCAACTACCTGCTCTGGGTGGATGACGTGAACAAGGCCGGCGGCCTGGAACTCAGCAAGCTGGGCGTCACCCTGCCGCTCGAAGTGGTCGAATATGACGATCGCTCGACCACCGAGGAACTGGTGCGCGCCATCGAGCGCCTGGCGACCCAGGACAATGTCGATTTCATCCTGCCGAGCTGGGGCACCGGCCCCAACCTGGCTTCCGGCCCCACTTTCGACCGCTTCGGCTATCCCCAGCTTGCGGCCACCGCCGTCACCGACATGGCGCCCGACCTGGTCCAGCGCTGGAAGCACAGCTTCTGGATGCTCGGCGGCGGGCATGATTACGCCAATGCGCTGGTCGCCCTGCTGGTCAAGCAGCGCGAGGCCGGCGCCATCAACAACAAGGTGGCCATCGCCTCGGTGGCCGACGGCTTCGGCATCGACCTCTCCAAGGCCGCGACGCCCGCTTTTACCGAGGCCGGGTTCGAGCTGGTCTATGACAAGACCTATCCGCTCGGCACCTCCGATTTCGCCCCCATCATCAACGAAGTCTCGGGGCTCGGCGTCGATACATTCGTGGCCTTCTCCTATCCGCCCGACACATTCGCCCTGACCCAGCAGGCCGTCGTCGCCAATTTCAGCCCCAAGGTCTTCTATCTCGGCGTCGGCACCGCCTTCCCGATCTATCCCAATGTGGCCGGTCCCAATCATGACGGCGTCATGGGGGTAGGCGGCATCGATCCGGACAGCGAGGCCCTCGCCGCCTATTTCGAGCGCCACACCGCGCTCAACGGCCAGGCGCCCGACAGCTGGGCCAGCGCCATCACCTATGCCAGCCTCGAAATCCTGCAGCAGGCCATCGAGCGGGTCGGCGATCTCGACCGCGAGGCGGTGGCCAACGAGATTTCGACCGGGGAGTTCGATACCGTCATCGGCAAGGTGAAGCTGGTGGACAACCAGTTGCGCGCGCTGTGGACCGTCGGCCAGTGGCAGGGCGGCAAGTTTGTTGGGTTGGCGCATACGGAACGGGACGGCGCGCGCGACCCGGTGGTGCCGAAGCCTGCTTGGGTTCCTGCGGCCTGAGGGGAGGGAATCGAGTGGAGCGACAGTCACCTCTCCCCTGAGGGGAGAGGTCGACCCGCAGGGTCGGGTGAGGGGTTCAGCGCCGCGTCCGGCACCGTGCCCGTTAGCCGACACTGAACCCCTCACCCCACCCCTCTCCCCTCAGGGAGAGGGAGCCTACGCTCAGTGGGACTGATGGAACCAGTCCCTCCACCTCCCCGCAAGGGGGAGGGAGCCCTATTGTGCCTGTTCAAACCCGGAGCGCCTCATGCTGCTCAGCGCCATCCTTACCGGCCTCGTTCTCGGGGGCACCTATGCCCTCGTGGCCATGGGCCTGACGCTGCAGTATGGCGTGGCGCGCATCATGAACCTGGCCTATGGCGACGTCATCATCGCTGCCAGCTTCGGCGCCTTCGTGCTGTTCACCGCCCTGGGCATCAATCCGCTGCTCGGCATGCTCGTCGTCATCCCCGCCGGCTTCGTGCTGAGCTGGCTGATCTATGCCGTTATGCTGCAGCCGCTGGCCCGCCGTTCGCGCGATCGCGGGCGGCTGGAGGGTGACTCCATCCTCGCCACCTTCGGCCTGCTCTTCGTCATCCAGGGCGTGGCTTTGGTCATCTTCGGCGCCGGCTTCCAGAGCTACAGCTTCCTCGCCGTGCCGGTCGATATTCTCGGCACCACCATCGCCGCCAACCGGCTGCTGGCCTTCGTTTTGGCGGTGGTCTTCGGCCTGGGCCTGTGGCTCATGCTGACCCGCACCCGCTTTGGCACCGTCATCCGCGCCGTCGCCGCCAATCCGGCCTCGGCGCCCCTGGTGGGTATCAATGTCGACAGCGCCGCCCGCTTCGCCTTCGCGCTGGGCGGCGCGCTCGCCGCGGCAGGGGGTGTCGTGGTCTCGATGTATCTCACTTTCTCGGCCACCATGGGCGTCATCTTCACCATGAAGGCGCTGATCGTCGTCATCATGGGCGGCGTCGGCAATCTCATGGGGGCGCTGGCTGCCGGGCTCATCCTGGGCCTTGTCGAAACGCTGGTCGCCAGCTTCATCGATCCCGGCCTGACGCTGGCCGCCACCTATCTCATCTTCCTCGCCGTGCTCGTCATCCGCCCGCAGGGCCTGTTCGGAAAGGCCGCGCGATGATGAAGCTGCTTGCCGCCCTCGTCGCCCTTGCCGCACTCGCCTTCGTGCCGGCCTTTGCCGGCCCCTATCCGCTCGGCCTGGGCATCGGCATTCTCGGCTATGGCGTGCTGGCCACCGCCTGGGCCATGTTCTCCGGCCCCACCCGCTATATCTCGCTGGCGACGGTCGCCTTCTTCGGGCTCGGCGCTTACACCGTCGCCGTGCTGGCCGATGTGTTGCCCTATCCGCTGGTGCTGCTGGTCGCGGCCCTGGTCGGGCTTGTGGTGGCGCTGATCGTGGGGCTGGCGACGCTGCGCCTCGCCGGCATCTATTTTGTCATCTTCACCTTCGGGCTGACCGAACTGGTGCGCCAGCTCGTGACCTATTACGAGGTCAACGTCACCCGCACGCTCGGCCGCTATGTCTTCCTGCCGATCGGCCCGGAACATATCTATTGGCAATTGCTGGCACTGCTCGCGGCAACGCTGGCCATTGCCTTCTGGGTCAGCCGCTCGCGCATTGGCCTGGCGCTGCGCGTCATCGGCGACGATCCCGATGTGGCCAGCCATCTCGGCGTGCGGATTACCCGCACCAAGCTGACGCTGTTCTCCATCTCCTGCGTCATCATGACCTTGGCCGGCGCCATCCAGGCGCCACGCTGGACCTATATCGAGCCGTCCATCGTGTTCAATCCGACCACATCATTCCTCGTCGTCATCATGGCCCTGCTCGGCGGCCCCAACAGGCTGTTCGGCCCGCTGCTCGGCGCTATCCCGCTCTTCCTGCTGTTCGAGTGGCTCTCCGCCAACTTCCCCAACCATTATTCGATCATCCTGGGCTTGCTCTTTATCGCCATCGTCTTCGTGCTGCCCAATGGCGTGCTGGCGGCCGGCGACAGCCTATGGTCGCGCCTGACCCGCAAGGCGGTGCGCCCATGAGCCTCCTCTCGCTCCGTGGCGTCACCAAAAGCTTTGGCGGCCTCACGGCCGTCAACGGGCTCTCCTTCGATCTCATCGCGGGCGAAACCGTCGGCCTGCTCGGCCCCAATGGCTCGGGCAAGACCACCGCGCTCAACCTGATTTCGGGCTATCTGCCGGTCAGCGACGGCATCATCGCCCTCTCCGGCGAGACCATCAGCACAATCGGCCCCGAGCGTATCGCCCATCGCGGCGTGGCCCGCACCTTCCAGCTGGTGCGCGCCTTGCCGTCGCTTTCGGTGGGTGAAAATGTGCTGGCGGCCCTGGCTTTCCGCAAGGCGCCGGTCTGGGGCAGGCAGGCCGAAAGCCATATCGAGCGCCTGCTGGCCGATGTGGGCCTTGCCGGCCGCGCCGCCCAGCCGGCCGACAGCCTCACCTATATCGATCTCAAGCGCATGGAACTGGCGCGGGCTTTGGCCTCCGATCCGCAACTGCTGCTGCTCGACGAATGGCTGGCCGGCCTCAACCCGACCGAATTGCGTGCCGGCATCGCCCTCATCACCAGCCTGCGCCAGCGCGGCATCACCATCCTGCTGGTGGAGCATGTCATGGACGCCGTCCGCGCGCTCTGCACCCGCTGCATCGTCATGAATGCCGGCAGCAAGATTGCCGATGGCCCGACCGCCGAGGTGCTGGCCGATGCCGAAGTCATCCGCGCGTATCTGGGGGACGACCATGCTTAGCGCCGGCCCCATCTCGCTGCATTATGGCAAGCATCTGGCGCTCGATGGCGTCTCGCTCGACGTCGCCGATGGCGAAACCGTCGTCGTGCTCGGCGCCAATGGCGCCGGCAAGTCGAGCCTGCTCAAGGCTCTTGCCGGGCTGGTGAAGCCCGCGCCCGGCGCGCGCGTCATGCTTGGCGGCGATGATCTCCTCGGCCGCCCCGCCCACAAATATCCCGAAGCCGGCATTGCGCTGGTGCCCGAGGGGCGCGGCATCTTTGGCGAGCTCACCGTGGCCGAAAATCTCGAACTCGGCGCCTATGTCAGCCATGCAAGGCCGCATGAGGCCCGCCAGCTTGCGCTGGTCTTCGACCTGTTCCCGCGCCTCGCCGAGCGGCGGCAACAGATTGCCCGCACCATGTCGGGCGGCGAGCAGCAGATGCTGGCCATCGGCCGGGCGCTGATGAGCTGTCCGCGCCTGCTGATGCTGGACGAACCCAGCCTGGGCCTCGCGCCCATCGTCACCACCGAACTCTTCGCCGCCCTCGCCCGCATCCGCCAGACCGGCATTGCCCTGCTGGTGGTGGAACAGAACGTCAAGGCGAGCCTAGCCATCGCCCATCGCGGCTATCTCATGGAAGCCGGCCGCATCACCGGATCAGGCACATCAGATGCCTTGCGCGGCGACGTCGCCGTGCAGCAAGCCTTCCTCGGCGCCGCAGCGCCATCAGTAGAAAACGGAGTGTCCCCATGACCGATCTCGGCCTGCTCATCAATAACGAGGAATTGCAAGCCACCGGCGGCGGGACTTTCACCCGCAACAATCCCATTACCGGGGAATTGGCGACCCGCGCCGCCGCCGCGACGGTGGATGACGCGTTGCGCGCCGCCGATGCCGCGGCGGCCGCCTTCCCCGGGTGGAGCCGGACGGCGCCCGCCGCCCGGCGCAGGATATTGCTCGCTGCCGCCGATCGGCTCGAAGCCCGCACGGATGATTTCATCGCGGCCATGGGTGCCGAAACCGGCGCCACGGCAGGCTGGGCCGGCTTCAATGTCATGCTCGCCGCCGAAATGCTGCGCGAAGCGGCATCCCTCACCACCCAGATTTCCGGCGAGATCATTCCGAGCAACCGCCCCGGCTCCACCGCTTATGGCGTGCGCCAGGCGGCCGGCGTGGTGTTGTCCATCGCGCCGTGGAATGCCCCGGTCATCCTCGGCGTGCGCTCGCTGGCCACGCCTTTGGCCTGCGGCAATACGGTGGTGTTCAAATCGAGCGAGATTTGCCCGCGCACCCACCGGCTGATCGCCGATGCGCTGTTCGAGGCGGGCCTGCCGCCCGGCGTGCTCAATGTGGTGTCCAACGCGCCTGAGGATGCGCCCGAACTGGTCGAGGCGCTGATCGCCCATAAGGGGGTGCGCCGCGTCAATTTCACCGGCTCGACCCGGGTCGGCCGCCACATTGCCGAAGTCTCGGCCCGCAACCTCAAGCCGGCTTTGCTGGAACTGGGGGGCAAGGCGCCCCTCGTGGTGCTCGACGACGCCGACCTCGAACAGGCCGTCGCCGCTGCCGCCTTCGGCGCCTACATGAACCAGGGCCAGATCTGCATGTCGACCGAGCGCATCGTGGTCGATGAGAAAGTGGCCGACCAGTTCGTCGCCGCGCTGGCTGCCAAGGCCGCCTCGCTCAAGGCCGGCGATCCGCGCCAAGGCAATACCCCGCTGGGGTGCCTCGTCGATCTCAGCGCCGCCCAGCGCATCGATGCGCTGATCAAGGATGCGGTGGCCAAGGGCGCCCGCGTCGTGGCCGGGGGCGGCATCGACGGCACCATCATGCAGGCCACGGTGGTCGATGGCGTCACCTCGGGCATGAAGCTCTATCGCGATGAATCCTTCGGGCCAGTCGTGGCAGTGATCCGTACCGGCAGCATTGACGAAGCGGTGCGGGTCGCCAACGATACCGAATACGGGCTTTCCGCCGCCGTGTTCGGCCGCGATGTCACTCGCGCCATGGGCGTGGCCGCCCGCATCGAATCGGGCATCTGCCACGTCAACGGCCCCACCGTGCATGACGAGGCGCAAATGCCCTTTGGCGGCGTCAAGGCGTCGGGCTATGGCCGCTTCGGCGGCAAGGCCGGCATCGCCGAATTCACCGAACTGCGCTGGATCACCGTACAGGACGGCCCGATCCACTATCCGATCTGAGGGGATATTGGACGCAGCCTACTGGCCGGATTTTGAGGTCTGCAGGTATCGAGCATCGTCCAGCAGGATTTGATTGCTGGCGTCATCTTTGAAAGCAACGAAGGGCCAGACTTGCGTCTGGCCCTTTGATCGTTTCTCCGATGATGGAGATTTGGAGCGGGCGATGGGATTCGAACCCACGACCCTAACCTTGGCAAGGTTATGCTCTACCCCTGAGCTACACCCGCGCTCCGTTGTCTTCGTGCTGCCTTGGCAGTCCGGCGACGCGCGCCTATATGCCCAATCGAAACGCCTATTGCAACCCACATTTTGGCGCGGATGCCATCTTGTCGTCGCCTTGTGGATTGAAGGGCTTGTCACATCACCGTTCGCGGGCGCAAGAAGGGCCGCGAATATCCCAGTTTGCTTGTGTCTAAGGGCCCTGTTTAGCTCATGTCCACTCCGTTCAATGGCGTTGCCCCTGCTCCCCAGTCCGCCCCTCCCGCCGGGGCACTGATCAAGGAATCGTCGGATCAGGCCTTCAAGGCCGACGTGATCGATGCCTCGCTCGACCAGCCCGTTCTGGTCGATTTCTGGGCGCCCTGGTGTGGCCCGTGCCGGCAGCTGACCCCCACGCTGGAAAAGGTCGTCAACGAGAAGGCTGGGGCCATCAAGCTGATCAAGATCAATATCGACGAGCATCCCCAGATTGCCGGCCAGCTCGGCGTGCAGTCGATTCCGGCGGTCTTCGCCTTTTCCGGCGGCCGCCCGGTCGATGGTTTCATGGGCGCCATGCCCGAGGGTGAGGTGCGCCGCTTTGCCGAGCGCGTCATTGCCGGCGCGCCGGCTCCGCAGCCGGACGAGGGCTCGATGGAAGCCCAGATCACCGAAGCGGTCGCCGCCGCCGAAGCTGCGCTGACGGCTGGCGATCTGGGCCGTGCCGCGCAGATCTTCGGCATGGTGCTGCAGCACCAGCCCGATCATGTCGCCTCGCTGCTCGGCCTGACGCGCGTCTACCTGGCCGCCAACGAGACCGAGCAGGCCAAGGCCACGCTCGACATGGTGCCCGAGGCCGAGCGTAAGGGCGATGCTTATACCACACTTGCCAATTCCATCCGCCTGCTGGGGGAAGCCGCCAATCTCAGCGAAACCGCGGCACTCGAAGCTGCCGTCGCCGCCAATCCGGACGACCACCAGGCCCGCTACGACCTGGCTCTGGCGCTCAATGCCGAAGGCAAGAGGCTGGAAGCCGCCGAGGCGCTGGTGACCATTTTCAAGCGTGACCGCACCTGGAACGAGGATGGTGCCCGCAAGAAGCTGCTGGAATTCTTCGAGGCCTGGGGCCCCAAGGACCCTGCCACTGCCAAGGGTCGCCGCCTGCTGTCGGCAGCCCTATTCTCCTGAGACAGCCGCCATGCTCAAGCGCCCTGCATCGCCGGCTGACCTGCCAAAATCGGTCCCGCTGTTTCCGCTCAGCGG
The DNA here is from genome assembly GCF_001426345.1 of Devosia sp. Root436. GTDB lineage: Bacteria > Pseudomonadota > Alphaproteobacteria > Rhizobiales > Devosiaceae > Devosia. Next base: position 137,229 of record NZ_LMEM01000010.1, on the reverse strand, counting down.
AGCTCTTTTGCTGCCGTTTTCTCATCGCCCGCTCAATATCTTCGAGCCGCGCTATATCGAGATGGTGGATGCGGCCCTGCGCGGCGACCGGTTGATCGGGCTGATCCAGCCCGAGGATACCAGCGAGGAGAGCCCCAAGGGCCGCAGCCCGCTGCAGGCCATCGGCTGCCTGGGGCGGCTGACCCATTTCGAGGAAAGCGGCGAGGGGCGCTATTTCATCATCCTCGAAGGCGTTACCCGCTTCCGCCTCGCTCATGAGCTGACTGTGATGACGCCCTATCGGCAGGGGGTGATCGCGGCCGAGGATTTCGCCACGGATTTCGCCCGCGATTTTGGCGAGGACGCGGTGGATCGCGAGCGCTTCGTGCGGATGATGCGCGACTATGCCGAATTTGCCAGCATCGAGCTCAACTGGGACGAGATCGAGCGCACCGGCACGGCCGACCTAGTCAATTTCTGCTGCATGGTCGGCCCCTATGGTCCGGCCGAAAAGCAGGTTCTGCTGGAGGCGCAGACGCTAGAGCAGCGCGCCGAGACGCTGATTGCCATGACCGAATATGAAATCGCCCGCGGCGGCAGCGGCGGCGCCGCGCCGCTCAACTAATCATGAGCCAGACGCCGGCCATCGATCCGCGCCATGTCTTCGATGTAAAGACGCTCGAAATGCTGGTCTGTCCACTGACCAAGACGCGGCTGACCCTTTCGGCCGACCGGACCGAACTGATCTCGGTGGCGGCGAGGCTGGCCTTCCCCATCGTCAAGGGCGTTCCCCTGCTCACGCTGGAGGAAGCCCGCAGCGTCGAGCCGGAAGCCCTGCGGCAACTGCCCGAACTCAAGGGCGACGACTAGGGCGGGGGAATGACCTCGTAGCGGTCGCGGATATGCGCCGCGAAATAGCGCCCCTGCGACTCTGCCGCGCACAAGTCGTCGAACACCTCTTCGGGCACGTCGCGATAGCCATAGGGCTTGTCGTCGCCGGCGAACCACAAATGCAGCAAGCGCTCCTCCGCATCATACTCCGCCCGCCAGATCGCGCTGGAGTTCAGGCGCACCATGGTCAGATCGGCAACCCGCTGAGCAGCCTGGGCCCGCTGGCGCCGACGCCCGAGGCGGTGCGGATCAGCGCCGATTTGAGGGGGCCGGCGCGGTCGACCAGGCCCAGGCCGAAATCGCGCAAGGCCCGCACCGGGGCGATATCGTTGGAGAAGAGGCGATTGAGCCCGTCGGTCATGGCGGCCATGCTCGATGTATCGAGCCGGCGCCAGGCCTGGTAGCGGCCGAGCACGTCGTCGCTGCCATGGTCGAGCCCGAGGCGGATCGCCTCGATCACCACTTCGGCCAGGGCCGCCACATCCTTGAGGCCGAGATTGAGGCCCTGCCCGGCAATGGGATGGACCACATGGGCGGCGTCGCCCACCAGCGCCAGCCGCGGCGCGATGAAGCTCCGGGCGATCTGCAGCCGCAGCGGAAACCCCACAAGCTTTTCCTCTGTCGTAACGGCGCCCAGCGTCGAGCCCATTACGGCCTCGATCTCCCCCGCCAGTTCGGCCGGCGCCATGGCGAGGAATCGCGGCGCAGTCTCCGCGCTTTCGGTCCAGACCAGCGACGAACGATTGCCTGGCAGCGGCAGGCTGGCAAAGGGGCCGGCCGGGCGGAAATGCTCATAGGCCACCCCGTCATGCGGTAGCTCATGGCCAATCGTGGTGACGAGCCCGGTCTGCCCGTAGTCATTGGCGATGACGCCGATGCCGGCCATGCCGCGCAGGGCGGATTGCCCGCCATCTGCGGCCACCAGCAGCGGTGCGGTGAGGATGCGCCCGTCGTCCAGCAGCAGCCGGGCCGTGCCGGATTCAGCGCCATAGCCGGTGATCGTGGCCGGCGCGATGACGGAAATCCTGTCGGACACGACGTCGAGCAGCACCTGCCCGCTCACGCTGTTGGGCACCATATGGGCAAAGGCCTCGCCCGGCGCGATATCGCCGTCGAAGGTGAGGAAGAGCGGTCGCGAAATGTCGCCCGCACCCGAATCGGTGATCCGCATGGCCTTGATCGGCTGCGAGGCGGCTTCCATGGCCGGCCACACGCCCAGCGCCTCGAACACCCGGCGCACGCCGGCGGCAATGGCCGAGGCTCGGGCATCGCGCGGCACCGAAAGCGGCCGGCGGTCCACCAGCCCGACGCGGATGCCGCGCGCCGATTGCACCAGCGCCAAAGCCAGCGTCAGGCCAACCGGCCCGCCCCCTACGATCAGCACGTCAAAGGCTTGTTCGCTCATCCCGATCTCCTTGTCGCCATTGTGGCCCTGCCATGGTTTTGCGCAAGCGCGCCGATCGCCGCGGGCGATGCCTGTTTTTTGCCCAATCCTCCGCCGATCCGCCCAAACATTGGGCATTTTCGTGATGCGGAAGCAGGCGGGACGTCTATCAAATCCTTAACCCGTTGAAATTGTGAGCGCTTTTCCCGCTCGCGCCAGTTGGCACGGCTTTTGAGTCTAGTTTGCCATTCCAGACAGCGCCAAGCGCAAAGGGGCTCACATGAAACTGGTGATCGCAATTATCAAGCCATCACGCCTCGAAGAGGTTCGCCAGGCTCTCAATTCCTTGGATGTTCACGGGATGACCGTGACCGAGGTGAAGGGCTATGGCCGCCAGAAGGGGCATTCGGAAATTTATCGCGGCACGGAATACGCCGTTCACTTCCTGCCCAAGCTCAAGGTCGAGATCGCCGTCGACGACGCTCTCGCCGATGCCGTCAGCTCCGCCATCCGTGACAGCGCCCAGACGGGCCGCATCGGCGACGGCAAGATTTTCGTGCTCGATCTGCTCGCCGTCACCCGTATTCGCACCGGTGAAACCGGCGCTTCTGCCCTCTAGCGTCATCGGGAGAAAACAATGAAGACGTCAAAGATTTTGGGGAGCGCCGCACTCGCCTCCCTGCTGCTGGCCCTGCCGGCATTCGCCCAGGACGCTGCCGCGCCTGTCGTTGAAGAGGCCGCCGCCATCGTCGATAAGGGCGACGTGGCCTGGATGCTGGTCTCGACCATGGTCGTCATCGTCATGACCATTCCGGGCCTGGCCCTGTTCTATGGCGGCCTCGTCCGCGCCAAGAATATTCTGAGCGTTCTGACCCAGGTGTTCCTCGGCTTCTCGATGATATCCATTCTCTGGGTGGCCTATGGCTATTCGCTGGCCTTTGCTGGTCCGACCGAAGGCGGGCTCTCGGCTTTCGTGGGCGATTTCTCCAAGTTCTTCCTCTCCGGCGTGACGCTCGACAGCCGCGCCGCCACCTTCTCGGCCGGGTTCGAGCTGCCCGAATTGGTCTTCGTGACCTTCCAGCTGACCTTTGCCTGCATCACCTCGACCCTCATCGTCGGCGGCATCGCCGAGCGCATGAAGTTCGGCGCGCTGATGGCGTTCCTGGCCATCTGGTTCACCTTCTCCTACATCCCGATGGCCCACATGGTCTGGTCGGGTCCGGGCCTGCTCTTCGGCCTGGGCGCCTATGACTTTGCCGGCGGCACCGTGGTTCACATCAATTCCGGTGTGGCTGCCCTCGTCGCCGCCATCGTGCTTGGCCCGCGCATCGGCTACATGAAGGAGCCGATTGCCCCGCACAACCTGGTCTGGACCTATGTTGGTGCCGGCCTGCTATGGTTCGGCTGGTTCGGCTTCAACGCCGGCTCCAACCTCGAAGCCAATGCGCTGACCGCGGTTGCCCTCATCAACACCGTGCTGGCTCCGGCCGCCGCGGCTCTGGCCTGGGTCATCGGTGAAAAGATCACCCGCGGCCATGCTTCGGCACTCGGCGCTGTTTCCGGTGCCGTCGCCGGTCTCGTTGCCATCACCCCCGCCGCCGGCTTTGCCGGTGTCGGCGGCGCCATCGTGCTGGGCGCCGTGGCCGGCATCGTCTGCCTGTGGGCCGTGGTGAACCTCAAGCCCTGGCTCAAGTATGACGACAGCCTCGACGTGTTCGGCATTCACGGCATCGGCGGCATCGTCGGCGCACTGGGCACCGCCATCGTCGCCGCTCCCGGCCTCGGCGGCTATCCGCTGGGCGATGCTGCCGCCTACTCCATCGGCGGCCAGCTCACGATCCAGTTGACCGCCGTCGGTATCGCCATCGTCTGGTCGGGCGTCGTGGCCCTGGTCGCCATGCTCATCGTCAAGGCCATCTTCGGCGGCGCCCGTGTCTCCGAATCCTCCGAAAGTGATGGCCTCGACCTGTCGAGCCACGGCGAGCGCGCCTACAACTAAGCCTGATCGCCGGGCGGCTTTCCGTGGCCGCCCGGCCTGCCTTCCGACCAAGGATTGATCGTGGCGTGCGGCTCGTGTCCCTCTTGGCCCGCCACAGAGGCTTCCCACTCGCAAAACTGCACGGGCCGCACCCCACGATCAATGTCCCGCCGGTCCCTCCTCGCGACCAGCGGCCAACCTGGCCCGCCTCCTGGAGGCGGGCTTTTCTTTGTGCGCTGGTATGGCGTGGAGTGTCCGTTCCCCTCTGGGTCGATCTCTCTTCGGAGAGATGACGCCGGCGCCACTCGGTACGTCCAAAATCCCATGGTTAGCCTTGGGTTAACCCGACCTCGCTAATCTGGCGGCATAGTGGGCCCGGTCTCAGCCGGGCAGTATTGAGTTCGCCCATGCCCAGTTCCCCCTCGCCAGTACTCGATGAAATCCGCTCCGTGCCGCAGCGTTCGCGCAGCGCCGCCTCGAGGGCAGCGCCGGTGCCGCCCCCGGCATTGGCGATTCGCATCCCGGTGCGGCTGGTCGGCCTGGTGCTGCTTGCACTGGTGGCGGTCTGCCTCGTGGCCCTGGCCTCCTGGTCGGTCGACGATCCGAGCTTTTCTTACGCCACGGCCAAGCCGGCGGCCAACTGGCTGGGTTTTCCCGGCGCCGTCATAGCCGACGCCCTGTTCCAGGTGCTGGGGCTTGCCGCTTTGGCGCTGCTGGTGCCGCCGGCGCTCTGGGGCTGGGCTTTTGCCCGCCGCCGCATGCCCACTCATATGGGCCTGCGCAGCCTGGCCTGGCTCGCCGCGACCGTGCTGGGCGCCGGCGTGCTGTCCTTCGTCGCCATGCCCGCCACCTGGCCGCTGCCCACCGGCCTGGGTGGCCTGCTGGGCAATGGCTTCACCACCCTGGCCGCTCTCGTTACCGGCGAAGCCCCGCAGGCGGTGACTGCGGTGCTCTTTGCCATCATCATCGCCATTCCGGCTCTGGCTGCCTTCTGGATCGCCATGGGCCTGGGCACGGCCATGCCAACAGGCCCGCGCAAGGTCGCGCCGCTGGCTGCGGGCCGCAAGGGCGCCGCTGCCCCGGTCGAGGATGACGAACCCGAAACCAACCCGGTTGTCGATATCGTGCTCGGCGCGCTGGTCCATACCGGCTATTCCCTGCGCACCGCCTTCCGCCGTGCCCGCGCCAGCCATGCCGAACGCCGCGCCGCCGAAGCCGCCAGCTGGCGCGACGACGAGATCGAGCCGAGCATGGATAGCCATGCGCCATCGGGCGAACGCCGCGAGCCTTCCATCGCGCCGCGCCGCATTCATGCGCCTGCCGAACCGGGCTTCGAGCCCGAAATCTCGCCGCGCATCAATGCGCGTCCAAGCTACGACGATACCGAGCTCGACTACCCCGACGAGGCCGAGGACGATACCCCCTTCGTGCCCGATGCTGCCCCGGTCGCCGGCCATCAGCAGCGCGGCGATTCGCGCTTCCATCCGGTCGATCCGGCCAAGCCGCGCGTCGCGGCGCCCGCTCCGCGTCCGGCCCCGGGCCAGCGCATGATGCGCGAAGCCCAGGCCAGTTTTCTCGACGAACCCGGCGGCTTCGAGCTGCCGCCGCTGAGCCTGCTCTCCGAGCCCCGGCATCTGGGCCCGTCGCCCGAGCATGCGCCGGAGCGGCTGGAAGCCATGGCGCGGCGCCTGGAAGAGGTGCTGAGCGATTTCGGCGTCAAGGGCGACATCATCAATGTCCGCCCCGGCCCGGTCGTGACCCTGTTCGAGCTGGAGCCGGCCCCCGGCATCAAGTCGAGCCGCGTGATTTCCCTCGCCGACGATATTGCCCGTTCCATGTCGGCCATTTCCGCTCGCGTTGCCGTGGTGCCCGGCCGCAATGCCATCGGCATCGAATTGCCCAACCAGGTCAGGGAAACTGTCTATTTCCGCGAAATGCTGGCCAGCTCCGATTTCGAGAAGATGAAGGGCAAGCTGCCCATCTGCCTCGGCAAGACCATTGGCGGCGAGCCCGTCATTGCAGACCTCGCGCGCATGCCGCATCTGCTCATTGCGGGCACCACCGGCTCGGGCAAGTCGGTGGGCATCAATACCTTCATTCTCAGCCTGCTCTACCAGATGACGCCCGAGCAATGCCGCATGATCATGATCGATCCCAAGATGCTTGAACTCAGCATCTATGACGGCATCCCCCATCTGCTGACCCCCGTCGTCACCGACCCGCAAAAGGCGGTCGTGGCGCTCAAATGGGCGGTGCGCGAGATGGAAGATCGCTATCGCAAGATGAGCAAGATTGGCGTCCGCAATATCGACGGCTTCAACCAGCGCGTCACCGAATCCAAGGCCAAGGGCGAGGTCATCACCCGCACGGTGCAGACCGGCTTCGACCGCGAAACCGGCGAGGCCATCTTCGAGAGCGAGGAATTCGATCTCGAGCCGCTGCCCTATATCGTCGTCATCGTCGACGAAATGGCCGACCTGATGATGGTGGCGGGCAAGGATATCGAAGGCGCCATCCAGCGCCTGGCCCAGATGGCCCGCGCCGCCGGCATCCACATCATCACCGCCACCCAGCGCCCCTCGGTCGACGTCATCACCGGCACGATCAAGGCCAACTTCCCGACCCGCATCTCGTTCATGGTGACGAGTAAGATCGACAGCCGCACCATCCTGGGCGAGCAGGGCGCCGAACAGCTGCTGGGCAATGGCGACATGCTCTACATGGCCTCGGGCGGCCGCACCAAGCGCCTGCACGGCCCCTTCGTGGCCGACAGCGAAGTCGAGGCCGTGGTCAACCATCTCAAGAGCCAGGGCGCGCCCGACTATCTCGACTCGATCACCGAGGAAGAGGATGAAGGCGGCGAATTCGGCGAGGAAGCATTCGGTGAAGCCGGTGGCGGCTCGGGCGACGAGCTTTATGACAAGGCCGTCCATATCGTGTTGAGCGACAAGAAGGCGTCCACCTCCTATGTGCAGCGGCGCCTGGGCGTCGGCTATAACAAGGCAGCGACCCTGATCGAACGCATGGAACGCGAAGGGGTGATTTCGCAGGCCAACCATGCCGGCAAGCGCGAAATCCTGGTGGGCAACAACGCGGATGGGTATTAGCCACTTTCGCGGTCCGGGGCTCCAAGCGCAATCGAAGGGACTCGACTCTATTTCAGTTTGCACTTATATAAGCAGCAACTGAAATAAGGAGTTCCCCATGGCTTTCGATCTCGCCGCCCATCTGGGCGCCATGACCCGCGAAGTGCATAACCTGGAAAAGGACGGCCAGCCCGCCAAGGCGGTTTTCGCTTCTCGCGTCTATGATACCACGCCGCCCGACCTGTGGGATGCTTTGACCCGGCCGGAGCGAATCAAGCGCTGGTTTGCCCCCGTCAGCGGCGATCTCAAGCTGGGCGGCCGCTACTCGGTGGAAGGCAATGCCAGCGGCACCGTGCTTGAATGCGAGCCGGAAAAGAAGGTGGCCCTGACCTGGGAATTTGCCGGGGCAATCTCATGGGTCAACCTGACGCTGACGCCTGAAGGCGCCGGCACGCGGCTTGAACTGGAACATATCGCCCATATCAGCCCGCATTGGGATCGGTTCGGTCCGGGTGCGGTCGGCATCGGCTGGGATCTGAGCTTCATGGGCCTGGCGCGTTACCTTGCCGATCTGAGCTTTGAAATGCCGCCCGAGGCGGCTGCCCAATGGTATGCCACTGACGAATACAAGTCTTTGGTGCGCACCACCGGCGACGGCTGGGGCCAGGCGGATATCGCCGCCGGTGCAGACCGCCGGCACGCGCTGGAGGCGGCCGAGGCGACCAGAAAATTCTATACGGGCGAGGCCCCCCCGGAAAACTGATGCACGCTTTCGACGTCCTGGGCGATCCCGTCCGCCGCCGCATTCTCGAACTCCTCGCCGAGCGTGAGCACACGTCCGGCGAGGTGGTGGAGGTCATATCGGCCGAATTCGGCATTTCCCAGGCCGGCGTCAGCCAGCATCTCAAGGTTCTGCGCGAAGCCGGCTTCGCCCGGGTGCGGCCCGAAGGCACGCGGCGGGTCTATGCGCTCGACGCCACGCCCTTGCGCGATATCGACGACTGGCTGGAGCGTTTCCGGGTGTTCTGGCCCATCCGGCTCGACGCTCTGGCCACCGAAGTCGCCCGCGGCAAGAAGGCGCGGGGCGAGCTCTGACCACTGCCGACGGAACCACCTGTTGCCGTAATTGCTTTCTAGGCTAGCCTAGAGACAACAGTCAGCCAGGGGACCTTCCTCCATGATTCGCCGCGATGCCTTGCTGCTCGGCCTTTCCGCCGCCTTTGCCCTGAGCGTGCCCGCCTGGGCGCTCGACCGGGCCTTGACCCCCGAGGAGCAGCAGCTCATCGTCGATATCGGCACCCACAATTCGGCGATCCGCACCATGGTCGGCCGGTTCCTGCAGATCGACACCAATGGCGGCCGCACCGAGGGAACCTTCTTCCTCGAACGCCCCGACAAGATCGCCTTCCGCTATGCCCCGCCCAGCCGCGAGGAAATCGTCTCGGTCGGCCGCGGCTTCTACGTGCTCAACCGGCGTGACGAGACCTATTACGCCTATCCGCAGGATTCGATTCCGCTGCGGCAGTTCCTGGGCGACCAGATCAACCTGCTCAATGCCAATGTGGTCGATGTCACCTCGTCGGATGGCTACATGTCGATCACGGTCATCGACGAGACGGTGGCGGGCACCGTCCAGGTGTCGCTGATCTTCGATACCGACACCCTGGAACTGGCGCAGTGGAGCCTGGTCGAGCCCAGTGGGGCGGAACTGACCTTCTCGCTCTACGACGTGGAAAAGAACGTCGAGATTCCGCGGGCTTTCTTCTCCATCCCGGCGACCTACAAGCCGATGGAACAGTAGGCTCTTTCTGACCTCTCCCCCAAAGGAAGCGGTAAGAAGGGCCTATCTCCCCAGCATATAGATCGCCACCAGCCCGGCGGCACCCACCGCGATCCGCCACCAGGCGAAGGGGGCAAAACCGTATTTGCCGACAAAGCCGAGCAGGTATCGCACCACCAATGCCCCGACGATGAAGGCGGCGGCAAAACCCACGCCGACATTGAGCGCGAGGCTGGTGTCGATCAACTCGCGGCTCTTGTAGAGATCGTAGCCGAAAGCGCCGATCATGATCGGCAGGGCGATGAAGAAGGTGAATTCGGCCGCCGCCCGCTTGGACGCGCCGAACAGCATGGCGCCCACCACGGTCGAGCCCGAGCGCGACACGCCGGGCACCAGGCTCAGCATCTGGAACAGGCCCACGATCAGCGCCAGATGCCAGGGAAAGTGGTAGATATCGTCATATTTCGGCGTGAGTTTCAGGCGATCGACGACCAGCAGGATGACGCCGCCGATCAGCAAGGTCCAGCAGATGAGCTGCGCCGATTCCCAGAGATCGCCCTGGATGAAATCGCGCAGCAGGACGCCCGCCACCACCGCCGGCAGGCAGGCGAGAATGACCGCCAGCGCGAATTGCCAGGCATAGGCCTTGCCGGTCAGCGCATCGCGGATCAGCATGCCCAGCTTGGCGAAATAGACCGTGATCACGGCCAGGATCGCCCCGAGCTGGATGAGCACGATGAAGGTGGCCGGCTGGCTCAGCCCGAAGAAATGGCCGGCCAGCAGCAGGTGGCCGGTGGAACTGACGGGCAGGAATTCGGTAAGCCCTTCGAGAATTCCAAGGATCAGCGGCACAAAAAGACCTTGATCGGCGTTCATTTGATCCCCTAATTCAGTCCAGCGGGCCGGTAATGCTGGCAAGCTCTAGCGCTGTTCGCGATGTCAGCCAAGCAGCGGCCTCAAAAAGAGACGAGCGTCCAGATGCCGAGCCTCATCCATCATCCCCTCGATCCGTCCTCGCGGCTCATCCGCCTGATGTGCGCCGAATATGGCGTGCCGCTGGACATGGAGGAGATCAAGCCGTGGCTGCGCGAGCCGGAACTGCTGGAGATCAACCCGGCCGCCACCCTGCCTATCCTGATCGGCGATGGCGACCAGCCCATTGTCGGCGTGCTGGCGACCATCCACACGGTGGAAGACCTCTATACCCCGACCTCGGTCGAAGGCCTGATCCCGGCCGAACCGGGGCCGCGCGCCGAGATGTGGCGGATGATCGAATGGGTCATCGTCAAGCTCAGCGACGAAGTGACCCGCTATGTGCTGGAAGAAAAGATCGTCAAGCGCGACCATAAGGGCGCGACGCCGGACCCGGCCGTTCTGCGGGTGGCCAAGGCCAATCTCAACGAGCATATGCTCTATTTCAACTGGCTCTTCGCCAACCGGTCCTGGCTGGCAGGCGACACCCTGACCCTGGCCGATTTCGCCCTGGCGGCGCATCTGTCCACCCTCGACTATCTGGGCGATATCGACTGGGGCAAGGCCGGGGAGACCCGCGACTGGTATTCCCGCATCAAGTCCCGCCCGGCATTTCGGACCCTGCTCAATGACCGCGTCGTGGCCATGCCGCCGCAAAAGGGCTATGCCGACCTTGATTTCTGACACCAATTTTGTATATACAAAGGCATAGCTAATGCAGATCGATGGCTTCGATTGGGATGCCGGAAATCTGGAGAAATGCAGCAGCCACGGTGTCTCGCTGGTCGAGATCGAAAGCCTCTTCACAAGGCCGCACCGCATAACGCCGGATATGAAGCATTCCGGGGACGAAGAGCGGTTCCTCGCCATCGGCCACACCGATGCTGGCCGACCACTCTTCCTGGTGTTCACCACGCGGCTGAACGCTGGTCGGCTGTTAGTCCGGCCGATCAGTGCGCGGTACATGCATGTCAAGGAGTTCAGGCGCTATGAGTGGTAGGAAAGTCCCGCATTTCAAGTCCGATGAGGAAGCCGCCGCCTTTCTCGATCAGGACCTGTCCGATCTCGATTTCAGCCAGTTCAAGCCGTCGCCCTTCGAGTTCCATCCCAAGGCGGCGCAGTTGAACATGCGGCTGCCGGCGTCGCTGCTGGAGGCGTTGAAGAGCAAGGCCAAGGAGCGTGGCATTCCCTACACCCGCTATATTCGCCAGTTGCTCGAGCACGATATCGCCGGACGGTGACCCAGCTCGATACTGAAACCCTCGTCGCCGAACTGCGCGCCCGCGCATTGGCGCTTGGCTTTGACAGTTTCGGCATTGCGCCGGCCGATGCGCGGCCGGATCTGCCTGAAAAGCTCAATGCGGCGCTGGCGGCGGGCTGGCATGGCGATATGGAGTGGATGGCGGAAACCGCGGCGCGGCGGGGCTCTCCGCGGGGCATGTGGCCCGAAGCCCGGTCGGTGATCGTGCTGGGGATCAACTATGGGCCGGAGAGCGATCCGCTGGCCATCCTGGGCGAAAAATCGCTCGGCACCATCTCGGTCTATGCACGCAACCGGGATTATCACGAGATCATCAAGGGCAAACTCAAGGACATGGCGGGGCTGCTCGCGCGGCGGTCGGGCGCCGAGGTCAAGGTTTTCGTCGATACCGCGCCGCTGATGGAAAAGCCGCTGGCCGAGGCGGCGGGGCTCGGCTGGCAGGGGAAGCACACGGTCCTGGTGAGCCGGGAATTCGGTTCCTGGCTGTTTTTGGGTGCTATTCTAACCTCGGCCGAGCTGCCGGGGGATAACAAGCATGAGGAGAGCTGCGGCAGCTGCACGCGCTGCCTCGATATCTGCCCCACCAATGCCTTTCCGGCCCCTTTCCAGCTCGATGCCCGCAGGTGCCTCGCTTATCTCACGGTCGAGCATAAGAATCAGATTCCATTGGCTTTTCGCATCGCCATGGGCAATCGCATCTATGGCTGCGACGATTGCCTGGCGGTCTGCCCCTGGAACAAATTCGCCTCGGTGAGCCGCGAGGCAAAATTGCGGGCGCGGCAGGAGCTGGAACGGCCCCGGCTGGCGGACCTGGTGCAGCTCGACGATGCCGGGTTCCGGGCGCTGTTCGCCGGCTCGCCGATCAAGCGTATCGGGCTGGCGCGATTCCTGCGTAACGTCCTGATTGCCATCGGCAATTCCGGGGACGCATCGCTGATCCCGCTGGTCGAGGCGCGGCTCGATGCCGGTGAAACCATCGTGCGCGGCGCGGCGATCTGGGCGTTGCGGCGATTGGCGCCGGAGCGGGCCGAGCAGCTTCGGCTTGCCTATCTGGCGTGGGAAGGCGATAGCTCGGTGGCTGCCGAATGGACCGGGGATATCTGATGGACGCCTTCTTTTTCGGGCTGGGTTTTTCCTCCCGGGCCGCGTTAGCACGCTTAGGACCTGGTTCACACACTGTTAACGTTTCGGGTAGCGTCAGGACACAAAACAAGGCCGATCTGCTCACCGGACAGGGGGTGGATGCGCATGTTTTCGATGGCACCGCGCCGGGCGTCACCCTGGGTCCGAGCCTGCGCAAAGCCAGCCATGTGATCTTCTCGATTGCCCCCGGCGCCGAGGGCGATCCGGCATTGCTGCATCACCGGGCCGATCTCGACGCGGCGGAGAACCTGCAATGGCTCTGCTATTATTCCACGGTCGGGGTCTATGGGGATTTCGGCGGCGCCTGGATCGATGAAAGCGCGCCCCTGGTGCCGCGCAACGAGCGCAGCGACCGCCGGGTGCTGGCCGAACAGGTCTGGCGCGACTATGCGCGGGCGCGTGGCGTGAAGCTGGCGATATTGCGGCTGGCCGGCATCTATGGGCCTGGCCGTTCGACTTTCGACAAGCTCCGCGATGGCACGGCGCGCCGGGTGATCAAGCCCGGCCAGGTGTTCAATCGCATCCATGTCGAGGATATCGGCAGGGTGACGGCCCTGGCCGCCGCGGCGCGGCTCGACGGCACGTTCAACCTGGCCGATGACGAGCCGGCGCCGCCGCAGGACCTGGTCGGCCATGCGGCCGGCCTCATGGGCATGCAACCGCCGCCGGAAGTGCCCTACGAGCAGGCCGAATTCACGCCGATGCAACACAGCTTCTATGCCGACAACAAGCGCGTCTCCAACGCCGCCATCAAGCAGGCGTTGGGAATCGAACTGCTCTATCCCACTTATCGGGAAGGGCTCGCCGCCATTTACGAGACCGAGACATGACCCTGTCGCCCGCCAAATCCGCCCCCGACCGCATCGTGCTCGAAGGCCGCTATGTGCGGCTCGAACCGATCGAGCGGAAACACGCCGCCGATATCCTTGCCGTCTCGACCATGCCCGGCGGCGCCGAGCGCTATCGCTGGCTGTTCAGCCATGCCCCCGCGATGCTGGCCGATGTGGAGGCCCGCATAGACCAGAGCAATGCCGGGCCCGACCGCTATGTGGCGGTGGTCGATATCAGGACCGGCAGGGCGGTCGGACAGCAGGGCTGGATGCGTATCCGTCCCGAGCATGGCTCGATCGAGATCGGCGGCGTCTATTGGGGCCTGCCCATGGCGCGCACGCCGCTGGCCACCGAAGCGCTCTACCTGTTCGCCCGGCACGCCTTCGACGACCTGGGTTATCGGCGCTTCGAATGGAAATGCAACAACCGCAACGAGCCCTCCAAGGCGGCCGCCACCCGCTTCGGCTTCAAATATGAGGGCGTGTTCCGCCAGGACATGATCGTCAAGGGCGAGAACCGCGACACCGCCTGGTTCGCGATGATCGACGCCGAATGGCCGGCGCTGCGGGCGGAGTATGAGCGGTGGCTGAGCCCGGAGAATTTCGGGGCGGACGGGGTGCAGAAGACGAAGTTGGGCGCGCGGGGGTAGGGTTTGCGTTCTGGCGGCCGCACTCTCAGTCGACTCCCTCCCCCTTGAGGGGAGGGTAGCAAAGCCGGGCCGACAGGCCCTGGCGTAGCTAGGGTGGGGGTATCGGAGGCTCCTCGTACGTCGCGTTCGCGGAGAGATACCCCCACCCTGCTCGATTCAACGGGCTTAGCTGACGCTAAGTCCTATCTCGCTTCCCTCCCCACAAGGGGGAGGGTGGGTCCGGTGGCTGCCACCTATCCCTTCACCAGCCGCATCACCGCGTCCCTCAGTTGCGCCAGATCCTCGTCCCGGCTGAGCCGGTGGTCGCCATCGGGGATCAGGGTCAAGGTCACCGGGTCGTGCAGGATGTGGGTGACCAGCTTGATGGCGTGGGCCTGGGGCACGTCGGGGTCGGCGCCGCCCTGCAGGATGGTGACCGGGCAGCCGGTTTCGATGACGCCGCCGAACAGCAGGTGATTGGCGCCGTCCTCGATCAGGGCGCGGGTGATGCGGTAGGGTGTATCGGAATACTGGCTGGGCTGGTCGACATAGCCGTTATTCTGCAGCGATTCGTGCTCCTCGGGAGTGAAGGCGGGCAGCATCAGCTCCTGCGTCATGTCGGGGGCCGGCGCGATCAGCACGAGGCCGTGGGCATGGGCGCCGCGCGCCAGCAGGGCGCGGGCCAGCAGCAGAGCCAGCCAGCCGCCCATGGACGAGCCGACGATGATCTGGGGGCCGTTGGTGGTGGCCAGGACCGCCTCGGCCTCTTCGAGCCAGCGGCTGATGGTGCCCTGGTTGAAGTCGCCGCCCGATATGCCGTGACCGGAATAATCGAAGCGCGTGACCGCCAGCCCCTGTTCGGCGCCCAGCGCGTCGAGCGCCATGGCCTTGCCCCCCATCATGTCCGAGCGGAAGCCGCCGAGCCAGAAAATGCCGGGGGCCTTGCCTTCGCGCCGCGCGACGGCAATGTCGCGTGCGGCGGCGCCCGTGCCCACGGGGATGCGGAAGCTCTGCGGAGGTGATAGGATCATGGCACTTTCCGGTAAGGTGGATACGAAGCGTTAGCCAAGCTGGGCATCGACGCGGCGTTTCTGGCGTTTCAATGGCGCAACAGGCCGGATTTTCTGGTGGTTTGCCAGTTGACTTATGGTCCGCGTAACACGATTTTATGCGCGATTTCACCACCCGGCTTAACAACGCAAGGATCCTTTGCCATTCGTCGTCCCATGAGACCCGTCGCGCCCCAGAAAGATGGGCCGCCCTCTAATGAAGATATCACCAGCGCCGATGTTCAGCTCATCGATGC
The DNA here is from genome assembly GCF_001426345.1 of Devosia sp. Root436. Lineage (GTDB taxonomy): Bacteria > Pseudomonadota > Alphaproteobacteria > Rhizobiales > Devosiaceae > Devosia. Next base: position 121,990 of record NZ_LMEM01000010.1, on the reverse strand, counting down.
TGAAGGCGAGAACCGCGGGATCGTCAATACCCGCGCGGCCCTCGCAGAAGCCCAGGAACAGGGGCTGGACCTCGTTCTGATCTCTCCCAACGCCGTCCCGCCGGTCGCCAAGATGCTGGACCTCGGGCGCTTCAAGTATGCCGCGCAGAAGAAAGCTGCCGAGGCCCGCAAGAAGCAGAAGGTGATCGAGGTCAAGGAAGTCCAGCTGCGTCCGAATATCGACACGCATGACTACGAGACCAAGATGAAGGCGGTGGAGCGCTTCCTCGACGATGGCGACCGCGTCAAGGTCACCATGCGCTTCCGCGGCCGCGAAATGGCGCACCAGGAACTGGGCATGATGCTGCTCGTCAAGGTCAAGGACCAGTTCGAGGCCGTCGCCAAGGTGGAAAGCCAGCCGCGCTCGGAAGGCCGCCAGATGGTCATGGTGCTGGCGCCCAAGTAAGGGGTGTCGGGTTTGGAATAGAAAAAGGGCAGGTCCGGTGGGCCTGCCCTTTTGTTTGGCGCCGCGGCGGGGCTCCCTCTCCCCCTGGAGAGGGTGGGGGTGCGGGGTTCAGCACTGGTGAAAGACGCAGTGCCAGACGCAACGCTGAACCCCTCACCCGGCGCTATGCGCCGACCTCTCCCCTCAGGGGAGAGGCGACTTCTGCGACTTCATCGGCGGTGGGGATGGCCGGCTGGGCGCCGGGCTTGAGGCAGGCCAGGCTCGCCGCGACGGCGGCGCGGCGCATGGCGGCTTCCAGGTCTAGGCCGGCATCGAGCCCGGCGGCGAGATAGCCGCAGAAGGTGTCGCCGGCGCCAACCGTATCGACGGGCTTGACCGGCAAGGCGGGGACCGCGATGGCCTTGCCTTCCGCGGTGACGGCACGGGCGCCATCGCCGCCCAGCGTCACGATGACGGTCTGGTGGTGCCTGGCGGCCCAATCGGCCATGGCGGCATCGAGCTGGTCCATGCCGCTTCCGGTCAGCAGGGCAAATTCGGTTTCATTGGCGATGAGGATGGCCGCCTTGGGCGCGAGGGCGGCCGTGCTGTCGAGGAAGGGGGCGGTATTGAGGATGGCGGTGATGCCCTGGGCTTTCGCCAGGTCCAGCGCCCGCTCGGTCGCCGCCTGCGGGATTTCCTGCTGCACCAGCATGACGCCCCCGCTGACGCCCTTGAGGGCGGCATCGGCATCGGCGGCAGTCATGGCGCCATTGGCGCCCGGCAGGATGGCGATGACGTTTTCGCCGTGGCTGTCGACGAAGATCATGGCAATGCCGGTGGCGCCGTCGACCACCTTCATGGCGGACAGGTCCACGCCATCGGCTTTGAGCAAGGCGAGGGCGAGATCGGCAAAGGCGTCGTTGCCGACGCCCGAAACGTGGCGCACTTCGGCCCCGGCGCGGCGGGCGGCCAGGGCCTGGTTGGCGCCCTTGCCCCCGGCCGCCATCGAAAAGGTGCCGCCGGCCACGGTTTCGCCCGGCTTGGGCAGGCGGCTGACAGTGCCGATCTGGTCGAGATTGGTGGAGCCGAAGACGGTAATCATGCGAGCATCTTTTCCATGGTGTTCCAGTTGCGCGCCGTATCGAGCGCGCCTTTGCCGAGCCTGGCATAGAGGGGCTTCAGCACCGCCTCGATGCCTTCGGTATAGCGCCCATTGGGCTGGCGATAGCCGGCGATGTAAATCTCGCGCCGGTCTATGCGCAGGATTTTGGTGTGGCCGGGCAGGCTGTCGAGGGTCACGCCGGCCGGCAGCGGCTGGTCGAACAGCACCACATGCCGGGCCACGTCGGCGCCGGGATCGAGGCTGGCGAAGGGATGGCCTTCCAGCATGGCGCGCATTTCGGCCTCCGAGCGCAGCACCACGCCGACGGCAAAGCCGAAACGGGCCTCGATCAGCTTTTCGAGCTGTGCCTTGATCGTTTCGGCCTTGCCCGCGGCCGCGAAGCGCACATTGCCGCTGGCCACCACCGTCTTGACGGCGGTGAAGCCCGCCTCTTCGAGGCAGGCGCGCAGTTCGGCCATCTTGACCTGCCGCTTGCCCAGATTGATGCCGCGCAGGAAGGCGAACCAGAGGCCCATCAGGATTTCGCTTTCTGCGGATAGATGGTTTCGCCCTTTTCCAGCATCTCGACGAAGCCTGCTATCTTCCTGGCCCGAGCGGCCGGGGTCTTGAGATTGATGACGCGGAAGATCAGCGAGAAGCGGTTTTGCGCGGTGAGCGTGCGGTAGAAGTCCATGGCGGCGGGGCTGGCTTCGATCGCTGCCAGCAGGTCCGGGGGCGGATCCATGGTCGTCCGGTAGGAAGCGTCCCAGCGGCCGTCGGATTTGGCGAGTTCGACATGGCGCAGGCCGTGCCCGGTCATTTTGCCTTCATCGACCAGGCGGGCGACATTGGCCTTGTTGACGTCGCTCCAGGCGCTCTTCGGCTTGCGATGGGTATAGCGCTGCACGAAGCTTTCGGCGTCCCAACTCTTCTTGATCGCGTCGATCCAGCCCCAGCACAACACGACATCGATCGCTTCGACCGGCGTGATGGTGGGCTTGCCGCTGGCCTTCTTGAAGATGCGTATCCAGACTTCGTCTTGCTTGTCGTGGTTTTGCGCCAGCCAGTCGTAGAATTCGTCCTTGCTGGCAAACTCCCGGACCTTGGCCGGATCGACGACAACAGGAGCCATGGCTAGACCTCGGTCACACCGGCATCGGCGAGGATGGCTTGGAGCCTGGGATCGAGCAGGTCGGCCGGCGGCAGCTGGATGCCGAAGGCGCCCGAAAGCACCTCGCGCATTTCGGCCACGCTGGTCAGCAGCCGGCTTTCGGAGGGCTCGCCGGCACTATGGATGGTGAACCGGTTGTTGCGCAGGGCCAGCCGCTTGCCTGATGGCGACAGTGCTACGCGCAGCTCGCGGGTAAAGGGGGAATCGGTCGAGAGCATGAGATTGCTCGCGGCATAGTCGTCGGCGCTTTTTTCGGTGGTGTCGAACACGTAGAGCGCCCGCCAGTCCTCGCCGATCCGGGCTTCGAGCACCCAGTCCGGCTCGCCGCCGGTAAGGCGGAAGGTTTCGTGCGGGGTGGCTTGCTCGCTATCGGCCCGCAGCCGGAGCGGCGCCGTCAGCGTCAGCCCGCCAAAGCCGACATCGGCAATATAGGTGGCGCCCCCGATATCGACGGCCAGCAGCATATGCGTGGGCGGCCGGCCGGCCGCGCCGGGATCGGTCCACAGCACGCGCGCGGCCAGGCCCCGCACGGTGAAATCGAGATCGCGCAGCATCGCCATCAGCAGCAGGTTATGCTCGTAGCAATAGCCGCCGCGGCGGTCGGTGAGCAGCTTCTTTTCGAGGCTCGGCAGGTCGAGATTGACCGGCAGGCCCAGCAGCGGATTGAGGTTTTCGAAGGGGATCGCCGCCGGATGCAGCGCATGAATGAGTTCGAGAGTCGCCAAGGTCGGGGCGATCGATCCGGCGAAGCCGATTCGCTCGAAATAGGCGTTGAGATTGACCTTTTGGCTCATTGGCCACCCTTGCCGCAGTTTTCGTCCGGCGTGCAATATGGTCGATGAGGCCGCCGCTGTCACCGCCAGGGATGGCGATTTAGCCCGCGAGAGGGGCTGGACACGGCAGGATTGGTCCTAAGCCTGGGCCCTGCGGACGCGGATGACCACGTCGACATGGCTGACCTTCATGCCCTTGGGGGCCTCGGGCAGGCTGGCGAATTCGACCGAGGACGCGGGAATGTCGATCATCCGCTGCTCGTCTTCCACGTAGAAGTGATGATGGTCGGACGTGTCGGTGTCGAAATAGGAGCGCGAGGCATCCACCGCCACTTCGCGCAGGAGCCCCGCTTCGTGGAACTGGTGCAGCGTATTGTAGATGGTGGCCAGCGAGACATTGACGCGGGCATCGGAGGCCTCGCCATGCAGCTGCTCGGCGCTGACATGGCGGTGCGGCCCGCCGAACAGCAGCTCGGCCAGCGCCACGCGCTGACGGGTCGGGCGAAGACCGGCCATGCGCAGGACCGCGGTGAGGCAGGGCTTGCGCGACGGCATGGAACGGGCGGTCTGGGTACGATCGGTCATTGGGTCCTTGAACGTCGGAAGGGCCGGAATTGCTGGCTTCCTTATAGCTATGGCAGGAATTTCACACAAGCGGCAGGGGCGCCGCAGGCCCGGCTCTGCGCAGAATGGTCAAGAGGGCCTGACTTGACCCTCCCCCCGCGCGCCTATACGAGACGAAATACAAGGTTATCAGGGGTATCAAGGCATGGCCGAGCGGCAAAACGCATTTGGGTATGACGAGCTGCTGGCGCATGGCCGCGGCGAACTGCCCGGCCAGATGGACGCCCGCCTGCCGGCTCCCCCCATGCTGATGTTCGACCGCATCACCCAGATCGACGAGACCGGTGGCGCCTATGGCAAGGGCCAGGTGCGGGCCGAACTCGACGTCAATCCGGACCTGTGGTTCTTCAAATGCCACTTCATTGGCGATCCGGTCATGCCCGGCTGCCTCGGGCTGGACGCGGTGTGGCAGATGACCGGCTTTTTCCTCGGCTGGATCGGCCAGCCCGGCCGCGGCCGGGCCCTGGGCGGCGAGATCAAGTTCACCGGACAGGTGACCGACGACGTCAAGCTGGTCGAATACGGCATCGACATCAAGCGCGTCATGCGCTCGCGCCTGACGCTGGGCATTGCCGATGGCTGGGTGAAGGCCGATGGCAAGTTGATCTACGAGGCCAAGGATTTGCGCGTCGGGCTGTTTACCGACGCCCAGTTGCACGATCAGAAGGCAAGCGCCTGAAGCGGCCTTAAAGCCGCGCCGATCCGAACCATATAATGAGGCGCCGGCCCCAAGGGCGCCCGAGCAAGACGACAAAGCGAGGACACGATGAGACGAGTTGTCGTAACCGGCATGGGTATCATTTCCTCGATCGGCAATTCGCTGGACGAGGTGACCGCAAGCCTGCGCGCCGCCAAACCGGGCATTGTCGCCGCGCCCGATTATGCCGAGCTGGGTTTCCGCAGCCAGGTCAAGGGCGATCCGGGGCTCGATCCGTTCGAGATTCTCGACCGCCGCGTCACCCGCTTCATGGGCAAGGGCGCCGCCTGGAACTATCTCGCCATGCAGCAGGCCATAGCCGATGCGGGGCTGGAGGAAAGCGACATTTCCAACCCGATGACGGGCATCGTCATGGGGTCGGGCGGCGCTTCGACCCGCACCATCGTCGAGGCCGCCGACATCACCCGCAAGAATATGAGCCCCAAGCGCATCGGACCGCTGGCCGTGCCCAAGGCGATGGGGTCCACCGCCTCGGCGACTTTGGCCACGCCCTTCGGCATCAAGGGCATCAACTATACCATCACCGCCGCCTGCGCGACCTCCAAGCATTGCATCGGCAATGCCATGGAACAGATCATGCTGGGCAAGCAGGATATCGTCTTTGCCGGCGGCCACGAGGACCTCGACTGGACGCTCAGCGACCTGTTCGACGCCATGGGCGCCATGAGTTCCGACTTCAATGCCACCCCGGAAAAGGCCAGCCGCTGCTATGACGCGGCCCGCGACGGGTTCGTGATTTCGGGCGGCGCCGGGGTGCTGGTGCTGGAAGAATACGAGCATGCCAGGGCGCGCGGCGCCAGGATCTGGGCCGAGCTGGTGGGTTATGGCGCCACTTCGGACGGGCTCGACATGGTCGCCCCCTCGGGCGAAGGCGCCGAGCGCTGCATGCGCATGGCGCTGAAAAACGTCAGGCAGAAGGTGGATTATATCAACCCGCATGCCACCTCGACCCCGGTGGGCGACCTGCGCGAGATCGAGGCGATCCGCGCGCTGTTCGGCAACGAGGACAAATGCCCGCCCATCTCTGCCACCAAGTCGCTGACCGGCCACAGCCAGGGCGCGACCGGCGTGCATGAATCGATCTATTCAATCCTGATGATGAAGCACCGCTTCATCGCCGAAAGCGCCAATATCGAAGTGCTGGACCCGGCCTTCGAGGACATGCCGATCCTGCGCCAGCGGCGGGATGACGTGGATCTGGGCGTGGTGCTGAGTAATTCGTTCGGCTTCGGCGGGACGAACGCGGCGCTGGTGTTCAAGCATCCGGATGCTTGATTGGGCTTTGGGCCACTGATCTACCCCATACACCGAGTCCCCCCTTCTCCCCTTGAGGGAGAAGGTGCCCGAAGGGCGGATGAGGGGTCTCTTCTCTTGCTTCTGGCATGGGCGAGCGCAGCACCCCTCACCCTGGCCTTCCGCTGAACGCGTCAGGCCGTCCCTCTCCCTCAAGGGGAGAGGGGAAGTGGTTCAATACCCGAACTCGCTGAACCGCCCGCCCTTGCCGTCATAGGTCAGGACGCGGCCGATCAGTGGCTCGCCGATGCCGGTGATGAGCTTGATCGCTTCCATGGCCATCAGCGTGCCGATGACGCCGGTGAGCGGGCCGAGGATGCCCGTGGCTTCGCAGCTGGGCAGGTCGGCGTCGTCGGCCTCGGCGGGGTAGAGGTCGCCAAAGCGGGGGCCGCCGGGGGCGAAGACGGTGACCTGGCCGTCGAACATGGAGACGGCCCCGGAGACCAGCGGCAGGCCGAGGCTTTCGCAGGTGGCGGCGACGATGCGGCGGGTACTGAGATTGTCGGTGCCGTCGAGGACCAGGTCGTAGCCGGTGTGGATGGCCGCGGCATTGGTGGCGTCGAGGCGGGTGGTGTGGATGACGATGCTGACATGCGGATTGAGCGCATGGGCGAAGCGGCCGGCGCTTTCGGCCTTGCTGTCGCCGACGGTGGTGTGGATCACCTGGCGATGCAGGTTGGAGAGCGACACCGTATCGTGATCGACGATACCCAGCGTGCCGATGCCGGCGCCGGCGAGATAGGCGATGGCCGGACTGCCCAGCCCGCCTGCGCCCACCACCAGTACTCTGGCGCGCTTCAGCGCCTGCTGGCCCGCCCCGCCCATGCCCTTGAGCACCAGGTGCCGGCTATAGCGGCTTGTTTCCTCTGGTGAGAGCGGATCAGAGGCCAAGCGGCACCGCGATGAAGCGCCGGTCGGGGCCTTCGAAGCCCCCCGGATAGACCGAGATCAAGGCCACGGCATCGTCGACCGAGCCGGCATTGAAGGGCAAAACCACGCTATGAAGGCGGTAGGTCATCGGGCAGCCGCGCGAGCGGGGCAGGGCGCCGTCGCGGTGGATCAGCCGTTCGCCGCCCTCGTCGGCGATCACCAGTTCATAGCCCAGCGGCTCGACCGAGAACCAGTCGGCGCAGGGCGCCGCCGCCGTGGTGGGAAAGCTGCGCAGGCGCAGTTCATGGTCGCCCGTGACCTCGCCGGGACTGTAGCCGGGCGCGCCGAAATGCAGGCTCTGCCCGTCATTGCCGGGCGTGCCGTCGCCGATCAGTGCAGCAAATTCGGCCGGCACGTCGATGCCGAAGCCTGCAAGGTCGTCGGCCGCCTGCAACCGCACTTCGGCGCGGATATGGCTGAGCGTGAAGCCTTCGTCATCGGCCTGTTCGCGGATCGGCGTGCCGACGACCCAGGAATCTCTGTTGAGATCGACGATATAGAGGCTCGAATAGGCAAAGCCCGAGCCGTCCTGGATGCCAAATTCCTCGAAGGCGAAATATTGTCCGCTATCGGAATAGCCGATGATATCGACCAGCGCCCGGTCGCCGGCCAGAGCGGGACTGGCCAGCAGCGCCAGAGCGGCGCAAAGACTAGCGCCCCGTCGAGCCATACCCGCCTTCGCCGCGTTCGGTTGCATCGAGCGCCTCCCGTTCCTCGAATATGACCCGGCTGACCGGCGCCACCACCATCTGCGCGATGCGCTCGCCCCGGCGCACCGTAAAGGGCATGGTGCCATGATTGATCAGCAGCACCTTGACCTCGCCCCGATAGTCCGCATCGACCGTACCGGGGGAATTGAGCACGGTGATGCCGTGTTTGGCGGCGAGGCCCGAGCGTGGGCGAATCTGGGCTTCGTAGCCGAGCGGCAGGGCAATAGTGAGACCGGTGGGGATCATCGCCACCGCGCCGGGGGCGATGTCCACCACCACATCGGGCGCCAGCGCCGCCGCGAGGTCGAGCCCGGCTGCGCCCGGCGTCTGCTGGCGGGGCAGCGGCAGGCCCTCGCCATGCGCGAGCCAGACCAGGCCGATCGAAACAGGATCGCTCATCGGTAGCGACGCTCCACCGCTGCACGGACTCAAATGTTGCGGCGGCAATCTAGGGTTAAGTCATTGAATCGGCAAGCGGCTTACCAGGATGACAGGGTGACCAGCCGATAGAGCAAAGCCAGCATGGCGAGCCCGGTCACCCCGATCAGCCCCAGCAGCGCCCAGCGCAGCAGGCGATCGCGGCGCGGCGTCAGCTTGCCGGCATGGTAATCGGCCAAAGCCAGTTCGGCCTGCGCGGCGATAACCGGCAGGCGGCCCGCCGCTTCAGCAATGACCTTGAAATGATCCTTGAAGTCTTCCAGGCGCCCGAGCGGCCCGGCTTCCTTGCGCAGCCAGTCGCCCACCACCGGCTCGGCCACGGTCCAGATATCGAGATCGGGATCGAGCGCGCGGGCCACGCCCTCCACCAGCACCATGGATTTCTGCAGCAGCACCAGCTCGGGGCGGGTCTGCATGTCGAACAGGTCGGTGATGGTGAAGAGCTGACCCAGCACCTTGGCCATGGAAATATCCGACGCGGTGCGGCCATGCAGCGGCTCGCCGATGGAGCGGATGGCCAGGGCGAAGTCGTCGACCGACTGATCCCCGGGGACATAGCCGATGTCGAAATGCCGCTCGGCCACCAGGCGATAATTGCGGGTGATGAAGCCGTAGAGGATATCGGCAAGGAACCGCCGTTCCTTGCGGTTGATGCGGCCCATAATGCCGAAATCGACGGCGATGACGTCGCCGGTTTTCGGATCGGCGAAGAGATTGCCCGGATGCATGTCGGCGTGAAAGAAGCCGTCGCGGATGGCATGCCGCAGGAAGCTCTGCAGCAGCTTTGATGCCAGCGCCTTGCGATCGACGCCCGCTGCGTCGAGCGCCGCATGCTCGCGGATGGGGATGCCGTCGACCCAGCTCGTGGTCAGTACATTCTGGGCGACATGGTCCCAGCTCACGGTGGGAATGACGAAGCCGGTATCGTCCTTGATATTCTCGGCCATTTCGGAAATGGCGGCGGCTTCGAGCCGCAGATCGAGTTCGAGCCGGGCAGAGCGGTCGAGGGTTTCGACGACTTCGGTGGGGCGCAGCCGGCGCGTCGAGCGCACCAGCCCTTCGGCCAGGCGCGCCGCGGCATAGAAGCTCTCGATATCGGCCATGAAGCGGGCCTCGACGCCGGGGCGGAGGATTTTGACCGCCACGGTCCGGGGCAGGCCGCTGGCCGGCTTGAGCCGCGCCTTGTGCACCTGGGCGATGGAGGCGGCGGCGACGGGCGGGGAAAGCTCGGTGAGTTCGGCCGCCCTGTCGCCCAAAGCGGCGGCGAGAATGGCGGGGACCAGGGCCGGGTCGAACGGCTCCATCTTGTCCTGGAGGCCCGAGAGGTCATTGGCGATCTGGGCGCCGACCACATCGGGGCGGGTCGCCAGTGTCTGGCCGAATTTCACATAGGTCGGGCCCAGCCGGTTGAGCGCCTTGTTGAGGCGTTCCACATGCCCGGTCCTGCGCACGCTGGGGCGCTCCACCAGCCGCCCGAGCCAGATGCCGAAGCGCAGCGGCGCGAGGGCCGGGGGAAGCTCGCCGGGAATGGACAGCGCGCCTTCGCGGGCCAGGACATAGCCGGCCCGGAACAGGCGGAAATAGGCGGAGAGGATCATGTTTCTTCCTTACCTCTCCCTTCGGGGGAGAGGTCGGGCTTGGCAAGGCGAAGTCGTCGCCCGATCAAATCTTCCACCCCGAGAACAGTGTGGCGATATTGCCGGTGAAGGGCGTGTGCTTGACCCTGCTGAAGCCGGCCGTGGCCAGCATGGCGGAGAAGGCCTGCGGATTGGGGAATTTGCGGATCGATTCCACGAAATACTGGTAGGGCTGGGCATCGCCGGTCACCAGCCTGCCCATGGGTGGGATGACGCGGTCGGAATAGAGCTTGTAGACCGTGTCGAACCCCGGCACGTCGACCTGGGAAAATTCGAGCACGAGGATGCGGCCGCCGCGCTTGAGCACGCGATGGGCCTCGTTGAGCGCCTTTTGAACGCGCGGCACGTTGCGGATGCCGAAGGCGATCGTATAGGCGTCAAAGCTGTTATCCGCGAAGGGCAGTTCCTCCGCATTGGCTTCGACGAAGCTCGCCTGCGCCGGATAGCGCCAGGACTTGGCGCGTTCGGCGCCGACGCGCAGCATGTCGGCATTGATGTCGGACACCACGACTTCGGCATAGCCGACCGAAGCATTGATGATGCGCTCGGCGATGTCGCCGGTGCCGCCGGCCATGTCGAGCACCCGGTAGGGGCGCGAGCCGGTCCTGGGCGCGGCCAGTTCGTTGACCAGGCCATCCTTCCAGATGCGGTGGATGCCGGCGCTCATCAGGTCGTTCATCAGGTCGTAGCGATCCGCCACGTCGTGGAAGACCTTGTTGACCAGGCCCTGCTTGTCGCCCATCGCCACGGTCTGTTCGCCGAAATGGGTGGTTTCCTGCGCGTCGGTCATGGCTGGGTCAATCCGTTCCGGATAGAGCAATACGTTTCGTATTGACGGTATATATAAGGCCATGGCGGTTGCCCATGGTGCAAAGCCGCACAGGTAAAGAGACAAAAAATGCCCGAACTGCCCGAGGTCGAAACCGTCCGCCGTGGTCTCGAGCCCTGGCTGGTCGGGGCGCGCATCGATCACGTGACGCTCAACCGCAAGGATCTGCGCTTTCCCTTTCCCGCGGGACTGGCCGAGGCGCTGGAGGGGCAGTCCATCGTCTCGGTGGGCCGGCGGGCCAAATATCTTCTTGTGGCCCTCTCCAGCGGCAAGACCGTGCTGAGCCATCTGGGCATGACTGGCTCTTGGCGCTTTGCCGAGCATGGCATCGACAAGCCGCCGCGCTATTACGAGCCGGGCACCGAGCCCAAACACGACCATATGGTGTGGGACATCACCCACCCCGAACACGGCAAGAGCCACCTGATCTATGCCGATCCGCGCCGCTTCGGCTTTATCGATCTCTATGATGACGTGGCGGACAGTCCCTATCTCAAAGACCTCGGGCCCGAGCCGCTGGGCAATGACTTCAATGCCGGGGAGATGGCCGCTGCCTTCAAGGGCAAGAAGGCCCCGATCAAGGCGGCTTTGCTCGACCAGCGCGTGGTGGCGGGGCTGGGCAATATCTATGTTGCCGAGGCTTTGCACCGCAGCCATATCCTGCCCACCATATTGGCGGGGACGCTGGTGACGGCAAAGGGCGCGCCCAAGCCGGCGCTGGAGGACTTGGCCCATGCGGTGCGCCGGGTGCTGACCGAGGCCATCGAGGTGGGCGGCTCGACCCTGCGCGACTTCCGCAATGCCGAGGGCGGCTCGGGCTATTTCCAGCACCGGTTTGCCGTCTATGACCGGGAAGGCGAGCCCTGCCCGACCCCGATGTGCACCGGGACGGTGCAAAGGATCGTGCAGTCGGGGCGCTCGACGTTTTTCTGCCCCGTCTGCCAGAAGGCGCCTTGAGCGGCTTTGGCGGCATTGCCACCCCCTGAATCCAGTTGACGCTTCCCCGCCTTTCCCCTATAGACCGGCCAACTTGGCGGCAGTCGAAAGCCGCCGATTTCATTTCATGCCGGACGACTGCTGCGCGACACGCGTGCAAGCGGCCGGTTGGACGCCAAGAGGACCGTTATGGCCAATACGCCGTCAGCCAAGAAGGCTACCCGCAAGATCGAAGCCCGCACCGCGGTCAACAAGTCGCGTCGTTCGCGCGTGCGCACCTTCATCCGCAAGGTCGAGGAAGCCATCGTGGCCGGCGATCACAAGGTTGCCATGGAAGCCCTCAAGGCTGCCGAGCCCGAGATCAACCGCGCCGCGACCAAGGGCATCGTCCATGCCAACCTGGCCGCCCGCAAGGTCAGCCGCCTCAATAACCGGGTCAAGGCGCTCAGCGTCTGATCCGGGTTCGCCGCGGCGCCTTTAAAGCGCGGCCACGGCCAGGAAATTCGGGCTCCCCTGGGAGCCCTTTTTCTTTGTATGGTAGACGGGCAAGTATTTTCCGAATGGAATGCTCCGTGTCATCGGCGTGACAGCCGGGTGACTGGATCGCCCAGATGAGGGAAATGGACGTTTTGCCAGAAGTTTCAGTCGCTTAGCGGTTTGTTGCAGCTTCTTCCGGGCATTGCGGGACGGTGTCTTACGGTAAAGTCAGGCCGCTGCCGAAATAATATTTTTACTGCGTGGCGAGGGCTAAGGTTTGGAATCTGCGTTGAGTCACAGGCCCTTGGTTTGAGGGACTTTGGCGGGGCCGGGCAACCGAAAATGACATCCTCGGAGTCAAGCCCCCATTTTGCAGATTCCACGGTTGCAGCCCCAAAATCGTCCCTCTACAGTAATCTGGCCAGCGCGAAAATGGACACCAGAAACGAGTGTCCGGCAGTGACTGGCGGGGTCATTTTTCGGGGCGTTGGTTTTCAGCTTCTCGGCAGTTGATGTCGTTAGGCGTTTCATTCCGGTAAGGGTTGTGTTGGTAGCGAGTTTGGCTTCCGGTCCGATCAGGATCGGCGGATTTCAGTAAAGCCTTCGGCCGCATAGGCCGGGTTCACGACAGGAACGAGTTTTGAAGCCGGTGGCTTTCCCGCCGGACAGAAAATGCGCCCGTCTCAATCGGGCGTGGTGGCGAAGCCATGGCCGATGGACTGCAGGGTCCGGGGACGCGGTTCAACAGGGCAGACAGCCGTACGCGCTTTGCGGGCCGGACGGATCGAACAGAAATGGGGCACTTCACGATGATGCGACAGGTCACTGCCGGAAGGGACGATCGGGCTCAGCCCAATTCCTCTTCCTCTCTCCCGATCACCAAAGGCGAAAAACCTGTCATGACCACCTCCGACACCTCCGAAGGTCAGCGCGAACTCTGGAACCGGGTGCGCGCCCGCCTCAAGACCGGCGTCGGCGAGGATGTGTTTACCTCCTGGTTCGCCCGCCTCGAGCTTGAGGAAATGGTCGAGGACGTGGTGCATCTGTCGGCCCCCACGCGGTTCCTCTGTTCCTGGGTCCAGTCCAACTATGCCGACCGGATCCTGGAAGCCTTCCGGCAGGATGCCGAAGAGGTGGCCCGCATCCAGGTGACCCTGCGCGTCAACGGCCAGGCCCGCCCCCGCCTGGCCCAGCCCCATGCCGAGCCCGCCTCGCCCAGCGAAGCCGCCGCCCCTTCGGTGACCGCCGCCCCCGCGCCGATGCACCAGCCGCGCCTGGTGCGCGACAATTCCGCCGCCAAGGGCGACGCCCTGGCTGGCAGCGCCATCGATCCGCGCATGACCTTCGACAGTTTCGTCGGCGGCTCGGCCAATGAAATGGCCCTCGGCGTCGCCAAGCAGATCGCCCAGGCCGTTACCAACAATACGGTGAGCTTCAACCCGGTCTATATCCATTCCACGGTGGGCCTGGGCAAGTCGCACCTGCTCAACGCCATCGCCCATCAGGTGCAGCAGGCCGATCCGACCAAGAACATCGTCTATCTCACCGCCGACCATTTCATGTACCACTTCATTGCCGCCGTGCAGCGCCAGTCGGCGCTCGGCTTCAAGGACTGGCTGCGCCGGGTCGATCTCCTGCTGATCGACGACATGCAGTTCCTGCAGGGCAAGTCGGCCACCGAATTCGGCCACACGCTGGGCACGCTGCTGACCGGCGCCAAGCAGGTCGTGGTGGCCGGCGATGCGCCGCCGCGCGATCTCGAAATGCTCGACGAGCGCATCCGCTCCCGCTTGTCGGGTGGCCTGGTGGTGCCGATCTCGGGCTTCGACCTCGACCTGCGCAAGGCCATCGTGCAGCGCCGCGCCGAACAGTCGGCCGCCCGCTATGGCATGCATTTCCCTGCCCCTGTCATCGACTATGTCGCCCGCGCCGTGGTGAGCCATGGCCGCGACCTCGACGGTGCCGTCAACCGGCTGGTGGCCGCCAACCAGTTGACCGGCGAACTCATCACCGTGCCGCTGGCCGAAAAGACGCTGGGCGACCTGATCCGCTCGCGCGAAGCCCGCCGCGTTCGCATCGAGGACATCCTCAAGATCGTCTCGCGCCACTACAAGGTGCCGCGCAACGAATTGCTGTCGGCGCGCCGCAGCCGCGACGTGGTGCGTCCGCGCCAGATCGCCATGTTCCTGGCCAAGGCGCTGACGAGCCGTTCGCTGCCGGAAATCGGCCGGCGCTTCGGCGGCCGCGACCACACCACCGTTCTCCACTCGGTCCGCAAGGTCGAGCAGATGATCAAGGATGACGTGGAACTGGCGCAGGAGATCGAACTGCTGAAGCGCATGCTCGAAGAATAGGGATCCCATTCCGGGAGCGAAGCGGACGTTACCTCTCCCCTGAGGGGAGAGGTCGACCCGAAGGGTCGGGTGAGGGGTTCAGCGCAGCAGCGGTCATTGCGCCTTTCATCAGCACTGAACCCCTCACCCCACCCTCTCCCCTCAGGGGAGAGGGAGCCCACGCTCCGAGACGAACAAGGCATGCTTGTGTAAAGCGTTGGCAATCGGGCTCTCGCCCTTGCCTTTGCGGTCACAAATTGTAAATGTCCAAGCCCCGGTTCGCCGGGGCTTTTGCCGTCCGCGTACCGCCAGGAAGTGCCCGAATGAAAGTCACGCTCGAACGCAATCATCTGCTCAAGTCGCTGGGCCATGTGCATCGGGTGGTGGAGCGGCGCAATACCTACCCGATCCTGGCCAACGTGCTGTTCAAGGCCAGCGACGACAAGGTCGAATTGCGCGCCACCGACCTCGATATCGAGGTGACCGAAAGCGTGCCGGCCATGGTCTCGACCTCGGGCACCACCACCGTTCCGGCCCATACGCTCTACGAAATCGTGCGCAAGCTCAGCGATGGCGCCGAAGTGCGGCTGGAAACCGATGGCGGCGAGAACATGGTTCTCACCTCCGGCCGCTCGCGCTTCAACCTGGCCTGTTTGAGCCCCGACAGCTTCCCCGATCTCAAGTCGGGCAGCTTCGGCCACGAATTCACCCTGCCTGCCTCGGCCCTGCGCGAGCTGATCGAGCGGACCCAGTTCGCCATCAGCAATGAAGAGACGCGCTACTATCTCAACGGCATCTATTTCCATACCGTCGATGTGAGCAATGCCGGCACCGTGTTGCGCGCCGTGGCCACCGATGGTCACCGCATGGCCCGCGCCGAAATAGAGGCGCCGGCGGGCGCCAAGGGCATGCCGGGCATCATCGTGCCCAAGAAGACCGTGGGCGAAGTGCAGAAGCTGCTCGACGGCGCCGAGGGCGACGTTTCGGTGGAGGTTTCCGATACCAAGATCCGCTTCACCGTGGGTTCGGTGGTGCTGCTCAGCAAGCTCATCGAAGGCACTTTCCCCGATTACGACCGGGTGACGCCCAAGAACAACGACAAGCAGATGAATGTCGACCGGGCGAGCTTTGCCACCGCCGTCGATCGCGTCTCGACCATTGCCTCGGATCGCGGCGGCAAGGCCGTCAAGCTGCAGGCCAGCAATGGCCTGCTGGAACTGTCCGTGACCAATCCCGACCACGGCACGGCTAGCGAGGAGCTGGCGGTGGATTTCGATACCGACGGTTTCGAGATCGGTTTCAATGCCCGCTACCTGCTCGATATCATCGGACAGATCCGCTCGGACAATGCGGTCTTCATGTTCAACGACGCTGGCTCGCCGACCCTGGTGCGCGACGATGGCGAGACGCGGGCGCTCTATGTGCTGATGCCGATGCGCGTCTAGATGCTCGTTCCTCTCTTCCCTTCTCCCCTCGTGGGAGAAGGTGCCCGAAGGGCGGATGAGGGGGCGCTGAGCCATCCGCAAGCATTGAAGCATGGGATGGCGCAGGACCCCTCACCCGGTTTTTCGCTGAACGCGAAAAACCACCCTCTCCCGCAAGGGGAGAGGGGTGATCCGGTGGGAGCCTGAATATGCGCCACCTCTCCCGCATCCGCCTCACCGCTTTCCGCAACTACACCGCGGCGGCGCTTGATCTCGATTCCCGGCACGTCGTGCTCACCGGGCCCAATGGATCGGGCAAGACCAACCTGCTCGAAGCCATCTCCGTGCTGTCGCCCGGCCGCGGCCTGCGCGGGGCGAGCTTCGAGACGCTGCAGGCGCATGGCTCCGATATCGGCTGGGCCGTGGCGGCGACGGTCGAGACCGATGATGGCCCCGCCGATATCGGCACCGGCGCTGCGCCCGATGGCGGGCGGCGGGTGCGCATCAATGGGGCCAATGCCCGCTCCATCGAGGCGATGAGCGATTATCTCCGCGTGCTGTGGCTGACGCCAGCGATGGATGGCCTGTTTTCGGGCCCGGCGGGGGACCGGCGGCGCTTTCTCGACCGGCTGGTGACCACGCTGATCCCCAGTCATTCGGCATCGGTCGGCGATTATGAAAAGGCCATGCGGCAGCGCAACCGGCTATTGGAAGACAATGGCGATGCGACCTGGCTCGATGCCATCGAAAGCCAGATGGCCGAACTGGGCGCGTCGATCCACCTGGCGCGCATGGACAGCCTCACCCATCTGCAGGCACTCATCGAGCAGAGCCTCGACGACGAGAGCTTTCCGGCGGCTCATCTGGCGCTGACGCCGCTGTTCGAGGACGGGGCGGAACCGGCCTCCTCGGCGGCCCTCGAAACCGCGCTGGTCGCCCGCTGGCGGGGCACGCGCGGGGTTGATCGCGCCGCCGGACGCACCATATCAGGACCACACAGAGTGGATCTCGACGTGACCTATGCCCAGAAGGCCATGCCGGCCGCTTTGGGCTCGACCGGCGAACAGAAAGCGCTGCTCATCGGGCTGATCCTGGCGCATGCAAGGCTGGTGAAGCTCAGGACATCCATCACGCCCTTCCTGCTGCTCGACGAAATAGCCGCCCATCTCGATCCCGACCGCCGCAGGGCGCTGTTTTCGGCGCTGGATGGGCTGGGGACGCAGTGTTTTCTCACCGGCACGGATCGCCTGCTGTTCGAGGCCTTGGGCAGCCGCGCGCAGATGGTGACGGTGCGTGACGGGCGCGTGTCGAAGGGGTGAACGAGCCCCGTTTTTATTCTTCTCCCCGATGGGGAGGAGAATAGGGCCGTGGCGGCCTCTTTCATCCCCCGCAAACGCCCTTCAAACGGCCATTTTGCTTGGGGATATACCCCTGTTCCGCTAGAACGAAACCAACTCGAAAACGACTGATTCGGACCCCATGACCGATAGCGAAAATCCCGTCCCGAACGAATATAGCGCCGACAGCATCAAGGTGCTCAAGGGCCTCGATGCGGTGCGCAAGCGCCCCGGCATGTATATCGGCGATACGGATGACGGTTCGGGCCTGCATCACATGGTCTACGAGGTGGTGGACAATGCCATCGACGAGGCGCTGGCGGGCCATGCGGACCTGGTGACGGTGACGCTCAATGCCGATGGCTCGGTCACCGTGACCGATAACGGCCGCGGCATTCCCACCGGCATCCACAAGGAAGAGGGCGTTTCCGCCGCCGAGGTCATCATGACCCAGCTGCATGCCGGCGGTAAGTTCGACCAGAATTCCTATAAGGTTTCCGGGGGCCTGCATGGCGTGGGCGTTTCCGTCGTCAACGCGCTTTCGGTCTGGCTGAAGCTCAAGATTCGCAGCGGCGGCGAAATCCACGAGATGAGCTTCACCCATGGCGAGGCCGATGCGCCGCTCAGGGTTACCGGCACTTATGAAGGCCGCAACGGCACCGAGGTCAGCTTCATGCCCTCGACCGAGACCTTCACCATGGTCGAGTTCGATTTCAAGACGCTGGAGCATCGCCTGCGCGAGCTCGCCTTCCTCAATTCCGGCGTCCATATCCTCCTGGCCGACCGCCGCCACACCGAGCCGGTCGATATCGACCTGTTCTACGAGGGGGGGCTCGAAGCCTTCGTCAATTATCTCGACAAGTCCAAGGCCCCGGTGGTGGACCGGCCGATCACCATGATATCGGAGAAGGACGGCATCACCGTCGAAGTGGCCCTGCAGTGGAACGACAGCTACCACGAGAATGTGCTGTGCTTCACCAATAACATCCCGCAGCGTGATGGCGGCACCCATCTGGCCGGCCTGCGCGGCGCGCTGACGCGCCAGGTGATCGGCTATGCCGAAAGCTCGGGGATTTCCAAGAAGGAAAAGGTGACGCTGACCGGTGACGACACGCGCGAAGGGCTGACCTGCGTGCTCTCGGTCAAGGTTCCGGACCCAAAATTCAGTTCGCAGACCAAGGACAAGCTGGTCTCCTCCGAAGTGCGGCCGGTGGTCGAGAATATCGTCAACGACAAGCTCGGCCAGTGGTTCGAGGAGCACCCGACCGAGGCGCGGATTATCGTCGGCAAGGTGGCCGAGGCCGCCGCGGCGCGCGAAGCTGCCCGCAAGGCGCGCGAGCTGACCCGCCGCAAGGGCGCGCTCGAAATCTCCTCCCTGCCCGGCAAGCTCGCCGACTGCCAGGAGCGCGACCCGGCCAAGTCCGAGATTTTCATCGTCGAAGGCGACTCCGCCGGTGGCTCGGCCAAGCAGGGGCGCGACCGCTCCAACCAGGCGGTGTTGCCCTTGCGCGGCAAGATCCTCAACGTCGAGCGCGCGCGCTTCGACCGCATGATCTCGTCCGACCAGGTCGGCACGCTGATCACCGCGCTCGGCACCGGCATCGGCCGCGAGGAGTTCAACGCCGACAAGCTGCGCTACCACAAGATCATCATCATGACCGACGCCGACGTGGACGGCGCCCATATCCGCACCTTGCTGCTGACCTTCTTTTATCGGCAGACGCCCGAGCTGATCGAGCGCGGCCATATCTACATCGCCCAGCCGCCGCTCTACAAAGCCATGCGCGGCAAGTCCGAGCAGTATCTCAAGGACGAGGATGCGCTGGCCGACTATCTGATCGCGGCGGGCCTGGAAGACGCGGTCTTCACCACGCGCGACGGCCACCAGCATGCCGGCCCGGACCTGCAGGCCATCGTGCAGCAATCCCGCTCCATCGTTGCCGCCATCGAAAACCTCAACACGCGCTACAACAGGAATCTGGTCGAGCAGGCTGCCATTGTCGGCGGTCTCGATCCCGAGGGCATGACCGATGCCGACAAGATGGCAGACGTGCTCAAGCGTGTCGGCAATCGCCTCGATCGCATTTCCGACGAGTGGGAGCAGGGCTGGACCGGCGAGATCACCGACGGCGATGAACTGGCCTTCTCGCGCACCGTGCGCGGCGTGGCCGAGCGGCACCTGCTCGACAAGCCGCTGCTGCAGAGCGCCGATGCCCGCAAGCTGCGCCAGCTGGCCGAGCGGCTCGACGAGATTTATGGCGGCGTCCCGACGCTGACCCGCAAGGGCGAGACCATCAATATCTATGGCCCGTCGAGCCTGTTCAAGGCGGTGACCGATGCCGGCCGCAAGGGTGTCAGCCTGCAGCGCTACAAGGGCCTGGGCGAAATGAACGCCTCCCAGCTCTGGGAAACCACGCTCGACCCCAATGCGCGCACCCTGCTCAAGGTCGAAATCGACCAGACCGACGAAGCCGACCAGATCTTCACCGCCCTGATGGGCGACCTGGTGGAACCAAGGCGGGAGTTCATCCAGGACAACGCCCTGAGCGTGAGCAACCTGGACGTTTGAGGACCATGCCTTTGCATTCGCGGATTGGCCGGGCGAGCGGCCTGGGCCGCGCACGCTGGAGACCCTGCGACAGGATGAAGATTTTCAGGCCACCGCCGGCGCGGTAGCGGGTGATCCGGCCTTCGGCGGAATATTACCACGCCGCCGAATAGAAAAAGCCCGGCGAACCGCCGGGCTTTGTTTTGTCGGCAGAACCTACCAGCGCTGGCGGCCATACCAGTCGTCGATGTCCTTGCGAACCTCGTCCTTGGCCTTGCCGTAGCGCTCCTGAATCTTGCCCTCGAGCTGTTCGCGGTTGCCGTTGATCTGGGCGATATCGTCGTCGGTGAGCTTGCCCCATTGTTCCTTCACCTTGCCCGAAATCTGCTTCCAGCTACCTTCAACGCGGTTCCAGTCCATCGTGAATCTCCTTATCAAAGTGTGTTATCTCAACGGTTTAGAGCCGCCAGCGTTCCACGGTGATTGAGACGGCCGGCGTCTGGGTGTTCATGCGCTTGAACAATGCGTTGCGCAGAACCGGCTTGGTTTGACTGCCAAGTCGGCTTAGCTAGGCTTGGTCATTACGGCATTGTCCCCGCGAGGCATCTCCCATGAAAAAGATCGGCTTTCTTTCCTTCGGGCATTGGTCGCCCTCGCCGCAGTCGCAGACGCGCTCGGCCAGCGATGCGCTGCTGCAATCGATCGACCTGGCCGTGGCGGCCGAGGAGCTGGGGGCCGACGGCGCCTATTTCCGCGTGCATCATTTCGCCCGCCAACTCGCGTCGCCCTTTCCGCTGCTGGCGGCCATCGGCGCCAGGACCCGCAAGATCGAGATCGGCACCGCCGTCATCGACATGCGTTACGAAAATCCGCTCTACATGGCCGAGGATGCCGGCGCGGCCGACCTGATTGCCGGCGGCAGGCTGCAACTGGGCATCAGCCGCGGTTCGCCCGAGCAGGTGATTGATGGCTATCGCTATTTCGGCTACGCCCCAGCCGAGGGCAAGACCGATGCCGACATGGCGCGCGAACAGACCGAAGTGCTGCTCGAAGTGCTCAAGGGCCACGGCTTCGCCCAGCCCAATCCGCGGCCGATGTTCCCCAACCCGCCGGGCATGCTCAGGCTCGAACCCCATTCGGAAGGCCTGCGCGAGCGCATCTGGTGGGGCGCGGCAACCGACGCCACCGCCGTCTGGGCGGCAAAGCTCGGCATGCACCTGCAAAGCTCGACACTCAAATTCGACGAGAGCGGCAAGCCGTTCCATATCCAGCAGGCCGAGCAGATCCGGGCGTATAAGTCGGCCTGGAAGGAGGCCGGGCATGCGCGCGAGGCCCGCGTTTCGGTCAGCCGCTCGATCTTCGCGCTGGTCAACGACATGGACCGCGCCTATTTCGGCGGCGGCGGGCGCGAGGAGGACAGCTTCGGATATATCGAGCCGGAAAAGCGCGCCGTGTTCGGCCGCGGCTATGCCGCCGAGCCGGAACAGCTGATCAGGGAACTGGCGGCCGACGAGGCCATTGCCGAAGCCGATACGCTGCTGCTGACCGTGCCGAACCAGCTGGGCGTGGACTACAACGCCCATGTCATCGAGAGCATTCTCAAGCTGGTGGCGCCGGAACTGGGCTGGCGTTAGGGCAGGGCATAGCCCGAGCCGGTGCAGCCATTGGCCTGCCAATAGGCGTCGACCGGGGTAAACCGACCCATCGCAGCCTGCTCCACCCTGGCGGCGAAGGCCATGGCCTGGCATTCGTCGGGCCCGGCGACGGCGTGAACCATTTCATGCAGCAGGGTCAGCGTCCGCAGGTCATCGGCGCCATCGGAGAAGAATTGCGGGCAGAGCACCAGGCGCACCGTGCCATTCTCCGGCGGGATGCGCATGAAGGCGGCAAAGCGCGCGCAGGAACCCGTCCGCGTCTCGCGGATGGCAATGTCGACCTTGACCGCCCCGCCCCAATGGGCGGAAGCGAAGCGCTGCAAGGTCAGCGCATCGCGATAGGCAGCGACATCGACGCCCATTTCGCTCGGACCCAGATGCGGCCTGGCCGCCTCGAACGTGGCGATGGCCGCGTCGAGCGCCCGATCGAGCATGGCCTACTCCTGCGCCAGGGCAGGGCTGGCGAGGAGCGCGAAAAGGAGCGGGAGGAGACGTCGGAACATGGCGGGCTTTCGGGTTGGTGCGGGCACATAGCCCGTCCGTGGCACGGGAACAATGCTGTGACACCCCCGCAACACCGCGGCAAAGCCGCAAAATCCCACATAAACCGGCCACAATTGACCAACAGAAGAATTGCGTGATCGCGTGGGAAAGCGCAGCGGCAGGGATGCTGCTGCCCAACAGACAATCCCATGAGCCGGTCGGACCGCTCTTAACCGCTTGCTAACCTCTTGTTTCCCATCTGGCGCGAACAGGGTAGAAGCAGGTCAAAGGCACCAGTTTCAGGGTCCCGCTTGATGGATTTTCGCATTTCCGCCGATGACCGCGTTGGCAACCAGAAGGCCGGAGGCAGCAAGCCCCAGCCCAAAGCGCGCGGCGGCAAGGGAGGCGATAGTGGTCGCGTGGAGCCCACTCTGGGTCAGTCCATGCCATTTTCCGTAGCCGATGAACGTCCCGCAGGCGGCAATGGCGGCGGCAAACCGCCCAAGCCCCCCAGGCAACCGCGCCGCGGCAAGGCCCAGCCGGCGGCCAAAAAGAAGCGCTCGCGCACCGGCGGCTTCCTCATGGGCCTCTTGTGGTGGGGGTTCGTCGCGTGCCTGTGGGGCGGTATCGCCGCCATCGGCATCGTGGTCTATTACGGGGCGCAGCTGCCCTCGTCCGACACCTGGGCCATTCCCGAGCGGCCGCCCAATATCCGCATTCTCGCCGCCGATGGCAGCCTGATCTCCAATCGCGGCCAGACCGGCGGCGAGGCGGTGACCTATCGCGAATTGCCCTATTATGTGCCCGCGGCCATCATTGCCAGCGAAGACCGCCGCTATATGAGCCATTTCGGCGTCGACCCGCTGGGCCTGGTTTCGGTGGCCATCGAAATGGTGCAGGCGCGCGGCGTGACCCGCGGCGCCTCCACCATTACCCAGCAGGTGGCCAAGAACCTGTTCCTTACCCCGGACCAGACCCTGGGCCGCAAGGTGCAGGAAGCCATCCTGGCGGTGTGGCTGGAGCAGAACTACACCAAGGAAGAAATCCTCGAACTCTATATGAACCGCGTCTATTTCGGCGCCGGGGCCACCGGCATCGAGGCGGCGGCGCAGACCTATTTCGGCGTTTCGGCGCGCAACCTGTCGCTGGGCCAGGCCGCCATGCTGGCCGGCATCCTGCCGGCGCCATCGGCCTATAATCCCAAGTCCTATCCGGAACGCGCCATCGAGCGGCAGCGCCTGTCGCTCAACGCCATGGCGCGCGACGGCTATATCACGCCCGAAGAGGCCGAGGCGGCCCAGATCGACCCCAACCAGACGGTGCGGACCCGCGTGGCAGGCTCGGAATCCTATGTCGCCGACTGGGTCGAAAGCCTGATGACCGCCTATATCGGCGAGATCGAAAGCGACGTGGTGGTGCAGACCACCATCGACTGGAAGATGCAGAAGGACGCCGAGTTCATCGTCAAGGAACTGGTGGCCTCCGAAGGCCCCAAGCGCGGCTTCAGCCAGGGTGCCCTGGTGGCCATGGACGTCGATGGCACGGTGCGCGCCATGGTGGGCGGCGTCGATTACCAGACCAGCCAGTATAACCGCGCCGTCACCGCCAAGCGCCAGCCCGGCTCGACCTTCAAGCCCTTCGTCTACATGGCCGCCATGGAAAAGGGCTATACGCCCGAGACCTTGGCCGAGGATGCCCAGTTCGATTATAACGGCTGGAGCCCGCGCAATGCCTCGGGCAAATATGCCGGCACGGTGACTTTGCGGCAGGGGCTGGCCTATTCGCTCAATACCATTGCGGCGCGCCTTGCCATCGACGTCACCCCGCAGGCGGTGATCGACGTGGCTACCCGCATGGGCATTTCCTCGCCGCTGACGCCGGTGCCGTCTATCGCCCTGGGTACCCAGGAAGTGAACCTGCTCGAGCTGACCAGCGCTTACGCGCCCTTCGCCAATGGCGGCATGGGGGTGATCCCCAATGTCATCACCTCGATCACCGCCAAGGATGGCGAAGTGCTCTACCAGGCCTCCGATGCCGGCCCCGGCCGCGTCGTCGCGCCCAATATCCTGGCCGAGATGAACGACATGCTGGAAACCGCCGTCGAGGTGGGAACCGGCAGGAGCGCCAATGTGGGCGGTTGGGAATTTGGCGGCAAGACCGGCACCAGCCAGAATGCCCGCGACGCGCTGTTTATCGGCTATACCTCGGCCATGGTGACCGGGGTGTGGCTGGGCAATGACGACGACACCAAGACGACCCTGTCGGGCGGCAATGTGCCGGCGGCGATCTGGTCGCAATTCATGACCAAGGCCCATGCCGGCAAGTCCATCGCCCCAATTCCGGGCGGCAGCTATGATGGCCAGCTGGTCGCCCAGCAGGTGATCGACCCGGCCACCGGGCAGGTGGCGATCGACCCGGCGACGGGCCAGCCCATGACCCAATATGTCAATGCCGGCACCGGCCAGCCGGTACAGACCACCACCGACCCCACCACCGGGCAGCTGATGCAGCTCGATCCGGCGACGGGCCAATATGTGCCGGCCGCGGCCGCGCAGGCCGCCAACCAGCCCATCCAGACCGGGCAGATGGTCGATCCGGCGACCGGCATGGTGGTGGGGGCCCAGATCGACCCGGCCACGGGCATGCCCGTCAACAATACCGGCGGCATGCTGGTGGATGCCAATGGCACCCAGATCGATCCGGCGACCGGCATGCCGGTGGGCCAGGTGGTCGGCGCGCCGGCCCAGGCCATCGATCCGGTCACCGGCTATCCCTTGCAGCAGCAGACCAATGGCATTGCCCAGGCGCCGATCGATCCCGAAACCGGCCAGCCCATGGTGCTGGTGGTCGATCCTGCCACCGGCCAGCAAGTCTGGGTGCCGGGCGCCCCGGCCCAGATGCAGCCCCCGGCCGGTGTCGGCCAGCCGGTCTACCAGGAGCCGCAGCGCCAGCGCACGCTGATGGACCTGATCTTCGGCAGCGGCGAGAATTAGGCTTTCTTGCCTCTCCTTGGCCCTTGTTCTTCTCCCCGTCGGGGAGAAGGTGGCGCCCCCGTGTCGCTTCGCGCACGAGGACAGGCTCCGCGCCGGATGAGGGGGCTGGCCAAGCCGTCTGGATAGGCCGATCCTCGCTCACCGACCCGGCTGCGCCGGGCCACCTCTCCCCGACGGGGAGAGGAATAGGAAGAGCTCATCCCCTATAGACCATCAGCTGCCGCCCATGCGCCTTGAGCCAGGCGCGCCCTTTTTCCATGTCGGGCAGGGTGCGCTTGACCGTGGCCCAGAAGGCGGCGGAGTGGTTCATCTCGACCAGATGCGCCACTTCGTGGGCGGCGACATAGTCGAGCACGAAGGGCGGCGCCAGCACCAGGCGCCAGTTGTAGTTGATATTGCCCGATGACGAGCAGGAGCCCCAGCGGCTCGACTGGCTGCGCATGCGCACGCTCTTGACGGTGACACCCAGCCGGGCCGCGTGAATGGCGGTGCGGGCGGCGAGATCGGCCTGCGCCTGCTCCTTGAGCCAGTCGGTCAGCCGCCGGGCCTGATGCGCGATATCGCCGGGCACCAGTACCACGGTTTCCCCGTCCATCTCGGCCACCTCCACCCGCCCGCGGACGCGGCCCGTGCCGACGATGCGGTGGTCCACGCCGCGCAACGGCACGGTGCCGCCATCGGCAAAGCTGGTGGCTTCGGGCGCGCGGCGGATGCGGGCGGCCAGCCAGTTGCGGTGGCGGGCGAGGAAGGCCTCGGCCTCGACCCATTTGCCATGCGGCGGCAGGGTCAGCAGCGGCCCCCCGCTATGGGGAATGGACAGCCGATAGCTGCGCGCCCGCGCATTGACGCGCACGGTGACCGTGACCGGCGCGCCATCGATCTCGATGGTGGTGCTGGCGGGGATTTTGGCTTTGGCGCGGAAGAAAAGGTTCATCTGGGCTCGGGGAATCGCGGGGGGATGATAGCGGGAATTTGCGTCGGTGACTCCCCCGGGCACCGGATCCCCCTCGCCCCTTGTGGGAGAGGGTGCCCGAAGGGCGGATGAGGGGTCTCTTCCTTGGCGTCTGGCGTACCTGAACGCAGCACCCCTCACCCTGACCTTCCGCTGAACGCGCGTCAGGTCGTCCCTCTCCCTCAAGGGGAGAGGGGAAGAGTAAACAAAAATGGCGCCCCGTTGGGGCGCCAGTTCAGTCGTCGGGAAACGACCGGCTTCAGGAGGGATGGGTCAGGCTCAGGTATTGTTGCCCCAGCCATTGTTGTTCTGGTCGCCGTTATTCTGCTCCGGCTTGGGCTGGTCATAGCCCTGGCGCGAGCCGCGGCGTTCGTTCATGAAGCGATCGAACTCTTCGCGATCCTTGGCCTTGTTGAGGTTGGCCATGTATTCGTGGAAGGCGTCGATCTCGGCGTCGAGGCGGGCGCGTTCTTCTTCGAGGCGCTTGAGCTGTTCGGCGCGATAGTCGTCAAAGGCTGCATTGCCGCTCGAATTCATGCCGTAGCTCCGGTGGTTGTGCCAGCCGTGGTGACGGTGGCGGTTGGGGGCGCACCAGTCGCGGCCCTTGTTCCAGTAGGCCTGGGCCTTCTCGGACGAGCCGCCGAACTTTTCACCCCAGAGGATGTAGCCCAGGACGGCCAGGCCGATCGGCCAGAACAGGATAAAGCCCATAACCATGAGGGCGATGGTCAGCGGGGACCATTGAGGTTTGATGATTGCTGTGGTCATTTCGGTTTCATTCTCCCAGTCACGATGACCCTTACGTGGCCCGTGCCGGAGCGGGATCAATGCTGTGCCCATGGGTTTTTGGGCCTTGAAATGAAGTTTTTGCCTCACTATGGGGCGACCGGTTTTTGCCCCGGAAGGGCCGCGATATGACCATGACCCAGGCCGATGGCCTGCCTTTACCCTCGACCTGGCGGCCCCTGCGCCTGCAAACCCTGGTGCTTTTGCGCTGGCTGGCGGTGGGTGGCCAGGCCATCGGCGTGCTGTTCGTGGCCTTCGGGCTCGGCTTCCCGCTGCCGCTGCTCGAATGTTTCGTGCTGATCGGGCTCTCGGCCGCGGTCAATCTGTGGCTGGTGTTGAAGCTGGGCGTATCGCACCGGCCCAGTTCGCTCTCGGCCGCCAGCCAGGTGGCATTCGACCTCTGCCAGCTCGGCGGCCTGCTGGCGCTGACCGGCGGGTTGCAGAATCCGTTCTCGCTGCTGCTGCTGGCCCCGGTTTCGGTATCGGCGACGACGCTGCCGCAGCGGGCGACATTCCTCATCGCACTGCTGGCGGCGGTGATCGCCTCCCTCCTGTCGGTCTGGCACCTGCCTTTGCCCTGGAGCCCCGGCGAGCGCATCGTCTTCAACCGCATCTATGTCATCGGCATCTGGGTTTCCATCGTCTGCGGCGTGGTATTCATCTCGGCCTATACCAACCGCGTGGCTCACGACGCCCGCCAGATCGCCGACGCCCTGGCCGCGACCGAACTGGCGCTGTCGCGCAAGGAGCAGCTGTCGGCGCTGGATGGCATGGCGGCGGCCGCGGCCCATGAACTGGGCACGCCGCTTTCCACCATTGCCCTGGCCGCCAAGGAAATGCGGGCCGAGGCCGAGCCGGGCAGCGATCTGGCCGATGACGTGGAGCTGATCATCGCGCAGGCGGCACGCTGCCGGGCGATCCTGGCCAAGCTCAGGAACCTGGGCAGCGATGGCGGTGACCCCTTTGCCGCCGTGCCGCTGACCGACCTGCTGGCCGAAGTGGCGCGGCCCCATGAAGGGCGCGGCAAGGCGATATTGTTCTATTACGAACAGGCGGCCGGGCCGGCCCCGGTGTTCCAGCGCAGCGTCGGCCTGCTCTATGGGCTGGGCAATCTCATCGAGAATGCCGCCGACTTCGCCCGCAGTTCGGTGCGGGTAGAGGCGGCATGGGACCGCGACGCGGTCTCGGTCTCGATCACCGACGACGGGCCGGGCTTCGCGCCCGAGCTGATCGCCCGGCTGGGCGAGCCCTATCTCACCAGCCGCCCGCGCGACCCGCAGGGCCCCGACGCCAACAAGCCCGGCGGGCTGGGACTGGGCGTCTTCATCGCCAAGACGCTGCTGGAACGCACCGGCGGCCGGCTGGCCTTCGAAAATATCGCGGCCGAGGGTCACGCAAGGGTTCGGATTGTTTGGCCAAGGAGTGCGGTGGAGGCGCAGGGATAGCGGATACCCCAGCCATATTTTGACCTTTTGTCGCCAACCCCCTAAATGACAGTCATGAGCACGATCGAAGATCTCCTGGCCAGTGACCCCAGCCTGCTGCTTGTCGATGACGACGCGGCTTTCCTTTCGCGCCTTGAGCGCGCCATGGCGCGGCGGGGCTTCGATGTCCGCATTGCCGGCACGGTGGCCGACGGCCTCGCGGCGGTGGCGGAAAAGCCGCCGGCCTATGCCGTGGTCGACCTGCGGCTCGAGGATGGCAACGGCCTCGACGTGGTGTCGGCCCTCCACACCAGGCGCCCCGATGCGCGCGCCGTGGTGCTGACCGGCTATGGCAATATCGCGACGGCGGTGACGGCGGTGAAGCTGGGCGCGGTGGACTATCTTTCCAAGCCCGCCGATGCCGACGACGTCATCAACGCCCTGCTCGCCACCGGCGAGGACAAGCCCGAGCCGCCGGAAAACCCGATGTCTGCCGACCGGGTGCGCTGGGAACATATCCAGCGCGTCTATGAGCTGTGCGACCGCAACGTGTCCGAGACGGCGCGGCGGCTCAACATGCACCGGCGCACGCTGCAGCGCATCCTGGCCAAGCGCGCCCCGCGCTGACGCGACTTCCCATGTCTGCGACCCTCTCAGGGGCGAGGTGATATCCCGCCTCGACATTGCCGAGCGGGTCGGCTTAGTCTCCGGCCGTCCCTGCATAAACCCCGGAGCACCGCCATGACCGTCACCCTTCACTTCCACGGCGCGGCGGGCACGGTGACCGGGTCCTGCTATCGGGTGGTGCATCCGGGCGGCCAGTTTCTCGTCGATTGCGGGCTGTTCCAGGGCAACAAGTCGGTTCGCGATCTCAATCTCAAGCCGACGCCGTTCGATGCCAAGGCCATCGATTTCCTGCTACTGACCCATGCCCATATCGATCACGCGGGTCTGTTGCCAAAGCTCTATCGCGAGGGCTGGCGCGGGCCGATGTGGATGACCGAGCCGACTTCGGGGCTGCTCGAATATCTGCTGCCCGACAGCGCCGGCATCCAGGAGAGCGAGGCCGAGCGCGAAACGCGCAAGCATGCCCGGCGCGGCGACGAGCCGGCCAGGCCGCTTTACGGCATGGAGGATGCCGAGGAAGCGCTGCAGCATCGCCAGACCTGCCAGTATGGCGAGTGGATCACCCCGGCGCCGGGGGTGCGGGCGCGCTACTGGAATGCCGGCCATATCATCGGCTCGGCCTCGATCGAGGTCGAGGTCAAGGATGGCGACAAGATCATCCGCCTGATGTTTTCGGGCGATATCGGGCCGGACGAGAAGGTGTTCTACAACGAGCCCGAGGGGCCGGCGGGCTTCGACTATATCCTCAGCGAAAGCACCTATGGCGGCCGCGAGCGCGAAGACTATACGCTGGTGCAGCGCCGCGAAGCGCTCAAGGAGGAGATCAATACCGCCCTGGCGCGCGGGGGAAATCTCGTCATCCCCAGCTTTGCCGTCGAGCGCAGCCAGGAGCTGCTGCACGATATCGGCTATCTGATCAAATCGGGCGAGATCGATCCGCGGCTGGTCTTCCTCGATAGCCCGCTGGCGTCAAAGGTGACCGGCGTCTATCGCAAATATGCGAAAATGTTCGACGATGTCGAACTGGGCGCCGACGAGCTGTTCAACGATCCCCGCTTCCGCATCATCGAGGCGGTGGAGGAATCCAAGGCCATCAATTCCATCCGCGGCGGCGCCATCATCATGAGCGCCTCGGGCATGTGCGATGCCGGGCGCATCAAGCATCACCTGCGCAACAACCTGATCCGCTCCAACGCCACCGTGCTGTTCGTGGGCTACCAGGCGCCCGGCACGTTGGGGCATGTCATCCTCTCCGGCGCCAAGGAGGCTCGCATCCACGGTACGCTGGTGCCCATTCGCGCCACCATCCGCTCCATGGGCAATTACTCGGCCCATGCCGACCATTCCGAGCTGATGGCGTGGATCAAGGAGCGCCTGCCCGCCCATGGCGCCATCTTCCTGACCCATGGCGAGGACGAGGAACGCGCCGCCCTGCGCGCCGCGCTGATGACGACGGGGATTGCCGGCGACCAGATCATCCTGCCTTTGCTCGACGATTATTTCGAGCTGACGGCGGCCGGTATTGCTGCCAAGGCAAAGCCGGCGACCCAGCGCATCGACCCGTTGCAGGTCCATTCGGACTGGCACAATGCCTTCTCCGATTTCTCCATCCGCCTGAGCCAGCGGCTGCAGGACGGCACGGCCGAGGAAAAGCTGGCGGTAATGCGGGCGCTGCAGAAGCAACTCGACGCCCTTGGCGCCGCGCCCACCCCGCCGCCGGTGGCAACACCGATTACCCCGGTGGAGAGCCAGAGCTTCGACGAATAGGGGCTATGCCTTCTTCGGCGCCAGCACGCCCGCCATGGCCCAGCCGAGTGCCAAGAGCGGCAGCAGCATGCCGAAGGCGTAGCGGATGCCGAAGCCCTCGGCCACCGCGCCGATCAGCAGCGGCGCGCCCAGGCTGATGATCTGCACCACCAGCGTCATGGCGGCGACATTCTCGGCCGCCGGACGGTCGCCCAGCCCGGCCGCGCCCGACAGCATCAGCGGATAGAGCACGCAGATGCCCAGGCCGACGAGGCCGAAGCCGGCCAGTGCCATGCCGGCATTGATTGAAAACACCACGGCGCAGAGCCCGGCAAAGGCGGTGGCGCTCATGACGCGGGCAACCCGCACCGGACCGAAGCGGTCGATCTGCCGGTCGGCCAGCAGCCTGCCGATCGCCATCATGGCGAGCAGGGCCGGCAGGGCCAGCGACTCTATCCAGGCCGGAATGGCGAAGCTGTCGCGCAGGAAAATGATCGACCACGAGCGCGCTGCCCCTTCGAGCAGTTCTCCACCGAGCCCGAAGGCAACCAGCGCCAGCGTCATCAGCGTCGGCCAGGACAGGCGCCGGCGGCCGCTGCCGCCGCCATGGGCGCGTTCGGGGGCGTCGGCCATCGGCAGCACGACCACCAGCATGGCGCCCAACACCAGCGGCGCGGCGACCCCCATATGCAGAATGGACGAAATACCCAGCCCCCGGATGGGCGAACCAAGCAGGGCGGCCGCCAGAAAGCCGATGCTCCAGGCGCCGTGACAGGTATTCATCACGCGGCGCCCGCTGGCCGCCTCGATGCGGTCGGCCTCCACATTCATGGCGATATTGGTGACGGCGCTGCCAATGCCCATGATGAAGAACAGGCCGGCCATGCTCCAGAAATCGGGCGCCACGGCAATGGCGCTGGCCGCGATGGTCTGGACCGGCAGGAAGGTGAGCACGGTGCGGCGCGGGCCGAAGTGGGCGATGATATGGCTCGAAAACAGGAACATCGACAGCGCCCCGGCCGGCAGGCCCATCAGGGCCAGCCCGAGCTGGGCATCGTTGAGGCCGATGGCCAATTGTATATCGGGAATGCGGGTCTGAATCGCGCCCATGCTGAGCGCCTGCAGGACGAAGACGGCGATGATGCGCCAGCGGGCGGAAGTCACTATTGAGGTCCGGGGTCCATGAGAATGTGGATTCGGTCGGCGCCCATGCGAGCGAGCTTGAGCATCAGGGTCTTGCGCCTTGCCGGGGCCAGGGGCGTATCGGGGCTGTCGCGCAGGATGGCGCCGTCATGGCCATCGGCAACGATCAGGCCTTCGCTCTCAGGAAAGATTTCCGCGTCCAGCTCGGGCGGCTTGGCGAAGAAGAACCTGTCGGAAAATTCCCGGTATTCCGGCCATTTGCGATCGACCTGGAAATCGATCAGGCTCGACTTGATCTCGATGATCCAGATCTCGCCTTTGGGCCCCACCGCCAGCACGTCGGCCCGCCGCCCATTGGCCAAGGGTACTTCGGCATAGCAGGCCATGTCATGCCGCTCGCGCAGCATGCGCATGACCCCGCGCTGCACCCGCAGGGCCGTCGCCGACTGGCGCAGGTCGATGATTGGCGGCAGGCTCTGGGGCGGCAAGTCAGCCATGCGGCGGCACCGGTTCGGGCGGCAATCCGTGCGGCGCTTGGATCTTGCGCTTGCCCAGCGCGAAGCTCGACGCCCACAGCCCGGCCAGCAGCAGCGGCAGGCACACCAGGTAGGAATTGCGGATGCCCAGATATTCGGCGACGAAGCCGAGCAGGGGTGGCGCCAGGAAGAACACCACGAAGCTCACCTGCCCCAAAGCCGCGACATTGACCGCCGCCGGCCGGTCGGTGCGCTGTGCCGCGGCCGAAACGGCCAGCGGATAGACGGCCGAACAGCCGATACCCATCAATGCGAAACCGGCCAAAGCCACGCCGGGCAGCGGCGCATAGCCAACCATCAGCACGCCGATACTGGCCAGGCCGAGCAACACCATGGCCACGTTGCGCGGGCCGAACCGCTCGACCACCGGATCGGCCAGCAGCCGCATCACCGCCATGAAGAAGGCGAACAGCGCCAGCCCCATGCCGCCGACAAACGGCTCGGCGGAAAAGACGTCGCGCATATAGATGGCCGACCAGTCGATGCCGGCGCCTTCCACCAGAAAGGCGGCAAAGCCGATAAGGCACAGCGGCAGCAGGCCCCAATGGGGGAAGGCGATCCGGTGCGTATTCTCGGACTGGGTCCGCATCGGCGCGGGAGCCGGCACGATGCCCGCGATCAGCAACCCCCCGACCACGACGATAATGGTGGCGACCAGCCCCAGATGGGCCTCGACCGACAGGCCCGACTGGCGGATGGCGGCGCCGGCCAGGGCCGTCACGAAAAAGCCGACGCTCCAGAAGCCATGCGCCCGGTTCATGAAGCGCTTGCCGGTATGCATTTCCAGCCGGTCGATCTCGACATTGAGGTTGATCTCGAGCGCCCCGGACAAGAGGCCGGTGGCGAACAGCACGGCGAACACCGCCGGCGCCGCCCCGAGCCAGGGAATGATGGCGAAGAGCAGAGCCGGCCCGAGCACGGTGACGAAGGCGGTGGTCCGCACGCCCAGCCCTTCGATCACCGCCGCCCCGAAGGTCAGCGAGATCAGCGAGCCGATCGACATGCCGATCATGGTGAGGCCGAGCTGGCTCTCGCTGACACCAAGATGGGTCTGGATATCGGGCAGGCGCGACATCAGCGCGCCCGTGGTCAGGGCGAAGAAGAAAAAGCAGGCATAGAGCCGGTGCTGCGGGGCGATGGTCATGGGGTGACGACCTTGCTGGCGCGGCGTGGCGCCAGAACGTGGGCCGTGGCCAGGCCCAAGACGACCAGCGGGATGCCGACGCCGAAGGTCCAGCGGATGCCGAAATGCTCGGCGACATAGCCCAGCAGCGGCGGCCCGAGCAGAAAGGCGGTGAAGGAGAATTGCGCCAAAGCCGCCACGTTGATCGCCGCCGGCCGGTCGGTCTGCTGCGCCGCGGCCGACATGGCCAGCGGGAACAGCGCGCTCGAGCCCACGCCGATCATGGCAAAGCCCAGATAGGCCGACCAGGCGACCGGCGCGAAGAAGACCAGCAGCACGCCGCCGCCCATGATGGTGAGCAGCGTCCGCGCCACCGTCACCGGATTGTAGCGATCGACGAACCCATCGGCGAAGAAGCGGGCAAAGGCCTGCGAGCCGGCAACGGTGGCCACCGCAATGCCGGCCCAGAACGGAGTGGCGGCGAACATGTCGCGCATATAGATGGCCGACCAGTCGATGCCGGCGCCCTCCATCAGCATGGCCGAGAGGCACACCGCCACCAGCATCATGATGGCCAGGGTCGGCCGCGCCAGGTGCGGCGTTTCATCGGTGCTCGACCCGGTGCGGTGCGGCGCCGGCTCGAACCGGCCCAGCACGACGAGGGTGGCGACTGCTATGACCGGGATCATCAGCAACAGGTGAAGCTGCACCGAAAGGCCGGTCTGGGCGATGAAGGAGCCCACCATGCCGGCCGTGAAGAAGCCCAGGCTCCAGAAGGCATGGGCCCGGCTCATGATGCGCCGGCCGATGGCATGCTCGACGCGATCGGCCTCGATATTGATGATGATCTCGATGCAGCCGATGGTGAGACCGACCGGCAGCAGCAGGAGGAAGAACAGCAGCGGGCCCTGGGCCCACATGGCCAGGGCATAAAAGACCGACAGCAGCGGAATGGCCGTGAGCAGCACACGGCGATAACCGATGGCCTCGATGAAGCGGCCGGCAAAGGTCAGCGAGACCAGCGTGCCGACGGCCGAGCCGATCAGCGCCAGGCCAAGCTGGCCCTCGCCGACGCCCATGGCCGTCTGGATATCGGGCAGGCGCGGAAACATGCTGCCCATGCAGAACGAATAAACGAAAAACGCCCCGAACACCTTGATCTGGGGCGGCAGGTCAATGCCGAATCTCATGGCTGAAAACTCGTGAAATTATCGGCCCGAAACTATGCGAAAACCGCCCGCCGGGAAATAGCGCCGGGAAACGATTTCAGGAGATTTTTGCAACGTTGCAATTGTGTCGCAGGGCAATGCTGTCTCCTTGTGGGGTCATCGCATATGGAGGGGATCAAGACGTCACCTCTCCCCTCAGGGGAGAGGGTGCCCACGCTCAGTGGAACGCGCAATTTGCGTGAGGTCGCCCGCCCACCGGCGACCACCAGGGGGCGGGGGCGTTCTACCCCGCCGGGGCCATGTAGGAGTCGTCGCGCACCACATTGACCCCGGTCAGCAGGTTACGCACGATTTCGAGGCGCCGGAACTGGCCGCCGGCGCGGGTTTCGGCGGCGCGCCTGGGCCCGGTGACGCGGTCGCGGCGGTCGGGGCCGAAATAGCCCGGCGTTTCATAATAGACATGGCTCTGCCCCACCTGGCGGTCGATGCGCTCGGCCACGCGGCTCCGGGTGAACGGCATGGTGATGACGTCATCGAACCCCATATTGATGCAGCGCGTGATGGTCTCGATCGAGGGGCTTTCGGAGAAATAGATCAGCGGCGAAAAGCGCACGCGCCGGCTGGGACAGAAGCGGATGGCTTCGGCGACGCCGCGCAGCGCCCCGACATCGGGAACGGCGGCAAACAGGAAATAGCAGACAGGCGTGCGGACGGATTGCTGCTCGGCCTGCGCCACGCCGGCATAGGGCAGCACCGCCGAAAAACCGAGGCGGCGCGCCAGATCCATCAATGCAGCGCCCGGCCCGTCCATTGGCCCGACAATGTAAGCGGCGGCCTTCATGCCCTGCCACTCCGTCAACTTCCCGGCGCGCATGGTAAGGCCCGAGTGCTAAGGGAGGGCTAACGGATGGCGGCTTCAATGCAGCGGCATCTCGCCCCTGAACAAGGCGCCGTGCCGTTTCATCAGCGCGACGATGCGATCTCCCACCGCATGCACCGAGGGCTCGTGCCGCTCCTCGTGGTGGCTCACCAGCCACTGATCCGTTTCGAGCTCGGCAATGGGCGGGGCGACCCGCACCAGGCGCGGATCGCTGTCGCCGACAAAGCATGGAAAGACCGATAGGCCTGCGCCACCAGCCACCAGTTCGCGCACGCCCATGGCGTCATTGCCGCGCACGGCGATGCGGTCGCCATGCCGCGCCTGCATCCAGCGCGACGAATGGGTCTGCCCGCTCTCGCCGGAAACGCCGACGAAATAGCCGGCCTTGATGCCGTTGATCAGGTTGAGTCCTGAATAGATGGCATAGGCCACCGTGCCGATCAGCCGCCCGGCCAGCCATTGCTCGGTCGGCCGCTCGTTGCGGATTCCCAGATCGGCATTGCGGCGGCCGATATCGACCTTCTGCATGGCGGTGACGAATTCCAGCCCGAAGCGGTCCTCGACCGTCCAGATATCCCCGATATGGCTGGCGACGAAGGCCGATGTCCATGACCCGGCCGAAAGCCGCACCACGCGCTCGCCGACGGCCCCCTCCTTCCAGCGCCGCAGCGACAGCATGGCCGCTTCCACATCCTCGGCGCGAGCGAGGAGGTCCTCGCCCGCCTGGGTCAGGCGATAGCCGGTCTGGCTGCGATGGAACAGGGGTTCGCCCACCTGCCGCTCAAGCGCGGCGACGCGGCGGCCCAGAGTGGCCGCGCTCAGCCGCGTCGTCTCGGTGGCGGCGCTGAGCCCACCCAGCCGCGCCACATCGAGAAACAGCCGGAGATCGTCCCAACTGAAGTCCATTTTTCATTTCTGCAAAGAGTCTTGCACTCTCGACTATAGCGAAAGTGCAGCAAAATGAGCAAGGTATGTCCCAGCGGCGCCGATACGGCGCTGTTGCGCAAAGCCGATACCGCCAGGCCTGAAAATCCGAAACGCCCTCCGTTTCGGCGCTGGTTGTGCTTTGCCGTTACCGAAGGAGACGAGAGATGTTTGGACCCCTGGCCCGCAAATTCAACGACTGGCGTCTGCGCCGGATCGCCATCCGCAAGCTGCATACGCTCGATGACCGGCTGCTGGCCGATGTCGGCACGACGCGCGAGGATATCGCCTGCTTCGTCGCCAGCCCCGATTGCTGAGGAGAAGCCGGATGAAACTCAATACGCTTGGTCCATTCGGCTCGGTCAGCCGCCTCACCCTTGGCGGCGGCGGCATCGGCCAGGTCTGGGGTCCGACCTCGGAGGATGACGCGGTGGCAACGCTCCGCCACGCCGTGCACAGCGGCATCGACCTGATCGACGCCGCGCCCGGCTACAAGATCTGCGAGGCCATGATCGGCCGCGCCTTCGAGGGCAAGTTGCCGCGCGGCGTGCGCGTCACCACCAAGCATGGCCTGGGAACCGTTGGTGCTGCGGATGTCTATCCGCGTCTGCGCACTTCGCTCGAGGCCAGCCTAACGGCCATGCGGCTGGAACGGGTGGACATGCTGTTGCTGCATAGCGAAATCCGGCCGGACGACTTCGAATATCCGGCAGGACAGCCGCCAAAGGACGAGCGCTCGACCAGCCTGTCGCTCTACCGCGAGGCGGTGCGGCCGGCCTTTGCCCTTCTGGTGAGCGAAGGGCTGATCGGCCATTGGGGCGTTACCGGCATCAATCACGCCGCCGCCACCATCGACGCGCTTTCGGCCGGACCCCGCCCTGCCGCAGTGCAGGCCATTGCCAACCTGCTCGATAGTCCCGGCGAGATGAACGGCACCGGACTCGCGCCGCGTCCCCGCCGCGTCATCGCCGCGGCGCAGGCCAACGGCGTCGGCGTCATGGGAGTGCGGGCGGTGCAGGCGGGAGCGCTGACCTCGGGGCTCGACCGGGCGGACAATTCGCCCACATCAGATGACTTCCGCCGCGCCGCGCCTTTCCGCGCCCTCTGCGCGCAATGGGGTGAGGACCCGGCCATCGTGGCGCATCGCTATGCTTTGGGCATTGACGGGGTCGATACGCTGGTGCTGGGCGTCAAGAATGTCGCCGAGCTCGACCAGGCGCTCACTGCCGAACGGCAGGGCCCGCTGGATGCCGAGCAGGTCGCGGCCATCGAGGCCCTGGGCCTGCGGTAAATTCATCGACTCCTGCCCACCCTCAAGGGGAGGGTATCGACTGTGGCAACTGTATTCACAAACAGCAAGGGCCGCCCCCATCGGAGGCGGCCTTGCCTGCTTGATCACGCACTCAGAGCTGGCTGATGCAGACCGAGGTCGTGCCGCGGTTGCGGAAGCCCAGCTTGGTGGCCGCGGCCTTGGAGAGGTCGATGATGCGGCTGCCGTGGAACGGCCCGCGATCATTGATGGTGACTTCGATTTCGGCGCCGGTACGCTGGTCGGTGACCATGACCTTGGTGCCGAAGGGCAGGGAACGATGCGCCGCCGTCATGGCGTTCTCGTTGAAGATTTCTCCCGAGGCGGCCCGTTTCCCGTTGAAACCGGGACCGTACCAGGAGGCGCCGCCGCATTGGGCATAGGCTGCAGTGGACAGGGAAAGGAAAGCTGCAGCAATTGCGGCGGCGGAAACGGCTTTGCTAATCAAACTCAGGCACTCACGTCAGTTGGAAGGTGAGTGCCGACTAACGGGCAGGGCGGGCCACAATGTGCCCATATTGGCCACAACTGGCCTCCGCGCGCCCTGTGTTGCCCATTTGCCGCAGGAATTTCGGTACGATTGGCGGCCGATTGCGAAGCGGACCGGCGAAATTGGAGGAAATGAATCCGCCAGAATGCCGATCTTCGGATTCAGATCGGCGAGGAATACGGTTTTGAGGATTCGCCTTGCGTGCTGTGGCCATCATGCCACGGTTCCCGGTCAACTGTGCCAAAACGGGCCATTGCGACGGGTTCCCTCGGTAATCGGTGCCTGTCCATGGCCTCCGTGGCCCGAATATGGTGCGATTGTGGCGGGCCTCTCTATTCAGTTTTGAATGAGAAACGCCCGATTTTGGCCAATTCAGCGCATCCGTGAATGGCCCTATATTCGGGTCATCACAAGAGAGGCTCGCCATGACCCCCAACCACCCCGCCGCCGACGCCATCCTGCTGCAACGCCTCGAAGGCCTCGCCGCGCTGGGCCTGGGCGTGGCCGCCTATAGCTGGCTCGGCCAGTCCTGGTGGATCTTCGCCCTGCTGTTCCTCGTGCCTGACATCGCCATGCTGGGCTATCTGCGCTCGGCGCGGCTTGGCGCGCTGAGCTACAATCTGGGCCATACCTACATTACGCCGGCTTTGCTGGCGCTCGCCGGATTGGCCCTTGGCCCGCTGGCCCATGGCCTCGCCGCCATCTGGGTCGCCCATATCGGCTTCGATCGCCTGCTCGGCTACGGCCTCAAGCTCGGCGCCTTCGAGCAGACCCATCTCGGCCCGATCGGCAAGGCCCCTCGCGGCCGCTAGAGCCGCGACGGCACGCTCAGCCCTTCACTACGCGATAATCCATATGGGTGGTGAAGCGCGTCGCCCGCGCGCCGGTGGGTTCGAGCGTCGCGGTGAGCCCGTGCCACAGGCACTCGCCCGCGCCCAGGACAATCGGCGCGATCTGCAGGTGCAGCATGTCGATATCTCCGGCGTTGAGATAGTGCCGCAAGGTGCTGACGCCGCCGGCGATCACCACATTGCGCGCGCCTGCCGCTTTCCTGGCCTTGGCCATCGCCGCGTCCGGCCCTTCGGTGACGAAGTGAAACACCGTGCCGCCCTCCATTTCGATCGCGGGATGGGCATGGTGGGTCAAAACGAAAACCGGCGCGTGATAGGGCGGATTGGGACCCCACCAGCCCTTCCATTCGGCCTCCCAGACGTCACGTCCCGGCGCCGCGAACATGTTCCGCCCCATGATGAAGGCGCCATAGTCGCAGATGGCGTCGATCTCGACCTTGTTGTTATCGGCATCCTCGATCATCCAGCGATGCAGGGGCTCCCCCTCGGGGATGTCGCCGAACGGCTTTTCCCGTGTCTGTTTGAGGCCCGTGCCATAGCCGTCGAGCGACAGGCTCATATGAGCGTGAACTTGCTGGGTCATTTTCTGCTCCATCACTTAATCTATGGCTTAAGTGTAGGTCGGCCAAATAGGTTTGTCAAGCGTGCGCTTAACTATCAGGCCTTGCGCGGCGTCAGCCCGAACAGGAACAACTGTTCGAGATAGCGGGCGGCATCCTCGAAGCGACCCTCGCCGCCCCGGTCCTTGCCCAGCACGGCGCGCACCTGCACGTCGAAATCGGCATAATGTTGGGTGGTGGCCCAGATCGAGAAGATCAGGTGATAGGGATCGGTATGGGCCAGCTTGCCCTGGTCCATCCAGCCGAGCAGGATTTGTGCCTTTTCATCGACCAGGTTCCGCAGGTCGACTTCGAGCATTTCGATGATGCGCGGCGCCCCCTGCAGCATCTCATTGGCGAATAGCCGGCTTTCGCGCGGATAGTCGCGCGCCATTTCCAGCTTGCGGCGGATATAGGAGCGGATTTCGGGGAAGGGGTCGCCGCCGGCATCCATCTCCTTGAGCGGGGCCAGCCAGGTGTCGAGCAAAGCCGACATCAGCCGGCGATGTATCTCTTCCTTGCGCGGGAAATAATACAGCAGGTTGGGTTTGCTCATCCCGGCCACCTCGGCGATCTGGTCGATCGTCGAGCCGCGAAAGCCATGCACCGAAAAGACTTCGAGCGCCGCTTCGAGAATGAGGTCCTGCTTTTCGCGCTGGATGCGCGTCAGCGGCCGCGGCTTGGCATGCGGATGCGCCGCCGCCTTGGCGTCAGCCTTGTGCTGGCGCTTTGGGGCGACTGATGGCTCGGCACTTTTCACTTTGTTCGGCGGCATTTTCGCCTTGCTAGAAAGTTTGGGAGTGCTAACATTTTTCCAACTGGTCAAAATTTCTGGACTTAGCGGTCCGCCGTCAAGAGCAAAAGCAAGACTGGTGCAGATTTAAGGGGAGCGACGTGTCCAATTCCAATGCCGTGGTGCCGAACGATCTCAGTGCGTTCTGGATGCCCTTTACGGCAAATCGCCAGTTCAAGAAATCCCCGCGCATGTTCGTCGCCGCCAAGGACATGCATTACACCACTTCCGATGGCCGCCAGGTGCTCGACGGCACGGCAGGTCTGTGGTGCGTCAATGCCGGCCACGCGCGGCCGAAAATCGTCGAGGCCATCGCCAGACAGGCGGCCGAACTCGACTATGCGCCCGCTTTCCAGATGGGCCATCCCAAGGCGTTCGAGCTGGCCAACCGCATCGTCGATATCGCCCCCAAGGGGCTCGACCATGTGCTGTTCACCAATTCCGGCTCTGAATCGGTCGAGACGGCGCTCAAGGTGGCGCTCGCCTATCACCGGGTGAAGGGCGATGGCGCCCGCTCGCGCCTGATCGGCCGCGAGCGCGCCTATCACGGCGTCAATTTCGGTGGCATTTCGGTGGGTGGCATCGTCACCAACCGCAAGATGTTCGGCACGCTGCTCACCGGCGTCGACCATATGCCGCATACCCATAATCTGGGCAAGAACGCCTTTTCCAGGGGCCTGCCCGAGCATGGCGTGGAACTGGCGGACGAACTCGAACGCATCGTCACCCTGCACGATGCCTCGACCATCGCCGCCGTCATCGTCGAACCCGTCGCCGGCTCGACCGGCGTGCTGATCCCGCCCGCGGGCTATCTGCAGCGCCTGCGCGACATCACCAAGAAGCACGGAATTTTGCTGATTTTCGACGAGGTCATCACCGGCTTCGGACGCCTCGGCACGCCGTTCGGCGCCGACTATTTCGGCGTCACGCCCGATATCATGGTCACCGCCAAGGGCCTGACCAATGGCGTCATCCCCATGGGGGCGGTGCTGGTTTCCTCCGAAATCCACGATGCCTTCATGGGTGGCCCCGAACACGTCATCGAGTTCTTCCACGGCTATACCTATTCGGGTAACCCGATTGCCTCGGCGGCGGGCCTCGCCACGCTCGAAACCTACAAGGACGAGGACCTGCTCACCCGCGGCGCCGAACTCGCGCCCGTCTGGCAGGATGCGCTCCATTCGCTCAAGGGCGAACCCCATGTCATCGATATCAGGAATATCGGCCTGGTCGGCGCCATCGAGCTGGAACCCATTGCCGGCGCGCCCACCAAGCGCGCCTTCTCGGCTTTCGTGAAGGCCTTCGAGAACGGTTACCTGATCCGCACCACCGGCGACATCATCGCGCTCAGCCCGCCGCTGATCGTCAGCAAGGCACAGATCGCCGAGCTGATCGATGCCATTCGCACCGTCCTGAGGAGCATCGACTGATGGCTGTTATCGAGAATGCCGTTGCCGGCAAACGCTATGTCTCGGCTTCGACGCGCCGCGTGCCGGTATTCAACCCGGCTACCGGCGAAGTTTCGGCCGAGCTGCCGTTGTCGACACTGGACGAGCTGAACGAAGCCGTGGCTTCGGCCAAGAAGGCCCAGGTCGCGTGGGGCAATACGACCCCGATGAAGCGCGCCCGCGTCATGTTCAAGTTCAAGGCGCTGCTCGATCAATATGCCGATGACCTGGCCCGCGAGATCAGCCGCGAACACGGCAAGGTGCATGACGACGCTTTGGGTGAAGTCGCCCGTGGCATCGACTGCGTCGATTATGCCTGCGGTATTCCGCAGCTGCTCAAGGGCGAATTTTCCCGCAATGTCGGCCCCAGCATCGACACCTATTCCGATCGCCAGCCGCTTGGCGTGGTCGCCGGCATCACCCCGTTCAACTTCCCGGCCATGGTGCCGATGTGGATGTATCCGGCCGCCATCGCCTGCGGCAACAGCTTCATCCTCAAACCCTCCGAGCGCGATCCCAGCGCCTCCATGCTGGCCTGGAACCTGTTCATGGAAGCGGGGCTCCCCGAAGGCATTCTCAAT
Organism: Devosia sp. Root436; assembly: GCF_001426345.1. Taxonomy (GTDB): domain Bacteria; phylum Pseudomonadota; class Alphaproteobacteria; order Rhizobiales; family Devosiaceae; genus Devosia. The sequence continues at coordinate 79,774 of NZ_LMEM01000010.1, read as the reverse complement.
ATCGTCCATGGCGACAAGGAAATGGTCGATGGCATTCTCGACCATCCCGATATCAAGGCGGTGAGCTTTGTCGGCTCGACCCCGATTGCCGAATATGTCTATCAGCGCGGCACCAGGGCCGGTAAGCGCGTCCAGGCCCTGGGCGGCGCCAAGAACCACATGGTCATCCTGCCCGATGCCGATCTCGACCAGGCCGCCGATGCGCTGATGGGCGCCGGCTATGGCTCGGCCGGCGAGCGCTGCATGGCTATTTCGGTTGCCGTGCCGGTCGGCAAGGAAACCGCCGATGCGCTGGTGGCCAAGCTCAAGCCGCGCGTCGAAAGCCTCAAGATCGGCCCGGCCAGCGACAAGGACGCCGAAATGGGTCCGGTCGTCACCAAGATGCATCGCGACAAGATTGTCGGCTACATCGACTCAGGCGTCGAGCAGGGCGCCGACCTCGTGGTCGATGGCCGAGGCTTCACGCTGCAGGGCTATGAAGGCGGCTACTATGTCGGCGGCACACTGTTCGACAATGTCACGCCCGACATGAGCATCTACAAGGAAGAGATTTTCGGCCCCGTCCTCTCGGTGGTGCGCACCAATCATTATGACGAGGCGGTCAAGCTCATCAACGAGCACGAATATGGCAATGGCACCGCCATCTTCACCCGCGACGGCGACGCCGCCCGCGAATTCGCCGACAAGATCGAGGTCGGCATGGTGGGCGTCAACGTGCCCATCCCGGTGCCGGTGGCCTATCACTCCTTCGGCGGCTGGAAGCGAAGCCTGTTCGGCGATCACTCCATCTACGGCCCCGAAGGCGTCCACTTCTACACCCGCCTCAAAACCGTCACCACCCGCTGGCCCGCCGGCATCAAGGGTGGCGCCGAATTCAGCTTCCCGAGCGCGAAATAAGTGATGCGCGAAACTGAACCCAGCATCGATGCGGAAGTAACCTCTCCCCTGAGGGGAGAGGTCGCCGCGCAGCGGCGGGTGAGGGGTTCAGTCTCGCGGGCACGCACCTTGCGCCAAAACAGCACCGACGCCGAAATGCGGCTTTGGAAAACGCTGCGGGGCCGCCAACTCGATGGCCACAAATTCGTCCGCCAACTTGCCATCGGCCCCTACATCGCCGATTTCGTCTGCCGCGAAGCTGCGCTGATCGTCGAAGTCGACGGCGGCCAACATTCTGAGAATGTGAATGATGCCAGACGCACCGCATATCTCAATGCTGAGGGCTACTCGGTGCTGCGCTTCTGGAACAACGAGGTTCTCGATAGCGCAGACGGGGTGTGGCAAGCGCTGCTTACCACCCTGACGCTGAACCCCTCACCCGACCTCCGCTTCGCTCCGGCCACCCTCTCCCCTCAGGGGCGAGGGGCACGCGGCACGCTCAGTGCTACGACAAAGCAACGCAGCTATCGGCTCAATGCCGATCCAATCAAAGAGTAGCCCTATGCCCGCCCCAGGAGAAAACCTTCGTATCAATGGTGATCGGCTCTGGGACAGCCTCATGGAGATGGCGAAGATTGGCCCCGGCATTGCCGGTGGCAATAATCGCCAGACGCTGACCCACAGCGACAGGCAGGGGCGCGAACTCTTCCAGCGCTGGTGCGAGCAAGCGGGCCTCACCATGGGTGTCGACAAGATGGGCACCATGTTCATGACCCGGCCGGGCACCGACCCCGACGCGCTGCCGGTCTATGTCGGCTCCCATCTCGATACCCAGCCCACCGGCGGCAAATATGATGGCGTGCTGGGCGTGCTGGCGGGGCTCGAAGTGGTCCGCTCGATGAACGATCTCGGTATCAGGACGAAACATCCCATCGTCGTCACCAACTGGACCAATGAAGAAGGCGCCCGTTTCGCCCCGGCCATGCTGGCCTCGGGCGTCTTTGCCGGTATTCATACGCTCGACTACGCCTATGATCGCAAGGATCAGGAGGGCAAGAGCTTCGGCGACGAGCTGCAGCGCATCGGCTGGGTCGGCGAGGAGCCGGTCGGCGCCCGCAAGATGCATGCCTATTTCGAGTATCACATCGAACAGGGCCCGATCCTTGAAGCCGAGAACAAGCAGATCGGCGTCGTCACCCATGGCCAGGGCCTGTGGTGGCTCGAATTCACGCTGACCGGCAAGGAAGCCCATACCGGCTCGACGCCCATGAACATGCGAGTCAATGCCGGGCTCGCCATGGCGCGGATCCTCGAAATGGTGCAGGCCGTGGCCATGGACCACCAGCCCGGCGCCGTCGGCGGCGTGGGCCAGATGAAGTTCTCGCCCAACTCACGCAACGTCCTGCCAGGCACGGTGGTTTTCACCGTCGATATCCGCTCGCCGGAATTGGGCAAGCTCAGTGCAATGCGCGAGCAGATCGAAAGCAAGGCGCAGGTCATCTGCCAGCAACTCGGCGTTGGCTATGCCATGGAAGCGGTGGGCCACTTCGATCCCGTCGCCTTCGATCCCGTGCTGGTCGCCCGTGTCCGCGCCGCCGCCGAAAAGCTCGGCTACAGCCATATGGACATCATTTCCGGCGCCGGCCACGACGCCTGCTGGACCAACAAGGTGGCTCCCAGCACCATGATTATGTGCCCCTGCGTGGACGGGCTCTCGCATAACGAGGCAGAAGACATTTCCAGGGAATGGGCCACGGCCGGCGCCGACGTGCTGTTCCACGCTGTGGTGGAAACGGCGGAGGTCGTGGAGTGATGCCACAGGGCGAGGGCATTGCCGACCTTACCTCGCCCCTCCGGGGAGAGGTCGCCGCGCAGCGGCGGGTGAGGGGTACGAAGCCCTCCAAGCCAGCGGTAGCTCGGGCCAGATCACTGCGTCGAGCGGAAACCGATGCCGAACACCAGCTCTGGCAGATGGTTCGCAACCGCCAGATCGACGGGCAAAAGTTTGTCCGCCAATACCCCATCGGACCTTTCACGGCCGACTTCGCCTGCCGTGAGGCCATGCTGGTTGTCGAACTTGATGGCGGTCAGCATGCCGAAAGCGCGTCGGACGAGAAGCGCACCGCTTATCTCAACACCCAGGGCTATTCCGTTCTCCGATTCTGGAACAATGATGTGCTCGGCAACCGCGAAGGCTGCTGGCTGACCATCCAGGCAGTTCTGCGGGGTAACCCCTCACCCGACCTCCGCTTCGCTCCGGCCACCCTCTCCCCGGAGGGGCGAGGGAAGGCGGCGCTCGACCATCAAGGAAAGTCCCCATGAGCAAAGTCATCAAGAACGGCACCGTCGTCACCGCCGACCTCACCTACAAGGCGGACGTCCTCATCGAAGGCGAGACCATCGTCGAGATCGGCCAGAGCCTCTCCGGCGACGAGACCCTGGATGCCAGTGGCTGCTACATCATGCCGGGTGGCATCGATCCGCATACCCATCTCGAAATGCCCTTCATGGGCACCTATTCGGCCGATGATTTCGAAAGCGGCACCCGCGCCGGGCTGGCCGGCGGCACGACAATGGTGGTCGATTTCTGCCTGCCCAATCCCAACCAGAGCCTGCTCGAAGCCCTCTCGATGTGGGACAACAAGACCGGCAAGGCCTCGGCCGATTATTCTTTCCACATGGCCATCACCTGGTGGGGCGAGCAGGTGTGGCGCGAAATGGCCGAAGTGGTCGATCGCGGCATTACCAGCTTCAAGCACTTCATGGCCTATAAGGGCTCGCTCATGGTCAATGACGACGAGATGTTCTCGTCGTTCCAGCGCTGCGCCGATCTGGGCGCGCTGCCGCTGGTGCATGCCGAAAATGGCGACGTGGTCGCGGCGATGACGCAGAAACTCCTGGCCGAAGGCAATAACGGCCCCGAGGCCCACGCCTATTCCCGCCCGCCGGAAGTCGAGGGCGAAGCCACCAACCGGGCCATCATGATTGCCGACATGGCCGGCGTGCCGCTCTATGTGGTGCATGTCTCGGCCGAGCAGAGCCACGAGGCCATCCGCCGGGCACGGCAGAAGGGCATGCGCGTCTATGGCGAGCCGCTGATCCAGCATCTGACGCTGGACGAAAGCGAGTATTTCAATGCGGACTGGGACCATGCCGCCCGCCGCGTCATGTCGCCGCCCTTCCGCAACAAGAGCCACCAGGATTCGCTGTGGGCCGGGCTGCAGTCGGGCTCGCTCTCCTGCGTCGCCACCGACCACTGTGCCTTCACCACCGACCAGAAGCGGACGGGCATCGGCAACTTTTCCAAGATTCCCAATGGGACGGGCGGGTTGGAAGATCGCCTGCCGGTGCTGTGGACGGCGGGGGTCAATACCGGGCGGCTGACCATGAACGAATTCGTGGCTGTGACCTCGACCAATATCGCCAAGATACTCAATCTCTACCCGAAAAAAGGCGCGGTGCTCGTCGGCGCCGATGCCGATCTCGTGGTGTGGGACCCCAAGCGCAGCAAGACCATTACGGCTTCCGCCCAGCAATCGGTCATCGACTACAATGTGTTCGAGGGCTTCAAGGTCACCGGCCTGCCGCGCTTCGTGCTCAGCCGCGGCAAGGTCTCCATTGTCGAGAGCGAGGTCAAGGCCGAGCCGGGCCATGGCAAGTTCGTGGCCCGCGAAGCGAAAAATCCCGTGAACCGGGCCCTCAGCCAGTGGAAAGAAATCGTCGCGCCCCGCAAGGTGGAACGATCAGGTATTCCGGCGTCGGGGGTTTAATGGATTCCGCGTCTTTGAGGGCCGGCTCATGAGTGCAGTCGTCTCCGCCCAAAACCTTGGCCTCACCTTCAGGACCAATGACGGCGACGTCGTTGCGCTCAGCGACGTCAATCTCACCATCGAGAAGGGCGAGTTCGTCTCCTTCATTGGTCCGTCCGGGTGCGGCAAGACCACCTTCCTGCGCACCATTGCCGATCTGGAACAGCCCACTTCAGGCACGCTCGATATCAATGGCCAGACGCCGGAACAAGCGCGCAAGGCGCGGGCCTATGGCTACGTGTTCCAGGCCCCGGCGCTCTATCCCTGGCGCACCATCGAGAAGAATGTGGCCCTGCCGCTCGAAATCATGGGTTACACGTCGGCCCAGCAGGCCGAGCGCGTCAAGCGCACCATGGACCTGGTGAACCTCGCCGGTTTCGAGAAGAAATATCCCTGGCAGTTATCCGGCGGCATGCAGCAGCGCGCCTCCATTGCCCGCGCGCTGGCCTTCGATGCCGACCTGTTGCTGATGGACGAACCCTTCGGTGCGCTCGACGAAATCGTGCGCGACCACCTCAATTCCGAACTGCTCAAGCTCTGGGAGCGCACGCAGAAGACCATCTGCTTCGTCACCCATTCCATCCCCGAGGCGGTGTATCTGTCGACCAAGATCGTGGTGATGTCGCCCCGGCCGGGACGGGTGACGGATATCATCGAGAGCGACCTGCCCCGGGCGCGACCGCTCGACATTCGCGAGAGCCCGGAATTTCTGGCGATCGCCGCCCGGGTAAGGGATGGGCTGCGGGCGGGTCATTCTTATGAGGAGGCGGTGTGATGGGGGTTAGCCACAGTGCTGCCCTTACCTCTCCCCTCAGGGGAGAGGTCGCCGCGAAGCGGCGGGTGAGGGGTTCAGCGCCGCCGGTCCATCTAATATGGTGCCGCAACACTGAACCCCTCACCCCAACCCTCTCCCCTGAGGGGAGAGGGGGCAGATCGCGCATGGGGCAGCCATTGTGACCCGCACCCTCCCCCTCATCATCGTCCTCATCGCCATAGTGGCCATCTGGTACGCTGCCGCTATCGGCCTCAATGCGCAGTGGCAGAACGATGTCTATCGCCGCGGCGACGTCACCAACGTCCCCGCAACCCAGTTCGTCCTCGATACCTGGAACCAGGAAAAGCCGGTGCTGCCGACGGCGCATCAGGTGTTTGGCGAACTGTTCAAGCTGACAGTGCTGACCGATCCGACCAAGCCGCGCAGCCTCGTTTTCCACGCCTGGGTCACCTTCTCGGCCACCGCGCTCGGCTTTGTCATGGGTTCCGTCCTGGGCATCGGGCTGGCGGTACTGATCGTCCACAACGAGGCAATGAACCGCTCGCTGATGCCGTGGATCGTCGCCAGCCAGACCATCCCCATCCTGGCGCTGGCGCCGCTGATCGTCGTCATCGGCTTCAATATCTTCACCGGCACTTTTGGCATCCCCACCGATCCGGCGCGGCTGATGAGCAAGGCCATAATCTCGGCCTATCTGAGCTTCTTTCCGGTCGCTGTCGGCATGGTCAAGGGCCTGCGCTCGCCCGAGGCGATCCAGCTCGACCTGATGCACACCTACAATGCCACGCCCAACCAGACCTTCTGGAAGCTGCGCTGGCCGGCCTCCATGCCCTTCCTCTTCGCCTCGCTCAAGGTGGGCGTCGCGGCGAGTCTTGTCGGCGCCATCGTCGGTGAATTGCCCACCGGTGCCGTGGCCGGGCTGGGCGCGCGGCTATTGGCTGGCTCCTATTACAGCCAGACCATCCAGATCTGGGCAGCCCTGTTTGCTGCCTCCATTCTCGCGGCCTTGCTGGTCATTGCGGTGGGCGTGGTGGAAAAACTGGTCAACCGCTCGATGGGGGCACGCCCCGCATGAGCCAGCTCCAGTTCTTCCTTGCCCTCGTCGCCGGCGGCCTCTGTGCCGCGGCCTTGGCGCTGAGCCTGGTAACCCCCTTCGAACAGGGCCTGCTGCTCAAGGCATTCCTTGCTTTGGGCTTCCTGTCGCTGATCCGTTTCTTCGTGCCGCTGGGCCTGTGGGCCGATGGGGCCTTCGCCGTGCTGGGCGCGGTAGCCGTGCTGACCGCGATCGGCGTCTTCGCGCCGACGCCGGCCTTTTTCTGGATGGCGCTGATCGCGGCCTGGCTCTTTGCCTGGCTCTTCGTCGAGCGGCTGAGCAAGGCGCTGGCGCCGGGCCTGGCCGATAATGCGGGGCTGGGCCTGCTCATCCCCATCGTCTTCGGCGTCACCATCCTGGTGGCCTGGGAGGCCATTACCCGCGCCGGCAATGTGCCGCAGGTCATCCTGCCGCCGCCCTCGATGATCTGGGCCCGCATCACGGCCAGCGTGCCGACGCTGCTGGCCGATTTCCAGCAGACCTTTTTGAAGGCCGTGCTGATCGGCTATGCGCTCGGCTGCGGCCTGGGCTTTGTCGTCGCCATCCTCATCGACCGCTCGCCCTTCCTCAAATCAGGCCTGCTGCCACTGGGAAATTTCGTCTCGGCTCTGCCCATTGTCGGCGTCGCGCCCATCATGGTCATGTGGTTCGGCTTCGACTGGCCCAGCAAGGCCGCCGTGGTCGTCATCATGACCTTCTTCCCCATGCTGGTGAATACCGTGGCCGGCCTCAACGCATCCTCCGCCATCGAGCGCGACCTGATGCGCACCTATGCCGCCGGCTATTGGCAAACCCTTATGAAGCTGCGCCTTCCCGCTGCGGGGCCCTTCATATTCAACGCCCTCAAGATCAACTCGACTCTGGCCTTGATCGGCGCAATCGTAGCGGAATTCTTCGGGACGCCCATTGTGGGAATGGGCTTCCGGATTTCTACCGAAGTCGGCCGGATGAATGTCGACATGGTATGGGCCGAGATCGCGGTGGCGGCCGTCGCGGGCTCGGTCTTCTACGGGGTGATCGTCCTCATCGAAAGAGGCGTCACCTTCTGGCATCCGTCTGTGCGTGGTGCATAGACGATGCCGAACTCAGGGAAAACGGCAATGAAGAAACTTCTGATCGGCGCCCTTGCAGGCGCAATGACGATGGCAGGCCTGGGCGGTGCATGGGCCCAGGACAATTCCGTGACGTTGCAGCTCAAATGGGTCACCCAGGCTCAGTTTGCCGGCTACTATGTGGCCCAGGCCAAGGGCTTCTATGACGAAGAGGGCCTTTCCGTCGAAATCAAGCCGGGCGGTCCCGATATCGCCCCCGAGCAGGTGATTGCCGGCGGCGGCGCCGATGTCATCACCACCTGGATGGCCGCTGGTCTTGCCGCTCGCGAGCGCGGCGTGCCGCTGGTCAATATCGCCCAGCCCTTCAAGAGCTCGGGGCTGCTGCTGACCTGTTCCAAGGAAGCCGGTGTCGAAACCACTGATGACTTTGCCGGCAAGACGCTGGGCGTCTGGTTCTTCGGCAATGAATATCCGTTCTATGCCTGGATGGCCAAGCTCGGCCTGTCCACCGAAGGCGGCGCGGAGGGCGTCGAAGTGCTGAAGCAGGCATTCAACGTCGATCCGCTGATCCAGAAGCAGGCCGCCTGCATCTCCACCATGACCTATAACGAATATGGCCAGGTGCTGAAGGCCGGGATTACCCCCGAAGAACTCACCGTCTTCAACTATCGCGACGAAGGCGTCGGCATGCTCGAGGACGGCCTCTATGTCATGGAAGACAAGCTCGCCGATCCGGCCTTTGTCGAGAAGATGACCAAGTTCGTCCGCGCCTCGATGAAGGGCTGGGCCTATGCCCGCGACAATGCCGAGGAAGCCGCCCAGATCGTCCTCGACAATGACTCGACCGGCGCCATGACGCTGGAAGACCAGCTCTACCAGATGACCGAGGTCAACAAGCTGACCGAAGGCTCGACCGGCGCGCTGGACGAGGCCGATTACCAGCAGACGGTCGATACCCTGCTCTCGGCGGTCTCGCCCGACAATCCGGCCATTACCAAGGCTCCGGAAGGCGCCTTCAGCCATGTCGTGACCGACGGGTTGTAAGCCCAAGGCCATTCAAGTTTGAGGCGGGGAGCGATCCCCGCCTTTTTTCGTTGCCACGGCCAAAGGACGCGCTGCCCCATTCTGCCCATATTTTACGCAGCCGCCCGGAACGAATTTCGTTCACGCAGGGTTGATGGGGCACACGCGTCAACCAACAAGGCAACTCCCATGAACTCCATCATCTACATCGTCGGCCTCATCGTCATCGTCATGGCCATCCTGTCGTTCATCGGTCTCGCCTGACCTCAGCGTCCGGCAAGAGCAGCAACAATCAACTCCAGGAGACGCCACCATGACCATTGATGCGCCCGCGGGCGTCGTCGTTACCAACTCCACCGCTTCACATCGCGACCAATCCTCCTATGTCGATTGGCCGGCAATCATCGCCGGCATCGTGCTGGCCTCGGCCATCAGCCTGGTGCTGATCAGCTTTGGCTCGGCCGTGGGCCTCAACTTCCTCGACTTCGGCTACGGCGATGGCCCCAATCCGATCTTCGTCGGCATCGCTGCCGCTACCTGGTTTCTCTGGGTTCAGGTTTCCAGCTTCATGGCTGGCGGCTACCTGACCGGCCGCCTGCGTCGCCGCTATTTCGATGCCAATGAAGACGAGAGCGACCTTCGCGATGGTGCTCACGGACTGCTCGTCTGGGCCGGCGCTGCCATTCTTGGCACCGTCATTGCTGTCGGGGGCATCGGCGCCGCCGCCAATGCTGTTGGTTCAGCGGCCGCGACGGCAACCACGGCGGCTTCCAATGTCGCTGAAGGCGCCGCCGATGCCGTGGACCCCAACGCCTATTTCGTCGATACGCTGTTCCGTTCCAACCAGCCGGTTGATGCGGCAGTGGCCCGCGACGAGGCCGGCCGGATTTTCGCGCAGGCCGCCCTTGGTGATGGCACCGTGGCCGAAGAAGACCGCACCTATCTTGCCAACGTGGTCGCGGCCAATACCGGCCTGACACCGGAAGAGGCCCAGGCCCGCGTCGACCAGGTTATCGCCAATGTCGAAGCGGCACGCCAGCAGGCCATCGAAGCGGCCCGCATTGCCCGCAACACCGCCATCATTGGCGCCTTCCTGCTCGCTGCCTCGCTGCTGGTTTCGGCCATTGGTGCGTTCTGGGCGGCCCAGAAGGGTGGCAATCATCGCGACAACAACACCGTCTTCGCTGGCGTGTTCAAGCGCTTCTGACAGTCACGAAAGGAATATTACATGCTTCGCGGAATCGGACTTTGGCTGCTCGGCGTGCCGATCTGGCTGATCATCATCATCATTTTCTTCCTTAGGTAGGAAGATGGAGGCGGGGCGAAAGTCCCGCCTTTATTCTCCTGCCCGTCAGCGCCGGATGAGGGGTTTGCGGTAAGTACCCTCACCCGCCTCGGCCCGCGGCCGATCCACCCTCTCCCGATGGAGAGAGGAACAGGTCAGTTAAACACCCGGCGGCATCTGAACTGGCCGAATTCCACCCAGCCCGTCGCCAGCACGTCGCCCCGGAAACTCACCCAGCACTCGTCCAGCGATACCGGCGAACCCGCCCCGGTCAGCAGGATGGCATTGCCATGGCGCACCGCGGTCGCCTGTTGCTGGTCGAGCCGGATTTCCGGCAGGCCGGCAAAGCCGGCAGCGACAGGTTTCAGCAGCGCGTCGCGTTCATCCTGCGACAGGCCTTCGAGCTGGTCGATGGTGACGGCATCCATGTCGTGGAACGGCCCCACGGCGGCGCGGTGCAGCATGCTCACATGCCCGTGCGTGCCCAGCGCCTCGGCAATGTCGCGCGCCAGCGCGCGCACATAGGTCCCCTTGCCGCAGGTGACTTCGAGCATGGATTGCTCGTTGCCATGCTCGATCAGCGCGATGGCATCGACGTCGATCTCGCGCGGCTGCAATGCCACCGTCTCGCCCGCCCGAGCCAAATCATAGGCGCGCTCGCCATCCACCTTGAGCGCCGAATAGATCGGCGGGCGCTGCATTATGGTGCCGGTAAAGGCCGGCAGCACGGCTTCCAGCGCCGTCCGCTCCGGCCGGACATCGGAGGTGGCGACGACCGTGCCTTCGGCGTCGTCGGTGGTGGTGGCGCTGCCCCATCTTATGGCGAAGCGATAAATCTTGGTGCCGTCCTGCACCTGGGGCACCGCCTTGGTCGCCTCGCCCAGCGCGATCGGCAATATCCCTGTCGCCAGCGGATCGAGCGTGCCGGCATGGCCGGCCTTGGCGGCGCTGAACAGCCAGCGCACCTTGCCCACGGACTGCGTCGAGGTCATGTCATATGGCTTGTCGAGCACCACCCAGCCGGAAATGGTGCGCTTGATGCGTTTGGGCTTGTCGTTCACTCGGTCTCGCCGTCGTCGTCGAGGTCTTGTCTCACCTTGTCCGAGCGCAGCAGCGCATCGATGCGGCCGGCTTCCTCGAACGTGTCATCGACATAGAAGCGGATTTCGGGCGCGTATTTCATGTTGATCTGCGGCGCCACGCGGCCGCGCACGAACTTGCGGTGCCGGTTGAGCGCCGCGACGATTTCCTCGGCATGCAGGCCCCCCAGCGGCATGACATAGGCATTGGCGATCTTGAGGTCGGGCGTCATGCGCACTTCGGGCACGGTGATCACCGAACCGCGCAGCGCGTCATCCTCGATTTCGCCCCGGGCGAACATGGCGGCCAGCGCGTGGCGCACCAGTTCGCCGACGCGCAGCATGCGCTGGCTGGGGCCGACAGGTTTGTTGTCTTTGCTCATTGCGGGGAGATATGCCCTCGCCGCGCCGCCGTCAATCGGCCAGGGTCAGCGTGGTTCCCGCCTGCAGCGCGCGGGCCCGCGCTTCGATCGCTTCCGGTGCCGCCGGCCAATCCTCGGCCCTGGCCGGATCGAAGGCGGCGCCGCGCCATTGCTGGTGGACGATGGCAAGGCCGGCCTCGGACCGGCGCAGGTTGATCGCCATGATCTCGCCGTGGCGCGTATCGGCCACCTGCGCGCCGCAAACCAGCAGCAGCGGCGCCAGCACGTCGTCCGGGTCGTCGCCCAATTGGATGAAGGCCACCAGCCCCGGCACGCAGGCGCGGCCGAAGCCATCGACAATAGCGTCGCGGTAGCTGGCGGGCACGGCTTCGGCATCGCGCACCACATGGGCGCCATAGCGCTCGGTGGCCAGCGCATAGACGGCGCCATTGCTGTAAAGTTCGAGATCGGCCTCGACATCGCCGGAGCGGAACACCGCTTCAAAGGATGACAGCATGGCGTCGCCCGCCATGTCGGCCCCCACCCAGTCCGGCGGCGGCAGTTCGAGGCGCTGGCCCAAAGTGGTCAGCACCAGCCCGCCATCCGCCGCCGCCAGCGGCGGCTCGCTGCGGATTTGCGCCACGGCCGGCAGGGTCAATAGTGCGAACAGCATCGGCAGGCCGGCAAGGCTGAGGATGTTGCGGGGCAATGGCATGGCGGGCTCCACCCGAAACCTGGACTTGGGTCGCGGCACCTTCCCCCGACGGATGCCCGACGCCGCAGAACTATGCGGCGCGCCGTGATCAGGCAAGGGGCCGCCCGGCGCCGGGTCTACTACTTCGGGCATATGGGTATTTGCTGCAACACTCCCGCCCCGCGACGGCGTGGTCAGCCCTGGTCGCGCCGCTTGCTCCGGCCGCCATGCACGCCCTCCGGCAGCACGCGATGCGGTGGCTGGTGGCCATCCATGAAGGCGCGGATGTTGACGATCACCGTCTCGCCCATCTCGATACGGGCTTCCAGCGTCGCCGAGGCCATATGGGCGGTCAGCACCACCTTGTTGGCTTCGGCCAGCGCCCGCAGACGCGGATCGATGCCGCGCTTGTTCTCGAATACATCGAGCGCTGCGCCCGACAGATGCCCGCTCTCGATGGCCTGCACCAGCGCCGCCTCGTCCACCAGTTCGGGCCTCGAGACATTGACCACGAAGCTGCCCGGCTTCATGCGGGCGATGCGCTCGGCCGACAGGATATGGAAGGTTTCGCGCGTATGCGGGGTGTGGAGCGAGACGATGTCCACCGCCTCGACCATGGCGTCCAGATCGTGCCAGTAGGTGGCTTCGAGCGGGGTCTCGAGCCCCGGCGGCCGGCGGTTGCGCGAGAAATAGTGGATGTTGAGCCCGAAGGCCTTGGCCCGCTGCGCTACGGCGGTTCCGATGCGGCCCATGCCGACAATGCCCAAAGCCTTGCCGCGCAGCCGGTGCCCCAGCATCGAAGTGGGCGACCAGCCGGCCCACACCCCGTCGCGCACCAGCATCTGCGTGCCTTCCACCAGCCGCCGCGGCAATGCCAGCATCAGCACCATGGCCATGTCGGCCGTATCCTCGGTGAGGACGGAGGGCGTATTGGTCACGGTCACCCCGGCCGCCCAGGCGGCCTCGATGTCGATATTGTCGACCCCATTGCCGAACTGGGCGATCAGCCGCACGCTACGGGGCAGGCGGGCGATAAGGCGGGCATCGATGCGGTCGGTGATCGAGGAGACCAGGACATCCTTGCCCTCGAGCCCGGAAATGATGTCGTCGCCATCAAGGTTCACGTCGCCTTCGTTGACATGGGTCTCGAACAGCGTCGCCATGCGCGCCTCGATGGTCTCGGGCAGGCGCCGGGTCACGAGAATGTGCGGTTTATGGCTGGTCATATATTCCCGGATCGGGGGTGGGCGGCATGTGGAAAACCCCACCCTTTAGCGCCCATTAAGGATCATTGGCTAGTGATAGGGCAATTCCATTTTTTCTGCAAAGTCATGTTTGACGAGACCATCAGCGGCGCCTTTGGCCGCATCTTCGAGGCCCTTTGCCGCCGCCTGACCTGGGCGGCGCTGGTGCTGGCGCTGCTGGCGCCGCCGGCTTTGGCGCAGGCCGGCAATCCCAGCGGGCTGCCTTTGCCGCGCTTTGCCACGACCCGCTCCGAGCCGATCAATGTGCGGGTCGGTCCCGGCCAGAAATACGATATCGCCTGGACCTATCTCAAATCCGGCATACCGATCGAAATCGTCCAGGAATTCGATACCTGGCGCAAGGTTCGCGATGTCGATGGCGACGAGGGCTGGATCCACCAGAACCTGCTGGCCGGCACGCGCGCCGGCTATGTGACGCCGCTGGTCGCCAATGGCGAAATCCCCCTGCGCGCCAGCCAGTCCGACGATGCCGGCATCCGCGCCCGGCTGGGGGCCGGGCTCAAGGTGACCATATCGGAATGCGACGGCACCTGGTGCCAGGTCAGTGCCACCGGCCAGGGCAGTTCGGCCTATTCGGGCTACCTGCACCAGGAAGAGCTTTGGGGCGTCTACCCCGACGAAGTGTTCGACTAGGTTCGCAACCCCCCGAAAATGCTGGCAGACTGTTAGCATCGACACGCCAATGCGTGACTCTTCGGCTAAAGCTCGGCCAGTGCATTGGCGGTCTGGCGCGCCAGGCGAACCGCATTGTCCTGCTTGGGGCAGGTGGCGCAGTAGCGGTCGGGATCGATGCGATAATCGAGGCAGCACCCCTTGCGCCTGACGATGAGCAGGCGGTGGCCCCCGGCCTCGACCGGCTCCAGGTCGCCCTGCCCGGTCAACCCCAATGCGTCCAGCCATTGGGCCGAATAGGCCGTGATCGCTTGCGGTGGCAGGTCGCGGCGGCGTTGACCCAGCCAGACCATCAGGCTCAGCATGCGGTCGGCGAAGAGGCGCCGCGCCGGCAGGGGCTTGAGCCGGACCAGCCCATTGACCTCGTCCAGCATCGTCGCCGCCATGGGCTTGAGCTGCGCGGCCGCCTTGTCGATCAGCAGCTCGGCGGGGCCCGCCGCCTGCGCGCCCGGCACCAGCCGGTAGCCATCGACATAGATGCCGCGCCGCTGCTGGCTGAGGCCGTCGAGATCGGGCATGGCGCCATGGATATGGGCGGCAATGACGGCCAGATAGGCCGGCTGCCAGAGCAGGTTGGTCCAGAGCCGTACCGCGTAAAAGGCCGGGCCGGCCGCGGGATAGGTGGTGGCAAGCGCTGCATGCAGCTCGGCCAGCATGGCCGCATTGTCGCCGCCGGGGCGATACCAGCCCGGCCGCGCCGCGCCGGGCTCGCCCTTCATGAAGCCGGTGACCTGCGCCGCCGTCGCGATCAGCCGCGTCGTCGCGGCATCGCCGGTATCCTGGGCAAAGAGAAATGAGCGGGCCATGGCGGGGTTCTAGCGCGCCGCCGCGCCAGTGGAAAGGCCGCCGGATCGCTCCGGCGGCCTTGGCCCGTCAGGCCTTGAGGATCTTGAAGCGATAGAGCAGGCCGCCCAGAACGCCGCCGGCCAGTGGCGCGACGATGAACAGCCAGAGCTGCGCCAGGGCCTCGCCGCCAACCAGGATGGCCGGGCCGAAGCTGCGGGCAGGATTGACCGAAACGCCGGTGACCTGGATGCCGACGAGATGGATGGCCACCAATGTCAGGCCGATGGCGAGGCCGGCGAAATGCGGCGCGGCGCGCTCGCCGGTCGAGCCCAGGATCACCATGACGAATATGGCGGTGAACACCACCTCGAAGATCAGCGCGGCGAGCATGGAATATTCGCCGAGATAGCCCGGCCCCCAACCATTCTGTCCCAGGCTGGCATTGCTGCCGACGATGGCCCAGAGGATCAGCGCGCCGGCCAGGGCGCCGGCAAACTGGGCGACCCAGTGCTGGACCATGCTCATCAGGTCCATGCGCCCGTCGATATAGAGCGCCAGGCTGACCGCCGGGTTGATGTGGCAGCCCGAGATCGGGCCGATGGCATAGGCCATGGCGACAATGGCGAGGCCGAAGGCAAAGGCGATGCCGACCTGTCCGATGGCGTCGCCGCCCAGCACGGCTGCGCCGCAGCCGATCAGCACCAGCACCGCCGTACCGATGAATTCCGCAATTAGTTTGTTCATGACGCTTGGTCTCTCCAGAAAGACTTCCCATGCCGGCGCCGAATCACGCCCGACATGCAAGCCTTCCTGCGACATCCCGCCGCAGACAAGCGGCGAGAGTCCTGTCAGCACAGGATTTTCAGGCGGCGGCGCGGGCCGCGGCGATGGTGCGGCGCACCGCATCGACATCGGTCAGGGTGATCTCGTATTCGCGCTCGATGGCGGTGCCGCCCATGCCGACATGCGGATTGCGGAACACCATGCCGCTCTTGATGGTATGGAGCGCCGCGAAGTGCATCTCGTCCACGCCCGTCGCCTGCCGCACCGTGGCGATATTGCCGGCATCGAGCGCGCCGCAGGCCATGATGACGATGCGGCCATCGGCAATGGCAGCCGTGTCCTTGAGGATGTCGATGCCTTCAATGGCGGTATCGCGCTGGCCGCTGGTCAGCACCCGATCAACGCCGCAGCGCACCAAAGCCTCGATCGCCTCGCGGTAATCCGCCGTCATGTCGAAGGCGCGGTGGCAGGTGACCTTGAGCGGCCGCGCCGCCTCGACCAGCGCCGCGGTGCGGGCCTCGTCGATCCGGCCGTCCGGCGTCAGGCACCCGATGACCACGCCGGCCACGCCGAGCGCCTTCATCGCCTTGACGTCATCGATCATGGTGGCGAATTCGAGCTCGGAATAGAGGAAGTCGCCGCCGCGCGGGCGGATGATGACGTGGAAGGGAATGGTGGCGACGCGCATGGCCTCGCGCACCACGCCCAGGCTCGGCGTCAACCCGCCTTCGAGCAGGCTGGCGCAGAGCTCCACCCGGTCCGCCCCCGCCGTCTGCGCCGCCACCAGGCCATCGATGCCCTCGACGCAAATCTCGATCTTGAACGGGTGCTTGCTCATGAGTGGTCTCCAATTGGTACGGCATTGGTAGTGTGCAGGGCGGGCTGGGGCAAGGGGCAACTCCCATCGATGGCCACCCCATAGTGCCGTGTCGAGTGCGCAGGGCGTGCGTGTTCTCCTTCTCCCCTTGAGGGAGAAGGTGCCCGAAGGGCGGATGAGGGGTACTGAGCTATCCTCCAGCACTGAAGCATGGGAACGCGCAGCACCCCTCACCCGGTTCTTCCGCTGAACGCGGAAGAACCACCCTCTCCCTCAAGGGGAGAGGGGAAGCAGAAGCCGAAGTCTTGGCGACCCTTCGTCACCTTCCCAACCGGCCTCCGCAATAACCCGCACGCCTCCGGTCATCCCTCGTGAGCCGCCCCGGCGCATGCTGGGACTTGGAGGATTTGCCATGCGCACACTTGCTGGCTGGGTCCGCGACAGCAGCGGCACGTCGGCCGTTGAATTCGCCATATTGATGCCGGTCTTCCTGCTGCTGCTCACCGGCATGCTGGCCTATGGCATCTATTTCAGCGCCGCCCATTCGCTGCAGCAGCTGGCGGCCGATGCCGCCCGCACCGCCATTGCCGGGCTCGACGAGGCCGAACGCAATGCGCTGGTGGGGGATTTCCTCGCGGACAATGCCGATAGCTATGCCCTGATCGACGCCCACAGGCTCAGCGTCACCATCGGCGACAAGCCCGGCGATCCCGATCACTACCGGGTCGTGCTCTCCTACGATGCCGGCAACCTGCCGATCTGGAACCTCTATCTGCCTTTGCCGCTGCCCAGCCAGCAGATTGCCTATAGTTCCACCATCCGCCGGGGCGGCATATGAGCCTGTGGCAGCGTTTCCGGGCCGATACGCGCGCCAATATGGCGGTGCTCTTTGCCATGGGCTTTGCCGTGTCCGCCATGGTTTCGGCCGTCGCGGTGGATGCCGCCTCGCTCTATCACGAGCGCCGCATGATCCAGAACGGCGTGGATCTGGCGGCGCTGGCGGCGGTCAGCGACCCCAATGCGGCGACGGCGCTGGCGCGGGATGCGCTGGTCGAGGCCGGGCTGCTGCCGGCGGGATCGAGCGAGGGTCTCGCCGTTACTGCCGGCCACTACAATCCCGATCCCGCCATTGCGCCCGCCGATCGCTTCACGCCGGGCCTCGCGCCATTCAATGCCGTGGCGGTGCGTTTCGGGCGGCCAGGGGCACTGCATTTTGCCCGCGGCTGGGCCGAGCCGCCGACGCTGGGCGCCACCGCCATCGCCTCGGTCACCCCCCAGGTTTCGTTTTCGCTGGGCTCGCGCCTCGCCAGCCTCGATGGCGGCATCGCCAATGCCGTGCTCAACGCCCTGCTCGGCACCAGCGTCGCCCTGACGGTGCTCGACTATCAGAGCCTGCTGGGCGCCCGGGTCGACGCTTTCGCCTTTCTCGATGCGCTGGCGGCCCGGCTCGGCGTCACCGCCGGCAGCTATGACGACCTGCTGGCGCTCGAGGCCGATCATGGCGCCCTGGCGGGGGCCCTGGCCGGCCTGCTCACCGGCGTCGAGCGCACCGCCATGCTCAAGCTCGCCGGCTCGGCCGGCCAAAATGGCGCCGTGCCGCTGGGCAAGCTGTTCGATCTCGGCGCCTTCGGCGCCCTGACCATAGGCTCGGGCACCGGGCAGGGGGTGTTCACCGCCATTTCGGCGCTGGACCTGCTGGCGGCCAGCGCCGCGCTCGGCGATGGCAACCGCCAGGTATCGCTGGCGCTGACCGCCGGCATACCCGGCCTTGCCGGGATCACCGCGAGCCTTGCGGTGGGCGAACCGCCCCAGGGCGGCGCCTGGTTCGCCATTGGCGGCATGGGCACAGTGGTCCGCACCAGCCAGCTCCGCCTGCGCCTTGTCGCCGAAATGGCGGGCAGCGGCGCGCTGGCCGGCGCGCCGATCCGGCTGCCCCTCTATCTCGAATTGGCCGAGGCCGAAGCCATGGTCGGGGCCGCGACCTGCCCATCGGGGGCGGACGCATCGGGCAGCGCCACCATCCTCACACGGCCCGGCATTTTGCGCCTGACGATCGGCGAGGTCGATGCCGCCAGTTTCGGCGATTTCAACACCACGCCCACTGTCGGCCTGGCGCCGCTGGTCGAGGTGAAGCTGCTCGGCATCACCGTGTTGCGGGTGCTGGCATCCTCACTGGTCGAAGCCGCCCAGACGACGCCGATCCCGCTCGGCTTTTCCGCAAGCGATATCGCCGCCGGCGCCGTCAAGACCGCCACGACCGCGACCATGGTGAGTTCGCTCGCCGGCTCGCTGCTGAACAATCTGGTGCTCAACGTCCCCATACTGGGCCTGGGGCTGAACCTCACCAGCCTTACCAGCCTGCTCAAGACCATCCTCATGCCGCTGACCCCGACGCTCGACCTCACGCTGGCGCGGCTGCTCGAAGCTGTTGGGCTGTCGCTGGGCGAGGCGGATGTCACCGTCTACGGCGTCCGCTGCTCCCATCCGGTGCTGGTGGGCTAGCGGGTCGGCACCGATACCGATTTGAGCTGGCTGCCGACGCGGTCGCCTGCCCGGACCAGCGTCCGGGTCGCCGGCTGCGCCAGCATGGGCACGGCCAGGCTCACCTGGCTCGTCGCGGTGGCCACGGCCACGCCATCATTGGTGCAGACCAGATGCAGCAGGCGCGGCCCCTCGGGGTCGAACATGGCGAGTTCAGTGACGACGACGAGTTTGCCGAAGGGTCGCAGCGCCTTGCGCCCCGTGGCCGAAATGAAGCTGAAATCCGGGCTTGTGGGCAGCAGCGACGAATGACCCGCGCCGACCAGCCAGCCTTCGCCGCACAGCGCGACCAGATGCTGCCAGAATGCCTCGGTGGGTCGCCCGTCCCGATGCAGGTCCCCCGGCATGGGCCGCAGGGTGATGACGGTGGTGTCGCTGGCCGGCAGCCAGGGGCTGAAGGCCCCCAGCAGGCGCAGCCGCAAGCGTCGCATATATCCGATCATGGTCCGGTCCCCCTTGGCCAATCAGGCCTGGGGCCGGACCATAGGGGCGCATGGCCGGCGGCGGGATACCATGAAAGGGGTATGCGGTGGCCGGTCCGGCTGACTATAGTTCGCCAGACGACGCTCTGGGGGATGCGGGGGATGACGGACGCACGGCGCGCGACTGAACCGTTGCGGATCGTTCTGGTCGAGGATGACGAGCCGATCCGCCGCCGGCTCGCTGCCATCATCACCGGCTGGCCCGGTGCTACGCTGGTCGCCGATTGCGCCACGCTGGCCGAGGCGGTGGCGGCGATAGAGGCGCAGAGCTTCGACCTGCTGGTGACCGACCTCAAGCTGCCCGACGGCAATGGCATCGAGGCGATCCGGTTGGTCGGCAAGCTGCGCCCGCAGGCCGAATCCATGGTGATTTCGGTGCTGACCGACGAGCGCTCGGTGCTCGAAGCCATCGAGGCAGGCGCCGCCGGCTACCTGCTCAAGGATGCCGATTCGCTCGATCTCATCGACGCCATCACCGATCTGATGGCCGGGCGCTCGCCCATTTCCTCGCGCATCGCCCGCGTACTGGTGCGGCGGCTGTCCGAGCGCGGCGAAACGGCCGCGCCGGTCGAGGACAGGCCCAGCCTGACGCCGCGCGAAATGGACATCCTGTGGGGCGTCGCCAAGGGCTTCACCTATGGCGAACTGGCCGAGCGGCTGGGCATGTCGCGCCAGACCGTGCCGGTGCATATCCGCAATATCTACCGCAAATTGCAGGCTTCCAACCGCAGCGAGGCGGTGTTCGAGGCGGCGCGGCTGGGGCTGATCCGCCTATGAGGCCAACCGGACTGGCATGGCCGCCAGCTCTCCTGCTGCTGCTGACACTGGGGCTGGCCTCCATGCCGGCCTGGCTGCACCTGCCTTTGCCGGCGGGCGGGCTGATGCTCGACCGGGCCGCCCTGGTGGTGGACGATGGCCCGGTGGAGGCAGTGACCCTGCCCGATACGGTGCGCACGCCCGCGCCGGGGCGCTCGGTCGTCCGCTATGAGCTGGCCTTCGCGCTCCCTGCGGCTCCCGATCGCCCGCAGACGCTCTATGTCCCGGCAGTGCGGCATCAGCTTTCCGTCACGGTGAATGGCCGGGCGGTGCAGATGCCGCCCGATTCGCCCTGGCTGCAGCCGTCCCTGGGCGCTACGGCCCTGTTGCGCGTGCCGCCCGATTTCCTGCATGCCGGCCAGAACCACATGGTGCTGACCCTGCTGCGCAACGACGCCTCCATCCCGTTTTATCTGAGCCCGGTCTATCTCGAATCCGGCGCCGGGCTGGGCCGCTCGCCCTGGCTGACGCTGGCCATGGCCGGGCAGGGGCGCATCGCCGCCTTCGTGCTGCATCTGGTGGTGCTGCTGGGCCTGTTGACGCTGTGGAGCGCGCGGCGCCACGATCCGCTGTTCCGCTGGCTGGCGCTGATCGGCAGCACGACCCTGCTGGCCAGTGTGCTCGACCTCGCCCATGTGCTGGATGGGCTCGATGCCCTGGCCCCCGCCCAGCATGTCCTGATGTGCGCCTTCGGCCTCATGGCGCTCGGCGTGGCGCTGGCGGTGGCCGAAAAGCCGGTGCCGGGCTGGCTGGTGCCGGCCATCTGCGTGCTGCCGCTGCTGCTGCTCGGCCTGGGCCTGCTGCTGGCGCCCCGGCCGCTGCTGGTCACCGGCATCAGTGCCATGATCGCCATTGGCGGCCATGTGGTGGCGAGCGTGCTGCTGGCGGCCAATTTCATCCGCACCCGGCGGTGGGACCAGGGCCTGCTCGCCGTGCCCTTCTTCCTGGTCGCCTGGATCGGCCTGGGCGACCTGCTGGTGGTGACCGGCCTGCGCGAGGCGCCGTTCCTGCTGACCAATTACGTGCGCCCGCTGACCCTGCTGACCATCGTCGTGGTGCTGATGCGGCGGCTGGCCAACAGCCTCAACAGCCTCGATCTGGCCAATGATGTACTGCGCCACAAGCTCGACGAGCAGGAGCGGCAATTGTCGGCCCTGCATGACCGCGAACGCCGCCGCGCCGCCGAGGCGGTGCGCGAGGATGAGCGGCAACGGCTGACGCGCGATCTCCATGACGGGCTGAGCGGGCACCTGGTTTCCATCATCGCCCTCAGCGAGCGCGGCGCCGATGCGCCCACCATCGAGCGCTCCGCCCGCGCGGCGCTCGATGACCTGCGGCTGGTGATCAATTCGCTCGATATCGGCGAAGAGGATCTGCCGCTGGCCCTGGCCGGTTTCCGCGAGCGGCTGGAGCCGCAATTGCGCCGGCTCGGCGTGGGCCTCGACTGGTCGATGGAAAAACTGCCCGGCATCGGCGGCGTGACGCCGGGCAATGCGCTGTCGGTGCTGCGCATCATGCAGGAGGCGGTGACCAATGCGCTCAAGCATGGTCCGGCAAGCCATATCCGCATCGAGGGGGGCGCGGGCAGCGACGGTGCGGCGGTGATCGCCGTGGTCAATGACGGCGCTGCCGACGAGCCCGCCCGCCCCGGCCACGGCCTCGGCAACATGCACCGCCGCGCCCGCTCCATCGGGGGCTATGCCAGTTTCGAACGGCTGGAAGGCGGCGCCCTGCTGCGCCTGACCCTGCCGCAAAGGCTGTTGGACGCTTGACCGCCGGCCGTCATCCTCGGGCCTGACCCGAGGACACTTCACTTAATGGGCGCTCCGCAAAGGGCAGAGCCCTCGGGTCAAGCCCGAGGGTGACGATCGCTGATGAGGTTGCATCCCGCTTCTCCCTCTTGACGCATCGTTTTAGTGTGCTACAAGACTATCACACTACATAGGCACCACACATGGATGACTTTCATACCAGCCAGCCGATCTTCGTGCAGATCCGGCAGCGGCTTGCCGAGATGATCCTGCGCGGATCGGTCGGGGAGGGCGAAGCATTGCCCTCGGTCCGCCAGATCGCCGCAGACCTGTCGGTCAATCCGCTGACGGTCACCCGGGCTTTCGAGGCTCTGGTCGATGTCGGCGTGGTCGAAAAACGCAGAGGGCTAGGGATGTTCGTAAAAACGGGAGCGCGGGCCGAGTTGCTCGCCCATGAACGCGACAAGTTTCTGAAAGAGGACTGGCCGCGCATCGCCGCCCAGATCAAGGCGCTCGACCTCGATCTGCAGACCCTGCTGTCCGGTTCCACTGTCACCAAAGGTGCGGAAAAATGACTGACCTTTCCACCGCTTCCCTCGATATCGAACCCATCGTTTCCGCCCGCGGCCTGCGCAAGAGCTTCGGCCGCAAGGAAATCCTGCATGGCCTCGATTTCGACATTCCTCCCGGCCGCATCTATGGGCTGATCGGCCATAACGGCGCCGGCAAGACCACGACGCTCAACGCCATGCTGGGCCTGACCAATTGCGAGGGCACTATCCGCGTGCTGGGTGAGGACCCCTTCGCCAGGCGCGCCAAGCTGATGGAGAATGTCGCCTTCATCTCCGACGTGGCCAGCCTGCCGCGTTTCCTCAGGGTTCGCGAACTCTTCGCGCTATTGGGCAACATCCATCCCAATTTCAGCCACGCCAAGGCGCAGAGCTTCCTCGAAGGCACCGATATCCGCCCCGAGATGAAGATCAAGCACCTGTCCAAGGGCATGATCGCCCAGTTGCACCTGGCGGTGGTGATGGCGATCGACGCCAAGCTGCTGGTGCTGGACGAGCCGACGCTCGGCCTCGACATCACCTATCGCAAGCGCTTCTACCGGCGGCTGCTCGAAGACTACATGACCGAGGAACGGACCCTGCTCATCACCACCCACCAGGTGGACGAGATCGAGTTCATGCTCTCCGACATCATGTTCATCCGCGATGGCGAACTGATCCTGCATATGCAGATGGAGACGGTGAACGACAAGTTCACCCAGCTGGTGGTCAACGATCCCGACAGCCAGGCCGCCGCCCGCGCCTACAATCCGGTCTATGAAGAAACCCGTTTCGGGCAGACCGTGATGATCTTCGACGGCGTCGACCGCAGCCTGCTCGAACCGCTGGGCAAGCTCTCGACCCCGACCCTGTCCGACCTGTTCGTCGCCCTGATGCAGCGGCCGACCGCCAATCCGGAGACCGCCCAATGAAGGCTTTCACCGCTCTCGTCCATCGCGAGCTGATCGAGCATCGTGGGGCGTTCCTGCTCGGGCCGCTATTGCTGGTGGCGGTGCTGTTCGGCGCCACCATCCTGGCCTTCACGGTCGGGCGGGTCGATGCGCGCTTCTCGGGCGCCATGCTCACCGTCGCGCCTTTGCGCATCTATGAAATGGGCTTTCTTGGCTTCGGCGTCGGCTGGTCCTTCTACCTGATGGCCACCTTGTTCTTCTACGCCGCCGACGGCTTCGCCGCCGACAAGCGCAACAATGCCATGCTGTTCTGGAAGTCCATGCCGGTCGGCGATTTCAGGATGCTGCTCTCCAAGCTGACGGCGGCGCTCACCATCCTGCCGGGCACGGTCTATGCCGTGGCCCTGCTGAGCGGGCTGCTGCTCTATGGCGTCGCCTATGTCACCATGCTGATCAACGGCACCGGCACGGTCGCCGCCCTGGGCGGCATCGCCATGGTCTATCTCCATGTCGCGCTGGCCATCCTGGTCAGCTTCGCAGTCGGGCTCATCTGGTATCTGCCCTATCTGGCGCTGGTCGGAGGCCTGGCCACCGCCATCGGCCGCTGGGCGATCCCCGTATCGCTAGTGCTGCCGGCTATCGTCGCCACGCTGGAATGGGTGACTTTGGGAGGCCTGCATCCCTTCACCACCCGCACCTGGGATTATCTCAGCTATCGCTCCAGCTTCCCGCTGGTCGAGGACGGCTATATCGATGCCTGGTTCGCCGGCACCGCGCCGTTCAACGGCCTGCTCTATGCCACCGACCTGCTGAGCCGGGTCGACTGGACCCAGGTCGGCATCGGCGTGGTCTTCGCGCTGGTCGTGATGTATCTGGGGAGTGAGTATCGCCGGCGGAGCAACGATAACTGATTGCCGCGACCACCGGACCCACCCTCCCCTTTGCGGGGAGGCGCATATGGTGAGTTTCCACTGAAGGCGGGCTCCCTCTCCCCTGAGGGGAGAGGGTGGGGTGAGGGGTTCAGTGCTGGTGAATGGCATGGTGCCTGACGTAGCGCTGAACCCCTCACCCGACCCTTCGGGTCCACCTCTCCCCTCAGGGGAGAGGTGACTTGCGCTTCCCTCCCCACAAGGGGGAGGGCCTGGCCCTCTCCCCCAACACTGGACATCCTGGCTCTCGCCCGGTCATATCCGCTCATGACCGAAGCCGTCCGATTCCCCGACGTGATGCTGCTGGCGGCCGGCCTCGGCACGCGGCTGCGGCCGGTCACCGAGACGCTGCCCAAGCCGCTGGTGCCGGTAGCGGGAATTCCCCTCATCGAGCGCATCATGGCCAATGCGCGCGCCGAGGGGGCGAAACGCTTTGTCGCCAATGCCCATTATCGCGCCGACCAGCTGCTTGCCCATTTCGGCGGCCTGCTCAAGGTCAGCCGCGAGGACGACCTGCTCGGCACCGGAGGCGGCGTGAAGCGGGCTTTGCCCATGCTGGCTTCCGACCCGATCCTGGTGATGAATACCGATGCCTTCTGGCCATCGGGCAGCGACGCGCCACTGGCGCGGATGCTCGCCCGCTATGCCGGCCCGCACGATATCGTGCTGCTCTGCGTGCATCCGCGCAACGCCACCGGGTTTGCCCGCAGCCACGATTTCTGCCTGTCGCCGCGGGGCGACGTCACCCGCGACTATGGCGCGCCGGTGATCTATGCCGGGGTGGCCCTGCTCGGCAAAGCCCTGTTCGACGATACGCCCGACGGCGCCTTCCCGCTGACCGACCTGTTCGAGGCGGCGCTGGAGCGCGAGACGCTGTTCGGCGTGGTGCTCGATGCGCCCTGGTTCCATGTCGGCGATGCGGCTGCGCTGGCCGAAACCGAACGGCTGCTGGCGCCATGACGCTCTATACCATCGCCCCGCATGCCCGATTTCTCGCCACCCTCGCCGACAAGGTGATGGATGGCACCTTGCTGGCCGGCTGGGATCGCAGCCAGCCCCTCTGGCTCAGCGACGTTACCATCGTCGTGCCCACCCGCCGCGCCCGGCTGGCCCTGGCCGACGCCTTTGCCGGCCACCGGGACAATCGGGGCCTGCTGCCCGATATCCGCACCTTCGGCGGCGAAGTGGAGGACGAGGAGCCGTTCCTGCCGCCCTTCGACGTCACCCCGCCCCTGCCGCCCGCCAGCCCGCTCGAACGCCGGCTGGTGCTGTCGCGGCTGGTCGCGGCCTGGGCCGATACGCCGGAGGGCCGCCGGGCGTTTTCCAGCCCGCCCACCGCCGCCGAAATCCTTTCCATGTCCGAATCGCTCGGCCTGCTGATCGATGACCTGCTGACCGAGGAACGCAGTGCCGCCGATATCCGCGCCATCGTGCCCGAGCTGGCGGGCGATCTCGGTGCCTATTGGCAGCAGACGCTGGCTTTCCTCGATATCGCGCTGACCTACTGGCCCGAGCGCCTGCGCGACAAGGGGCAGGAGGACGGCGCCCGCCTGCGCGGCCAGCGGCTCGACCGGCAGGCACAGGCCGCGCCCCTGCTCTGGGGCGATCGGCCGGTTATCGCCGCCGGTTCGACCGGCTCCATCCCCGCCACTGCCCGACTGCTCAAGGCCATCAACGCCCTGCCGCGCGGCGCCGTGGTGCTGCCGGGGCTCGACACGACCATCGATGCCGCCGACCAGGCCGACCTGCTGGATGGCGAGCACAACCCGCAAGGCCATCCGCAATACCAATTGGCACGGTTGCTGGCCGAGCTTGGCAGCCCGGCAAGTGCCGTCGTGGAACTGGCCGACTTTCCTGGTCCGCGCACCACACTGGTCAACCGCGCCATGGCCCTGGCCAAGGACACCACGCGCTGGCCGGCGCAGAAGGCCCATGCCATGCCCATCGAGGACGGCTTGGCCACGACAGGGGTCTCGATAATCGCCGCCCGCAACGAGGACGAGGAGGCCCGCGCGGTGGCGCTCGCGGCCCGCGAGGCCCTGGAAAACCGGCAGAGCGTGGGCATCGTCACGCCCGACCGCAACCTGGCGCGGCGCATTGCTGCCGAACTCAGGCGCTTCGACATCGAAGTCGATGACGCTGCCGGCGCGCCGCTGTTCCAGTCCGCTTCCGGCCGGTTGCTGCGCCAGATCGTGTGCTTCGCCGATAGCGGCAGCGCCGTGGATCTTGTCGCCCTGCTGCGCAATCGGGCGGCCATGTTCGGCCAGCCGCGCCCCGACGTCTCCCGGCTGGCCGACAGTATCGAGCTGGGCCTGCTGCGCGGCCAGCGGGCTGCGCCGGGGCTGGCGGGCCTGCGCCTTCTGCTCGAGGCCAATATTGCCAAGGTCACCAAATACCCGGCCAAGCGCCTTCACGAACGTCACCGCCAGCCCATCGAGGCGCTGTTCGACCGGATCGAGGCGGCTTTGGCGCCCCTGCTCGCGCTCATGGCCAGGCCGCGCATTACCGCCAGCGAATTTGCCGAGGCGCTGTTCCGCAGCTTCGAGCTGACTGCCGATGGCGCCGACAGCCCCGGCCGTGACGAGCTGACCGCCTGGGCCGCGCAGATGGCGGCGCAGACCGATGCCGGCCACCCCTTCGAGCCACGCGGGCTCGATCGCGTATTGCAGGCCCTGATGGTGGGCTTCCAGGTGCGAACCCGCGAGACCCGGCGGCAGGACATCATGATCTGGGGCCAGCTCGAAGCCCGCCTGCAAAATCCCGATCTGCTGATCATGGCTGCCCTCAACGAGGACAAATGGCCCGAAACGGCCGATCCGGGCCCCTGGCTCAGCCGCGGCATGCGGCTGGCCGCCAGGCTCGAACCGCCTGAGCGGCGGCAGGGACAGGCCGCGCACGATTTCGTCCAGGGCATGGGCAACGAGCGCGTCATCATCGCCTATGCCCAGCGGGTCGGCACCAGCCCGTCGCTGCCCTCGCGGCTGCTGCAGCGCCTGGAAGCCTTTGCCGGCGCCGGGCTGGCGGGCGACTGGCGGCAACGCGGCGCGCGATGGCTGGATCTGGCCGGTCGCCTCGACGCCGTTGCCGGCGTGGCCAGCGCCCCGCGGCCGGCGCCCAATCCGCCGCCCGATGTCCGGCCGCGCAAGCTTTCGGTGACCGAGATCGAGACGCTGATGCGCTCACCCTACGATATCTATGCCAAGCATGTATTGCGGCTGCGGCCCATCGATGCCCTGGGTGCCTCCGCCGACGCCCGTGACCGCGGCAATGCCGTGCACGACATCTTCTCCGATTTCGTATTGGCAGGCCACGCCGTCACCGATCCGGGCGCCCTCGATATCCTCAAGGCGATCGCCCTGGAGAAATTCGCCGGCTTCGAGGCTATTGCCGAGCGCCGTGACATCTGGGTCCGGCGCTTCACCGCCGCGGCGCAGCAATTCCTGGCCTTCGAGCGCGAGCGCAACGATCGGGTAAAGCGCCGCCACGCCGAAATCGACGGCCGCTGGGACCTGCCCACCGGCTTCGCGCTGACCGGCCGGGCCGACCGGGTCGACGAATTGCATGATGGCAGGCTCGAAATCATCGACTTCAAGACCGGCTCGGTGCCCCAGCCCGGCGTCATGCGGGCCTTCGAAGCGCCGCAGATGCTGCTCGAAGTGGCCATGGCCAAGCATGGCGGCATGGCCCCGGTGCCCCCGCTCGATACCGCGGCCTTGCGCTACATCAAGATCGGCCTGGGGCCCGATGCCTTCATCGACAAGGGGTTCGGGCTGGAGGATGGCTATACCATCATGGGCGCGGCCGACGAAATCGTCCGGCGCATGCAGCGCCATGTCGAGCTGTTCCTGTTCCGGCAGACGCCGATGCCGCCACGGCTCCTGCCGGTCAAGCAGCAGCGCTTCCCCGGCGCCTACGATCACCTGATGCGCATGGCGGAGTGGACCGCCGTCGACGAGGATGACGAGGATATCATCCAATGGTGGTGACCAATCGCGGCAACATGGCCGTGCCGCCCGAAACGCGCCGGAACCAGGCACTGGCCTCGCACCCGCATTGGTCCATCTGGGTCGAGGCCAATGCCGGCTCGGGCAAGACCTATGTGCTGACGCGCCGCGTGCTGCGCCTGCTGTTGAGCGGGGTCCGGCCCCAGGCCATCCTGTGCCTCACCTATACCAAGGCCGCCGCCGCCGAAATGCGCAGCCGCGTCGCCACCCGCCTCGCCGAATGGGCGACCATGGAAGAGGCCGCGCTGGTCAAGGAACTGCGGGAGATCGAAGGCAAGGACTTCGTGCCCGGCATGGTCGAGCGCGCCCGCACCCTGTTCGCCCGGGCGCTCGAAACGCCGGGCGGGCTGAAGATTCTCACCATCCACGCCTTTTGCGAAAGCGTGCTGCATCGCTTCCCGCTCGAGGCCCGCGTGCCCTTCGATTTTTCGGTGATCGAAGACGCCGAGCGCAAGCAGATGGTGCTGGCGGCCCGCGAGGCCGTATTGGCCGATGGCTTGCGCGGCATCGGGCCGGCCGATGCCGTGGAAACCCTCTTCGCGCTGCTGAGCGATTTCCAGATTGCCCAGGCCATCGAGCTGGCGCTGATGGATGGCCGCAAGCTGCGCGCCGTTCTCGCCGACCTGCCGGCGGCCAAGGCCAGGTTGCGCGAGATCGCCGACGTGTCCTTCCCGCGCGCCACGGTTTCCATCGAAGCCGAAATCGTCGATGGCCGGCTGCTCGATGGCAATGATTGCCGCCGGCTGCTGGCCATTGCCAATGATGCACTGCTCAAGAAGATGCGGGGTGTCGATCCCGATCACCCGCGCCCAGCCGACTGGAAGGGGATTTTCCTGACCGGTGACGACGAACTGCCGAAGAACTTTCCCGCCAAGGCCGTGTGGACGGCCGATCCGGCGCTGGCCCAGGCCGTGGCGGACGAGGCGGAGCGCCTCGTTACCCTGCTCGCCGAATTGCGCAGCGCCCAGCTGATCGAGCGCAGCGAGGCCCTGCTCGATGTCGTCGCCGCCATCGCCCTACGCTACGAGGCCCGCAAGCGCGCCCGCTCGCTGCTCGATTTTGACGATCTGGTGGAGCGGCTGGGCAATCTGTTCGGCGACAGCGCCCTTGGCCCCTGGGTCCAGTACAAGCTCGATACGGCCATCGACCATGTGCTGGTCGATGAGAGCCAGGACACCAATCCCGAACAATGGCGGGTGGTGCGCTCGATCGCCGAGGAATTCTTCACCGGGGCGGCGGGCGCCAACCGCCGCCGCTCGCTGTTTGCCGTGGGCGACCAGAAACAGTCGATCTATTCGTTCCAGGGGGCCGAGCCGACCCTGTTTGCCGAGACCGGCAGCGACTTCGCCGTCCGCGCCAGGCAGCATGCGCTGCCCTTCGAAAAGCTGCCTTTGCATACCAGCTTCCGCACCCTGCCCGAAATCCTCAGGGCGGTCGACCTGGTCAGCGACCAGCCCGACATCCAGGCGGCCCTGCTCTCGGACGACAAGGTGCATCACGATACCGCGCGCCAGTCCACCGGCGGGCTGGTGACGCTCTGGCCGCCGATCCAGCAGCTTGCCGGCGCCAGCGATGGCGCCGATTGGCCGGTCGAACCGCAGGGCGGCGAGCGCACGGCGCCCCGCCAGGTGGCCGAACGCATTGCCGGCGAAATCGCCGGATGGATCGCCGCCAAGCGGCCGCTGGCCAATCGGGGCGTGGCGGTCAAGCCGCAGGATATCCTGATCCTGGTGCAGTCGCGCGGCGCCCTGTTCCAGGAAATCATCCGCGCGCTGCGCAAGCGCAACCTGCCCACGCCCGGCGCCGACCGGCTCGAGGTCAGCACCCATATCGCCGTGCTCGACCTGCTGGCGCTATGCGATGTGCTGCTCAATCCGGGCGACGACCTGCAACTGGCGGCGCTGCTGCGTTCGCCCCTCTTCGATGTCGATGAGGACGATCTCTACGCCCTGGCCCAGCAGCGCGAGCTGGATACGTCGCTGTGGCGTGCCTTGAAAACCACTACCCGGCCCAATTGCCGGCGCGCCTATGAGCGGCTGGCCTCATGGCGGGGCGAGCTCGATTTCGAGCGGCCCTTCGAATTTCTCACCGCGGTCCTCTATGCCGGGGACGGCCTGCGCCGCTTTCACGCGCGCCTGGGCGACGAGGTGGACGAGGTCTTTGCCGAACTGCTCGATCTGGCGCTCAAGCACGAGCAGGGCGCCCAGCCCTCGCTGCAGGGTTTTGTCGCCGAGCTGCGGCAGACCGAAATTTCGATCAAGCGCGACCTCGATGAGACCGGCGGCGGCGTTCGGGTCATGACCGTGCATGGCGCCAAGGGGCTGGAAGCGCCGGTCGTCATCCTCGCCGACGCCGCCAGCAAGCCACAGGGCAGCCAGGTCAACCGCCCCGTCTATGTGCTGGACAAGGCGCCCGGACCGCTGCTCATGCACGCCTCGGGCGGCCGCCAGCACGTCGCCGGCAGCAAGGCGGCGCGCGACGCGATCGAGGCCGGTCTGCTCAAGGAATACTGGCGCAAGCTCTATGTCGCCATGACGCGGGCCGAAGACGAACTCTATGTCACCGGTGCGCTGACGCCCAAGGGCAAGACCGACGGCACCTGGTATCAGGTGATCGAAGCGGCCTTGCGCCCGCATGCCGAGAGCCAGGTCGATGACCAGACCCGCGAACTCGCGCTGATCTATCCGCGCGAGCGCGTGGCGCCCCAGCCTGTCACCAGCATCCCCCCTCCGGCCCAGCCCGCGCGTGCGCCTCTCCGTCTCGACCCGGTGCCGCCGCCCGCCACCATGCCGCTGCTGTCGCCATCGCTGGCCGGCAGTCGTGTCGCCCCCGTCCTCGCGCTCGACAGCCTCGCCGAGCAGGCCCGCGATGCCGATGCGGCGCGCCGGGAGGGCATTGCGCTCCATGCTTTGCTGCAGCATCTGGGGCGGCTCGATCCCGGCCTCTGGGCTCAAGTCGTGCCGAGGGCCTTGACGGCCCTGCTGCCCGATGCGCCGGCCAGCCATGCCGCGCTTGGCGCCAAGGCCATGTCCATTCTTTCCCGCCCCGAGCTCGGCTCCGTCTTCGGACCCGGCAGCCGCGCCGAAGTGCCGTTTCTCGTTGCGGCAAGACGCGATGGCGAGGACATCCGCCTCACCGGGCGCATCGACCGGCTCGTCATTGACGACTCGGGTGTAACGGTGGTGGACTACAAGTCCGACGCATCGGTGCCCGGGGGGCCGGGCGATGTGCCGGGGAACTATCTTACCCAGCTCGGATTATATGCGTTAGTTGCAGGTCAGCTTTTCCCCGGACGAGAGGTGCGCGCGGCAATCCTGTGGACACGACTGGAATCATTGATGTTTCTGCCACCAGACATGCTGGCGGCAGGCGCACGGGGCTTCACCATGCGGTGAGTGTGCTTGTGCCGGTGCTGGACTCTACCCAGCTTTAGGCGCACAGAGACCGCCGCTTTAACCCAGAAGGCAATAAACCCATGACTACTCACGTTTCCGACGCCAATTTCGGCGAGGAAGTCCTTAACTCCAAAGAGCCCGTCCTCGTGGATTTCTGGGCAGAGTGGTGCGGGCCATGCCGCGCGATCGCACCCGTGCTCGATGAGCTGTCGACCGAACTGGCCGGCAAGGTCAAAATCGTCAAGCTCAATGTGGACGACAATCCGGGCATTGCCAGCCAGTATGGCGTGCGCTCCATCCCGACCATGATCCTGTTCAAGGGCGGCGAAGCCGCCGACATGAAGATCGGCGCCGGCACCCCCAAGGCGGGGCTGACCAAGTGGCTCGAGGGCCACGCCGCCTGATCCGCCTATAGCGAATTGACCATGACACCGCTGGGGAGACCCGGCGGTGTTTTTGTTTGTGCGCCGTTGTTTCCACCGCCGTTGCTTAACCCGGCCGTGCCCGGGGGTGACGATTGGGGTTGTGGGGCACGAAGCAGTATGGGTCCCTTTCGTCGCCACCCGCCAAATCTTGTATGCCTTCCCAAGTCCATCGACTCTGTCTAGCCTCTATCGTCCTATACCGATGGAGATGGAACGATGGCCCTGCATGTGACTGACGCCAATTTTGCGACTGAAGTTCTGGCGTCGGACCGCCCGGTGCTGGTGGATTTCTGGGCCGAATGGTGCCCACCCTGCAAGGCCATGAGCCCGGCCATCGATGAACTGGCCGAAACGCTTGCCGACCGCGTCAAGATCGTCAAGCTCGACGTCGACTCCAATCCGGGCATCACCGTGCAATACAATGTGCGCTCCATGCCGACCCTGATGATCTTCAAGAATGGCGAGCCGGTCGACCTCAAGGTGGGCGCCGGGCAGTCCCGCGTGCAGCTCATCAAATGGCTGGAAATGCACGCGGCTTAGGGTGGAGCTCCCTATATCCCCATACTCGATGTCATCCCGGCCTTGAGCCGGGACCCATCTCGAGATCATGCCGCAGCCGCAAGGTGGATCGTTCGAACCACCGGGGCATAGTCCACCATCTCAGGATGGATCCCGGCTCAAGGCCGGGATGACACGGTGTTTGGGGAGACAGGGCGCCCACAACCTCCGTGCTGCTTTTGCCCCGATCACCTGTTAGAAAAGGGCATAAGAAGACTTCCGGAGAATGCCCCAATTGGCCCCGATCGACCTTTCCGCCGCGCCGTTCAACCTCGATGACGAGGCCATGGCCTGGGTGGCTGCGACCCGCGATGGCTTTACCCCGCGCGACAAGCTGGCCCAGCTTTTCGTGCTGCTGGAACGCGGCAGCCCCGCCGAAGTGGCCGAAACCGTGCGCAGCTTCAAGCCGGGCGGCATAACCCGCATCTATTCGCCGGACCTGGCCGCCGAGATCAACCTGGCCCGCGACCTGGGCACGCTGAGCGCCGTGCCGCTGCTGATCAGCGCCGATCTCGAAGGCAGCCGCATGAGCCTGCCCTTTGGGACCTCGGTTCCCAACCCGCTGGGGCTCGCCGCGGTGGACGATGTCGAGGCCACATCGGCCATTTCCGCCATCATGGCGCGCGAAGCCCATGCCGTCGGGCTCAACTGGAGCTTCACCCCGGTCATTGACATCAACGCCGCCTGGCGCAGCGCCATTGTCGGCACCCGCTCCTATGGCAGCGACATGGAGAGGGTCGAGCGCCACGCCCTGGCGCAGATTGCCGCCTTCCAGGCCAATGGCGTGGCCGCCACGGTCAAGCACTGGCCGGGCGAAGGCTATGACGACCGCGACCAGCATCTGGTGACCACCGTCAATCCGCTCTCCATGCCCGAATGGGAAAAGACCTTCGGCCGGCTGTACCGCAAGGCCATCGCGTCGGGCGTGATGAGCGTCATGTCGGCCCATATCGCCTTGCCCGCCTTCGTGCTTGCGCTCGATCCTGATGCCGGCGCCGAGGCCTACCGGCCCGCCTCGCTGAGCAAGCTGCTCAACGAGGATCTGCTGCGGCGCGAGCTGGGCTTTAACGGCCTCATCGTCTCCGACGCCACGCCGATGGCCGGCATGGGCGATTGGGGCCCGCGCGACGAAGTGCTGCCCGAAGTCATCATATCGGGCTGCGATGTGATCCTCTTCTCCGACGATCCGAATGGCGACCTGATGCGGCTGGTCAAGGCCGTCGCCGATGGGCGCCTGAGCCAGGAGCGCGTGGACGAGGCGGTGACCCGCGTGCTGGCGCTCAAGGCGGCTTTGGGCCTGCACAAGTCCGATCGCCCCGAGCCCAATCTCGATACGGCGCGGACCGTGGTGGCGACCGAGGAGAACCGCCTATTGGCGCAAGGGGTGACGGCGCGTGTGCCGACGCTGGTCAAGGATGTGAGAAACCTGCTGCCGCTCTCGCCGGCACGGCACAGGCGCGTGCTGGTCTATTCCGGCGGCGTTGTTCTGCCCTTCGTGCCCCATCCGCTGCCGCTCAGCCTGCCCGAGCGGCTGGAAAAGGAGGGCTTCGCGGTCACGGTCTACACGCCGGGCATGACGGTCAGCCCGCGCGACTATGACCTGGTGCTTTATCTGTTTGCCGAGGAAACCCTGCTCACCCGCAGCCGCATCTTCCTTGACTGGACCAGACTCACCGGCTCGGTCTTCGGCGCCATGAGCCGGCTCTGGCACGATATTCCGACGCTGATGATTTCCTTCGGCTACCCCTATTATCTCTACGATGCCCCGCGCGTGCCGGCCTATGTCAACGCCTATGGCTCGAGCGAAGCCATGCAGGAGGCGGTGGTCGAGGCGATCATGGGAAGGGTGCCGT
Organism: Devosia sp. Root436; assembly: GCF_001426345.1. Lineage (GTDB taxonomy): Bacteria > Pseudomonadota > Alphaproteobacteria > Rhizobiales > Devosiaceae > Devosia. The sequence continues at coordinate 45,190 of NZ_LMEM01000010.1, read as the reverse complement.
TTGCCGGGGTGAGCCCGGTGGACCCGTTCGTGGGCAGCGAGCAGGGGAAGTATTGAGGCACGCCCTCGTGGTTCGAGGGTCGCTACGCTCCCGCCTCACCATGAGGGCTACTGCCAACTCGGTGCATCAACAGCCCTCATGGTGAGGTGCGCTTCTTCAGCGCCTCGAACCACGAGGGCGTGGCACTCAATCCGGCGGCGTGCCGTTCTTCGCCAGGACGTCCCCCGCCAAGTAGAGTGAACCGCAGATCAGCACCCTGGCATCGGGCACCGCCGCGGCCGCCTTGAGCGCCGCGCGCACCGAGCGCATCGGCCGCGCCGCGAACCCCGCCTTGCTTGCCTCGTCGGCAATATGGACCGCCTTGTGCGCATTGGCCTCGCCGGGAATGGTCAGCGTCAGCACCTGCTGCGCCATGCCGGCGAAAGGGGCCAATACCGCGGCCGGTTCACGGGTGTTCATCAGCCCCATGATCAGTACCAGCGGCGCCGGCCGGGCGCGGTCGAGCGCGCGCAGCGTGGTCGCCACCGCCGCAGCGCCATGGGCATTGTGGATCCCGTCGAGCCACAGCTCGGCGCCGGGGCCCAGCAGGTCGCGCAAAGGCCCGGTCTGCAGCGGCGTCATGCGGGCCGGCCAGTTCACCCGCCGCAGGCCCTGGGAGAAGGCGGCCTCATCGACCGGCAGGCCGAAATGGCGTGCCGCCGCGATGGCCAGCGCCGCATTGTCGAATTGATGCGCGCCAAGCAGGCCCGGCGGCGGCAGGTCGAGCAGGCCGGATTCGTCCTGGTAGACCAGCCGTCCATCCTGCTCCACGCCGTGGAAATCTTCGCCCTGCCAGACCGGCGTGATGCCCAGCCGGCGCGCCGCCTTGTCGAGCACGGCGCGGCCTTCTTCGCGCTGCAGCCCGATCACCGCCTTGCTGCCGCGCTTGAAGATGCCGGCCTTGCTGACGGCGATTTCGCCGATCGTATTGCCCAGAAACCCCTGATGGTCGAGATCGACCGGGGTGATGATCACGCCCAGCGGCTGGCTCACCACATTGGTCGTGTCATAGGTGCCGCCCATGCCGGTTTCGAGCAGCAGGTAATCGGCTCTGGTCTCGGCGAAGAGCAGGAAGGCGGTGGCCGTGGTGATCTCGAAAAAGGTCATCGGCCTTTTGGCGTTGATCCTCTCCACCTGTTCCAGCGCCGCGTTCAGCCGGCGCGTGCCGACCAGCCTGCCGGCCAGCCTGATGCGCTCGTTGAAATGCACCAGATGGGGGGAGTTGTAGACATGGACCGTTCTGCCCGCCGCTTCGAGAAAAGCGCGCAGATAGGCAATGGTGGAGCCCTTGGCATTGGTGCCGGCGACATGGATCACCGGTGGCAGATGCTCGTGCGGGTCGCCCAGATCGGCCAGCAGCGGCATGATGCGGTCGAGGCTGAGATCGATCAGCTTGGGGTGCAGCGCCGAAAGGCGCCTGAGAATGGCATCGGTACGGGACATGAAGACGGTCCGAGGGAAGAGACCGATGAGTTAGCGCCGATGCAGGAGGTCGGCAAGAGCGGGGTATCCAGGGTTCTGCGGCTTCCATGGAGCGGAAGTCACCTCTCCCCTGAGGGGAGAGGTCGACCCGAAGGGTCGGGTGAGGGGTTCAGCGCCGCAATGGGCCTCGTGCTTTTCACCAACACTGAACCCCTCACCCCACCCTCTCCCCTCAGGGGAGAGGGAGCCCACGCTCGGTGCAACAGATCAAGTTATTCCGCGTGGGCGGCAGCCACCGGGGGCAGGTCGCCACCATCGCCTTCGGCGGCGACGGCGGCGTCGCGCAGGCTGGTCCGCACCACTGCGGGAGCCGTGTCGGTTAGCGCGCCGGAGGCTTCGGCCTTGGTCAGGATGGCCGAGAGCGAGCCGATGGTCGAGCGCAGGTTGTGGCGATGCACCACCATATCGACCATGCCGTGTTCGTAGAGATATTCCGAGCGCTGGAAGCCCTTGGGCAGCTTTTCGCGGATGGTCTGCTCGATGACGCGGGCGCCGGCAAAGCCGATCTGCGCGCCGGGCTCGGCCAGGTGCACGTCGCCCAGCATGGCATAGGAGGCGGTGACGCCGCCGGTGGTGGGATTGGTCAGCACCACGAAGAAGGGCAGGCCGGCTTCGCGCAGGCGCAAAACGGCGACGGTGGTGCGCGGCATCTGCATCAGGCTCAACACGCCCTCCTGCATGCGCGCGCCGCCCGAGGCGACGAACAGCACGAAGGCGGTCTTGCGGCTGGCAGCGGTTTCAAGGCCCGTAATGATGCCCTGGCCGGCCGCCATGCCGAGTGAGCCGCCCATGAAATCGAAATCCTGGATGGCGACGGTGATGTCGCGTTCGAACAGCTTGCCGGTGGCCACGATCACCGAGTCATCGAACCCGGTCTTGGCGCGGTTTTCCTTGAGCCGGTCAGGATAGCGCTTCTGGTCGCGGAATTTCAGCGGATCGACGGCAACACTGGGCACCGGCACCAGCGCATACTCGCCATTGTCGAGAAAGGTCTTGAGCCGGTCAGCCGGCTTGATCTTCATGTGATAGCCCGAATTGGGCACCACCCACTGGTTCGCTTCGAGATCGCGATAGAACACCATCTCGCCAGATTCAGGGTCCTTGACCCAGAGATTCTCCGCGATCGCCGGCTTGTTGCCGAGGATGGAGCGGATTTTGGGGCGGACGAAATTGTCGATCCAGTTCATGGCAAGGCCTCACGAGCGTCTGCGCGTCACTTAGGGGACGATTGTGGCGAATGTTATCAGGGGGTTGGGCCCAGGGCAAAGCCGGTGCGGGACAAAGCGCGCGGCTGTGAACAACTTCGTTCTGAATGGATCACGCAATTGTGCGAGCGTTGCGGCAGGGCAGACAATGATTGTCCACTGAATGAACCTTTATATCCGACGGCATTTTCGTAATTGTTCAATTCCACTGAATACAGTCCGGTCAGGCTTTTCGAACTATACTGGCAAGTTACCGCTTGTGTCGCACTTCCGCCGGGAATGTGTCACCATTCCACCTTAGTCCCGCCTCGCCGGGAGCCATACAACGCAGAAAACTGCAAAGGGGGAGGCGATATGTCTTCGATATCTGAACGATTCCGCGACTTCAAAGCCGGCAAGGCCACGCTGTTCTGGTCATGCGCCGGCTGTATTATCGCGACCATGGTCGTGGGCTTCACCTGGGGCGGCTGGGTCACTGGCGGCTCGGCCGAGCAACGTGCCGACAAGGCGGCGCAACAGGCCGTCGCCGAACTGGCTGCCGATATCTGCTTCAAGCGTTATCTGGCAGCGCCCGATGTCCGGGCCAACCTTACTGCCCTCAACGAGGAAAGCAGCTATCGCCGTGACGGTCTGCTCGAGGAAGGCGGCTGGGTAACCCTTGCCGATCGCGCCGACCCGATCGACGGCGCCGCCGATCTTTGTGCCGACCGGCTGGCCGAGGTCGACCTGTCCACGCTGCCGGCGACCCCGGTGGCCGATGCCGGGGCAGTGGTGCCGGCAACCGAGCCTGCCACCGCGGTACAGTAGGGGCTCCCCCCCACCTTGAGGGCAGTGTTTACAAGCGCGATGTCATCCCGGCGGAGGCCGGAATCCATCTTGAGATAGTTCAGCTCGGTTGGGTACGACTAGACCTCAGGATGGATCCCGGCCTCCGCCGGGATGACATCGCGTAAGCGAATGCTCATGAGTTCAGGGGGAACCCCATCAAATTGTTCAGCCCCGTGCCCGCTTGACGCCGCCGGCCAGGCTGGCCACCAGGTCGCGCACGGCGGCGACCGTCCTGTCGCTGGCCTTGCCATCGACCAATGAGCCCGCCACCGCCTCGACCAGCACCGTGCCCACCACGATGCCGTCGGAATGGCGGCCGATTTCGGCGGCGTCCTCGGCCGTCTTGATGCCGAAGCCAACGGCGACGGGCAGGTCGGTATGGCTCTTGATGCGCGCCACGGCCTCGCCCACCGCGGCGCGCGACTTGATCGCCGCCCCGGTAATGCCGGTCATCGACACATAGTAGACGAAGCCCGACGTGTTCTTGAGCACCGCCGGCAGGCGCCTGTCGTCGGTGGTCGGCGTGGTGAGGCGGATGAAGTTGATGCCGGCCCTGAGCGCTGGGATGCAGAGTTCCGCGTCTTCCTCGGGCGGCAGGTCGACGATGATGAGGCCATCGACGCCGGCCTCTTTCGCCGCCGCGAGGAACCTGTCGACGCCGAAGCTGTAGATCGGGTTATAATAGCCCATCAGCACGATGGGGGTGGTTTCGTCCTTGCGGCGGAAATCCTCGACCATGCCGAGCACGCCGCGCAGGGTCATGCCGGCCGCCAGGGCGCGCTGCCCGCCCAGCTGGATGGCCACGCCATCGGCCATCGGGTCGGAAAACGGCATGCCGAATTCGATGATGTCGGAGCCCGCCTGCGGCAGGGCCTCCATGATCGCCTGGCTGGTGGCGAGATCGGGATCGCCGGCCATGACATAGGTGACCAGCGCCGGGCGGCCTGCGGCCTTGCACTCGGCGAAACGTTTTTCGATACGCGACATGACTACAGCAGCCCCAGGTAATTGCCGACGCTTTCGACGTCCTTGTCGCCGCGCCCGGACAGGCACAGCACGATCGAGGTATCCTTGCCCATCGCTGGCGCGATCTTCATCACCTGCGCCAGGCCATGCGCCGATTCCAGCGCCGGAATGATGCCCTCGGTGCGGGTCAGCAACTGGAAGGCGTCCAGAGCCTCCTTGTCGGTGATCGGGGCATAGGTGACGCGCTTGCTGTCATGCAGGAAGGCATGCTCGGGGCCCACGCCGGGATAGTCGAGCCCGGCCGAGATGGAATGGCCCTCGAGGATCTGCCCGTCGCTGTCCTGCAGCAGATAGGTGCGGTTGCCATGCAGCACGCCGGGGCGGCCGCCTGTCATGCTGGCGGCATGGCCGTTCTCGGTGTCGATGCCATGCCCGCCGGCTTCGGCGCCATAGAGCTTGACCTCGGGATCATCGAGGAAGGCGTGGAAGGTGCCGATGGCATTGGAGCCGCCGCCCACACAGGCCACCACCGCCTCGGGCAGCTTGCCCTCGGCCTCCTGGAACTGCTGCTTGAGCTCGGTGCCGATCACGCTCTGGAAGTCACGCACCATTTCCGGATAGGGATGCGGCCCCGCCGCGGTGCCGATCAGGTAATAGGTGGTATCGACATTGGTCACCCAGTCGCGCAGGGCCTCGTTCATGGCGTCCTTGAGCGTGCCGGCCCCAGCCGTGACGGGCCGCACTTCGGCGCCCAGCATTTTCATGCGCAGCACGTTGGGCTTCTGCCGCTCGACATCGGTGGCGCCCATGAAGATGGTGCAGGGCAGGTCGAACTTGGCGCAGACCGTGGCGGTGGCCACGCCATGCTGGCCGGCGCCGGTCTCGGCGATGATGCGCGTCTTGCCCATGCGCTTGGCCAGGAGGATTTGACCCAGGCAATTGTTGATCTTGTGGGAGCCGGTATGGTTCAGCTCCTCGCGCTTGAGCCACACCTTGGCCCCGCCGAGGTGATTGGTCAGCCGCTCGGCGAAATAGAGCGGGCTGGGCCGGCCGGTATAATGGGTCGCCAGCGTCTTGATCTCGTCGAGATAGGCCGGATCGACCTTGGCGGCGCGGTAATGCGCCTCGAGATCGAGAATCAGCGGCATCAGCGTTTCGGCGACGAAGCGCCCGCCATAAAGCCCGAAACGACCCTCCTCGTCCGGGCCATTGCGCAGGGAATTGATGCCGGTACTCGTCACGGACGCCTCGCAGATGCTTCGGCTCCTGCGTCTCGCGCAGCGCCAGGGGTGGGGGTGGGCCACGCGCGCCGAATGAGGGAAAGACCCCCACCCGACCCTTCGGGGCCACCCTCCCCACGAGGGGGAGGGAGAAGAAAGGTCAGCCGGCTGCGCGGGCGTTGCGGATGAACGCTTCGATCAGCTTCTTGTCCTTGACGCCCGGTGCGGTTTCGACGCCGGAGGACACATCGACCCCGAAGGGGCGCACGGTCTTGACGGCGTCGGCCACGGTCTGCGGCGTCAGCCCCCCGGAAAGCATGAAGGGGATGGACGGGTCAAGCGCCTTGAGCAGTGCCCAGTCGAAGGTGTCGCCCAGCCCGCCCGGCCGGTCGGCCCCCTTGGGCGGCTTGGCGTCGAGCAGGATGCGGTCGGCGACATCGAGGAAATCGGCGACATGCGCCACATCCTCGGCCGAACCGATCGGCAGCGCCTTCATGATTTCGACGCCCGCCTCGGCGCGGATGGCCTCGACGCGATGCGGCGTTTCGGGGCCATGCAGCTGAATCCAGTCCGGGCCGAGCGCGGCGACTTCGGCCACGCAGCTATTGTCCGGATTGACCAGCACCACGCAGGTCTGGATCCGGCCGCGGGCCTCCGAGATCAGCGTCGCGATCTCCTCGATGCTCACATGGCGCGACGAACGCGGAAAATGCATGAACCCCACCATGTCGGCTCCGCCAGCGATGGTGGCTTCGAGCAGTTCAGGGGTCTTGATGCCACAAATCTTGATGATCAGGGGTTCGGCCATCGGGGTCGCTCAGCGCAGCTCCAGGAGGTCATCGACTTCGGCCAGGGGACCTGATCCGGCCTGGCCATGATTGCGGCGCAGCGTTTCCAGCTCGCCATGCAGCATATGCGCCTCGCGGCGCCAGTGCTTTTCCCCGCGGCGGTGGCGCCCCTGGGCAAACCAGGTCGCGGTGCCGCCCAGCAGCACGCCCACCAGCAGCACCACATAGAGCACCACGAAAAGCGGCACGCCATAGCCGGGCGCCACGCTGGTCTCGACCGGGGCGAAAGGGTTGAAATTGACCACGACGAAATGCCGATTGGCGAGGGCGAAGACGATCAGCCCCAGGCATAACGGGACAAGGACCACCCAACCGACGATTCTGTTGACCATGAACGGCTCTGTCCGATGGGGCGTTGCCCGTTACGAGCGGTTGAGCCGCTCGCGGATTTCCTTGCCGGCCTTGAATTGCGGCACATATTTCTCGCCCACATCGACCTGTTCGCCGGTCCGTGGGTTGCGACCGACGCGCGCCGGGCGATTTTTCACCGAGAACGCGCCAAAGCCGCGCAGCTCGACCCGGTCTCCCCGCGCCATGGCATCCCCGATCTCGTCGAGGATGGCGTTGACGATGTTTTCGATATCACGCTGGAACAGATGCGGATTTTCCGCCGCGAGTTTCTCGACGAGTTCCGACTTGATCATCCCGGGCTCCAGTTGGCAGGCCGCCGCCTCCCTCTAGTTCAGGAAGCGGTGCCAACCTGCCAAAGCGAGACCAGCCCGTCAAGCGTGATAGGACCATCGGGCAGGCCGAGCGCGGCGCGCGCCTGTCCGTTGAGGAAGGTTCCGATGAGGTCGAACCCCTGCTGCGGCTGCGGCCAGACGGTGCGGATATCGAGTTCGGCGGCCACGTCGCGCTCGGTTTCGAGCCAGTCCATGGCCTCCTTCTCCCCGCCGATGGCGTCGATGAGCCCGCTTTCGACCCCCACCCGGCCGGTGACGATCCGGCCATCGGCCAGTGCCAGCGTGGCGGGGCGCGTGAGGCCGCGGCGTTCGGCCACAACATCGACGAACCACTGGAAGCTGTCATCGACCAGCGCGGCGATGGAGGCGCGGGGCGCCCCGTCCAGCGGCTCGTCGAAATCCGGCTCCGCCTTGAGCGGGCCGGACGCCACCTTGTCGAGATCGACGCCCACGGTTTCCAGCAGCTTGCCGGCATTGACATGCTGGTAGAGCACGCCGATGGACCCGACGATGGAGAGCCGCCGGGCAAAGATGCGATCGGTAGCAATGGCGGTCATATAGGCCGCCGAGGCCCCCAGCTCGCCGATGACGGCGACCGTGGGCTTGGCTGCCCGCAATTGCCCCAGCGCCTCGTAGAGCTCCTCGCCGCCCGCTGTGGTGCCGCCGGGCGAATTGATGGCGACGATCACCGCCTTGACGGCATCGTCCTCGGCCAGGTCCGCGATGGCCGCGAGCCGCGCCCGGTCCGTGGTGATGGTGCCATCGATCACCAGCCGCGCCACATACTCACCCGCCGGACCCTGCGGCAGGGAAAAGCGCCCCAGCCCGACAATCACGGCGATAGCCAGCGCGATAAAGGCCAGCACCCGCCACAGCCCGCGCGAGCGGCGATAGGTTTCGGCGGCGATGACGGTATGCGCATCCGCGCGGGACGGCTCGGGGCTGGGCTGGTCGGTCATTGTGGCCTCGGCAGGAAAGTCAGTGCAGTCGGGTAGGCTTGCCACCCCGCTTTGGCAAGAGCCGCGCTACCCCGCCTTCCGGGCCGCCCGCTTCTCCTGCGCCACGACATAGGCGCGCAGCGCCTTGTTGATGTCGGTCTGGTAGCCCTTGCCATCCTTGGCATGACGCTTGAACCAGTCGAGGATATCGGCATCGAGGCGGATGGTGAGCTGTTCCTTGAGCGCCCGCGCATAATGGGGATTGCGGATGCCGTTCTTCCAGAATTCTTCCGTCAGGGGAGGGATATCGGAAAAGTCGATATCCTCATCACGCAGATTGTCGAGAGCAGTCAATTCGGCCTTTTGCTCTTCGGTGAGAGGGGGGGGATCAAGCAGATCAAGTTCATAAAAGACCCATTCTGGCTCGTTCGTATCCTCGGGCTTCGTGTCGTTCGGCAGGACGCGCCGAGATGATGCGGATGATCTCTGTGCCATTGATGTTATCCTTGATCGTATGGGCCACGACAACAATGTGAACGGCGTCGATTAGGCCTGTGGTCTGCCAGCGTTCTTCGCCATCCACGTAGCGATCCTGCTCTTGAACTGCATATGGATCGAGAAATGCTCGGGCTGCGGTTTCGAACCGGATGCCGTGCTTGACGAAGTTCGAGCGGTTCTTGTTTTCATCCCATTTAAATTCTTGAGCCACGCATCGCCCCCTCTGCGCTCACCCCGAATGTAACTACAAATCTGTAACTACACAAGCCGCCTGACCATGTACCGCGCCGTCGCTTCGTAGCTGGCGAGCTTCTCGGCCAGTTCGGGCGCTGCCACGGCGCGGAAGCCGTGCTTGTACCAGAAGGACAGCGAGCCGTTGACGGCCACGAGGCTGATGCTGGGAAAGCCCCTGGCTTTGGCATGGCGCAGCATCTCGCCGACGATCATCGCTGCCGCCCCGGTGCCACGGGCCGCCGGCAGCAGCGCCAGGTCGTGCAGGTAGTAGGTATCGGCGTCGTCGGGGATAGCCCCGAGCAGCGCATTGAGCGCCGGTATCGCGCCAAGGCGCCAGGGGTGGGAGATGATGTAGCCCGCCGGCACGCCATCAAGCTCGAGCAGAAGCGTGCCATCGGGATAGAGCCGCTGCCGCTCGGCAAACACCGTCATGTCCTCGGGAAACGAGGGATGCACCTTTGCGGCGATGGTTTCGACATCAGGCAGGTCGAGCGTAGTCAGTGCCCGCCAGTGCATCGCGTTGCTCATGCTCACTTTCCCTCGCGCCCCCAGCTTAGAAAGCAAAAGGCCCGCGCTGTGAAGCGCGGGCCTGACGGTTTGAACCAAAAGAGAATTACTTCTCTTCGCGGCCCTTGAGCGCGGCGCCCAGGATGTCGCCGAGCGAAGCGCCCGAATCCGACGAACCGTAATTGGCCACGGCTTCCTTTTCCTCGGCGATTTCGAGCGCCTTGATGGAAAGCTGGATGCGGCTGGTCTTGCGGTCGTACTGGGTGACGCGCGCATCGACCTTCTCGCCCTTGGAGAAGCGCTCCGGGCGCTGGTCGTTGCGGTCGCGACTGAGATCGGCGCGACGGATGAAGGCCGTCATGTCGCTGTCGGCGATACGGACTTCGATGCCCCCATCGTTGACTTCGATGACCGTGCCGGTCACGACAGCGCCCTTGCGGATGCCGCCCTGCTCGCCACCAGCGGCTGCGTCGGACGAGGTTTCGCCGGTCGCGAGCTGCTTGATGCCCAGGCTGATGCGTTCCTTTTCGACGTCAACATCGAGGACCTTGGCCGAAACCATGTCGCCGCGGTTGTAGTCTTCCAGGGCCACTTCGCCCGACTTCTGCCAGTCGAGGTCGGAGAGGTGGACCATGCCGTCCACATCGCCGTCGAGGCCGATGAACAGGCCGAATTCGGTCTTGTTCTTGACTTCGCCTTCGATGACCGAACCGACCGGGAACTTCTCGGCGAAGCTTTCCCACGGATTGGCCAGGGTCTGCTTGAGGCCGAGCGAGATGCGGCGCTTGTCGGGATCGACTTCCAGCACCACGACTTCGACTTCCTGGGAGGTCGAGACGATCTTGCCGGGGTGGACGTTCTTCTTGGTCCAGCTCATTTCCGAGACGTGGATCAAGCCTTCGATGCCCGGCTCCAGTTCAACGAATGCACCATAGTCGGTGATGTTGGTCACGCGGCCGGTGAACTTGGCCTCGATCGGGTACTTGGCTTCGATGCCATCCCACGGATCGGCCTGCAACTGCTTCATGCCGAGGCTGATGCGGTGCGACTCGTGGTTGATGCGAACGATCTGGACCTTGATGGTCTCGCCGATCGTCAGCACTTCGGACGGGTGGTTCACACGGCGCCATGCGATGTCGGTGACATGCAGCAGGCCGTCGATACCGCCGAGATCGACGAACGCACCGTAATCGGTGATGTTCTTGACCACGCCGTCGACAACCTGGCCCTCTTCGAGCTGCTGCACGATTTCCGAACGCTGCTCGGCACGGCTCTCTTCGAGGATCGCGCGGCGCGAGACAACGATGTTGCCGCGGCGCTTGTCCATCTTGAGGATCTGGAACGGCTGCGGCACGTTCATGAGCGGCGCGATATCGCGGATCGGACGGATGTCCACCTGCGAACGCGGCAGGAAGGCGATGGCGCCTTCGAGGTCGACGGTGAAGCCACCCTTGACCTGGTTGAAGATGGTGCCTTCAACGCGCTCGTTGTTGTTGTACATTTCCTCGAGCTTGACCCAGCTCTCTTCGCGGCGGGCCTTCTCGCGCGACAGCACGGCTTCACCGGCAGCGTTCTCGACGCGGTCGACATAGACTTCCACGACCGAACCGACGGTGATGGTGCCGTCACGGCCGGCCTGGCCGAATTCCTTGAGCGCGATGCGGCCTTCGGTCTTGAGACCGACGTCGATGATCGCCAGGTCCTTTTCGATCGCGACGACGGTGCCCTTGACGACGGCGCCCTCTAGCGGCTCGTTGTCAACGAAGCTGTCCATCAGCAGCGATTCAAAATCTTCTTTCGTCACAGTTTGCTGTGCCAAATACCTTCTCCGTTGCGCCGGTGGTTGGGTTGAAGATCGAAAGCCCGCCATTTCCCAAATGGAAATGCCGGCGCGCGAGCGCCCGATCGAAACGTTGATTGTGGTATTTTCCGGCTGGTCGCTGGGTGAGTGCCGGGGCCGTACCATCCAAGGTTGGATTAAGGTCTTACGACCCTGCCTTGGCTGCCATGGTCCCATCGACAATCGCGATGGCTGCGCGGAGTGCGGCCTCTATATCGAGAAGCGTCGTATCGAGCAAGTGCGCGTCGTCAGCTTTGTAGAAGCCGCCATTGGGATTGAGCATGTCGCGTGCATCCCGCTCTTCTATCTGGTGATAGAGGGCGTAGCGGTCAACCACCTGGCCGCGCGCTTCGAACTGGCGGGCCCGCCGCTCCATGCGCGATTTGCTGTCCGCCTGGATGAACAGCTTCACATCGGCTTCCGGCGCGATCGTGGTGCCGATATCGCGGCCATCGAGCACGGCGCCGCCCGCCTGGGTGGCAAAGCCGCGCTGATAGTCGAACAGGGCCGAGCGCACCGCGCCGATCACGGCGACCTTGGAGGCCAGCGATCCGATCTTGGCGGATTGCAGGTATTCGGGCTCGATATCGCTCTCGTCCAGCATCTGCGCCGCAGCGATGGCGCGCTGCTCGAATTCGGGCGAATTCTCGTAAGATTCCACGGCCCGGCCGACGGCGCGGTAGAGCAGCCCGGTATCGAGATAGGGCAGGCCATAGTGCCGGGCCAGACCCGATGCCAGCGTGCCCTTGCCCGAAGCGGCGGGTCCATCGACCGCGATGATCATTTCTGGCGTCCTTTCACCGGTTCGAACCGGGCGCCCGCCGCGGTCATGGCGGACACGAAGCCCGGAAAGTGCGCGGCAATGGCGCTGGTATCGTCCAGCGTCACCGGCTTCTGGCTGGCGAGGCCCAGCACGAGAAAACCCATGGCGATGCGATGGTCGCCCCGGCTGGCCACCATGCCACCGCCCTCGACCTTGCCGATGCCGCCAATGGTCAGGCTTGTCTCGCCTTCGCTCACCGTCACCTTGCTGGCGGCAAGCCCAGCGGCAATCGCCGCCAACCGGTCGCATTCCTCGTGGCGCAACTCGCCCAGTCCCTCGATCGTGGTTTCGCCCTGCGCATAGGCGGCGGCCATGGCCAGAACAGGAATGTCGTCCAGCATGCCCGAAGCGTGTTCGGCGCTGATGCGGATACCCTTGAGCCGCGACGAGCGCACCCGCAGGTCGGCAATATGCTCGCCGCCGGCTTCGTGCTGGTTGAGAAAGGTGATGTCGCCGCCCATTTCCAGCAGCGTATCGATGAGCCCGGTACGAACAGGGTTGATCAGCACATTTTCGATCACCAGTTCCGAGCCGGGCACGATCAGCGCTGCCACCACCGGATAGGCCGCCGAGGTCGGATCGCCTGGCACCACCACTTGGCGCGGCTGCAATGGGGCGAGCCCGGTGATGGAAATCGTCGCGCCGCCGGCCTCGTCGCCCGTCACCGTTATGGCGGCGCCGAAATCGGCCAGCATGGTTTCGGTATGGTCGCCCGTCGCTACCGACTCGATGATGGTGGTCGTGCCGGCCATCTGCGCCCCGGCCAGCAGCAGCGCCGATTTGATCGCCTCGGAGGGCGCCGCCATCACATGGCGCGCCGGCAGCGGCAGGAGCGGGCCGCGCAAGGTCAGGCCGCCATCCTCCGCCTCGGTCACCACCGCCCCGATCGGCGTCAGCGCCGCGAACAGCGGCTCCAATGCCAGGCCTGCCAGCATCGCTCCGCCGGTAAAGCGTGACGCAAAGGGATAGGGGGCGAGCAGCCCCAGCAGCAGTGCCCCGACGCTTGATGTGCCCAGCTCGAGCGGCGCTTCCGGCGCCAGCAGGCCGCCGACGCCCAGCCCGTGCACATGCCAGGCGCCATCGCGCTGTTCGATGCGCACGCCGAGCCGGCGCAAAGCCGCAGCGGTCGCCAGCACATCCTCGGCCTCGAGTAGGCCCTCGATGCTGGTATGGCCCACGGCCAGCGCCCCCAGCATCAGCGCGCGATGGGAAATCGCCTTGTCGCCGGGCGTCATGAAACGCCCGGTCAGCGGGTTGGCGCCGTGGCTGGCGAGCGGGGTACTTTTGGCCGGAATCTGCGGGGCGATCTCGTTCATGGGCGGAATCGGCTTAGCACGGCCCGGCGCGGCAAGGCCACCACCCCGCACGAGCGGGAACCAGCTCTCCACATTTTCGGTTTGACAGGGGCGGTGTTTGTCCATAACCGGACTGACCGAACCGGAGGCCTTCAAGCCCCGCAAAAACCTTACGACGAGGAACATCGATGGCCAGTTCCGACCGCGGCACCAAGCGCACCGATCCCGAAACCGGGAAGAAATTCTACGACCTCGGCAACGACCCGATCGTCTCGCCCTATACGGGCAAGAGCTATCCGCGCTCCTATTTCGAGCAGGTCCTTGCCGGCAAGCCCTCTCCCGCCACCGCCCGCAAGGCCGATGTCGAGGATGATGAAGAAGAAGTCGAGGAAGAGGTCGAGGATGTGGCAGCACCCGAGATCGTTTCGCTCGAGGATGCCGATGCCGAAGAATCCGGCGACGAGGAAATCCCCGAGACCGATGATGTCGAGGTCGACGAAGAGCTCGGCGATGACGACGCGGACGTCTTCCTCGAAGAAGACGAAGACGAGGACGACGAACTCGGTTTTGACGTCAGCGGCGACGAAGACCGTTGATTTGACTAGATTTTCAGCCGGCCGATCCTGTCGGCCGGTTGAACAAAAAAGTGTCATTTAGGCACTTGCGCCGGTCGGGATCATCCAATAGGTTCCGCCTCGCTTCGGACGGGTTAGCCCCTCCGAGACCCAATGGAATGGGGCCATAGCTCAGCTGGGAGAGCGCTTGCATGGCATGCAAGAGGTCAGCGGTTCGATCCCGCTTGGCTCCACCAAATTCCTAAAGCCTTCGCTTGGCGTGAAATATTAGCTCAAGAGCTGCTTGGACATCTTTTTCGCTTGATACCTTAAAGCGTGTGTTCCCCCGATCATCCTTGATTGCCACTTTCGCCATGTTGCGAAAGTGCTCCACTGGTCCCCTAACAGTTATTGATAGCTCTGCTATCCTCGGCTGAATTATCACGTACCAGAAGTTATCTGGTGAGTTGCTAAAATTTCGGGCCTGACCCCTCTTGAGATCTCCTGGCGATCGCTTGCGCACTTCTCGCAACAGAGTTGCGGAGGCACGAAACATCGGTTCAGGCAGCAGCCTTTGGGCCATGTCGAGAAACTGTCGATCTCCTTTCCTCACCGCTTCATCCTGCACGTCGCCGAGCGAAACTGCTGCAGAACGATTTTCCGGTTTTGGTCTGAGCGAGATAGCAATGGTTTGTGATGTTGTGCCCAGATTGATCGGAAATGCACGCTCGGCTTCAAAGCTGAGGGTGCTACCGACATCATCGAATGCTGCATCACTTATCAGAACAACGCTACGAACTCCCTGCGCAGTGCCGGCATCACCAAGCAGGCACACGTGACGCGGTTCCATTTCAATCAACCAGATTCCATCCGAGACGACACTTGCTCCAGATATTGTAAGTTTCATCGCTTTCACCTGAATTTTATCTGCAGATAATCTGAAAGACTATCTGCAGATAGTCAAGTCGGCTATCGTGTACTTCGAATTGCATGCGTCCGAGGGCTCGGCGCGCACCCCTCCTGCCACGAATTGACGCCGGCATGGCGCTTCGTTCTTCTGGTCCTGTTCCAGAATCGGATGCACCGTGCCCAAAGCTCCAATTGTTCTTTCCCAGACCCGCGCCCGCCACCTGTGGATGTCAGCGCAGCGGCTCGATACTGCGGCGCCGTTCGGCGATGGCCCCGCCGCTGTCCTCGCGGCCATTGCCCATCTGGGCTATGTGCAGATCGACACCATCAATGTCATCGAGCGCTGCCACCATCACATCCTGTTTTCGCGCATCCCCGGCTATCGCCGCGGCGATCTCGCCCAGGTCCAGTCGTCGGACAAGTCTGTATTCGAATACTGGACCCATGCGCTGAGCTACGTGCCGACGTCCGACCTGCCCTTCTTCGTGCCGGCCATGAAGCAGTATCGGGAGACGCCCAGCCGCTGGTTCGGCTCGGTGACGCCGGACGAAGTCAAAAAGATGCTGCGGCGCCTGCGCCGCGAAGGCCCGCTCTCCATCCGCGATATCGGCGACGACGAGCTGGTGGACAAGGATCATCCCTGGGCCAGCCGCAAGCCGAGCAAGCGGGTGCTCGAAATGATGTTCTTCCAGGGGCTGGTGACGATTGGTGCCCGCCAGGGCATGGTCAAGACCTATGACCTGATGGCGCGCCATTTCGGCGCCGTGCCCAAGCCGGCGACCGAGCGGCAGATCACGGCCTACCTGCTCGATCGCGCTTTGCGCAGCCAGGGCGTGGCAAGTCTTGATTCCATCTGCCATCTCGACGCCCCGAGCAAGAAAGCGGTGAGGGCGCTGATCGACAGCCGCGTTCGCCGCAAGCTGCTGGTGCCCGTTGTCATCGCGGGCGCCGAAAAGGTGCCGCATTGGGCCGAGCCCGCCACGCTCGAAGCCGCCGCCAGCGAACCCCCGGCCTTGGTCCACATCCTCTCGCCCTTCGATCCGCTCATCATCCAGCGCAAAAGGCTCAGCCTGTTCTTCGGCTACGACCACCTGTTCGAGGCCTATCTGCCGGCGGCAAAGCGCAAGCTGGGCTATTTCGCGCTGCCCATCCTCATGGGCGACCGCGTGGTCGCCGCCTTCGACCTCAAGACCGACCGCGCGGCGAAAAAGCTGCTGATCCAGCGGGCCACCTGGCTGGAGGATGTGGACGCCGAGGGGCGGGCAGCGGTGGATGAAGCGTTGGGGCGGTTCGAGGCATTTCAACTGGGGGAGTAGTCGTGCAGGCTCACCGAACGCTCCCAACCCGTTCTCGCCTTCCCATCCCCTCCCGCCCGCGCTAAAAGCCATGCCGCGAACTAGGGGCCACCCATGGCGACTTATACCGACATTGCCCGGCGGGTGTATAACCACACCTGGAAGCTCGATCCGATCGTGCGGAGCCTGCTCGATACCGATTTCTACAAGCTCCTGATGCTGCAGATGATCTGGGGGCTCTATCCCAAGGTCAACACCACCTTCTCGCTGATCAACCGCACCAGATCGGTCCGCCTCGCCGAGGAGATCGATATCGAGGAGTTGCGCGCCCAGCTCGATCATGCCCGCACCCTGCGCTTCACCAAGAAGGAAATGATCTGGCTGGCCGGTAACAGCTTTTATGGCAGCAAGCAGATATTCGAGCCGGCCTTCCTCAAGTGGCTGGAGGATTTCCACCTGCCCGAATACCGGCTGGAAAAGCGGGACGGCCAGTTCGTGCTGGAGTTTCCGGGCCTGTGGCTGGAAACCACGATGTGGGAAATCCCGGCCCTCGCCATCATCAACGAATTGCGCAGCCGCGCCGCCATGAAGCATTACGGGCCTTTCACGCTCGACGTGCTCTATGCCCGCGCCAAGGCGCGCATGTGGGAAAAGGTCGAGCGGCTGCAAAAGCTGCCCGAGCTCAAGATTTCCGACTTCGGCACCCGCCGCCGCCACTCGTTCCTCTGGCAGCGCTGGTGCGTCGAGGCGCTCAAGGAAGGCATCGGCGAGGCCTTTACCGGCACGTCAAACGTCAAGCTGGCCATGGATAACGACCTGGAGGCCCTGGGCACCAATGCCCATGAATTGCCTATGGTGCTGGCCGCTTTGGCCAAGACCGACGAGGCCCTGCTGGCGGCGCCCTACCAGGTGCTGCAGGATTGGGAGAGCTATTACGGCGGCAATCTCAAGATCGTGCTGCCCGACGCCTTCGGCACCGACAGCTTCCTGCGCAACGCCCCAGATTGGGTGGCCGACTGGACCGGCTTCCGCCCCGATTCCGCCCCCGCCATCGAGGGCGGCGAGCGCATCATCGCCTGGTGGAAGGAACGCGGCCGCGATCCGCGCGACAAGCTGCTGATCTTTTCCGATGGGCTCGATGTCGACATGATCGAGGAAGCCTATCTCCATTTCGATGGCAAGGTGCGCATGGCCTTTGGCTGGGGCACCAATCTCACCAACGATTTCGAAGGCTGCGCCCCCGATGGGCCCAATCCGCGGCTCGATCCGATTTCCATCGTCGCCAAGGTCAGCGAGGCCAATGGCCACCCGGCGGTCAAGCTCAGCGACAATCCGGCCAAGGCCACCGGCATGCCCGACGAAATCGCCCGCTATCTCCGTATCTTCGGCGATGCCGGCCGGGTCGAGCATCCCGTCAAGGTCTAGGCGCGGCTCGCCAGTTCGGTACGGGACAGCGCAAACTGCAAGCCATAGGCGCCGCGGCGGATCGCGGGGCCGGCGCCGCAGGCAATGAGGGTGTCGTCCCCGATCAGGTCGCGGCGCAGCGCGACAATGTCGTCATGGCGCACCGCCTCGACCAGCAAGATCCATTCGGCCACCTCGCCCACGCCGCGCAGCCTGGTTTCGGCCGTCTCGACCGGCGCCGCAGCAGCCTGGCCCTCCAGCAGGTGAACCCCGGCAATGGCGTGGCGGGCCGCGGCCGGCTCGACGATATTGGCGGTCACGCTCTCGATGAACGCCGCGCGCCCGACCCGGCTGGAGAGACGAACGGTCTCGATAACGACGCCTGTCCCGCAACCCCGCGAGGCCGCCACTTGGCAGAGCGTGCGCGACATCTGGGTGAAATGCGGAATGACCCTGCCGGTCCAGGGCGTGGGTTGGTTGAGTGCCGCCATATAGGCCGCCGAGGTCAGGTCGGCGAGCGATTCGGCCTCGTAGAAATTGAAGAAACCGGGACTGCCGTCGATCGAAATATAGCGGCGGCCGCGCTGGAAGCCGGGAAGGGCGACGCGATCGCGCATATGTTCATGCATGTGCCAGGCGAGAAACTCGTCCTCGAGGCCCGGCGCGATGCCGTTCCATATGGCCACCACGCCGGTTCCCAACAAAGTCATGACGCCCTCACTCCGGCCTGGCCCGGCCACGTCGAAACTTTGCCCTCATCCGGCCGCCGATGGCAATCCATCCCGAGCCGGGAACCCTTCTTGCTGTCCGGCATTACCGGCTGTGGAGAACATCGCTCCCGGGTCGCGCGTTAACGTCTTGGGAACCATGCCGGATTAGCGTTCCGGCGGGGGCTCCGACAGGGGCCGGTATGACTTTGCAGCTCATCGATATAACCGTCCGCGACAAGCAGGCGCATCCACGCCTTGCCGGCCGCGTGACCGGTCACGTCCGGGCGGTGCTGGTGGAACAGCTGGGCCAGCAGGAGCAGACCCATGACCTGACCATCCCGGTCTGGGCCGATCTGCCCGAGGGAGCCAGCGACGCCGATACCGACATGGCGCTGATGCTCAAGGCGGCCGATATCGTGTCGCGGCTCAAGGCGAGCCTGGGGACTACGCCGACGCCTTCGGAGCCGTCAGGGCCGCGATGAAGGCGCGCTGCTCGCGATTGAGACCGCCGGTGCGGCGCTGCGGTGCCGGAGCGGGCGCTTCGACCGGCTCCACCGCGACATGACGATATTTGGGGGCATGGGCATAGTAGCGGGCGGCCCGCTGCAATTCGGCCTCGGCGCGCAGGCGCCGCTCGTCGCGGAAGAACCAGACCGTGGTCGCAATCACGATCGCCCAGATTGCCAGCAATTCCCAAGCCATTTTCCGCCTCCGTATTCCCGGCGGTGATAGCTAACAAATCCTTTACGGCCAAGCGGAAGCGCCCGTTAGGATTACCGGGTAAAGTTTTAGGGATCGCCGCTTCTCACCTCTCCCCCGAAGGGAGAGGTGAAGCAGCCTAGCCCGCCACCGGCAGTTTCCGGCCGCGATTGAGCGCCACCAGCATGGCGCGCACGTCGTTTTCGGCCGCCTTGGTGACGAGCTTGCGATTATCGGTGTCGCGCAGCGGGCGCGGCGTGCCAAAGGCCACCGTCACGTCCTTGACCGGCCCGCCGAGGATTTCGCGGATATTCTGCCCGACCGACTTGGATTTGATCCAGGCGATCAGCGATCGTTCCGTCCGTCCGACGGGAAGCCCCTGGAGCCTCGTATAGGCGATGGTCAGCGGCTGGATCATCACGTCGCTGGCGCCCGCCTCCACCATGGCATGCTGCGCCGCGCCCACCAGCGCCGAGCGGAACGGCAGGACATGGGTGCCGATATCGGACTGGCCCTCGGCAAACAGCAGCACGGCATTGCCCCCGGCCATATGCGCGCCCATTTCCTGGGCGGTGCGGCCGGCATCGGACCGCCTGGTGCGGTCGACGAAGATGGTCTTTTGCAGCCGTGCCATCATGCCGACGAAGAACCACTCCCCCACCTCGCGCTTGGCGACGAAGGTCACATCGGCCACCGAGCCCACCGCGATGATGTCGGTCCATGAAATGTGATTGGACACCAGCAGCGTCGGCCGCCCGGTCGCCGGCTGGCCGATGACGGTCACCCGCATGCCGAGGAAGATGCGCCCGATGCGATGGAACAGGCGCGGCAGCGTCCCCCAGAAAGGGAGCTTCAGCGCATTGATCAGGGCCTGTGCAGGGATGATGAGAATCATCGCCGGCACCAGCACAAGCAGGAAGAACAGAACGCGGAAGATCATTTCTTGTGTCTGTCGGAGCCTTCGATGGGCACGGCATAGAGTTCGAGCCGATGATCGACCAGCCGGTAGCCCAGCCTTTTGGCGATAACCTCCTGGATCGCCTCGATCTCCTCGTTGCGGAACTCGATGACCGTGCCGCTGCGGATATCGATCAGGTGGTCGTGATGCTCGTCCGGGATCAGCTCGAACCGGGCGCGGCCGTCCTTGAAATCGTGCTTGGTCACCAGCCCCGCCTCCTCGAAAAGGTTGACGGTGCGGTAGACGGTCGAGAGCGAGATGCGCGCGTCGATGGCCGAGGCGCGGCGATAGAGCTCTTCGACATCGGGATGGTCCGCCGCCTGCTCGATCACCTGGGCGATGATGCGCCGCTGGTCGGTCATGCGCATGCCCTTGGAGACGCAGGCTTCCTCCAGCGTCGGATCAGTCTGGCTTCTGTTCACCGCTGGCTCCTGAACCTCTCCATCCCGGCTTCGGGTTACCCAAGATCGCGCGCCATGACAAGCGCGGTCGCCTGCGACCCGTCCGCTTTGGGATAGTAGCCCTTGCGGCTGGAAATGCTGGCAAAGCCCTCGCGCTGGTAGAGCTTGATGGCCGGCGCATTCTCCTCGCTGACCTCGAGGAACATCCGCTTTGCCGGTGTCAGCAGCAGGTCGTCGAACACGGCGCGCATCAGCGCCTGCCCGATGCGCTTGCCGCGCCATTTCGGGTCGACCGCGATGGTCAGCAATTCCGCCTCGTCCTCGACCACCCGGATCAGCGCAAAGCCGGCAATGCGCCGCCTGGCATCGCAAGCCACATAGACCGGGCTATTGGCGTCAGCAAGGAAGCTCTCGAACTCGCCCACCGGCCAGCCGCGATAAAAGCCAAGCGCATGGATGCGGGCCAATTCCCTGGCATCGGCGACTCTGCCGGGCTCGATATGCAGGCCCGCCGGGGCCATCCATAGCTTGATCATATGCCCCGCCTTTCGATCCGCGCCGCCGTCTGCGGCTTGGCATCGGCATCCCGGATATAGTTCGGCTCGGGCTGGTGTGTAAGGGGATCGGCCATGGCGCCATAGCGCGCCACCAGCCCGATATCGACGAAGGGCGACGAAATCAGCGTGGTTCCCGGCACGATTGCCGCCTGCGCGATGGCCATGGGCAGCAGGTCGCCCTCTGTGGTCTTCTGCCCCGGCCCGGCAAAGACCTGGAAATAGGCCTCGCCCCGGCGCGCGTCGAGCAGCACGGTGCTCGGGCCTTCGACCGCCAGCGACAGCGCCACCAGGCTCGATACGCCAACCACCGGAATGTCCCGCGCCAGCCCGATTCCCCTGGCGGCGCTGAGCCCGATGCGCAAGCCGGTAAACGAACCCGGCCCCGTCGTCGTCACCACGCGGCCAAGGTCGGCATAGCCGATGCCATTGCGATCAAGCAGCGACGCGATCCGCTCGAAGATCAGCTCGGCATGCCCGGTGGCGATCTCGTCCACCGAAACATCGGTCCGCCCATTCGCCAGCAGCAACCCCAGTTGCAGGCGCGGCGCGGCGGTGTCGATGGCGAGGGTGATGGAGAGTGCGGACATGGCATCGCTCTAGACCGGCACGAAAGCGGAGTCGAGCCTGCCACCGTGCCACGCCCTCGTGGTTCGAGGGTCGCTGCGCTCCCGCCTCACCATGAGGCTACTGGAGCGCCGCGTTCAAAGTAGTCCTCATGGAGAGGTGCGAGATCTTCGCGAGCCTCGAACCACGAGCGCGTGGCACAAGCCCCGCCTTGACGCCCCACCCCGTCACGGCGACCTTGCCGCCATGCGCCCTGATTCGCCGAAAGCCCCGAAATGACCTGGCTGGCCGAAACCGCCATGTTGAGTCACGGCTGGCGGCGCTTCGTGCTGCTGCTGCTGGCCGGGGCCATTGCCGGCCTCTCCGTCCCGCCGCTCTTTATCGTGCCGGCTTTGTTCATCGCCTTTCCCGTCTGGGTCTGGTGCCTTGATGGCGTCGGCAGGCAGCGCGGCTGGCGCCGCATCCTGGGTCCGGCCTTCACCATCGGCTTTGCCTTCGGCTGGGGCTATTTCACCGTCGCCTTCCATTGGCTGGGCGCCGCCTTCTTCGTCGATGGCGGCATCATGCTCGTGCTCATGCCCTTTGCCATCCTGGCGCTGGCGGCGCTGATCGCCTTTTTCTGGGGCCTCGCCTCTGCGCTGGCGCATCTGTTGTGGAGCCACGGCCCCTGGCGCATCGTCACCCTCGCCACCTTCCTCACCATCGCCGAATGGACCCGCGGCCATGTGCTGACCGGCTTCCCCTTCGATCTGCTCGGCTATGCGCTGACCCCCACCGACGAGATGATGCAGCTCGCCGCCGTCATCGGCATCTATGGGCTGACGCTGCTGGCGGCGCTGCTCGCCACGACCCCGGCGCTGATCTGGCCCGCCGATAACCGCAGCCTCAGCCGGCGCCTGCTGCCCTTCTTCCTGGCGCTCGCGGTTATCGCCGGCCAGCTCGGCTTCGGCTACAATCGCCTTACCGGCACCATCTCGACTGAGCGCACCGATATCGCGCTGCGCCTGGTGCAGCCGCTGGTCTACGAACATTCAGATTTCGGCAATGTCGACCCGGTCGCCCTCATCGACCGCCTGCTGATGCTGAGCGACATGCGCATGGACCCCACCGACCAGGGCCTGGCCGATATCACCCATCTGGTCTGGCCCGAATCCAGCCTGCCCTTCTTCCTCGCCACCTATCCCGAGGCGCTGGCCCGCATCGCCCGCCTTTTGCCCGATGGCGCCACCCTGCTCACCGGCGCGCCGCGCCAGAAATACGAGCCGGGCGCCACCGAACCATCCGGCCCGCCCTATAATGCCCTGCTCGCCATCGATACCAATGGCGAGGTCATCGCCAGCTACGACAAGTCCCATCTGGTGCCCTTCGGCGAATTCCTGCCCTTCGGCGCGTTCTTCGCCCAGCTCGGCATCAAGCAGTTCGTGCCCGGCGCCGAGGGCTGGGCCCATGGCGATGCCCGCCGCCGGCTGATGAGCCTGCCGGCGACGCCGCCCTTCCTGACGCTGATCTGCTACGAAATCCTGTTTTCCGGCGATCTGGGCGACACGGCGGGCGCGCAGTTCCTGTTCAACATCACCAACGATGCCTGGTTCGATGGCTCCATCGGCCCGGCCCAGCATGCCCACCACGCCCGCATTCGCGCCGTCGAGGAGGGCATGAGCCTGATCCGCTCGGCCAATTCGGGGCTGACCTTCGCCACCGATCCGCTCGGCCGCATCACCGCCCAGATTCCGCCGCAGCAGATGGCCGCGCTCGATGTGCGCCCGCATGAGCGGCTGGCGGCGACGGTCTTTTCCCAGTTGCGCTACTGGCCGCTGCTGATCGCCCTCGTTGCCGGCCTGCTCATCTCGCTGATCGCCGCCCGCGCTGGCCGGCGCCGGCGCGTCTAGCTGCCTTTCCAACGCCCTCTTGCTGTGCCAAGAGAAATACATATCAAATTGCAAGAGCCAGCCATGACCACCCGATTGCACCGCGGCGACCTGCCTGACCTTTCCCGCTACGGCCGCGAAGTGGCGATCGATACCGAGACCATGGGCCTCAATCCCCATCGCGACCGGCTCTGCGTCGTCCAGCTCTCGCCCGGCGATGGCAGTGCCGATGTGGTGCAGATCCCGCAGGACGCCACCGAGGCGCCCAACCTGGTCAAGCTGCTGGGCGATCCTGGCGTCACCAAGATTTTCCACTATGCGCGCTTCGACGTCGCCGCGCTCCGCAACCGCTTCGGCGTGGTCACCGGCCCGGTCTACTGCACCAAGATCGCCAGCAAGCTGGTGCGCACCTATACCGATCGCCACGGCCTCAAGGACCTGGTGCGCGAATTGCTCAATGTCGATCTTTCCAAGCAGCAGCAGAGCTCGGACTGGGGCAGCGACAAGCTCAGCGACGCCCAGCTCGATTATGCCGCCTCCGACGTGCTCTACCTGCACGATCTCAAGCGCCATCTCGATCGCATGCTGCGGCGCGAGGGGCGCATGGAGCTGGCCCAGTCCTGCTTCGACTTCCTCAAGACGCGCTGTGAACTGGATTTGCTCGGTTGGGAAGAAACCGACATTTTCGCCCATAGCTAGCCGGAGAGCGCATGGACCTGCATGCCGACGCGGCCCAAAGGCTGGCAATCTATCGGGGGCTGCAGTCCCGCAACCGCGTGGTGGCGATCCTGCGCGTCGGCATCCCGGCCCTCGGCATTGTCGCCCTGGCGGCCCTGCTGCTGCAGATTTACGTCTCGAGCCAGACCAGCCGCTTCGGCATCGGCCAGATCGCCGTTTCTTCCGACAGCGTCACGATCGAAATGCCCGAATATTCCGGTGTGCTCGACGACGGCACGGCCTACCACGTCTCGGCCCTGGCGGCGCGGGCGGCAGTCGAGGCCACCGACCGCATCGACCTCACCGACGCCGCCCTGACCATGACCCGGCCCGACGCCGTGACCATGCAGGTCGATGCGCGGGCTGCCGTGCTCGATACCACCAGCCAGCTGGTCGAGATCGAAGGCGTCGCCGAAGTCAGCAACTCGCTGGGCACGTCGGGCATTTTCCGCCAGTCGGTATTCGACTGGACGGCGCAGCGCCTCGTCGGCAATGGCCCGGTCAGCATCGACTATGCCGATGGCACCAAACTGGTCGCCGAAGGCGTGACCTATGATGCGGTGAGCCTGGTCTGGACATTCACCCGCGCCACCGTCACCTTGCCCGATACGCCCGGAGCCAACCAACCAGCGATGCAAATCCCATGATCAAGCGCCTCCTGCTGGCCATTCTCCTGCTGCTGCCCGCCCTGCCGGCCCTGGCCCAGCAGCAGGTCCAGATCACCGCCGATCTGTTCACCGTCGACGAGCAGACCAAGCAGGCTGTCTTTACCGGCAATGTCATCGTCATCCACCCCAATGTGAAGGTCTGGGCCGACAAGGTCGTCGCCATCTATGGCGAGGCCGGCCCCAGCGACATCGAGAGCTTCGTCGCCTCCGGCGGCGTTCGCCTCGAAACCTCCGAGCAGGACGCCACCGGCGATCACGCCGTATTCACCCCCGGCGACCAGCTGCTGCGCCTCACCGGCAATGTGAAAGTGGTCAATTCCGGCGGCACCGTCGATGCCGGCGAACTGGTGGTGAACCTCGACACCAACGTTTCCACCTTCACCAATAGCGGCAGCGGCGGCCGCGTCACCGGGGTCTTTACCTCGCAATGAGCGAAACTTCGGGCAAGCCACGTATCGACCAGACCGGCTGGCTGGTGGCTCATGGCCTGGCCAAGAGCTTCGGCAAGCGCGTCGTGGTGCGCGATGTGTCCATCGCCGTGCGCCGGGGCGAGGCCGTGGGCCTGCTCGGGCCCAATGGTGCCGGCAAGACCACGGTCTTCACCATGATCATGGGCCTGGTAAAGCCCGATGGCGGTTCCATCAGCCTCGATGGCCGCGACATTACCGGCCTGCCGCTGTTCCAGCGCGGCCAGCTCGGTATCGGCTACCTGCCCCAGGAACCGTCCATTTTCCGCGGCCTCTCGGTGCGCGGCAATATCCTGGCGGTGCTGGAAAACCATGTGAAGGGCAGGGGCGAACGCCAGGCCCGGCTCGATGCCCTGCTCGATGAGTTTTCCATTGGCCACCTGGCCAATACCAATGCCCTGTCACTGTCAGGCGGGGAGCGCCGCCGCGTCGAGATCGCCCGCGCGCTGGCCGCCGATCCGGTCTTCATGCTGCTCGACGAACCCTTTGCCGGCGTCGATCCCATCGCCGTCAGCGAGGTCAAGGGCCTGGTGCGCCAGCTCACCCGCCGCGGCATCGGCGTGCTGATCACCGACCATGCGGTGCGCGAGACCCTGGGCCTGGTCGACCGCGCCTATGTCATCCATGGCGGCAAGGTGATGATCCAGGGCCGCCCGGAAACCATCAGCGCCGACCCGGACGCCCGGCGGGTGTATCTCGGCGAGGGATTCGAGCTTTAGGCGCTGTGCCACGACGGCGTGGCAGGGCGTTCCTCACATCCCCGTTACCCAACTTGGCACGGAACTTGCCCTTCGACTTGCCCTCCATGGCGAATTGAGTCATGGTCCGCGCGAAAAGCTGCCGGGAACGGCACTTGTTTCCGCCAAGGACCTCGATTGAATGGCACTTTCGCCGCGTCTCGAATTCCGCCAGGCCCAGAGCCTGACGCTGACGCCGCAACTGATGCAGTCGATCCGGCTGCTGCAGCTCAGCCATCTTGAGCTCAACGACTTCGTCGATATCGAATTGCTGCGCAATCCTTTGCTCGAACGCGAGGATGGCAGCGAGCCCGGCGATGCCGAGCCGGCCGAAATCCCCGAGCGCTCCACCGAAATCAGCGCCTATGAGGACACGGTGGATCGCGGCGAACGCATCCAGGACGCCACCTCCATCGCCGATGGCTACGATACCGCGGTCGAAAACGTCTTTCCCGACCAGATCGCGCAGGACCAGCTCAATCCGCAGAGCCGGCTCGACCGCAATGGCGCCAGCGAAGGCGGGGAAGCCCCCGATATCGACCAGTTCGTCGCTGCGCGGCCATTGCTGTCGGAGCATCTTGAGGCGCAGGCCAATATGCTGCTGCGCACCGCCACCGACCGGCTGATCGCCCGCCACCTGATCGATGGTCTCAACGACGCCGGCTATCTCACCGGTGATCTCGATGCGCTGGCGGAACAGCTCGGCGCCGAGCGCGCCGATATCGAGGCGGTGCTCGAAGCCCTCCAGGGCTGCGACCCCATCGGGGTCTTCGCCCGCTCGGTGCCCGAATGCCTCGCCATCCAGCTGCGGGACAAGGATCGGCTCGATCCGATGATGCTGGCTCTGCTCGACAATATCGGCCTTCTGGCCGAACATGACATGACCGGGCTGATGCGCGCTATCGGCTGCGACCGCGAAGACCTGATGGATATGCTGGGCGAAATCCGCCAGCTCGATCCCAAGCCGGGCCTGGCCTTCGACAGCGGCCCGGTGGAATCGGTGGTGCCCGACGTTTTCGTGCGCCGCGGCCCCGATGGCGCCTGGCAGATCGAGCTCAATACCGAGGTGCTGCCGCGCGTGCTGGTCAACCGGGTCTACTATGCCACCGTGACCAAGAAGACCCGCGACCCAGCCGAAAAGTCGTTCCTGTCCGATTGCCTCGCCACCGCCAACTGGCTCACCAAGAGCCTCGACCAGCGGGCGCAGACCATTCTCAAGGTTGCCGCCGAAATCGTGCGGCAGCAGGATGGTTTCCTCACCCACGGCATCGCCCATCTCAAGCCGATGACGCTCAGGATGGTGGCCGAGACCATCGACATGCACGAATCCACCGTCAGCCGCGTCACCTCCAACAAATACATGGCGACGCCGCGCGGCCTCTACGAGATGAAATACTTCTTCACCACCGCCATCGCCTCCAGCGACGGCGGCAGCGAACATTCGGCCGAAGCCGTGCGCCACCGCATCCGCCAGCTCATCGACGCCGAGGCGCTTAGCGACATCCTCTCCGACGACACCATCGCCGAGATGCTGAAAAAAGAGCAGGGCATCGACGTCGCCCGCCGCACCGTGGCGAAATACCGCGAGGGCATGAACATCCCCTCTTCGGTGATCAGGCGGCGCCAGAAGAAGAACCTGGCAGAGGTGGGGTAGTAGTGGGCGTGGCAGGGTGCAAATCGCTGCCCGCTTAACCGCACGCGAAGGCTAAGGCCATTGTGTGGCGATGTCCAAAGGATAAACGAACCGGCAGGGGGTCTTGCGCATTGCGTCACCGGCGCGGGCAGGTCTAGCATTGGAGCTGTTGCTTACCCACATCCGAGGGGTAGGCAACAGACGTGATCCCGAAAACCGGGAACCGGCTTTCGAGATCCTCGCGTCGAACCTGATCGATAGAAGGAAGAGCAAGCCATGACCTTACGCGTTTCGGGAAAGAACATGGATGTCGGCGATGCCCTGCGCAGCAAGGCGCAGGACCATTTCGAGGCCGTAGTCGGGAAATATTTCGACGGCGGCTATGACGGACATCTCACCCTCACCCCCGACGGCATCGGCTTTCGCGCCGATTGCGTGGTTCACCTCGATTCCGGGGCGACCTTGCAGGCCAGCGCGCAGGGCGGCGACGCCACCAGTGCCTATGAGGTCATGGCGCTCAATATCGAGAAGCGCCTGCGCCGCTACAACCGCAAGCTCAAGCAGCGCCCGCGCGGCATCAATGGCGATGCCGAAGGGGTGACCGCGCAATATACCGTGTTCGGCGCCGCCGCCGACCTGGACGAGCTCGACGAGGATTACGCACCGCCCGTCATCGCCGAGACCACCAAGAACCTGCGCCAGATGAGCGTCGAGGAGGCCGTCATGGAACTGGACCTGATCGGTAGCCAGGTTGTGATGTTCCGCCACGCTGGACATGGCGGACTGAATGTGGTCTACCGCCGCTCCGATGGCAATATAGGCTGGATTGATCCCGCCCTCGGGACGAATTGAACCCTCCCCGCGCCAACATTCAGCGTAGTTTATTCTAGGGCAGACTTGATGGAATTGGCCGATATCCTGGCTGAACGCGCCGTGCTTTGTTGCATGGGCGTCACAACGAAACGCCAGTTGTTTGAAGACCTTGCCGAACGGGCAGCAGAGATCACCGGCCACGATGCCGCTGAAATCCTGGAGGCGATAACCACGCGTGAAGAGCTGGGCTCGACCGGGCTGGGCAATGGCATTGCCATTCCCCACGGCAAGATAGCCGGCCTCAAGGGCGTCACCGCTCTGGTGGCGCGGCTGGACCAGCCGATCGATTTCGATTCGGTCGATGACCAGCCGGTCGATATCGTCGTGATGCTGTTGGCGCCCACCGGCGCCGGCGCCGATCACCTCAAGGCCCTGTCGCGCGTGGCGCGGCTGCTGCGCACCGAGGCCGTGGTCGAAGACCTGCGCCGCGCCGAAGACCCGGCCCAGCTTCGCGCCATCTTCACCGCCCCGGTCGCGACGCATTACGCGGCGTGATCTCGATCACATGATGAAAAAGGCCCACCGCGACAGGTGGGCCTTTTTCATTTGCCGGGATATTGCCGTCCGCTAATGCAGCGTCGCCAGGCCCAGATTCTTGTCGCCGAGCCATTCGGCCACGGCATCTTCGGTGTCGGTCACCAGCAAGGGCGTGCCATCGGCCGACACGACCAGCTGGTATTCCGTCGCCGCCTCGAATTCGGCATCGTGGATCATTGTCGACAGGATTGCCCCGCTGACCGGGTGCATATAGGCCACTGCATCGCTACCCAAAGCGGCGAACTGGGCGCGGGTCAGGGATTTGAGGGGGTGGGTCAGCTTTTCGACTGCGGCCTCGTCATTGCGTTTTTCATACATCTGTCGGCCCTTTCCTCATATTGAGCGAATATCGATACGTCGGGCGATCTTGGGCGTCTGCGGACGCTCTACAGCAACAACGAGCATACCATGCCCTAAAGTTGCATCCCGCACTATCATGCCATCAGCCAAGATGAACGAACGCTGAAACTGCCTGGCGGCGATGCCGCGATGCAGAAATTCCCGTCCCGGCTCATCCTTCTGCCTGCCGCGAACCACGATCTGGTTGTCCTCGGCCAGCACTTCGAGCTCCCCGACGCCAAAGCCGGCTACGGCAATGGAAACCAGGAACCTTTCGGTGCCATCGGCATCGATAGTGCGCTCGATATTGTAGGGCGGGTAGCCGTCGGCGGACTTGGCCAGCCGGTCGACACGCTCCTCGAAGCTGTCGAAGCCGAGGAGAAAGGGAGCGGAAAACACTGAAATACGCGACATCCACGCCGTCCTTGAGTATCAAGCAACGTATCGGCGCGGACCCGTCAAACCTTGGCATCGCGCGCCTGCCGACAGATATGGGACAAGCCGGTGTCCCGTTCAAGAGTGCCCATGGATCAGACCGTCGCCATCATCACCCCCGCCTGGAACGCCCAGGCGACCATTGTCTCCACGGTCGGGAGTGCGCTGGCGCAAACCCATGCCGCATGGGAACTCTGGCTCGTCGCCGATGACGGCTTCGACTACGAAACCTTTCTCGCCGGGGCCGGCATTCGCGACAGCAGGATCCGCTTCCTCTCCAGCGGCGGCGCCGGCCGCGGCGCTTCCAACACCCGCAACGTGGCGCTCGAACAGATCGCCGCGCCCTATGCCGCCATCCTCGATGCGGACGATCGGCTGAAGCCCCGCAAGCTCGAACTGGCCGTCGGGGCTCTGGCGGAGCACGGGATCGTCTCCACCGCCCTCGACGTCATGACCGAGGATTTCACCCATCTCCGCCATGTCGGCGCCGGCCCCGACCGCGTGCTCACTGCCGGCACCCACAAATGGGTCAGCCTATCCATGGATTCGATGATCGTTTGGGATACCAGGCGCGCCGATGGCCGCTACGATCCCACCATGAGCAACATGACCGACCTCGAATTCCTGCTGCAGCTCTACCGCACCGTGCCGGCATCCATGCATCTGGGCACGCCGCTGCACGACTACATCAAGCGCTCCAGTTCGATGAGCAACGGCAAGAACGTCGCCGCCGGCATGATCGCCAGCAAGACGGAAATCCTGCGCCGCCTCGAAACCGGCTATTACGGCCTGCCCGCCGCCGAAGTGGATGGCGCCGCCGCTTTCCTCCGCATCTCGCTCGACGCCGAAGCGCGCTACGAGGCCGCGCTGGCGGCAAAACCGGGTCTCTTGTTCGAAGACCACATCGAACCCATGCTGACAGCGGCCCGGCAGGACTTGCCATAGCCCCGCTTTCCCCCTATAGAGCCGACTTCTCCGGATCGCCCGGCCAAAAGGCATGCCGTGGCGGTTCTTGAATGCGATGGGCCCAAATCCATCCGATCTCTTATAAGGACCCGCAAAATGCCCAAGATGAAGACGAAGTCTGGCGCCAAAAAGCGCTTCAGCTTCACAGCGACCGGTCGTGTCAAGGCAGGCGTCGCCGGCAAGCGCCACCGCCTGATCAACCACAACGCCAAGTACATCCGCACCAACCGCGGCACCAAGATCCTCAGCAAGGGCGACGAGGGTCTGGTCAAGTGGTACATGCCGTACAACCGCTAACGCTGAAGGGAAGCTGACACATGTCACGCGTTAAAAGAGGCGTTACCAACCACGCCCGTCACAAGAAGGTCTTGAAGGCTGCGGAGGGCTATTACGGCCGCCGCAAGTCGACGATCCGCATCGCCAAGCAGGCCGTCGAAAAGGCCGGCCAGTATGCCTACCGCGATCGTCGCATCAAGAAGCGCAATTTCCGCGCCCTCTGGATCCAGCGTATCAACGCCGCCGTGCGCGATTACGGGCTGACCTATGGCCGATTTATCGACGGCCTCAGCAAGGCTGAGGTTGCCGTCGACCGCAAGGTGCTGAGCGATCTCGCGATCACCCAGCCCGAGGCGTTCGGCGTGCTGGTCGCCAAGGCCAAGGCAGCTCTCGCGTATCTGGAATCCGTCGACAAGACGACCCACGAGCGCGTCACCGCCTAACTCCCCAGCCCTGCTGAGGTCAAATTGACGCCTTGCGCCGCCTGAAAAGGCTGGCGCGGGGCGTTTTTATTTGCCGGGAGCCGTTCGCTGCCTTCCTCTCCGTGGTTCCATAATGGCTTACGGTGCGTGCCCGCCTCCGCGCATTTTCTTCCTGACTCCATCCGCCCAAAATGCTCTAACCGCCGCCAACACGACCTAGCGAGACCGCCATGTCCCTCCATGATCAGATTGACCTCATCCGCACGAATCTTGACTTCAAGCTGAAGGTCGCGACGACCGAGCAGCATGTCGAGCAACTGCGGATCGAGTTCCTGGGGAAGAAGGGTAGCGTTTCCGCGCTTTTGTCCACGCTTGGAGCGATGGACGCCGAGGAGCGCAAGGGAGCCGGAGCGCAAATCAATCTGTTGAAGACAGATGTCGCCCAGGCCATCGAAGAGCGCGCCACCATCCTCAAATCCGCCGCCCTCGACGCCCGCCTCAAGGCCGAAACCGTCGATATCACCCTGCCACTGCAGCCCGCGCCCACCGCGCGCGGCCGCATCCACCCAATCAGCCAGACCATCGACGAAATCACCGCCATCTTTTCCGACATGGGTTTCTCCATCGCCGAAGGCCCCGATATCGAGACCGACTATTTCAACTTCACCGCGCTGAATTTCCCCGAGGGTCATCCGGCCCGCGAGATGCACGACACCTTCTTCATGAAGATGGGGGCCGATGGGGTGAAGAAGGTGCTGCGCACCCACACTTCCCCGGTGCAGGTCCGTGTCATGCAGAAGACCAACGAAAAGCCGGCGGCGAGCTACATCACCCCGGCCATGGACCCGCCCATCCGCGTGGTCATGCCCGGCCGCACCTATCGCAACGACAGTGACCAGACGCACACCCCGATGTTCCATCAGGTCGAAGGTCTCGTCATCGACAAGTCCAGCCATATCGGCCAGCTCCGCTGGGTGCTGGAGGAATTCCTCAAGGCCTATTTCGAGGTGCCCAACGTCACCCTGCGCTTCCGCCCCAGCTTCTTCCCCTTCACCGAGCCGTCCATGGAGGTCGATGTGCAATGCGACCGCTCGGGCTCGGAAGTGAAGATCGGCGAGGGCAGCGACTGGCTCGAAATCCTCGGCTGCGGCATGGTCCATCCCAATGTCGTCCGCAATGCCGGCCTCGACCCCGATATCTACCAGGGCTTCGCCTGGGGCATGGGCATCGATCGCATCGCCATGCTGAAATACGGCATGCCGGACCTGCGTGCCTTCTTCGACGGCGACCAGCGCTGGCTCGATCATTACGGCTTCAGGCCACTGGATTTGCCGACGCTGTTCGGGGGGCTGAGCAGTTAAGATGCTTTTCGTGAGCCCAAATCCGGCGGCTCCTGCGTCTCCCTCCCCCCTGTGGGGAGGGACGGCGCGCCGCGCCAAGGGTGGGGGTATGGTCCCGCAGACCCCGAGTGCCGGAATACCGGTCACCTCTCCCCTGAGGGGAGAGGTCGATGCCAAGCATCGGGTGAGGGGTTCAGCGTCGCGGTTCCTGCCGAAGGGGCTTCACCCCTCACCCCAGCTTTGCCAGGTCGCTGCGCGCCCGGCGTCGCTACCCTCTGCCCCGAGGGGCGAGGGAGAGGCAGTGTTACCTATTGGTGATGCATCCCGCGCGAGTAGCCACTGATGACCCTGCCGCCGCAAGACGCCCCCGCCAGCCCCATCTTCATCGTCACCGATATCGAGTCGGACGGGCCGACACCGCTGCACAATTCCATGCTGAGCTTCGCCTCTGTCGCCATCGAGGCCGATGGCACGCGCCATGGTGCGTTCGAGGCCCAGCTTCTCCAGCGGCCCGACCGCACCACCAACGAGCAGACCATGGCCTGGTGGGAAACCCAGCCGGAAGCCTGGGCAGCAACAACCGCCAATGCCGAAGAACCGGCCGAAGTCATGCCGCGCTATGCCGATTGGGTCGAAAACCTGCCCGGCCCCAAGGTGTTCGTCGCCGCGCCGATGATCTTCGACGGGCTGTGGATGGACCATTATCTCGACGAATATGCCGGCACCCGCGCCCTCAGTGGCCCGTTCCAGGGCAGGCAGATTTTTCGCGGCGGCGGCATCTGCCTCTATACCATGGCCGGAACCCTGCGCGGCGCGCCCTATCTCGATTGGGGCATGAGCAAGCTGCCCGCCGAATTCTACGGTCACATCGCCCACACCCACAAAGCCATCGACGATGCCAACGGCTTCGCCAATGTGCTCGTCGAATTGTTCAAGATTTCCCGTGCCCTGCCGCCCATATCGGGCAGCAAGTCCGATTTCCGATAGGTGCCAAAACCATGAAATTCACCCTCGACTGGCTCAAGGAGCACCTCGATACCGATGCCTCGGCCGACGAGATCGGCAAGACGCTGACCATGATCGGTCTCGAGCTCGAAGGCATGGAAGACCAGGGCAAGGCGCTTTCCGCCTTCGTTACCGCCCATATCGTCTCGGCCACCCAGCATCCCAATGCCGACAAGCTGCGCGTCTGCAAGGTCGATGCCGGCACCGGTGAACTCATCGACGTGGTCTGCGGCGCCCCCAATGCCCGCACCGGCCTCAAATCGGTCTTCGCCTTTCCCGGCACCTATATTCCGGGCAAGGACATGACCATCGGCAAGGGCAATATCCGTGGGCAGGTGTCCAACGGCATGCTCTGCTCCAATGCCGAGCTGGAACTGAGCAACGACCATGACGGCATCATCGAGCTGCCTGAGGATGCCCCCATCGGCGTCAAATACACCGACTATGCCGGCATCGACGGCGTGGTCTTTGACATCTCGATCACCCCTAACCGGGGCGACGCCACCGGCGTCTACGGCATTGCGCGCGATCTGGCCGCCTTCGGTCTCGGCACGCTCAAGGCCACCGACATGTCCCCGGTCCCCTCCAGGGGCAAAAGCCCCATCGCCCCGCTGCCGCAGCAATTCTCGGCCGATGAGCCAAAAGCCATCCGCAAGTTCGCCGGCCGCTACCTCAAGGGCATCAAGAACGGTCCGTCCCCGGCCTGGCTGCAGCAGCGCCTGCGCGCCGTGGGCCTCCGTCCCATCAACACCATCGTCGACATCACCAATCTGGTGTCGCTCGGCTGGGGCCGCCCGCTGCATGCCTATGATGCCGACAAGCTCGATGGCCAGCCGGTGCTGCGCAATGCCCGCAACGAGGCTTTCGACGCCCTGGACAACAAGGTCTACACGCTCGACGAGACCATGACGGTCATCGCCGACGATACCGGCCCGCTCTGCCTCGGCGGCGTCATGGGCGGCATCCGCTCCGGCGTGACCGACGGGACCGTCAATGTCTTCATGGAATGCGCCAGCTGGGATCCCGAGCTGATCGCCCGCACCGGCCGCAAGACCGGCATCGTCTCCGATGCCCGCTACCGCCTCGAACGCAATGTCGACCCGGCTTTGACCGAACCCGGTCTCGAACTCGCTACCCGCCTCGTGCTCGAACTCTGCGGCGGCGAGCCGATGGAACCGGCGATTTCAGGCGAAGACGTCTTCCCCGATACCGTGGTCACCTTCCCGCTCGCCGAGGTCAAGCGCCTTACCGGCCTTACCGTCGAGCCGATGATCGTCACCGCCATCCTCTCCCGCCTCGGCTTCGAAATGTCGGGCAAGGGCGACGTGCTGACCGTCAAGGTGCCGTCCTGGCGTCCCGACGTGACGCAGAAGGCCGACCTGGTCGAAGAAGTCATGCGCATGGTCGGCGTCGACAATGTCCCGGTCGAGCCTTTGGCGCGCCTCAATCATGTCGCGCCGCGCATGCTGACCAATATCCAGAACCGCCGCCGTATCGCCCGCCGGGCCTTGGCCGCCCGCGGCCTCGACGAAGCGGTCACCTGGAGCTTCATCAGCCATGACGACGCGACACGGTTTGGTGGTGGCAGCGAGGGCCTGCAGCTCGCCAATGCCATCGCCTCCGACATGACCGACATGCGCCCGTCCCTGCTGCCGGGCCTGCTCGCCGCTGCCCGCCGCAATGCCAATCGCGGCATTGCCGATCTCGCCATTTTCGAGGTCGGCCAGGTCTTCCTCAGCGATGCCCCCGAAGGCCAGCATACCTATGCCACGGGCCTCCGCACCGGCACGGCCAGGCTTGCGGGCTCGGGCCGCCACTGGTCGGGCAAGGCTGAACCGGTCGGCGTCTTCGATGCCAAGGCCGATCTCGGCGCCGTGCTCGATGCGCTGGGCTATGACATCGACAAGGTCCAGCTCTTCGCCGAGCCGGCGCCCTGGAGCCATCCGGGCCGTGGCGGCCGTGTCGCCCAGGGTCCGAAAACCCTCGGCTGGTTCGGCGAACTGCACCCCGCCTGGGCCGCCGAGCTCGATATCGCCGGCCCTGTCGCGGCCTTCGAGCTCGATCTCGACGCACTGCCCGAGCCACGCAAGAAGGCGACGAAGACCAAGCCGGCGCTCGATCTGTCGGCGCTGATGCCACTCACTCGCGACTTCGCCTTCGTGGTCGACAAGGCGGTCACCGCAGGGGCAATTCTGAAGGCCGCGCGCGGCGCCGACAAGGCCCTGATCAGGGACGTCGTGGTCTTCGACGTATTCGAGGGCAGCCATGTCGGCGAGGGCAAGAAATCGGTCGCCATCGAGGTGACCATCCAGCCCTCGGACAAGACGCTCACCGAGGAAGAAATCGACAGGATTTCCGCAGGCATTATCGCCGCAGTCACCAAGCAATCAGGTGGCGTGCTGCGCACCTAAGTCACCTCTCCCCTGAGGGGAGAGGTCGGCGCGAACGCGCCGGGTGAGGGGTTCGGCGCCGCGTTGGGCATTGTGCCCTTCACCGGCACTGAACCCCTCACCCCACCCTCTCCCCTCAGGGAGAGGGAGCCAACGCCCGGTGACTCCGCCAGCTCGGACGAGAAGCGTACAAAACGCCGCAAATTGCCGCTTCGCCGTTAACACCCTCTCCTCGCATCGTTCTCATTGTAGCGGGCGGGGAGGGGCTGGAGTGTGCCGCCATGACCTCGCTGCCCGACCGTCGCTATGAGACTGCTCGCGATCACCTGTTGCAGGCCCTGGCCATCATGCCGGCAGAGGGCAGCGAAGTCATCCGCCTCCTGGTCGAGGAAGCCGCCCGGCGGTGCGATGCCAGGGCCTATCGTGACGTTCCTGACCTGCTCCCCCTGCCGCCCGATTCCCATATCCGGCCCGACTGACGGGCGCTGGAGCGTTTCCAGCAAAAGTGGCAACGGTTTTGCGGTTCGGAAACGCGAAACGATGAAATGCTCTAGGCGACCGCTTGCATCTGGGGCGTTTGTCCCGGCGCCTGGTCCGACGCGGCGCGTCGGAAGATCGCGTCGGTGGCTGCGTCGTGATGGCCCAGCCGGGTCTCGATCTCCCGCTGCGCCCAGGCATGGGCGGCCTCGAACACCTCCATATGCCGGTCGAAATTCATCACATTGGCGCCGGCAAAGGCGGGCGGGGTCAGCACGAGATCGTGCGGCGTCACCGGCAGGTCGTAGCGCTGATGCGCCAGCATGGTGCGGAACAATATGCTTAGCAGGCGCGGCGCCCGCGGCAGCCGCCCACGTGGATTGAGCAACGCCGCCAGCAACTTGCCGCGTCCGGGCAGGCTCGCATAGGAAACGTTGAAGCGCTGCCCGGCGCTGCGTCCGAAATGCACCACCAGGTTGGGGCCGGCCTTGATCTGCTGCATCGGGCCCAGCGGCGCATCGTCCATGACGCCGCCATCGACCAGCATTTTCCCGTCCGCCGTATAGAAAGGCGGCAGCACGCAGGGAATGGCGCTCGAGGCGCGCACCGCCTGCCACAACAGGCCCGAACGGATGACCTCCATGCGATTGTCCGACAGGTTGGTGGCGATGGCGAAAAACGGCTTCCAGCAATCCTCCACCCGCGTCTCGGGTCCATAGACGCGCGCCAGCGCTTCGTCGAACGCCTTGTGGTCCAGCAGCGCATAGCGCGGCCAGGTCAGCCGCTTGAAGCTGCGGCTCTTGACGAAGATCTCCTCGGTGCCCGCGGTCAGCGTGTCGTGTTCGCCCAGGAAGGCGAAGCCGGCCAGCATCGCCGCCCCGACGCTGGTGCCCATGAAGATATCGAATGTCGCGCCCTGCTCGCGAAAGGCACGATAGACGCCCACATGCGCCGGGCCGAACCCGCCACCCCCGCCCGCTACGAAGCCCACGGCCCTTCCGGTCAGGAAGCGGATGAGGGCATCGATATCGGCATTGTCCTGCAGCGACACATGGTGGTGCAGGAAAACCGGCGTCCGCGCCAGCCAGGCGGCGGTGCCCTCGACAATGCCGGCGCGGCGGCGATGCAGGCGGACCAGCCGGCAGGCCGATTGCGGATGCAGTTTCTCCACCAGTCTTTCTACCGAGGACAATTCCGCCTTGGGGGCGTCGCCGCTGGTGACCATCACCACTTCGTCCGCCTGGCGGAGGCAGAATTCGGTCCAGTCGCTCAGCCCGTCATCGCCGAAATAGAATATGGGTGCCTCATCCTCGATGCGGTCCAGCCATTCGATGACGACGGGATCGCTGAGGCTGCGTCCGCCGAACCGTTCCGCGATCCCGGCGCGGTCGAGCGCCACATGGCCCTCGTGCTTCAGCCGGCTGCGCAGCCGTTCGAAGAAAGCCGGCGGCACCGGCTCATGCCCGC
The DNA here is from genome assembly GCF_001426345.1 of Devosia sp. Root436. GTDB lineage: Bacteria > Pseudomonadota > Alphaproteobacteria > Rhizobiales > Devosiaceae > Devosia. The sequence continues at coordinate 7,116 of NZ_LMEM01000010.1, read as the reverse complement.
CCCCGACAAAGGCAATGGCGCGGCGCCGGCCGCCCGGCCGCCGCTCGCGACGCGCATCCTTGCGATGCAGCCTCGCCGCCACGAGGCCGAGAAAGGCCGCGGCCAGTCCCGGATCGGCTTCCAGCGCATGGGTATAGGCCAGGCGGGAGATTTCCAGCACCTCGCAATCGCGCAGGGCGGTGACCGTCTCGCTCTGCTCGCCGCGGCAGAAAAAGGCGAGCTCGCCCACCGCCTGTCCGGCCCCGATTTCGCGATAGACCGTCAGCTCGCCATCGCGCGACGCGGCCAATATGCCACGCAGCACGATGAAGAATGCCTGGCTCGGCTCCCCCGCCCGCAGCAGCACCTCGCCCCGCCCGAGCGCACGCCGATGCGCATGCGCGGTGAGCAATTCCCTCTGGGCTGCAGTCAATGTCTGCAGAATGCCCATGCCGTCCATATTTCGTCCCCTTGCGCTCGTGACGGCCGGCATCGCCGGCCCGTGGCGGGCGGACCCTATGCGCGCAGGGGTCATCGGAAGAATACTATGAACATGGTATGGCGAGCGCTGATCGCACCCCCGGCCTACCAGTCACCGTGTCATTCCGTCGCAGGCCGGAACCCATCCCGAGAGGACTGAGCCTGCGGTGACCGTGGGAAGACCTCAGGATGGATCCCGGCCTGCGCCGGGATGACATCGCGTAGGCCAAGGATCAGGCGTTCAAAAGCGAGCACTGTGCGATTTGCTACTTCCAGTTTTGCTATTGCGAATGATTTGCAATTGCATTATCTCAGGATCAGTCCTCCTGGAGTATTCGATGCAGCGCCGCGTATTTTCCGTTCTTGCCTTTTCCGCCATGCTCGTCGCCTCCCTGCCTGTCATGGGCCAGGAGCGCCTCAAGGCGGTCACCACCTTCACCATCATTGCCGACATGGCCCGCAACGTCGCCGGCGATGCCGCGGACGTGGTGTCGATCACCAAGCCGGGCGCCGAAATCCACAATTACCAGCCCACTCCCGGCGACCTCATCGCCGCGCAGGATGCCGACCTGATCCTGTGGAACGGGCTCAACCTCGAACAATGGTTCGAGCAGTTCCTCTCCAATCTGGGCGAGGTGCCCTCGGTCGTCGTCACCGAGGGCATCGAGCCCATGGGCATCGGCGAGGGGCCTTACCAGGGCAAGCCCAATCCCCATGCCTGGATGTCGCCCAATGACGCGCTGATCTATGTCGACAATATCCGCAAGGCCTTCGTCGCCGCCGATCCGGCCAACGAAGCCGTCTACAATGCCAATGCCGCCGCCTATGCCGCCAAAATCACCGCCACGGTCGAGCCCATCCGCGCCGCCCTTGCCGCCATCCCCGAGCAGCGCCGCTGGCTCGCCACCTCGGAAGGCGCCTTCAGCTACCTGGCGCGCGATTTCGGCCTGAGGGAACTCTATCTCTGGCCGATCAATGCCGACCAGCAGGGCACCCCGCAACAGGTGCGCCACGTCATCGACGCCGTGCGCGAAAATGCCGTGCCGGCTATTTTCTCGGAAAGCACCATTTCACCCAAGCCGGCCGAGCAGGTCGCCCGCGAGACCGGCATCAGATATGACGGCGTGCTCTATGTGGATTCGCTCTCGGAACCCGACGGCCCGGTGCCGACTTACCTCGATCTGCTCTCGGTCACCGCGACCACCATTGTTGAAGGCCTGACGCCATGAACGACATCAGCCGCGATGCCTCCGCCCCCGGCCTTGATGTCGAAGACATTACCGTCGCCTATCGCAACGGCACCACCGCCATCAAGCATGCCAGCTTCACCATTCCGCGCGGCTCCATCACCGCTTTGGTCGGCGTCAATGGCTCGGGCAAATCCACCCTGTTCAAGGCCATCATGGGCTTCGTGCCCCTGGCATCGGGCTCGGTCGATATTTTGGGCGTGCCGGGAAAACAGGCGCTCAAGCGCAATCTTGTCGCCTATGTGCCGCAATCGGAAGATGTCGACTGGAATTTCCCGGTGCTGGTGGAAGACGTGGTGATGATGGGCCGCTACGGCCATATGGGCATGCTGCGCCGGCCCCGGCAGGTCGACCATGACATGGTCACCTCGGCCCTCCAGCGCGTCAACATGCTCGAATTCCGCCATCGCCAGATCGGCGAGCTCTCCGGCGGCCAGAAGAAGCGCGTCTTCCTCGCCCGCGCTTTGGCGCAGGAAGGGCAGGTCATCCTGCTCGACGAGCCCTTTACCGGCGTCGACGTCAAGACCGAGGATGCCATCGTGGCCCTGCTGCGCGCATTGCGCGACGAGGGCAAGGTCATGCTGGTCTCAACCCACAATCTGGGTTCGGTCCCCGAATTCTGCGACCGCACCGTGCTGGTCAAGGGCACGGTCCTCGCGTCCGGCCCCACCTCCGAGATATTCACCCGCGAATGGCTCGAAGTTACCTTCGGCGGCGCCCTGCGGCACTTCGTGCTGGCGGGAGCGGGCCTGCACGATGACGACGATCCGCGCCACATCTCGGTGCTGACCGACGACGAGCGCCCGCTGGTCATGTATGGCGAAAAGGGCAAGATGACCACCAAGCAGTCCGACCCGGTCGAACCCAAATGATCGAAACCCTGCTGCTGCCCTTCAACTACCACTACATGATCAACGCCATCTGGGTCTCGGCGCTGGTCGGCGGCGTCTGCGCCTTCCTCTCGGCCTATCTCATGCTCAAGGGCTGGTCGCTGATCGGCGATGCGCTGAGCCATTCCATCGTGCCGGGCGTGGCCGGCGCCTATATGCTGGAGCTGCCCTTTTCCCTCGGCGCCTTCTTCTCGGGCGGCCTCGCGGCCGGGGCGATGCTGTTTCTCACCCAGCGCACCAAGCTCAAGGAAGATGCGGTGATCGGGCTGATCTTCACCGCCTTTTTCGGGCTTGGCCTCTTCATGATTTCGCTGTCGCCGACCTCGGTGAATATCCAGACCATCGTCATGGGCAATATCCTGGCCGTGACGCCGGAGGACACTTTGCAGCTGGTCATCATCGCAGTGGTGACGCTGGCGGTGATGTTCTTCATCTGGAAGGACCTCATGGTCACCTTCTTCGATGAAAGCCATGCCCGCTCCATCGGCCTCAATCCGCCTTTGCTGCGGGTGATCTTCTTCACCCTGCTCGCGGCTTGCACCGTGGCCGCCATGCAGACCGTCGGCGCCTTCCTCGTCATCGCCATGGTGGTCACCCCCGGCGCCACCGCTTACCTGCTGACTGACCGTTTCCCGCGCCTCATTCTCATCGCCATCGCCATCGGCACGCTCAGCTCGCTGGTGGGCGCCTACATCTCCTTCTTCCTCGATGGCGCCACCGGCGGCGTCATCGTCGTGCTGCAGGTCATGGTCTTCCTCTCGGCCTTCTTTTTCGCCCCCAAGCATGGCCTGCTGGCCAGCCGCCGCAAGGCCGCTGCGGAGATCGCGTCATGAACGAGTTCCTGATTTACGCCCTCTGGCCGTTTCAGTTCCCCTTCATGACCTCGGCCATGGCCATAGCGGTCATGGTCGCCATCCCGACGGCCCTGCTCTCCTGCTTCCTGGTGCTCAAGGGCTGGTCGCTGATGGGCGACGCCATTTCCCATGCGGTACTGCCCGGCGTGGTGCTGGCCTATATTGTCGGCCTGCCGCTCGGCGTGGGCGCCTTCGCCGCCGGCATGGGCTGCGCCCTCTCGGTCGGCTATCTCAAGGAAAATTCCCGCATCAAGGAAGACACGGTCATGGGCGTGGTGTTTTCCGGCCTTTTTGGCCTTGGCATCGTGCTCTACACCTCGATCCAGACCGATGTGCATCTCGACCATATCCTGTTCGGCGATATTCTCGGCATCAGCCCGGCTGACCTGATCCAGACCGGCCTCATCGCCGTGGTGGTAACGGCGGTCGTCCTTGCCAAATGGCGCGACCTGCTGCTCTTCACCTTCGATCCGCAACAGGCCGGCGCCATCGGCCTGCCGGTCCGCGTGCTGCATTATGGTCTCTTGGCGCTGCTCTCGCTGACCATCGTCGCGGCCCTTACCGCCGTCGGCATCGTGCTGGTCATCGCGCTACTGGTCGCCCCCGGCGCCATCGCCTATCTCATCTCCAGGCGCTTCGCCCCGATGATGCTGATCGCGGTTACCATCTCGGTCCTCTGCTCCCTCATCGGCATCTATGCCAGCTTCTTCATCGACAGCGCCCCGGCGCCAACGATCGTCCTGCTGATGAGCGCGACGTTTTTAGTGACGTTCGTGGTGACCACGACAAGACGGCCGGCGGCAGCGCTCGCCTGAACTATCCGTCAGTCACCTCTCCCCTGAGGGGAGAGGTCGACCCGAAGGGTCGGGTGAGGGGTTCAGCGTTGCGGTTGGCACCGTGCCCTTCGACAGCACTGAACCCCTCACCCCACCCTCTCCCCTCAGGGGAGAGGGAGCCCACGCTCGGTGGAACTGCTGCGACCGGGCTCTCCACTCCATATGCGATAGCCTGCTCCTGTCGGGGAGAAGGAAAGCCCCTCATCTTATCCCCACCCCTCCCATCCGGCCGGATACTCCCCCCGAAGGAGACCCCCATGGACCACACCCCACGCCTCACTTTGCCTTTCATCATGCCGAGCCAGGCGCAGAAGCACATCACCCACAACGAAGCCATCCAGGCGCTCGATAGCCTCGTCCAGCCCGTCGTCGAAAGCCGCACGCTTACCACGCCGCCCGCCACCCCGCTCGAGGGCGAAGCCTGGATCGTCCCATCCGGCGCCACTGGCGCCTGGTCCGGCCACACCGACGAGATCGCCGCATATGAGGCCGGCGCCTGGGCCTTTCTCGATCCGGCCGCCGGCTGGCAGGTCTATGATCGCTCCGACAAGACCCAGATGGTTTTCGATGCCGGCGCCTGGACGCCACTGGCTTCGCTCGGTGCCGCCCTGCCGCGCCTGGGCGTCAACACCTCGGCCGATACCACCAACCGCCTCGCGGTCGCCGCCGCCGCCACCCTGCTCACCCATGCCGGCAATGGTCATCAGGTCAAGATCAACAAGGCCGCGGCGGGCGATACGGCCAGCCTGCTCTACCAGACCAACTGGTCAGGCCGCGCCGAAATGGGCCTCGCCGGTGACGACCACTGGCGTTTGAAGGTCAGCCCCGACGGCGCAAGCTGGATCAACGCCTTCACCGTCAATGCCACCACGGGCGCCGCCACCGTCGCCGCCACCCTCCGCCCCGCCACCGACAATGCCATGACCCTGGGCGGTTCGGGCGCCCGCTGGTCCGCCGTCTGGGCCGCCACCGGCACCATCCAGACCTCCGATATCAGGCAGAAAACCGATATCGCGCCGTCGGATCTCGGCCTCGATTTCATCCTGGCGCTGCGGCCGGTCAAATACCGCTGGACCGTGGGCGGCACCGAATCCGGCGCTCCCCGCCTCGGCCGCCGCACCCATTACGGCCTCATCGCGCAACAGGTTGAGTCCGTCCTCGGCGACATGGACTTCGCCGGCCACATTCTCGCTGATCCCTCCGACCCGCAAAGCGAACAGGGCCTGCGCTACGACGCCTTCATCGCCCCGCTGATCGCAGCGGTGCAGGAACTGGCAAAGCGGGTAGGGGAGCTGGAAAGCGCAAATGGATGAGGGCTCTTTCCTCTCCCCGTCGGGGAGAGGTGGCCCGGCGCAGCCGGGTCGGTGGGGGGAGTCTCTGGCTAACTCAATATCCTGAACACAACATCTCGGCCCGCAACCCTTCCAGCATTGCCGGCATCACCCCCATCGAGCCCGATCCGGCATGGCTCGCGACAAATTCTGCGTGATCCAAATAAATTCGCCTGACCGTCTGGCGCGGCGCGATTCTCCCCGTTAGGTTGCCCTGACATTTTAGGGAGGATTGCGCCATGACCACCAGGCGCCTCGGTATCGGCTTCATCGGCACCGGCAATATTTCGTCGGCCTATCTGCGGGCCATTACCGGCCACGAGGCCATGGCCGGCTTCCCGGTCCTCGATATCAAGGGCCTGGCCGATATGCGCCCCGAAGCCTCCCAGGCGCGCGCCGCCGAATTCGGCCTCAAGGCGATGGGCATCGACGAGATGCTCGGCAGTTCCGACATTCAGCTGGTCGTCAATCTCACCATTCCGCGCGCCCATGTCGAGGTCGGCCTCAAGGCCCTGGCCGCGGGCAAGCATGTCTATTCCGAAAAGCCGCTCGGCATCACCTATGCCGAAGGCCGCAAGCTCCTGGACGCCGCCAACAAAGCCGGCCTGCGCATCGGCTCGGCCCCCGATACGTTCCTGGGCGGTTCGCACCAGCAGGCGCGTGCCGTGGTCGATAGCGGCGCCCTCGGCCAGCTTGTGGGCGGCACCGGCTTCTTCCAGTGCCCCGGCCACGAGGCCTGGCATCCCGATCCGGCCTTCTATTACGACATCGGCGGTGGCCCGGTGCTCGATATGGGGCCCTATTACATCACCGATCTGGTCAACCTGCTCGGCCCGGTCGCCCGCGTCTCGGCCATGGCCTCGCGCCTGCGCAACCAGCGCACCGTGCTGTCCGAGCCCAAGAAGGGCCAGGTCATCGATGTTGTGGTCGATACCCACGCCACCGCTTCGCTCGGCTTTGCCAATGGCGCCATCGTGCAGGTCGCCTTTTCCTTTGACGTGCCGGCGCACAAGCATGTGCCGCTCGAACTTTACGGCACCGAAGCCAGCCTCATCGTGCCCGATCCCAACTTCTTCGGCGGCGATGTGGAACTGCGCAAGCGCGGCAAGGGCGAGGACTGGGTCAAGGTGCCGGTCACCCAGCCCTATGCCGATGGCAATTACCGCTCGCTCGGCGTCGCCGACATGGCGTCCGGCATTCTCGACAACCGCCCGCACCGCGCCAATGGCGACCTGGCTCTGCATGTCCTCGAAGTCATGGAAGCCATCGCCGCCGCCTCGGCGCAGGGCCGCACCATCGACATCAAGACCCCGGTCGCCCGGCCGGAGCCCCTGGCAACATCATTGAAGGATGGCCGGATTTAGCGCCAACGCCCTCGTGGTTCGAGGGTCGCTACGCTCCCGCCTCACCATGAGCAACCATTAAGTGATGCGGTCCATGGCTTGTCTCTTTGCAGGACCGTGTTTGCGAAGATGACGAGCTTTCTGGCGCATGCGACG
>NZ_LMEM01000009.1 GCF_001426345.1 Devosia sp. Root436 | reverse complement strand
CACCGCAGCCGCGATCTGGGTCGCCATCCAGATCGCGGCATCCAAAAGGATGGCACGAGCTAACCACAAAGCGCTAATACAAGGGCTACTGGAACACCACGCTACAAGTAGCCTCATGGTGAGGCGGGAGCGAAGCGACCCTCGAACCACGAGGCGTGGCACTATTTGCGCACAATCCGGTTCACATGCCCCATCTTCCGACCGGCTCGCACTTCCGTCTTGCCATAGAGGTGGGGCTGGGTGTTGCCGTCGAGCGCCGAGGGAACGATGCCGACTTCGTCGCCGACGAGGTTTTCCATCACGACGTCGGCCATGCGGGCCGGGTCGCCCAATGGCCAGCCGACGACCGCGCGGATATGCTGCTCGAACTGGTCGGTGAGGCACACGGCCTCGGTCCAGTGGCCGGAATTGTGGACGCGGGGGGCGATCTCGTTGACCACAAGCGTCGGGCGCTCGCCCGGGATGACGAAGAATTCGACGCCGAGCACGCCGACATAGTCCAGCGCCACGACGATGACCTTGGCCAGCATGGCGGCGTGCTTTTCGACGCCGGGTGGGATGTCGGCGGGCACGGTCGAGGTGAAGAGGATGTGGTTGCGGTGCACGTTTTCGGCGGCGTCGTAGGCGCGGACTTCGCCTGATGCGTTGCGGGCGACGACGACCGAGATTTCCTTGTCGAAGGGCATGAAGGCTTCGAGCACCAGCGGCTTGGGGCTGAGCTCGGCAAAGGCGGCTGCCGCCTCGCCGCGATCGCGGAGGACGCGCTGGCCCTTGCCGTCATAGCCCAGCCGCGTGGTCTTGAGCACGGCCGGCAGGCCGAGCGCGGCGATGGCGGCTTCGAGGTCCGCCAGGCTCTCGACGGCGCGCCAGGGCGCGACGGGAATGTTCTTGGAGGAGAGGAACTGCTTTTCGGCCAGCCGATCCTGCGACACGGCCAGCGCATTGGCACCGGGGCGCAAGGGTTTTCTGGCGGCGAGGAATTCGGCCGTAGCCGCGGGGACGTTCTCGAATTCGTAGGTGATGACATCGACGGCGTCGGCGAAGGCGGCGAGGGCCGCTTCGTCGTCATATGCGGCGACAGTCTTGTGCGGGGTGACCTCGAAGGCGGGGCTCAGGGGGTCTGGGCAGAAGATATGGGTGCGCATGCCCAGCTTGCTTGATGCCAGCGACAGCATGCGGCCCAATTGCCCGCCGCCGAGAATGCCGATCATGCTGCCTGGGGGCAGCGCGGAATTGTCGTTTGCCAAGATCTACTCGGTATCTGCGGGAAAGAGCGGGACGGCAGCGGTCTGGCGGGCGCGGAAAGCGTCAAGCCGGTCGGCAAGGTCCTCGTCGGAAAGGGCCAGCACGGCGGCAGCGATCAGTGCGGCATTGATGGCGCCGGGCTCGCCGATGGCGAGGGTGCCGACGGGAATGCCGCCGGGCATCTGCACGATGGAGAGGAGGCTATCCTGCCCGTTCAGGGCCTTGGACTTGACCGGCACGCCGAAGACCGGCAGCGGCGTCATCGCGGCGATCATGCCCGGCAGGTGGGCGGCGCCACCGGCTCCGGCAATGATGACCTTGAAGCCTTCGGCCCGCGCATTGGTGGCAAAATCGACCAAGCGTTCGGGGGTGCGGTGGGCGGAGACGATGCGTGCCTCGTATTCCACCTCCAGCGCTTCGAGCGTTTCGGCGGCGAGGCGCATGGTGGGCCAATCGGACTGGCTGCCCATGACGATGGCGACGAGTGGTTTTGTCAGCACGGCCGATTCCCCCATCGGTCTTTGCAAAGCGCGGAACTAGCCCAATTGTCGCCACACATCAAGGCAGCGCGCCGCATCAGGCGATGATGTCGGGCAAGAGGATGTTTTCGAGCTGGACGATACGGTCCTTGAGCGCCAGCTTCCGCTTCTTGAGGCGCTGGATGAGCATGCGGTCGGCCACATGCGAACTGGTCAGGGTATCGATCGCAGCATTGAGGTCGCTGTGTTCCTGGCGTTTGGTGGCCAATTCCAGACCCAGGGTGGCTTCCTGTTCCTTGGTGAGCGAAAGCATGGATTCCCGCGTACCCCCGACGCCTCAGCCGTTACCTCTGGTTAACCGATCACGGGGAGTTTTGCACCAGATTTCAAGAGCGGGCCCGAAGGCAGTCGACAAGTCGTGAATTATTTGTGACCATCGATTCGTCCACATAGGCTTTCAAGGAGTTGTCATGACGACTGAAGGGCATATCGCGGCGCTCGAACGGCGCCACCAGGAGTTGGACCGCCAGATCCAGGCAGAACTGCAAAGCACCCGCCACGACGATCTGATGGTCAGCGCGCTGAAGCGCAAGAAACTCGAAGTGAAGGACGCGCTCTACAAATTCAATGTGGTTTCCCAGTAAGAGCGACAAGCAAGTCGCCCATCTGGGTTTGAAGGGTCACAGCATGCGGCTGCGGCCCTTTTTTGTTGGGTTGTTCTCTGGATGCAAGGTGCTCGAAAGAGCCCCCACCCTCATTCCAGCCATTCGGGCACAGCCCTCATGGCCTTGTCCGCTCAAATCGCTCCGCGATTTGCCCCTTCGGGTCGCTCCCAAGCCCCACAAGGGGGAGGGAAGCCTGCTCCGTGGCTGCGGAGACCTTGGACACTCCGCAGATGCCCTCTCCCCTTGAGGGAGAGGGTGGAAATCCGCGTTCAGCGGGTTTCCGGGTGAGGGGTGCTGCGCTCTCCCATGCTTGAATGCGCGGGGATAGCGCAGGACCCCTCATCCGCCCTTCGGGCACCTTCTCCCTCAAGGGGAGAAGGGGAAGAGCCCAAGCTCCACGCGCGTAATGACGGGCAGATTCACAGCCCCCAGAATACGCCGCGTGCCCCATCCCAGATCAGCTTGAGCGCCAGCAGGAAAACCAGCCAGTAGGCGATGCGGTAGAACCATTTCATCGAGATGCGGCGGACCAGCCAGACGCCGGCCAGAACGCCCACTATGCCCACGGGGACGAGCGCCGCCGAGAGCTGCAGATTGTGGGTGCTGAGCTGGCCCAAGAAGAAATAGGGGATCAGCTTGGCCGAGTTGACGATGGCGAAGAAGAAAGCCGAAGTGCCCGAATAGATAGCGGGCGTCAGCCGCTGGGGCAGCACGTAGATCTGGAAGGGCGGGCCGCCGGTATGGCTGATGAAGCTGGTGAAGCCGGCAAAGCCGCCCCAGAAATTGCCCCATAGCCTGGATGGCGGCAGGCCTTCGAGCTTCCTGCGCAGGGGCAGCAGCGCATCGAGGATGAAGAGCAGCGTCACCACGCCGACAAAGAGCAGCACGCCATCGTCGGACACGACCGACCAGAGCGCCCAGCCCAGCAGCGTTCCCACGGCCGCGCCAGGCAGCATGATGCGCAGGATCTTCCAGTCGACTTCCCTGCGGTAGGTCCAGACGGCGATGACATCCATGGCCAGCAGGACCGGCAGCATCACGCCCGCAGCCTCGCGCGCCGGCATGACCAGCGCCAAAAGAGGTACGCCGACCATGCCCAGGCTGCCGAGCAAACCGGCCTTGGAGAGGCCGACAACGAGAACGGCGATCACCGCGACCGTAACGAAATAGGGATCAAGGGGCATGGGCGGTCCGGTCGATATCCCGCGTCATTCCCGCGAAAGCGGGAATCTCCCTTGCCAGACGCAGGGGGATTCCCGCTTTCGCGGAAATGACGCCGTGGGTGTATTTTGCAATCCGGAACGGACGCTCCGGCTCAGGAATCCGTACGCTTTGGAGCAGGCTTGTCAACTGGAATGGCAGATGGGTTGTCGCCGCGCATGGCTTCGTCGAGCAGGCCCATGGAATGGCGCACCATGCCGACATAGGCATCCTCATCGTGGCGCACCGAGAAACTGTCCTGCAGCAGTTCGTTGTCGTGGCGCTCGAAAGCCTGGGCCATGTGCAGGGCGTCGTTGGGCGCCACGCCGAGCTGGGTCAGCACCTTGGCGCCGAGGCTGATGGCGGAAAGGAAGGTTTCGCGCTCGAAAATCTCGACGCCCAGCGCCATCAGTTCGTGGGCATGGCCGCGATCGACGGCACGGGCGGCGACGGTGACCGAGGGGAAGTGCTTGCGCAGATGGCGGGCAATGGTCGTGATGCGGTCACGGCCGCCAACGGCGATCACCACCAGATCCGCCTGGCCGACACCGGCGGCATGGAGCAGGTCGAGCCGCGCGCCATCGCCATAGAAGACCTTGACGCCGAACTTGCGCACCAGATCGATCTGGGCCGGATCGTCGTCGATCAGCGTCATCTCGAAACCCTGGCTGCGCAGCATGCGGGTGACGATCTGGCCGAAGCGACCATAACCCAGCACGACGATGCGGCGTTGCTCGTCGATGGGGTCGTTGGGGTGGTCTTGCTGGCGCCGGGCATCGAGGCGTGGGGCGATCAGGCGATCGAAGGCCAGCAGCAGCAGGGGTGTCGTCGCCATGGAGAGCGCGATGGCGACGGCCAGCAGCGCATGGTCGTCGGCGCCGATGGCGTCGGAATTCTGCGCGAATTGCAGGATGACGAAGGCGAACTCGCCGGCCTGGCTCAAAAGGATGGCGACCAGCAACCGGTCGGCCAGGTGCATGCGGAAAAAGCTGGCCAGCACGAACAGGACGGCAATCTTGATGCCGACAAAACCGAACACCAGCGCCAGCAGTCGCAGCGGTTCGGACCACAGGATGTCGAAGGCGATGGACATGCCGACGGAAATGAAGAACAGGCCCAGCAGCAGGCCCTTGAACGGCTCGAGATTGCTCTCCAGCTCGTGGCGGTATTCGCTGTCTGCCAGCAGCACCCCGCCGATGAAGGCGCCGAGCGCCGGCGAGAATCCCTCGAACTGGGCCAGCAAGGCCGCGCCGAAAACGATGGCAAGCCCCAGGGCGGTGAAGGCTTCGCGCACGCCGGTCTGCGCCACGAAGCGCAAAACCGGGCGAACGAGGAAGCGGCCGCCGAGAACCGCGCCGACAAAGGCGCCGATGATGATGAGCGGCGTGAGCCAGTCCATTGGATTGGCGATGGCCTCGACAGCGCCCGACACTTCCTGGTCGAGGGCGGCCCCGGGCATGGCCAGCAGGGGAATGGCGGCAAGAATGGGGATGACCGAGACATCCTGCACCAGCAGGACCGCCAGGCTGGCCCGCCCGGCATCGGTGTGGGTGATGTCGCGCTGCTGGGTCGACTGCATGGCGATGGCCGTCGAGGACATTGACAGCGCCAGCGCCACGATCACCGCGATGTTGAGAGAGAAGCCGGCTGCCAGCAGCGCCAGGGCGATGATGAGGGCGGTGACGGTGAGCTGGGTGACGCCGAGCCCCAGCACCTTGTGGCGCATGCGCCAGACTTCGCTTGGCTGCAGATCGAGGCCAATGAGAAACAGCATCATGACGATGCCGAATTCGGCGATATGACGGATCATCTCACTGTCGGAGACCAGCCCCAGCCCATAGGGACCGATCAGGATGCCGGCGGCGAGGTAGCCGAGGACGGTGCCCAGGCCCAGCGCCTTGGCAAGCGGCACCAGCGCCACGCTGGCCGCCAGCAGAACGAAGATGGCCAGCAGGATGTTGTTTTCCAACGACCGTTTCTCCCAGGAGGATCGACGCCGAATCATGGGGCCACAGCGCGCTCGTGTCGAGGCGGCGGAGCCGGGAAATTATATGATCAAAAAGTCGCGGGTCGTGGCGGAGGAAGAAAAACGGCGCCAGTGGCGCCGTTTTGAAAGCCTAATTTTTTCGCATGTCTTTGTCCCAAAACCGGTGCCCACTTTTGGGAGACATGCTTCAGTTGTCGGTGTCGCTCTTGAGCGACTTGAGCTTGGCGAACACCGAGTCGGCGTCGAAATCGTCCTGGGCCTGCTCGGGGCGATGGTCGTTGGCGGCGAATTCATTCTCTTCGCCTTCGGCACGGCGGCCGCCCGATCGGGCCAGGGCTTCCTCCGCCGTCATCAGCATGGTGCCTTCGGCCACCTCGTCGACGCCCGGACCGCCCTTGGAGGCGCGCTTGACCTCGAGATCGAGGTCGATCTGGCTGCACAGGCCCAAGGTCACCGGGTCCATGGCGGCCAGGTTGGCCGCATTCCAGTGGGTCGATTCACGCACCGAGTCGATGGTCGACTTGGTGGTGCCGACCAGGCGCATGATCTGTGCGTCCTTGAGCTCGGGGTGGTTGCGCACCAGCCACTTGATGGCATTGGGGCGCTCGTTGCGGCGTGAAATCGGGGTGTAGCGCGGGCCCTTGCGCTTGGCCGCGGCGACGCGAACCTTGGGTTCGCTCAGCTTCATGCGGTAATTGGGATCGCCCTCGGCCTTCTCGATCTCTTCGCGGGTCAGCTGCCCGTTCTGGATCGGGTTGACGCCCATGATGCCGCCGGCGACGTCGCCATCGGCAATGCCCTGAACTTCGAGGGGATGCAGCGTGCAGAAGGCAGCGATCTGCTCGAATGACAGCGCAGTGTTATCGACGAGCCAGACAGCGGTCGCCTTGGGCATCAACAGTGGCTGGGTCATGATAAATCTCTCCTGCAGGCGCGGCCGGTTTTCCTCCGGGCCGCTCCGCCTCTTTGCTTCATGCTGAGGGGGAACAGGCTCCAATATATGGGTTCAAGGGCTGATCCGCAATGGCGATGTGGGTCTTTACCGCGCCATTCCCACGCGCCAGCCAGGCAGGCCCCCTCACCTGGCGCTGCGCGCCGGTCTCGCCTCCGAAGGGAGAGGTGACGAGCCGAACTCGGTGAGCAGCACGATCTTGCCGACATGGCTGCGGGCTTCCATGGCGCGATGGGCATCGGCTGCCCCGGCCAGCAGGAAGGTGGTGATGGCAGGCCTGATAAAGTCGGGCCGCGACAGCGCGGGCAGCAGATCGGTGCGGATGCGGGCCGCGATGGCGGCCTTGGTCGCCGGCGTCTGCGGGCGCAGGGTGGAGCCGGAGAGGGTCAGCTGCTTCGCCATCATGGTGCGCAGGGAGAGATTGGTGCTGGCGCCGTCGAGGGTCGAGACCTGGACGATGTGGCCACCGCGGGCCGAGGCGGCGATGTTCTTTTCGGTCATGGGGCCGCCGATGATGTCGACGACGCGATCGACGCCCCGGCCGTCGGTCAAGGCCAGGGCGCGGGCGGCGATGTCTTCATGCGTATAGTCGATGGTGGCGAAGGCGCCGAGCCGGGTTGCATACTCAGCCTTGGCGGCGGACGACACGACGCCGATGGCGCGGGCCCCCAGAATGGTGGCTATCTGGATGGCCGCCCCGCCAATGCCGCCGGCCGCGCCATGCACCAGCACCGTCATGCCCGGTTCCAGCCCGGCGCGCATGACAAGGGTCTGGGTGATGGTGAACCAGGTTTCGGGCAGGGCTGCGGCTTCGGCGAGGCTCCAGCCGGCGGGAACGGGCAGGACCTGGCCGGCGGCCACGGCGGCATATTCGGCATAGCCGCCGCCGTTGGTGAGCGCCATGACGCGGTCGCCCCGCTGCCAGCCGGTGACGCTGTGGCCCAATGCGACGATTTCGCCGGCCACTTCCAGCCCCGGCAGGGGCGAGGCGCCGGGCGGTGGATCGTAATGACCGCGGCGCTGGGCCAGATCGGGGCCATTGATCCCGCTCGCGGCAACGCGAATCAGTACGTCGCCGTCACCGCATTGCGGCATGGGCTGGCGCTGGAGCTCCAGGCCTTCGGGGCCGCCCGGCCGGGCGATGGCAATGGTCTGCATGTCGGAATGTGTCATGCCACCATGCTGGTCGATGCGGATTTTCTCCGCAAGCCTTTGCCGCTAGACTGAGGGTTCGACCCCGGCGCAAAGGAGGCTGACAATGTTCGACGAAGAAATCCGGAAGCCCAAGGGCCACGAGGTGGGCATGCAGCTCGACACCATGTCGGTGGAGGAGCTGAACGAGCGCATCGCCATGCTTGAAGGCGAGATCGCCCGGCTCAAGGCGGCCATCGAAGCGCGCGGCGCCACGCGCAAGGCTGCGGACGCCGCGTTCAAGTTGTAGCGGTCAGTGCCCGGCCGGCTTGACCGAGCCGTCACCCATGCGGACCGAGCCGTCGCCGAAGGCCGCCGGCGGGTCTGGCTGCGGATCGAAGCCGCGAGCCTCGTAGGGCGGGTCGGGCTGGGGGTTGAAGCCCCGGATGTCGCCGGGATGGACGAAGCCGTTGGCCAGGGTGACGGCGGGCAGCAGTTCGGCGCTGTGGCCGTCGCCGGTGGACATTGCCATGAGCGCGACCAGCAAACCGGCAGCGGCTCCAGCAGAGATAGTGGTCATGATCGTCTCTCCACATTGGCGGAATGCCAATATGGCCAGAAAACGCCATCGCGCCTGCACCGGGCCGGAACGGCGTATTCATCCATCATTCAGCGGCCGCGCCCCGTTAGGCTTAACGGAGGGTTGACGTTGCGGCTGTTCGGCAAGTGGCTAACCTCAACGGCAGATTGTCCATTGGGAGGCGGCGATGGGACGTGATGCGGTGCTGGAGGGGGCACAGCCTCTCGATATCGAACAGTTGCAGCTGCTGGCACAGGGGCGTTCGGCCACTGCATCGCCCCAGCAACTGGCCCGGATCGAGGCCAAGGGATGGCTCGAAACCGTCGGCGGCATCCATCTCATCACGCTGACCGGCCGCACTCTGCTGGAGCGGCGGCCGTTCAACCTCGGCTGAACCGCAGCAAACGCAGTCAACGGAGAAGCAACAGGCAGGGTTAAGAAATCGACTCCTGTTAACGCACAATTAATATGTTCGCGCTAACCTGACATTATTCAGATTGTTCTGGATTTTGCAGAGTGGTTTCTCCCTCTGTTTGACGCCTCCCTGTTAACTTCGAGAGCGGTTCTTACCGCTCTTTTTCTTTTCCAGGGGCGGTTTGGCCTTGTTATGGCCCTGATCTTAAAGCTCTTTTTAGCTTGATTGGTCCGAGGGGATGACGCCTTGGCACTTTGCGCCTAGCATGGCAGGTGCAGGAGGAGCGCGCGATTGACGGATGTGAACGAGACAGCACCGGCAATCGCCATCGGCCCGCGAATCGTGGCGTCGGGTGGTTTCGACCTGCTCTATCGCGAAGGCATGGGCCTGATCGAGGACGTCGCCTCCTATCTCGATGGTGAAGGCCGCAATGAAAGCCGCCTGCTGGGGCGGGAAGCCTCGTTTCTCTATGCCACCGAATCGATGCGCCTCACCACGCGGCTGATGCAGCTGGCGTCCTGGCTGCTGCTGCAGCGCGCCGTCAATGAAGGCGAGATCACACGGGAAAATGCCCGCTCCGAAAAGGAGAAGGTCAAATTCTCGGCAACACCCTCGGAACGCGGCGGGCCGGGCTATGACCAGCTCCCGGAGGCCCTGCGCGGCTATATCGACAAGGGCGACCGCCTGTTCGACCGGGTGATGCAGTTCGACACGCTGGAGCGCGGGCGCATGCCGGAACTCGACCCCGGCACCGCCAACGGCATCGCCGACCAACTGGCGCGGCTCAAGGCGGCATTCGGGCGAGCCTAGCGTGATGCCCGGTGGGCGTGGACAAACAAAAAGCCCGGCGCGGTGGCCGGGCTTTTGAATTCCGTGCAGGACCGGCTTAGATGCCGAGGCCCTTGAAGCGCTCCTTGAAGCGCGAAACGCGGCCGCCGCGGTCGAGCAGCTGGCCCGTGCCGCCGGTCCAGGCCGGATGGGTCTTGGGGTCGATATCGAGCTGCAGCGTATCGCCGGCCTTGCCGTAGGTCGAACGGGTCTCGTACTTGGTGCCGTCGGTCATGACCACAGTGATCGCGTGGTAGTCCGGATGGATGTCAGCCTTCATCTCAATCGCCTCAAATCAAACGGGCGCCGCGGCGCCCGGAGAGCAGTTAAACTGGGTGTTGGCGGCTTCATACAGAAAGGGCGCCCAATCTGCAAGGGCTTGTCGAAAAGCGGCAGGGCGCGGCAATTTCGCACCGGGCAGGCGGTTGCCGCACTGGCGGCCAGCGCCTATATCCAAGCACCAATACGGCCGTTCCCCAAGACAAGTGGCTTAATCCCGCGATGACAGACCAGGCCGTTCCGGTAGAAGCTGACCCCGAAAAGATAGCAGTGGCCCCGGTCGCGCCCCCCAGGAAGCTGCAACCTTTGCGCAAGCTGGTGCCGTTCATGCTGCGCTATCCGGTGCGGCTGGGCCTGACCATTGCGTTCCTGCTGATCTCGACCATCGCCTCGCTGGCCATACCGGCGCTGCTGGGCGGCGCGATCGACCAGGGATTCGTGGCGCAGAATCTGGAAAATGTCGGCCGCTATGGCTGGCTGATCATCGGCGTCGCGGCCGTCATGGCGGTGGCAAGCGGCGCACGCTTCTATTTCATCTCGGTCATCGGCGAGCGTGTGCTGGCCGATCTGCGGCAGGCGGTGTTCGCGCATCTGCTCGGGCTCGACGCGCGCTATTTCGATACCAACAGGGTGGGCGAGCTCACCAGCCGGCTCAATGGCGACGTGGCGACGATCCGTGGCGCGGTAGGGTCGAGCTTCTCGCTGGCGCTGCGCTCGACCGTGACCATTATCGGCGCGCTGGTGATGATGCTGCTGACCAGCCCGATCCTGACGCTGGCCGTGGTGGTGGCGGCGCCGGCCATCCTGTTCCCGGTCATCACCTTTGCCCGCCGGCTGCGCGGCATGTCGCGCAAGACCCAGGACGCGCTGGCCGATCTCTCCGCCATGGCGACCGAAATGCTGGGCGCCACCCGCACCGTCAAGTCGTTTACCCAGGAGCCAGTGCAGGCCGCGCAGTATGACCAGCGCAGCGAGGCCAGCTATGGCGCCGAAGTGCGGCGGCTGCTGGCGCGCTCGGTGCTGGTGGGCATGGTGATCTTCCTGGGCACGGCGGCGCTGGTGTTCCTCGTCTGGTGGGGCGCGCGCTCGGTCTTCGAAGGCACGGTGACGGCGGGACAGCTGGCGCAGTTCCTCGTCTATGCGTTGATGGCCTCGGGCGCGCTGACCAATGTCAGCGAGGTGCTGGGCACGCTGCAATCGGTGGCCGGCGCCACCGAGCGGCTGACCGAAATCCTCGATACCGAACCGACCATTCGCGAGCCGGCCCAGCCGGTGGCCCTGCCGGTGCCGGCGCTGGGCACGGTGGCCTTCGAAAACGTCAGTTTCTCCTATGACGGTGCCGAGCCCGTGTTGACGGGGCTCGATTTCTCCGTGGGGCGCGGCGAGACCGTGGCGCTGGTGGGTGCTTCGGGCTCGGGCAAGTCGACGACGTTGTCGCTGCTGCAGCGCTTCTACGATGTCAGCAGCGGCGTGATCCGCGTCGACGGCGTCGATATCCGCCAGGCACGGCTGCGCGAATTGCGGCAGCGCTTCGCCTATGTCGAGCAGGAGCCGACGATCTTTGCCGGCACGATCGCGGAGAATATCCGCTTCGGCAAGCCGGAGGCCGATGAGGCCGAGGTCGAGGCCGCGTCGCGCGCCGCCCTGGTGCATGATTTCGTGCTGGACCTGCCGCTGGGTTACGACACGATGGTCGGCGAGCGTGGCGTGATGCTGTCGGGCGGGCAGAAACAGCGCCTCGCCATCGCCCGCGCCATTCTCAAGAATGCGCCGATCCTGCTGCTGGACGAAGCGACCAGCGCGCTGGACGCGCAAAGCGAGCGGCTGGTGCAGGTGGCGCTGGAACACCTGATGGAGGGCCGCACCACGCTGGTCATCGCCCACCGGCTGGCCACCATCCGCGACGCCGACAAGATCCTGGTGCTCGATGGCGGGCGGATCATCGACCAGGGGACGCATGACGAATTGGTCGCCAAGGGCGGACGCTATGCGGAACTGGCGCGGTTGCAGTTCCGCATGGACGACGCGGGATAACCCTTCACCTCTCCCTTGGGGGAGAGGTCGGCGCGCAGCGCCGGGTGAGGGGGCCTTTACTGGGTGCGTAGGGAAGGCCCCCTCACCCGACCCGAAGGCGGGTCGACCTCTCCCCCAAAGGGAGAGGTGAGGAGATCATCCCTCCGTCAGCTTGAACTCGATCCTGCGGTTCCGCCGATAGGCTTCCTCGCTATTGCCGGGATCGAGGGGGGTGAATTCGCCGAAGCCGGCGGCGACCAGGCGGTTGGGCGAGACGCCCTTGCTCACCAGATATTGCGCCACCGAGATGGCGCGGGCGGCCGAGAGTTCCCAGTTGGAGGGGAAGCGTTCGTTGGAAATGGGCCTGATATCGGTGTGGCCATCGATGCGCAGGACCCAGTTGATATCGGGCGGTATCTCGGTTTCAAGCTGCAGGATGGCAGCGGCCAGGGCGTCGAGATCGGGGGTGCCCTCGGGCGAGATATCGGCCTGGCCGGCCGCGAACAGCACTTCGGACTGGAATACGAAGCGGTCGCCCACGACGCGCACATCGGCGCGGCCTTCGAGGATTTCGCGCAGGCGGCCGAAGAAATCGGAGCGGTAGCGCGAAAGATCCTGCACGCGCTGAGCCAGCGCCAGGTTGAGGCGGCGGCCGAGATCGGCGATCTGGGTGCGCGATTCCGTATCGCGGGTTTCCGAGGCTTCGAGCGCGGCTTCGAGTGCGCCGATCTGAGTGCGCAGGGCGGCCAACTGCTGATTGAGCAAAGCCACCTGGGCATTGGCCTCGTCGGACAGTTCCTGGGCCGCCATCAGGTCGTCCTCGAGGCCGGCAATGGCGCTGTCCTTGTCGCCCAGCCCGGCGCCGATGCCGGCGAGCTGGCTGGTGAGGCTGGCATTGTCGGCCTGGGCGCTGCCCAAAGTGGCGGTGAGCGTGGCGATCTGGGTGGTCAGGTCGTCGGAATTGGCGCGTTCGAGCTGCAGGAGGTCGGTCAGTTCGGCAATCTGGCTGTTGAGGCGGGCCAGGGCGGTGTCGCGCCCCTGGATTTCCCGGCCCAGGAAGAACTGGGTCAGCATGAACAGGCTGAGCATGAAGATGATGACGAGCAGCAGGCTCGACAGGGCGTCGACGAAGCCGGGCCAATAATTGGCCTCCTGCCGCCTGCGGCTACGGGCTCCCGGCATGGGTCAGTTCCGCCGCTCGTTGTCGCCTTGCGACAGCACGGCATCGATCAGCTCGCGCAGCTTGCGGTTGGTCTCGCCCTGCTCGTTGATGTGCTTGCGCAGATCGTCCTGCTCGGTGCGGATATGCTTGACCAGCCCGTCGATGCCGCGCGCCAGCTCGGCCATGGCGCGGATGGCGTTCTGGGAGGAATTCTGATTCTGCATGCTGTCGCCGAGCTTGTCGAACATGGCCTGCATTTCGGGCCCGCCGGCATTGGCCTGCATGGCGCTGACCGGATGGTCGAGCTCGGTCATCGAGGTCATCCAGTCTTCGAGATCGGTATAGAAGGCGTTTTGCGCCTGGCTGGTCTGAAGATCGAGGAAGCCCAGCACCAGCGAGCCGGCAAGGCCGAACAGCGAGGACGAGAAAGCGGTGCCCATGCCGCCCAGGGGCGCGGCAAGACCCTCCTTGAGATTGGCGAACAGGGCGGCGCTATCGGCCGAGGTCACGTCCAGCGCGTTGATGACGCCGGCCACCGAGCCCACGGTTTCGAGCAGGCCGTAGAATGTGCCCATGAGGCCGAGGAAGACCAATAGGCCGGTGAGATAGCGCGAGGTGTCCTTGGCTTCGTCGAGCCGATTGCCGACGGAATCGAGGATGGAGCGCATCGAGGAAGGGGTGATGACCGCCTCGCCGATCCGCTCGCGCAGGATGCCGGCAACGGGCGCCAGCAGGATGGGCGGGCGAACATTGGTGGTGGTGCCGTCCTGCAGGGAATTGACCCACTTCACCTCGGGGAACAGGCGGATGACCTGGCGGAAGCTGAGGAAGATGCCGATGAACAGCGAGAAGAAGATCAGCGAATTAATGAAGGGGTTGGCCCAGAAGAAGGTGACGATATTGGTGAACAGGATGGCCGCGACCAGCGCCACCAGCACCAGGAAAATCACAATCTTGACGAGGTAAACGGTCGGGCTGGCCAGGTGGTAGGGATCATAGCCTTGCGTCATCTGCCTTAACCTTGCCCCTTACGCGCAAATCACAAGGCGCCAGACTAGTCAGCGCGGGCGGACGGGGCAATGAGAAAGGTTAATGGATGATGGAGGCGTGATCGGGGCGGCCGGTCAAGCTAACCCTCTCCCCTGAGGGAGAGGGGCATATCGTGCGCGGGTCGCTTTGCGCCTACTGAATGCCCTTGAGCTGCTTGAGCAGGGCGGCCTGCAGGCTCTCATTGCCGGCAACGACCTGGCCGTTCCAGACCGAGCCGGGGCTGCCGGCGAAGTCGGAGACGAAGCCGCCGGCTTCCTTGACCATCAGCAGGCCCGGCGCGACGTCCCAGGGGGAAAGGCCGGCTTCCCAGATGGCGTCGTAGCGGCCCGAGGCGAGCCAGGCCATGTCCATGGAGATGGAGCCCGACCGGCGAATGCCCGCGACGGCGGGGTTGATATGGGCCAGTTGGCGCAGTTGCAGGCTGTCATTGGCGGTGCCCTGCGTCTTGATGCCAGTGCAGACCACAGCGTCGGCCAGCGACTTGCGGCCGGCGACGCGCAGGCGCTTGCGATCGTTGAGCCAGGCGCCACCGCCCTTTTCGGCGGTATAGAGTTCGTCGAGGATCGGGTTGTAGATCACCGAGGCGACGATCTCGTTGGCGCGTTCGAGCGCAATGGCGCAGGCGAAGAGCGGGATCGAATGCAGGAAATTGGTGGTGCCGTCGAGCGGATCGACCAGCCAGCGATGCTGGCCGTCGGTGCCCGCCACTTCGCCGCCTTCTTCCATGAGGAAAGCATAGGTCGGGCGGGCCTTGAGCAATTCGTCATAGACGATCTGCTCGGCGCGCAGGTCCGCCTTGGAGACGAAATCGGCCGGGCCCTTGCGGGAGACCTGCAGGTTTTCGACTTCGGAAAAGTCCTTGGTCAGCGATTTGCCGGCCTTGATGGCGGCGTTGACCATGACATTGAGGATTGCTGAGCGTGCCATGGCTTTAATCCGCCCGGCGCATGTAGGTGGCCTCGGCCGTATCGACCACGATGCGTTCGCCCACGGCAATGAAGGGCGGCACCATGACCTTGAGGCCGTTGCTGAGGATGGCGGGCTTGAACTGGCTCGATACGCTCTGGCCCTTCTGCACCGGATCGACCTCGGTCACTTCAAGCACCACATTGGCCGGGAACTTGACGCCCAAGGGCGTTTCCTCGTGCATTTCCAGCGTGATCTTCATGCCGTCCTGCAGGAATGCGGCGCGTTCGCCGACGAAGTCCTTGGCCAGTTCGACCTGCTCGTAGCTGTTCTGGTCCATGAAGACCAGGCTGTCGCCCTGCTCGTAGAGATAGGTGAAGTCGCGGAATTCGAGTTCGACGGTTTCCACCGTCTCGGCTGAGCGGAAGCGCTCGTTGAGCTTGGTGCCGCCGAGGATGGCCTTGAGTTCGACCTGGGCATAGGCGCCGCCCTTGCCGGGCTTGACGTGATCGACCTTGACCGCGACCCACAGGCGGTCCTGGTGGTTGACGACATTGCCGGGGCGGATTTCGTTGCCGTTGATCTTGGCCATTGCGCTGCTTTCGGGCGTGAATTGTCTGCTTGGACCACGCGCGCCGGATGCGGCTGGCCTGACGTTGATGGGGCTTTATGGGCGTGGCGGGCTTATTGCCTCAGAACGCCCTTGGGTTCAAGGGTCTTGCGGTTCGGCCGGGGTCCCGGCCGCCGGGCCGGCCGCCGGCGCCTCGCCCGCATCGGTGGGGGCGGGCAGGGCGTCAGCCTCCGGTGTCGTGGTGACGGTGGGGATTTCCAGCACGGTTTCGATCTGGGGCGGTGTCGAGGGCCAGAAGCGGGCGCGCTCCTCGGCGCTGGCCAGCTCCTCATCGGGAATGGAGACGAGCAGGCGATCGAGCGAGGGATCGCTAAGGCCCTGGCGGCGCGCCAGCGCCCGCCACATGGCGGCGTCTTCGAGGTTGAGCGTCACACCCTCGCCGACGGCGAGCAGCTTGGCATAGCGGTTCTGTGCCACCGCGTTGCCGGCTTCGGCAGCCCGGCCATACCAGGTGGCGGCCAGCGCCACATCCTTGTCCAGGCCCTGGCCGAGATAGAGCAGGGTGGCATAATCGATCTGGGCGGGGATCAGGTTCTGTTCGGCGGCCAGCCCGATATAGCGGGCGCCTTCAGCCGGATCGGGGGCGACGCCGGCCCCCTCGATCAGCATGGTGCCATAGTCGTATTGCGCCTCGGGCAGCTCGGCATCGGCGGCTTCCTTCATCAGGGTCGCTGCCGTGACGAGGCTGGGCGAGGCATAGACGCCTTCGACATGGAGCAGGGCCATGTTGTATTTGGCCGGCACATAGCCCGCTTCGGCGGCCTTGCCGAACAGATCGGCGGCGCGGGCGCGGTTCTTGGGTACGCCGATGCCATCCTCATAGGCCAGTGCCAGCGCGAAGGTGGCGAGACGGTCGCCGCCATCGGCGGCAAGCTGATACCAGCCGGCGGCGCGCTGGTCGTTCTGCGCCACGCCCAGCCCCTTGGCATAGAGCTCGGCAATCAGCGTCTGGGCAGAGGGGTCGCCCTGTTCGGCGCGGGGCAAAGCCAGTTCGAGCGCCGTGAGAAAATAGCCGCGCTGGAAGGCGCCGAAGGCGAAGTCGGTCGGCACGCGCGGTCCGAAAATCTGGTCGGAAATGGCTTCGGCCGGGCTGGAAGGGGCCTCGTCCTGGGCGATAACGGCGGATGGCGCCAGCGCGATGAGGGCGATGAGCAGGGTACGGGCGATCATGCCGATACCCCAAGTGCTGTGGCAATGGCCTGCATGGCCTTGGCCGGATCAGGGGCCGACCACAGGCTTTGCGACAGCGCCAGGAATTCGGCGCCGCGCGCATCTGACGTGTCTGGCGTAGCGTCGGGCAGGCTCAGCACTGCCGGCACTTCAAAGGTCTGGGACCACCATTCGGCGAGATCGATGGCCGTGGCATCCGGCTTGCCGTCGGTGGGGCCAAAAAACACATAATCGATATCCATTTCGCCCGACGTCATGGCGTCGTGGCGGGAATGCAGGTTCCCCGCGCCCACGATCATCGCCGGCTTGAGCGCGGCGATGGCGGCCTTGAGTGCGGATGGGCCTCCGGTGACATGCACGCCATCGGCGCCGAGGCGGCGGGCCAGTGCGATGTCGTCCTCGACCAGCACGGCGCAGCCGGCGCCCTGGCCGATATTGATCGCGGTCGCCACCAGGTCGGCATAGGCGCCGTCATCCAGCGCGCCGCGCGCCACCAGCAGAGCGGAGAATTCGGCGGCATTGAGCACGGCCATGAGCGTCGCCGGAAAGCGCGCCCGATCGGCATTGGCAGGGGTGATCAGATAGAGCTGGGGGGCCATGGCTTCCGTTTACTCGACGCAAGACCTTCTATTGTCCGCCCATTTTGGCGACAAAGAGGACGCCTTTCCAATAGGCGAAGGCCCCGGCCGGCGCAAAGAAAATGCGCGCCCCCTGGGAGGAGGACGCGCATCAAGGGTGACGTTGGGACGTCAGGTAGAAGATGTCTCGATCTTCGCGCCATGCCGGCCTGCAAATGCCGGTTTTCTGCGCTTCCGAACTTCTCGGCTCGGCCTGGCCCGAACCTCGAAACACTTTCGCTAGGCAGCCCGGTCGAGTTCGCCGGTCCAGGTGCCAAGGGCAGCCAGCGAATTCATGTGGGCGCGATGGGTGAAGGCGGCCTGGGCCTGCGGGAAGTTCTCGCGGCGGCCGGCCCAGGTGCGCAGGGCGACGTTCTGCAGGGCGCGGCCATAGGAGAAGGTCATCGGCCAGGGCTTGCCGGATATCTGGTTCATGGCCGAGAGGTGGGCCGTGGCCTCCTCGTCGGTCTGGCCGCCCGAGAGGAAGGCAATGCCGGGAACGGCGGCCGGCACATGTTCGCGCAAGACGGCGACCGTGCGGCGGGCCACTTCCTCGACGGTGGGGCGATCGCGCGAGTTGATGCCGGGCAGCACCATATTGGGCTTGAGCAGCATGCCGCCGAGATCGACGCCGGCAAGGCGCAGTTCCTTGAAGGTATTTTCCAGCACGTCGCCGGTCACGGCGGCACAGCGCTCCATCGAATGATTGCCCGGATCGCCGTCGCCGACCACTTCGGGTTCCACCACCGGCACGATGCCCGCTTCCTGGCACAGGATGGCGTAGCGCGCCAAAGCATGGGCGTTGGCGCGGATATTGTTGCGGGTTGGCGCCACGTCATTGATGGTGATGACGGCGCGCCACTTGGCAAAGCCGGCGCCGAGCGCGGCGTAGCGTTCCAGCCGCTGGCGCAGGCCATCAAGGCCTTCGGTGATCTTCTCGCCGCTGTCGCCGGGCATGGGGAAGGCGCCGCGATCGACCTTGATACCGGGAATGACATCGGCATCGGCGAGGATGGCGCGGAAGGCCGTGCCGTCGGCAGCATGCTGCTCCAGCGTTTCCTCGGTGAGGATGACGCCGGAGACATAGTTGGTCATGGCACCGGTCGAGCGGAACAGCATTTCGCGGTAGTCGCGGCGCAGATCGAGCGAATTGGGCAGGTTGATCTTGGCGAAACGCTTGGCGATGGTGCCTTCGGACTCGTCGGCGGCCAGGATGCCCTTGCCCGGTTCCATGAGCTTCTGGGCGATGGCGTTAAGCGATTTCGTCATGGACTTGCCTCGGCAATTGGGATTGCCGGCATATTAGACTTTCGTTTTTGCTGCCGCGATTAGACCTGTGGTTATGCGACGAAAGGTGGAATAGCGGCCTCACCCACTTGCTTGGCCGCCACGGTTGAAGATGAAGCCATTGGCTTATAGCGTGTGCAACAATACTTCGGGGGAAGATATGAGATTAGTTCTGGTACTGCTGTCTTTGGGTTTCGTCGTCGCCGCAGGATATTGTGCTTTTTCGGGTCTTAATACGGCCTTCGATGGTAATTCCCATAGTTCTCGGATAGTTGGTGGCGATGCCTACAACTATATTATAGCCGGTGTCCGGGGAACGGCGGTGGTAGGGGCCGGCGTGGTTTCTGCCGCAATTGGGGTCGTATGTGCCGTGCTCGCCAAGCTAGCCCCAGCGTAGCATTGCCCTATTTCTTCAGCGCTTCCACGCCCGGCAAGGGCTTGCCTTCCATCCATTCGAGGAAGGCGCCGCCGGCGGTGGAGACGTAGGTGAAAGCGTCCTTGACGCCGGCATGGGCCAGGGCCGCGACGGTGTCGCCGCCGCCGGCTACCGAGACCAGCTTGCCCTCATGGGTGCGCCTGGCGACGTGCTTGGCGAGGGCGACCGTGCCGGCATCGAAGGGGTTCATCTCGAAGGCGCCCATGGGGCCATTCCAGACGACGGTGTGGGCGTCGTCGATGGCGCCGGTGATGCGCTCGATCGAGGAGGGGCCGATATCGAGGATCATGCCGTCATTGTCGATGGCGTCGACGCCATAGAGGCGGGTCGGGGTATCGGCCTTGAAATGCCAGGCGACCACGGCATCGATGGGCAGGATGATGGCGCAGCCGCTATCGACGGCCTTGTCCATGATGCGCAAAGCGGTTTCCGCCAGATCCTTCTCGGCCAGCGACTTGCCGACGCTGTAGCCCTGCGCGTGGAGGAAGGTATTGGCCATGCCGCCGCCGATGACCAGGCCATCGACCTTGGTCACGAGGTTTTCCAGCAGGTCGATCTTGGACGAGACCTTGGCGCCGCCGACAATGGCGATAACCGGCTTTTTCGGCTTGCCGAGCCCGGATTCGAGCGCTTCGAGTTCAGCCTGCATGGCCAGGCCCGCCGCGGCGGGCAGCAGGTGGGCCAAAGCCTCGGTCGAGGCATGGGCGCGGTGGGCGGCCGAGAAGGCGTCGTTGACATAGACATCGCCGAGGCTGGCCATGCGCTGGGCCAGTTCGGGATTGTTGGCTTCCTCGCCTGGATGGAAGCGGGTGTTTTCGAGGACCAGCACCGAGCCCGGCGGCGCCGACTCGATGGCGGCCTGCGCGCCGGATACATCGGTCCAGTCGGTGGCGACGAAGCCGACGGGATGGCCGGTTTCATTGGCCACGGCCTCGCAGACCTGTTCAAGCGAGAATTGCGGATCGACCTTGCCCTTGGGGCGGCCGAAATGGCTGAGCAGGATGGCCTTGCCGTCATGCTTGACGATTTCGCGGATGGTGGGAACCAGGCGCTCGATGCGGGTGGCATCGGTGACCTTGCCATCGGCGACCGGCACATTGAGATCGGCCCGCAGCAGCACGCGCTTGTTCTTGAGGTCAAGCTCGTCGAGGGTCTTGAAGGTCGCGCTCATGGCCGCTGTCTCCTGGGTCTAGGTGGTCGCCGTGGCGTAGCAGAGCGGCGCGGAGGGGGGAAGCGTAGCCGACAAAAATCTGCACGGCGGCTCAGCCCCGGCGGGTGAAGAGTCCGGGATAATCGACCACCAGAAGATCGGCATCGACTTCGATCACGCGATCGAAGCCGTCGGCGTTCTGGAAGCGGAAATGGGTGTCGTCGAGCCGGGTGTAAATCTGTTCGTCGCGGCGCACGGTCATGGCGTCGCCGTCGATCCAGGCCATGGCGAAGCGCTGCGGCTGGTCGATGACCCATTGGCAGCGCCAGAGCGGCAGCGAATTGGTGAGCGGGGTCGGCCAGATGTCGATATCGAGGCAATGGCGCAGGGCCGGCAGCGGCTCGGCGCGATCGTCGGACCAGTCCCCGGCGCCATCGGAAAACAGTTCCAGCACCTTGCCGTCGGTGCGTTCGAGCCGAACGGTGCGTACATGTTCGCGGTCATCGAGCTTGATGCGGTAGAACAGGCCATAATCGGGCGTGATGATGGTGCCGCGGATGCGGGTATCGCGCGGCGTCGAGATGACGTGGCAATGTTCGATGCTGACGGGGTCGAGCCCGCGCCAGCGGATGGTCCGATCGAGACTCATGGCCGAGTACGCCCTGCGCGCCGCGTGTTTGGACGAAGAAATAACGGCTGCTTTGGCCATCTGGCAAGCATGCGCTCAGGCCGTTGCCTCGAAAGCAAAAGGCCCCGACGCGGAGCGAGGGGGCCTTCAATCCGGCGGAGTGGCTTCAGAGCGTCTTGCCCAGGGCCGCGGTGGTGTCGGCCATGCGGTTGGAGAAGCCCCACTCGTTGTCGTACCAGCCCATGATGTTCACGAAATTGCCGCCGATGACCTTGGTCTGGTCGAGCAGGATCGTGCAGGAATGGGGATCGTGGTTGAGGTCGCTCGAAACCAGCGGGTCGTGCGTATAGGTCATTACGCCCTTGAGCCTGCCGTCGGCGGCGGCGATCAGGGCGTCGTTGACCTCCTGGGCCGTGACTTCGCGGCCGGCCAGGAACTTGAGATCGACCAGCGACACGTTGGGGGTCGGCACGCGGACCGAGATACCATCCAGCTTGCCCTTGAGCTCGGGCAGCACCAGGCCGATGGCCTTGGCAGCGCCGGTCGAGGTGGGAATCTGGCTGAGGGCAGCGGCGCGGCCGCGATAGAGATCCTTGTGCATGGTGTCGAGCGTGGGCTGGTCACCGGTATAGGAATGGATGGTGGTCATCATCCCCTTCTCGATGCCCACCAGCTCATTCATGATCATGGCCATCGGCGCCAGGCAATTGGTGGTGCAGGAGCCGTTGGAGATCACCACGTCGTCCTTGGTGAGGCTGGCATGGTTGATGCCGTAGACGATGGTCTTGTCGGCGCCGTCGCCGGGGGCGGAAATCACCACCTTCTTGGCGCCGGCCTTGAGATGGGCGCTGGCCTTTTCCTTGGAGGTGAAGATGCCGGTGCATTCGAGCGCGATATCGACCTTGAGCGCCGCGTGGGGCAGCTCTTCGGGATTGCGGATCGCCGTTACCTTGATGGGGCCGCGGCCGGCGTCGATGGTGTCGCCCTTGACCGTCACCACATGGGGGAAGCGGCCATGCACGCTGTCATAGCGCAGCAGGTGGGCATTGGTCTCGACCGGGCCGAGATCGTTGATGGCCACGACTTCGATATCGGTGCGGCCCGATTCGATGATGGCGCGCAGGACATTGCGGCCGATGCGGCCAAAACCATTGATGGCGACGCGAATTGCCATGTTAGACGCTCCTAGGGAGGGAGTTGGAAAAGGGAGGGCAGCGCCCTCTTACAACTGTGCGGTCACCGCTTCAACAATGGCCTTAGGCGTAATGCCAAAGTATTCATAGAGGTCTTCGATCTTGCCCGAGGCGCCGAAGCCGTGCATGCCGACGAAGCGGCCCTTGTCGCCCAGCAGCTTGTTCCAGCTCATTTCGATGCCGGCTTCCACCGCGACGCGGGCCTTGGCCTTGCCGATGATCTCGGCGCGGTAGGCGTCGGACTGTTTGGCGAACAGTTCCATGGACGGAACCGAAACCACGCGGGCCGAGACGCCCTTTTCCGCCAGGGCCTTCATGCCGTCGAGGGCGATGGCGACTTCCGAGCCGGTGGCGAAGATCACCGCATCGGCGTCGCGATCGCCGGCCAGGGTATAGGCGCCCTTGGCCGACTTGTTTTCCATCGTATATTCGGTGCGAACCGTGGGCAGGTTCTGGCGGCTGAGCGCCAGGATCGAGGGGGCCGTCGTGCTTTCCATGGCCAGCTGCCAGCATTCGGCGGTTTCCACCGCATCGGCCGGGCGGAAGACCAAAAGGTTCGGGATGGCGCGGAGCGCGGCCAGATGCTCCACCGGCTGGTGGGTCGGGCCGTCTTCGCCGAGGCCGATCGAGTCATGGGTCATCACATAGATGACGCGCTGGCCCATCAGCGCCGAAAGGCGGATGGCGGGGCGTGCATAGTCGGTGAAGCACATGAAGGTGCCGCCATAGGGGATGAGGCCCCCATGCAGGGCGATGCCGTTCATGGCGGCGGCCATGACATGCTCGCGGATGCCGTACATCATGTAGCGGCCCGAATAATTGTCGGCCTGGAAGGGCAGGGTTTCCTTGGTATTGGTCAGGTTCGAGCCGGTGAGGTCGGCCGAGCCCCCCTGCGTCTCGGGCACTACGGCATTGATGACTTCCAGCGCCATCTGGCCGGACTTGCGGGTGGCGACCTTGGGCTTGTCCTCGCTGAGCTTGCGCTTGTAGGCGTCCATGGCTTCGAGGAAGCCATTGGGCAGGTCGCCATTCATGCGGCGCTCGAATTCGGCCTTGTGGGACGAGGCGGCGAGGCGCGACTGCCACTCGCCGCGGATATTCTGGCTGCGGGTGCCGGCGGCACGCCAGGTCGACAGGATTTCCGAGGGAATTTCAAAGGCGGGATAGGTGATGCCGAGTGCCTTCTTGGCGCCGGCCAGTTCCTCGGCGCCGAGGGGGGAGCCATGCACCTTCTCGGTGCCGGCCTTCTTGGGCGCACCGAAGCCGATGGTGGTCTTGGCGGCGATCAGGGTCGGCTTGTCGCTCTTCTTGGCGGCCAGCAGCGCCTTTTCGACGGCCTCCTGGTCGTGGCCGTCGATCTCGATCGTGTTCCACTGCACCGCCTTGAAGCGGGCGATCTGGTCGGTCGAGTCGGCGTTGGAGACGGCGCCGTCGATGGTGATGGAATTATTGTCCCAGATGATGGTCAGCTTGTTGAGCTTGAGGTGGCCGGCCAGCGAAATGGCTTCCTGGGAAATGCCTTCCATCAGGCATCCATCACCAGCCAGGCACCAGGTGTGGTGATCGACGAGGTCGGAACCGAATTCGGCGGCCAGCTTGGCTTCGGCCACGGCCATGCCGACGGCATTGCCGATGCCCTGGCCCAGCGGGCCGGTGGTGGTCTCTATGCCCTGGGCGAAGTGATATTCGGGGTGGCCGGCGGTCTTGGAGTTGAGCTGGCGGAAGTTCTTGATCTGCTCGATCGTCATATCCTCGTAGCCGAGGAGATAGAGCGCCGAATAGAGCAGCATGGAGCCGTGGCCGGCCGACAGCACGAAACGGTCGCGATCGGCCCATTTGCTGTCAGCGGGGTCGAATTTCATGACCTTGGTGAACAGCACCGTGGCGATATCGGCGCAACCCATGGGCAGGCCCGGATGGCCGGAATTGGCTTTCTCGACCGCGTCCATGGAGAGGGACCGGATCGCATTGGCCAAATCGTTCTGCTGGGCGGTGTTCGTCATCGGGCTCGCGCTTTCATCAGGGCTGGAATTCTGGGGAGAAGAGGCGCCGAAAGCCTCCTCCCAAAGGCGGGTCTAGGGCATAACAGGTTCGCCTATCGTGTCAATGACAGCGCCACCAGCTTTGGCGGCTGGAAGGTTGCATTGCGGCGAGGGCTGGGGCACGCTGGGCGGGCCGGAATCGCCTGACGCAGAGGACCGTAGCAGCAATGAGTGACACGGAACTTGAAGACGGGTTGACCGCGGCCAATGCGCGGTTCGACCGTGCGATGGCGCGGCTGGACCAATCGGTGCGCAACCTGGGCACGCGGTTGCGCCAGCATAACCGCATCGAGGTCGATACGCAGCGGCTGGTGCATGAGCGGGCGCGGCTCGCCACCGAACTCGACAAGGCGGCGGCTCGCGCCAAGCGGCTCGACGACAGCGCGCATGATGTGTCGCGCCGGCTGGTCGATGCGATGGAAACGGTGCGCCAAGTGCTGGCCAAGGCGGAGTAGACCCGGTGCCCGAAGTCAATGTCGATATCAATGGCCGCAAATACCGCATGGCCTGCGAAGAGGGCCAGCAGGAGCACCTGATCGGGCTGGCGGAGCGGTTCAACAGCCATGTCGAAGCGCTCAAGGGGGCGGTGGGCGAAATCGGCGATAACAGGCTCACGGTCATGGCCGGCATTGCCGTGGTCGACGAACTGGCCGAAGCCGAGCGCCGGATCAAGGCGCTGGAAACCGAAGTGCTGGTGCTGACCCGCGCCGGCCAGGAAGTCGCCAGCGAGATCGAGGCGCTGGAAGGCAAATTCGCCAGCAAGCTGAGCGACGCCGCCAAGGCGCTGGAAAGCGTGGTCGGGGTGCTGGACGAAGCGGCGATATTGCCGGGGTAGGCCTTTCACCTCTCCCTTTGGGGGAGAGGTCGGCCGCAAGCCGGGTGAGGGGGCCTTCCCCTTGCACCGTATCAAGAAAAGGCCCCCTCACCCGACCCAAGAGGGTCGACCTCTCCCCCAAAGGGAGAGGTAAGGAAGGGTCTTAGCGCGGCGTGACCACCGGCGTTCCCGATACCGGGTCGGGATAGACCGCG
This sequence comes from Devosia sp. Root436, assembly GCF_001426345.1. Classification (GTDB taxonomy): domain Bacteria; phylum Pseudomonadota; class Alphaproteobacteria; order Rhizobiales; family Devosiaceae; genus Devosia. The sequence goes on along the minus strand of NZ_LMEM01000009.1, from coordinate 765,003 downwards.
CATTCCAGGCCATAGACCTCGCGCAGCAGGTCCGGCGTCACCACATCGGCCGGCCTGCCTTCGGCGACGATCTTTCCCTCGTGCATCACCACCAGGCGATCCCCGTATCTGGCCGCCTGGGCGATGTCGTGCAGCACCACGATGCTGGTGCGGCCGGCATCGTGCAACTGGCGGATGAGGTCGAGCGTCTCGACCTGATGGCGGATGTCGAGGAAGGTGGTGGGCTCGTCCAGCATCACATAGGGCGTGTCCTGCGCCAGGGCCATGGCGATGAAGGCGCGCTGGCGCTGGCCGCCGGAGAGTTCCGCGACCGGCCGGGCGCGCAGGTCGTCGAGGCCGGTGGTCGCTATAGCCTGGTCGACCAACTCGATGTCGCGCGGCGAGCGCAGGCCGAGCAGCGACTGGTGGGGGGCGCGGCCATAGCCGACAAGCTGTTCCACCGTGATGGCCGTCGGCACGACCGGGCTTTGCGGCAGGTAGGCGATGGTGCGGGCGACGCGCTTGGGATCGTTGCGCAGCACGTCGAGGTCATCGACATGGATCGCGCCGCTGCGCGGCTTCAGCAGCCGGCCAATGGTCTTGAGCAGGGTGGACTTGCCGCAGCCATTGGGGCCGATGAGTACGGTCACCTCGCCGGTGCGGATGGTGAGGTCGATATCGGCGACAATGGCGCGGTCGCGGCCATAGCCGGCGGTGACGCCAGCGAGCGTGATGCTCATGACTTAAGTCTCCGACGCAGTGGTGAGCATGATGTAGACGAAGAACGGCGCACCGATCAGCGCGGCGAGGATGCCGGCCGAAATCTCGATCGGCGGAGCGATGGCGCGGCCGATGCTGTCGGCCAGCACCACCAGCAGCATGCCGACCAAGGCCGAGACCGGCAGCATCAGCCGGTGCGAGCCGCCGACCAGCCGGCGGGCGATATGGGGCGCCATCAGCCCGATAAAACCCATGACGCCGACCACGGCGACGGCAACACTGGCCAGCATGGTGGCGACAAACAGCAGGATCAGCCGTTGGCGCGGCACATTGAGCCCGAGTCCGGTGGCGGTGCCTTCGCCCAGCGCGATCAGGTCGAGCCGATAGGACAGCAGCAAAGCCACGGCGCTCAGCGCCAGCAGCGGGATCCAGCTGATGGCGACATGGCCCCAGGTGCGGCCCCACAGCGAGCCGGTGAGCCAGATCATCGGCGCCGAGCTTTCGCTGTCGCTGGAGGTGATGAGCAGGTAGTCGACGCCGGCCTGGAAGACGAAGCCCACGGCGACGCCGATCAGCGCCAGATGTACGGCCGAAAGATTGCGATAATGGGCCACCAGCATGACGAAGCTGGCGGCAAGGAGCCCGCCGATACAGGCGGCCAGCGGCATCCAGGCCACCGGAATGGCCGGAAAGACCAGCACCATGCCCAGGGCGAACAGGGCGGCGCCGGAATTGATGCCGATAATATTGGGGCTGGCCAGCGGATTGCGGATCACCGCCTGGATGATGGCGCCCGACAGAGCCAGCGCCCCGCCCGCCAGCAAAGCCAGCACCATGCGCGGCAGCCGTGATTTTATGATGATGTAGGTCTGCTGCTCACCATCGAGGTTGAACAGGGTGTTGACGATCACATCGACCGGAATGGCCACGGCGCCGACGCTGATGCCCCAGAGCGCGGCGGCTATGACGAGAACGACCAGCGCCACGATCAGGGTGACGGCGCGGCTGGTGGTGGAGCGGGGCAGGCCGATCTCGGTCATGCCATGGTCCTGGCGCGCAGCGTCGCATAGAGGAAATAGGGCGCCCCGATCAGTGCGCAGACGACGCCGAGCGGGGTTTCATAGGGAAAGCGCACCAGCTTGGAGACCACGTCGGCAAACAGCACCAGGCCGGCGCCGCCGAGCGCCACGGCCGGCACCAGCACGCGATGATTGGGGCCGAACCACAGCCGGCAGAGATGGGGGATGACGAGGCCGACAAACATCACCGGCCCGGCGACGGCAACGCTGGCGCCGGTCAACACCGCGGCCAGCATGGCGCCGGTAAAGCGGGCGCGGCGCGGGTCGACGCCCAGCCCCTGGCTGGCCCCATCGCCGAGGGCGAGAATATTGAAGCTGTGCGCCATCAGCATGCTGACGAGCAGGCCGCCCGAGGCCCAGAAGACCAGCGGCAAGGCCTGGTCGAAGCGCGACGAGGAAATATCGGCCGAGGTCCAGCTCAGGACCAGCCGGGAGAGGTTGTCTTCCAGCGTGAAGGTGAAACGGACAAAGGCGAAGCTGAAGGCGCCGACGGTGACGCCGGCCAGGATCAGCCGCATGGAATCGAGCCGCCCGCCCAGGCCTCCGGCGATGGCGAAAGTGACGATGCCGGCCACGACCGCGCCGATGATCGCCATGACATCGAGATTGACCACCAGCAGCGAGGGCACGACGAGGCCGATCGCCACACCCAGAGCGGCGCCCTGGTTGATGCCGAGGACGGATTCGGAGGCCAGCGGATTGCGCGTCACGGCCTGCAAAGCCAGGCCCGCCAGACCCAGATTGATGCCGATCAGGCCGGCGATCAGCGTGCGCGGCAGCCGCAGGTCCACCACTGCCGAGCGGGCGAGGCTGCCGTCATCGATGAACAGCAGTTGCAGCACATTGCTCAGGCCGACATCGGTTCGCTGCCCAATGGCCAGCGACAGCAGTGCTGCAAGGAGCACCGCTGCCGCAAGGAGCGCGTATCGAAAGGCGAGAGGCAAGGCTAGAGCCTCACGTGATTTGGGCGACCCAAAGAACCGGTTCCCACTTTTTGCCGCCTTGCTCTACTGCTTCAACTGCTTGACGATATCGACCAGGTTGGCGCCGCTGACTTCGGATGCCAGCACGCCGCGCAGGCGCGACCATTCATGGGCGTTGACGTCATAGACATTGCCGGACTTGACCGCCGCGACGCTGTCATAGAGCGGCTGGCCGACCCAGGAGTCGGTGAGGCCCGGATCGGTATACTTGCCGCGGATGATGATCTGCGGATCGATCTCGGAGAGCTGTTCCAGCGAGGTGTTGACGATGGCTTCCTCATAGGTGTGGCCGTCGGGGCTGGGCATGTTGCTCGTAAAGCCGAACCAGGCGAGCAGCGAGCCATTATAGCTCACTGGGGAATGCAGGAAGATGCCTTCGCCATTGTCGACGATGAACTGGGCCGACCAGCCGGTCACGTCGCCGATCTGGGCCTTGAAGCCTTCCATCGTCGCCGTGTGTTCGGCGAGGCGCGCTTCCATTTCGGCATCCTTGCCGATGGCGTGGGCAATGGTCCGGGCGGCCTCTATGGCCACTTCATAGGTGCCGGTCAGGCTGTCGAAGGAGATGGTGGGGGCGATTTCGCTGAGGGCGCCATAGATGGCCTCATGGCGGCTGGTATCGGCGATGATCAGGTCCGGCTGCAGCGAAGCGATGACTTCCAGGCTCGGCGACTTGCGGGTGCCGACCGAGGTCCAGTCATCGCCGATGATATTGGTGTAGATCGGCACGATGGAATCGCGCTTCTCGTCGTCGGCGATGCCGACCGGCGAGACGCCGACCGCAGCCAGTGTGTCGACGAAGCTGTATTCGAGCACGACGATGCGCTGTGGTGCATCGGGAACCTCGGTAGTGCCGAGATCGTGGGTGATTTCGACTGCCAGCGCCGGAGCGATAAGCAGCATCGCGCCGGCAAGGGCGGCGACAAGTGATTTGATGGACATGGAGTTACCCCAGGCAAAGTGGCGCCGCAGCCCTCGCTCCGGCTTGGCGCACAGCTATCGCCATCAAATATGACTTGTCAATTCATATTATAGCCTAGGCACCCTTGCCCAGGCTGTCCATGAAGGCCTGTTCGAGGTCCATCTGCTCCAGCATGTCCCGCAGCACGGTATCATCGAGCTGGCGGGCATCGCGGGCGGCGATGAGCTGCCTGCGTCGCGCCTCGAGCAGAATATTGCCCAGCACCAGTGCTTCGGTCTGGTCGAAGAGCGGCTCGGCCGGGGTGGCGGTGGCCTCCTGGGCGACCCGTTTTGCCATCATGTCGGCCAGGCGGCGCGACGACGGGGAAATATGCGTCTTGCGGTATTCGGCGAGGGCGTCCTTGGTGGCCTGTTCGGCGATGCCGACGGCTCGCGCATGCTGGTCGGCGAGATGACGGGCATCGTCCGGATTATTGAGGTCGAGCCGCTTGATCAGCCATGGCAGGGTGAGCCCCTGGATCAACAATGTGGCAATGGTGACGAGGAAGGCCAGCGCCAGGATGGCTTCGCGGCCCTGGAAGTCTTCGCCGGTCGCCGTGACCAGGGGCACACCGGCCGCGGCGGCCAGCGTGACCACGCCGCGCATGCCGGTCCAGGAGAGGACGATGTTTTCCTTCCAGGTCAGGGGCGGGGGAGACGGCGGCCGCTCGCGGCGGCCGGGCCGTGGAATCCTGGCGGGGCGGCGGGCGGCTGCGGCGCGGCGGCGGCGCGCAATCGCCGCGGTGCCGAAGACCCAGGCAAAGCGGATGGCCACCGTCGTCACGAAGATGGCCACGGCGCCGCCTGCCAGTTGCAGCAGGTCATAGCCGGCCTCGACCGCCTCGGTGATGACGAAGCGCAGTTGCAGGCCGATATAGGCGAAGACGAAAGTCTCGAGCAGGGTATCGATGGTGCGCCAGAACTGACGCTCCTGAATACGCTCCTCATAGCCTGACTCGGCCGAATGGTGCCCCAGCGCAAAGCCGGCGGCGACAACGGCGAGCACGCCCGAGGCGTGGACTTCCTCGGCCAGCAGGTAGGCGGCGAAGGGCACGATGATCGAGACCACCGTTGCCAGCGACGGATTGGCCAGCTTGCGCCGCGCCAGTTGCGCCAGATTGCCGATCAGAATGCCGAGAATGATGCCGACCACGGCGGCGTAGAGGAAATAGAGCGGCGTGCTGTCAATGAAGGCCTGGGTGCCCGCCGCCGCAGCGACCGCCACGGCAAACAGGGTCAACGCCGCAGCGTCGTTGATCAGGCTTTCGCCCTTGAGCACGGTCATCAGCGCCACCGGCAGCCCGGCCTTGCGGCCGATGGTGATGGCGGTCACCGCATCGGGCGGCGCCAGCACCGCGCCGAGCACGATGGCGGCGGCGGGGCCGAGTTCGGGCACTACGGCAACGGCGACGATGCCGACCAGCGCCGTGGTGCCGAACACCATGAAGACGCCCAGATTGACGATGGAGCCCAGGCGCTGGGCGAAGCTGGAAAAGGAAAAGTCGCTGGCCGCCGAGAACAGCATGGGCGGCAGCACGAGGCCGAGGATGATCTCGGGCTCCAGTTCCAGCCGCGGCAGGCCTGGAATGAACGAGGCCGCCAGCCCCACTATGGCCACCAGCAGCGCCGGCTGCACATTGCGCCGCTCCGCCAATGCGGTGATGGCAATGGCGACAATGATAACGATGAGAATATGCGCGAACATCGGTAGTCTCCCAAGCTACAGGATATTGGTAATCGCCCGTGGCCGAAACAAGTGTCATCTTGGCAAAGATTGCCAAAAGTCCTAGATTGGAGACGAAGGAGACCTGCCATGGCCACGATGAATGTTTCCCTGCCCGACAAGATGAAACAATGGGTGGAAGACCAGGTGCAGACCGGCCGCTACGGCAATGCCAGCGACTATGTGCGCGATCTGGTGCGGCGCGATCAGGAGCGGGCGGAAGCGCGCGAGAAGCTGCAGCAAATGGTGGACGAGGCGCTGGCCAGCGGAAGGGTCGAGATGACTCGTGAGCAATTGCTGGACCGCGTTATGTCTCGTGCCAGGGCTGCCGTGGCAGCGCGCAAGTCGGCTTAGCCATGGCGTGGACTACGGTTGAGACTGCTGCCGACGATGTGCAGCATATCGCGGAGGAGGGGATTCTCAACTTTGGCGACCAACACGCCATGAGATATACTTTGAAACTTCTCGATATGTTCGACCGCCTGGCGGCCATGCCGTATCTTGCGCCAGAACGACCTGCTGCTGGCGGCATGGTCCGTCTCATGCCCTGTGGTGCTTCGCGTGCTGCATGGCCTGCAGGACTGGTTCGATCTCCTCTAACTCACCCTTTGCACCGCGCGGCAAAGCGCCTATATCTTGGCTGCTGCCCGGTGCGTGATGGATACCAATATCCCCGGGGCCTTATCGATCCTAAGGGAGCTGTCCCTGACTGGGCTCCTGGGCTCAGACAAACGGCGCCCACCTGCGTAAAGTAGGTTCCCGGGATCGTATATCCCACGGCCAGGGTGGCACCTTATTGTCCAAGCAGGTTGCACGCGCCCATGGTTGACGAGATGATCGAGGAAGCCAAGGCGGCGCTGCGGATCAGGGCGCGAGCGGCCCGGGCCCTGCTCGATCACAGCGAGCGCGCCGATGCGGCCAAGGCCGCCGCCCAGCATTTCTTCGACGGTATTACGCTGGCGGCAAGCGACGTGGTTGCCGCCTATTGGCGCATCCGCGACGAGCTCGATTGCCAGCCTATCCTGGTCAAGCTGATGGACAGCAACCAGACCGTGGTGCTGCCGGTGGTGCTCGGCCCCGAACAGCCGCTCGACCTGCGCATCTGGGAGCAGGGTGCTTCGCTCTATGAATCGGGCTTCGGCACGCTGGCGCCGTCCGAGCTGGCGCCCAAGGCCGAGCCCGATATCGTCATCATGCCGCTGCTGGCCTTCGATGGCCGCGGCACGCGCCTGGGCTATGGCGGCGGCTACTATGACCGGACGCTGGCGGCGATGACCAAGAAGCCCAAGCTGATCGGGCTGGCCTTCGCTGCCCAGGAGCTGGACCGCATTCCGCGCGAGCCCCATGATGTGCCGCTCGATGCCGTGGTCACCGAAGCCGGTGTGCGCCACTTCGGCGCTATGGCATGAGGTTTCTGTTTCTGGGCGATGTCATGGGCCGCGCCGGGCGCGAGGCCGTTACCGAGCGCCTTCCCGGCCTCATTGAGCGCTATCGCTTCGATTTCGTCGTGGTCAATGGCGAGAATGCCAGCCACGGCAAGGGCCTGACCGAAGCGCATTTCAATGCGTTGCGCAATGCCGGCGCCGATGTGGTGACGCTGGGCGACCACGCTTTCGACCAGCGCGAGGCGCTGACCTATATCGAGCGCGAGACCACGCTGATCCGCCCCGTCAACATGCCGCCGGGCACGCCGGGGCGCGGCGCCATGTTCGTCGAGGGTCGCAATGGCCATCGCGTGCTGGTGGTTAACGCGCTGGGGCGGGTGTTCATGCCGCCCGTCGATGACCCGTTCCGGGCGGTCGAGGCGGCAGTGGCGGCCTGTCCACTGGGCGAACAGGCCGATGCCATCATTGTCGATTTCCACACCGAAGCGACTTCGGAAATCCAGGCCATGGGCGTGTTCCTCGATGGCAGGGTGAGCTTGGTCGTGGGCACGCATACTCACATTCCCACCGCCGATCATCGTGTGCTGCGCGGCGGCACGGCGCTGATGGCCGATGCGGGCATGTGCGGGGATTTCGATTCCATCATCGGCACCGAAAGCGACGAACCGCTCAACCGCTTCCTCACCGGTATTCCCAACGGACGCTTCACGCCCGCCGAGGGCGAGGCGACGCTGTGCGGCGTGGCCGTCGAAACCGATCCGCGCACCGGGCTGGCGGTCAAAGTGTTGCCCGTGCGGATCGGCGGCACGCTGGCCCAGGCGGAGCCCGAGTTCTAGCCCCGCTTCACAATTGGCGCGTGCTTGCCTATAACGCGCCACCAATCCAGCATTCTTATTCGAGGGGAGTGACCGATGGCCGGCCATTCACATGCCAAAAACATCATGCACCGCAAAGGCAAGTCCGACGCGGTGCGCTCCAAGATTTTCTCCAAGCTGGCGCGCGAAATCACCGTCGCGGCCAAGCTGGGCATGCCCGACCCGGCCTTCAATGCGCGCCTGCGGCTGGCGGTGGTCAATGCCCGCGCCCAGTCGATGCCCCGCGACAATATCGAGCGGGCCATCAAGAAGGCCATGGGCTCCGACGGCGAGAACTATGACGAAATCCGCTACGAGGGCTATGGCCCCGGCGGCGTCGCCATCATCGTCGAGGCGCTGACCGATAATCGCAACCGCACCGCATCCAATATTCGCTCGTATTTCTCCAAGAATGGCGGCGCGATGGGTGAAACCAATTCGGTCGGCTTCATGTTCGACAAGGTCGGCGAAATCACCTACCCGGCCAAGGCAGGCTCGGAAGACAAGGTGATGGAAGCGGCTATCGAGGCCGGCGCCGACGACGTCGAGAGCGACGAAGAGGGCCACTACATCACCACCACGTTCGAAGCGATGGTGGAAGTCGCCGCGGCGCTGGAAAAGACGCTCGGCGAGGCCGAATCGGTCAAGGCGATCTGGAAGCCGCAGACCAATACGCCGATCGACGCCGAAAAAGGCGCGACGCTGATGAAGCTGATTTCGACGCTCGAAGAAGATGACGACGTGCAGAACGTCTATTCCAACTTCGAGATGAGCGACGAAGACGCGGCCAAGCTCGACGCGTAGTCTCTATCGTCCGTCCACTGCGTCAGTGCCCCTCCAGGCTTCTGTGGCTCCCGTCACCCCACCCTCAATCCCTCCCCATCATGGGGAGGGAGGCGATAGGGCTGCGGTTTGTGTTCCAATCGTTCCACACATGCGGGACAGGCTTCCCTCCCCCTTGTGGGGAGGGAATGAGGGTGGGGGTGTCACACGCACCATGTTCAGGGGAGGAGCCCAAGGCAAACTCCGCCCCTCAAGGACGAATGAGCCATGACTCCGTCAAAAGGGGCCTATTCGGGCGGCGTATTGTCCTGCCGCGAATATTCTTCCTTGTAGGCATCCGTATGGAGCCGCTTGCGGTGCTTGCGCAATACGACGCTGCCGAGAAAGACCGTCACGAGCAAAGCCGCGATCAGCACCGGATAGGCGAAGACATTGGCGTTGTAGAACATGCCGAAGCCGATCAGCGCCAGGCCGAATGTCGCCACCCCGATCAGCCCGTAGGTCAGCGACGAGCCTTCCGGCCTGGGGGCGTATTCCTGCGCGGCGACGCGCGCCTTGGCCTTGCGATGCGTGTCTGCCATGGCTCATCCTGTTTCGCCCGAGGCGCGACACTAACCCCTGCGGAGCGCAAACGATAGGGCGTTACGCCGTACGTTTCAGGTCGATGAACGGATGATCGGCCACATGCACCACGGCGACGCGGTTGCGGCCGGTCTGCTTGGCGCCGTAGAGGCGCTGGTCGGCAATGCGGAACAGGTCGGAAAAGCTCGCCGGTCCCTCGAAGGCCACGCCACCGATGCTGACCGACAGTGAACGCTGCTTGCCGTCGGGGGCGAAGACCGCCAGGTTGACCGAGCGGCGGATGCGCTCGGCGACGGCTTCGGCGCTGTGCTGGTCGACATCGGGCAGGTAGACGCCGAATTCCTCGCCGCCCATGCGGCCCACCAGGTCGCCGGCCCGCAATATGGTGCGGATGGAACGCGCGATGATGGTCAGCGCTTCGTCGCCCGCGTCATGGCCGAACAGGTCGTTGATCGCCTTGAAATTGTCGGCGTCGATCATCAGCAGCGCGCCGCTGCTGCCATGGGCACGCTGGGTCAGCAGCGTGCCGACCTTGCCGGTAAAGGCGCCGCGATTGAGGCAGGCGGTGAGGCTGTCGGTACGGGCGACAAGGCCCAGGCGCCGGTTGGTTATGGCCAGGCCCCGCACCCGCAGGCTCATGTAGAAGAACAGCGGCAGGCCCAGCAGGATGGGCAGGACGATGGCACTGACAATGGAGCGCTGCAAAGCCGTTGCCCCGAGGTCACCGAACATCACGGCATTGAACACGACAGAAACCACCACGCAGGCCATTGTGCCGAACAGGGTCCAACGGCCGACGCTGGACCAGCTTTGCAGGGCAGTCAAAGTCTTGGAGGGCATCATCGAGCGGTTCTCTCGGCTTTGAAACGGCAAATCCGCCTGCCATGCCAGGGGCAGGCAGGCGGGGGGTGGCGTAGCGACAGGTCGGTCAGGCGGCAGGCGTCTCCATGTCAGGCCGCCTGCATCATGGCGACGCGGTCGCGGCCGGTATTCTTGGCTTCGTAAAGGTGCTGGTCGGCAAGGCGATAGAGGTCGCCGAAGGGAGCGTGCGTGGCAAAGGTGGCGCCGCCGATGCTGACCGAGAGCGGGCAAGGCGAGCCCCCGGGAGCGAAGGCGATGGCCGATACCGAGCGCCGGATGCGCTCGGCCACATGGTCGGCGGTGGCGGTGTCGGAATCGGTCAGGAAAACGCCGAACTCTTCGCCGCCCAGCCGCCCGACCAGATCGGTGCTGCGCACTGCCTGGCGGATGGCGCTGGCGATCAGTTGCAGGGCATCGTCCCCCGCTTCATGGCCGAACCGGTCGTTGACGCTCTTGAAGTCGTCGGCATCCACGATCAGCAAGGCGCCGCCACGTTCCGTCGGCGCGCGGCGATCGAGATGGCGGCTGACCGCGCCGGTAAAGGCCCCGCGGTTGAGGCAGGCGGTCAGCCAGTCGGTGCTCGCCATATGCTCGAGCTGATCGTTGGCATGACGCAATTGCTCATGCCTGAGCACCAGGAACCAGGTCATCGGCCCGCCCAGCGCCAGCGGCATGACGATGGAGACGACCAGCCCCTGCACGTTTACCCCGGCCGAGAAGATTTCCATGATCATGTTGGTAAAGATCACCGACAGCGCCACGGAGATGAGCGTTATCGCCCCGGTGACGCGATAGATGCGCAGCCACGCCCGCTTCGGAAGGTTCCGAACAAGTTCCGTCATGCTTTGCCCCTGCATTCCCGCTGATCAAACTAGGGACGCGGCTTGAAGATGGTGTTTGCGCGATGGCTAGGATTTTATCGATCCCCGGTTTTCCACCGGCTATGTTGCCTTTTTGTTCACATTGGGCTTGGTAGGCTGGCGGCGCATCATTAAGGATGAGCGCATGAGTGCTGCTACCCGAATCATCGGAATCGATCCCGGCCTGCGCCGCTGCGGCTGGGGCGTCATCGAGACACAGGGCAACCGGCTGACCTTCGTGGCATCGGGCACGGTGACGCCTGATGTCGATGGTTCGCTGGCCGAACGTCTTGCCTTGTTGTTCACAGGGCTGGGCGAGGTGCTCGATCGGTTCGCGCCCGAGGAGGCTGCGGTGGAAGAAACCTTCGTCAATGCCGGGGCGCGCTCGGCGCTGATCCTGGGGCAGGCGCGTGGCGTGGCCCTGTTGACGCCGGCGGCGCGTGGCCTGCCGGTCGCCGAATATGCCGCCAACCTGGTCAAGAAATCGGTGGTCGGCACCGGCCATGCCGACAAGGGACAGATCCAGCTCATGGTCAAGACATTGCTGCCCGCGGCCGATTTCAAGGGCGCAGACGCCGCCGATGCACTGGCCATCGCCATCTGCCATGCCCATCACCGGGTTTCGAGCCAGCGGCTGAGGGCGCTGGTATGATCGGCAAGCTCAAGGGGCTGGTGGACAGCTTCGGCGACGATTTCGTGCTGATCGATTGCGGCGGCGTCTGCTACGAAGCCTTCTGTTCCAGCCGCACCTTGCAGGCCCTGCCGCGCGTCGGCGAGGCGGCGGTGGTCTTCATCGAGACCATCGTGCGCGAGGACATGATCCGCCTCTATGGCTTTTCCAGCGAAGGCGAAAAGGGCTGGTTCAACCTGCTGATGACCGTGCAGGGCGTCGGCGCCCGCGTGGCGCTGTCCATTCTCTCCGTGCTGTCACCCGCCGAACTCTCCAGCGCCGTGGCTTTGCAGGACAAGGCGATGATCGGCCGCGCCAACGGCGTCGGCCCCAAGCTCGCCGTGCGGCTCGTCACCGAACTCAAGGGCAAGGCGCCCACCGGCCCGGGCATCGACGCCGGCACGTTGGGTCTGCAGGCCGCGCTCGGCGAAGGCGTGGCGCCGTCGGCAATCACCGATGCCGTCTCGGCGCTGACCAATCTGGGTTATTCCTCGGCGCAGGCGTCTGCGGCACTGGCCCGCATCGTGGCGCGCGAGGGCGACGGGATTGCCACGGAAAAACTGATCCGGCTGGGGCTGCGGGAGTTGAGCGTGTAGCGCCTTGTTTGTGTAACGATTCCTTACTATAATTGGAAAGTAAGGAAAATGGAGCTTGGCAATGAATAAGGTTTTTCGCCTGGAGGCTTCGTCTGCCGTTACCAGCAAGGGCCAAACCACCATCCCTAAGGAAGTGCGGGACGCGATGGGTATCAAGGACGGCACGGCGTTGAGGTGGCGACTCGATAATGGCGTTTTGACAGTGCGGGCAAAGACCAGGCGGCTGGAAGATTTTGCAGGCGCACTTGGTTCGCCTCCCAACGGTCGGCACGTGACTATCGAAGAGATGAACGAGGATATTGGCCGAGCGGTGGACGAGCGCCTGCAGCGGTCCAACGGATAATGATTGGTGTCGATACCAACGTTCTGGTGCGCTTGCTGGTTCGCGACAACCCGGCTCAACTGGATGCTGCTGCGCGCTTCATGGCACAGCGGTCCGCTGACGATCCTGCTTTCGTCAGTTCGGTGGTTGTTGCAGAGTTTGCCTGGGTTCTGGACAAGAGCTACGGCTATGCGAGCGAGGCCATTCACGGCGCGATGGACTGGTTGTTCGATAGTGAAAATATCGTGGTCGAACGCAGTGACCTCATAGAAAACGCTGTACTGGTTGCTCGCGAAGCCAACGCCGACATTTCGGATGCCATCATCGCAGCGCTGGCAGAGGATGCCGGTGCGTCCAAGACGGCTACCTTCGATCGCAATGCCGCCAAACGCCTACCCGGAATGGAATTGCTTGCGTGACCGACCTTACCTCTCCTGCCGCCGGCCGTGACGATCCGCTCGACGTGTCCCTGCGTCCCTCGGGCTTTTCCGAATTTGTCGGCCAGGCTGCGGCGCGGGCCAATCTTGAAGTCTTCATCGAGGCGGCCAAGAAGCGCGGCACGGCGCTCGATCATGTGCTGTTCGTGGGTCCGCCGGGGCTGGGCAAGACCACTCTGGCGCAGATCATTTCTCGCGAGCTGGGCGTCGGCTTCCGCGCCACGTCCGGTCCGGTCATCGCCAAGGCGGGCGATCTGGCGGCGCTGCTGACCAATCTCGAAGAGCGCGACGTGCTGTTCATCGATGAAATCCACCGGCTCAATCCGGCGATCGAGGAAGTGCTCTATCCGGCGATGGAGGATTTCCAGCTCGATCTCATCATCGGCGAGGGCCCGGCCGCCCGTTCGGTGCGCATCGACCTGGCCAAGTTCACGCTGGTCGGCGCGACCACCCGTGCGGGCCTCCTCACCACGCCGCTGCGTGACCGCTTCGGCATTCCGGTGCGGCTCAATTTCTATACGCCCGAGGAACTGGTGCAGATCGTGCAGCGCGGCGCGCGGCTGCTCGGCATGCCGATGGCACCCGACGGGGCGATGGAAATCGCCCGCCGTTCCCGCGGCACGCCGCGCATTGCCGGGCGGCTTTTGCGCCGGGTCACCGATTTCGCGCTGGTCGACGGCTCGGGCGAGATCACCCGCGCCATTGCCGACAAGGCGCTGCTGCGGCTCGATGTCGATGCGCGCGGGCTCGACCAGCTCGACCGGCGCTATCTCACCACCATCGCCGATTTCTACAATGGCGGCCCGGTGGGCATCGAGACCATTGCCGCGGCGCTGAGTGAGCCGCGCGACGCCATCGAAGAAATCGTCGAGCCCTATCTGATCCAGCAGGGGTTCATCCAGCGCACCCCGCGCGGCCGCATGCTCACCGGCACCGCCTTCCAGCATCTGGGCAAAGTCGTGCCGCAGGGCTTTGTCGGCCTGCAGGCGAGCCTGTTCGAGGAGCCGGAGGCGGAATGAGTGCGCGAATCCTGCTGAGCTTTCCGGTCGGGGGCACCTGCTTCAACTATCGGGTGGCCGGCGTCGCCATCCGCGACGGGCATGTGCTGGTCTGCCGCGAGGACGATGACAGCTACTGCATGCTGCCGGGCGGCCGCGTCGAGATGGGCGAGCCCAGCAATGTCGCGCTGGTGCGTGAAATGGCCGAGGAACTGGTCATGCCGATCGAGGTCGGCTCGCTGCTTTTTACCTCGGAGAGCTTTTATGGCCGCGAGGGCGACCGCTATCACGAGCTCGGTTTCATCTATGCCATCGACCTGCCCGAAACTGTGCGGCCCGGCGGCCAGCAGCCTTTCCTCGTGCGCGAGGATGAAGGGCACCTGCTGCAATTTTCCTGGCTGCCGCTTGAGGGACCGGCGCTGAAAGAGGCGTGCCTGCTGCCGCCCTGGCTGCCGGCGCGGTTGCGGGCTTTGTCCGGCGCGCCCGAGCATGTCGTGTTCCACGAAGGCGAGGCGGTGGAATGACCCGGGCGATCCCATTGCCGGCGGGGTAGGCAACCATGGCTCATAAAATCGCACGTCGTACGCTCGAACACTGGGACGCGGCGCGGGGTCGATGGTTGATGTACCGTGCGGAGGGGGAGCACTCGGAAGACTGCGCGCGATACCCGTGGGATTCCGTGCCACTTCGCATCTTCCTCGATACGAGCGTGGTGAACCTTCTTGTGAAGTATGGCAACTGCGTCTTCGAAGGTGAAGCTATCCCGGAGGATGTTGCTGAGACTCGTGCACATGACGTCGAGGCGCTAATGCATCTTATGCAAGTTGGGGCCCGTGCGAATTGGGTCGTTACCACCTCACCGAGGGCGCTAGACGAGATCGCCAATACGCCGGATGCTAATTTGCGAGCTGACCTACTCGACTACGCCAGAGATCTGCTTCTTACTCACAACGAAAGTTATGCTCACGCAAATGATCTAGGCCGCCGCTCTGTGGACGCTCCATTCCTGTCAGCCCTACAGGACATGCCAGACCGTGAACTTATCGGAAACGCTGTCGGTCTAGGCTGCGACACCTTCTGTACCGCGGACCGCAGGACGATCGTTCGGCATCGTGAGCGGCTGCTGAATGTCCCGGTAAGGATAATGACACCAGTAGAATGGTGGCAACATTTCAAGCCTTGGGGAGGGCTGTTTGTATGAGCCGGGCTCACAGTTTCCCCGTCCGCATCTATTACGAAGACACCGATTTTTCGGGCAATGTCTATCACGCCGCCTATCTCAAATTCTTCGAGCGCGGCCGCACCGAATTCCTGCGCGACGAGGGCATCCACCATTCCGAACTGGCCGCGCAGGGCCTGGCCTTTGCCGTCCGCTCGATGGATATCGCCTTCGATGGTGCCGCCCATATCGATGACCTGCTCACCGTGACGACCGAAATCGCCGCAGTCAGCGGCGCGCGGCTGACGCTGGCGCAGGCCATTCTGCGTGATGGCGCGGTGCTGACGCGGGCCGGCGTGGTCGTCGTGGCCATCAGGACCAGTGGCGGCCCGGCGCGAATGCCTGCCGCCATCAGGGCGCTTGCCGCTAAAAAGGGGACCGACTGACCGGTCCCCTTTTTCGTTACATCGCCGCAGCCGTCACCTGGCCCCGGATTTCGCCATCGGGATATTTGGCGGTGTGGACGTTGAAATACCACAGCCCGTCCTGCAACTGGGTTGCCTGCTCCTCGGTCAGGGTGGCCGAGCCCTCGATCGGGCTGGCGAGATCGCCATCGATCGGGACTACGGGGCCGGCAGTGGCGTCGGCAGCGGCCGGGCCGTGGAAATGCGCGGCGGTGGCATCGCCGGTCAGCCCCTCATAGTTGACCGCCCAGGTGAACATCATGGTTTCGGTGTCATAGGTGGCTTCAAGCGTGCCCGTGCCGGCGGAATCATTGGCAGGAACCTCGGCGGCGCCGGTGAGTTCGGCCGTCATGTTGAGCATTTCGGCATAGGCCGGGGCAGCCAGCAGCATTGCTACCGACGTGATGGCGGCCAGGGACGCGATACGAATCGTCATGAGCTTCCTCCTGTGGAACGCGCCGGGATCGGCGCCTGCCGATCAACGGGCTCCAGGGGCTGACGTTCCTTCACAGCTTGTTGCCCCGACTCTCTTTCTTAACTTCTTCTTGACCATAATTGCGGCAAAGCGGACACGTGTCCGGGAGCCGGCTCGCAAAGGGCCGGTTTGCCGGGCATTTCTCTTAATTTTGACAGATTTCGACCCCATCGCCTGATGCTTGAGGGTCGGTCAAGCGAACCGGGCCAAAAGGGATCACGACATGGAAGCCATGGACGCTGTGGGAGCGGTTGCTCCGCACACCGATTTCTCCATCTGGGGGCTGTTCTGGGCTGCCGACTGGATCGTCAAGGCAGTGATGCTCGGCCTGCTCGGGGCCTCGATCTGGTGCTGGGCCATCATCATCGACAAGACCATCACCTATCGCCGCACCCAAGCGGAGATGAACCGCTTCGAGCGCGTATTCTGGTCCGGCCAGTCGCTGGAGGAGCTCTATCAGCAGCAGTCCGAAAAGACTTCGGGCGGGCTCGGGGCGGTGTTCGTCGCCGCCATGAAGGAGTGGAAGCGCAGCCACGAGCAGAACGCCGCCAGCTTCGTGGGCATGCAGCAGCGGCTCGACAAAGTGCTCGATGTGGCCATTGCCCGCGAAAGCGAGCATCTGGAAAAGCGCCTCGGCTTTCTCGCCACCATCGGTTCGGCCGGCCCCTTCATCGGCCTTTTCGGCACCGTCTGGGGCATCATGAATGCCTTTACCGCCATTGCCGCTTCCTCGAGCACCAACCTTGCCGTGGTCGCGGGCCCCATCGCCGAGGCCCTGTTCGCCACGGCCATCGGCCTGGTTGCCGCCATTCCGGCGGTTATCGCCTATAACAAGCTGAGCTCCGATGCCGGCAAGATGATCGGGCGGCTGGAAGGCTTTGCCGACGAATTCTCCACCATTCTCAGCCGCCAGCTCGAAGCAAGGAGCCGCTGACATGGGCATGGGTGCCACGGCAGGCGGTGGCGGCGGCGGGCGCCGTCGGCGCCGCCAGAAGAAGGCGATCATGAGCGAGATCAACGTGACGCCGATGGTGGACGTCATGCTGGTGCTGCTCATCATCTTCATGGTGGCCGCGCCGATGATGACGGCCGGCGTGCCCATCGACCTGCCGCAGACCGCAGCCAACGAAATGCCGAGCCAGACCCAGCCGATCACCGTGGCGGTGACGCCGGACGGCACGATCTATGTCGGCGAGGATGTCGTGGCCGAAGCCGAACTTGTCCCGGCCGTATCGGCGCTCGCCACCAATGGCACCGAGGACCGCATCTTCCTGCGCGGCGACACCACCGCCAATTACGGCTCGGTGATGCGGGTCATGGGCATTCTCTCGGCGGCCGGCTTCACCAAGATCGGCCTCATCACCGAGAAAGAGCCGGGCTAGTCCAGTGCGTACCGGCCTTGCGGTTTCGATCGTCGCCCACATCGCTGTGCTGACTATCGGCCTCATCAATCTGGGGTTTGCCGAGCCGCTGACGCCGGCGGTGGAGTCGATCTCGGTCGACCTGGTGCCGATCGAGGAATTTTCCAATATCCGCGCCGGCCAGCTCGATAGCGAAATCGTCGAGACCGATACGCCTTCCATCGTCGAAGACGACAGGCAAGCCGAACTGGCCCAGCCCACCGGCAATACCGAAGAAGACCAGGTGACGCCCTCGCCGGCCGATATTCCGACGCCGGCCCCGGTGACCAATACCGCGCCGGCCCCCGAAACCACCCCGGAACCCACGCCCGAGCCGGAACCCGAGCCTGTTCCGGCGCCGGAGCCTGAACCCGCTCCCGAACCCGAGCCGACACCCGAACCGGTCGCCCCCCCGGTGCCCGCCACGCGGCCCACGCCGGCGCCCGTTCCGGCGCCGACCCCGACGCCCGAGCCGATCCCGGAGCCGGTCCCCGAAGCTGAGCCCGAGCCGGAACCCGAGCCCGAGCCGCCCACCCCGCAGGTGGCGGCGCCGGTGCCGGCAAGCCGTCCGGCCAATCTCGAACAGAAGCGCCAGCAGTTCGCTGCGGCCGAGGCCGAGCGCAAGAAGCGCGAGGAAGAGGAGCGCAAGCGCCAGGCTGCCGTCCAGCAGGCCCAGCAACAGCAGCCGACGCCGCAGCTCGATGCGTCGCTGGCCGACGATATTTCCGCCATCATCAACAACGACAACACCACCGGCGGCACGACCGGGCAGGGCGGCACGCCGACCTTGGGCGACACGGACGGCACCTCGGCGCGGCTCAGCCGGTCGGAGATCGACGGACTGGTGGGCCAGATCAAGCAATGCTGGAACCTTTTGCCCAGCGACATCAACAGCGGCCTCAATGTGCGGCTGATGGTGAGCCTCAACCCGGACGGCACGGTCAATGGCATTCCGGCCATCATCTCGGCCGATGCCTCGCCGGCCGGCGGCGCCATTGCCCGTGCGGCGCAGCGCGCGGTGACGAATTGCGGGCCCTACCGCCTCTCGGCGGATGCGTATGACGAATGGCGGCAGATCGACGTGGAACTGCGGCCGTGATTTTTGGATTTGGCACGTCTGGCGGGCAGAATGCCTGCCGATGGCGGAGAATGGAGACCTGATATGACCCTTTTGACCCGGCGCAACGCGCTCAAGCTCGGCCTGGCTGGCGGGGCCCTGCTGGCCGGCTCCTCGATGGCGATGGCGCAGTTGCGTATCGTGGTGGAAGGCGCCAATTTCCAGCCGCTGCCGATCGCCATTCCCGATTTCGCCTCGTCCGACCCGGCCTTCGGCAAGGAAATCGCCGATATCGTGCGCAACAACCTGCGCCGGTCGGGCCTGTTCCTGCCGCTCGACCCGGCCTCGCTGCCGGTGCAGGTGGGCGATGTCAACAACACGCCCGATTTCAACACCTGGCGCACCGCCAATGTCGATGCGCTGGTCATGGGCGGGGTGGAGCGCGGCGGGCAAATCTCGTCCTCGGTACGCGTCTGGGATACCCAGCAGGCCGCCCAGGTCGTCGGCAAGAGCTACAATACCGATCCCAATTCGGCGCGCCGCGTCGGCCACATCATCTCGGACGCGATCTATGAATCGCTGGCCGGCAGCACCGGCTATTTCGATACCCGCGTCATCTACACCGCCGAAAGCGGCCCCAAGGCCAATCGCGTGCGGCGCCTCGCCATCATGGATCAGGATGGCGCCAATGTGCAGTATCTGACCGATGGATCGACCATGGCGATGACGCCGCGCTTCGCCCCCAATGGCGACATGGTGACCTATATGAACTTCGCCGACGGCAATCCGCAGGTCTACCTGCTGCAACTCTCGACCGGCCGCCAGCAGCGGCTGGCCAATGTCGGCGCCATGACCTTCGCCCCGCGCTTTTCGCCCGATGGCGGTACCGTGGTCTTCTCGGTGGAACAGGGCGGCGCCACCAATATCTATGCGGTGGGCACCGGCGGCGGCACGCCGCAGCAGCTCACCTCCGGCGCGGCCATCGATACCGGCCCGTCCTATTCGCCGGATGGGAGCCGCATCGTCTTTGAAAGCGATCGTGGCGGCTCGCCGCAGATCTACATGATGGGCTCGGGCGGCGGTAACGCCCAGCGCATCAGCTTCGGCCAGGGCCTCTATTCCACCCCGGTCTGGTCGCCCAAGGGCGATCTGATCGCCTTCACCCGCCAATCGGGCGGCCAGTTCAATATCGGCATCATGAACCCGGATGGCTCGGGCGAGCGCATGCTCTATTCGAGCTTCCACGCCGAAGGCCCCACCTGGGCACCCAATGGCCGCGTCATCATGTTCTTCCAGGATCCGGGCGGCAATGACGGCCCCAAGCTGATGAGCGTCGACATCTGGGGCCGCAACCTTCTCACGATCCCGACGGAAAGCTACGCGTCCGATCCGGCCTGGTCGGGGTTGCGGGGGTAGGGGGCTCTTTCTTCACCTCTCCCTTGGGGGAGAGGTCGGCGCAGCGCCGGGTGAGGGGGCCTTTACTGGGTGCGGTGTTCGGGGAAGGCCCCCTCACCCGCCTTGCTTTGCAAGTCGACCTCTCCCCCGAAGGGAGAGGTGAAGAGGTTCCACTTAACCTTAACGTGATCACGCACCGGCCCTGTGACAATCCTGCATCATCACAAAAAAGCCAGGATTCCCGCCACATTCACGCCCGAATAGGACAAGATTAACCACGCTGGAAAACCCGGCCTTAAGATTAAGCGCGGTAAATGCCGTACTTAAGATTGTTGCCTTTTCAGGAGCCTCCCGTGGTCATCACCGCACCCCTCAACACCGCATTGCGCGCCGTCGCGATGCTGCTTTTCGTAGCGGTCATTGCGGCCTGTTCGCGGACGCCCAACACCATGCCGACCGGTGTCGGCAATCTGGGGCCGGGCGGCGGCGCGCCGGGCAGCCAGCAGGAATTCCTCGTTTCGGTCGGTGACCGCGTGTTCTTCGAGACCGATTCGAGCAGCCTCACCGCCGAGGCCTCGGCCACCCTCGATAAGCAGGCCGCCTGGCTCAACCAGTACCAGAACTACCGCATCATGATCGAAGGCCATGCCGACGAGCGCGGTACCCGCGAATACAATATCGCCCTGGGCGCCCGCCGCGCCTCGGTGGTGGTGAATTACCTGGTCTCGCGCGGCGTCAACGGCCAGCGCATCACCAGCCAGTCCTTCGGCAAGGAACGCCCGGTGGCGATCTGCAACGACATTTCCTGCTGGAGCCAGAACCGCCGCGCGGTCACGGTCGTCCAGTAAGAATACCGGCCGCAAGGCCGAGGCAATCCAGTGCAAACTGGAGGCAATAGCGCCCGGCGTCATGTATTTGGCCCGGGCGCTTTCTTTTGACCAAATTTGCCCTTTATCGGCAGCGCCATCGGCACCATGTTGGTGCCTCAGATCCAGCGCGTTGGAGGTGTCGTTTGAAGCTATCGGTCTATCTCAAGAGGGGACGCACCGCGCTTTGCACGCTGGCGCTCGCCCTCGGCATCACTGTTCCGGGCATGGCCGCGCAGGTGACGCCCCTGCCGCCGGCCGAGCTGGGCGGGCTGACGCTCACCAATGCCGAACCGCCGCGCATCCATGTCGCCCAGTCGCAGGATACGGCGCAGCTCCTGGTGCGTATCCAGCAGCTCGAAGAGCAGTTGCGCCTGCAGAACGGGCAGATCGAGGGCCTGACCTTCCAGCTCACGCAGCTGCAGGAAATCCTCAATCGCATGCAGGAAGACAATGAATTCCGCTTCCAGGCGCTGGAAGGCGGTGCCGGCCCAAAACCTGAGGCGGCAGGCCAAGCGGGCGGCGTGACGCAGCCCGAGGCACTGCCGCAGGACCCCAATGCCGTGCCTGCTGATGCCAATGGTGTTCCCGTGGATGCCAATGGCGTTCCACTCACCGATATTCCCGAGCAGGGCGTGCAGCCCTTGCCGGGCGAGGCCGAGTTCGATCCCACATTCGACGATGGGAGCGCGCCGATGGATGACCTCGGAGACTCCGCCGATCCCCTGGTCGGCACCGGCGCTGCCGGCGGCGTCGACCTCACCACCGGCCAGCCGATGAATCTGAATTTCGATCCGGCGGCCGCCAAGTCGGGCAATGCCGATGCCGACGCCCAGTTCGCCGCCGGCTATGACGCCTTCACCAAGGGCGACTATGCCTTTGCCGAAGACCAGTTCAGCCAGTTCCTGTCGCTCTATCCCGATAGCGCCCAGGCCACCGATGCCGCCAATTTCCTCGGCGATGTGCTGATTCAGCGCGGCGCCTATGACGAGGCGGCCGAAGTGCTGCTCGCCGCCTTCCAGAAGGCGCCGGACAGCCCGCGCGCGCCCGACCTGCTGCTTAAGCTGGGCATGTCGCTGTCGGGGGCCGGCGAGCGGGAAACCGCCTGCCGCACCTTTGCCGAGATCGACAAGCGCTATACCACGCTGGCGCCGGCCTTCGTCACGCGGCTGGGCGAGGAGAAATCCAGGGCCGAATGCCCGCCCGCATGACCTCCGACATCGACGACGCGGCAGGGCTCACGACCCTGTTCGCGGCGGTGGCCGGCGAAAAGGCCATTGGCCTTGCCGTATCGGGCGGGGCCGATAGCCTGGCCTTGATGGTGCTGGCCCAGCGTTGGGCTGCGGGCCTCGCGGATGCGCCACGGCTTTTCGTCTATTCAGTCGATCATGGCCTGCGGACCGAAGCGGCAGGCGAAGTCGCCATGGTGCTGCAGGCCGCCGAGCGGCTGGGCCTTGCGGCGCGCGGCCTGGCCTGGACCGGGTCCAAGCCTGCAACCGGGGTGCAGGAAGCCGCCCGCATGGCGCGCTATCGCCTGATGGGCGCCGCCATGCAGGCGGATGGCGCCAGCGTGCTGCTCACCGCCCATCACCGGCAGGACCAGGCCGAGACGGTGCTGATGCGCATGGCCCATGGCAGCGGCATCGAGGGGCTCAAGGGCATGACCGCCATGGCCGAAATCGAAGGCGTGCGCGTGCATCGCCCGTTGCTCGACGTCGATCCGGCCGCCCTGCGCGCCGTGGTCGATGGGGCAGGGCTCACGCCCGCGCAAGACCCGTCCAATGCCGATCCGCATTACGAGCGTGTGCGCTGGCGCCAGGCCATGCCTGACCTGGCGGCTTTGGGTCTCGACGCGGGGGCGCTGGCGCTGTTTGCCGGTCGCATGGCCGAAGCCGACGCCGCCATCGCCCAGATGGCCGATGGTTGCTTCACCGAAATCGTGCGGCTCGACGGCTTCGGCGCGGCGCGGATCGAGCTCATGCCGTTTATCGGCCTCAGCCCAGCCATTTCCACGCGCCTTCTGGGTCGCGTGCTCAATATTGTCGGCGGCCGGCAGAAGCCGCGCGCCTTGGGCCAGGTCGAGCGCCTGCGGCAGACCATTGCTGCAGCCGGGCTTGCCAAGGCCGCCACGGTCCTGGGCTGCGTCATCCGCGTCAAGGACGGTTCTGTCGTTGTGGCGCGCGAGCCGGGCCGAGCGCTGCCGCCCGATGCCCTGCTGGCCCCGCATGGCGAACTGGTCTGGGACGAGCGCTTCCGCATCATCAACGCCTCGTCCGAGGCCGATCTGACCGCCAGCGTCGCCGATTACCTGCCGCGCCACCGCCTCGAGGAATTCCTCGGCTTCAAGATCACCGCTCCGCCCGAGGCCATCCGTACCGCCCCCATCGTCCGCAATGCGGCGGGCGGCGTGCTGTCGCTGGGCGGCTGGAGTTTCGACGAGCGCATCACGGTGCAGTTGCTGATCGATTGAGGCCGTGCCCCACGGTGGATCGGGGTATTCACCAAGCACCGACTTATCCATCGCGCCGGGCCGGCTTCGCTGCCGCGCAGGTTCGAGTAGCGGCCGCTCCCTTCGAGCGTTTGGGACGCGCGATCACCGTCTATTGCTCCAAAAACCGGCGCCCCGAGACGGCTTCCGTCTCACTCTTAAATTACTCAGGGGCGTCAGCCGTCTCGGGGTCCGTCCATCCATGACAACCGCGATCCAGGCGGCGCTTCGGCACGTCCATGAAACCATTCAATCCCCACCGCGTATTAACCCAGTCGCGACATTATGACTGGACGGGGCACCCAAAGGACCGCAGGTCTTGCCCTTGTAACGCCCCAATGCCGGACATACATTCGGCACACGCGCCGCGCCATCTTCGCGCCGGCTTCTCCGGGACAGGATTGATGAACGGAAATTTCCGCAACTTCGCCATCTGGCTGGTCATACTCTTTATGCTGATGGGCCTGTTCCAGGTCTTTCAATCCTCGACCCGCTCGACGTCGGTTGCCGACAAGAGCTACAGCCAGTTCGTCACCGATGTCGAAGCCGGCAGCGTCACCAGCGTCACCATTACCGACGATGTCGTGTCGGGCAGCCTGCGTGACGGCACGCGGTTCGAAACCGTGTTGCCCGCCGGCGCCGACGTCATCAGCCGCCTGGAAGACAAGGGCGTGTCGATCACGGCCCGCGCGCCGGAATCGAGCCCGTTCTGGTCGATCCTGCTGTCGTCCTGGCTGCCCTTCATCGTCATCATCGGGGTATGGTTCTTCTTTATCCGCCAGATGCAGGGCGGTGGCCGTGGCGGCGCGATGGGCTTCGGCAAGTCGCGCGCCAAGCTGCTCACCGAAACCCATGGCAAGGTGACGTTCGAGGACGTGGCCGGCGTGGACGAAGCCAAGCAGGACCTCGAGGAAATCGTCGAATTCCTGCGCGATCCGGGCAAGTTCCAGCGCCTGGGCGGCCGTATTCCGCGCGGCGTGCTGCTGGTCGGCCCTCCGGGTACCGGCAAGACCTTGCTGGCCCGTTCGGTGGCCGGCGAAGCCAATGTGCCCTTCTTCACCATTTCGGGTTCGGACTTCGTTGAAATGTTCGTCGGTGTCGGCGCGTCCCGCGTGCGCGACATGTTCGAGCAGGCCAAGAAGAATGCGCCTTGCATCATCTTCATCGACGAAATCGACGCCGTCGGTCGCCAGCGTGGCGCCGGTCTCGGTGGCGGTAACGACGAACGCGAACAGACGCTCAACCAGTTGCTGGTCGAGATGGACGGCTTTGAAGCCAATGAAGGCATCATCCTCATCGCCGCCACCAACCGTCCCGACGTGCTCGACCCGGCTTTGCTGCGGCCCGGTCGCTTCGACCGGCAAGTTGTCGTTCCCAATCCCGATGTCTCGGGCCGCGAAAAGGTGCTCAAGGTCCATGTCCGCAAGGTGCCGCTGGCCCCCGATGTGGACCTCAAGGTTCTTGCCCGCGGTACGCCCGGCTTCTCCGGCGCCGACCTGATGAACCTCGTCAACGAGGCGGCGCTGATGGCGGCGCGGCGCAACAAGCGCTTCGTCACCCATGCCGAATTCGAAGACGCCAAGGACAAGATCATGATGGGCGCCGAGCGCCGCACCATGGCCATGTCCGAGGACGAGAAGAAGCTGACCGCCTATCACGAGGCCGGCCACGCCATCATCGCGCTCAAGGTTGCGGGCATCGACCCCATTCACAAGGCAACGATCATTCCGCGCGGCCGGGCTTTGGGCATGGTGATGACCCTGCCCGAGAGCGACACCTATTCGTTCTCCCGCGAAAAGGCCCTGGCGCGCCTGACCATGCTGTTCGGCGGCCGTGAGGCGGAGATCATCAAGTTCGGGCCTGAAAAAGTCACCAGCGGCGCTTCGGGCGATATCCAGATGGCGACAAGCCTCGCCCGCTCGATGGTCATGGAATGGGGCATGAGCGAGAAGCTCGGCCGCGTGCGCTACAAGAGCAATGACCAGGAGGTGTTCCTCGGCCATTCGGTGACGCAGAGCCAGCATATGTCGGACGATACGGCCCGGATCATCGACCAGGAAGTGCGCAAGCTGATCGAGGATGGCGAGGCTTCGGCCAAGGACATTCTCACCACCTATCACGACCAGTGGGAGGCGATCGCCCAGGCGCTGCTCGAATACGAGACGCTGACCGGCGATGAATTGCGCGCCCTGATGGATGGCGTACAGCCGACGCGGCCCGACGACAGCGGCCCCACGACCAAGGCCAGCGGCGTGCCGTCGGCCGGCAAGGCGGGCAAGAAGCGCCCCGACGCGCCGCCCGAGCCCGGTCTGGAGCCGCAGCCCAACAGCTAAGGGCACAACGACTTCTGGGGGGCCGCCGCAAGGCGGCCCTTTTACTTGGCGGTAATATCGGCTATTTCGCCCCAAAGTGGTATTATCGGACGCAACCGGAATCGCCGGATCGGGGGAAGCATACGCCATGGCTCGCAAGTATTTCGGTACGGACGGAATTCGCGGCCTCGCCAATGGCGCCAAGCTGACGCCTGAGCTGGCGCTGCGTGTCGGCATGGCGGCCGGCCACACCTTCGTTCGCGGCGATCACCGCAATCGCGTGGTGATCGGCAAGGATACGCGCCGCTCCGGCTACATGATCGAAAGCGCGCTGGGCGCCGGCTTTACCGCGGTGGGGATGGATGTGTATTTCCTCGGCCCGATGCCGACCCCCGCCGTCGCCATGCTGACGCGGTCGCTGCGCGCCGATCTGGGCGTGATGATCTCGGCTTCACACAATCCCTATGACGACAATGGCATCAAGCTGTTCCGTCCCGACGGCTACAAGCTCAGCGACGAGCTCGAACTGGAAATCGAACGGCTGATCGACAGCGACATGACTTCGCTGCTGGCGCATGGCCGCGATATCGGCCGGGCCCACCGCGACGAGGAAGCCCGCACCCGCTACATCGAATATGCCAAGCGCACCCTGCCGCGCGGCACCGACCTCGCCGGCCTGCGCGTGGTGCTCGATTGCGCCAATGGCGCGGCCTATAAGGTGGCTCCCGTGGCGCTGTGGGAACTCGGCGCCGAAGTCTTCACCATCGGCGACAGGCCCGATGGCTTCAACATCAATGACAAGGTCGGCTCCACCGCGCCCGAGGCCGTGGCGGCCAAGGTCAAGGAAGTGCGCGCCGATATCGGCATCGCCCTCGACGGGGACGCCGACCGCGTCATCATCGTCGACGAGAAAGGCGATGTGGTCGATGGCGACCAGTTCCTGGCCGTGATCGCCCAGAGCTGGTTGGAGCGTGAAATGCTGGTCGGCGGCGGCATCGTCGCCACCGTCATGTCCAATCTGGGCCTTGAACGCTACCTGACCTCGCTGGGTCTCACGCTCGAGCGCACCCAGGTCGGCGACCGCTATGTGCTCGAAGCCATGCGGAACAAGGGCTTCAATGTGGGTGGCGAGCAATCGGGCCACATCATCCTGTCCGATTTCACCACGACGGGCGATGGCCTGGTGGCGGCACTGCAATTGCTGGCGGCGCTCAAGCAGCAGGAGCGCAGCGTTTCCGAGATTTGCGCGCGTTTCACCAAGGTTCCTCAGCTCCTGCGCAGCGTCAAGTTCAAGTCCGGCAAACCGCTCGAGCATAAGCAGGTCATCCAGGCCATCGCCGATGCAGAAGCCATGCTCGGCAATGGCGGGCGGCTGGTGGTGCGGGCCTCCGGCACCGAGCCGGTCATCCGCGTCATGGGCGAGGCCGATGATGCCTCGCTCGTGACCACCGTGGTTTCCCAGATCGAAGCGGCGATCCGCGACGTGGTATAGCCACCTGTTACTGTAGATTTACTTACGGTTAACCATGATGGCGCTGTTGTCTTCTCGTTAGGGTTAAGTTTTTAGGTTAAGCGCGTTTTAAGGAAATTGTCCGATATTCGGCTGCAATCGACCCGTGTCGTGGCAACCCAAAGGACGTTTCATGCGTAAGTTCATCGCTACGATGATGGTGGCAAGCGCTGCTGTTGTCGGTGGGCAGGCAATCGCCGCCGATCTTCCCTACTATCCGCCGATCATCGAAATCCCCGATGTGGACTACGGCGTGTCCGGTTCGTTCTACCTGCGCGGCAGCGCCGGCCTGAACCTGCTCTGGGCCAAGGAAGTGAACCATCCTTCGGGCATCCCCGACACGGCCTTCGCCATCGATGGCTGGGGCTATGGTTATTCCATCGGTGCCGGCGCGGGCTTCGAGACCGGAACCGGCCTGCGCTTCGACGTGACCGGCGACTACCTCGTCAATGAAGGCCTGCAGACGACCATTGCCGGCTCGGCAAACCTGGCCAACGGCGTCCACAAGCTGTCGCTGCGCTCCACGGTCCTGCTGGCCAACGCCTATTACGATTTCGGCTTCGGCAATGGCGGCTATGGTGCTGCCGGCGGCGCGTTCGGCTATGTCGGCGCCGGTGCCGGCGTGGCCTTCAACAGCATGATCACCACCGGCCCGGGCGTTCCCGATACACGTGGCGGCAATACCAGCTTTGCCGCAGCCGGCATGATCGGCGCGGGCTATGATTTCGGCCAGGTCGTTGCCGATATCGGCTATCGGGCCCTCTACATCAACTCGCTCGCCAACAGCGCTCCGGCCAACCCCTATTCCATCGCCAATGCCTGGGTGCATGAAGTGCGCGGCACGGTGCGCTACCGCTTCAACTGATCGGGCGTGGCGGGTTAGCCACGGCCCGCCTGGTTCGGAACAGATCAGACCGGCGCCCTGCGGGGCGCCGGTTTTTTTGTCCCCCGACTCCCGCCGAGAGGCTAAGCTCCCCCATAAGCGAGATGGGGAGCGAGATGAAGGTTTTGGTGATTGGTGCTGCCGGCATGGTGGGGCGCAAGCTGACCGCGGCCCTGCTGGCGGAGGGGCATGTCGGAGGTAGAGCGATCGGCAGCCTGGTACTGGCCGATGTGGTTGCGCCCGAGGCACCCGCGAGTGCCATAACGGTTACCACCGCCGCCGCCGATCTTTCGGCTCCCGAAGTCGCGGGCCAGCTAGTGGCCGACCGGCCAGACCTGATCTTCCACCTTGCCGCTATCGTCTCGGGCGAGGCGGAGGCCGATTTCGAGAAGGGTTATCGGATCAATCTCGATGGCACCCGGCACCTGCTGGAAGCCATCCGGCTCGCGGGCCAGACTACGCCTTACTGGCCGCGCCTGGTCTTCACCTCCTCCATCGCCGTCTTCGGCGAACCACTGCCGGAGGTGATCGGCGACACCCAGCACCATACCCCGCTCACCAGCTACGGCACGCAGAAGGCCATCTGCGAACTGCTGCTGTCGGACTATTCGCGGCGTGGTTTCGTTGACGGGGTTGGTATTCGCCTTCCGACCATCGTGGTGCGCCCCGGCAAACCCAACAAGGCCGCCTCGGGCTTCTTTTCGGGCATCATTCGCGAGCCGCTGGCAGGGCAGGAAGCCATTCTGCCGGTCGCCGATTCGGTCCGGCACTGGTTTGCCAGCCCGCGCGCCGCCGTTGGCTTCCTGCTGCACGCGGCCAGCCTGGACACGGCCCTGTTAGGGAACCAGCGCAACCTGACCATGCCGGGCCTTGCCGCCACGGTGGGCGAGGAGATCGCAGCGCTGGGACGCATTGCCGGCGCCAAAGCCACGGCACTGATCCGGCGAGTGCCCGACCTGGTCATTGCCGACATTGTCGCAGGCTGGCCCAAGGCCTTCGAGGCCAGCCGCGCCAAAACCCTTGGTTTTCGCGGCGATTCGAGCTTCGACGAGATCATCGGCATCCATGTTGAAGACGAACTGGGCGGCCGGATCGGGTGATCTCTACCGCTTTGGTCGAATGCCGCACAAGTCCATTGACGGCCACACCCGATCGGGCGTATCTCCCGCCTCAGGACATCTCGCCCTAACGCGAGACGCATAGACCTGGGAGGGTCGCTTGATATGGCTGCAATGCCCCTGACCGCGCCGGCGGTGAAACCGGCTAATCCGAATTTTTCGTCGGGCCCCTGTGCCAAGCGTCCTGGCTGGACGGTGGAAGCGCTGGCCAATGCGCTGGTCGGTCGTTCGCACCGCTCCAAGCCCGGCAAGGCCCGCATCCAGCGCGCCATCGACCTGACGCGCGAACTGCTGCAGGTTCCGGCTGATTATCGTATCGGCATCGTCCCCGCTTCCGATACCGGCGCCGTCGAAATGGCGCTGTGGTCGATGCTCGGCGCCCGCGGGGTCGACATGCTGGCCTGGGAAAGCTTCGGCGAGGGCTGGGTCACCGATGTCAGCAAGCAGCTCAAGCTTGAAGATGCCCGCATCATCAAGGCGCCCTATGGCGAGTTGCCCGATCTCGGTCAGGTCGATTTCGACCGCGACGTGGTCTTTACCTGGAACGGCACCACCTCGGGCGTGCGCGTCGCCAATGGCGACTGGATCGCGGCTGACCGCAAGGGCCTGACCATCTGCGACGCCACCTCGGCGGCTTTCGCGCAAAACCTCGATTTCGCCAAGCTCGATGTGGTCACCTTCTCCTGGCAGAAGGCGCTGGGTGGCGAGGCCGCTCATGGCGTTCTCATTTTGTCGCCGCGCGCCGTCGAGCGCCTCGAAACCTTCAAGCCGGATCGGCCCCTGCCCAAGATTTTCCGCCTGACCAAGGGCGGCAAGCTGCTCGAGGAAGTGTTCGAGGCGGCGACCATCAACACGCCCTCGATGATCTGCATCGAGGACGCTATCGATGCCATGGAATGGGGCAAGTCGCTGGGAGGTCTTTCGGCCATGCAGGCGCGTGCCGATGCCAATTTCAAAGTGCTGGCCGATTGGGTCGCCGCAACCCCATGGGTGGATTTCCTGGCCAAGGTTCCGGCCAATCGCTCCAATACCTCGGTCTGCCTCTCCATCGTCGATCCTGCCGTGACCGCGCTCGCTGCCGACCAGCAGGCCGCTTTCGCCAAAGCCATCGTGGCCCGGCTGGACAAGGCGGGCGTGGCCTATGACATCGGCGCCTATAAGGACGCCCCCTCCGGCCTGCGCATCTGGGCAGGCTCCACGGTGGAAACATCCGACCTGACCGCGCTGGTGCCGTGGCTGGACTATGCCTTTGCTGAAGAACTGGCGGCGCTGAACAAGGCCGCCGCCTAGACACAACGACCCCCGCCCCGGCCCCTCCCCTCAAGGGGGAGGGGAGCAATAGAGCCACCAATGCAGTTGTCTCGGCTGGCGCCTCCCTCCCCCTTGAGGGGAGGGATTGAGGGAGGGGGTCTCTCAATTTGTCACCGGCCTGTGGCCGCACTCATTCAGGGAAATTCCAATGCCCAAGGTTCTCGTTTCCGACAAGCTGAGCCCCACCGCCGTCCAGATCTTCAAGGACAATGGCGTGGAGGTGGATTACCTGCCCGATCTGGGCAAGGACAAGGACAAGCTGCTCGAAGTCATCGGCCAGTATGATGGCCTGGCCATCCGTTCGGCTTCCAAGATCACCGAAAAGATCATCGCTGCAGCGACCAATCTCAAGGTGATCGGCCGCGCCGGCATCGGCGTCGACAATGTCGACATTCCGGCGGCGACCAAGAAGGGCATCATCGTGATGAATACGCCCTTCGGCAATTCGATCACCACTGCCGAACATGCCATTGCCATGATGATGGCCCTGGCCCGCCAGCTGCCCGAAGCCGATGCCTCGACCCGCGCCAGCAAGTGGGAAAAGAACCGCTTTATGGGCGTCGAAGTCACCAACAAGACGCTGGGCCTGATCGGCGCCGGCAATATCGGCTCGATCGTGGCCGACCGTGCAATCGGCCTCAAGATGAAGGTTATTGCCTATGACCCGTTCCTGACGCCGGAACGCGCCCAGACGCTGGGTGTGGAAAAGGTGACGCTGGACGAGCTGCTGGCCCGCGCCGATTTCATCACGCTGCATACGCCGCTGATCGACGCCACCCGCAACATTCTCAATGCCGAAAACCTCGCCAAGACCAAGAAGGGCGTGCGCATCATCAACTGCGCCCGTGGCGGGCTGATCGACGAGGCGGCGCTTTACGAAGCGCTTAAATCCGGCCATGTGGCCGGTGCGGCGCTGGACGTCTTCCTGGAAGAGCCGGCACAGAACAATCCGCTGTTCGAGCTGCCCAATGTCATCTGCACGCCCCATCTGGGTGCAGCGACCACCGAGGCGCAGGAAAATGTCGCCCTGCAGGTAGCCGAGCAGATTTCGGCCTATCTGATGAGCGGGGAAATCACCAATGCGCTGAACTTCCCCTCCATTTCGGCCGAGGAAGCGCCGATCCTGACCCCCTGGGTGAAGCTCGCTGAAAATCTCGGCTTGTTTGCCGGCCAGCTCACCGAGACGGCGATCAAGGGCATCAAGATCGAGTTCGAAGGCAATGTGGCCGATCTCAACGTCAAGCCGATGATCGCGGCCGCCGTCAACGGCGTGCTGAAGCCCTCGCTGGGCGACGTCAACATGGTCTCGGCTCCCCAGGTGGCCAAGGATCGCGGCATCACGGTGGAGACCACGACGCGGGACCGCCAGGGCGCCTATGAGGGTTATATCAGGTTGACCGTCACCACCGAGCGCCAGGTGCGCGGCGTGGCCGGCACGCTGTTCGCCAATGGCAAGTCGCGCATCATCCAGGTCAAGGATATCAACATGGAGGCCGAACTGACGCCGTCCATGCTCTATGTCACCAACGAGGACAAGCCGGGCCATATCGGGCGCCTGGGCACATTGCTGGGCAAGCTCGGCATCAACATCGCCAACTTCAACCTGGGCCGCGTCGATGTCGGTTCGGACGCCATCGCGCTGGTCTCCATCGACGGCACGCTGACCGAAGCCCAGCTCGCCGAAATCGCTGCGCTGGAAGGCGTCAAGCAGGCCAAGGCGCTGCGGTTTTAGGCATCGCTTCGTCCCTCTCTCCATGTGGGAGAGGGACATTCTCCGTTGGATAGCAAGGCAGAAGCCTTGACTGTATCTCGTTTGAGATACATATTGCCCGGGTAGGAGATAGAGCCATGGCTGTACATAGTTCGATGCTCCACGTACGCGTGGACGACGAAACCAAGGAAAAGGCGACGGAAGCGCTGAATGCCATGGGCCTGTCCGTTTCCGACGCGGTGCGGCTGTTCCTGCACCGGGTGGTTGTCGAGCAGGCATTGCCGTTCGAACTCAAGGTGCCGAACGCCGAAACCCGCGCCGCCATGGCCGAAGCGGACGAGATTGTCCGTGCGCGCAAGGCCCGCTTCGTAACCGCCGACGAACTGTTTGCCGATCTTGAAACGAACAGCGGACAGTAAGCGGGCGGCGCCTCCACGGGCAGCCGACTATACCAGGACGTTCCACAAGGATTGGGAGCGGCTGTCCCGGTCCGGTCGTTACGATTTGAACCGGCTCAAGCAGGCCATGCTTTTGCTGATTGCCAATGAGGGCCCGCTAGGTGCGGAATGGCTCGATCATCCGCTGAAGGGCGAATGGGTCGGCCATCGGGAATGCCATATCGGCGGTGATTTCCTGTTGGCCTACAAGCTGGACGACACCGGCAAGGCCGGCCTCGTCATCTTCGTTCGCGCCGGAACCCATGCAGAGCTATTCGATGAGTGAGGCCGGCCCATTGGACCGGCCTTCGTTCATTCCGCCGGTGGGATATTCTGGTTCCGCCGGAGCACATTGTGCGGGTCATACTGCCGCTTGATCTTGCGGAGCCGGTCCCAGGTGCGGCCGGGATAGGCGGCACGGGTGCGGGCCGCGCCCTCGTCGCCGAGGAAGTTCACATAGACCCCCTCATTGTCCTGTCGCAGGGCCGACATCAGGTCCTCCACCCATTTGATGCGCTGCGGCCGGTCAGCCTGGTCGCTGTAGAAATTGGCGAGGAACACCATGATCTGGGCATCGCGATGGGCATAGGCCGTGGCGTCGGCGGGCACCCGGTTCACGGCGCCTCCGAGCACGCGAATCTGCACCATCCGCATGGTGCTGTCGGATTCGGTGAGGAAGCCGGCAATGGTCCGCGCGTCATCCTTGCTGATGCGATCGACGAAGAATGTCCGCGTTTCGGGCAGGCCTGGCGGCTCGCCTCCCGCACCTTCGTAGAGGTCGAGGAAAGGCCCGGGCTTGACTGTATCGAGGATCGGACCGAGGGCGCGGAAGGGCGCAAGGGCGGCACCGGCCGTTTCGTCCGGGCCGGCATAGGCCATGAGGGCGAAGATGATCAACTGGTCGCGCATCGCTTCGGGAATGAAGGGCGCCGGTGGCGCCGGCATGACCATGGCAATGGCCGACAATGCATCGGGCGCCGCCTGCGCGGCAGCAGTGAAAGCGGTGATCGCTTCGGCCGTGCCGGGCAATACCAATAGCCCGCCGCTGAAAGCCGGCAGCTCCTGCGCCTGAAACTGGATGCGCGTCAGCACGCCGAAATTGCCGCCACCGCCCCTGATAGCCCAGAATAGATCCGGCTCATTCTGCGGGCTGGCAATGACGACGCGGCCATCGGCCAGCACCACTTCGGCGGCGAGGACGGAATCGACAGTGACGCCATGCAGGCGCGACAGGTAGCCCACGCCGCCACCGGTGACGATGCCGCCCACGCCGACATCGCCCGAATCGCCGAAGCCGACAACGAGGCCGTGCGGCGCCAGCATCTTGAGCGTGGCGCCCACCGTCGCGCCGCCGCCCACCCATACGGTCTTGCTCGCCTGATCGACCGAGACGTCGGCGAGATCGCGCAAGTCGATGACGATGCCGCCATTTACGGTGCCGTGACCGGATGAGCTGTGTCCGCCGCCGCGGATGGCGATGTCGAAGCCATGCCGGCGGGCAAAGCCGATCACCTGGGAAACGTCATCCGCATGGGCGACCCGGGCCAGGGCGGCCGGGCGGCAATTGGCTGGGTCGAAGAGCACGGCACGGCTCTTGTCATATTCCGGGTCGCCCGGCAGCGTGACGCGGCCCGCCAGGGTCCGGGCAAGGCTGGCAATGTCCGGGCGGGGGGAAGGATGGGTATTCATGGAGTCCTCTCTCCGTGGTTGGTCACGGTTTCGTGACCGGAGAGTGCTACATGGTTACATCGATGTGCCCTGCCTAGGCCTGGGCGGAGATTTTTCGGCGGGCCGCCCATTCCGCCAGTACGATGCCGCAGATGATGATGGCGGCAGCAATGTAGTGATAAAGCTCCAGCCGTTCGCCCAGGATGATGACCGAGCCCAGAGTCCCGAAAACCGGGATGAGATTATGGCTGGGCGCGGCGCGGTTGGCCCCCACCAGTTCGACGCCGCGCGCATAGGAGACCTGGCTGAACATGGACGGGAAGATTGCCACATAGGCGATGACGGCCCAGACGGTGGGCGAAGCATGGGCGAGCGTCGTCACCTGGCCCAGCCCGCCACCGGAAAAGGCCAGCATGATGACGCCGGTGACCGCCGC
Source organism: Devosia sp. Root436 (assembly GCF_001426345.1). Classification (GTDB taxonomy): domain Bacteria; phylum Pseudomonadota; class Alphaproteobacteria; order Rhizobiales; family Devosiaceae; genus Devosia. The sequence goes on along the minus strand of NZ_LMEM01000009.1, from coordinate 730,521 downwards.
GCCGAAGAAAGACACGGCCATGAAGCTCATGATGTGCATTTTCGGCCGGAAGCGCAAAGCCAGCGTGTAGGTGGTATAGGCCAGGCAGGCGAGGATGACGAAGCCGTCGCCGACATTGACGTCAAGCGTCAACAGGCGCGTCGGGTCGCCATGGGTGGCGGTGAGTATGACCCCCGATATAGCCAGCAGCACGCCCACGATCTGGATCAGCCGGGCGCGCACCCGGAAGACGATGAAATTGGCGCCCAGAATCAGCATGGGCAAAGAGGCCTGCTCGATGGCCGAATTGACGGCCGTGGTGGTGGTGAGGCCCATATAGAGGAAGACGTTGAACAAGGCATAGCCGATGGCGCCGAAGGCCATCAGCACCAGCCAGTGGCGGCGCACCACGGCCCAGTCGGCCAGCAGGTAGCGCCAGGCAAAGGGCAGGATGACCGCCGTCGCCAGCACGCAGCGGCTGGCCAGCAGCAGGATGGGGTCGATCTCCCCGACCACCAGCTTGGCGGCCACCACATTGCCGCCCCAGAACAGTGGCGCCAGAATCAGCAGCAGATAGGGTTGATCGAGCAGTCGGGCGGAAATGCCGCGATTTTGGTTCTCTGGCGGCTTTGTCATCGTCTTCAGGGTGATGTAAGGACATGAGGACTTAGCAGTTATTCGGCCATCGGCAAAATTCGACCAAAGGTGGCCGGGAGGACAGACGTCCAAGAGGAGAAGGGTGCGGCCGTGTCGGCCGGGCCCTTTGTGTCGCGCCAATCCTGACGAGAAGGTAAATCTAATGGCTAATGTGGTTGTCGTCGGCTCGCAGTGGGGCGACGAGGGCAAGGGCAAGATCGTCGACTGGCTGAGCGAGCGCGCCGATGTGGTGGTGCGCTATCACGGCGGCCACAATGCCGGCCACACACTGGTCATCGACGGGGTGAGCTACAAGCTGGCATTGCTGCCCTCGGGGCTGGTGCAGGGCAAGCTGTCGGTCATCGGCAATGGCGTCGTCGTCGATCCGCACCATTTCGTCCAGGAAATGGCCAAGCTGCGCGGGCAGGGCGTGAAGATCACCCCGGAAATCCTGCGCGTTGCCGACAATGCCCCGCTGATCCTGTCGCTGCATCGCGAGCTTGACGCGATCAGGGAGGATTCCAATTCCGGTCTCAAGATCGGCACCACCAAGCGCGGAATCGGCCCGGCCTACGAAGACAAGGTGGGCCGCCGCGCTATCCGCCTGATCGACCTTTCCGAGCCCGATACGCTGATGGTCAAGATCGAGCGCCTGCTCGCCCACCACAACGCGCTGCGCCGTGGCATGGGCCTGGTCGAGATCGAGGCGCAGAAGATTTACGACGAGCTGATGGCGGTTGCCGCCGAAATCCTGCCCTTCATGGACCAGGTGTGGAAGGTGCTGGACGACCGGCGCAAGGCCGGCGCGCGCATCCTCTTCGAGGGCGCGCAGGGCGCGCTGCTCGACAATGATCACGGCACCTATCCCTTCGTCACCTCGTCCAACACCGTGGCCGGGCAGGCGGCGGCCGGCTCGGGCCTCGGGCCCACGGCCATCGGCTATGTGCTTGGCATCACCAAGGCCTATACGACCCGCGTCGGTGAAGGCCCGTTCCCCTGCGAGCTGGACGACGAGATCGGCCGCCATCTGGCGACTGTCGGCCGCGAGGTCGGCGTCAATACCGGCCGCCCGCGCCGCTGCGGCTGGTTCGATGCGGTACTAGTGCGCCAGACCGTCAAGACCTCGGGCATATCGGGAATCGCGCTGACCAAGCTCGACGTGCTCGATGGCCTCAAGGAGATCAAGGTGTGCGTCGGCTATGAGCTCGATGGATCACGGATTGATTATTTGCCTGCCTCAATGGGGGCACAAGCCCGCGTTAAGCCGGTTTACGAGACGCTCGAAGGCTGGTCGGAAACCACTGCAGGCGCCCGCAGCTGGGCCGATCTGCCGGCGCAGGCGATCAAATATGTCCGCTATATCGAGGAGCAGATCGGGGCGCCGGTCGCTATGCTGTCGACGAGCCCGGAACGGCTGGATACCATCCTTGTCGTTGACCCATTCCAAGACTGAGTTTTTTTGTTACAACGTGTCGCTGCAATTGTGAGTACCAACTAACCAATGGCGGACTACAAGGAGCTGTTGCGCCGCGCCATAACGGCGCTGCCGGAGAATAATGGGGCGGCCCGGCGGGCCGTCTACGAGAAGGCGCGTTCGGCTTTGGTCGGACAGCTTCGCGCCATTACGCCCCCATTGCCCGCGCGCGACATCACCCAGCACCGCCTGCAGCTCGAGGATTGCATCCGTCAGGTCGAGCAGGAAGCCAGCGAGGCCGTGATCACGCTGGGCCGCGAGCATGCGCTGGCCCCGCGTCCGGTTGCCGAACCGGCGAAGCCAGTCGAGACGCTGCCCCAGCCCGTTCAGGCAGAAAAGCCCAAGCCGGCGCCAGTGGCAGCGGAGGAACCGCCCAAGCCCGCCGAGTCCACGGCCAAGCCGTCCGCGGCTGGCCCGATGTCGATCGAGGATATCATCAGCCAGGCCTCGGCTGCCTCCGGCGCGGCAGTAGCGCCGATCGACGATGCCGAGGCGGCCAAGCCTGAGCCAGCCAAGCCTGAACCGGCGCCCGAGCCCAAGCCGGAGATACGGCCGATCCCCACCATTGTCGGCCGGGTGCAGCCGGTGCGGACCGGCCCGACATCGCCGGTTCCGTCTCCGTCCAATGTCCGGTCGCTCGATACCCCGCTCAAGGGGCCGAGCTTCGAGCCGCGCCGCGACGCCATTCCATTGGCAGCCAATTCGGCATCCGAGCCGGTGCGTGTCGCCAGCCGGATCGAGCCCTCGATGGGCGGCTACGCCACTGCCCGTCAGGTGGCGATGCCCGACGCCGTGATCGAGACCCCGCCGGTCGAGACGGCGCTGTCCAGCGTGCGCGAAGTCGATGTCGAGCCCGATGCCAGTGCGGCGCAGGACGTCATCGAACGCGCCATCGAGGTGCTCGACCGTGAAGCGCGCGGCGAAACCGCTCCAACCCTGCCCGATCCAGCCGAACTGGCCCCGGCCGCAGCGGCCGGGACCGATGACAGCGACGATGCCGGCTTTGCCGATGCGCCGGCGCAGCGCGGCGGCGCGGGCCTGACGATTTTCCTCGTGGTCTTTGCCATCCTGCTCGCCGGTGTTGGCGGCGCGGGCTTCTGGGCGTGGCGCGAGGGCTATGTCGATCTCGACCAGATGTTCGGCCAGGCGCAGGCCCCGGTGACCGAGACTGCCGTGACGACGCCGGCCACGCCGACGCTCGATCCGGTGCCGGCCGTGGAAACAGCAGACGATGCCGTGGCCGGGCCGGGCAATACCGCACCTACCCCCGCGACCGCCCAGGCCAGCGCCGAACTCAGCGGCCTCCAGGTCGAAGACCGGCTTGAGCCGACGCCGGAGCCGGTGCAGCCGACCGGCAACGAGACCGTGCTGCCCGATGTGAACGGCGGCGAGATCAAGACCGAGGAACGCCTGTCCGGCGAGGAGCCGACCGCGCTGGCCGCGACCGATCCTGCCGCTTCCGTCGATCCTGCCGTACTCGCCGGCAGCCAGTCACTGCTGCTCGAAGCCAGCCAGGACGGCACCACGGGCGCCGTACCCTTCTCGGGCACGGTGGAGTGGAGCGAGGGCGTCGACGAACTCGGCCTGCCGACGCTGATCGGCGCGGCCAGCATCCCGGCGCGCAACCTGGGCGTCGATATCACCATCCGCAAGAATTCCGATCCGAGCCTGCCGGCCAGCCACCTGATGGAAGTCGATTTCAAGGTGAGCGACACCTTCATCGGCGGCAATATTTCCACATTGCCGGGCGTGCTGCTCAAGGACCAGGAACTGGTGCCGGGCACGGCACTGGTTGGCGCCTCGGCGCGCGTGGTGGGCAATTCGTTCCTGTTCGCGCTGAGCGCGACGCCGGCCGATGCGGCGACCAATACGGACCTGCTCGAAAACCGCCGCTGGATGGATCTTGCCGTGGTCTATGGCACTGGCCGCAACGCCATCATCACCCTCGAAAAGGATGAAGAGGCGCAGGCGCTGTTCGAGAAGGTCTTCGGCACCTGGGCGGAGTAGGGCCTGACGACCGTGGCATGATCGGGAGAGCCTGGAGCTAGGCCGCCGTCAGCCGGCCCTCCGCCAGCCCGTATCTCCGCGCCGCCAGCGCTTCGACATCGTCGGCATGGTGGCTGACCAGGATCGTGTGCCAGCCATGGCGGATGGTCAGCACCCGCACCAGCTCGCGCACCGCCACCCGCGTTTCGTCATCCAGCGCCGAAAAGGGCTCATCCAGCAGCAGCACCGGCCGCGCCCGCAGCAAGGTCCGCGCCAGCGCCACGCGTTGCTTCTGGCCGCCGCTGAGCGTGCCGGCCAACTGCTCGCCGATCCCCTCCAGCCCCACTTCCGCCAGAGCTTCGGCGATCTGCCGCCGGGCTTCCGCCTTGGGCGTCCCCGCCGGCAGGCCGAGCGCTACATTCTTCGCCGCGCTCAGATGCTCGAACAGGCTGTCCGATTGCAGCAGAAGTGACACCGGCCGCTGCTCCGGCGGCAGCGGCAGCAGGTCCCGGTGGTCAAGCGCGATGCTGCCGGATGCCGGGGTCAGAAAGCCGGCGAGCAGGTCGAGCAGGGTCGACTTGCCCGAACCGCTGGCGCCCGAAATGGCCGTGACTTCGCCGCCATGGGCCACCAGGGAGAACGTATAGGGGGTCGTCTGGCCGGGATGGGCGAAGGTCAGGTTCTCAACGCGCAGCATCGGCGATCCTCTCGAACAGTTTGGGCAAGCCGACAAAGGCGATGATCGTGCCAACCAGCAGGATGGCCGCAATGGCCGCGGCATCATTGCCGCGATAGGAGCCCAGCGCCCGGAACATCATCAGCGGCAGGGTCTGGAAATCCTGCGTGCCGAACAGCGCAATGACGCCGAGATCGCCCAGCGAGAAGCAAAAAGCCAGAGCCAGCATGACGCCAATATCCCGCCCGAGCAGGGGATATTCCACGGATACGAATTGCCGCCATCCCGAGAGCCCGAGCGAACGGATCAGCTTGCCGCGCGAGCGGGCAATGGCCTCCAGTGGTGGCCCCAAAGTCGCCATGGCGAATGGCAGAGCCAGCAGGCTATTGGCCAGGATGACCACGAAGGGCGCCGCCGTGGCGGGGGCTAAGCCGAGCTCGCGCACAGCCAAGAAAAAGCCAAGCGACAGCACCACGGCCGGCACGGCGAGATAGGCAAAGGCCGGCATGCCCAGCAGCGTGCGCAAAGGCCCGCTGCCGGTAGCGCCGCGCCCCAGCGCCAGCACCAGGGCCAGTGCCAGCGTCAGCAAAGCCGAGGCCGTGCCAATGACGAGGCTGCTCGCCGTTGCCCACCAGAAGGCGGGTTGCGCCACGACGCGGCCAATGCCGGCGCCCAGCCCATCGACCAGCACCGAAAGCAGCGGCAGCACGAAGCCGATGGTGCAGAGCGCCAGCACCAAGGCCTGCAATCCCCGTGCAATGCCCTGGTCGCGCCAGCGCGGTGCGACTGAGGCGCCGAAGCTGGTGGGAATGGGCGCCAAAGCCGAAGCGGCGAGGATGACCAGCGAGCAGACGGCAATCTGCGTTGCCGCCAGCCGCACGGCGCCAGCCAGGTCGAAATCCTGCCGCACCGCGGCATAGATGGCCACTTCCAGCGTCTGGTTGGCCGGCCCGCCGCCGAGCAGCAGCACGATGGGAAAGCTGGTGAAGGCGAGGAGGAAGATGATCGCGGCGAGCCCCGGCACGGTGCCGCGCAAGGCCGGCCAGTCGATGATGGCGAAGCGCTGCCACGGCGTCAGCCCCAGCGACTGCCCGGTCTTGAGGCGCGGCGTGGGAATGGCATCGAGCCGCGCCAGCATGATGCGCGCGGCAAAGGCGCCGTCGAGCACGACATGGGCAAAGAGGATGCCACTGAGGCCGAAGGCAGGATTGCCGATGGAAAAGCCGAACAGCGCCTCGCTGGCCTGGTTGATCCAGCCATTGCGCCCCCAGATGGAGAGCAGCCCGAAGGCCACCACCATGCCGGGCGTGACGATGGCCGAGGCGAACAGTCCGACCACCAGGTCGCGTCCGGGAAAGCGCAACCGGTTGAGCGCCCAGGCCAGGGCCATGCCGACGGCGATGGACAGAACGGTGGTCAGCCCCGCCTGAATGGTGGTCATGCGTAGAAGATGCGGAATATCGATGCGCAATGCACTGCCTTCGCTGCCGGTCGCGGCGGCAAGAATGGCCCAGAGCACGAGGGCGATGAGCGCCGCGATGGCGGTGGCCAGCGCGATAGCGGCGGCAATGCGCAGCGGGCGATGGGGCAGGGTCAGCATGGCGGCACGCGATGTTGTCCCAACCACCGGGCGGCTCCCTCCCCCTCGCGGGGAGGGTTGGGGTGGGGGGATGGGAGCCCCCATATCGTGGCTCTCGCCCCCCACCCTTGATCCCTCCCCGCGAGGGGGAGGGAGTCGACTGGGCGATCTGCAGCAAACAACACGACCGCAGCCCTACTGCACCGCCGCCAGCATCTCGTCGATCCAGCGCTGGCTGTTGGCAGCGATTTCCTCGTCACTGAGCACCAACGTCTTGTCCGGTTGCGGCAAAGCCGCGAAAGCCGGGTCGAGATCGGCGCCCAGGTCAACCACCGGCAACATCCAGTTGGTGGTGGGGATCACCTTCTGGCCATCCGCCGAAGCGAGATAGGCGAGGAATTGCCGCGCCAGCTCCTGATGGTCGGAGGATTTGAGGATGCCTGCCACTTCGGTCTGGGCCAGGTGGCCTTCATCGAACAGGGCGGCATGGATGGTGTCGTCCCCCTCCTCGACAATGTGATAGGCCGGCGAGGTGGTATAGCTCAGCGCCATGTCAGCCTCGCCTTCGAGGAACAGGTTGTAGCTTTCGCTCCATTCCCGCGTCACGGTCAGGATGTGGGGCTTGAGGCCGGCCCAGATTTCCGGTGCGCGGTCACCATAGGCAGCGGCGATCCACAGCACCAGGCCCAGCCCCGGGGTGGCCGAGCGCGGGTCTTGCACCACGATCTTGAAGTCGTCGGGCAGGGCGATCAGTTCCTCGAAGCTCTTCGGCGGCGTCGCAACGCTGTCCGTGTCGTAGACGAAGGCGAAATGCGCATAGTCGAAGGGCACGAATTGCGCGTCGGTCCAGGCGGTGGGCAGGCTCAGCCCGGACAAGTCGAGTCCATGATCGGCGAAGAGGCCTGTGGCACGCGCCTCCCCCGCAATGGCGGTGTCGAGGCCGACGATGATGTCGGCTTCCGTGGTGTCGCCTTCGAGCTGGACGCGGCGCAGCGTGCCGATGGAGGAGTCGGCGGCGATCCATTCGACCACGCAGCCGCAAGTGGCCTCGAAGCCCGCCTTGAGGCCGGGGCCGGGGCCCCATTCGGCGGCGAAGCCGTCATAGGTATAAATCTTGAGGATCGGCACTTCTTCGGCAAAGGCCGGTGCAGCGAACAGTCCGGATAGGACCGCAAGCGCCAGTGGAGCGAATTTGACCATGGGTCATTCCCTTCATTTGGTTTGCGGCCATGAGTGAAGGGATGTGTGTCAATGGCGGGGCGTCGAGACGCCCTTGCCATCTCGAACTTCCTCCGCCAGCATGACCTGGTTCAGGTTCAATGGGTAACTCTCAGCTCCGGTTTCCCGGAACACCCCAGCGAGACGCCCGACACTTAATGAGAGATCAGTGACAGTGCAAGACACTTCCGTAGCCACGGCGGATGCGCCCATGGTCGTATTCGACGGTCCCATGGCCATTGTCGGTGGCGGCGCCGTCGATCCGGCCTTGCTGGTGGAACTGGCCGGCCGCGGCGTGGCCCTGGTGGGCGCCGATGGTGGCGCCGACGCCATCGGCGACGCGGGCCTGGTGCCATCAGCAATCATCGGCGATCTCGATTCGCTGAGCGACCGGGCGTCGTGGGAACAGCGCACCCGCGTCATCCACATCCCCGAGCAGATCACTACCGATTTCCAGAAAGCGCTCTATTCCACCAGCGCCCCGGTGACGCTGGCGCTGGGCATGACCGGCAAAAGGCTGGATCACACGCTGGCCGCCCTCAGCGCCGTGTTGCAATATGCGCCGACGCGAAAACTGCTGCTGGTCGACGAGGTCGACGTGGCGCTGGCGGTGGTGGGGCCGATCGCTTTTACGGCCGGTATTCGCGAGCGCGTCTCGATTCATCCCCTGCTGCCGATCGGCTTCACGCGCTCCACCGGCCTGTTCTACCCGATGGATGGCCTGACGCTGGAACCCGGCGGGCTGATCGGCACGTCCAATGAGGGAATTGGTGGACCGGTGGAAGTCGTGCCGGCAGATGACACGCCGTGGCTGCTGATCCTGGGCAAGGAGCGGCTGTGGGATTTGATCGCGGCCAGGCAATAAGGTGCGGCCGGCCAACCCTCCCCCTTGCGGGGAGGGTAGCGCCGCTAAGCCCAACGGGCCGTAGCAGAGCTAGGGTGGGGGTCGAGAGTCCCGATATCCGGGCCAGACTGCCCACCCTTGATCCCTCCCCGCAAGGGGGAGGGAGTCGACTGCTGAGCTTGATGCTCACAACAAAAAAGGCGGGCCCAAGCCCGCCTTCCGCATTCTCAATTCGCCGCTCAGTGCGCCCGCGCCGCTTCCTTGACGGCATCCTGCACCTTTTCGAAGGCGCGCACCTCGATCTGGCGGATGCGTTCGCGGCTGACGTCATATTGCTGGGCCAGTTCTTCCAGCGTGGACGGATTGTCCTGCAGGCGGCGGGCCTGGAAGATGGCGCGTTCGCGTTCGTTGAGCACGTCCATGGCATTGGTCAGCAGACCCATGCGCTCGGAATATTCCTCGCTCTCGCCCAGAGCGGTTTCCTGGCTTGGCGTATCGTCCACCAGCCAGTCCTGCCATTCCGAGCTTCCCTCGTCGGCGCGCATCGGTGAATTCAGCGACGCGTCGCCCGACAGGCGTGCATTCATCGACACCACATCGGCCTCGCTCACCTTGAGCGTGGTGGCGATCTGGGCGATCTGGTCGGGATGCAGCGAGCCGTCGTCCAAAGCGGCGATCTGGCCCTTCACCTTGCGCAGGTTGAAGAACAGGCGCTTCTGGGCGGCGGTGGTGCCGATCTTGACCAGGCTCCAGCTGCGCAGCACATATTCCTGGATGGCGGCGCGGATCCACCACATGGCATAGGTGGCCAGCCGGAAGCCCTTTTCGGGCTCGAAGCGCTTGACCGCATGCATCAGGCCAACATTGCCTTCCGAGATGACCTCGGAAATGGGCAGGCCATAGCCGCGATAGCCCATGGCGATCTTGGCTACGAGGCGCAGATGGCTGGTAATCAGCTTCTGCGCCGAGCCGGGATCCTGATGTTCCTTGTAGCGTTTGGCCAGCATGTATTCTTCATCCGGCTCCAGCATGGGGAACTTGCGGATTTCCTGAAGATAACGACTGAGGCCCCCTTCGGCGGAGAGGACGGGAAGATTGGTCTGGGCCATGGCGCACCCCTTTCTGGCTCCCCCGTATGGAACGGGCGGACATGAATCCGCGATGACCATTCGGCCCATCGGCAGACTACGATGGATATATAGGCGGCAATTTGGCGATTGTAAGGGCGCCAAAAGATTACAAATGCGCAATCCTGCGGAAGGTTCCGCCTTTCGTGCCACGCCTTCGTGGTTCGAGGGTCGCTACGCTCCCGCCTCACCATGAGGCTACCGGAACATTTGAGCTAAGAGTAGACCTCATGGTGAGGTGCGAGCCCTTGGTGAGCCTCGAACCACGAGGGCGTGGCACCTACCGCGCAAAAGCCTTGTCATATCCTTCCAGGGCATCCTCCAGCGCCTGCAAATCCTCCGGCAGCGGCGCTTCGAAGAACATTTCTTCCCCGGTCACCGGATGCTCGAAGCCCAGTTCGGCGGCATGCAAAGCCTGCCGTCCCAGCGCCTGGATGGGTGCCGCCACGTCAGGCGGCAGCCGGTTGATCTTGGTGGCAAAGCCTGAGGCATAGACAGCGTCGGCGACCAGCGGGTGGCCGATATGGGCCATATGCACGCGGATCTGGTGGGTGCGGCCAGTTTCGAGGTGACATTGCACGCGGGTAATGTCCCAGCCCTCGCCGCCGAAGCGCGCCTCGACGAAATAATGGGTGATGGCCTCGCGTCCGTCCTTGCGCACCGCCTGTTTCAGCCGGTTGTTCTGGTCGCGACCCAGTGGCGCGTCGATTGTGCCCTTGGCGGTTTCGGTCGAGCCCCAGACAAAGGCGATATAGGCGCGATGCAGCGGACCGGTGCGGCCGTGGTCGGCGAATTGTTCTGAGAGATGCTTGTGCGCCGTCTCGGTCTTGGCGGCGACCATGACGCCCGACGTGTCGCGGTCCAGTCGATGCACGATGCCGGGCCGCTTGACCCCGCCGATGCCGACGAGGCTGTCGCCGCAATGGAACAGCAGTGCATTGACCAGCGTGCCGTCGGGCGAGCCGGGCGCGGGATGGACCACCATGCCCACCGGCTTGTTGACGACGATCAACTGGTCATCCTCATAGAGAATGTCGAGCGGAATATCCTGCGGCAGCGGCTCGGCATCTTCCGGGGGTGGTGCAAGAAGGGTGATTGTCTCGCCCGCCGTTAGCCGGTATTTGGGCTCGCTGACGGGTTTGCCCTCGATGCTGACGGCGCCGCCAAGGATCAGATCCTTGATGCGGCTACGGCTCAGCACGGTGTGGACCCTGGCCAGCACGGCATCGAGCCGCCCGCCGGCCATGTCTGCATCGACCACGACTTCGACTTCCTCGCCCTCGAACTCTGCAGCGGTATTTTCGACCATGAGCGATCCTGATGAGACTGGACAGAAGCCCGATGCGCCGTTGACGCCGGAAGCTCTTGCCATATTGGGGAAGGCGCGCCGCTCGTTCATTTTCTCGATCGGCATCCTGTTGCTGGGCTTTATGGCGATTGGCTTCGCCCTTGTCTATCGCGCCATGCGCGACACCCCACCGCCGGCCGTGGCCGAAAGCGTTGTTCTGCCGGCCGGGGCCGAGGTGGTTTCGGCTGTTGTCAGCGATGGCGCTATCAACGTGACCTATACGATCGGCGGGGTGAGCACGCTGGCGCTGTTCGATCAGGCGACGGGCGAGATGACGCGAGAAGTGGTGCTGGGGGAGTAGACATTGCGCCACGCCCTCGTGGTTCGAGGGTCGCTGCGCTCCCGCCTCACCATGAGGGCTACTGAAACACCGAACCAAGAGTAGCCCTCATGGTGAGGTGCGCTTCTTCAGCGCCTCGAACCACGAGGGCGTGGCACTATCCCTACCGCCCCTGAATTTCCCTTAGCGCCGCCATCCGGTCGGTCACCGAACCGCCCTTGCGCTCGCCCTTGGCGGGCTTGACCGGCAAGGCGTCCGTGCCCTCGCCGTCATCGGCAAAGCGCTGCACGCGGTCGAACAGGCTTTCCTCGGTGCTGGCGATAGCTGGCGTCTCATTGTCCACCGCATAGACCAGCCGGCTGACGCTGGCGGCGATGTCATTGAGCTTTTCGCGCAGATAGGCTTCCTCGATGCGTTCGCTGTCCCAGTCCGCCAGGATAGTGGATTCGACATTGCCCACCTTCTTGCGCAGGGCCTCGACCTCAGCTTCGAGGCTCAATTTGTCGGCCAGCAATTGTTCGGCCCGGCCTTCGGATTGTTCCACCACCTGGCTGGTTTCGGCGAGCAGGGCATTGAGCCGGTTCTCGGCGCTGGCGATGCGCGCTTCGGCGGCGACGAGGTTTTCGGCGTCGGCAGCCTTCTTGTCGTCCCGGCCGGCCAGGGCCTCGCGCATCTGGGCGATGGCCGCCGTGGCCTCGGCGCTGCGGCGGTCGGAGCTTTCGAGCCTGGTGATCAGGCTCTTGGCCTGGTCCTCGAGAAAGCTGGCGCGCTTGCGCTCGATGGCGAGGGCGGTGGTCAGCCGGTCGATATCTTCGTCATAGTCGCCGCTCAGCGGACGTCCGTCGAGATCGGTGCCGCGCGGCAGGCCGCCGCGCACCGTGTCGCGCAGGGTGACGAGTTCACCGCTGCGCGTTTCCAGTTCCCGGTCGCGCATGCGCAGGCGCTGCGCCAGATCGGTGCCATCGCGCTCCAGTTCGGCGATGCGGGCGCGCAGTTCCTCTTCGCGGGCTTCGAGTTCCTTGACCGCGAGCAGGTTCTGGTCGCGCTCGGCCTTGAGCAGGCCGAGGTCGCTGCGCTTCTGGTTGACGTCGCCAAGCTGTTCGGCCAGCCGCTTGCGCAGGGTCTCGACATTCATCTCCAGGCGCCGCGTGGAGAGGGCGAATTCGGCGCGCAACTGGTCCTTGTCGGCGCGAAATTCGGCCATGGTGATGGGCGTGGCGGCTTCGATGCGGCGCTTGGTCAGGCGCACGGCGCGCTTCCATACGGCCGGCAGGATGATCAGGGCCACCAGGCCCGCCACCAGCAGGCCCAACGCGAAATACATGATGTTCTCGATGACCATCGGTCAAACTCCGGAACCGCATCGGCACGCAATACGGGCAATCCCTTATCCGGCAGCGGCGGTATCCCCGCTACATTTGCCAGCGATTAACCCTAACGGGTTTGGCGCAGCCCGTCACGGGCCCGCTGCGGCGCCTGCCGCAAGATTGATCGCGCCGCCGCTAGGTGGCGAAGCCATTGATGGCCGGCAGCGGGGTCGGCAGGTCGGTCTCGCCGAGCGCGCTGCGCAGGTCGATCTCGATGTCGCGGCAGATCTGGCTGATCGGCACGTCATTGGCATTGCCCTCAAAGGGGTTGGACGTGCTTTCGCCCACCTGGTCGAGCGACATGTACATCCAGCCCAGCAGCGTACTGAACGGAATGGTCAGCCAGATGGCCGCAGCGCCCAGTACATCGTCGAGTTCGGCGAACAGCGCCACGGTGCCAAAGGGCAGCATGGTGCAGAAAATGGCCACGAACATGGTGCCGACAATGGCGTATTGGCGGGGATAGGGATTGTTCTTGATGCGATCTGCACGACTCTGCTGGTCGTGGATTTCCCGCATCGACTTGATCAGTTCACCATAGATGGGTGGGGGCAGGGCCGCTTCCTTGAGCAGCTGGTTGAGGTGACGGCCCTGCAGGTCGAGCACCTGCAGCGGCCGGTGGCGAGCGGCGAGCACCGTGGCGGCATCGCCGCTGCCCAGCAAGGGCTCGATCTCGGCCTGCAGCGAGCTCTTGTCTTCCTGGATATTGTAGCGCCTGCGGAATTCGCGGTTGGCCGGCCGGGCTATGGTTTCCCACGGCATGGGGCGGCGCAGCGAAAAGCGCAGGGCGGTGAGCCAGGCCAGGTGCCGGTAGATCAATATGCGTGCGATGTCCGCGTCGGCGAAGTCGCGGCAGAGGCTGGTCCAAAGGCGGCTCGTGGCCGCGATCTGCGCGAAAAGCTGCAGCGCCTCACCGGCGCGGGACAGCACCTGCGCATTCTTGAAGCCGGCGACCAGGGAGACCGTGGTGCCCAGCACGACGACCACCTGCCAGGGCAGGCTGAAGCCGGCCATGCCCGGCATGTGGTAGAGGCCGATTGCCAGGAGGCTGACCACCACCATGTAGACCACGCTGCGCCGCGACCAGAGCGCAAAGTCAATCAGCCGATAAGACCGTCCTACATGCAATTTCGGTGCCCCGTCAGCGCCCTATACCCTGGCAGGCGACACTATCGCCCCGCCGCGGCGATGGCCAGCGTGGCAGGATGTCCCGGTTCGTCAGAACGGGTTCCAGGTCGGCTCGTTGGTGAATTTGAGATAGCCGATATTGATGCCGAGGCGGGCGCCGACGCCGGAGCGGATGGGCACCATGACGATATTGGAGCGCTTGATGACGGTCATGCCGAAGCCGCCCACGATATAGGCCGAGCCATCGACGCCGACGAAGCGCCCCAGCACGTCCTGAATCTGGTTGAGATTATAGACCAGCATCATGACCTTGGAGCCGTCGCCGCCCACGTCGAAGCCGACCGAGGGGCCTTGCCAGTAGACGTTATATTCGCCGGCATTGCGGGTATAGAGCACGCCTTCGCCATAGCGGGCGCCGGCAAACAGCGCCCCGCCGGCATCCTCGCCCAGGATATAGCCATTGGGCAGGCCGAACTGGCTGACCGCCTGCTCGACCAGCGAGGCCAGGCCCTGGGAGGCCGAGCCGAAGAACTGCTTGCCGCTGTTGATCAGGTCCTCGCCCTCATAGGTGTCGCTGAGCGAGCCCTGGGCAAAGGCCGATGGCACCGGTGCCAGGAAGGCAGACAACAGGGCGACAAGGAGGGCAAGGCGCTTGAACATCGAATTCTCCCCGGGCGACGGCAGGCTGGCGGTTACGGAGTCGTTAAGGCTTGAACCGTAGTTTTGGCTGGCGGACTTTGGTCGCCGGCATGCCGATCATTGGGTCAATGATGAAGCAAACGTCTAAACAAATCTTAACCATGCTCGCCTTTGTTTTGCCGCTATTGGGCATGGTTTCGCTCGCCCTCGTGCCGGCCCGGGCGCAGTCGGTGGTGACGCTGATCGTCACCGATCCGCTGACCGGCATCGGCATCTACGGCATGGACCCGGTGAGCTATTTCACCGAGCCCGAGCCGCTGCAGGGCCGGGGAGATTTCGAGTTCATCTGGAACAACGTGCCCTGGCACTTCGCCACCGCTGCCAACCGCGATATCTTCAAAAGCGCGCCGGAGATTTACGCGCCGCAGTTTGGCGGGCATGGCGCCATGGGGGTGGCGCGCGGCTATGTGTCGGACAGCGATCCGGCCATGTATTTCGTCTTCAAGCAACGGCTCTACCTGTTCTATTCCGCCGCCAACCGGGAGGCCTTCATCCTCTCCCCCGATGAAGCGGCGATCATGGCCGAGGCCAATTGGCCGGGCCTGTCGAAGGGCCTTTCGATCAACTAGGCGCGCATTTCATCTGTCCACTTCTGCCGATCACCCTCTAATGTCGGCAAAAGTGATTCTTATGGAGACTGCAGGGATGGACATCATCGAGCTCAAGGCAACGGACCTGGCGGCCATGCTGTGCTCCAGGGTCTGCCATGACCTGATCAATCCCATCGGGGCGATCGGCAACGGGCTCGAAGTGCTGGCCGACCCCAACCAGGGCGAAATGGCTGAAGGCGCGCGCGACCTCATTGCCAGCGCCGCCCGGCAGAGCCGCGCCAAGCTCGAATTCGCGCGCCTGGCCTATGGCGCCTCCTCGACCTCGGGCACCGATATCGATACGCGCGAATGCGAGCGCGTGGCGCGTATCCTGTTCGAGATCGAAAAGGCCGATCTCGAATGGAGTGTGCCGCTGATCCTTCTGCCCAAGCACAAGGCCAAGCTGTTCATGAACCTGCTGCTCATCGCCGCCATGTCGGTGCCGCGCGGCGGGGTCGTGACGGCGTCGATATCGGGCGATGCCGGCAATGAGAAATTCGAGTTCACCTCGAAAAGCGATCCCGAAAAGCGCCAGAAGACGCTGGTGCCGTCAGGTTCGGCCGGGCTGCTTGCGGGCACCCCCGAAGAGGGCTTTGTCGACGCGCGCGGCATCCAGCCGTTCTATACGGGCCTCCTGGCCCGTATGACCGACATGGAGCTCGATATCGGGCTCGAAAACGACATGTTCTTCCTCACCGCCAGGCCGAAGGCGGCGACCGCCTGATTCACGCGTGGCTCGCGTCAATGCTAGCAGTCTGCTAACCAATTCCTAGGAAGTGTGACCGCATAATCGGGGCGAGCGTTTGCCTCTGCGGAGCCTTTTGGGGATGAAATCCTGCCTGATTGTCGATGATTCGAGTGTGGTGCGCAAAGTGGCGCGCCGCATTCTCGAAGACATGGACTATATCGTCGAGGAAGCCGAAGACGGGCAGGACGCCTTCGATAAATGCCGCCAGGAAATGCCGGATGCGATCCTGCTCGACTGGAACATGCCGATCATGAGCGGGCTGGAATTCCTAAAGCTGCTAAGGGCTTACGTCGGTGGCGACAAGCCGCATATCGTCTATTGCACGGTCGAGAACGACATCGGCGCCATCGCCCTGGCCCTCAAGGCGGGCGCCAGCGACTACATGATGAAACCCTTCGATCGGGCCATTCTAGAAGCCAAGTTCGATCCCGGCGCCTCGCTCGCCGCCTGACTTATCCCCTTCGCATCATGTCGGTGTAATTTAGACCGCGGCCTCGGCACGGCCGAGCAGATAGGTTTTTTCCCGTTCGTTGCGGGTCAGCTCCGCCGCGCGGCGGAATTCGAGCATGGCTTCGGTCTGCCGGCCAAGCTTGCTGAGCAGGTCGCCGCGCACGCCATAGAGCAGGTGGTAGCTCCTGAGTGCCGGATCGTCCTTGATAGCGTCGATCAGCACCAGAGCCGCCGCCGGGCCATCGGCCATGGACACGGCGACGGCGCGGTTGAGCTCGATCACCGGCGATGGCGTCACCTGCGCCAGAACCGCGTAAAGCTCTGAAATCCTTGACCAATCCGTGTCGGCGCCCTTGCGGGCGCGGGCGTGACAGGCGGCGATGGCGGCCTGCAGGGCATAGGGCAAATTCGCTCCGCCCAGCGCGGTGGCGCGGTCGAGCGCCGCGAGGCCGCGGCGGATCAGCAACTGGTCCCAGCGCGAGCGATCCTGGTCGAGCAGCAGCACCGGCTCGCCCTGTTTGTTGGTGCGGGCATTGGCGCGCGAAGCCTGGATTTCCATAAGCGCCACAAGGGCATGGACCTCGGAATCGTCGGGCGATAGCCGGGCCAGCGTGCGGCCCAGGCGCATGGCTTCTTCGCACAGCTGGGGGCGGATCAGATCGTCGCCCGATGTCGCCGAATAGCCTTCGTTGAAGATGAGGTAGAGCACGCCCAGTACCGAGCTCAGCCGTTCGGCACGTTCCTCGCCGCGCGGCACCTCGAAGGGGATGCCGGCATCGGCGATGGTCTTCTTGGCCCGCACGATGCGCTGGCCGATGGTGGGCTCGGCGGCAAGGAAGGCGCGGGCGATCTCCTCGGTGGTGAGGCCACCCAAGAGGCGCAGGGTCAGCGCCACCCGCGATTCTGCCGGCAGGATGGGATGGCAGGAGGTGAAGATCAGCCGCAGCAGGTCGTCGCCGACCTCGTCGTCCAGGCTTTCGATGATGTCGGCTTCGTGGTCGGGTGCGTCATCCTCGATGATGCGGCCGACCTCTTCCAGCTTGGTCGCCGCCATCTTGCGATGGCGGAAATAGTCGATGGCCCGGCGCTTGGCCGTCTGCATCAGCCAGGCGCCGGGATTGTGCGGCACGCCGGATTCCGGCCAGGTCCTGATCGCGATGACCAGGGCATCCTGCGCCAGTTCCTCGGCCAGCGAGATGTCGCGCACCATGCGCGTCAGCCCCGCAATCAGGCGGGACTGCTCGATTTTCCAGACGGAATTGATGGCGCGGTGGGTTTCGGAATCCTGGGTCATGGCGGGGATGAAACCAGCATCGGCCTTCCCTCGCAACCGCTTACTGACCCATGAGCCGGCGGGCGTTTCCCCCGGCAGGAAGGGCTCGATAAAGCCGTAGAGCAGGTCGGTCTGGTTGATGACAGCTGTGTGGGACGTGGCGAGCAGCACGGCAAGGCGCGACGGCGAGAGCGGCACGCCCATGTCGCCCATGTCACCACCGCTCAGCCCAGGCTCGGTGGGCTGGGGCTGATCACAGGAGCTGCGTGAAAACAAAGAACCCCGCGACGATGTCGCGGGGTTCTTGTGACGATGGAGCCTGACGGGTCAGGCAACGTTTTCGTTATAGACTTCGCTCTCGTCGGGCTCCCGCAGCACATAGCCGCGGCCCCATACGGTCTCGATGTAATTCTTGCCACCGGTGGCCACGCTGAGCTTCTTGCGGAGCTTGCAGATGAACACGTCGATGATCTTGAGCTCGGGTTCGTCCATGCCACCATAGAGGTGGTTGAGGAACATTTCCTTGGTGAGCGTGGTCCCCTTGCGGAGGGAGAGCAGCTCGAGCATCTGGTATTCCTTGCCGGTGAGGTGCACCCGCTGGGTCTGCACTTCGACGGTCTTGGTGTCCAGGTTGACCGTGAGGTCGCCCGTCTGGATAACCGACTGGGCATGGCCCTTGGAACGACGGACGATGGCGTGGATGCGGGCCACGAGTTCGTCCTTGTGGAAGGGCTTGGTCATGTAGTCGTCGGCGCCGAAGCCCAGGCCACGAACCTTATCCTCGATGCCGGCCAGGCCGGATAGAATGAGGATCGGTGTCTGCACCTTGGCGACGCGCAGGGTGCGAAGCACCTCATAGCCGCTCATGTCGGGCAGGTTCAGGTCCAGAAGGATGATGTCATAGTCGTAGAGCTTGCCGAGATCGACGCCTTCTTCACCGAGATCGGTGGTGTAGACGTTGAAACTTTCGGACTTCAGCATCAGTTCGATGCTCTGCGCCGTAGCGCTGTCGTCCTCAATAAGGAGTACCCGCATTATATTCCCCTTGTCATTCGTTCCTGCTGGAACCCGTGAGGAGCGAACAACACGCTCTTCTCACTCCAACCCTACTGGATATGACTGAACCCTAAGCCCAAATAGTTAACAAAGTTTAATTCGGTTCGGCAATACGCAAATGGCGTTAGGATGAATTTAGTCTAAGTCATTGAAATTTAAGGGTTAATCTTATCAATTTTTCTTAAGAAAATGGTTTAAGAAGTCGTTTCAACCGACTCTTTCGACTCAAGCAATTGCAGCTATGTCAGGGGTTTGGCGAGGAGTCGACGCATTGGGGCGGACAGGCCGGGCCAACCCCTCAAATAGCGCCTTTTGCTTAACGATCGGTTACTGTGTGATTCGTAGTGCGACACGATTCGACGGATATGGAAACCATAGTCCGGGTCTTGCCACCAGGGATACGTCAAGCGGCATGAAAGCGCTGATCTCGGCAATCGAGGCGATCGACGACATCGAAGTGTTCGGTCGCGTCAAATCGGTGCAGGGCCTGCTCGTCGAGATCGTCGGGCCGGTGCGTGAATTGCGCGTCGGCGGGCGCGTGCAGATCGAGACGGTCAACCAGGATTTGCTGGCGGCCGAAATCATCGGCTTCAAGGACGGGCATGCGCTGTGCCTGCCGTTCGGCCAGCTCTCGGGCGTGCGGCTGGGCTGCAAGGCGGTGTTCCAGCGCCACGACGGCGCGGCGTTCCCCTCGGAAGCCTGGCTGGGCCGGGTCATTAATGCCGATGGCGAGCCGATCGACGGCAAGGGGCCGCTGGCGCGCGGCGCCACGCCTTATCCGCTGCGGCAAAATCCATTGCTGGCGCATGACCGGGTGCGGGTGGGCGATCCGCTTGACCTGGGGGTGCGGTGCCTCAATACCTTTACCACGGTGTGCGAGGGACAGCGGCTGGGCATCTTTGCCGGCTCGGGCGTCGGCAAGTCGGTGCTGATGAGCATGCTGGCGCGCAATACCAATGTGGACGTGGCGGTCATCGGGCTGATCGGCGAACGCGGCCGCGAGGTGCATGAGTTCATCCAGGAATATCTGGGCGAGGAAGGGTTGAAGCGCGCCGTGGTGGTGGTGGCCACCAGCGACGAGGCGGCGCTGATGCGGCGGCAGGCGGCCTATATGAGCCTGGCGCTGTCGGAATATTTCCGCGACCAGGGCATGCGCGTGCTGTGCATGATGGATAGCCTCACCCGCTTTGCCATGGCGCAACGCGAGATCGGGCTGGCCATCGGCGAGCCGCCCACGGCCAAGGGCTACCCGCCCACCGTCTTCACCGAACTGCCGCGCCTGCTGGAGCGAGCGGGGCCGGGAACGCCGACGACGGGTTCCATTACCGGACTATTTACCGTTTTGGTGGAAGGTGATGATCACAATGAGCCTATTGCGGATGCCGTGCGCGGTATTCTTGATGGGCACATCGTAATGGAGCGCGGAATTGCCGAGCGGGGAAGGTATCCCGCCGTCAACGTGCTCCGGTCCATTTCGCGCACCATGCCAGGGTGTGTTCCGGCCGATGTTCGGCCGGTCCTGCAAAAGGCGCGAGAGCTCATGTCCATCTATTCGGACATGGAGGAACTGATCCGGCTGGGGGCTTACCGGAAAGGGTCAGATCCGAAAGTGGACCGCGCGATCGCCATCTATCCCGCGCTCGAGGCCTTTCTCGGGCAGGAGCGGGAAGAAAC
The DNA here is from genome assembly GCF_001426345.1 of Devosia sp. Root436. Lineage (GTDB taxonomy): Bacteria > Pseudomonadota > Alphaproteobacteria > Rhizobiales > Devosiaceae > Devosia. The sequence continues at coordinate 710,389 of NZ_LMEM01000009.1, read as the reverse complement.
GACCGGAATCGCGGAGGGCTATCAAATGCTCGAAGCGATCGTGGCCGAGGCGGGTGCGGCAGACTGATGGGATCGTGTGTTGGTCCCGGAACTGACTTGATGTGTAAGGAGTACAGGTCTTGAAATCGCGCAGCGAGAGCCTCATACGGCTCAAGAAGTTCCAGGTGGACGAGAAGCGCCGTCAGGTTGCGCAGATCGAGATGATGATTGCCGATTTCGAGCGCATGGCGTCCGAACTCGACCAGCAGATCGAAATCGAGCACACCAAGACCGGCATTTCCGATGTGGCGCACTTTGCCTATTCGACCTTTGCCAAGGCCGCGCTGACGCGGCGCGACAACCTGCTCAATTCCGCCAATGACATGAAGGGCAAGCTCGAAGCGGCCCAGGATGCCCTAGCCGAAGCGCTCGAAGACCTCAAGAAGGTCGAGTTGCTCGACCAGCGCGAGCATCAGCGCGAGGCGACCGAGCAGCTCAAGGTCGAGCAGGCCGAATATGACGAGATCGGCCGGCTGCGCTTTTCGCAGCGCTGACCGCCGGCGCGAGATTTTGAAAAGGCCCGCAGATGCGGGCCTTCTTGCTTATGGTGCGATGATCATCCGCTGGCTTTCGCGTTCGCCGGCATAGGTGACTGGGTCGTAGGCCGGCTGGTTTTCGAGCTGCTGGCGCGTGGTGTTGAGGAACAGGTAGCGGTTGCCGAAGGTGTCGGCGGAAAATACCAGATTGTCGAAACCCACGGCGACGGGCTTGGCGCCCAGCCCGAGGAAGCCCCCGACATCGACGATGACGGCATCGAAACTGCCGTCGGGATTGCTGACGATATCGCCGATGGCGCCGATCTGTTCGTCATTGATGCCATAGACGGCGATGCCGCGCAGGTCTTCGGCGGTGAGGCCGGTTTCGTCGAAGGGCGAGAAGCCACTGCGGTCGAGGGGCGTGGCGATAGTCTGGCGCTCCGGCGCGTCGGTGGTCAAGTCGGGATCGATGCCGATATTGTTGGGGTCGCCATCCACCAGCTGGTCTTCCTCCTGCTGGGTGGTGAGCGCCGGCTCGCCGGTGGCCTCCTCGCTGTCGGCCCAGATGAAGGCTGGAGCGGCGGCCAGGGCCTCGGCGGTGGTCGCCAGCACCCAGCGGCGGGAGCCGTCATCGCGCGCCGCCCATTCGAGCTGGGAAAAATCGACCGCGACATCCTTTTCGCCGACGCCGAGGAAGCCGCCCACGCTGATGACCACGGCCGAAATGCCGAGCCCCGAGGTCACGACCATGTCGGTAATGGTGCCGACTTCCTCGGCAGCGTCGTCGATCGAGGCATAGACGGTTTCACCCAGCAGGCTGGTCACCAGCACGTCTTCGCCGCCGGTTGCGTAGCCTTCGGAGAGTACGGTGGGCGGGGTCAGCCCGCTCTGCTCGAGTTCGGTGGGCGCGGCCTGGCCAAGGGCCGGGGCGACCAGCAGCATGGCAAGGGCCGGGACGGTGATGAGCGGGCGCAGCATTGAGGTCTCCTGTGACGCAGATGGGCCGGCCCGAAGGCCGGCCCATCCGAGGGATAATCCGCGAGGGATCAGTTGGTTGCCGGGGCCGCAGCCGGATCGGCGGGGGCGGCCGGATCAGCCGGTGCCATTGCCGGATCGGCGGGGGCCATGGCCGGATCGCTGGTCACGTCGACCGGCTCATCTTCCTCCCAGACGAAGTCGGGAGCCGCGGTCAGCGCGTCGGCAGTGGTTGGCAGCACCCAGCGCTCGGTATTGTCGGCCGCGAGGGTGAATTCGAGCGACTGGAAGTCGACCGCAACGGCCTTTTCGCCGATGCCGAGGAAGCCGCCAACACCGATGACGACGGCCGTGATCTGGCCATCTTCGTTGAAGACCAGGTCGGAAATCGAGCCGATTTCCTCGGCATCGTCCCCGGCTGTGGAATAGACCGGCTGGCCGATCAGGCGCGAACCGAGATTGTCGGTATCAGCGGCGACGTAGCCGGCCGACATGTCCCAGGGCTCCATGACGTCGGTGTCTTCCATGGCGCCGGATTCGACATCGGCGCCAGCAGCCGGGGCGACGTCAGTGGCCGCGGGAGCGGCCGGCTCAGCGGCAGGGGCCATGGGATCGGCCGGGGCTTCGGTAGCCGGGGGCACGGCCGGATCGGCAGGCGCGGCGTCCTGGGCGATGGCGCCGGTGGCGAGCAGCGCAGCAAGGGCTGTAGTGGCCAGAAGGGTGCGGATCATAGTAGGCTCCGTAGGTTCATTGTTGAAATGGACGGGCCGTGCGGTGCAAAACTTTGCCGGTGGCGCATCGTGCGGCCCATAATGTCTCGACAACGCAGCGACACGCGCAGACGTTCCGGGCCGATTTGTCGCGGTGGAATTGAAAAGGCCGGCTCTCGCAACGAGGCCGGCCTTCTCCGCCTCCCTGGCGGTATTGTGCTGGGCGCCGCGCAAACTGGTGCGCAGGCCTCCCGACATCGCCGACAATAGCGCAAAGCGCGGGGCAGGGGGACGGTCGTCGTGCGACAGGCTTAAGAGGCCGCTAACTGGTTAATGCGGCACTGTCCCGGTCATAGCTGCGCATGGCCCGGTGCGGCATGCCGCCATCCTGGAATTCCGGGCCGAAGGCGACAAAGCCGAGCTTTTCATACATGCCCAGCTTGTCCGATTGAGCGGTGAGATAGAAGCGGTCGCGGCCAATGGCGCGGGCATGGTCCATGGCGGCGAGGATCATCTGCCTGGCGATGCCATGGCCGCGGAAGGACTGGCGCACGGCGACGCGGCCGATCTTGATGTGCTCGGGCTTGTCGATGAGGCGGAGCGTGCCCGCCACTTCGCCCGCGGCGATGGCGACGAAATGGGTGGCGGTCAGGTCGTCGGCGTCGTTTTCCTCGTCCTCGGGCACCTTCTGCTCCCAGACGAAGACCTCGCGGCGCAGGGCGAAGGCGGCGTTGCAGAGGGTGGAGAAAGGCGGAACGATGAGGATGGTGATGGGCATGACGGCAAATTAGCCAGTCCCGACAGCGATGTCATCCCGGCGGCCATGCACCAGTTCATGCACGAAGCCGAGTTTTTCGACCACTTCCGGCGTGAGGATGAAGGGATAGGCGTCGGGGTGGCCCATGGCGCGGTTGAGGTTGTTGAGCATGGCGGCCAGTGGAATCCAGTTGTCGATGATGGTCTGGATGGCGGGCGTGGCATAGGGATCGAAATCGACGCGGACGGCGAGACTGGTATCCTCGCTGCGCGGCCGCGCGCGGATGCCGAAGGCGGCGGCCATCTCGACCGTATCGGTGATATGCAGGTAATGCGCGAAGGTTTCGGCAAAGTCCTCCCAGGGATGGGCGGTGGCATAGGCGCTGATATGGGTCTGGGGCCAGCCGGTGGGCGCGCCATTGGCATAGTAGGCCCGTAGCGCCTGGCCATAGTCGGCGCTCTCATCGCCGAACAGCGCGCGGAAACGGGCTTGGGCCGGTTGGCCAGCGACCAGCAAATCCCAGTAATGGTGGCCGATCTCGTGGCGGAAATGGCCGAGCATGGTGCGATAGGGCTCGCCCATGCTGGTGCGGCGGGCCTCGCGTTCGGCATCGTCTGCCTCAGCCAAGGCGATGGTGATGATGCCGCTTTCGTGGCCGGTCAGCACCGATCCATTGGCCACCGGCATATCGGCGAGGAATCGGAAGGAGAGACCGTGTGCGGGGTTTTCGCTGCGGGTTTCCAGCGGCAGGCGCAGGCGGAGCAGGGAATAGAACAGGCGCTTCTTGGCGCGTTCGATGACCTGCCAGCGAGCGAGGTTGAGCGGATCGTCGATGGCGGGGATGGTCTCGTTATGCCGGCAGGCGGCGCAGTAGATATCGCCGCCCGGCTCGGCGCGGACCAGCCAGTTGCAGGCGCCGTGATGGGTGTTTTCGCAGAACACGTAGGCATCGTCGGGAAAGGCCGGCGTAGACCACAGCCCGCCATCCTCGACCAGCGACACCAGGGCGTTGTGGCCGGGCAGGTAGCCGAGCTGGTGGCCGCAGCGCTCGCACAGCGCGTTCTCGAAATAGACGGTGTTGCCGCAGTGGTCGCAGGTGAAGAGTTTCATGGTCGGCCCCGATCAGTGGGAACAATGGCCTGGCAAGGATAGAGGTTCCTGCAGGTGTGCCAAGGCGCCGCCTGGGCTGCGGTTGTCATGGTTGGACGCATGCCGGGACGGCAGCGAGCGGACCCCGAGACGGCTGACGCCCCTGAGTAAATTTAAAAATGAGACGCGCACCGTCTCGGGGTGCCGGTTTTTGGAACTGTACGGGGGTCGCGCACACGCTTCCGCCCGGACTCGAACCTGTGGGAGAGGCAAAGCCCCCACCCGGCTCACCCCACCACTGTTCGCCTTGCAGGCCGCCGCGTGGGGTGATGGGAAGAGGATACGGGAGGTTTTGGGGAGGGGGATAAGAAGGATAAGTGGGTCCCCATCCTCCCACATTCGCCGGACCGTCCTCGGGCTCGATCCGAGGACCATTGCCCGCTTGTGCCGTACTCCACCTTGCGGCCGTGGGTGGGGTGGTGCCACCCTTAACCGGGTCATCCTCGGGCTTGCGTGGGCGGGCAAAGCGCAGGCAAATAGACGCCCTGCCGCATGCGGAGACCGGCCATGAGCATCGAATTCCTGGTCACCACGCTGATCGTGGTCGTGTCGCCCGGCACCGGCGCGCTTTACACCATTGCCGCGGGGCTGAGCCGAGGCCGCCAGGCAAGCCTGTGGGCCGCGTTCGGCTGCACGCTGGGGATCGTGCCGCATATGCTGGCGGCGATTACCGGGCTCGCGGCGATCCTGCATACCAGCGCATTGGCTTTCGAGATCGTCAAATATCTCGGCGTGGCCTATCTGCTCTACATGGCCTGGGCGACGCTCCGGGAAACCGGGGCATCGAGTGTCGAGGCGGATCAGGAAGCAAAATCGGCGGGCAAGGTGATCGTCGAATCCATTCTCATCAACATCCTCAATCCCAAGCTCTCCATCTTCTTCTTTGCCTTCCTGCCGCAATTCGTGCCGGCGGAAACACCCAATGCGGTGGCCCGCATGCTGGAGCTGAGCGGGGTGTTCATGGCGACGACCTTTGTGGTGTTCGCAGCATACGGTCTGTTCGCTGCAGCGATACGCGGCCAGGTGATTTCCAGGCCCGCCATCGTGGTATTGATGCGCCGTACCTTTGCCGGCGCCTTCGTGCTGCTTGGCGCCAAACTAGCCTTGACGGAGCGATAGACCCATGGCCGACCTCTCGAACTTCTCCATCACTAGGCTCTGGCCGGCGGCCAATGCCGATGTGATTCAGCTCTACTCGCTGCCGACGCCCAACGGGGTCAAGGTATCGATCATGCTGGAGGAGACCGGGTTGGCCTATGAGCCGCACCTGGTGGACATCACCAAGAACGAGACCTGGGGGCAGGAATATCTGGCGCTCAACCCGAACGGCAAGATCCCCGCCATCATCGATCCCAACGGGCCCGGCGGCAAGCCGCTGGCGCTGTTCGAATCGGGCGCCATCCTGATCTACCTGGCGGAAAAGAGCGGCAGGTTTCTCTCCGCCGATCCGGCGACGCGCTACGAGACCATCCAGTGGGTGATGTTCCAGATGGCGGCGATCGGGCCGATGTTCGGGCAACTCGGCTTCTTCCACAAATTCGCCGGCGCGGCCTATGAGGACAAGCGCCCGCGCGACCGCTATGCCGCCGAATCCAAGCGCCTGCTCGGCGTGCTGGAGACCCGCCTCGATGACCGCGAGTGGCTGGTGGGCGACTATTCCATCGCCGATATCGCGACACTCGGCTGGGTGCGCAATCTCGTCGGCTTCTATGGTGCGTCCGAACTGGTGGACTATGCCAGCCTCAGGAACGTGCCGGCCTGGCTCGAACGCGGGCTGGCGCGGCCGGCAGTGCAGCGCGGACTGGAAATTCCGAAGCGGGGCTAACGCGCGTCGCGACGCGCTTCAGGTCTTTGTTTTTACACATGTCTTTGTCCCAGAACCCGGGCCACTTTTGGGAGACAGGCCTTATTCAGCTCGAAGCCTCGATGGCATCGGCCGCTGCAAGGAAAAGGCGGCCTTCGTCCATCTCGCCCAGTTCCATCAGGTGCAGGCCGGTGGAAACGCGCTCGATATAGCCCCATTGCCAGATAGCCTCGGCGGGAACCTGGGTTCGCGTCGTGAGGTGACGGGCATGACTGCGGGCGATATCGTGGGCGTGGCGGCCGGCGACGCCTTCGTGCCAGGCGCGTAGCAGGACGCCCAGATCATAGGCCGGTTCGATGGCAAGGCCATCGGGATCGATGAATTTCCATTGCCGCCCGGCACTTTCGGGCACTTCGAGAATATTGGCCGGGTGCGGGTCGCCATGGGCGAGCACGGCATTTTCCGGACGCCAGGCCGCGGCGCGGTCGCGGCAATACATCAGCGCGGTGTCGAGAACGGCCTGCGCGCAGGGTCGACCAAGATCCTGCCACATCCCCAGCATGGCCAGCGCCAGGCTGTTGGCCTTTTCCGCGCCGGTCGTATAGGCGCCGCCGGCCGGGACCGGCATCCAGGCCTGCAGCAGGGTGGAACACATGATGTCGATCTTGTTCCGATAGGGCATGTCGTGCTGGTCGAGCCGCGTGCCCAGCTGTTCGAGCAGCATGGCGCGGCGGGCGGCATCCTGGCGGATCAGGCGGACATAACCCTTGCCCCGGGCGATGGCGAGAACGGTGACTTCATGCCGTCCGATCAGGCTGCCCGGCGTGGGCAGCTTGATGACGAAACTCTGGCCTTTCGCGTCAGTGGCTTCGGCGACGAAGGCCGTGCTGCCCCCCGAAAGGGCCTGGCCGATGGTCAGGCCCCAGTCGTGTTCAAGCTCGAAGAGATTATCGTCGAGCGAGGCCAGCCAGTCGTTTCCCACCTGGCCTTCGGACTCGGCCCGGCGGCGGACGATATCGGGGAGGGGGAACCGGACGGCCATATCACACGCTGCCGACGGTCTTGAGGCGGATGCGGGGATGGACCTCGTTCTGACTCATGACTACGGTCTGCGGGCGGAAGCGCTCGATGATGGAGCGGACATGCGGGCGGATCGAGGGCGAGGTGATCAGCACCGGCAGCTCGCCCTGCTGGGCGGCGCGCTCATAGGCGGACTGGATGGCGCCGATGAATTGCTGGAGGCGGCTCGGGGCCATGGCCAGGTGGCGGTTATCGCCGTCGCCGACCATGGCCTCGGCGAAGTCGCGTTCCCATTGCGGGCCCAGGGTCAGCAGCGGCAGGTTGCCATCGGGCCCCAGATTGGCGGCGCAGAGCTGGCGGGCCAGGCGGCTGCGGACGTGTTCGGCAATGGTCTGCACCGAGCGGCCGGGGCCGGCGATTTCGGCGATGCCTTCGAGGATGGTCGAGAGGTCGCGGATCGAGATGCGCTCGTTGAGCAGGGTCTGCAGCACGCGCTGCACACCTGACACCGAGATGAGGCCGGGGACGATGTCTTCCACCAGCTTCTGCTGGTCCTTGGGCAGGCCCGAGAGCAGGGACTGGACGTTGGAATAGCTCAGCAGGTCCGCCACATTGGCCTTGAGCACTTCGGTCAGATGCGTCGAAATGACGGTCGACGGGTCGATGATGGAGAGGCCGCGCAGTTCGGCCTCGTCGCGCAAGGCTGGCTCAATCCAGGTCGCCGGCAGGCCGAAGGTGGGCTCGGTCGTATGGGTGCCGGGCAGGTCGATCTGGCTGCCATAGGGGTCCATGACCATGAGCTGGTTGGCATAAATCTCGCCCGTGCCGGCTTCGACCTCCTTGATGCGAACCTTGTAGACGTTGGGTTCAAGCTGCATGTTGTCCAGGATGCGCACCGGCGGCATGACGAAGCCGAGCTCGATGGCGAGCTGGCGGCGCAGGGCCTTGATCTGCTCGGTGAGGCGGTCGGAGCCGTTCTCGTCTTCCTTGACCAGGCTCAGCAGGCCATAGCCCAGTTCGAGCTTGAGCTCGTCGATCTTGAGGCTCTCGGTGATCGGCGCCTCGGCAGCGGCGGCGGCGCTTTGCTGGCCGGCCATGGCGTCCAGCGCCGTCCTGGTGGCGGCTTCTGCCTCTTTGACATCCTTGCTGCCCGCCGCCCGCCAGGCGACATAGCCCACGCCACCGGCAAGCGCCAGGAACGGCAATACCGGCATGCCGGGCAGGAAGGCGAGCAGGCCCATCACCGCGGACGACATGCCCAGGGCGCGGGGATAGCCGGTGAACTGGGCCGAGAGGGCCTTGTCGGCCGAGCCGGTGACGCCGGACTTGGAAACGAGAATACCGGCTGCGGTCGAGACGATCAGCGCCGGAATCTGGGAGACGAGGCCATCGCCGATGGTCAGCAGCGTATAGACATTGCCGGCTTCCTGGAAGGAAAGGCCCTCCTGCATCATGCCGATCAGCATGCCGGCGGAGACGTTGATAAAGGTGATGATGAGGCCGGCAATGGCGTCGCCGCGCACGAACTTGCTGGCGCCGTCCATGTTGCCGAAGAAGGCGCTTTCGCCTTCGAGATCGGCGCGGCGGCGCTTGGCGGTGTCTTCGTCGATGAGGCCGGCAGAGAGATCGGCGTCGATGGCCATCTGCTTGCCGGGCATGGCGTCGAGGCTGAAGCGGGCGGCCACTTCGGCGATACGGCCGGAACCCTTGGTGATGACGATGAAGTTGACGATGACCAGGATGATGAAGACCACGATGCCGATGACGAAATTGCCACGCGTGACGAAATTGCCGAAGGCCTCGATGACATGGCCGGCGGCGGCGGTGCCTTCGTGACCATCCGAGAGAATGAGGCGCGTGGTGGCCAGGTTGAGGCCCAGCCGCAGCATGGTCGCGATCAGCAGCACCGTGGGGAAGGACGAGAATTCGAGTGGCTTCTGGATGAACAGGGCCGTCATCAGGATCATCACCGAGAAGACGATCGAGATGGCCAGAAGGCCGTCCACCAGCAAAGCCGGCATCGGCACGATGAGGATGACGATGAGGCCCATGACGCCTGCGGCCAGGGCGATGTCACCCGAGCGCAGCAGGTCAACGACCGACGCGGCCGATGGGACCTTGAAGGCTGGGCGGTTACCGCTGGTCGGCAGGTCGGTCATCTAGGTCCTAGGCCACGGAGCGGCGTTCGCCTGGCTCAGGTACATGGGTACCTTCGTCGGCATACTGGTTGAGCTTGTTCCTCAGGGTCCTGATCGAAATGCCCAGGATATTGGCCGCATGAGTGCGGTTGCCGAGCGTGTGGTCGAGCGTATCGAGGATCAGGTCGCGTTCGACATCGGCCACGGTGCGGCCGACGAGGGCGGCGGACATGGTCTGCGCGGTCTGGGCGAGCTGGGCCGAGAGCGAGCTGGTTGCTGCGGCTTCGGCCAGGCCCATGCCGTCGGGCAGCACGATGGCGTCGGGGCCGATGATATCGCCGGAGGAGAGCAGCACGGCGCGGTGGAGGGTGTTTTCCAGTTCGCGGACGTTGCCGGGCCATGGCGCCTTGAGCAGAGCGGCGCGGGCGTCGGCTGACAGCTCGCGGGGCGGCAGGCCGTTGGCCTTGGCATATTTGGCGACGAAATGCTCGGAGAGCGCGGCGATATCGCCGGGCCGGTCGCGCAAAGCGGGGAGCTTGAGATTGACGACGTTGAGGCGGAACAGCAGGTCTTCGCGGAAGCTGCCTTCGCGCACGGCATCGGCCAGGTTGCGGTTGGAGGTGGCGAGGATCCGGATATCGACCGGCACCGGCTTACTGCCGCCGACGCGGTCGATCAGGCGTTCCTGGATGGCGCGCAGGAGCTTGGCCTGCAGGCGCACATCCATCTCGCTGATTTCGTCGAGCAGCAGCGTGCCGCCCGAGGCTTCCTCGAACTTGCCGATGCGGCGGGCGATGGCGCCGGTAAACGCACCTTTCTCGTGGCCGAATAGTTCGGATTCGAGCAGGGCCTCGGGAATGGCGGCGCAATTAACCGAGATGAAGGGCTTGTTGGCGCGCTTGGACCGGGCGTGGACGTATTTGGCGATGACTTCCTTGCCGGTGCCGCTTTCGCCGGTGATGAGGATGGAGGCGTCCGAGCCGGCGATCTGGTCGGCCATGCGGACGACGCGTTCCATGGCGGGGTCGCGGAACAGGAATTCGGAGCTGTCGCGGGCGACGGCGGCAATGACGGCGGCGATCAGCTCGGCATCGGGGGGCAGCGGGATATATTCCTTGGCCCCGGCGCGGATGGCGTTGACGGCAGCGGCGGCATTGGCCTCGACGCCGCAGGCGACCACCGGAATGGCGATACGCTCGGCTTCGAGCCCGGCGATCAGCCCGGCAATGTCCATGACCACGTCGACCAGCAGCAGGTCGGCGCCGCGACCGGCGCGCAGGGCGGCCAGCGCGATTTCGACGGAAGGGGCATGCGCCACCTTGGCGCCCCCGTTCATCGCCATCTTGGTGGCTTCGCTGAGCTGGCCCTCGAGGGCTCCGATGATGAGCAGACGCATCCTTGCCTCCCTTACTGTGGTTTGATGATTTCGGTCATGGTGACGCCGAGCTTGCTTTCCACCAGCACGATTTCGCCGCGGGCGACCAGACGCTCGTTGATGAAAATCTCGACAGCCTCGCCAACCTGCCGGTCGAGCTCGATGACGGTGCCGGTATCGAGGCGGAGAAGTTCGCTGACTGGCATCTTGGTGCGGCCGAGCACCACCGAGATGCGGACGGGAACGTCGAACACCGCTTCAAGATCGGCGGCGTTGCGCTCGACATGGGCTTCGGGACCATCCCCACGATCGGGCGCCAGCATTTCCTCGAAGGAGATACTGTCCTGGGTGGTGATGTCGTCGTCTTCGCCGGGTTCGGAAGCGCTCATTGGTCGCTCTCCTGTTGCTTGGCCTGGCCGCTGCGGGCGGCGAGATAGGCCGAAATCTTGAGATCAATATCCTTGGCGATGGCGCCGATATCGCGCACCAGCCCGCCATCGACCCATTCGAGTCGGCCGTCGCCGAGCCGCAAATCGGGGTCGCCCATCACCACCAGCCGGCCGGAAAAACCCGATGTCTGCATATGGGCGGTGGCAATGTCGCGGATGGCGTCAGCAATGCCGGGATGGCAGCGCACCACCAGGTGCGGCACGCCGTTGAGGCTCTGCATGCATTCGGCGATGAGCGCATCAAGCTCGACCGTGGGGTAGCGCGCCAATAGATGCAGCGCCAGCTTGCGGCCAATGCTGGCAGCCAGCTCGACCGCCTCGCGCTGCGCCCGGGTGGTGGCGTCATCGAGGGCGGCGGCCATTTCGGCGCTCTGGGTGGCGAGGGTGCCGGCAGCTGCGGCCAGCGTCTGGGCGGCGACAGAGGTGGCATTGCGCTCGCCGGCGGCCACGCCTTCGGCATAGGCCTGTTCCCGCGCCTGGGCGAGAAGTTCGGCGACCAGCCGCTCGGGCATGGTCGGCTCGGGCGGCACGGTGGGCGTGGTGCGCTTGCCGAGATCGAGGTCGAAGGTGAAGCGGGCGGGGGCCGGGGTCATGGGTTACGCCACCATCTGATCGTCGGCCTTGGACTTCATGATCAGGATTTCGCCCTTGGCGGCGAGATCCTTGGCGGTCGAGACCATGCGGCCCTGCGCCTCGTCGACGTCCTTGAGGCGCACCGGACCCATGACTTCCATGTCGTCCCTGAGCAGCTTGGCGGTGCGGCCCGACATGTTCTTGAAGAAGGTTTCCTTGACCTGCTCGTTGGCGCCCTTGAGCGCCATGGCCAGCTCCTTCTTGTCCATCTTGGCGAGCAGGGTCTGAATGGCCGAGGATTCGAGCTTGGCCAGGTCCTCGAAGGTGAACATGAGCGACTTGATGCGCTCGGCATCGTCGCGACTGTGTTCCTCAAGCGTGGTGATGAAGCGGGCTTCTGTCTGGCGGTCGAAGCTGTTGAAAATTTCGGCCATCTGCTCGTGGCTGTCGCGGCGCTTGGAGTGGTTCAGCGTCGACATGAATTCGGTGCGCAGGGTGGTCTCGATCTTTTCGAGGATTTCCTTCTGCACCGGGTCGAGCCCGAGCATGCGCTGCACCACATCCATGGCCAGTTCCTCGGGCAGCACGGCCAGAACCCTGGAGGCGTGATCGGTGGCGATCTTGGAGAGCACCACGGCAATGGTCTGGGGATATTCGTTCTTGAGATAGGCCGCGAGCACGTCGGCCTGCACGTTGGAGAGCTTCTCCCACATGTTGCGGCCGGCAGGACCACGGATTTCTTCCATGATGGCGTCGACCTTGTCGGCCGAAAGGAAGCTGAGCAGCAGGCGTTCGGTGGAGTCGGTGTTGCCCGACAGCGACCCGTTGGACGAGATGGTGGTGACGAATTCGATCATCAGATCGTCGAGCATTTCCTGGGTGATCGGCCCGAGCCGCACCATGGCGCGGCTGAGCTGTTTCACTTCGAGTTCGTCGAGTTCGTCGAAGATCGGCCGCCCATAATCGGGACCGAGTGCCAGCAGCAAAGCGGCGGCCTTTTCGTCGCCCTTGAGCACACGCTGGCTGGCGGCGTCGCCGACGACGAGCTGCTTGCCGGCGGCGACCGTGGTCGGCAGGTCGGGCGTATCGGAGGATTGGGAAACAAGGGCCATGGCGGTTACGCTGCGCTACCCAGCCAGTCGCGCACGATCAGCGCGGCCTGCTTGGGATTTTCTTCGACAAGGGTACCGACAGTCTTGAGGGTTTGAAGCTGGGTCTCGCCCATGGATTTGGCGCTGGCGACCCAGGCGGGCGTCTTGTCGCGCGGTTCTTCCTCCTCGTCGGCGATGATCTGTCCATCGGCGCTGAGTACGCCGTGGTGGCCAAGCTCGGCCCCGGACGGCAGAGCCAGTGCCTGGGTCTCGGGCGTCAGCACCTTCTTGAGCAACGGGCGCATGACGAAGAAGACCAGGGCCAGCGCGATGAGCAGGGTTACGGCCATTTCGGCACCGTTCATCAGGTCGTCGCGGGTGAAATCGAGCAGGCCGCCATTGCCGTCAGTGCCCGGCACGGCGAGTTCGGGCCGCTCGGCAAACTGCATGTTGACGACTTCAACGCTGTCGCCGCGCGTCTCCGAATAGCCGACGGCCGAACGCACCAGCGTCAGGAGCTGGGCGATCTCGCCAGCGCTGCGCGGCGCATAGACCGGGTCGCCATTGGGGTCGGCGGCATAGACCCCGTCGACCACGACGGCGACCGACAGGCGCTTGATGGCGCCAGCTTCGGTGACTGCGGTCTGGGTGGTCTTGGAAATCTCGTAATTGGTGACTTCCTCGCTGGACGTGCCCTGTTCGGTAGGTCCGGCGGCGCCGTTGTTCTGGCTGGCGCCGGGCAGCTCGTTGGCTACGGTCACCTGGCCATTGGCGCCGGCCGACAGGTTCTCGGTCTCGCGAATCTGGCTGGAGCGCACGACCTGGCTTTCGGGGTCGAAGGTTTCCTGGGTGGTGGTCGAGCGGTTGAAGTCGATCTCGGCGCTGACCTCGACGCGGGCCCGTCCGGCGCCGACCACATTGGCCAGCATGTCCTCGACGCGGGTGCGCAGGCGGTTTTCGAAGCTCAGGGTGCGCTCGGCGGCATCGCCGGCCAGTGCGCCCTCGGCGTCGTCGCCCGTGCCGGACGCCAGCAGATTGCCCTGGTCATCGACAATGGAGACGCGGGTGGGCGTCAGGCCTTCGATGGCCGAAGCCACCAGATGCTGGATGGCCCGGATTTCGCCACTGGCGAGTTCGCCGCGTACCGCCAGCACGATAGAGGCGGATGGATCGGTCCGTTCGCGCCGGAACAGTTCGCGCTCGGGCAGCACCAGATGGACACGCGCCGACTTGATGCGGGTCAGCGAGGCGATGGTGCGGGCAAGTTCGCCCTCGAGCGCACGCACATTGTTGAGATTCTGCACGAAGCTGGTGGCGCCCAGCGTCGACTGCTCGTCGAAAATTTCATAACCGACCTGGCCGCGCTGCGGCAGGCCGGAGCCGGCCAGCGTCATGCGGGTGGTGGTGATCTGGTCGCGCGGGATGAGAATGGTGTCGCCATCGCCGCGCAGTTCATAGGGAATGTTGAGCGTCTGCAGTTCGGTCACAATTGCCGAAGAGTCTTCGAGGCTGAGACCGGTATAGAGCGGCGACAGATTCGGGGCCTGCGCCCGCATGATGAGGAAGCCGAAGAAGCCGAGCATGAGCATGGCGACGACCGCCATTGCTGCCAGACGCGGCAGGCCTATGCGGTTGATCAACTGAGTAAAGCTATCCACGCCGGCACTCGAATGAGGGGTGACCATGCCGACGCAACGCGCGTGGAGGCCGCTGGGCAAAAATTACCTAGCGGATGGTAAAGATTGTCTTAACCGCTGGTCGCAGTTTGCAAATTCCGGCAGAAAGTGCCGGGCTGGGTAAAGGAAGGATGAATCGATGCTGAAGGTGTTGGGGCGGGTGACCTCGATCAATGTGCGCAAGGTGCTGTGGGCGCTCGATGAACTGGGCCTCGGCTATGAGCGCGAGGATTGGGGCCTGCCGTTGCGCGATCCCGACGTGCCCGAATTCATTGCCCTCAACCCCAACAAGCAGGTGCCGGTGCTGATCGAGGGCGACTTCGTGCTGTGGGAAAGCAACGCCATCCTGGTCTACCTGGCTGAGCGCGAAGGCGGGCTGTTGCCCGACCAACTCGAATTGCGGGCACTGGCGCTGCAATGGCTGGGCTGGCAGGCAAGCGAACTCAATCCGCCCTGGGGCTATGCCGTCAATGCGCTGATCCGCAAGACGCCGGGCTATGACGATGCGGACCGGGTGGCGGATTCGATGAGCCGGTGGACGGCCAAGATGGACATCCTCGAAGCGGCGCTGGTGGGCGCCAGCACGGGCTATATCGGGGCGGGCTTTTCCATCGCCGATATCGCGCTGGGCCTGTCGGTGCATCGATGGATGGCGATCCCGTTGGAGAAGAAGGAATTGCCGGCGGTGGCGGAGTATTATGAGCGGCTGATGAGCCGCGAGGCGGGCGCCCGGTGGATGGCGCCGGAGACGCCGTAGGCCTGTTCCCTTCTCCCC
Organism: Devosia sp. Root436; assembly: GCF_001426345.1. Classification (GTDB taxonomy): domain Bacteria; phylum Pseudomonadota; class Alphaproteobacteria; order Rhizobiales; family Devosiaceae; genus Devosia. Next base: position 695,382 of record NZ_LMEM01000009.1, on the reverse strand, counting down.
AGGGTAGAAACACAAAGCCCGCCGAGTTTCCCCGGCGGGCTTTGAAACTGTACTGAGCGGCTACCGGCCTTTCGCAAGGCTCAAGGCGTTCGACGCTCAAATCGCTCCACTGGAGCGATTTGTCCCTGCGGGCCGCGTCTCACCCTTCGCGGTAGTGCTGGATCCAGGTGGTCCGCAGACCGGCAAGGCCATGCTTGTCGATGGCGGCCTGCCAGTTGAGGAATTCATCGACGCTCAACGTATAGCGGTCGCACGCCTCTTCGAGGCTGAGCAGCCCGCCGCGCACGGCAGCGACGACTTCGGCTTTGCGGCGGATGACCCACCTCCGCGTATTGGCGGGGGGAAGGTCTGCAATCGTGAGCGGACTTCCGTCCGGCCCGATAACGTACTTAACGCGAGGTCGCATCTGTACGGTCATTTTACTCTCTACTCAACCTGACCATATGAGGAAGAGAGTAGGCCAACGGCCTTAAAATTCGACTAAGGGGAAACTTACAACAGGTTAAGAATGGTCCCGGATTTCAAGGCATTGATTCAGGCGCCCGAGTGCGAAGCACCACCTCTCCCTCGAGGGAGGTAAGGAAGGTCAGACGTCGGTTTCTTCTTCGGGATCGGGATCGGTATCTGGTGCCGTCACATCGGGGATGCGGACGTCGGTTACGTCGGTGATGGCGACGCGGCGCGAGCCCACGGTCAGGACCGGAACATCGCTAGTGAAATCGACGGCGGTGACCAGACCGATGGAGGCGGTGCTGATCTTGACGTCCTTGCCATTGGCATCCTTGCCCTGGATATCGACGGTATAGATGCCATTCGGCTTCAGGTTGCCGTCACTGCCCATGCCATCCCAGCGGAAGGTGCCGGGGCCGGCTTTCAGCGGGCCTGTTTCCGTATAGACCACCTGTCCGTTGGCATCCTTGATGGTGACGGTGGCATTGGCGGCGTTGGCGTTGGCGCTGTAGGCCCAGAATACGGCGCTGTCGTCAGTGAGTTCACCCGTCTTGCCGGAAGAAGTCACTTCCTTGCCGATATAGGAGACGGCGTCCGACTTGGCGGTGTTCTGGCTGGACAGCATCAGCGTTTCGAGGAACTCATTGGTCTTGAGCTGCTGCTCGACGCCGCTGAACTGGACCAGTTGCTGGGTAAACTGATTGGTGTCCAGCGGGTCCAGGGGATTCTGGTTCTTGAGCTGAGTGGTGAGGATGTTGAGGAACGTGTCGAAATTGTCCGCGATGGTTGCCCGCGAATTGGCCACCTGGCTGGTGTTCGAGTTTCCCGAAACGCTGTCGACGGCCATGACACCTACTCCTTACGCAATGATGTTGACACCGCTGGCACTGAGGCTGCCGCGGTAGAGGTTGACTGTTGGGGGTGGCGTGTCGTCGGCCTCGCCGGAGACATCATCGGCAAAAATCGGATTTCGCCCATCGCTGCCACCCTGGCTCTGCTGCCCGCCACTGAACGGGCTCTGCTTGAGCGAGAATTCGAGATTGGTCTTGGCGCCGTCAAGGCCGGCCTGCTGCAAGGCGCGTTCCAGTCCGCGCTGGTCGCGCTGCATGAGATCGAGCGTCTCGGATTTTTCGACCGTCAGCCGGGCGTTGACCTGGCCGGACTTGTCGATATCGAGCTTGACGTCGATGCGGCCCAGTTCCGGCGGATCGAGGCGGATCTGGAAGCGGGTATTGCCGTCATTGACCTGGCGGACCATCTCGAACGCGAGCTGGGGCAGGTTGAGCTGCTGCTGGCTGGTCTGGTAGCCGGCCTGCACCACGCGCGGCGCGGCGACGATATCGACGCGAGCCGCCTGGATGGGTTGTACCGGGCTCTGTGGTTCTGGCTGCTTGTCGATAGCCGCGGCGAGCGGAGCAGGGCGGTGTTCGACCGGCTTCTTGTCGTTGGGCGCGGTGTCGCCGCCACGATCGGTGGTGTCGTCGCCGGTATCGGTCGCGACCTGTACCGGGGGCGGGGCATCTGGCGTTTCCGTGGTTTCCACGGCGTCACCGGCCGGGGCAGTGGCTTCGGCATTGGCCTTGCCGGTCAGAGCCGGCTCGGTGAGCTTGAGCTGGGGTGTGGCCAAGGCGGGCGCGGCGCTGGCATCGACGGTGACGGTAGATTTGAGCAGGCGCGCCAGGGCAGCATCGAGGTCGGTATCTGCCTGGACCGCCAGTTCGAGCTGGGCCAGTTGATCGGGCTCGACCTCGCCATTGTTGAGCGCAGCGAGCAGGGCGGCGAGCTTGTCGCCGATCGATTTGACCAGGGTGGAGAGTTCCGCACCTGCATCGCCCTTGGGCGCCGCCGAGCCGCTGAACAGGGTCTCGGCCATCGGGCCGAAGGCCGCCGTGAGGCGAGCGGCGAAGCTGGTATCGTCGGGCCGGATGTCGGTGACCAGCGCGGTGAGATCGTCGAGCGAGGGCAGGGCATCGAGATCGATATCCAGCGTCGCGGCCAGGTCGGTCAGCGCGGCCTCGAGATGCTTCAACGTCTCGGGATCGAGCGGTTCGCCGGCATCGAGCCCGGCCTTGAGGTCGGCCAGCGTATCGGCAATGTAGGTGAGGGCCGGAACGGCTTCCATCGCGTCCTGGATCGGCACGATGGCATCGATCGCGGCGGCAATGGCCTCGGGATCGTCGTTTTCCTGGGTCTCGCCCTCGCCGAAGCCGAGCGACAGATTGACGAGGTTACCGAGATTGAGATCGAGGCTGGCCGTGGACGACCGGGCGGTATCACCGGTCGCCGGGGGCGTGGCGGTGCCGAGCAGCGCCGAGAAGACGTCGAGCGGGCCGCCCTCGGCTTCGGCGCCGGAGGACGCATTGAGGCCCTTGCTGGTGCTGGTGCCGGCAGTGGTGGTGGTAACGGTCAGATGTGATGCCACGAAAGCGGCCCCGTAAACGAATGAGACTAATCCGAGCAGGACAATGCAAGCGCGGTGCCAAGTTGGATTTTGCTTTTGAAACAAGTGGTTGGGCTGGTGGCCTGCCGGATGGGTCTGTTATCGGCGGGCAAGAAATACTGCCAGAGCGGCATTTCTTGCCGGGTGCGGGCCTGTTGCGGGTCTGTCGCGAAAGGCGTAATGAGCCTCACGAAATTCGTCCGCTGGCCCTTGAACCCAACCGGATACTGGAAAGATGTTGAACTCGCTTGATATTGCCAAGCGTCCCGAAGACACGCGCGTTGTCGTTGCGATGTCGGGGGGCGTGGATTCCTCGGTCGTTGCGGGCCTGCTGGCTCGCCAGGGCTATGACGTCGTCGGCGTCACTCTCCAGCTTTACGATCATGGCGAAGCCACCCATCGCAAGGGCGCCTGTTGCGCCGGGCAGGATATCCACGATGCGCGCCGCGTGGCGGCGACTTTGGGCATTCCCCACTATGTGCTGGACTACGAGGAGCGCTTCAAGAAGAGCGTGATCGCGCCTTTCGCCAATGCCTATCAGCAGGGCGAGACGCCGGTGCCGTGCATCGCCTGCAACCAGTCGGTCAAGTTCGTCGACCTGATGGAAGTGGCGCGTGACCTTGGTGCCGATGTGCTGGCGACGGGGCATTACGTTCAGTCGCGGCTGGGCGGGGACGGACGGCGACAGCTGTTCCGGCCGGTCGATGCCGAGCGCGACCAGACCTATTTCCTGTTCGCCACCACGCAGGCCCAGCTCGATTTCCTGCGCTTCCCGCTGGGCGGCATGGGCAAGGCCGAGGTGCGCGAGCTGGCCCGTGATATGGGGCTGGAAATCGCCGAAAAGCACGACAGCCAGGACATCTGCTTCGTGCCGCAGGGCAAATATGCCGACATCATCCGCAAGATGCACCCCGAAGCGGTGGCACAGGGCGAGATCGTCCATCTCGACGGTCGCGTGCTGGGCACGCATGAGGGGATCGTCAATTACACCGTCGGCCAGCGCAAGGGGCTGGGCGTGGCCGCGGGCGAGCCGCTCTATGTGATCAAGCTTGAGCACAGGACCGGGCGGGTGATCGTGGGGCCGCGCGAAGCGCTGAGGACGCATACGGTGCGGCTGCGTGACGTGAACTGGCTGGGGGCCAAGCCGCTGGCGGAACTGAGCGTCGGCAATGGTGCCCCGGTTGAGGTCAAGGTCCGCTCCACGCGCGGGCCGCAGCCGGCGGTGATCCAGATGCAGGGCGACAGCGTGTTCGTAACGCTGGTGTCGGGCGAGTATGGCATTTCGCCGGGCCAGGCCTGCGTGTTCTATGCCGACGATACGGCGACGTCGGAAGTTTGGGGCGGCGGGTTTATTGCCGAAGCGGTGCCACAGGTGTTTGCGGCTTAGATCGTGCCACGCCTCGTGGTTCGAGGCTCGCGAACAGCTCGCGCCTCACCATGAGGCTACTCTTGGTGCGGTCTTTCAGTAGCCTCATGGTGAGGCGGGAGCGTAGCGACCCTCGAACCATGCGGGCGTGGCACTATTGCGCAGGCGCTGCCTGTGTCGCCGCTGTGCTGGCTTCCTTGAGTTCCTGATACGACGACAGCCCGCCCATGGCAGTCGAAATGGCGATCAGTACCAGCAGCGCGCCGAGGATCAGCAGGACGATGCGGCTGGGAGTCAGCGCGAAAGGGCTCAGCTTGGGTTCGTCCATCGGATCAGCCTTCAAATAAATCTGCGTACATGGCCCAAGGATTGGGTATCGGGCGCCGTCTTACCATTACAATACTACCAAAGGTAGGCGTGGGTGCATGCTTCGGTGATGGGACTGACTGCCGCAGTACCGATCGACTCCAGGCAAGCGATGACGCGGGCGTTGGTGGTGCGCGCGCAGCATGGCGATGCCGAGGCTTTCGCCGAGCTGATCGAGGATCACTATGATCTCATTCATCGCACGGCGTGGAAATGGTGCGGCAACCGGGCCGATGCCGAGGACATTGCCCAGGATGTGTGCGTGAAGCTGGGCGGCGCCATTGCCAGCTTCGATGGCCGCAGCGTCTTTTCGAGCTGGGTCTATCGGATCACGCTCAATGCGGTGCGCGACATGCAGCGGGCCGGCAAAAGACGCGGCAAATATGCCGATGCCTATGCCGAGGTGACGCCGGAGGACCAGCCGGCCGAGCAGGAGGCGGCAATGACCAGCCGCCAACTCTGGGCAGCGGTCAGGGCATTGCCGGAAAAGCAGCGCGACGCAGTGCTGCTGGTCCATGCGGAGGAATTGAGCCATGCGGCGGCGGCCGAGATCATGGGCATCAAGGAGGCTACGGTCTCCTTTCATGTCCACGAGGCACGCAAGACCCTGAGGGGGCTGCTATGAGCGGTGACGACATGCATGACGATCCACTGAACAGGCTGAAGGGTGCTACGCCCGATCCGCGCGCGGACGCGAAAAGGCGCGCCCTGGCGGCAGGCATGGCCGCGTTTGAAGCGAGCCAGAAAAAATCTTCATCGGCGGCCCAAGGAAACGATTGGGGCCAGCGTCTCACGTCCATCATCAATTCCTGGAAAGGGAAATCGATCATGGACATGCGTCTCCCCATCGGCACCGCCGTCATTGCGCTTTTGGTCCTGCCGCTCGGCTACCAGCTCTATTCGACGACCTCGATGACGCCGACCGATGTCGCCGTGCAGCAGCCGGTGCAGTTCGAGCCGCCGGCCACCGAAGTCGCGGCCAGCGAGGAGCGGGCCCAATCCACGGTTGCCAATACCACGCCTGCGACTGTCCCCAAGACCGTCGCGGCAGGCCGCGACCAGGATCTTGCCGCCGCGCCGCCCGAACCGGCGCCGATGGACGACGCCATGATGGATACCGAAATGGCACGCGAGGCTGCCCCGGTAGTGGGTGGCAATAGTGGTATCGTCGCGCCGCAACAGGCGCAGTCGATGGCACCGGCCGGTGCGCTGGCGGAAAGCGAGGCGTTCTATATGCCGTCGCCGGCACCAGTGCCCTCGGTCATGTTGCAGCCGACCGCGCCCAGTGGCGACACCTTCACCAGCTTCGATGAACAGCGGCTCAAGGCGGTGGCGGACGAGCCGGTTTCGACCTTCTCGATCGATGTCGATACCGCCAGCTATTCCTATGTGCGGCGCCAGCTGGAGGATGGCTATGTGCCCGAGCCCGATGCGGTGCGCATCGAGGAACTGATCAACTATTTCCCCTATGACTACCCGGCCGCCCAAAGCGCCGCAGTGCCGTTCAAACCCACCATGGCAGTCTATCCGACGCCGTGGAATCCGAAGACGCAACTGCTGCAGATCGGCATCAAGGGCTATGTGCCTGATGCCGGCGAGGACAAGCCGAGCAATCTGGTGTTCCTGATCGACACGTCGGGATCGATGGATGAGCCGGACAAGCTGCCGCTGCTCAAGCGCGCCTTTGGCCTGCTGGTCGACCAGCTTTCGGCCAATGATACGGTGTCCATCGTGGTCTATGCCGGCTCGGCCGGCGTGGTGCTGGAGCCGACCATGGCGACCGAGAAGGCCAGGATCCTCGGCGCGCTTGACCAGCTTGCCGCCGGCGGCAGCACGGCGGGCGCCGCCGGGATCGAGCTGGCCTATCGGCTGGCGGAACAGGCCAGGGTCGAGGGCGGCACGAACCGCGTGATCCTGGCCACCGATGGCGATTTCAACGTCGGCATCGACGATCCTGACGATCTCGAGAGCTTCATCGAGGCCAAGCGCGACAGCGGCACCACCCTGTCGGTGCTGGGCTTCGGACGCGGCAACCTCGATGACGCGACGATGCAGGCGCTGGCCCAGCACGGCAACGGCAATGCCAGTTATATTTCGAGCTTCCGCGAGGCGCAGAAGGTCCTCGTGGAGGAAATAGGCGGCACGCTCGACATGATTGCGAAGGACGTGAAAATCCAGATCGAGTTCAATCCGGCGGTGATCAGCGAATATCGTCTCATCGGCTACAAAACCCGCGCGCTCAACCGCGAGGATTTCAACAATGACGCGGTGGATGCCGGCGATATCGGCGCGGGCCACACGGTGACGGCGATCTACGAAATCACCCCCGTCGGTTCGGGCGCCGAGATGATCGAACCGCTGCGCTACGGGCTGGAAAGCGCGACCGGGAGCGGCGACGAAATCGCCTTCCTGCGCATGCGCTACAAGCTACCGGAAAGCGATGTCAGCCAGCTGATCGAGCAGAAGGTGACGCCAGATCTGGTCTATGGCGATATCGGCGAAGTCAGCGACGACATGCGCTTCGCCGCAGCCGTGGCCGCCTTCGGCCAGAAGCTCAAGGGGAGCAATTATGGCTCCGCAATGGGTTGGGACGATATCGAGGCGCTGGCGCGCTCGGGCAAGGGCAGCGATGAGAGCGGGTATCGGAGCGAGTTCATCCAACTGGTGGATGCGGCAAGTTTGCTGAAGCCGGATACGGGCACGGACCCGTGTGGCGTGAGTGCCAGCGGGGAGGGGTGCGAGTAGGGCACTTCTTGCCTCTCCCTTTGGGGGAGAGGTCGGCGCGTAGGGCCGGGTGAGGGGGCCCTCCCTTCACCCGGCCAAAGGCCCCCTCAACCGACCCGAAGGCGGGGTCGACCTCTCCCCGAGGGAGAGGTGAAGAACTAAACCAGCGGCTTCAGGCCCGCTTCGATACTGGCGCGGCGGCCTTCCAGAAAGGGCGGCAAAGCCAGGCTTTCGCCCAGGGTTTCCATCGGCTCGTCGGCCGCAAATCCCGGAACGTCGGTGGCGATTTCGAACAGGATGCCGTTGGGCTCGCGGAAGTAGAGCGAGGTGAAATAGAAGCGCTCAACCTCCCCGCTATTGCGCAGGCCGGCGCGACCGACCCGGTCGATCCACTGGCGCAGGCCATCCTGGTCGGGGGTGCGGAAGGCGACATGGTGCACGCCGCCGGCACCCGGACGGGCCGGGGGCAACGCGGGGTCGACCGCCACATGCAGTTCGGCGCCGGGGCCGCCGGGGCCCATTTCATAGACATGGGTCTCGGGCGTATGGCTGGTCATGGCATATTCGCGCACCTTGCGCATGTTCATGACGTCGAGCAGCACCTTCTCGGTGCGGTCGAGCCGCGGCACCGAAAGGGTGATGGGTCCCAGGCCGATGATCTGCCGCTCGGCCGGGACGGGGGATTTGGCCCAGGGCACGACCTTATTGGCGGCGTCGATCACCATGCGGAAGCGCTGGCCTTCGAAATCCTCGAAATCGAGCGATAGCTGGCCGTTGCGCTCCTTGATGGCTGATGTGCCGACATTGTGGCTCTGCAGGTGGTTCTTCCACCAGTTGAGGCTCTCCTCACTATCGACGCGCAACCCGGTGCGGCCCACCGTGTGGTTGCCGCGCTGCTCGCGGGCGGCGGGGAAATCGAAGAAGGTCAGGTCCGCGCCGGGCGAGGCCACGCCGTCACCGTAGAACAGGTGATAGGCTGTGGTGTCGTCCTGGTTGACGGTCTTCTTGATCAGCCGCATGCCCAGCGTCTTTGTATAGAAGGCCAGGTTTTGCTTCGCCTCGGCGGTTACCGCCGTGAGGTGATGGATGCCGCCGAGTTCGAGTGTCATGTCATGTCTCCTGCAAGGCGCGGGTATCGCGCTGTTGACTGAGATGTAGTGGAGTGTGGTCGGGTTGAGGAGGAGGACGATGCCGACAGACTGGTGTCGATTTTTGAACGGTGCCTGTCTGTGAAACGGCAGTGCTGGCGACTTGACAGGGGGACGTGCTAAACCTAGTTAGTGCGCGTCGCTCGGGGAAACCCGCGCTGCCCTTGGGGCGGAGTAGCTCAGTTGGTTAGAGCAGCGGAATCATAATCCGTGTGTCCCCAGTTCAAATCTGGGCTTCGCTACCAAATTTAACGCCGGAAACCCTAGGGTCTCCGGCGTTTCGCTTTTCAGGGCCCCGTCGCATTAGGACGGGATTAGGACGGCGACACGCGATTGCTCGCGTTGGTTAACCCTGTTTCTTCGGCAGGAGCTGGTCGGCCATCTCTTCGTACTTGTCGGCGATGGACGCCATCAAGCGAGGCTGCTTCTTGGTCGCGAAGTGCTTCTGGACGAAGTCGAGTTGCCGGTCATCCTCGCCGTAGACGTATTTCACGGCGTAGTCTGTGATCTGTCGGTTGACCTCCCGGACCATTTGGCCCGGCGCGATGCTCCTCATCAGCCTCAAGGCCGCCTGGTCCTTGGCAGCAATGAATAGCTTGTGCGGCCCGATCGGCATGGCGAGGTGGCCGTTCTGGGCGTGGAAGCCATTGGTGCGGATGATCGGGCGGTCAGAAGTCAGCAAGGGATACTCGCCCCTCGGCGTGTCGAAGATGTGCCAGATCATCTGGTTCATCTTCAGGCCGATGTTCTCGTTGTCGATCATCCCCGCGAGCGCGCGCATGGCCGAACGGTTGTGGTCGTCGTCCGGGAACGAGAGCATGAACTCCTTATATGTCGGGGGATCGTTCGGTCCCTTGAGTTCCTGGTACCGGGCTTCCCATTCGCCATTGTTGTCGGTGAGCATCAGGCGGCGCCACCCGACCTTGAAGATCTCGACGTCCTCTGGCGCGCGGACGAGCACCGAGTGTAGGAAACGCGACCAGGCGGATCGCCGGCGCCGGTCCCAGACGGCACGATTCCCTTCAGTCTCCATCAGCAGCAAGGCATCAGCCGCGGCGCCGTCGACCGGACTGAAAAACTTGCTCTCGACCTGCTGGGCCAACTCCCCGTCCAGGCCCTCGAGCTCGTAGAGCCGTTCCACGAACCCCGTGGCCTCGGGATGCCGGCGGTTGGCGACGACCGTCTTGTGCGGCCTGCTGTATTGGCACAGCCGCTTGTCCGCGCCGGTCGCCCAGCGCGCTAGATAGAAGGCCGGGATGTAGTGGTGCTTCTTGGGCGGATTGGGAGGCGGCCCGTTCGTGTTGCGGTCCATGCGGTCATGCAGCCTTCCGGAAGCCGGACAGCACCCACCCGATGGCCCAGCCCAAGAGTAGGAGCACCAACGGCGGGATGAACACCGCTGACAGGGCAGTGGGGATCGCCGCGCTGCGCTTCGCCGTCGTCTCGCGCTGGTAGTAATCGTCGACGAGCACGCGCGCCTCCGCGAGCCGGGCCGTCAGCTGATCTGCCGGCAGCGTCTTGGCGGTGAACAGCGTCACGTCCGGGCGCACCGGGTTCTCCACGGCAATGCCAGATTTCACCGCGTCGTCGAGGGCTTCGTGCTGGTCGCTGAATTCGAAGAATATCTCGGCTGGTTTTGTCGGATCGTTAGGCGCCGTCACGACGATGTCCCGGACGTAGGGAGCCATCACAGTACCCCAACCGATCATGCCGGCGCCGACGACCCAGAGGATTGCCAACAACATCCAGGCGCGGAAGAACCCGCGTCCCCATGCGATCTTCGCCATCGTCTTTCCTCTTATCCCCAGGCGCAAGGTAACGAGATTCAGGCGCCGCCGCTATCGTGCCTTCCGTTCGCTGTTTGTTCATGCCTATATCGCAGCCTTGGTGCCGTCGTCGCCGGGGAGTCGAAGCATGCGGATCAGTCGTGTTGTCATGGCGCCGGGAGGTATGCCGGTCCCGCTGTCGACCCTCATCCACCTCGAGATCCCGCTCGTCGGCCAGTCCGTCCACGCGGGGTTCCCGAGCCCAGCGGACGACTTCATCGAGGAGATGATCGACCTCAACCAAGTGCTGGTCCAGAATCCGACCGCGACCTTCCTGTGGCGCGTCGTCGGCGATTGCATGATCGACGTGAAGATTTTCCCGGGCGACGTGGTCGTGGTCGACCGCAGCCTCCAGCCCAAGCACCGCTCCATTGTCCTGGCGATCATCGACGGCGAACCGACATTGAAGCGCCTGAACCGCCGCGGCGGGGTGATGGTCCTCCACAACGAGAACGCCAAGTTGCCGGCCCATACGATCGCCGATGGCATGGAGGTCAGCATCTGGGGCGTCGTCACCGCGACCATCCGCGACCTCAAGAAATGAGCGCGCTGGCCCTGATCGACGGCAACAGCTTTTATTGTTCCTGCGAGCGGGTCTTCGACGCCAAGCTCGAGCGGCGACCGGTCATCGTCCTATCTAATAACGATGGGTGCGCGGTCGCCCGAACCGCGGAGGCGAAAGCCCTCGGGATCAAGATGGGCCAGCCGATGTTCCAGATCCGCGACCTGTGCCGGGACAGCAAGGTGGCCGTGTTCTCATCGAACTACGCCCTGTATGGCGACATGAGCCGGCGGATGAACGCGATCTATGACACGTTCTCCCCGGACGTGGAGATCTACTCGATCGACGAGAGCTTCATCGACGTCAGCCGGCTGCCGGTGAAAGACCGGACTGCCTGGGCCAGCGACCTGCGCTCGACGACGCGGCAGTGGACCGGCATCCCCACATGCGTCGGCATCGGTCCGACGAAGACCCTGGCCAAGCTGGCCAACAAGGCCGCCAAGAAGCTGCCCGGAGGGGTCCTGGACCTCTCCGATCCGGCGGAGCAAACCCACGTCATGGCCGACTTCCCTGTCGGGGACGTCTGGGGCATCGGGCGGGCAAGCCAACTCAAACTCGCGGCATTGAACATCCGGTTCGCCGGCCAGCTCCGGGACATGGACCCCAAGCTTGCCAGGCAGATCATGACCGTCGTCGGCGAGCGGATCATCCACGAACTCAATGGACGACCCTGTATCGCCCTGGAGACCGTGGCGCCGCAGAGAAAGGGATGCGCAGTGACCAGGTCGTTCGGCAGCCGCGTGACGACAAAGGTCGAAATGGAACAGGCCGTTGCCGACTATGCGACCCGCCTGGGAGAGAAGCTCCGCCGGCACGGGCTGGCCACGGATCACGTGACCGTCTTCATGCACACCAGCCAGTTCAACGACGACGAGCCGCAGCGCAACGTCTCTATGACCGTCGACATCCCCGAGGCGACCAACGACACCCTGACCCTGATCAAGGCGGCCAGGCGCGCCGTCGACGCCTTGTGGAAGTCGGGTTACCGGTACAGTAAGGCTGGCATCATCACCCAGGACCTGATGCCGCCGCCGATCCCGCAACGGGCGTTGTTCGACAACTTGGACCACGATCGGGCGTCGAAGGTAATGGCGGCGATGGACGAGGCGAATCGGCGTTGGGGCCGGGCTACGGTCGTACCAGCGGCGGTGGGCATCGCGGCGAGAAGCGCGTTCACGACGAAGTTTGAGATGCGATCGCCGCGGTTTACCACCCGATGGGACGAGTTGCCCGAGTGCCGCTAGAGATAACGGTCCTTGATAGCTTTCTGGTCGACCTTGCAGAGATGCACGATCTTCCGGCACATTTCCGCGAGCTTCAGGATGTCGTCATAGGGCAACTCCAGGACCCGGAATTGGATGATGTCCGAGTGGATCTCGGAGGCCCACGGTTTGACCGGGTAACTGACCGAATCCGTGTGGGCGTAAAGCTGGTTGCGTTGCGTGACGATCCGTTCGTGCAAGGCCTTCTCCGTTTCGTCGAAGGCATCCACGTAGGCGGGAGGCAGTTTCGGCCAGCCGAAACTCGTCGAAAAGGCGCGGACGTAGGACACGATCATGCTGGTGACGAATGCGGACTGTTGCAGGTAGATCGAGCCGCGACTCCAGGGTTTCGCCTTCCAGCCCTTCTTCATGATGAAAGCGCCGTATGCCATCGAGTCGTGCAGGTCACGTGCCGCGGCGTCTAGCTTCTCATAGAGCCGCAGGTCCTCGTCGTTGAAAGTCAGAGGATAACTTTCGCTCATGCCTGGCGCCTATTCATGACCGATCCCCGTTTGAAGTTTGCCCTACGCCGAGTCCCACAGCTGACTGCTCTCGATGTCGGGTACCCGTATTCCCTAACGTATTCGTTCGCGAGCGGAACGGCGATATCCATCGTGTGCGGCCCATCCCACACCGCCGGCAGCTCCTGCCCAGCGCGACAGGATGATGTTGGCCCGAAGCGGTGAGGGCGAAATGCGGTGAGGGCGAAATGATGATTCCGAACATTACCCCGTCCGACTTGGTCGAGGAGTCTGTCCGCATCTTGCAACGCGGCCTTCCTGGCAGCGACCTGGACGACAGGGGGTCGTGATCGAATTATGGGCCTGCTCGATACTCCCGACGCGCGGGCAATCTATCGTCCGGACGTAACTGAGTTCGAGAGCGTCGAAGCCGCGAACGAAGATGTGGCCAAAGCTCCTGACGTCCGCTTCTACCGGGTCGCGATGGCAACAGCGGAGTGGCCCGAATGGGGTGGTGAGCGGAACGGCGGCTTTTGAGTGGTGTACGTTCAAAGCAGACGGCTATACCCGCTGTGTATTGCCCACGCTAAAGCCGCGCGATCATTTGATCAGACCAAGCAGGTGCCGACCTAGGGGAGAGGATAGAGTCTGGTTATCGACATCCACTGGCGGCTGATTTGCTTGCCTGCCGACATACCTACGTCATTCAGCTTCAGGTACTCTTGGCCGTCTCGTCCTGTCCCAAACACCATGGTGCCAGTGACCTTGAGGGACCTGCACGCGATTTCCGTCCGTTCAAGTGGTATGTTGACCATATATGCAATATCGGGGACGGTCTGTGCTCGTTCCGCGACATTAGCCCAGACGCAGCTTAGGACACGAGCGGCATCCATTCCGCCAGGAATTTGCCGAAACTCAATCCAATCGCTAAACGCGGCATCGCGTTGGGCTTCCACTGCGCTTCGAGGGCTGCCGTCGCGGTCAGTCTCAGCCAAGACAGGTTCGACCAGCATCTTCTCCTTCGCTATCTTCATGGCCTCAATATCCATCATGAGGTCATCTTGGCTCACTTTGTTGATCGCTTTTGTAATCTCATCCAAATCACCGAATTTCTGCTTCAAGACGTTCAGCCCTTGAACGACTTGGGGACGGATTTCATCGGCCAACATCCTTGGGGTTAAGGCGCTGTCCTCAAATGATTTCCATGTCATCCAGGAAACACCCATCTCCAACAGCGCCGTGTCGAAAAGATCGCGCTTAATGCCCACTTGATCGGCAACTGCGTTGGCGAGTTTCTTACCCTTCGTGAAAAGTCCGAAGACCATGCGCCTCCCCTGTGATTGACCACATCAACTGCGCAACCGTGAGGTAACATAGCGGCGTTTCATCATCGTGCCTATGTACTCAGCTCATTCAAATGACGGCTGCTTTTAGGAGCAGCTAATATAGCTCGTTACGACCTAGATGGGGTCGAAAGCCGACCGTCTCAGCGTCTTGCATCCACGCGCGGTAGACCATCTCTCACCTCGATCCAGATCCGACCGACATATTTCGACAGCCTGAGCTGGAGCTGATGGTTATGCATCGGCCCGGAGACCGCACCATTTCTGGCAGGTCGTCGGCACCGCTGGCAAGGCAGCGCAAGGATATAGGGTTACCCGACCGAATTTTCGGAGTGCCCGTTTCGCTGGGGTTACACCGTGTCATGATGGAATACTACTATTTCATAGTGTCATTTTGTTCCCGGTGTTACATGGGCGAAACGTGGCCTATGAGAACATCCGTTCAGGGAGGCTGCGATGACAGACGATAAGCCACAGCGGAAAATGCGGGTGCTGATCGAGCGGGAAATAGTGGACAACATCCACAACGACCTGTCGAACACCGCGCACTACTTCAAGAAGCGGGTGCTCGAGCGTCTGGCAAACGATGACCGAGACGGCATCTTCCTGGAGATGATGGCCACGCTGACGATGACGGCCTTCGCGTTCGAGGCGAACCTCAACTTCCTCGGGATGACGAAGAATGTGCCGAAGTGGCGGGGAAAGAACCTCGACGACAAGCTTACGACGCTGCTCGAGCTATTCGGTCTGACGCCGAACATGGAGGCGCGGCCCTATTCAACCGTGGGCCCGCTGAAGAAACTGCGGAACACGTTGGCGCACGGCAAGCCCCGGACCTACGCCGACAACGAGATCTTCGTTGGCACCTATGACGAGGCATACAAGCTTCAGCGCAAGGAGACCGAATGGGAAGCGATGGTCAATCCTGAGTTCATGACGATGGCCTACGACGACACCGACCAGATATGGCATGAACTCCTGGCGGCGGCGCAGATCGAAGTCTGGGAGACAATCAGCGGCCAGGGCATGCACGGGTTGACGCTGATCGACGGCGACATCGACCCAGACGACGAAGTCTAGGCAGCCTCCTCCAGCCAGCCGCCATCGTCGACCACGATTTCACTCGGATGGTACTTCGGATCGAAGATCAGCCAGATCGGCGGCGACACGAATCCCGGTCCCCGGAGCGTCGGCGAGATTTTGCGGTAGACCCGTTCATAGGTCACCTGGCTCATCCCCAGGAATGCAGCGGCGTCTGTCATGCTGGCGCCTCGCTGCGATACCGGACGGCTCCACGGCAGCAAGTGGAGGGTGAAAACTCGGTTACCCGATTTCTTCCCCCACGATTTCGGGGTTGGAAATTATGGGCATCGCCCATCATTTTTCAGAAAAACAAACGATTTCAATGGTTTGATATCCCCCACAAATTTACGGGAGTTCCCCACTAACTTCACCACGACAATGGGGGAAATCAGTGGGGGAAACAGTCAGCGGATCTGGCAGTCCGAAGCCACGATCTTGAAATCGAAGAACGCGTTGCCGACCAGCAGGGCTTCGACCTCTTCGCGCCCGAGCTTGCAATTCGGCCCCATGACCACCGTGGCGATGGCTTTGCGAGGGTCGATGGCGCCGGAGCTGTAGCGTCCGAAGGGGAATTCGACGTACTTCACTTCCCGCCCATTCACCTCCCGAACGAAGGGTTCGCGCCACTCCACCATCTGCCCGTCCGGGTGTTCCGCAGTAAGGAAGGTTATGGGCTCGCGGGAATCCGGCTTCATGTGGCGCTGGTTGTAAATCATCCGGATCTCGCGCTCATGGGACCAGGTGTCATGCTTGAGGGCGGTAACTCCGGCGAACGCCCTGACTGTGGCAAAGAGCTCGGCATCTGCCCCTGGCCGCAGCAGGTCCAGCGCAACCTGCAGGGCAAGTTCCTTGAAGCCCGCCGGTGTCTCCTCGTCCAGGTAATTGACCCGTTGCACCCGGGCCGGCACAGCGGCCAGGGCGGTCGGTCGGAAGCCTATGGCCAGGCCAGTGTAGTTGGCACCATACGACCCCCACATCGGCAGGTTGTCGGCGTTCATGGTGAAGCAGCAGGTGAAGCAGGTGCTCTCGCGCTGGTACTTCATCAACCGCGCCGCAAAGGCGTGCAGCGCCTGGCTGGTGACCCCGTCGACCTCGTTGTCCTTGATCGACTTCACGGCCTCCAGGAAGTGCTGCTGGCCTAGCTTGATCTCGCGCGGATCGTTCGCCGCTATGACGTCGGAGAACCATAGCTTCTTGCCGGCAACGATGGCCTCGAAGCCTTCAGCCGATGTGTACTGGTAGATCGTGCTGGTCGGCTGGTACTCGAAGAACGCCATGCGGTCCGAATCTCGAAAATTCTAGTCGTCAAGTGTAGCCGATGCAGCGACGTGATCGACAGCCCTATGGACTCTTATCCCAGTTCGAACCTAGAACATATAAAGAACAAACTGGAGGCGGCGATGGCATGGTTTCTGACGGAAGCGAAGGGCCGTGTACCGGAAAAACTGGCACTCACGGAAGCAGATGCCTGGGCGATCTGGCGCGAGGGCTTCCGTTTTGCGGAGTTCAACCTGGAGACTGACTGCTACCGATTGTCCGTGCCCTAAAAGGTGGCCGTGAACATCGACAAAGGCCCATTGGCGATCAGCCAGATTGACTAACAGCCCACCCAGCCGCGAGTTCTACAGGCCTAGTCTTGGCCAAGCCGCCGGCGAAGGGCTGCTATTGGTCTGGAGGTGCGATCTTTGTCGGCGATGGCAGATCTACCTCGCCAGCGACTTGGTGGAGACCTACCACCCGGACTTGTTCCTCGAAGACCTGTTTGGCGGCAGGTGCCCGCGATGCGAGAGCTCTGGTTTTTGGCGGGTTCGGCAGCGGTACCGTCCAACTCCGATGTCGGGATGCTGAAGGTCCGCAGGCCCGCCGGGGTACGACGGATACAATTATTGGCGCGACGAGCTATATAGTGCACCTGGGCAACCTAAAGCGCCTCCGGAGGGGACATGAGCCTGACCAACAACGAGATCGGCAAGACGTGGACGCTCTATGCGCTGGGGCAGCTGTCCGAGGCATGGCCACGCAGGCTGGACTTCAACGGGATGGACTTGTCTGTACAGTGCGGGGTCGGTCCCGACCTTGGCGATGAAGCGGAGCTTTTCGACGACCTGTTCCTATGGCTGAAGAACGAAGGCTTCGTGCATTTCAGCCAAGACAGCGAGGGGGAAGCGTACGGCGTGCACCTGACGAGCAAGGCCATGGACGCCATTGGTCACGCCATGCCTACCGATAAGGGTGCAGTCGGCACGCAGCTGAAGACGATAGCCGCCGGTGCGGGGTCAACTGCCGGCCAGGCCGTCATCGCGGAAACCATTGGCCAGCTGATCGGCGCCGCGGCGCGCGGGTTCGCCGGCGGCGGTTGAAGCCGGGCTACTCTTGCATGTATTCGACCCGGCGGCAGTCGGCCAGGTGCACGTCATCGGCGCCGCAATGCCACACCGTCATCGGTATCCGCCACCAGTTGACGGTCTGCTCGATGTGATAGCCGTGCTTCAAGCAGTTGCTCTCGTCCTCACCCGCGCGACAGATCAGGATGATGCCGGGAAGCCGCTCTAGCTCAGCTGCGTACATGAGCGATTGCCCGATGGCCTCGGCCCACTTGTTCGAGAAGTCGACTTCGATGGCGTAGTCGTCCGAGATGCAATCGACGTAGGTATCGTTGGGCAGGTATCGGTTGATCTGCATGCCGGCGCAAAGCTGTTCCTGGCGGTCCTTCTCCAGTTCCTGAGCTTGCCCAGGAGTGACAGCAAGTATAAGCGTGCAGGCGATCAGTCTAGGAAACATCCATACCCTTCTCACGAAGCAGTGCGATGCAGTCGCACTCGCCTTCGTCAGCGCACTCTGCTTCTCGGCGAGCTGTCGGTATCGATCGGAAATAGGCCAACCTCTGCTGGAGATGCGAAATCAACCGCTCTCGCTCCCGGGCCGCCGTGCCTGTTTCAGGGACGCGCATGAGACTGGTAAGCGATGACTGCATCCCGGACATTCAATTCCGCATGCGTGAGCGGCATCCCTATCTTCAAGCCCCTCATCATGGCCATTACTGCGTCCGCTTCGACCTTGGCGTTCTTATCCAGCGCGGACATCAATGCGAAAACAGCGTCCCGATGGTGGTTTGCTTCGCTGGCGCCGGCGAGGTGGGCAATGAGTTCCGCGTATTCGCCAAACCGCGTAACGAAGACAGAGTAGAGCATATCGCTGCTCGCCGGCGGCGGGAGCCTGACCAGCATGGAAGCAAGGGCCCGCTCGGTGAACTGCGTCAGCAGTTCCTGCTCGATATTTTCCGGCACGTCACCAGCCTGGATATAGACCGAGATAGCGGACATCGCGAAGAAGCTAATCTCCGGACGACTGAACTTCTTCACGTCTACATAGGCTGCCTCGACCTTGGCGCTGAGATCCTCGAATATCTGCATGAGTGCAGCCACGCCTGTGGCAGGTTCTGCCGGCTTCTTGCTTTTGAATAATCCGAACATGATGCCCCCTGTTTTCTGGAGCGTATCACGTCGTCTTTCGGAAGCTAACTGCACTTAGCTTCGCTTTGCATGCACCATTGTCGTACCGCCCAAATCGATACGCGATAAGCGGACGTTAACGCATAGTGCCCAGCACCATACTACCAATACATGGAAAGCGAAGCTAAGTAGAGTTAGCTTCCAAAAGCGGATTGACCAGGTCGCAGCGGCAGCAAGGCGATGTCCTCGATAAGACCGATCATGTTCCTGCCAGCCGCCTGCGCGGCAATGAAGTTAACCCAGGACCAAGTTGAGGCAATAACCATCCTGTCAGCCGCCGCGACCCTTGTGACGGAAACCATAGACGGTGTCCGGTAGGAAGCTGTTTTCGCTGTTAGAATTGTGAAATGGTATTCCTTTTAGCCGTCATTTTACAGATGGCGAGACGTAACGGCCCCTTCCGACCCCATACAAGCCGTCTAGTCCACCGGAGCCAATCGCCAAAAGCGGACGTCGAGTACCAGCTTTTCCCACGTCGCACGGCATCTAGCTTCTTGGAGCAAACAAGATGATCCCTGCCGCCACTAGCGCCAATGCGCCGCCGATCAGATCCCAGCGGTCCGGCGCGTGCCCTTCTGCCACCCAGAGCCAGAGCAGCGACGCCACGATATAGACGCCACCATAGGCCGCATATGCCCGACCGGCGTGCTCGGACGGTGCCAGGGTAAGCATCCAGGCGAAGGCGATCAGCGCGGGGATTCCTGCGGCCACCCAGATCGGCGACTGTCCCTGACGGAGCCATGCCCAGAACGCGAAGCATCCAACGATCTCTGCCAGCGCGGCCCCGGCATAGATCAATCCCGTGGTCACTACGATGGGCATGGCTGTCTCCGTCTCAGGTCTGCTGGCGCTTAGCACGTCCTCGCAACCACGCCCACAGTCCGCCGACACCGGTGAGCAGGACGGCCACGATGCCGACCGGTCCGGCAACGACGGCCACCCCGCTGGCAGCCACGATCGGGACGGCGCAGCAGGCCGCGCAGGCTGCCACGACGCCGGCGGTGGCGACTATGCCTTTCTTGGCGTTCGGGTTCATGCTGCGGACCTCGCGAGTTCCGGGGCGAAATGGGCGAACAGTTCGTCAGCTGCCAAGGCGGCACTCTCCGGAGCCGTGATCGTCAGCTCCACCCGGTCGCCCGCACGCAGGTCGAACTCCAGGAAAGCGCAGCAGTCGGCCTCCTTGGCCACCAGGTCTTGCACCTCTGGCAGTGCCGCGGCGCCGTAGGTCAGGTGCAGCCGCAGCGGTTCACGGCGGCTGGAGAGCAGGTGCCGGGACGCAAGCTCGCGGATGCCTGCAACCCGTTCCTTAAAGTCGCTGGCACCCAGGCTGCAGGCGATAGCAAGGGCGGTGTCGTTGGCGGCAGAGGCGCAGCTGGAGCAGCACGCGTCGGACTGGTTGATTATGGGCATGTCGATCTCCTTTCGGTGAGATGGACAGACCTATAATCCTTCAAGTAGCTTGAAGGGCAAGAGCGAAAGCGAGGATGAGATGCTGACGATCGGGAAACTCGCAAAGGCGGCGGGCGTCAACACCCCGACCATCCGATACTACGAAGAGATCGGCCTCCTGCCGGCACCTGACCGCAGCGAGAGCGGACAGCGGGTCTACGGCGCCGATGACCTGGAGCGACTGACCTTCATTCGACGATGCCGAGACTTCGGCTTCGGGATTGACCAGGTGCGTCTGCTTGCAGGCCTGTCGATCAGCGCCGACAAGGATTGCAAGGAAGTCGGCGACATTGCCCGCGGTCACCTCAAGGAGGTCCAGGCGAAGCTGACCGAGCTCAAGGCGCTCGAACGCAGCATGCAGCGCTTCGTCGCCCAGGGCGACGCTGTTTGCTGTGGCGGGCCGGGACGCGACTGCGTGGTGTTCAAGGACCTAGCCGCCTCGTCTTAAGCCCTCGAGTGATCCGACGCGCAATGGCCATGATCGGCCAGTGCCTCGATTATCCGGCAATCGCAGATCCGGCCATGCCCGCATTCCTCGATCATCCGCGTGAGCTCGCCCTTTAGCGCCTGCAAGCTGGCGATGCGGCGATCAATTTCCGACAGGTGGCTGCGGGCGATACTGTCAGCCTGGTGGCAGGAAGCCTGCGGCTCCGACGTCATCGCCAGCAAGGCCTTGATGTCCTCAACCTCGAACCCGAGTTCGCGGGAATGCCGTATGAAGATAAGCCGGTCGGCCTCGGGCTTGCCATAGCGGCGCTGGTTGCTTTCCGTGCGGGGCGGTTCCGGCAGCAGTCCGATCTGTTCATAAAACCGGATAGTAGGCACCTTGACGCCGCTTCGCTTCGAAAGTTCGCCGATCGGAAAATTCATCGGAATACCTCTTGATGCTCTAGCGACTAGAGGGATTAGCATCGGGTCGACTCATAAGGAAGACCCATCATGACCGAAGCCATCGTCACCAAGTTCCGCGTCGGCGGCATGGACTGCGCCAACTGCGCCAGCAAGGTGGAGAACGCCGTCTCGCGCGTGCCCGGCGTAATGGAAGTCGGGGCTTCGTACACGGCTCAGTCCATGACTGTCACCCACACCGGCGTTCCCCTCGCTGCCATCCGGAATGCCGTGAAGGCGGTCGGCTACACCGCCGCGCCCGCCGAAGCTCCTGCGGAAACCAGCGCCGATCACGACGATCATTTCGAACTCGGCGACGGACCGTGGTGGAAGATCCGCAAGGCCGTGCTGACCTGGGCTTGCGGGCTCGCGCTGGTCGCGGCCTACCTGATCGGCCAGGTTCTGCCGGAAATCGGGCACTGGGCTTTCCTGGCGGCGCTTCTGGTCGGCCTGGTGCCAATTGGGCGTCGCGCCATCACCGGCGCCCTGCACGGGACGCCGTTCTCGATCGAAACTTTGATGAGCATCGCCGCCATCGGCGCCGTGTTCATCGGAGCCACGGAAGAAGCGGCCACCGTGGTGCTCCTCTTCCTGGTCGGCGAACTCCTCGAGGGCGTTGCCGCCGGCCGGGCGCGGGCCAGCATCCGGAGCCTGACGGACCTGGTGCCAAAGACCGCGCTGGTGGAACGCAACGGCCAGACAGAAGAGATCCAAGCCGACGCCCTGGCCATCGGCAATATCTTGTTGATCCGGCCAGGTGACCGTATCGCCGCCGATGGCGATATCATGGAAGGCAACAGCTCGATCGACGAGGCCCCGGTCACCGGCGAGAGCGTGCCCAAACGCAAGGGTGCGGGAGACCCCGTGTTCGCCGGCACCATCAATACCGATGCCGTGCTGCGCGTGAAGGTCACCGCCGCCGCTGCCGACAATACCATCGCTCGGGTCGTCAAGCTGGTGGAGCAAGCCCAGGAGAGCAAGGCTCCGACAGAACGTTTCATTGATCGGTTTTCCAAGATCTACACGCCGGGCGTCCTGGTCGTGGGTGCGCTGGTTGCCATCGTGCCGCCCCTGGTGCTGGGATGGGACTGGAACGAGTGGATCTACAAGGGGCTGGCCGTCCTGCTGATCGGCTGCCCTTGCGCCCTGGTGATCTCGACACCAGCTGCCATCGCCGCCGGACTGTCGGCAGGCGCACGCCGCGGCCTACTGCTCAAGGGCGGCGCCGTGCTGGAGGGCTTGCGGAAGATCACCGCCGTCGCATTCGACAAGACTGGCACGCTGACGGCGGGCAAGCCCGTGGTCACCGACATCGTGGTGGTGGGCCGCACCGAGACGCAGCTCCTCTCCACGGCCGCCGCACTCGAGAGCGGATCGTCGCATCCCCTTGCGGTGGCGATCCTGGCGAAGGCCAAGGAGGCCAAGGCACCTGTACCGCCTGCCTTCGGCGCCAAGGCGCTCACCGGCAAGGGCGTGTCCGGGAATGTCGGTGGCGTCCTGGTCCTGCTGGCATCGCCGTCCGCCGCCGCGGAAACGGCAGCCATCCCCGAGGACATGACCTCTCGCATCGGCGCATTCAACGACGAAGGCAAGACAGTTTCTGTACTGCTGGCCAACGGCCAGATCGCCGGGCTGTTCGCGATCCGAGACGAGGCCCGCCCGGATGCCGCGGCTGGATTGAAGGCGTTGCGGGATGCCGGGATCGCCACCGTTATGCTGACCGGCGACAACCGCCGCACGGCCACGGCGATCGGCGCCGGGCTCGGCATCGAGGTCAAGGCCGAGCTGATGCCAGAGGACAAGCAGCGGATCGTTCGGGAAATGCAGTCGGCCGGTCAGGTCGTGGCCAAGGTAGGCGACGGCATCAACGACGCACCGGCGCTCGCTGCAGCCGACATCGGGATCGC
This sequence comes from Devosia sp. Root436, assembly GCF_001426345.1. Classification (GTDB taxonomy): domain Bacteria; phylum Pseudomonadota; class Alphaproteobacteria; order Rhizobiales; family Devosiaceae; genus Devosia. The sequence continues at coordinate 672,595 of NZ_LMEM01000009.1, read as the reverse complement.
CATGGGAGGTGGCACGGACGTGGCGCTGGAAACCGCTGACGCGGCAGTCCTACACGGACGCGTTGCCGACATCCCGGCGATGATCGATCTGTCAAAGACCACGATGTCCAACATTACCCAGAACATTGTTATCGCCCTGGGGCTGAAAGCCGTGTTCCTGGTGACGACCATCGTTGGGATCACTGGGCTATGGCCCGCTATCCTTGCCGATACCGGCGCAACTGTCCTGGTGACGGCGAATGCCATGCGGCTGCTTGGCTGGAAGCCGAAGAAACACTAGCCGAATTGAGTCCGCTTCTGCGCAGTTTCAACCAAAATGCAGACAGGCCGTAACCCACCCCAAGTCTGCCACAGGCAGCATTGAGTTGGTAGCACTCATGGCGTGACCCCCTCGTCGCTGTCGAGCCCCATCTCGTCATCGTCGTCGTGCTCCCCGAGGGGACGACCGACATCGAACGCAAGGCGCGGCAGCAAGGCCATCCTTGATCGGAGCTGCGCCAGCGTTTGCGGGACGAATCCCGTGTTGTCGACGCCAACGTCTATCGTATTCCTGGCGCCTGGAAGAGTGCTGTGGCTGTGCCCGTAGAGCATGATCGAGCCACGGTGCAGACCAGGCCACACGCGCATGCCGTAGTGCGAGAGATTGACCTGCACGTCGTCTAAGACGAGGTGCTTGAAATCGCCCCGCCATGCCCACGGTAGCCGGGTAGTCGCCTGCCGGTCGTGGTTTCCGAGGATCAGATTTTTGGTGCCGTTGAGCATCTTGAAGATAGATTCCGTCCGCTCGACTGAGCAGCGATGGGCGAAATCTCCCAAGTGCCAGACAGTGTCGTGCGGCTGCACTATACTGTTCCACGCTTGGATCATGGCGCGGTCCATCGCGTCGACGTCGTCGAACGGCCTGGCGCACATCTCGATGATGGCTCTGTGGCCAAAATGATGGTCTGATGTGAAGTAGATCGAGGGGGTTCTCATGCCGCCAGCTCCTCCAAAATTTCGTATTCAATCGTGCCCGGCACAGCGAAGGGCAGCGTAGGCGGCGCGCGGTAAAGCGTGCGGTCCAGGGCGACTTCGAGGATGCGACGAGCGTCGTCGAGATTCAGTGCGCTTTCCTGAATCTGGCTGGCCACTTTCAATTTTACTGCTTCATACCAGCCCCAGGGGTTTACATCCGGATCAGGGTACCCGTTAGCGACACAGTCGGCTGCAGCGACATTTCCTGCAATTTTGAACTTCAATGTCCCTTCCCCTCAGATCTTGAACTCCGGCTCGTCATCGAGATCGCCGTCGACTTCGGCCTGAATCTCGTCGACCAAGCTCTCAGCCATTTTCAGAATCTTCTCGATCCGAGACGTGTCCCGTGCGCCGGCCTGGTTGGCGACCGTCCCAGTACCTAGTAGCTCGCGCAGCGGGCCGACTCTGGTGGCAGGTATGACGAGCATGCCGCCGTCCCGGCCCAAACCGACATCGACGAGGTTCACTGCTGGCGGCATGTGATGCCCGGTCCAGATATGGATGTCGCCGCTCGCCGATATCGCGATCTGGATTTTCATGGTTACCACCCCAGCTTCGGTTTAGGCTCGCCGACTTCGAGGATGAGGTCGGGCTGGAAACCATTGTGGGCATCCTGCGGGTCGAAGGCATAGCCCCTGGGATTGCTGACGATCCGTGTCCTGCCGACCGTGTAGTCGGTCGGCGCATGGATATGTCCGTGCAACCACATGTCTGGTGCCCACGGCTCCTCGAGGAGGCCCTGCAGGTTCGACGCGTAACAAAAATTGAGGCTGCCGTGCCGGGGGTCGAGGGATTTCGGATGCGGCGCATGATGCGTGACGACAACGGTCGGCCCGGCGAACGGCGTCTGCAACTCGCGCTCAATGTAGGCCCGGGATTTCCGGTGTTCAGCAACAGTGTCCTGTGCCCTAATCCTCTTGCGCTTCCCTGACGTGGCGGTCGATGCCCGCTTGATCCTGCGGTAGTCATTCATGCCGTGGCGGCCTTCGGCCTCGGCGGTTTTTGAGCGGAGGAAACCCGTGCCCACGGAGTCGAAATCCGTCCACAGCGTCGACCCGATGAAACGGGTGCCGGCGATCTCAATGCTGTCGTCCTGCAGGAGGTGGATGCCCAGGCGCTGCGCGAAATCCGAACCGCGGGCTTTCATCTCCTGGAGCGTGAAGCCGTCGCCCTCGCAGGTGTAGAAATCGTGGTTGCCCGGCACGTAAACGACGGGCAGTCCAGGCAGCTCCTGGGAGATGCGGGAGAGGCTATTTTCGAGCGAGACATCCAGATCGCCGGCGATGACGACAACGTCGACGTCGGACGGGACGTGGTCAGCCAGCGAGAAGCGGGTCGCCGGATTGGCGGCGGCCTCAGGTTCGCGGGTGAACTCCTGATGGATGTCCGATAGCAGCCAGATTTTGGTCATGTGGTCCCTCATGCCTCCCAGGCATCATGCAGTGCGGCGATGCAAGGGACTAGAAAACATCGCCCAGGGCAGCGAGATCGTCATCTGTGGCGATGAGGGGCTTGGGCGCATATTGGACGCCGTCGACGCAGACGCGCCCAGCGCCCTAGCGAGACAGTTGTCGCCGCCGATCGAGTCGAAGTCCGCCCTCATCTTTTCGCGCAGCTCGGCGCTGGTGATGATGTCGCGGTTCATTTTGTTCGACCTGCAAGCTACTGAATTTCCTGCAATATTGTTGATTGAACTATCGAGAGTTGCAACAGGAAAACCATTTTGCCGGCCATTTGCAAGGTCCAAGAAACACCATTCCGTCCCGGAATTCCGGGGCGCGATGAGGTCGAAAAAGTGGTTTGTTGACCCGTTATTAGCTGTTTCGAGGTCCGTTTGTGGGTTGCTCAACCCTCCGGCATGATCTCCTCAGACAAGCAGGAGGCTCATCATGAAACGACTACTTTCCGCCATCGCCAGCGCACTGCGCTCTACCGTTTCGTTCGTCTGGGAGAAGTGCGCCGCGACGGGGAAATGGACGCTGCGCACTGTCGCCGCCATTGGTGGGTCAGGCGGCATTTTCACCCCGGCAGCGGCAACGGAAATGCAGGACCTCGAGGCCGCCATGGTCGACGACCTGCTCAAGCCACTGGAAAGCCAGGCACCGCCTTCCGCCGGCGGCGATGGCTATGACCGCGTCCAGCGCGTGTGCAGGGATCTGAACAGTGGCCACACGCCGGCTCCCGAGGACCTGGCCGCATTGACGCCGACTACCCGCGAGTGGCTTACCCTGTTGGAGCCGCAGATGCGGCTGCTCGTCGGCAATGTCGAAAAAGAAGCCCTCGTCGCGCACATTAGGGGCGGCAAATGCCTGCGCGGCGTCATCCGCAGCGACGCCGAATCCATCGCGCAGTGGAAGCATACGGTGGCGCTTGAAGCGATCGAGGCTGAATACGACGACGAGCCGAAGCTGGCGATGTAGCCTATCCGGCTATCCGCAGCAACGAGCCGCCCGGGGACGACCTGGGCGGCTTTTTATTGGAGGGCTGCGCGCGTGATCTGGCGCTGGAGGTCAGCATAGCGGGCTTCGCTGGCAGCCAGGTCGCGCTGCAGCTTCGCGATGATGCGGCGGGCGGCTGCCAACTCGACGTTCTTGCGGTTGATGATGACCTGAGCCGAACCGGTCGCCTGGGCGAGATCCCGGTCGAACGACTTGGCGAGAACGAATTCAGCGTCCGTGATCATGTCATCATCTCCTTGTTCAGGACCCTATACCGGAATCCGTGTTGCGATCAGGCGATCGCGTCGCCCGCAATTTTATGAATTCCGGAAATCGGGTGCGACACCGGGCCGGAAAGTCATCGATCCCTTGGCACCTGCCAGTTTCGGCGCCGGCTTGGTCAACCTGGGCAGGAATTGCAAGCGTGTGGCCTCGACGACAATGGCTGCCCATTTCCGCCCAGCCATGCGCCGGCCCGCTTTCACCCGCATGCTGTTGCTGATCTTGGTGATCTCATTGACGGCAGGATCGACCAGGACGGCGCCGGCGCGGGCAAGGGAAACATGTTCGGCCACTTCGCCGGTGACGCGGGACGTTGTCCTGACGACAGCCGATCGGGCATAGCCGCCGAAGGTCGGCTGGAGGTCCTCGGGACGGAGACGCATGCGCGCGACCGCTGCCGTCTTGTCAGCTTCCAGGGCAGCGCCCAGGCGAAGTCTCAGGATGATGGACGGCACGCTGCTGTACTCGCGCATCTCGTCGGCGGGCAACTTCATCATGCGTGTTCCGGTTTCCGCCATGACGCCCCGCATCTCACGCGACAGGGTCGCAGACACGACGCCGAAGCTGACCCCCCTCTTTCCGGGCTCATAGACGATATCGGCGAACACCGCGCTGCCCGATGACGGGTGCCCATGGAGCCCGAGCAGGGTCTTGCGGACAGGATCGAGCGTCCTGTTGGCGGCATCCATCGAGACCCCTGTCATGCGCTCCAGCGAGGGCTTCTCTATGCGGACCTGTCCACCGGCGCCGGCGAGGCACAAGAGCGTCAGCGCGATCCGCATCTGGGGTGCCGTCAGCCCCTCGAGGACGAGGTATTCGGCCACGGCCAGGGGGATGGACAGGACGGTTTCAGTGGTCGGGAAATGGTCTGCCTCGACGATCATCGCTGCAACCTGATCCATTGTAAGTAAACGGCTGTTCGGCATATGAGGCAGAAAGACGGGAATGTCAAGCTGTGCGGGCGTTTCATGCGTCGGGTGGAGGGCCGTACTGACAGCAGATACAGATATCTATATAGTAATCCTATTCTTTTTCTTTGGAGTGGAGTTCTGTTCTATGGATTCCAATACGCGCGCGCGAGGCTCTCAGAGGCCTCCGCTGCGCGGAGGTACGGGGCTTGGTTGATAAATCGAGGAAGAGGGAAGATTCCACAATGCCGCACCCGCTACGCGGGATAGGGGCGAATCCTTGAAGACTGGAAAGCATCGACGGTAATCGGGTCGGTCACCTCCCTCCCTGCGGACATGTCCGCTTGTCCCTTGCATCGATATGCCGATACTCCTCGCATGTCCCGCATCTCTGACCCCATCCATCAATCGACCAAGGCCGCCGCCAGGCGCGATGCCGACCGGCTGCGGAAACGCGAAGCCCGGGCGAAGATGAAGGCTGAGCGCGTCCCGCACGCGTCCCTGGTCGACTATGCTGTGTGCCAGGCCGTATCGTTCTGCCTGACCAACGCCGACAAGTCAGCGTTCCGTCCGGACGACGCATGGACGCCGATCAATGCCAGCGCGCTCTATGCCGTCGCGCTGGATATCTTGGTGGTCCGCTTCAAGAAAGACCCCACGCGATCCGAGGAAGCGCTGAGAGCCAAGCTAGGCCCCCAGGCGCGGCATGCCGAACGGGGCCAGATTCCGTCGACAAACCCGAGGCCGGGACAGCCTCGATATAGGATGACAGCCCCGCCGGACATGTCCGCTCGATAATCGCCAGCACCCCCGTTGCTTCTTCAGGACACGTCCGCGGTGCAACGCTTTTCCGACGATCATGGGGAAACCCGTTGTTGCAGTACGCCAAGGGCCGCAGTACTATGTGCAATGCCGACGATGTCAGTGTCGCAAGACTACCGAAGCCTCTCGCTGCAAACGGGGGGCTTCATTCATTTCGGCCTTCGCAAATCGTGAGATCGGAATTGTGGGATGCAAGTCCCCGCCGGAAGCTACCCGTAGCCACATCCTGGCGCCAGGATCTGGCGACGTCCTCACGCGTGTGCCTCCTAGGAAGGACGGGGACCTGCGACCGCACGCGCGGACCAACAGTACGCAGTAGGTCGCGCAGCCCGTCCAGAACATCAGATCATCGCCGGCCACTGGTGCCTTGCGGCGGCGAATGAACACGCGCCCATTCATTTCGCAATGGCGTTCCCGAAACGAGAAGCATCGGATCAGTCTGGGGGCTCGCTATCTTCGTCGATATCAGGGGGTATGCCGAGGTCAACGGAGTCGCCGATATCGGCGGGGATGCCGAAACGGTCGTACATCCGCAGCAGCCTCGCGAGCCAGGGCGGGATGTCCCGCCCGCCACTTTCGTATCGCCGGATCGTCATCGAGGCAGTGTCGTCCTGCCCAACATACCCGAAAGCGCGGCCCAGCTCGGTCGTGCTGAGACCCAAGCGACGCCGAATGGCTTTCATCTCGGAGCCCTTCATGATCGGCGGACCGGACGGGCGTTCGGGGTGAGATAGGTCGACCGGCGTCATGCGTTCTCCATCCGGCCTTCCTGATACTTCAGACGGCCAATCTGGTCACGCGCACGCATGTAGCGTAGATGCTGCCTGCGCCGCCTGTCCTGCAGCTTGCTTAGCTCCCGGTACAATGGCATTTGCTCCCTATGCAAGAGCATGTACGTGTCCCGCCCCAGGAAGACCTGCTCGCAAAGGGCCCGTCCGTCACCGGCTGCTTCGCCCCTCGCGATCGCGAGCGTAGCTCGCAGCTTCACGTTGAGGTCGTCGAGGACAGGACCCTTTCGGTCGTCGAGGGCGGCAACGCGCGCCTTGAGATCGTCGATAACTAGGCGAAGGGCTTCCATCTTTAAATCAGCAGCATCGGCGACAGCCGAGGCTTCAGCGAAAGTCATGTCCTTGAACGGCTTCATTTTCGTTTTTCCTTACAGCGCCGCACGATGCAGCTTGGTATCAGCTAGTGCTTCTCGGTGGACCCTGCATTCCAAGACGGCGAAACATCGAAGCCGACGGGGAATGCGTTTTCCAGAGCAGCGTCATCGTCATCCTTCTCATCCGGGACGAGATCCGCTCGAACGCCCTTGTTCCGGGCGGAGATTGCCTTGGCTTCGGTTTCGTAGACATCAAGGATCATAACCCGGTCGGTGAGCGTGTGGATCACGCCCCACATCCGGTCGGGGCAGTAGTTGTTGCCGCTGGTCACGTAGTCGCCAGCGACTACGAAAGCGTCTCCCGCCTTCACCTGCTGCACATCGACGACCGACCCCTTGGTAGGTAAGTAGGTGCGCTGCGGTTCCGCGGCGTTCGGGCCGTCCATACGCGCCGCCCAGTTCTTCCCGCGCTTGTGAGTCACGTAGTTCGGGTTTTCGATCGACCTGCCATCAACCTCGAAGGACCGCTGCTTGAGGAAGCCTTTGGGCTCATCGATGGTTTCGCCCTTGGCGTCGGTGAACTCGTATTTCATGTTCTGTCTCCTGCTGGCGCCGCCCAATGCAGCATCCATATGGATACAAGGTACGTATCCATATGGATACGTCAACACCCTTCCTAAGTTTTTTTCATGCGTCCCGCACATTCCCGGTTCCCCAGGCGTCACGCCGCCTCCAGATAGTGCGGCATGACCTCCTCAAGCTCTTCACCGTCGTAGACCCGCACCCACTGTGAGTGTTCGAAGGCGCAGGTCTCGATCTCGACGATCGTATCGAGGTCCATCGACCGCCACCTGTCTTCCAGCTCCGCCAGAGTCATGCGGCTGCCCGCGGCTTCGATCCGCGCATGCGCCCTCCGCAGGTCGATCTCCCGGTCCTGGAGCAGCATGCGCGGATCACCGAAGGGGGCGATGGCGGCAAGGTTGGCGTCGATCCGGTCATGCGGCCTGGGCTTGGCAGCAGTGACCCGTTCGCGTTCAGCCATCTCGACGGAAGTGACCTCGATCGACACGCCCGCCACCTTGGCCGCCCGCAACAGTGCAGCCGCCGGATCGTCGTGCCACGCCGCCACCCTGGCGATCTTGTCACGACCATCAAGGCGGAATCTCACGCAATGCATGGACGAGATCAGCCTGCGATAGAGCGCTGGCACGTCGGGCAGGACCTCACGTGACCACGCCGCCAGCCGGATACCGAAGACATGTCCGCAGCCCGGAAGCCTGGCCGTGATCTCGTCCGCGAGGACGCCATCGGAGAGGCGCACCAGGTCATAAAATTCCGCGTTGGCGGCCATGTCATCGAGCGTGAAAACTTCGTCCACGATGAAGCCTGTTGGCATCGTTTTTGACTGGCAGATCCAGAGCGGCATTTCGTCGCTCTGGCCTTCCGCCGGCGCGGCGCCGCGGTAAACCGGGCGTAGGCGTCCGACGAATTGCCTCAGTTCTTCCTCCCGCCATTGACCCTCGAGAATCTGTGCCCAGGCACCCGGTAGCATCGGCACATAGTGTTCGTAGTCTTCGCCAGTCCGCAGCTCGATCCTGCGGACATTTCCCTCCCTGAACAGTGGCTTGCCGTCTGAAGTATACCCCGTCCCGGTGACGTCATAGGGCGGCTGCGGCGACGGGTCGTCGTATGTCAGCGCCGCGGCATAGCCGTCGACGACATGGATCGGCTGCTCGCTGCGCCCGATGCTGATCGCCACTGCGTGGTGCTTGAAACCATCCAGCCCTCGAAGGGCGCCGAAATGAACGTTGTCGACGTTCTGGGGCGGCGTCCATGCGCCCTGCGCAAGCGTTTCGCGAACAGCAATCGTGGAGCCCATGAGCACACGGCTGTGCGTGTATGCCCCGGCGGCTTTGGAGACCAACGCGCGGGTCTTCTGGACGGTCCGGCGCGCGGCCTCGACCTCGTCCGTTGTCGCATCGGCACCGGGGATGAACGCCCGGTTCGCATATGGCCGGTCGGCGATCAGGATCGTGCGGAGATGCAGCGGGGCCTGGATGTCGTGCACTACGGGTTCCGAACCGAATAACTTGGCGACGACCTTAGGGTTTACGGAGGCGTCAAGGAGCAACTTGGGCGTTTCCTGCCAATTCGGCGTCGACCGCCAGGACATGCGGACGAAGGGCTTCGGCTTGCCTTCGACCGGGACATAGACAAGCTGCAGGCGCTCATCCCGATCGCCCGTAGCTGTGCCGGCGTCCAGCGCGGCGATGCGGTCGGCGATGATCTTCCAGAGCTTCTCTTCCTCGATCAGTGCCTTACCCTTCGGACGCGATGCCAGGGCTTCGATATCGGTCGCCGTCATCAGCGGCGTGATCTCGCGCTCTTCCGTGCGTGCCCGCTTGATGACAGTGATCGCGGTCTCGACCAGTGCGGCCTTTCCGGCGTCCCGGATCGCCGCTGCAGGGCACGCGCCGGCAAGGATAGCGGCCCGCGCATCGCCGGCGATCTCATCGCGCTGAGCGAGCATGGTCGACCCGATGTCCTCAGCGGTGCGGCCTGGGTGCAGCGCTAGTTCCTTCTTGGTGACGAAGGGCGCCTTGCGAGGCGTCAGCAGGATCTCCAGATCCAGGCGGCTCTGGTGCAGGACCTGATATGTGACGCTCTCGTCGATGATGATCGCGCGCGCGTTCTTCAGGACCTTGGGCAGGCTCATCATCGTGAGAAATGCATGCGGCAGGAAAACCACGTCGGCATCGCTGACTGGCGTCATCTGGTTCCAGTAGCCGCACTCGCCGCGTGCACGGAATTCGCAGAGGACCTGTGTTTTCTCCGGCCTCTCGCCGGCCTTCTTCTTCATGCGAGCCAGGAGCTCGTCGCCACCTTCTTCGATCTCGCCACCGCACAGTCCGCTGGCGCCGATGCCGCGCTCGGTCAGGGCCTCCATCTCGGCGGCGCGTTGGCAGCCGGCGCGCTTCTTACCCATGAACCGCTCGGCGGTGACACCCATAGCCTTCAACTTGGCGATGGCCGCATCTTCGTCGATCTCGGATTCACTCGGCACCGTCATGCCGGAACGTTCCGCCGCCAGCAGACCCTCGCCGATATTGTCGTGGCTTGGCAGCAGGACGAATATCTGGCCCTGGCCTTCCTGACGCTTGCCCAAGCTCTCGATGTACTGGATGGTTCTGGTCGTCTTGCCGGATCCGGTGGGGGCCTTCACGACATGGACCGGAACGTCTCCCTCGACGCCGCCGGCGGCAGCGCGGTCGACATCGGCGAAGAATGCGGCGACGGCGCTATCTACCTCTGCGGCGACGCGCTCATGGATTGCTTCGCGCTCCGGAAGCGTGGGCACCAGCGCCCTGGAGGCCTTGTCCGCAGCGACTTGCTCCGCGGTCTTGGTGACTTTGACCACTTTCCTGATCTTCTGGACCCCGGCCAGTTCCGGGATCACTCCGGCCTGTTCCGGAAGCCAATCGAGGGAACCATCCAGCGGCCTGGGCGTCCCGGTCACGTGCTGCGCGAAAGCGCTGGTGCCGTCCTCCCGCAGCTTCGCCGGCACCGCCTTGGGTGCCCAACGACCGGTCGTGTCGAAGGACTTGATGCTCTCCACCCACTTCGGCAGCGCGAATGCGAACTTCGACCGGCAGTCCCGTTCGACCTTATTCCGGGACCACGTGCCGTCTTCGAGGACTCGGTTCGCGCAATAGATGATGTACTGGCCCAGTATGAAGTCAGGCCCGCCCGGGCGGCGCAGCACCTCGACGTTGGCCGACAGCATGGCCCAGCACATCGCCGACAGGAACTTTTCGCGACCGTCGATGACGTAGCCCTGGGTGTCGACGGTCCACGCGCCCCGCGTCTTCTCCGGTATCCAGATCGGCGAGTTGGTTGCCGATCCGGTCAGCATGTATTTGGACACTTCGCTGTCGCCACCGACGGGCGACGACGAGCCTGTTGAACCAAACCCCGCCAGCGGTCTGATCGCGTTTACAGCCTGGTAGAACTTCTTGATCTGCCTGGCCGTGATAACCGGCGCATGCTCGGGTCCGGCGATCGCAGGATGCAGTGTGCCGCGGGACCAGTCGAAGCTACGCCCCGTTCCGTGGTGAATGCCATAGGACGTCCAGTTGTGGCCCGCCGCAAGGAATTCCAAGGCGTTCCTGGGGACCGCCGACCCGTCTTTCTGGATCAAATCGGGCTGGCCGTCAGCATCGAGGAAAGACACCGACCGGGTCGGTAGATTGATATCGTCGCCCTCCACGCGATAGATCAGCATAACCTTCGGGGCACGGCCCACGCGGACGAAGGGCGTCGGGCCAAAAACTTCAAAGGCGGCATTCATGACCGCTTCAGCATGGTCTTCGTCGAGGCAGTCGATATCCCAGCAGCGAACATGTCCCGAGGCCGCCCCGTTGACCACGGCCACGTTCATGCCACCGCCGCCCTTGATGTCGTAATAGAGAGTGCTCCAATCGGGACGGCTGTCGCGGCGTTCCGATGGCTTGATCTGGACAGCGTTCATCTTGCCGCGGCGCCAGACGATCAGTCTGCCGGGTTTACGGTCAGCTCGGGATTCCGGGAATGGCGACCAGCCAAGCGCGTGCATATGAAGCGCGTATCGGCGGTAGACGTTCTCGGTCGCCGCGACGCTCTCATGATCGACATGCCAGTCGGACGCGTTCGTGGCCAACCAGGCGGCATACCGCTCATCTTCCGTAATGCCGAAGTGCTGTGCCTGGGTCTCATCTATCCATGCGCCAGACGCGAGGACCTGCTCGCGGGTCAGCGGTTTCACCGCCCGCGTCCGCGCCCCGTAGCGCGGCGATATGTCTGAAAATGCCATCCTTGAATGCCTGTCTTGTCAGTGTCGTGGAGGCGCTGCAAACGCCCGGTGGTAATCCTTAGTGTGCTGCCAACTGAAGCAGACATCAACAGGTTTATTTAAAAACCGGTCCGAAATCCGAAGTGTGGCCTGTTGTCAACATTGGATTTTGTAGCAGACGCGGACGAGTGGATTTTAAGTCCACTCGGTTAAAGCGACGAAGATCATTCGAATTTCGAACGATTGTCATGGATCGCGCTGCCAATCCTTCCAACATCAAACGGATTTCTTCTGCGTTGCTCTGGAGCATTGCCGAAATTGCAAGGATACTCCGTCAATTGGACTAGCCAGAGCATCACATTGACGGCACGTTTCACAACCGATCCCTTCGTTTCGTTCCGTGAGAAGCGGGCCCGCGACGGCGTCATGGACGCGGTTCGCAGGCGCATCGTCGAGAAGCGGCTCAGGCCAGCCGACATCATGTCCTCGAAACGACCCCTCAATTCGAAGGATCGCGAGCGAATCCTTCGCGGTGATTACGACTGCTTCAGCCTGCGGCGGGCGATCCACCTACCCGAAGGTGATTCAGGTAGGGCGGAGCGAGCGTCTCCTCGACACGTCGATCATCACCCTGTTGATGCTGGCGATCGTCGAGGCACCACTGTGGCTCCAGACGTGCTCGACCATCGTCGTGGCGGTGATGCTGCTGCGCGAGATCGCTGAACGGGCGCGCCGGAAGTGAACCTCCGTCCCGCCATCCTCGCGTTCGTCGCGACCGTCGTGATCCTGTTGGCAGCTTCCACCTGGTGGCTGCCCGGGCAGCTTCATGACGCCCGTGCCGAACGCGATGCGGCCTTCGACCAGCGCGACGCCGCCTTCCGTGCCATCGACGAACTTGCCGCTGAACGCGCCGCTGCCGACCGGCGCAATGCCATCGTCCAGGAGCGGCGTGAATCGATCATCGCTGCACCGGATACCGAGGACGGCGACGTGGCACCGGTCCTCTGGGACGGCCTCCGGGCAGCCGATGAAATCGGAGGGGTCGAATGAGAAATCAATCCTCCAGGAAGCCCGCTGACGGGCAAGTTGACCCGAGCATGGACAAAGACCCCAGCGCGTACAGCGCTCTGCTGTACGCGCTCCGCATCGCCTTTCATCCAGCAATGCCCGTGATCGTGCTGATGCTGGTCTTGTGTCTGGCCGGCTGCGGGACCCTGACGCCCATCATGCCTTCCTAGCTCCTTTCCTGCACGCCGCAGCCGCCCGCGCCATCAGCCGGCACGCAGCGCGATGTCTCCCTCTATGTCGTCGACCTGGCCGCCGCCGGCGAGGACTGCCGCTACAAGCTTGGCTCCGTCAGGCGCATCCTGGAGCCTGCCAAGTGACTACGCCTCGCGACCCCTCCTACGACCGCCTCGACCAACGCGTTACCGCCATCGAAGCGTCGATCGACAAGATCGGCGTGGCCATCACCAGCCTGGGCGAGAAGTTCGACACCAGGTTCCGCCCGCAGTGGATTCTCATCGTCGCGGCGCTGGGCCTGGTGGTCACCATCCTGGGGCTGGTTCTGGCCGGCTGGAAGGCGCCGATCGACAGCACCATCGTGAGACAGGAATACGACCTGCGGCAGCTGCAGGACCGCGTAGTCCCGCGAGTTGAGATGGAGAACCACTGGAGCGCCACGATGCGGGAAGCGGACGAAATGCGCCGCCGGCTCGATCGCCTCGAGGACAGGGCTTTCAGCCCGCTGCCATGAGCGTCAACGACACGCACTCCTGGGACACCGCGGTTCGGCGCCAGCCATGCGCGATCACTGTGGCGCAGGTCATCGACGAGTACGGTTATGAAGCCGCCCAGGAGCGCTGGGGCTGGCTGACCGTTCGGACGCTGTCGAGCCTGGCCCATCAAGGCAGGAAGCAACTGGAGCGGCGGGATGGACCCTGACGAGTGCCCGGAGGACTATGAAGTCCCGGACCTGGAGCCGTTGGTCATTCTATCTGGGGCCACGCCTTGGGGTTGATGCCCTCGTTCTTCACCCCGTCATAGAATGTACCGACATACTCCGCGGCCCGCTCCACGGCGACAGCACGCGGGACGGTGGCCAGCGCCATCCAGATCGTCTCGACGGACATCCGCATTTCGCCGCCAGTATCGGTGTCCTGCTTGGACATTATCGTCATCAGCCAGGTACGGGCCGCATTGGAACGGAAGCGCGCCATCAGCGACAGCGCCTGCCACCGGCTATCGGAAATGTCAGCGGGCCGCTCGTTCTGAATGAAGTCGAGCCAGGCGTTGTCAATGTCCGGCAACATCTTCATGACGATCATCACTCGGTCCGGAAACTTGCCCATCCGGTTCGGCTGCATCTTGTCCATCGCGGCATTCCAGACCGCGTCGTCAGTCCTGTGCATGTCGATCCCGAACCCGAGATGGGTGTCCTGGTGCATCGCCAACACGGCGCCGGCGGCGTCGGCAAGTAGCTCTTGATCCTCCCGAAACAGCTTCAGGACCACGTCGCTCGTTTGGGTAGCGTAAACCCGCCAGTTCATGTGGTTCTCGCTCCGTTGGGAGGATAGGCGCGATATGCGGCGTGCAACACCCGCCCGGCATCCATCAATGCATTCTGCAATTCCCGTAGCGCTGCCGGCAGTTCGAAGCCGCTGCGCTCGTTCACCCAGACATGGTGATCAAGATCCGCGACGATCACCAAGCCGGCCTCAAGGCTTTCCTGGAACAGCCAACTGTAGATTGGGTCGCCATAAATGGAGTGCCGGTGGGCGAACGAGTTCTCGATCCGGGGCAGGTTCTCGTCGTCCTGCGAATATTCGGATTCGCTGAAAATCTCGAACGTCCCGAATTCGAAGAAGCGGCGGGCCTCGGCTTCTTTCTCCTCGTCCGACATGTCCTTCACGGAGACCGCGATCAGGACCACTATCGCCGAGATGCAAAAGAAACGCAGCTCCACAGGCCGGAACGGTTCGACGCCGGCATAGAGCTTTTCGGTGATGGTGTCCTCCAGCCGGCGGTATTCGCCGACCAGCAAGCGGTCGAGGTTGGGATCGCGTTCCACCTCGGGTTTGGCTTCAGGCTTCTTGCCCCATTTGAACAATGCCCAGGCCCTCCCGCGGCGCTTACTCGGCAGCCACCGACCCGCGCAGGATCTCCTGGTCCTGCATCTGCAGGACGTTATGCAGCCGATTGCCCACCCACTCGGCCACCGGCGGCGTCACGGCATTGCCCACGGCATGGTAGCGCAGGCTGTCGATCCGGTCTGACTTGGCCTCGTCGAAGTGCGTCGGGCGGGTCCAGTCGTCAGGAAAGCCCTGGACGCGCTCGACCTCGTTCGGCGTGAACCGGCGGACGCGGCCTTCCGGGTACCAGACGTAGTTGCGCGACCAGTCGGTGCCGGTGTGGCGGGCGCTCTCTGCGTAGATGCAGTGGGCTACGCTTTTGACGAGGGGGCCTTTGCGAGGATCTCCAAGGATTGTCTGAAAGATGGAGGGAGATTTCTTCCCATCTGGTCCACGCGTCTCAGTATCCCCACCGCTGCGTTCGGGCTCAAAAAGTACTTGTCCGGCGGCGTCTGCGTCTCGATGTACGGCAATAATGTAGACGCGACGGCGTTGCTGGGGGACTCCGAAGTCTTTGCTGTTAAGCACACGCCACGCGACACCATACCCGAGTTCGTCCAGCGCCTGGAGTACGACGGTGAAGTCACGTCCTCCGTGGCTAGAGAGAAGGCCGTGGACGTTTTCGAGGATAATGGCTCTTGGCGTACGCGCTCGAACGAGCCGCATAAAGTCGTGAAAGAGTCCAGACTGGCTCCCTCGAAGCCCAGATCGCGGCCCCATTCTTGCAAGTGAGAGATCCTGGCAGGGGAATCCTGCTGCCCAAACATCAGCTTCAGGGATTTTTGCATCGTCGAGTACTCGAATGTCGGAATCGATGGGGAGGTCGGGCCAGTGCTGCTGCAGGATGTCGCGGCAGAAGGGCTTCACTTCGCAGTGGAAAACCACCTCGAAGCCGGCGCGCTCAAGGCCCAGGTCTAGTCCGCCGATCCCCGAGAAGAAGGAGGCTACCTTATAA
Source organism: Devosia sp. Root436 (assembly GCF_001426345.1). Taxonomy (GTDB): domain Bacteria; phylum Pseudomonadota; class Alphaproteobacteria; order Rhizobiales; family Devosiaceae; genus Devosia. Next base: position 657,115 of record NZ_LMEM01000009.1, on the reverse strand, counting down.
GTCACGAAATACCTCCCAAAACCCGGTCGAATCAGTGATCGGGCTGTAGTCCCGTGTTGCCCGCATTATGGAGTACATACTAAGAACGTCAACGGATCGACTCCAACGGTCCGCGTGACTAGAGTTTCTACGAATCGGTCGGGACAACGCATGGAAACTTGCTCCGTTAGGTGGCGGTCTTCTGGTGGACGTGGGGAATTCGAGTTCGTGCCGGCGGAAACGCTGGCCGACAGGAACATCCATGTCCTGTTCGAGCCCTTGGGCATCACCATCCCGGCAGAGGTATTCGGCGTCCGCGCCCAGGGCAAGCCACGCCTCCGGAAACTGGACAGCAACAACCGCCAGAAGCTCCACCTCCCGCAGTTCGTCATGGCCGTCGCCAGGCTGCCGGAACCCGCCCGCGAGGACCTGACCCACGCGGTGACGTTCCCGCTGGAGAACAAGTCCTTCGTCATGGACAGCATGGAGTTCGACGTCATCGACGATGACGGGATCGACGTGACCCTGTCTCCACTCCGGGTGACCATCCGCAACTCGGACTTCCTGATCGAACTCCGGGACCGCCTGGAGGCGATCGCCAAGGACGTGGCCGGCATCGCCGATATCGCCGCTCATCACCCGGACCTGGCCGCGGCGATCCTGGCCCACTCGGACGCAATCAACGCCGGCGTCAACGATGCGCTGATCCGCCGGACCGCCGACGCGGTCATCGCGCTGCAGCAGGAGATCTTCGGCAGCACCAACGTCGGCTCGGTGACCGTCCTCGAGAAAGCTGCCGAACTGCCCGAGACCGAGGAAGAAGAGGCCACCGGCAAGGAAGGGCGGCTGCTCACCCGCATCCACGTCTACAAGGAGCGGGACCGCAATATCGTCAAGCTCGCCAAGAAGGACTTCAAGGCCAAGAACGGCGGCAAGCTGGTCTGTATATGCTGCGGCCTGGACCCCGTCGAAGTCTACGGTCCGGACGGCGAGCGGGCGATCGAAGCCCATCATTCGACACCCATCGAGCAGCTGCAGCCCGACAGCATCACCCGGATCTCGGACCTCGATATGTTGTGCGCCACATGCCATCGCGTCGTCCATTCCAGGCGTCCCTGCCTGACCGTCGAGGAAGTCCGCGCCCTGATGGCGCCGATCGCAGCGACCGCCTGAAAACCTGAGTGAAAAGTATAAGTTAAGAAAAGTTAAAATGACGTGCCGGCATGTCACGTCGGCTCCCGGACCACAGCATGCCGGTCGCACAGCGTCGCATACCACGCTCGGTCTTCCCGCAGCCTCCCTGGCTCACCGCAGTCCTGGCACACGTGTTCCGACAGGCTCTCATAGACCTCAGCCAGCGCCTGGGCCTCCTCTGTCAGGTCACCCGTCAGGTCGACTCTCATGCCCCCGTACTTCTCTTTGCTGTCCTCGACCCACACTAAGGGTGCAATCTCGGCCAGGTGCTCGGAAAAGGCGAGGACGAGGTCGACCCACCCGCCGGGTAGCCCGCACCTGTAGGCTCCCCATATCGTCGGCCAGGCGGCCTCGACGGCCCGGTCCCAGTCGACGGGGATCACGCTGCCGACCGTCTCCAGGCGCTTGGCCTTGGCGTCCACGTGCCGGCGCCGGGCGTCGGCAATCATCAACTCATTCGACATCCATGCCTCCCAAAACTTCATCCGATCCCGCGATGCCCACTTCGGCCAGCGCATCGCGAACCGACGCCAGCCAGGGCTGACCAAAGCCGGCGGCGACCAGGGCGCGGATCGTCAGCGGTCCTGGCGCCGCCAATGCGGCCTCGGCCAGCGCCTGGGCGTTCGCGTCGCCCAGGCGGATGACTTGGCCCAGGGCGACCCTGTACATGGACGCGGCGAGAAAGCGGTCTTGATCATAGATAACCATCACGCCCTCCCCATCAGGGCTTCCCGCCCGTCGATCAACCTGGTCACGATGCGCTGCAGCGTCCGGAGCGAACCACCTCGCCAGGCCTGCCGGACGACATCGACTTCGTCTTGAGCCAGCGGTTCGATCCAGCGCCGATCGAGCCCACGCTGTTGCGCGAGATCGGCGATGATGCGCTCGCTCAGGACTCCGACATGCTCGAAACCGGCATCCGGTATCCTGACGATCCGGAAGCGATCTCTGAGCGCCGCCGGCACGTCCTCCAGCGAGTTGGCCGTCGCGATGTAGGAGACCGCCGACAGATCGGCTGGCTGCTCCAGCGCCAGGTCGAAGAACACCCGGCTGGACGCCGGTTCGAGGAACGTCAGCAGGGTGTCTGCAAGCGACCCATTGTTCCGGCCCGTGCCCATCTTGTCGACCTCGTCGAGCACGATCAGCGGGTTCGCTGTCCGCGTCCGTCCGACGAGCTGCAGCGGCGTCGCCGGACGAGCCGAATTCCACTGCGCGGACGTCCCGCCGAATGCCCCGTCGCTGGCGCCGGCGCAGGAATACGTCATCGCCGGCACGCCAAGACGGTCCGCCATCTCCCTGGCGAAGGTCGTCTTGCCGCTGCCGGGATTGCCGACAAGCAGCACCGCCAGCCGCAGGGACTGCAGGGCGGATTGCGTCCCGAGGATCGCATCGATCTCGGCATGCATGTGCGGATAGCGAGCGTGCAGGTCCGTCCGCGCCGCCGGCACGGCAGCCGTGCTGACCAGGCGCAGGGGCTGGCCGATAATCAGTCTGTACGCCTTCCAGACGTCCGCGCGCGAGCTGGGCTGCTTGATATCCGGATCGGCGTCGATGACAACCAGCGCAGGATCTCGCCGGATCTCCGCGCGATCCTCAAGCATCGCCTCGACCGCTTCGGCGTCAGCCTGGGCCTCCGCCTGGGCGACTTTCATCGCTGCCAGGGCGCCGACCATCCCAGTCTCCGCTTCGGCTTCCGTGTCGTCGAGTGCGTCGGCAGCGAGTTCGAGCGTCTCGATGTGGCTGCCCATCGACTGCATCGCCGCCATCCCGCGTTCGAGCAGGTAGGGGAAGGGCTCGCATTCGGTCGTGCTGTCGTCCTCGAGGCCGACTGTTGTCAGCCCGAGAGCCAGGGCGACAAAATGCGTCCAGCCGATCGGGTCGTGGTGTCGCCGGTCCTGCAGGGCGTCCTCGACAAGACGCCGAACGGCATGCCGGTGCCCGCGGATCGCCGCGTGCCAAAGCAGCGTCTCGCTGGTGTCCTCGCTGGCGACGCCAAGTTGATATGCGCTCCAGCATGACTTTGCAGTCGGCACGTCGATGCAGGACTGCAGGCTCTGCAGGCATTCCGGCGTCTCCTGATCGCGCCCGATGGTCATCGTGCAGAACTGGCGCAAATCCAGCAGCGCGGATCCGTGAAATGGGGAATGGCCGGTGCGCCTATCGGCGAGCGTCGGCATCGCCTTGCCGGCGAGCAGCAGCTCTTCGCGCTGGCGCCACTTCTTGAGGTCGGCAATATGGCTGGGCTTGGCCCGAGAGGCCTCTGGCTTGGTCATCATCTTCGTCCCAATCGACGGCGCGTCCCCGCCTAAGCAGCGGACGAACCAAGAATTCGAGCGGCGTATGTAGATGACCGGAACGGCCCTGTCGAGGCCGGGTCCAGGATCAGGTTAACGAATCGGTTTGTTCGTAATCTCGTCGTAGAGCTTGCTCAGGTAGCCGGCGACGACTTCCGGGTGCAGGCCCTCATCGTCGATGAGTTTCAGCGCCTCGCCGCGCATCGCCAGATATGGATGGACAGGCTGTTTCTCGATGCGGGCAAGCTGGTCAGCTATGAACTCACGGGCGTGCGGCGGCGAGCCTTCGTGCCCCGCGATCCACTTCTGCACATTGCGCTGACTGTTTTCCAGCGCCCTGGAAAGCCTCGCGGAAGGGGCGTCGAGGAAAACCCGGTCGACGTCCTCGCCAAAAGTGTAGTCGCGATCGAACGGCATGCGTGGTCTCCGGCCCGGAATCAAGTCCGGGCCAGATTCGCGCATGCGGCGGTCGAGGGCAATGGTCATGCCGTCTCCAACTGCCGCGCGCGGCCTTCCGCCGTGACATTGAGAAGGTGACCCTTGCGCTTCACCCACCCGTCTTCGAGGGCATGGAGTGCCGCCCAGGCGCGAGCGCGGACACTATACTTCCGGTCGTCGAACTGCACGAAGTTGCCGCTGGAGATCAGCAGCATTCCAGTGGCCAGCACCGCTGCGGAACGATCGCTCGGTTCATGCCTCGGATCTGTCTCCTGCATCCAGACCATCAAACGTCTGGCATTCTTCGCCGACAGGATGTGAGACAAGTTCGACGCGATGGCGTCATAGACCCGCTCACGGGTGGTGAGGTAGGCGGTCCGGACCAGCTCAGCGAGGTGCTTGTCGGTGGCCAAATCAGCCGCATGCATTCGCTGCCCATCCATGGTGTGCCGGTGAGAAGGTGCCGCCCATTCGAGTGTGTAACCCTTGTTCAGCAATGCTGTCGGGAGTGGCTGGAAGGCGAGCTTGTGATGGCGCAGGACAACTCGTTCATGCCCGTCGACGCATTCATAGAAGACGGGAGAGCGGCAAAGGCGACTGTTGACCACCCCTTCGCCGTCATCGTGCATCAGGCCTCGGTTGAGTTGGAGTGAATAGTCGTGGGCAAAGCCGTCTGCGATCAGGCGCTGACGTAGGGGATACCCCTCCTTGTGTGCATCGTATTTGAGATAATCGAGCAGGTCGAGCTGACGGGGATCGGACTTGCTCATGGCCGCACCCCCAGCTTCTCAAGCTGGTGCTCGCGTATCCGCAGGAGCGTCGCCAGAATTGCGGTCTTGTCGGCCATGCCGGGCCTGAAGCCGGCTATCCACTTGCCGTTGGCCTTCGTCAACACGTAGCCGATCTCAGTGAGCGCTCTCTTCCAGTCGAAGAAGATGCGGACGAAATCGTCATCGGTATCGGCGACATAGCCGCCAGCGGCATCGGGTCGCCACTGAAGGCCACACAGGCCGGGCAGATAGGGTTCTCGAGTATCGGGGGTATCTGTCATCACGTCACTCCTGACCTGCGGACCTTCACAACCCCAATCGGCGCTAGGTCACGGATCGAGCATGGAGGCGGTTCTAAGCGATTGCAAGCACTATCCTTTTCGACAAGCGGCTTGTCGAAAAGGGAACGTCGTTTTGGAAGCCAACTGCCCTCAGCTTCCGTTTTCATGTCGCGATATAATCTACGTAGGCTGGCCGGCTCGGACCCATCGGAACGCCCTGGCCGCGAGGAAGGTCGCCAGGATCACGCCCAGCATGAGCGCCAGCCGCTGCCCGATGGCCCAGACCCACTCGGCGATATACCGGCCATACATCTCGTCGACGTCAGCTTTGAAAAACCGGGCGGCAGCAGCGAAATCTAATTCGCTCAGCCTTGCCGCGTTGCACAGCATCAAGCCTCGGTATTCCTGCCCGACGATGGACGTCTGCAGTCTCGTTGGGTCGCATCGGTTCATGTATGTATCGAACTCGCTCTGCGACGATCCCATTTCCATATCCAAGGTATACTGGATGGGCTCACCGGCTTCGAAGCTGATTACGTCCCCCCGGGCGAGCGTGTAGCCATACCAGGCGGTGGGCGGGAAGGGTCGGGCCTGCAGCCATGCCCACAGTGGGGCAACTACCAGGGCGACGATGACTGCCAGCAAGACCAGTCTTCCGGTCCGGGATCTCGGCGCCTGCATCGTCATTTCCCCCCGCGTTGTCGCAGCGGGAGACTGCCCCAAATCTCGGCGATTGCACAGGCTGTTGGCTTCCGATTAAGGTCGCGATAATTGGCGCTGTCACGATGGCATACTAATATTCCATCATTACATCGCCACGCGCCAGGTCTGTGGGCGGTATCTTGGCGAGGCTGACGCCCTTCCGATACCCGGTCTTGATCTCATGCCGGCGCCGGGCAATGAAGTCCGACAGCCACTCGACATCGCGCAGACGCTTGTCGAAGTCGATGGCCTCGGCGGTGGCTTCCTCGACGTACTGGACCCAGTTGCGCATGATGTCCCACTTCGGTCCGATACCATCATGCAAATAGCTATGGACGGTCACGTCATCGGTCGCGAAACCCTCATTGTGATCTAGGATCGAACGGCTGCCTTCGATGCCCCAGCGAAACTTAGACTGGCCGAACTTCGTGAACGACCTGCGGAGATCGTGCGGCCTGGCGACGATGCCCGGCATATACGTCATGTTGTGTTGGACCGCGCTCTCCGCCATGGCGTCGACCGTGCCGCCTGCCTTGGCTGGCCGGAAGCCCGGGAAAAGGCGGTGGTGGTCCAGATCTTCCGTCAGTGTCATCGCCCGCTGGACGACCGCCCAGGCCGGTGCCGGCAACGGTACGACGTGATCCGTGGTGTCGTTCCTGTTCTCAGCCGTCTTGCGGTGCTGCGGCTCCATGCGCCACAGACCTTCGTCCGGTGTAAGGGCCGCCTCCATACCGTCGATACGCGCGTGCACGATGTAGGTGATACGCTGGACGGTGAAGCACATGTGCTGAATAGCCAGGCCGATCCGCTCGTTGATGGCGCCGCTGCGGGCAATGGCCATCAGCCGACCGACTTCGTGCATTGGCGGTGCATACCGATTGGCCTTCACCGCCGGCTTGGCTACTTCCTTCTTCGCAGTCCGCTGCGGCGCCCGAAGCCCGCGCATGTGTCCGGGCTCAATGCCGGTGTCATCTGCACGGGCGTCGTCACCGAGCCACGTATAGAAAGCCGACACGACAGCGGCCACGTGTTCGGCATGGGCCTCGACGCCCCGGGCGTGGATGTCGGCAATCGCCTTCGCCGCCTCCCGCCGACTGATCGTCGATACGGCGCGCTCGGCGAACCGCTCGAGTTCAGGGGTATTGGTCAGCAAGTTCCGGTAGCTGGCCGCTGTTTTCATGCGCTTCGTCCGGTCGACGTCCGCCAGGTAGTCCGTCCGTGCCGTCGCCCAGTCCCATGACTTCACGGGCAACTGGATCTCGCCCTTCCTGCCGTGCTTGACCAGCATCGTCTCCATCCAGGCGGCGTCGACGGTGCCTCTCTTGCGCCGGTGGGCCGCGGCATCGGCTGCGAGCTCCCGCGCCTCCACCAGGCTCCAGTCGTGGACGCTACCCAAGTCGAATCGGACGCCCTTGCCGGCCTGCTCATAGCGATACTGCCATGATGCACCCTGGGCGCCGATCCGGAGCTTCAGGCCACGGGCCCGGCTATCCGATATCTCGGATTGCTTGGCGCCGGGCTTGGCGTCGGCGATCGCTTTCGCGACGGTGCGGGCATTGATGTCGATAGTGGGCATGGGCAACCGGCTAGGACGGGATTAGGACGGGGTCACCAGAGCGCACTAGGACGGGCCGGGCAAGCCGTGCTATGCGTCATCCTTAACAGAACCGAGGTTTTCCGGGACTTACAACCCGGATTGAAAGTCACCGGATCGGCGTTTCACCCCTAGACATACGGAATCATAATCCGTGTGTCCCCAGTTCAAATCTGGGCTTCGCTACCATTCAAACCCCCGGGAAACCGGGGGTTTTTTATTGCGGTTGATCCCGCCGGGTCCTGGTCTCGGGCTACCCACCCGAGGCGGTGAGAGAACTCGGCGCAACTGATCGTTCAGGTTGCCTTGCCATGACGCACGTTAGTTCCGTTCACCCGGTCATGCTAGCGGACGAAGGTGTCTCGGTCGCCCGGCCGGTGTGGGGATCTCGATTTCCAGCCGACGGCAAGTTGTGCGGATGTTCGTGGCTAAAAGGTCCACGAAGTCCTTAAGGTCTTCGTCGGCGATGCCTTCGGTTTCTTCGTTGAGACGGCGGATCGTTGAGGGAACAGGCTTTTTGGTGTTCGAGGATTTGGCAGTCATCTTGGTTGCCTCGTAATGCGACGAGACGAAACGGTCTTCCCCAATCTTGTCTGGAATTAATCCAACGCCAGGATATTGGCACGGGCAAGATCCAGAGCAATCTCGTGAAGACGGTCATGCAGTGCGCGCATGCGGCTGATGTCGCTCTGTATCCCGATATAGTGTGTTGCTTGACCATCGACGCCCTTGACGGGGGTCAATGAGAGCCGGTTCCAGAAAGCACTTCCGTCTCTTCTGTAGTTCAGCACGTCAATGATCAAAGGCCTGTTTGCGGCAATAGCCGACCGCATTTGCGTCACCGCCTCTGCGCTTGTTTCCGGACCCTGGAGAAAACGGCAATTTCTCCCAACTGCGTCCATTCGCGTATAGCCCGTCATCTTCTCAAAACCGGAGTTGACGTACACAAGGGGAGTATCAGGCCTGCGAACGTCAGCAAGCGTCAACGCTTGAGTCGATGGATCGAGCTTTCGATCGAACAGCTGCTGGCCGGAAATAGGCTGACGGCTCATTTGCCGACCTGCAGCGTGTTGATGTCGCTGGCTGCAACGAAGCGCTCGACGAAAGGACGAGCAAAATAGTAGCCTTGGAACAAATCGATGCCAGCGCTCCGCAGCGTCAGGACTTCGTCCTTGGTTTCGACACCCTCGGCCAAGACTGCAATACCAAGTTCATTGCACATTCCCACGATACCTCTGACGATTGCTCGGCGGCTTTGGGAATTTTCAATGTCTCGCACGAGTTCCATGTCGATCTTGATGAGGTCCGTCTGGAATTTCGCAAGTAGCGACAATCCGGCGTATCCCGCGCCGAAGTCGTCGAGAGCTGTGTAGAAGCCCATCTTGCGATACTCGTCGACAATATGGCTGACATGCGAGACATCGGACATCTGCTCGTTTTCGGTAAACTCGAACATCAGGCGCTTCGGGTCGAACCCAACGCGGTCAGCGGCGGCCAGGGTCGCCCGGATGCAGGCCTTGGGCTCGTAGACGGCGTTTGGCATGAAGTTGATCGACAGCCTGGTAGAGGTGTCCAGGCTCAGGTTCTCTCCGGCAAGTTCGATGGCTTTGACCCGGCAGGCCTGGTCAAAGGCATAGCGGTTCTGGTCATTGACTTGGCTTAGAACCTGGCATGCGCTCTCGCCGTCGACACCTCGCACAAGCGCCTCATAGCCCCATATGAGGTTCTTGCTGAGATCAACGATCGGCTGGAAGGCCATGGTGAATGGGATCTCGAAAGCGCCTGGATCGGTATTCCGACAACCGGCGCATCCAGATTTTTCAGTCATTTACGAAGTCCTGAGAGTGGGAGGCCCACGCTGCCTAAAGTGCTCCTTAGACCTTAAAAAAGTCTGCTAGCACCCAGTTGAGGCGGCTTCCTTCACCCGACCCCTGTCTTGGCAATCTGCCTGTGTCTGCATTTCGCATTGTCGGCTCAGAAGCAGACGGGCCTGTCAGCAAAGGGGGAGATATCGCTCCGGCCCTCAGCGTTGTGCACTTGCGCAAGGTGAGACAGATGGCGCCTGAGCTGATTGAGATCCTGCAGGCACTCGGCAGCAGCTCGATTTGGCGACAGCTCTGCCCTGCGCCTAGATCGAGGCGCGATAGCCGTAGAATTCGTGATCCTCGTTGTAGCCGCCCCGACCGGCACCGAGATCGGCAAAGTCGTGCACGAACTCAATGGCGACGATCCACTTGACCATTTTGTAGCCAAGTTCGTTTTCGCAGCGCAGTCTGAGCGGTGCGCCGTGCACAAAAGGCAGTGCTTCCCCATTCATTTCGTACGCCAGAATTGTCAGCTCATGGCGCATGTTCTGGACGGTGTGGACATCATAGTAGCGCCCACCATCTGCGCCAGCGGCAAATGAATAGAACACGACATAACGGGCCTCAGGCCTGGGTTTGACCAGCTTGATGACCTGACGCATCGACACGCCTCCCCATTCGGCGACACCCGTCCAGCCCTGTATGCAAAAGTGGGTGGTGACCTGGGTCTGTTTCGGCATTGCCTTCAACTGAGCCAGAGACAGCAGTTGCGGCGCTTCGACCAGTCCGCCAATGTGCAAGCGGTAGGCTGCGAAACCGCCAGCCTCAAGTTCGCGGTATTCCGGCGAGGTCGGCAACGTGCCATTCGACCAGAAATAGGGCGAGATATCCTTCGCCGTGAGCTGTGAGCGTGTCTGTAACCGGTCGCCCAGACCTATCAGACTGCCGACCATCGCCGCTCCGAACCGTTGCACCAACCGCGCATGTCGCACCGTAAAGGGGGAAGCGATGCCCCAGGTAACGGCCAGGATTGCCATGGCCAGCACGAAGAGCGGAAAGCCGCGCCACGATGTGTCGTCGACGCCCGCAAACATATGATTGGTATTCTGCCGAAGGCCGGTGATGAAGACCAGGGCTCCATGCGCGACGATGAAGCCGACGAACCACGCGAAGGCGATGAAGTGCAGCGAACGCATTGCCTGGCGGTTAAAGACCTTGCCCACCCAGCCAAGCGTATTGGAGATAGCCGGGCTCTGCATGAGCCCGGTGAGGATCGAGACAGGCGCGGCGACGAAGACGGTCACGAAATAGGTGAGTTGTTGCAGGCCGTTGTAGCGCGTCCAGCTGTGATCGACGGGAAAGTTGAGCGAGGCGTACTGGATGGCGGTCGACAGAGCTGACGGAAAAACCTCCCAGGTCAGCGGCACGAGCCGTTGCCATTGGTCGGTGGCAAACAGCAGCGCGTAAAAGAGGATGCCATTGATCACCCACAGCATGTTGACGGAAAAGTGCCACCAACGCGACAATCCCACAGTGTGCCGCAAGCCCGGTATCCCCAGCCAGCCGGGCAAAGAGACCGAATCGTCTTTTGACGTCCAGAGCCGGCCCTTGGGTATGGGGCGCTGGAAGCGGAACCACTCGCTGCCGGGGGTGCAGTCCCGCCTCCAGTAAAGTCGCGGATGGTCGGCGAGAATCTGCAGACCGGACCGGATGATGAACAGCATGAAGAACATGTTGAGGAAATGCTGCAGTTGCAGCCACCAGGGGAAGCCCGAATTGACCGGGGGCGTGGCCTGAGCGACGCCGGGATGGTGCTGAATGAACTCGGCGACTCCCGGAAGTTCGCGCAGGCTTTGCGCCAGCGCGATCAGGCAAAGCAGGCCTGCGGCGGCGATCGGCAAGGCCCAGAGCGTGCTCACCCACCTTTTGCCGATGCGGATGCGCGGCACGATTCCGGGCTGCGGCACTAACCAATGGTCGCGTCGCAGGGTGTCGTCAGCCCCAGTCAGGCTGGCCCGCAGGGGTTCGAAGCCATTGTCGGGAGATATCGCCATTATCGTTGCGCTCGTCCAAATTTCGAGCCTGCCGTCCTATAGGACAGCAGGCCTCAAACCGTGCCCCCTATTTCTTGAGGGCGTAGGCGATGATCGAGTCACCGGGCTCTGTGCCGGTCGAACCATGCCCGCCCGCTACGACCAGCAGGAATTGTCGCTGGCTGGCATCGGACCAATAGGTCATCGGGGTGGCCTGGCCACCAGCAGGCAGTCGGGCCTCCCATAGTTTCTTGCCAGTGGCGAGATCGTAGCCGCGGACATAGTAGTCGAGCGTGCCCGACAGGAAGGCGACGCCGCCCTTGGTGATGATCGGCCCACCGATACCGGGGACACCCATCTTGAGGGGAACCGGCACCGGGGAGAGATCCTGGACGGTACCGTTGACGTGCCGGTAGGCGATTTGCCCGGTTGTCAGATCGGCTCCAGCAACGTAGCCCCATGGCGGCGCCTGGCACGGGAGTTGCAGCGGGCTGAGGAACGGGCCCATCTTTGCGGCATAGGGGGCGCCGAAGTTCTCGTTGAAGGCGGGAGTGTTCGGGTCGGTGACGACGCGTTCTTCGGCATTTGAACGTGGCACCAGGGTCGAGGTGAAAGCCAGGTAGACCGGCATGGCGAACACCACCTGACGTTCCGGATCGACGGCGACGGCGCCCCAGTTGAAGGTGCCGAAATTGCCGGGATAGACGATCGTCCCGCCCGTGGATGGCGGCGTGAAACGGCCCTCGTAGCGCAACGATCTGAAGGCGATGCGGCAGGCCAGCTGGTCAAATGGGGTAATCCCCCACATCGACGCTTCAGTGAGCGGCGTGGGCTTGAACGAGAGTGCCGACAATGGTTGGGTCGGCGCGGTATGATCACCCTCCACTGCGCCTTGTGGCACCGGCTCTTCAGTCACGGGCAGCAGCGGTTCCCCGGTCTTGCGGTTGAGCACGAATATCTCGCCCTGCTTGGTCGGCGCGACCAGCGCCGGGACTTGTGCCCCGCCGATCGTCAGGTCTAGCAGGCTCGGCTGGGCGGGCACGTCCATGTCCCAAAGGTCATGGTGCGTGGCTTGGAACACCCAGGCCAGCTTGCCGGTTTCCACATTGAGCGCGACGATCGAGGCAGAAAACTTCTCGGCATTGGCACTGCGATTGCCGCCATACTGGTCAGGCGGCTGATTGCCCATGGGAATATAGACGAGGCCGAGATCGGCGTCGTAGCTGGAGACGCTCCAACTGTTGGGCGAGTTGACCGAATAGGTTTGCCCGGCCGCTATCGGAGCCGTTGCTTCGGGGTTGAGCGAGTCCCAGTTCCAGACCAGCTCGCCGGTATCGAGATCGAAGGCGCGGATGACTCCGGAGGTCTCGCTGGTTGAGACGTTGTCGTTTACCGCGCCACCCACAATGATGAGATGCGAGGTCACGAGCGGCGGCGAGGTGGAATAGTACGAGCCGGCAGTAACGTTGGGCATGTTTTGCCACAAATCGACTGTCCCATCCGCCCCGCCAAAGCCGGGGCACACGGCTCCCGTCTTGGCGCTCAGTGCGATCAGGCGCGCATCGACGGTGGGCAGAAATATCCGTTGCGCACAATCTGGCGATGCCGGCGTCGTGGTGGCAGAGGCAGAGGGTGCGATCGTGCGGCCGCCGACATCATAAGATACGCCGCGGCAGGTCAGGTGCTGCGTATCATTGGCCGCGGGCTGCACGATCTTGGGATCAAAGGACCACTTCTTCTCGCCGGTCTCGGCGTCAAGGGCAAAGACGAGGTCATGCGGCGTGCAGAGGTAGATCGTGTCGCCGATCTTGAGCGGAGTCACTTCGTAGGTGGTTTCGCCGGGATCGCCTTTTCCGCGCACGTCACCGGTGTGAAAAGTCCACGCCACGTCCAGCTTACCGACATTTTCCGGCGTGATTTGGGACAGCGGAGAATAGCGCTGCCCCATATTGCTGCGCCCGTAAGCCTGCCAGTCCCCATCTGGAACGGAGCTGTCCACGACGCTGGCCTGACGAGTCGGCAGTTGCCCATTGAGCTCGTTGCTGGGCAAGATAAACGCGGCAATACCGATCACACAAGCAACGGCCAGCGTGCCCCCAAGGGCCATCCACCCCATTTTGCGTGTTCTGTCTGGTCGTTCCCGATCAAGGCCGCGGACCACCCATGGTAGAGCCAGCAGCAACCCGAGAATGACGATCAAGTCGCCACGCGGCAGCAACTGCCACCAGTCGAGCCCAACCTCAACCAAGGCCCAGACCAGTGAGACAAGTACCACTGCACCGCCCACCCAAAGGGCCAGTGGGTCACGCCGCCAAACCAGCACGGCGATGGCCAGCAAGCCGACGCCGGCGAGGAAATAATACCAACTTCCCCCGAGCGAGATAAGCCAAATGCCCCCAGATCCGAGGGCGATGCCGCTCAAAGCGAAAACCGCGCTAACCAGGATTGCCAATGGCCGGGGGCGTTTAAACATTTGGGTGCACTCCGTCGCTGCACCAGAGCAACGACAGCGGCCACGACAAGGTTCAAATATTTATCACGCCGTGATGTAAATTAGGTCATGGCGTGATCTTGCTGGCTGGCTCCCGCGCTGAAAAAGTGCGATCGAGGAGATTCGGTGATGTCAACGAAACGCGATCCAGGTTCGGCTGCCGCGCGTGCGCGTCCCCTTGAGGAGGCTCCTGACTACGAGAGCCTGGCGCGTTTCCGCTTCGCGATCCGGCAGTTTCTAAGCTACAGCGACTCCGTCGCCAACGCCGTGGGCATCACATCCCAGCAGTATCAGGTCATGCTCTGTATCAAAGTGCGGCAGAGGGCCGAGGCTAGTCTCAAGCAGATCGCCGAAGACATGCTGTTGCTGCCCCATGGTGCAGTTCAACTCGTCAATCGGCTGGAGACAATGAAGCTGGTACGGCGTCGCAAGTCCGCTGTGGACGGTCGCATGGTTCTTGTCTCGCTCACGAGCAAGGGAAGAGACATCCTTTCGCGGCTTGCAAAAGATCACGCCGTTGAGTTGGGGCGTCACGAGCCGCTCCTGGCAGACTGCCTCCAGCAACTGAGGGGGATGCCTGTGTCGGGCAGCGCGCCTGCCGAGACGCTATCACTCACTTAGTGGAGGCAGACACGAATACCTTCTTCACAATCGGCCACTCCACAAGAACGACTGCCGAATTCGTCGATCTGCAGGGAGTCCCGTGTTGATTCCGTTGTTGATGTGAGATCGATGCCGCGTTCGCGAACAAATCCGCAGTTCAACGGCGACAGCCTCCCCGCAGCGCTGACACCAGATCAGTTACGAGCATATTGGGGAGTTGCGCGGGCTTCGCGCAAAATCGCTGAAGACGGAGCCGTCTCCGAACGGACTTTGGCGTGTACGCAGCTTCCGTAACTATGCGGATTATGCGCTGACAGAGCCCTTTGCAGCCGGTCAAGGCCAAAGCGTCATGCACATTTTGGGATCGTCGCAAGTCGACGATGCCAGCATGACGCCTGGAGCTGTCGTGGACAGGGCAGGGCGCGCCTGAGCCTACACAAATCCCGGGGAGCTCGGCGGTTGCAAAAGCGCCCTCACAAGCGGATTGGGGAACCGCCGCGCCATAGTGACCGCGTAAAAGGTTTCGAAAATCCCCGGCAATTGATCGCCCTCGGTCAATACACCTCCTGAAATCTCGTCTTTGACGACGATGGGCGGAAGGACCGCCAGCCCAATGTCCTCGCGGGCGAGCAGTCGCATCATTGCCATGTCCTCTACCTCGGCAACGATCTGCGGACGGACGCCGAGGTGGTCGGCGAGCGCGTCGAAGCCAATGCGCACACTGGTGTCCGCCATGGGCAGAATGATCGGGTGGGTCCGCAGTCGATCGGCCAGATTCGCAGCGTCTCGCAGACGGTCCGGTGTACCCACCAGACTGACTGAGCGCTCGGCTAGACGATGCGTGACAAGTGGGGTCAGCGCATCATTTGCTGGCGCCTGATTGAGGAGCACCACGTCGAGATTGAGCGCTTGGAGCGCGCGTAACAGTTCGCCGGCACTGCCCGAGCGAAGGATCAGGTCGATATCTGTCCTGCCGAGTACAGGTCGGAGGAATTCCATCTGAAAGTTACGCGACAGGGTGGCGAGTGAACCGACGCGCAAAGCCTGCCGCGCTGCGCCCGATTGTCTCAGAGTGTCCAGCAACTCTTGGCCGGTGGCAAAGATCGCGTCGGCATGGTCGAGAACGATTTGTCCAGCTTCGGTCAGATGTAGCTGGCGTCCCCTTCGTTCGAACAGTGAATGACCCAGGCGTTCCTCGAGTTTGCGGATCTGCACGGAGAGCGCAGACTGCGTCACGTTCAACCGTTGTGCCGTGCGCGTGAGTTGGCCGTCATGAGCGACAGCCCAAAAGTAGCGCAGATGGTTGTAATTGAGTGTGGTCATAACGTTCGATAATAGAGAACGATTTCCCGTCAACAATGAATTTTTTTCCCCATCCTACCGATGATACTCAACGGCCGACCTTAATCGACTTTGGGGTACTGCCTTGTCGCTTTATCTGCTCCCGCTTTTTGCACCACTCGTACTGTTCATTGCGGCCACTCTTGGATTTGTGCGTAATGGCCGCCGCCCCCCTCTGGTGCCGGCCATCGCGGAAGGTGCCGCGCTAGGCGCGCTGCTGACCGCGATGGCCTCGCTTGCGCTCCTGGTTTTGCGTGGCGCCGGCGATAGTGAGCTCATCGGTTGGAGCGGCAATGGCCTGTCTTCGCGTCTTGATGCAGTGAGCGTGACCATGCTTCTCCTGGTCGCCTTCATCGGCTGGATCGTGGTGAGGTACGCGCGCACCTATCTCGATGGTGAAGCACGGCAGGGAAGTTTCATCGGGTGGCTATGCGCTGCGCTTGCGGCCGTCTTGCTTCTGGTACAGGCAGGAAATCTATTCCAACTGGTTGCGGCGTGGATCACGACCAGTTTCGCGTTGCACCGTCTGCTATTGTTCTATCCCGAGCGTGTGGCGGCGCAGCGGGCGGCCAGCAAGAAGCGCCTGTTCTCGACGATCGGCGCCATCGCACTGATTGTTGCAGTAATCCTCATCTGGGCCAGGTTCGGCACGACCGACATTGCCACGATTAATGCACTTGCCCGGACCAGCGATGCATCAGGGCTTATAGTCATGGCCGTCTCCCTACTCGCGCTCGCGGCGGTCCTGAAATCGGCGCAATTCCCGACACATGGCTGGCTCACCGAGGTTATGGAGGCGCCGACGCCAGTCTCGGCTCTTCTTCATGCCGGTGTGATCAATGCCGGCGGCTTTCTGCTGATCCGTTTCGCCGACTTAATGCTTTTGGCCCCTGGGGTTCTCGCGGTGCTGGCCATGGTAGGCGGCTTTACGGCGCTGTTTGGTGCGCTCGTCATGCTCACTCAGCCTGCGATCAAAACCTCACTCGCCTGGTCAACGGTCGCGCAAATGGGGTTCATGATGCTACAATGCGGTCTTGGGCTGTTTCCCCTGGCATTGCTCCACGTGGTGGCGCACTCCCTTTATAAAGCACATTCGTTTCTGGCATCTGGTGAGGCGGTCGAGCAGGTTGCGGCCATTCGCCGGCCAGGACCGATCGCGGTTCCCGACGCGCACGCCGTAGGCCGAGCCTTCGTGATCGGGCTTGGGATCTATGCTGGGATCGGTGCGGCGTTTGGCTTCGCTTTCGGTTTTGAATACAAGTCGCCTCAGGCACTTGCGCTTGGCACTATTCTGATTTTCGGTGTCGCCTATCTTCTGGCCCAAGGGCTCGCCGATGCCGCGCCCCGGCCCCTAACACGCAAGACCGCGATCTATGCCAGCGCCGCCGCGGTTGGATATTTTACGCTCCAAACCTTGGCCGAATGGCTGACGGTGGAGGTTCTGCCGGCGGCACCGGTGCCAGGGCGTTTAGAATGGACCCTGATGGCGCTCGCAGTCCTGAGTTTCGGGCTGGTTGCAGTAGCGCAGGCGCTCTTCCCGCACTGGGCTTCGCACCCCGCCGTCACAGGACTGCGCGTTCATCTTTCCAACGGCCTTTACGTCAACGCCATTACCGATCGCGTGCTGGGCGGTTGGTCCGTTCGCAAGGTGTCGTGAACCGATGCAAGCAGGGATAAAACCGATGCTGGTGACCACAACCAAAGCCGCGCTCCTGTCCCCCGCTGACGTTATCAAGGCGGCAGACCGCGCGGCGCGCGCCATTCCTCCGGCTTGGCCACTCGTCTCAAGCGTGGCAGTCAATCCGTTCCTTGGGCAAGTTGGCGAGCCGCTCGCCATCGCGGCGGCACGCCTGCGGCGCGTCGCCGGCATCGCGCTGACCATGCCCCGGGCATGGTACCTGGAGCGGCTGCGTTCCGGCGACATCGCCGAGATCGATCTGGCGGGCGCCTTCAATGCAGCTCCTGCAGCGCTTCGGCCCGACACGCTTGTTGCGCTTAAGCGGACCGCTCAAGTCGAAGGGGCAGTGTCGCATGCCGTGCCGACGGTCGCTGAACTGGCGCGCAATGTAGCTGGGATCGACTGGCCCGGCATCGTCAATGAGCGCATTAGTCATTGGGCGGCTGGGTACTTCGACGAGGGGCAGGCACTTTGGCCGTTTCCGCAGTCACCTAGCGCCTATGCGGCATGGCACGGATTCGCGATCCACGACCTGACGCCCGAAATTGCCGGCCTTGCGGGGTTCGCACAGTACGTCGCCGATGCGCCGGCGACGGCCGAGGCTGCGCTCGTCGAGTGCGTTGCGCGCCTGGAACTCCCAGCGGAGGCTTTGGAGAGCTATTTCCACCGGCTGCTTGCTGGTCTCGGGGGGTGGGGTCAGATCGCGCGCCATCGGCTCTGGCAAGCGGAGCTCAGCGGCGCGAACGATACGAGCGTAACGGACCTTCTTGCCATCCGAGTGATCTGGGACGTGGCGCTAATGCGCCAATACAGCTCGCCCCTCCGGCCGCAGTGGCAGTCCACCATCGCTGCCTACGCCGAGCCGGTACTCGCTACCCTGGACGACGGCGTCAACGCCATTCTTCAGGAAGCTGCCGAACGAGCCGCCCAGCGGCGGCTCCAGATGCTTCTCGCCCGAAGACCAACCACCCTGACAGTGCCTGATCGCCCCGTCCTCCAGATGGCTTTCTGCATCGACGTGCGGTCGGAGGTATTTCGCCGGGCCCTCGAAAGTCTCGATCCCGGTATCCGGACGCTGGGCTTCGCAGGATTTTTCGGACTGGGCATCGGTCATCGCAGCTTTGCTTCAGACGTGGTGGAGGCGCGTCTGCCAGTACTGCTGACGCCGGGGCTATTTACCTCCTCGGGGGAGCCTGCGCCAACAACGGAACGGGCGGATCTGGCCGCGCGTATCACGGCGCGTGCGAAACGCGCGTGGGGCCGCTTCAAACTTGCGGCCATCTCCTCATTCGCATTCGTTGAGGCCACCGGGCCGATCTATGTTGGTAAGCTCCTGCGTGACGGACTGGCTCTGAGCCGCCATGCGGCGGCGAACGATCCTGCGCCCCGCCCAGCCGACGCGCTTGAGCTGAACACCCGGCTCACCATGGCCGCTAATGTGCTGAAAGCGATGTCGCTCACCGAGACCTTCGCAAAGCTCGTCCTGCTTGCCGGACACGGCTCCAATGTGGTCAACAATCCCCATGCAAGTGCGCTGCATTGCGGCGCATGCGGCGGCTATTCGGGCGAAGTGAACGCGCGGTTGCTCGCCTCGCTGCTCAACGATCGGGAAGTGCGCGTTGGATTGGCCGAGCGCGGCATCAATATTCCCGAGGATACGCTTTTCCTGGCGGCGCTACACGACACAACGACGGACGACGTTACGGTATACGCCGCCGATCATCCTTCGACAGCACATGCTCAGACTCTCGACCAGGCAAAGAGTTGGCTGGCATCGGCTGGCGCTTTGGCACGGGCAGAGCGTGCCCAGCGACTGCCGCGTGCCCATCGCGCTCAAGATATACACCACCGCGCCCGCGATTGGGCCGAGCTACGTCCTGAATGGGCGCTTGCCGGCTGCCAGGCCTTTATTGCGGCGCCTCGGTCGCGCACAGCAGCGCGTGATCTTGCGGGCCGTGCCTTCCTCCACGACTATGAATGGCGGCGGGACGAAGGTTTTGGCGTACTGGAGCTGATCCTGACGGCGCCGGTGGTTGTCGCGAGCTGGATCAGCCTTCAATATTATGGTTCGACCGTTGCGCCCGGCGTCTTCGGCGCAGGCAACAAACTGCTCCATAATGTCACCGGTGGTATCGGCGTTGTAGAAGGCAATGGCGGACTACTGCGTGCGGGACTGCCGTGGCAATCAGTTCACGACGGCGATCAACTGAACCATGAACCGCTGCGGCTTTCCGTGCTGATCGAGGCTCCGCGCGACGTGATCACCGGCATCTTGGAGCGTCACCCAGAAATCCGCGTATTATTCGACAATCGCTGGCTCCACCTGTTCGCCCTCGACGATGAAGGTCGAATGGCCTGGCGGTACAAGGCCGGCCTGCTCTGGGAGTGCTGCGTCGGCAACGAGAACCTTGAGCGAGTGCCGCATAGATGAGCGTTTGCATGTTGAGGTTATCTATCCCGCCCAAAGTCCGCCCAGCCTACTCCTTGATACGGGTCCCGCTCTGGATGCCGACGTGCTTGGCACCTGCGCTGGTGAAGGTTGCCCATGCCGGCACTATCCCTGACGGGGCTATCCCGCAGCCATGCTC
Organism: Devosia sp. Root436; assembly: GCF_001426345.1. GTDB lineage: Bacteria > Pseudomonadota > Alphaproteobacteria > Rhizobiales > Devosiaceae > Devosia. Next base: position 637,324 of record NZ_LMEM01000009.1, on the reverse strand, counting down.
GGCATGGCTGCGGCTGGTCCGCCGATCAGATCGCCAGCGGGGGCAGTTGTGCGCGCTTACATGAAGCCGACCAGAGTGGACTCGCTACGCTGATTGGCTTCCCTTTTCGGTGGGCTTGTGAAAGCGCCCCGCGCATACCGCGCTACTATCCTTGTCCGCACTTGCCTACGCTGCGAAATTGCGTGGCTCTGAGCATTATGCTGCACCGCCGGATTTTCGAATGCGTGACCTGCGAACATAACGAGAGAAGCGACCACTCCTCGTTGGGCTCCGTCATGCCGATCCGCCGCGTTGTACGCAATGCCAATCCATGCTTCCCTGATGGCGTATCGCTCGCCGATGATTTGCCAAGATGAAGGATGAATGGATCGCCTTCAGCGCCGTAGCTGATTCTTCATGTTCAACAGACCAGTAAGCGAATTGAAACGGGCAGTTGAGGTCTGATCTGGCTTGGCGCGCCTTCAGACACTTTTGATCTTTTTCGCTCAAACTCGGCAAGCTTATGGGAGACCGTAGTCTCAGGGAGGGCTGATGCGCGCAATCGAAAGCGCGGAAGGTTTGGCCGTTGCCGTCATCGACGCACTGACGTCGCATATTTGCGTCTTGGACAAGGGCGGTACCATCATCGCGGTGAACCGCGCCTGGCGGGAGTTTGGCGAGAGTGCAAACAACGAAAAGCCTTCCGATATAGGCTTGAACTATCTGGAAGTATGCCGCAGGGCCATCGGGAACGGGGCTAGTGAAGCGTTGGCCTTCTACGAAGGTATACGCTCGGTGCTTTATGGTGAGGTTGCCTATTTTCAGCTCGAATACCCCTGCCACTCTCCGACGGAAGAGCGATGGTATCTTGCGCGGGTCAGCCCTTTGTATCTCGAAGAGCATCAGCGCGACGCGGCTAATCTCACACCAAGTGGCGCAGTCGTTTCGCATGCCGACATCACCGAGCAAAAAGCTCTCGAGACAAAACTCGCCCATATGGCCGCAACTGATTGGTTGACGGGTTTGCTTAACCGAAGAGCATTCGTCGATATGACTGAGGCCGCCCTTGTGGATTTGTGCCAAAATGGCCGGAATGCCGCGCTCCTGATGTTCGATGTTGATCATTTTAAGCTTATCAACGACACCCACGGCCATCAGGCGGGCGATCAAGCGCTACGGGCCATCGCGAAAACATGTCGTTCTGTTTTGAGGGCCAACGATCTGGTGGCCCGAATTGGGGGCGAGGAGTTCGCCTGCTTTATTCCTGATACGGACATGGTCAATGCCACGATGATGGCGGAACGGCTAAGGCTAAAAATTGCCGCTCTTGCGATACCGCCCATGGCATTCAAAATTACCGTCAGCGTGGGTATCGCCAACGTGCCGACGAGCGGAGTAACATTGGACCAAATACTGACAAGCGCCGATCGTGCGATGTACCTTGCAAAGAGCGACGGTCGAAATTGTGTGAGGATCGACAAGCTAGTTCAACGAGGCGAGCGCGCTACGGCTTAGCTCGTGGATGTCTGCTGCCTGCACAGCGCAGGCGTAGACCACAATGTCGGGCCCCCTTCACTTAAATGGCAATGAATAGCCCCTAGATTTGCAGACGCTTTCCTAATTTCACTGACGACTTCAAGTGGGACGCGGTGCGTCAGATCACCGACTGGGGTTACCCGGCTTCGATCACTCGTCTGTGGTCCGCCGCAGGCAGACGCGCCACCATCTCCTAGAACCGCTTCGCCCAGGCGCCCTGCAGGGCGTGGGTCTGTGTGCCGGTGCCAATCTGGCCGTCATAGGTGACGTCGAGATTGATGCCGCCGCCCACGTCGAGTGCAAGCCCCGCCCCCAGCGTCAGCACATCGCTGGCTGCCGACCTGCCGGTAACGGCGAATGCCGGTCCTGCGCCAAAGCGGTTCACCGAGATTGGCGTCTCGACAAAGCCATGGCGCCAGCCGACTGATCCGCTGGCCGTCAGCAGCATATCCTCGCCAACCACGAACTGCTGCTCCAGCCCGAGCCCAAGTGAGGTGAAAGTGGCGTTGACGACATTGGCCGCGCTGCTGAGCGCTGCCGGCCCCCCGGTTTCGCTGAAGCTGTCGGCGGCATGGCTGACATAGGCGATCCCGGCAAAGGGTTTGAGCGAGAATGCCCCGAGGTCAAAGGCATGCGAGACATTGCCGAACACCTGTGTTGTGCCGGACGCGTAGTTGGCGCTCAGCGTATCGGTGAAGCCGGGGAAGCTCACCCGGCGGGTGGTGCTGTTATCGTGCCGCGTATAGGTGGCACCGAACGAGAGCAGCGTGTCCCCAAGCTGCTTGCCGCCATAAAGCCCCACACCATAATCGGTGCTGGTGGCCGAGGCATTGAGCGCCGCGACCTGCGTGCCCGACGAGCCGCCCTGCAGCATCAGACCCAGCCGCCAGTCTCCGACGACGACCCCGTCGAGCCCCAGCACCACGCCGCCGTTCGACGACGCCACCGCGGCATGCCCATTTCCCGCGTCAACGACGCCCAGTGCGCCGTAGATCTGGCCCCACAGCGCGTTGCTGCTGGATGGTCCATCCAGCATCGGCGTCGCGGCTTCTGCATAGTTGCTGACCTGTGCCCCGCCTTCCGCGAGCACCGCGAAAGCCTGAGCAACCCGGTTGGCAGCGATCTGACCGGTGACAGTGGCGCTCTCCATCGCCCCGCCGGCCTGGGACGCATGCAGTTCACCCGAGAGCTGGCTCAGGGCCGACTGCGCCTGTGCCTGTGTAAGCCACAGCACCGCATCGTAAAGTGGATTGCCGGCGCCCAGCGCCTCGGCGGCGTCGCCAACCGCTATCTGGTTTCCGCTCGCCCCGGTTTCCCCGAAGCCGACATCATTGCGTTGGATGACAACTGCAACGGCTTGCGGATCGTAGGACAGGCGCGGCGTAAGAAATGCCAGATCGGTGGTCACCGCGTCGAAAGCGCCGCTCAGGCTGGCGGCGGTGAGAATGGTGAATGGGTCGTCCGTATGCGGCGCAGCGCCACCGCTGATGCGCACCGTGCCGCCCAGCGTTGCGGCGCCGCTGACCGCGATCCGGTCGGACGTGCCATTGGGATCGACCTGCACGTCCAGGAATGAGCCGCTGGCAAAATTGGCGCTGGTCACGCTGAGTACCTGCGAGCCGCCGTCTTTCATGTCGATGGTGCCGCTATTGGTCAGCGCGGTAATACCGGATAGATCGCCCGTGAGCTGCAGGGTCCCGCTGTTGTCGAACGCACCGACGATCCGGTTCTGGGCTTGCACCGTGCCCGCGTTGCTGAAATCGCCGCTCCACAGACCAAAGGTGCCGATGGTGCCACCATTGCTCAGCACATTCCCGCTCCAACTGCTGTCGGCGGCGTTGAGAATGTTGCCGGCGTTACTCGTCACATCGCCGATCCAGGTGGAGCCCGGGGTTGGCCCATGCGCATCGGTCCCCGCAATGTTCATGATCAGGCCGGTATTGGCCTCGACATTGCCGTTCCAGGTGCCGCCGGCATTGTGCAGGGCCACAGCATTGCCCAGCACATTGCCGTTCCAGACGCCGCCGTTCCACACCAGCCAGTCATTGCTGCGCACGTCGCCATGCCAGACGGCGGGTTTGCCGTTCATGACACTGCCCGCATTGGAGATCACGTCACCGTCCCAGTCGCCGCCACCGCCGTTGAAGATCCAGTTGCTGTTGCTGACGACATCGCCGATCCAGTAGCCGGTGCCGATCTCGTCGGCGCGGTTGTCGTTGATGATGTGGCCGGCATTGCTGAGGATGTTGCCCCGCCAGGTACCACCGGCATTGGCAACGCGGCCAGGTTGGCCATTGCTGCCAAGGGCGTCATTGCTGACGACGTTGCCGTTCCAGGTGGCGTTCTCGTTATTGTTGATCCAGCCATTGTTGGCGAGTACGTCGCCGGTCCACACGCCTGGCGAGTTGTTGGCGATGTCGCGCGTATTGCTGGCGACGTTGGCCACATAGACGGCGTTGTTGACGAACATGCCGGAATTGTCGAGATCGTCGTAGACCGTGCCGTCATTGGTCAGGGTGCCGAAATTGGCAATGTTCTTGGGAATGCGGACGCGCAGCGTCGCGCCGCTCGCCACATAGAGTGTCGCACCGGCCCCGATATAGGCCGAGTCAAAGGACGCTTCTTCCGGCGCGCCGTTGCCGATATTCAGCAGACCGCCGCTGACCTGCAGTGCGCCCAGATAAATGTCGCCGCCCAGCGTCAGCGTGCCCTGCCCGGTCTTTTCGAGAATGCCGGTGCTACCGGTCATGCTGCCGTCAAACTGCACGTTTGCGCCGACGCCGGTATCAAAGCGCAGCGTCGCGCCATTGGACATGCCGATCGTGGCCTCGCCCGGCAGTGCCGCATCCTTCACCTCGAGCACGCCGCCCTCGACGGTTACCGCGCCGCTGAAATCATTGGTCTCGTTGGCGAGAACAACGGTTGAGTCGCCGCTCTTTACCAGACCACCGGCACCGGAAAGCCTTGCACCTATTGTCGCCGTGCCCGTCGCAGCGCTGAGGTTGAACGCATCCGACGCCGTGATCGTCCCGCTCGACGTCGCTTCGGCGCCTTCGAGATTGTAGGTCTGGACGCCGATGGTGCCGGAGAACGCGCCTCCCGTTTGGGTGAAAGTCGGGACGGCGTAGTGGTCCAGCGTTAGCGCACCGCCGGATTGGCGAAGCGTCTCTGTAATCGTTACGTTATCCAGCGACGCGCCGGTTCCCCCCGCCAGGTCGAACAGGGTTGTCGTCACCGTCCCGGTTATCGTGCCGCCCGACTGGGTGTAGCTGGCAAGACCGCTGACGGTGCCGCTCATCGTGCCGCCGGACTGCGTCATCGTCGAGCCGCTGGCGCCAATGAGGCTGCCGCTCGCTGTCACCTCGCCGCCGGTCAGTTTAAAGCCCGAAAACGCTGCCGTGCCGGAAAGCGTGCCGCCGGATAGCACATAGTCGTCCGCCGCGACGAAACCCGTCATGTCACCGCCCGACTGGGTGTAGCTGGCGATCGTCAGGACCTCGTCGTCCCCTCCTCTCTGAGGGTCGTGATGGTCGTTTTTGCCGTAGACATCCCCGCCCATGGAACCGCCAGACTGCGTCATCACCGCATCTCTGCCGCCCATGATGTGGAAGTCGTCGCCGACGCTGGCGTCACCGGATAGCACGAACAGCTCCAAAAAATCGACGGAGCCGTTGACGTTGCCGCCCGACGCCTCGTAGACGCGGGTGATCACCCAGCCTCCTGCCATGTCGCCGCCGGTTTGGCTGTATTTCGCTATGCCGGTCCAGATGCTGTTCCAGTCCTCCGTGCCAACCGGCGCAAAGACGATACCCTCCGATGTCCCGCCCGACTGCTTGAACTCGGCCTCGGTGCTGCCAATTATGCTGACCCAGCCAATCTGGCCATCGCCCGACAGTTCAAACAGGTCGGAAAATTCGACGTCGCCGTCGAGTGTCCCGCCAGTCTGCGTGTAGCTGGCAAGGCCGCTGGCATTTCCGTCCATTGTGCCGCCGGTCTGCAGCATCGTGGCACTGCCATCGCCCGCTACCCAGCCGGTCACCAGCGCCCCGTCGGCCATGGTGAACTGGCTATCGATGTAAACGGTACCCGCCATCAGGCTCTCAGCAGCCCCTTCGGCGCCGGAAATGGCATAGGCTGAGGCCGTGACCTGGCCGATCATAGAGCCGCCCGTCTGCAAGTAGCTCGGTGTATGAATCTGAACTGGATTCAACACCGACCCGCCAGACTGCGTGACGGTTCCAGTATCGCCCAGATCGATCAGGCCGAAGCGTTCGACTGTGCCGCCGGCAATGTTCAGCAGCGTCGAGATATTGGCGATACCTTGCGGGCCGGAATTTGTCTGGGCCGTCGGATTGCCCTTGCTGAGAGCCAGCTGGCCGCCACTGACATTCACAGTCCCGGCGTTGAGTACGCCATTCCTGTTGATCCATAGGACGCCGGCATCGACGTTCACCGTGCCGACCGACACGTCGGTATAAAGGCCGGAATTACCGGTCCCGATCGTGACGATGTCGCCAGGAGCTGGCGTTGCAGCCGGGCTCCAGTTGTTGGCATCTTCCCAGCGGGACTCAATGGGGCTGTTGTTGATCCAGCTCACATCATTGGCGCTGGCCCCGATGCTGCCCGACAGCGTTGCGGCGGCCACGCCGAGAAGCAACAGTCGTTCATGCCGTGCGAGCCTGGAATTTGGGCAAAAGAAACCTGCTCTGTGGCGACGAATCGCCCCGCGTCCAAACCGGTCGTTATGCATATAAAATGCCCCTCGCTCCCGGCAGGGACGGGAGGCTTCCTAACGAACGGCGAAACACCTCGTTAACCAACCGTTAACAGACCCACCCAGCCCCAGCTATACGGACTTTGCTTTATACACCGGGGAGTTATCGGGGATTTTGGACTCGCGGACTTTAGTGGCATTGCAGTAGTCATCTGCCCGCAATCTTGCCTTCAACGTCGCATCAGCACTACGGGGTCACCGGTGCCCTGCTATTCTGTACGTGGCGGTGCACAGCCAACCCTCGTCCGGAGAGCTAGCGTTCGAACGTGGGGCCAACCAAGTCTATGTCGGTATCAAGAGACTTGGAGGAGAGATAAAAGAACAGCGCCTCGGCGGATTCGCCGGGCCGGAGCGCTGTGCCAGCTCGCTGGTCGAGCACTCTGAACTGGCTCTCCACCCTGCTGCGAATGGCCTCGATGCCGTCGACGTTGCCAACCGACCAGCCGGCCAAGGCCAGTCCCGAGAGCAGCACCGTAGCGCCTGTGGCCACCTGCAATTTGGCGATGCCGAACCGTCGCGCCGCTGCCGCCGTGACAATGAGGCAGATGCCCAAGCAAACCGACGGATGGATCATTCCATATAGCCGCCCGTGCACGCTACCCCAGAGCAGAGAACTGCTGATGTCGGATGCGTTCATGCTGATCGGTATGAGGAGGAGCAGCGTGACAGACCAAAGGATGCCCTGAACGGATAAATCCTGAAGGACTGATGTTGACATCGATCGGCCGGTGAGCTGGCCAAATACCTTTGCCTGGAGGCTCAAGATGGGCTTCCTCGCGAGAAATACGCCTGCGAGCACCGTCGCGCCCGCGGCGCCGATGGCTAATAGCGTGACGGATGAAACAGAGCTGACCGCGCTCCACAGGAGCGATCCTCGCAGTAGGTAGATGGAAATGCCCACACCGGCCAGACCTGCCACCACGGGGCGCCGGAAGACGTGGGGCTGGCGAATGAGGTCCGCTGCGACGAAGGCTAGCGTAAAGAGACCGATATAGTCCTGATGCCAGAATGCACCGAACAGCAGCAGGCTGTATGAGGATGCAGGCCGATCGCTCCAGCGCAGGAGCATTATCAACATCAGCAACATCTGGGCCCGGTTTTTCGCGGGGGGATAGTAAGGGGAAAATGCCGGTGTTGGATCGATCAGCGTGTGCCAAAGGCTGTCCGAAAACCTGCCTGCCTCGATGGTCTGCTTGGCGATGAGTTCGAGCGTATAGCCGTCGCCCATCCAATTGCCGACCAAATCCAGCCCTAGCAGCAGAAGAAGGGCCAGGGCAAAGGCGATGCCGACAGTGGGGTCACGGCGCGTTATGAAGATCGCCGCGACGCCCAGGGCAATGGCAAGGGCCTCGGTCGAATAGGCCCACAGAGCGACGCTCGTCATGTAGGTTGGATAATCAGAGAGGCCAACGGTGGCTTGGCCAATCCACGCGGCGACCGCGATCCATCCCGACGTGAAAAGGTAGTTCTGGCTGGCACCCAGCGATTGCCGCATATCGGAGCGGGTGAACCACTCAATGCCAGCGCCGACACGCTCCAGGAAGGCATTGTAAACGGCATAGTGGCCCGCGATGTCGCCGGTGCCGAACTGCAGCATTCGCGCAGACTGGTAAAGCCAAATGAGGTCATCGTCGGCCTCAAGTCGGTACGCGAGATATATCCAGACCTGAATGCCGATCAGCAGGGCGCAGCCGAGGAAGATGCCGATGCGCAGTGCCCGGTCCGTCATGCCTTCCGTCCCTGCGGCAGGCGTGGTGTCTTCGAAATGTCGATGGTGAGGAAGCCAAGGAGCGACTGAAATCCGATGATGATCGGCAACGCGGCCAGCATTACGGTTCCGGCCGATGCCTCGACGCCTCGCTGTCCAGCCGACCACCAGTTTGCCACGCCAAAGGTCAGGCCGAAAATTGTCAGCAGCAGCCCGATGGGGAGCAGCAGCGATCCCATGTTGAGGTCGCGAAGGTAGTAGGTATAGCCGATGCGTCGAATGGCATTGCCGACATTGCCGATGGCGAACGGCCAGGCATTGTGGATGACCTTGAGCCCGCTCAGTTCGGCGCCGTAGATGGAACGGATGGGGATATCCCTGACCACGGCGCCCACCAGGTAGAGGCGGAACAGCATGTCGCTTTCGAAGAAGTATCGCCGAGCAACCTTATGGGCTTCGACGTTGCGGAAAGTCGCCGCCCTGAGTGCGATGAAGCCGTTCGTCGGATCGAACACATCCCAATAGCCGCTCGATACCTTCGTGACGAAGGACAGCACTGCGTTGCCAACGATGCGATGCGCCGGCATGCCGCGGAGGTTGTCCAGATAGAAGAAGCGGTTGCCTTTGCAATAGTCGGCTTCGCCGGCCGCGATCGGAAGCACGAAGTCGCTGATCAGCCGGGCGTCCATCTGCCCGTCTCCGTCGATTTTGACGATTACGTCGGCGCCATCGTCGGATGCCTGCTTCATGCCAGTTAGGGTCGCGCCGCCCACGCCCTGGTTTGCCTCGTGAAAGATCACCGACACGCGAGGATCGCGGATCTCAGACGTCACCAGCGTTCCCGATCCATCCGGGCAGCAGTCATCGACGACATAGATGCGGTCCACTTCTGGACCGATACCACGAACCACCTCGAGGATGTGGGAGGTGACCCGGTACGTGGGTATGACGACGGCGGTCCTCACTGGCGGCCCAATCGATTGAAGATGTGAACGTTGGTGTCGGACGGAAATACACGCAGAAGGGGGGTCGCAGCGACCACTGCGCACCAGGTGAAGATCGAGGCGATCAGGCCGGCGCTGCGGTCATACCGAAGGCGCTGCCACAGACCCGAAACCGGCGCGGAGCCGAGGGGCGCCATGGCAACCTCTGCAAACCCGTGCCGGGCTGCAAAAGCCTGGAGCTGTTTGGGGTTGAAGTATGAGAGATGCGGGGAGGCGAAGTTCTTCTGCCACATTCGCTCGAAAGGCCCCGCGATTCCGACCCGCATCAACGCCGATGCGGCCCGATAGAACGGGCCGGACGAGCTCGGGATGTTGATCAGCAGCACGCCGTCCGAACTCAGGTGCTGAGCGCATGCGTCAATCGCACCTTCAATGTCGGGCAGATGCTCGAAAACGTCGTTGAAGGCGATTACGTCGAAGCGCTCGTCTCGCTGGAGGTCCTGCGGGAAAAAGCCCGACCTGACTTTCACGCCGGCCTGCTTGGCGATCTCGAACATGTGTGGGTCGGGCTCGATGCCCTCTGCCTGGTAGCCAGCCTCGGACGCCATTTGAACAAACCAGCCGTGGGCGCAGCCAATATCGAGGAGCCGGCCGTACGGGCGAGCGGATTTGAGGAGGCCCAGGATTTGGCGGAAGTTCTGGTGCCGCAGATCCTTTAGCGCACGCAGACGGGTAGGTTCGTCGATCTGCTCCATCATGCCTTCGTCAAGGACGGCCGGTACGAGACTAGAAGAGAGAAAGCCACAAGCCGAGCAGCGCCGCAGCCAAGGCGCGACATAAGGCACCATCTGGCCATGGCATACGGGGCAGGGCACTAAACGCGCTCCCAGCATGTGATGCTGAAAAGTCGAGTAGGGCCGAAGTTGATGGGCAGGCCGCGCTGCGCTACCCGACGAAAGCCGTTCTGGGAAAGGTAAGTTTCTACCTCGCTAGCGGTGTGGAAATGATCGTCCGGCTTGGTAATGCCGAACATGGCGCGCAGGCTGGTGTAGAGCCAGGTCTCGGTGGGCAGTGACGTATAGAGATTTCCGCCCTTGCGTATCCATCGGCGTAGAGCCTTAACGGGTGTGGAGAGGTCCGAGAAATGCTCGAGGACGTCGGCGGCGACCGCGGCATCAAATGCCCCCTCGCCATAGTCGAAGGTTGTGATGTCTTCCTGGTTGACGGTCGTGTTGGCAAGCGCGTAGCGGGCGACGACTTTCTCGGCGCACTGAGGGTCGAGGTCGATGCAGGCGACTTTTTCGAACAGCCGCGCGAGAGTCGGTAGGAAGACGCCGCTGCCGCCACCAAAGTCCAGGCATGACCGACGGCGGCCTTCGTGCCTCATCAGGGCGGCAATCGTTGTCAGACGGCTCCAAAACACGCCTCGGATGGCTGGATTGGGGTGAAAATACAGCGTGGGGGTGTGAATATTCCCTGCGAATATCTCGCGAAGGAAGTCGGCGTCGACATAGACGAAATCAGACGATGTGGCCATCAAAGCACCGATACAATTATCCCGACCGCGATGGCCGCGGCGCCGATTATGCGTGCCGCGGTCAGGCTCTCGCCAAAAAACACGCTCGACGCAATAGGCACGATGACAAAACTGGCAGCCATGAACGGATAAGCGACGCTCAAAGGCGTCGACCTGAGCAGCCAAATCCAGAGTAGCGTGGCCGCGGCATAGATCGCTGCCCCTGCCAAAAGTGGCGGGCTGGTCGCAAGGTCGAAGAGGCTCTTGCCAGGTGTGAGCGACCGGATCGCAGCAAACTTGAACAATATCTGGCCCGCTGAGATGGCCATAACGCAAACGAGCAGTGCCAGGCCATCGGTCGCCTTCATTGGATTACCACGCTTCACCCCGATCTTCTTCGACGCCTTCGGCGTCTGTTGCACGGCGGTATTCAAAGGCATCATTTTCGGAGTCGTAGCGACGATGGTAATGGCCAGCTATACCGCCAATCTTTCGACCCTAGATATAGGTGATACCGACAGGAATATGGCGCACGAATTTCCTATCGGTGCCCCCGCCGTGAATGACCTTCACCAAATGAGCACGGTTCTCGCGATCGTCTTGAGGTTCATTGACGTCCCTCCACATTCATTATGGGCGCGGCATGAGCCATCAATCGCCTTTGGTGATCAAAACGGCAAGCTGCATGTGGTCGCGGTAGTAGCCGACATACTCGAAGCCAAGCCCCGAGCTTGCGAGGAATTCCTTGAAAGCCTTGTATTCGTGGTCCCGGTATTCGGGATAATTCCAATACTCATCGAACAGGATGACCGTACCCGGACGGATGAATTCGGCCAGCGTCTCAAATCCTGTTTTAGCGGAGGAATAGAGGTCGCTGTCTACGTGGAAAAGCCCGATCTGACCCGGATTGGTCGCGGCGAAGGGCGCCAAGGTCTGGTCGAACCAGCCGTTATGAATGACGATGTTGGGCTCGCTGAACACCGGAGCTTTGATGGCGAAGGCGCCCTTCTTGGCCCTGGCGTGCCAGTCCTCGGGAAGGCCCTCGAACGAGTCGAAACCGTGGATGGTAACCGTGCGGCCAAAAGCCTTGGCGCTGGCGGCGAGGTGGCGCGTTGAAGTGCCCGTCATGACGCCCAGTTCGACCCATGTTGGCAGGGTTGGATCAGCCCGACTTACCGAGGCGTCCACCAGCTCAGCATAGGTCTGGAATGCCGTAGCGCCTGCAAGCTCCTCTTGCTCGAACTTGTAGGCTTCAATCGCATTAACCACGTCACGGCGATATTTCTCGCTCTTTTCGTGAATGACCGAGGATCTGATTAACGCCTTGACCACCCTCACATAAACCGGGTGGACAAGGACGGCCCTCACGAACTTTCTGAACAACAGCCGCCCCTCCCTTTTTTAGGGGCGCACCTTCAACGGCCAGAGTCGCGTCGTCAAGCCGGTCAGTTCGATACCTCTTCTGCCCCGGCGCTTCGCTACCATTCAAACCCCGGGAAACCGGGGGTTTTTTCTTTTTTGGGGATAGACCTCCGTCCTGCCGGGCCGATTTGCCGGGACCGCGCCAGTTAGGCCTAAAAAACCGTTCTCCTTTGGGTGGCGCGGTAGTCCGCTATAGTGCCCGCGATTGATCTTGCGGTGTAAAGCGGTGGATTTGGATATTCAGGGTGACGGGCGGGTTCTATTACCTCGAATGCGCGATGCGCGCCGCGGTGCAGGTCGAATTCCAGCGCGCCGGACTGGGACCGGCCCGGTCGCCAGCGAAACTGGCCTGGTACTATCGCCCCGCCGAGGTCTTCCAGCGCCCGGTCATCGATGCGCGCAGTCAGCGGGGCCTCTGGCATAGCTGAGCCGGAGCGGCGGATTCAATTCAACTCGCCTTATCGATCTTAAGTGTTGTGGCACGGCCAGCCAGGCATGGTGCAACCGGGCGAGAACCCATGGATAAACCGGCTGTTAAGGTAAACCGACCGATAATGCCGACCTGGAAACGATGTCGTCCACAAGGTGAGTTTCAGGTCTTATGCGTCTTCTTATCGGCATCGTTATCGTTATCGGCGCGGTCATTGGCGGGTATCTCGGGGTTGGCGGCCACATGTATGTGCTGTGGCAACCCTTTGAATTCGTCATCATTCTCGGCGCGGCCATGGGCGCCTATGTGATCGGCAATACGGGGCCGGTGCTGAAACAGACGCTGGGCGTGTTCGGCACGCTGTTCAAGGGCCCGAAATACAACAAGGCGGCCTATGTCGAACTGCTCGGCATGCAGTTCAGCCTCTATAAGCTCGTCCAGTCCAAGGGCATCCTGGCGCTGGAACAGCATATCGAAAATCCCAATGAATCGACGCTGTTTGCGCGCTTTCCGACCTTTGCCAACAATCACCACGCGGTGGAATTCGTCTGCGATTACCTGCGCATGGTGACGCTGGGTTCCAACAATGTCCACGAGATGGAAGCCCTGATGGACGAGGAGCTGGAAACCCACCACCAGGAGAATGAGCGCGTCGTCAATGCCATGCAGGCGCTGGCCGATGGCACGCCGGCCTTGGGCATTGTCGCCGCCGTGCTGGGCGTGATCCATACGATGGGCGCCATCAGCGAGCCGCCCGAAGTGCTCGGCCACATGATCGGCGGCGCGTTGGTGGGCACGTTCTTCGGCGTGTTCGTGGCCTATGGCTTTTTCGGGCCGTTCGCCCAGTCGCTGCGCAATATCTACGAGGCCGAAGACAAGTATTTCCTGTCGCTCAAGGTGGGCCTGCTGGCCCATATTTCCGGCCAGGTGCCGGTAATGGCCATCGAATTCGCGCGCAAGGCACTGATGTCGGAAGACCGGCCGAGCTTTGCCGAAATCGATGAGGCCACGGCCAACCTGCCCGCCGCGACATAGGCACGACCCAGGAAGCCAGAATGGCGAATTTCGACCAGCCGATCATCATCAAGAAGATCAAGAAGCACAAGCACGCCCACCATGGCGGCGCCTGGAAGATCGCCTATGCCGACTTCGTGACCGCCATGATGGCCTTCTTCCTGCTGCTGTGGCTGATCAGCATGACCACGCCGGAGCAGAAAGAGGGCCTGGCTTCATATTTCGCGCCACCCAATATCAGCCCGACGACCAGTGGTTCGGGCGGGTTGATGGGGGGTACGGCGCTGGACGACAATGCGGATGCGCTGATGCGGGGCTCGGCCCCCGATGTGACGGTGGATGCCTCGGTGACGCCCAAGGGCGAGGAGTTCGGCACGGTGACCGGCGCGATGAGCGGCCGCGACCAGCAGCAGGGCAATGAATTCGAGGCCTCCAATGCCTCCCAGTACGATCTCAAGGCCGATGACGACCAGGGCTTCCATAGCGCTGCCGCCAGCATTCGCCAGGCCTGGCAGTCGCTGCCCGACATTACCGAGATTGCCGACAACCTGATCGTGGAGGAGACCGACGAGGGCCTCAATATCCGCATCATCGACCAGGAAGGCCGGCCGATGTTCCCCGAGGGATCGAAATATCCCAACGAGGTGACGCGGCAGGCCATCGCGGCGATTGCGCCCATCCTGCAGAAGCTGTCGAGCCCGGTGCGGATTTCCGGCCATACCGCGGCAGGCGGCGTCTATGCCAATCCGCGCTACGGCCCGTGGGAGCTTTCGGCGGACCGGGCCAATACGGTGCGGCAGATCCTGGGTGAATTCGGTTTGGCAGACGACCGCGTCTATTCGGTGGTGGGCCGCTCGACGGTGGACCCGTTCTTTCCCAACGACCCCTATATGGCGGCCAATGAGCGGATCGAGATCACGCTGCTGCATGAGGAGCCGCCGGTTCCGGCCGGGCTGAAGCCGTAGCACCTCTTATTCCTCTCCCCCTCGGGGAGAGGTGGCTCGGGCGAAGCCGAACCGGTGGGGGATTCTGTGGGTTTTCCTCGACCTCCCTCATCCGCCGCTGCACGCCACCTTCTCCCCGATGGGGAGAAGAATGAAGCATCCGCCAATTTGCCAGGAGTCCTGCCGTGCCCTTTCCCGATCTGATCCAGCCCGAACTCGGCGCCTATCATAGCAGCGTCCGGACGCCGGGGGATTTCTCTGATTTCTGGGCGGCGACCATTGCCGAGGCGCGGGCGATCGGGGGTGCGGTCAGCATCGTCAAGGCCGACACCACGCTGAAGGCGGTGGAAGCGTTCGACGTGACCTTTCCGGGCTTTGGCGGGCATCCGGTCAAGGGCTGGCTGGTGCTGCCGGCGGGCCGGACGGGCAGGCTCCCGCTGGTGGTGCAATATCTGGGCTATGGCGGCGGGCGGGGCTTTCCGCATGAGCAATTGCACTGGGCCGCGTCGGGCTATGCCTATTTCCGCATGGATACGCGCGGGCAGGGCAGCGGCTGGTCGATGGGGGCGACATCGGACCCGGTGGGCACGACGCCCTCCATCCCCGGCATGATGACCAAGGGCATTCTCGACAGGAACGACTACTATTACCGCCGCGTGTTTACCGACGCGGTGCGGGCCGTGGATATGCTGGTGGCGCAGGATTTCGTCGATGCCGACAGGATCGCCGTTTGCGGCGGCAGCCAGGGTGGCGGCATCTCGCTGGCGGTGGCCGGGATCGATAAAAGGGTCAAGGCGGTGATGACCGACGTGCCTTTCCTCTGCGACTATCCGCGCGCGGTGCAGAAGGCGGGCCGCGACCCCTATCTCGAAATCGTGCGCTTCCTGGCGCAGCATCGCGACAAGAAGGCCAAGGTCTTCGAAACGCTCAATTATTTCGATGGCGTCAACTTCGCGCGGCAGGCCAAGGCGGCGGCTCTGTTCTCGGTGGCGGTGATGGACGAAACCTGTCCGCCATCGACGGTCTATGGCGCCTACAATGCCTATGCCGGCGCCGACAAGAGCATCGAAGAGTACGAATTCAACAATCATGAAGGTGGCCAGGCGTTCCAGGACCGGGCGCAAATGGTGTGGCTCGGCAAACTGTTTGGGTGAGGGGATAAGTTCGCGGCGGGACTTGCGCTGCTCAAAAAACGCAAATATTGCGTAGATGAGACAGCGAGGCAGATCCCGTGGCGACCCAGAAACGCGCAAACCAGGCCGATATCGCGGAACGTCTCGGCGTTTCAGTGAGTACGGTGTCGCGCGCCCTGGCCAACGAGATCGGCATCAGCGATGCGGTGCGGCGCGACGTGCAGCGCATGGCGCGCACGCTGGGCTACAAGTCCAAGCATAACATGGCGGTGGTGACGGGGGATAAGCGCGCCGTGGCGCTGGTGCCGCTGGGCAGCGCGACGAGCGGGCTATCGGGCTTTTATTTCGGCATTGTCGAAGGCATGCGGGAGCAAGCGGCGGCGGCCGGCATGGCGCTCGACCTGCGGCTGGTCAATGAATCGGCGGTGACGCTGGAGCTGATCCGCAAGCAGGTGGCGCAGGCCAATGCCGGCGGGCTGCTGCTGGCGGGCATCGATGGCTGGGACGAGTTGGCCGCCTGGTCGACGGAGGCCGAAGTGCCGGTGGTGCTGGTCAATGGCAGCGATCCGATGATGCGGATCAGCTCGGTTTCGCCGGCCAATTACTACGGCGCCTATATGGCGACGCAGCGCCTGCTGGATGCCGGGCACCGCAAAATCCTGCATTTCACCCATAGCTACCGGCCCACCATCCGCCAGCGGCAGCGCGGTTTCGAGCAGGCTATCGCCAAGACGGCGGGGGCGGTGGGCACGGTGGTCCATACCGGCGAGCGGCATACCAAGGAATTGCTGGCCGACCTGCTGGCGGGAAAGCATGACGTCACCGCAGCCTTCATCTGGAACGATATCGCCGCCGTCGAGATGCTTGAGGGCATCTATGGCGTCGAAAGTCCGCTGCCGCCGAATTTCTCGATCATCGGCTTCGACGACCTGCCATTGGCCAGTATCGCGACGCCGCGGCTGAGCACGACCCGCGTCGACCGCGAGGCGATCGGGCGCGGCGCGGTGCGGCTGCTTGCCGAGCATATGGATGGCGAAATGGCGGTGCAGCAGCTGGAGATCGGGGTGAGCATGGTCGCGGGCGAGACGGTGTTTCCGGGGTAGGAACACGGCTGTTGCAGTCGCCGCCCCTCACCCTTGAGAAGAGGAGAATTATGCCCAGGTCCACTGAACGCGCGCTCCCTCTCCCCTGAGGGGAGAGGGCGGGGTGAGGGGTTCAGTGCTGGTGAAAGGTTCGTGCCCACCGCAACGCTGAACCCCTCACCCGGCGCTGCGCGCCGACCTCTCCCCTCAGGGGCGAGGTGACTTGCGCTCCACTCCACATTCGTTCCCTATGAGCGCGGAGGGTGGCCCCGGTGGGTGGGGATAAATTCTTCTGCCACCTCTCCATCACACCCCGAAATCGCGTCAACACCCCCGGCCTGATGTTAGCACACTGTTAGCATTTGACGGCGGGATGGGTGATTTTCCGCCGTCTATGCTGTTGTCGGATCGACGCAAAATGAACAAATTTGCGTAAGTTGCGTGATTTGCGCAAAAAGATTGAAATGACGCAAAAACTGTCTTACCGTTAGCTTGATTGCATAAGTCAGGGTCGCTGACCTGTGGGAGCCTGTCCTCGATCAAGAAGGGCAGCACGGCAGGAACGGTGGCACAGCGCCCGGTGTGGCGCCGACGGGAGGAACGGCATGGAATTGCGGCGGTGGAACGTCAAGCACGTCCGCATGGTGCTCGACAGCGCGCCGGCCTTTACGCCCTTCCCCCGGGGTGCGTCGGTGGGAGAGGTGCGTGGCCGGGTAGGCGAAGCCGCCGTGGCCCAGTTGCTGGCGGCGGCGGAGGCCGACAGGTCCGCGCCGATCCCGGCGCTTCCGGCCGAACTCTATCTCGAATTTCAGCGCAACGGCCGGCGCGAGGGCTATGAAGATGCCCAGCGCCAGCGGCGCAACATGCTCTATCGGCTGACGCTGGCCGAATGGCTTGACGGCAAGGGGCGGTTCACCGCCGCCGTCGAGAATATCGCCTTTGCCCGGCTCGAAGAAACCAACTGGGCCT
The DNA here is from genome assembly GCF_001426345.1 of Devosia sp. Root436. Taxonomy (GTDB): domain Bacteria; phylum Pseudomonadota; class Alphaproteobacteria; order Rhizobiales; family Devosiaceae; genus Devosia. The sequence goes on along the minus strand of NZ_LMEM01000009.1, from coordinate 619,873 downwards.
GGCCGGCCCATGCGCGGACGCTCGACTTTCCCGACCGGCCGACGGTGGACCTGGCGGCGGCGATGACCGGGCTGGACCTGGCCGAACTCGATTACCTCTTGGGTGACACGCTGTCGCCGGGGTTGCGGGCGCGGCTGCGCAGCGAGACCGACCGGCGCACCATCCGCCCGTTCCTCGAGCGGAACGATCATTGGTGGCTGCATACGACGCCGGCCCGGCAGGTCAATAACTGGACGGCGGTCTGCGTGGCGGGCGTGGTCGGGGCGGCCTGCTATTTCGTTGACGATCTGGACCGGCTGGCGGAGATCATCACGCGCGGGCTGCATAGCCTGGCCGACTATCTCGAAACCTTCGACAGCCAGGGCGGCTCGTCGGAAGGGCCCGATTACTGGTCCTATGGCTTTGGCAATTTCGTAGTGCTGGCGCATCTGCTGGCGGCGCGGACCGGCGGCGCCATCGACCTGCTCGATAACCCACAGGTCCGCGACATCGCGCGGTTCCCGGTGCGCACGGTGCTGACGCAGGGGCTGTGGGCGAGTTTTTCGGATTCTGACAGCAATCCCAATTTCCATCCCGGCCTGCTCAGCCACCTGGCCGACCGGCTCGACCTGCCTGAGCTGACCGAGCTGGGCATGCGCAACGACTTCGTGGTCGACCATTTCAACCAGTTCGTCTGGCCTTTGCGCCAATATGCCTGGCCGCTGCCGGACAAGCATGTCGCCTTCGGCGGCACCGCGCATGACTGGTATGGCGACATGGCCTGGATGATATCGCGGCTCGACCCTGCCGATCCGGGTTCGCTGCGCCTCGCGGTCAAGGGCGGGCACAATGACGAGATGCACAACCAGAACGATGTCGGCTCGCTGATCGTGGTCAACAAGGGTCGCGTCGTGCTGACCGATCCGGGACGGGGGCGCTATTCCAAGGCCTATTTCGGGCCCGATCGCTACCAGAACATCATGGCCTCGTCGCGCGGACATTCGGTGCCTGTGGTCAATGGCCATGAGCAGGCCGAGGGCGCCGAGCGCGCCGCCAGCGTAGTGGGACACAGCCATGGCGCTGACAGGGACGTGCTCACCATCGACATGGCCGCGGCCTATCCGGAAGCGGCCGGGTTGATCCAATTGCGGCGCGAAGTGGCGCTGGACCGGCAGGCGCCGGGCGGGCGCATCACGCTCAATGACAGCTTTGCCTTTGCCAATGGCGGCGGCGATTTCCAATCGGTGCTGGTGACGCCGCTGGATGTCGAGATCGGCGCGAATGACGTGCGGATCGGCGATGCCGATGGCGGGGTGCGCGTGAGGTTCGATCCGGCCCGCGTGGCGGTGACCACCGAGACCCATCGCGGCGTCGAAAAACAATATGCGCCATCGGTCGACCTGACCCGCGTGCTGTTCACGGCGAGGGAGCGGCCGGGCCGGGGCGCGGTGACGCTTGAGATCGCGCCGCTCTGAGGCGGCGTGAAAAGAGCTTGCAGGCGGGGGCATCTCGGCTGCGCGGCGGATGAACCGCCAATCTTGGAGGAAGAACCCGGAGCACGGTGCACCGGGCAAGGGAGGACTAACACGATGAAGCCCAACGTCTTCATGCAACGCACCCGACTTACGGGGCTGGCGAGCGCAGTGGCCCTGGCCACCATGCTCGCCGCGGCCCCGGCGCTGGCGCAACAACAGGCGCCGATGCTCGACGAGCTGGTGACCAGCGGGGCGCTGCCGCCGCTCGAAGAGCGCCTGCCGGCCAATCCGCTGGTGATCACGCCGGTCGAAAGCGTCGGCACCTATGGCGGCACCTGGCACTCGGCGCTGCGCGGCGGCCTCGACATGCCTGGATCGCCCGCACCGTCGCCTATGACGGGCTGGTGCGCTACGACCGGGAATGGAAGTCCATCATCCCCAACCTGGCCGAGAGCTGGGAAGTCAGCGACGATGCGCGCACCTATACATTCCACCTGCGCGAGGGGCTCAAGTGGAACAACGGCAAGCCGTTCACCAGCGCCGACATCGAATTCGCCGTCAACCTGCTGCATGAGCCGACCTATGCCGGTGGTGGGGGCTTCGTGAAGAACCCGGCCAACCCGGTCAGCATCGAGGTGGTGGACGACACTACGTTCAAGTTCATCTTCGAGAATCCGAACGGCGTGATCATGGACGAACTGGCCAGCGTCAACGGGCTGACCATCGTGTCGCTCTCCAAGGATTATTGCGGCCAGTTCTATCCGGGCACCAACCCCAATGCCGCCGAGGAAGCCAAGGCGGCCGGGTTCGAGACCTGGGAATTGTGGATGCAGGATCGCTGCTCCTGGGCCACCGAAACCATCCGCTGGGCCAATCCCGACCTGCCCTTCATGAACGCCTGGATGATCGAGGAGCCGCTGACGGGCGATGCGACCCGCACGACCTTCGTGCGCAATCCCTATTACTGGAAGGTCGATACCGAGGGTAACCAGCTGCCCTATATCGACCGGCTGGAAATGCGCATTTCGGACTCGCTCGAAGAAATCACGCTGATGGCGCTCAATGGCGAGATCGACTTCCAGGATCGCCATATCTCGACCGTGGCCAACCAGCCGCTGTTCTTCGACGGCCAGGAGGCGGGCGACTATCGCATGGGGACGGAAGTGCAGTCCTCGTCCAATACGATGGTCATCCAGTTCAACCTCAACCATGTCGATCCGAAACGCCGCGAGCTGTTCCAGAACAAGGACTTCCGCATCGGCATCAGCCATGCACTCGACCGCATGGAAATCATCGACGTCGTCTTCACCGGGCAGGGCGAACCCTACCAGGTGGCGCCGCGGCCGGAGTCGCCCTACTACAACGAGACCTATGCCAAGCAGTATACCGAGTTCGACCCGGCACTGGCGGCGCAGCATCTCGAAGCGGCCGGCCTGGTGAAGGGCAGCGACGGCATGTACACCTTCGCCGATGGCTCGCCGCTGACCATCACCATCGACACCATCGCCTCGCTCCGTCCGGAATGGCCGGATATGCTGGAACTCATCCAGCTCCAGCTCGAAGCGGCCGGCATCAAGATGGAAATCAACAATATCGACCGCACGCTCTACTACGACAAGCGGCCGCTGGGCGACTATGACGCGCAGGTCTGGGGCGGCGATGGCGGCCTCGATGTGGTGCAGGAGCCGCGCTACTACATGGCCTTCAGCCCTGAATCGGTATGGGCGTTCCGCTGGCAGGCCTGGTTCAACGGCACGACGCCCGATATCGCCGAAGAGCCGGCGCCCTGGGCCAAAGAGCAGATGGACCTGCTGACCTCGCTGCGCGGCGAGGGCGACCCCGACAAGCGGGCCGACCTGATGAAGCAAATCCTGACCATCGGCCAGGAAAACTTCCCGGTCATCGGCGTGAGCCTGCCTGGCGACACCTACTACATCGCCAAGAACAATGTGCGGAACATCCCCGACACGCTGTTCCAGGCGTATCTGTTCCCGACGCCGGCACCCTATGATCCGTTCCAGTGGTACTTTGCCGCGGAATAGGATCCCTCCCGCCCTCCGCGGCGCTTGCGGGTGCCGCGGAGGGTTGAGACTTCTTCCCTTCTCCCCATGAGGGAGAAGGTGCCCGAAGGGCGGATGAGGGGTTCTTTCGGCCCTTCCGGCTTCGCGCAAGCGGAGAGAACCCCTCACCCTGCAATTCTGCTGTACGCAGAATTGCTCCCTCTCCCTCAAGGGGAGAGGGAAGCCCCGAGTCCAGACGAACAGGAGACGCCCATGCTGCGTTTCATTGGCGGCCGATTGATAGCGATGGTGCTGACCATGTGGGCCGTGAGCTTTGTGGCCTTTGCCATCATCCAGCTGCCGCCGGGCGATTACCTGACGACCTATGTGGCGACGCTCAGTGCCAATGGCGACCGGGTCGATCCGGCTGCCATCGAGGCTTTGCGCCGGCAATATGGCTTCGGCGAACCCTATCTGGTGCAATACTGGAAGTGGATCGCGGGCATCGTGACGCGCGGCGATTTCGGGCAGAGCTTCGAGTGGAAAGCGCCGGTGACGACGCTGATCTGGGGGCGGCTGGGCAACTCCATCCTGCTCGAAGGCCTCGCCGTCATCGTCATGTGGCTGGTGGCCCTGCCCATCGGCATCTATGCGGCGGTGCGCAAATATTCGCTCGGCGATTACCTGGCCACCATTGGCGGCTTTATCGGCCTGGCCATTCCCAATTTCTTCTTCGCGCTGATCCTGATGTATCTGACCTTCGTCTATTTCGGGCAGACGCTGGGCGGCATGTTCTCGCCTGAATTCGAGACGGCGCGCTGGAGCCTGCCGCGCATATGGGACTTCCTGAGCCATGCCTGGGCGCCCATCCTGGTGCTGTCGACGGCGGGCACGGCCGAGCTGATCCGGATTCTGCGGGCCAATCTGCTCGACGAGCTCAAGAAGCCTTATGTGACCACGGCGCGGGCCAAGGGGCTCAGCGAATTCCGCACCATCATCAAATATCCGGTGCGGGTGGCGCTCAATCCGCTGGTCTCGACCATCGGCTGGCTGCTGCCGGCTTTGGTATCGAGCTCGGTCATCGTCTCGGTGGTGCTCAACCTGCCGACGGCCGGGCCGCTGCTGCTGCGCTCGCTCACGTCGCAGGACATGTATCTGGCCGGCGCCATCATCATGCTGCTGGGGGTGCTCACCGTTATCGGCACGCTGATCAGCGACCTGCTGCTCGCCTGGATCGATCCCCGCATTCGGTACGGGAGCAAATAATGGCCGTGGAAACCATGACCCGGACGACTGCCATTGCCGAGGTTCCGGTGCGCCGTGCCCGGCGCGAGAGCCAGCTCGGGCTGATGTGGCGGCGCTTCAAGCGGCACCGGCTGGCGCTGGTGAGCCTGTGGGTCGTTCTCGCTTTCTACCTCGTGGCCTTGCTGGCCGAGTTCCTGGCGCCGGCCGATCCATCGGCCTATAGCGCGCGCTACACCTATGCGCCGCCGCAGGGCATCCAGCTGTTCTCGACCGGCGAGGACGGCTCCTGGCGCTTTTTCCCGCATGTGAACGGCTATGCCACCGAGATCGACCAGAAGGCGATGCGGCGGACCTTCGTGATCGATCCGGAGGTGGAAATCCCGGTGCAGTTCTTCGTGCCGAGCGATCCTTATCTGCTGGCGGGGGTGATCCCGATGTCGGTCAAGTTCATCGGGGTGACCGAAGCGCGGGCGCCGTTCTATGTGCTGGGCGCCGACCGGCTGGGCCGTGACCTGTTGAGCCGGCTGATCCACGGCACGCGCATTTCGCTCTCCATTGGCCTGGCCGGCGTGACGCTGAGCCTGTTCTTCGGCATCATCATCGGCGGCTTTGCCGGCTATTATGGCGGCTGGTTCGACAGTGCGGTGATGCGCGTGGTCGAGTTCATCCGCTCGATGCCGACCATTCCGCTCTGGCTGGGGCTGGCGGCGGCTTTGCCCAAGGACTGGACGGCGCTCCAGACCTATTTCGCCATCACGGTCATTCTCAGCCTGATCGGCTGGACCGAGCTGGCGCGGGTGGTGCGGGGGCGGTTCCTGAGCCTCAGGACCGAGGATTTCGTGACGGCGGCGCAGCTCGACGGGGCCAGCGACTGGCGCATCATCACGCGGCACATGGTGCCCAGCTTCATGAGCCACATCATCGCCGCGGCGACCTTGGCCATTCCGGGGATGATCCTGGCGGAGACGGCACTGAGCTTCCTCGGGCTGGGATTGCAGGCGCCGATCGTCAGCTGGGGCACGCTGCTGCAGGACGCACAGAATATCCGGACATTGGCCACCGCGCCGTGGCTGCTGACGCCGGGCATCTGCGTGGTGGTGATCATTCTGAGCATGAACTTTTTTGGCGATGGGCTGCGCGATGCAGCTGATCCTCATGGGCGGTAGTGCGATGGTTTTGAGCGTGTCGATGGACTCCCCCTCACCCGTCTCGGCCTGCGGCCGATCCACCCTCTCCCCGACGGGGAGAGGAATAAGAGGCGTCGCGGCTCCGTGTTCTTCTCCCCGCCGGGGAGAAGGTGGCCCGAAGGGCCGGATGAGGGGGAATGTGTCCCCGAATAAAGAGGCCTGGTCATGACCCACCCCATCCTCACCATTTCCGACATGTCCATCACCTTCTCCTCGCCCGACGAGGCCGATATCGAGGCGGTGCGGCAGGTTGATCTTACGCTGACCCCTGGCAAGACGCTGGCGCTGGTGGGTGAGAGCGGTTGCGGGAAATCGGTCACGGCGCGGGCCGTGTTGCGGCTGCTGGACAAGAATGCGGAAATCCGGCGTGGCTCGATTGTGTTTTCGCCCGGCGACGAACAGCCGACCGATATCGTCAAGCTCAAGCAGGACAGCCTGCCGCTGCGGGCGATCCGGGGTAACCAGATCTCGATGATTTTCCAGGAGCCGATGAGCTCGCTGTCGCCGGTGCATACAATCGGCGACCAGATCGACGAGATGATGGTGATCCATGAAGGGCTCAAATCCAAAGCGGCGCGCGAGCGCACGGTGGCCCTGCTCGACCAGGTGGGGATACCCGGCGCGCGGGAGCGGGCCGATGCCTATCCGTTCGAGCTGAGCGGCGGGTTGCGGCAGCGGGCGATGATCGCCATGGCTTTGGCCTGCACGCCGCAATTGCTGATCGCGGACGAGCCGACCACGGCGCTCGATGTGACCACGCAGGCGCAAATCCTCGACCTGTTGCGGCAATTGCAGGCCGATTTCGGCATGGCGATGCTGTTCATCACCCATGACCTGGGTGTGGTGGCCGAAATCGCCGACGAAGTGGCAGTGATGTATCTGGGCGATGTGGTGGAGCAGGGCGATGTGCATGATGTGTTCGCCCGGCCGAGCCACCCCTATACGCAGGCGCTGATGGCCTCCATTCCCAAGATGGCGCGCAAGGCCGAGCGGGTGCGGCTCAGCCCCATCAAGGGCACGGTGCCGGCGCCCAGGGACCGGCCGGAAGGCTGCGCCTTTACCAGCCGTTGCCCCTATGCGTTCGAACCCTGCGCCACGATAAGGCCGGAACGGACCGAAGTGGGGAACGGCCACCATGCGCGGTGTCACCTGCTGACGCGCCAACCTGCGGAGGCGGTGGCATGAGCGCGCTGCTGACTGTCGAACACCTGTCCAAGCATTTTACGCTCAGCGGCGGCTGGTTCGGGCCGGAGCGGAGGCTCGATGCGCTGACCGATATCAGCCTGACGGTGGAGGCGGGCGAAACGCTGGCCATTGTTGGCGAAAGCGGTTGCGGCAAGACCACGCTGGGGCGCTGCATCATCAAGGCGCAGCCGGCCAATGAGGGGCGGGTGGTCTATCATCCGAAATCGGGCGGCGAGGTGGAACTGAGCGCGCTTTCCAAGCGGGAGATCAAGCCGTGGCGGCAGGATATCCGCATGATCTTCCAGGACCCGATGAGTTCGCTGAATCCCAATATGCGGGTGTTCGACATCGTCGCTGAGCCGTTGCGCATCCACAGGATCTGCAAGGGAAAGGAACTGGAAGAGCGGGTGATTTCCACCTTGGAAAAGGTGGGTATTCCAGCCGAAGCCGTCGGGCGCTATCCGCATGCCTTTTCGGGCGGGCAGCGGCAGCGCATCGGCATTGCAAGGGCGCTGGTGCTGGACCCCAAGCTGGTGATTGCCGACGAGGCGGTGTCGGCGCTTGATGTTTCCATCCAGGCGCAGGTGCTGAACCTGCTGGAAGATTTGAAGGCCGAATTCGGGCTGACCTATATTTTCATCAGCCATGACCTGGGGGTGGTGAACTACATCGCCGACCGGGTGGCGGTGATGTATCTGGGCCATATGGTGGAGAACGCGCCCACTGAAATGCTGTTCGAGCGGCCACGCCATCCCTATACCGAACTGCTGCTGGAAGCGCTGCCGATTGCCGATCCGCTGCGGCGCAAGGGGCGCAAGAAGGAAGTGCTGGGCGAGATTCCGTATCTGGGCAACCGGCCTGTGGGCTGCCCGTTCCATCCACGCTGCAAATATGCCGAAGACAAGTGCCGTAGCGAAAAGCCGGCTTTGCGCCCCATCGAGGGGACGGCGCAGCAAGCGGCCTGCCATTTTGCCGAGAAACTCCATTTGAAGGGTGCGTATGAGGATGCGCCGGAGGCGGTGCTGCATGAGGCGTGAAGCGCTCCTGGGTCTGCCCTCCGCCTCTTCCCCTCGCCCCTTGAGGGAGAGGGTGGTCATTCCGCGTTCAGCGGAAGGACCGGGTGAGGGGTGCTGCGTCTTCCCATGCCAGACGCTCAAAGAAGAGACCCCTCATCCGCCCTTCGGGCACCTTCTCCCTCAAGGGGAGAAGGGGAAAGAACCGCCGCATCTGTCGATCGCGAAACATGTTGCTCGTCCAGCAGGAGTGCTTGCTCTAAATGACCTATGACCCTGTCACCGCCAATCCGCTGCATGGCAATCCGCTCAAGACCCGCGCCGATGTCGAGAAGGGGTTGCGGGACCTGTTCAATCCGCTCCTACCCTATTTTTCGGAGGGCGGGGCGCGGGTGCGGCTCGATGGGGCCGGGGCGCATTTCGACCGGGCGGCAGCGGACCTCGAAGGCTTTGCGCGGCCGCTCTGGGGGCTGACGCCGCTGGCGGCTGGGGGCGGGGAATTCGACCATTGGGAGCTCTATCGGCGCGGGCTGGCCAATGGGACAGACCCCGAGCATCCCGAATATTGGGGAGAGGTCAATTCCACCGACCAGCGCATGGTGGAGCTGGCGGCCGTGGGCTTCACCATGCGGCTGCTGCCGCATCTGGTGTGGGAGCCATTGAGCGAGAAAGCCAAAGGCAATCTGGCGGCATATCTCAAGCATGCCCGCCAGTTCGACTATGCCGACAATAACTGGAAGTTCTTCCGCATCCTGGTCGATCTGGGGCTGGAGGAATGCGGCGTCGAGTTCGACCGCTCGCTGACCGAGAAGTATCTCGAAGAGCTGGACGGGTTCTATCTGGGCGACGGGTGGTATCGCGACGGCAATGTGCGACGCATCGACCACTACATCCCCTTCGCCATGCACTTTTACGGGTTGATCTATGCCAAGCTCGCCAGGGGCGACGAGAAGCGGGTGGCGGCCTACAAGGAGCGGGCGACCCTGTTCGCCAAGGATATCCGGCACTGGTTCGACGAGGATGGCGGGGTGCTGGCCTTCGGGCGGAGCCTGACCTATCGGTTTGCCTGCGGCGGCATCTGGGGCGCGCTGGCCTTTGCCGATCTCGAGGCTTTGCCCTGGGGCGAGATCAAGGGGCAGTTTTTGCGGCACCTGCGCTGGTGGGCGGACAAGCCGATTGCCAACCGCGATGGCGTGCTGTCGGTCGGCTATGGCTATCCGAACCTGTTCATGTCCGAGAGCTACAATTCGGCCGGTTCGCCCTATTGGGCGCTCAAGGCTTTCCTGCCGCTGGCTTTGCCTGCCGATCATCCCTTCTGGACGGCTGAGGAAACGCCGGCCGTGGTCAGCAAGAAGCCGGTGCCGCTCAAGCATCCGGGCATGGTGATGATGCATACGCCGGGCAATGTGGTGGCCTTGTCGAGCGGGCAACAGAACTGGCAGATGCGGGCCGGCACCGAGAAATATGCCAAATTCGCCTATGCCAGCCGCTATGGCTTTTCGGTCGAGGTGGATGAGCGGGCTTACAATATGGGGGCCTTCGACGGGGCGCTGGCCTTTTCCGATGACGGGCGGCACTACCGGGTGCGCGAGACCAATGAGGTGGCGCAGATCGCCGAGCAGACGCTCTATTCGCGCTGGAAGCCGTGGAGCGATGTCGATGTGGAGACCTGGCTGATCCCGGCCAATCTCTGGCATATCCGCGTACACAGGATCACCACACCGCGGGCGCTGCATGCCACCGAGGGCGGGTTTGCGATTGCGCGGGCCGACCTCAATGCCGATACCACCATCGATGAAGCGGGCCGCGCCGTCGCCAGGGGCGCCGACGATGTGAGCGCCATTGTCGATCTCGCCGGCAAGCGCGAGGGGCGGGCGCATCGGGCCTATCCCAATACCAACCTCATCGTCTCCAAGACCATCGTGCCGCAATTGCGCGGCGAGATTCTCATTGGGACGACGCTGCTGGTGACGGCGGCGATGGCGCTGCCGGCGGGGGCGGAGGCCGAGGCGGCCTTGGGGCAGGTGCCGCATGCCCCTGACATGGCGGCGCTCGAAGCCATGTTTGTCCGCGAGGGCGTGGATGTCAGTGCTATCAAGGTGGCGGAGCGGTTCTGAAAATGCGCCCTAAACTCGCCTTCGCCATGGCGGCGGACAAGACCAGGCATGTATTCGACGCGGAGGCCCTGTCACGGCTGGCCGGGGTCTGCGACATCGTCGAGCCGGCGCCGCTGGAGGAGTTTTCCAGCGCCGTGGCGCGGGCCATCCTGGGCGAGGTCGACATTCTCGTCACCGGCTGGGGTTGCCCCATGGTGACGGCGGAAGTGGTCAAGGCGGCGCCGAATTTGAAGCTCATCGCCCATGCGGCGGGCACGGTGAAATTCACGCTCGCCCCGGCGGTCTATGCGGCGGGCATCAGGGTGACGCATGCGGCCGATGCCAATGCGGTGCCGGTGGCCGAATATACCCTGGCCTCGATCATCTTCGCCAACAAGCGGGTATTCGAGCTGCGCGACCGCTATCGGGCCGATCCGGGACGGCGGAGCAGCTACGCGCTGATGGATGAGCCGATCGGCAACTATCACCGCACGGTGGGGCTGGTGGGCGCCTCGCGCATCGGGCGCAAGGTGGCGAAAATGCTCATGGGGTTCGACTTCACCGTGCTGGTCAGCGACCCCTTCGTGAAGGCGGGCGATCCGGTGCTTGAGGGGGCCGAGCTGGTCGATCTCGACACGCTGATGGCGCGCTCGGACGTGGTGTCGATCCATGCGCCGGCGCTGCCCTCGACGCGGGCGATGATCGGGGCCAGCCAGCTCAAGCTGATGAAGGATGGGGCCGCCTTCATCAATACGGCGCGCGGGGCGCTGATCGACGAGGCGGCGTTGATCGCCGAATTGGAGAGCGGGCGTATTCATGCGGTGATCGATGTGACCGATCCCGAAATTCCCGAGCGCGGTTCGCCGCTCTACAATCTGCCCAATGTGTTTCTCACGCCGCATGTGGCGGGCGCGGTGGGCATGGAAAGATTGCGGCTGGGGCAGATGGCCATTGAGGAAGTGGAGCGGTTTGTCGCTGGCGCGCCGATGGAATTCGAGATCGAGCCGGCGCTGCTGGAGCGATTGGCCTAGGCGCCGCTCCCGCGATGTCACCCTCCCCCTGCGGGGAGGGGTAGTGCAGCTAGGCCGCGGGCCGTAGCGAAACTAGGGTGGGGTAAGCGAGCCCGAAGACCGGGGCTCTCGCACCCCCACCCAGCGCCGCTAGGCGCTGACGCGCCAAGCTTTGCTGCCCTCCCCGCAAGGGGAGGGTGACCGCGGTGGATGGGACAAGAACGGTGGATACTTACGGAACGCTCGAACAAGCCGATCACGAAGCCCGGCTGCAATTTCTGACCTGGGATCGGACGCAGGCCGATATCGATGCGCCGGAGCATCGGGCGCGGCTGGCGCACCTTGCCGCTGCAGCCGGAGCCAGTTTCCACCCCACCGCATATGTGGCGGCGGAGGCGGCGATCTTTACGACGCATCTGGTGCTGGGCGAGGCGAGCTGGATTGCCGGGCATGCGCTGGTGCGGGGCGATGTGGAATTGGGGCGCCATTGCACGGTCAATCCCTATGCGATGATTTCGGGCAGGGTGCGCTGTGGGGACGGGGTGCGGATTGCCAGCCATGTGTCCATCGTGGGGTTCAATCATGGGTTTGATGATCCGGGCGTGCCGATCCATATGCAGAAGCATGAGAGCCTGGGGATCACCATCGGCGACGATGTGTGGATCGGGGCCAATGCGGTGGTGCTGGATGGCGTGAGCGTGGGCAAGGGCGCGGTGATTGCCGCGGGGGCGGTGGTGAGCCGGGACGTGCCGCCGCTGGCCATTGTCGGCGGGGTGCCGGCAAGGATCGTGCGCTATCGCGGGCAATCGGCGCGGAAGGATTGTGTGTCGGCGCTGGGGCGGCTGGGCGCGGCTGCGGCGGTGCAGTGGCCGGAAATCCTGGCGCGGTTCCGCGAGGGCGGGGACTATGTGTCGCGCGAGGCGGACGGGACGGCGCGGCGCAGTGCGCGGCATCTAAATGACGCGATCGAGATCGCGGCGGGGTTCGGCGCCGTGCCCGAGGGGCTGGATCGGACGGCGACGCTCAGGCAATTGCAGGCCTTGCAGGACAAGGAGACGGGGCTGTTTCCCGATCCGCATCAGCCGCTGGCGCCCGGGCAGGCGCAGCGGGACAATGGGCTGGCGCTCTACAATGTGCTGTCGGTAGGCTATGCCATCGAGGTGCTGGGCGGGGGGCCGTTGCACCGGGTTTCCGCCGTGGAGCTGGAGGCGAGCGCCTTGTGCGACTGGCTCGAAGCTCTGAGCTGGCGCGAGCGGGCCTGGGGCGCGGGAGCGGCGGTGGATGCCATCGGCACGGCGCTTTATTTCAATGCGCGTTATTTCGAGACCGGGCGGGCGCGCGAGACTTTGTTCGGCTGGCTGGCCATGCAGCAGGACCGGGCGACGGGGCTGTGGGGTTCGCCGACGGAAGCCGAGGGGCTGTTGCAGCCGGTCAACGGCTTCTATCGGCTGACGCGCGGCACCTATGCGCAGTTCGGGCTGCCGGTGCCCAATGCGGAGCGGGCCATTGACTCGGTGCTGCTGAATTATCGCAATTATGGCGGGTTTTCGGGACGGACCTATACGGCCTGTAACCTGCTCGACACCGTGCATCCGCTGCTGCTGTGCCTCAGGCAAACCGACTATCGGCGGGCCGAGGCCGAGGCCATCGCGCGGGCGGTGATCGGCCGGGCCGCGGAACGCTGGGTGGATGGCGAGGGCTTTGCCTTTGCCGATGGGCAAGCGACGAGCCTGCAGGGCACCGAGATGTGGCTTTCCGTGGTGCATCTGGCGGCGGAGCTGCTGGGGATTGCCGGAGACTTCGTCTTCGTGCCCAAGGGGGTGCATCGGACGCGGGCAGTGGGATTGGGACTATGAACCTGCGTCTCCCTAACGCTCAGGGTCATTCCCGCGAAAGCGGGAATCCCACTTTGCCCCGCAAGGGAGATTCCCGCTTTCGCGGGAATGACGTCGTGGTGCTTGGGAGGAGCGGCGCATGATTGCAAAAAAAGCCCTTATCGTCTGGGGCGGGATGGCGCTGCATACGCCGGAGCGGAGCGCGCATGTGGTGCGCGAGCTGCTGGAGGCGGAGGGGTTCGCGGTCACCGTGACTGACGACTACGAGGCGCTGGGAGCCGAGGATGTCGGCACCAATGACCTGGTCGTGCCTGTCATCACCGATGGGGTGCTGGCGCCCGAGAAGATGGACAGACTGATCGAGGCCATTCGCGCCGGGACCGGGCTGGCCGGGTTCCATATGGGCATGGCGACGAGCTTTCGCAGCTCGGTGCCGTTCCGCTACGCGGCCAGCGTCTACTGGGTGCAGCATCCGGGCAACATCATCACCTATCGGGTAGATGTGGGAGATCATCCGCTGCTGGCCGGGATCGGCAGCTTCGAGCATACGAGCGAGCAATATTATCTCAACTACGATCCGGCGGTCGACGTGCTGGCGACGACGCGATTTTCGGGGGAGTTTCACCCCTGGCGCAAGAATGTGGTGATGCCGGTGGTGTTCACCACCATGCATGACCGGGGGCGGGTGTTCTACTCATCGCTCGGACATACGGCCGATGAGCTGGTGGGGCCGGTGCGCGAGATATTGCGGCGCGGGCTGGTCTGGGCTGCGCGGTAGCTATTGCTGCTGCGCTGCTTCTGCTTGCCGGCGCAGGACTTCGGATTCCGGCAGCGCATTGGCGTATCGCAACTCGCGATTGGCGCGGTTCCAGAAGGCGGGGTGAACCTTGTCGAGCAGGCTTGGTGCTGTCGGCATGAGCGACAGGGCCGTGGCGGTGGCGGCATCGAGATAGAGCACCGCATTCTGGCGGTACCAGGCCGGGATGGCCTCGTCGGTCCAGATGACGGGGCGGATCACGTCATAGGCGCGATAGCCATGCGACGCGAAATGGCCCGCCCACCAGCTTTGCCATTGTTCGTTGAGATGGCCGACGCCGCCCTGACCGGGGATGGCGGCGCTGAACAGGATAGCCGGGGCCAGGGCGGCGAGATCGGCCACGAAGCTTTCGGCGCGGGCGGGCGACAGGTGTTCGGCCACTTCCAGGGAGAGGGCGAGATCGACGCGCGGGCCGGTAAAGGGCTGTTCGAGGTCCTGCGGGGCAAAGACGATCCTGGTATCGTCGAGCATGTCCGGGGTGACCCAGTCGCCCTCGATGCCGAAGGCCGTCCCGGCGCCGGTCTCAAGCGCGGCGGCGAGCCAGGTGCCGGTGCCGCAGCCGATATCGGCGACGCTGCGCCGGGGCAGGCCGGGAGGGAGGGCGGCCAGGATGCGGCTGGCGGCATGGGCGGTGTGGGTGCGGCGGTTCTGGTAGAAATCGGCGGGGTAGAGGGCGGCGATCATTGCGGGCGGTCCGGTGGAGGAGTCGAAAGACTACGCCGGAGCGGAACCGAGGAGCAAGGCGGGCCGTTGCGGCAGCAGCGTCGATACCCCTAACGGAGACAAATCATGGCTACCGAAAAGACTCTGGAAGACCTGTTCCTCGATACGCTCAAGGACATCTACTATGCCGAACGCCAGATCGTGAAGACCCTGCCCAAGATGGCCAAGGCCGCGACCTCCCCCGAGCTTAAGGCCGGCTTCGAGAAGCATCTCGAGGAGACCGAGGGGCATGTCGAGCGGCTGGAGCAAATCTTCGAGCTGCTGGGCAAGCCGGCGCGCGGCAAGACCTGCGACGCGATCCTCGGCATCATCGAGGAGGGCAAGTCGATCATCGAGGACTTCAAGGGCACGGCGGCGCTCGATGCCGGGCTGGTCTCGGCGGCGCAGGCGGTGGAGCATTACGAGATCGCCCGCTATGGCACGCTCAAGACCTGGGCGCAGCAACTGGGCCTGACCGACGCCGCCGCCCTGCTCGATGCGACGCTGCAGGAGGAAGTGGCGACGGACAAGAAGCTGAGCCAGGTCGCCACGGCCAATGTGAACCAGAAGGCGGCTTGATCTGTCGGGCGCGGGGAGACCCGCGCCCCTTTCCACCGGTTGCGGCGATGCGAAAAAATTCAGACGTGGCCGAGCAAATTCGGCAGACGGCCTATTTCCTGTGGGAGCAGGATGGACGCCCCGCGGGACGGCCGTTCGACTATTGGCTGCGCGCCAAGGACATGCTGGTGCGCCAGCTCGCCTATGACAAATGGCTGGCGGAGGGCGCGCCGGTCGACCGCGCCGAGGACCACTGGCGCGACGCGGCGGGCGAGATCGAGGGGAAGTGAGAAGCCCGGATTGCCGGGGAAGAGCCTTCTCCCTCGAGGGAGAAGGTGCCCGAAGGGCGGACAAGGGGTTCTGCACCATCCGCAACGTCGAAGCCTAGGGGGGCGCAGCGTCCCTCACCCGGTGTTCGCCGAACGCGGAAAACCACCCTCTCCCTCAAGGGGAGAGGGGGACAAAGAGCCTCAGTCCTTGGCACGCTCCACATAGGAATTGTCGTCCGTCAGAATGACGATACGGGTGCCGGTGCCGATATGGGGCGGGACCATGACGCGCAGCCCGTTATTGAGCACGGCGGGCTTGTAGGACGAGGAGGCCGTCTGGCCCTTGACCACGGGTTCGGTCTCGACGATCTCGAAGGTCAGGCGCTGCGGCAGTTCCATGGAGAGGGCGGTGCCCTCGAAGGTCATCAGGTGAACCTTCATGCCATCGACCAGATAGGCCTTCTGGTCGCCGATAACGTCGTCGGCCACGGTGATCTGCTCGAAGGTCGCGGGCTCCATGAAGTGGTGCCCTTCACCATCGGAATAGAGATAGTCGTATTCGCGGTCATCGACATCGGCCTTTTCGACCATTTCGACGGTGCGCCAGCGGCCGACCACCTTCACGCCGTCGCTGATACGGCGCATGTTGACGTTGGTGATGGAGTTGCCCTTGCCGGGATGGACGTTTTCCGCCGTCAGGATGACATGCAGATTGCCGTCCTGCTCGACAACGTTGCCCTTGCGCAGCGAAGAGGCGATGACCTTGACCATTATTCTTCCTTGTTCAATCGGTAGGCGCGTCGTAGAGGCAAGCCATCGCGCGCTGGAATAGACTTTCGGTGCGCCAACTACCCTATCTGGGCGAAAATCGCCAGCCCGCTCCAATCATAATGGTCACATGAGCTCGCAATCGTCCCAGCCATCGCCGTGGTGGTCGCCTTCGCTCCATGCGGATCGGCGGCCGATCCTGCTGGCGCGCGGACGGATCGAGGCGGAGGTGCGGGCCTATCTGGCGGACCATGACTTTCTCATGGTCGATCCGCCGGGGCTGCAGTTTTCGCCGGGCAACGAGACGCATCTGCATGCCTTCGGCACTGTCATGATCGGCAATGACGGGGCGGTGCGCCCGATGTATCTGCACACCTCGCCCGAATTCACCATGAAGAAGCTGCTGGCGGCGGGCGAGACGCGGATTGCGAGCCTGGGGCATGTGTGGCGCAACCGGGAGCGCAGCGCGCTGCATCATCCCGAATTCACCATGCTCGAATGGTATCGGGCGGGCGAGCGCTACGCTGCCGTCATCGCCGATTGCGTGGCTTTGCTGCGGATCGCGGCGGCGGCGACTGGTGTGCCGGCGCTGCGTTTCAGGGAGCGCGAATGCGATCCGTTCGCGGAGCCGGAGCGGCTGAGCGTGGTCGAGGCGTTTTCGCGCCATGCCGGGATCGACCTGCTGGCGACGATGGATGACGAGGGCGTGCCTGATGGCGAAGCGCTGGCCGGCCAGATGCTGGCGCTTGGCATGGTGGTGCCGGGGGACCGGAGCTGGAGCTATCTGTTCAGCCTGGTGCTGACCGATCGGGTTGAGCCCCATCTGGGGATCGGCCGGGTGACCATATTGGACCGCTATCCGGCGGCGGAGGCGGCGTTGGCGCGGCGGGCGGCGGATGACCGGCGGGTCAGCGAGCGGTTCGAGCTTTATGCCTGCGGGGTGGAACTGGCCAACGGCTTTGGCGAATTGACAGATGCGGAAGAGCAAAGGCGGCGGTTTGCCGGGGAAATGGCGGAGAAGCAGCGCATCTATGGCGAATTTTATCCTGTCGACGAGGACTTTTTGGCGGCGCTGGCGCTGATGCCGGAGGCGAGCGGGGTGGCGCTGGGCTTCGACCGGCTGGTCATGCTGGCGACCCATGCGCCCAGGATCGAGGCGGTGCTGTGGGCGCCGGTGGCGGAATGAAGCAGAGCGGGCCCCGCAGACCATTGCGAGAGGTTGGAGAGCTGGTCGCGGCGGGGCTGAGCGATGGAGTGGGCCTCGATGCGGTCGCGGCGAAATATGCCATCGGCATCTCGCCGGCCGTGGTGGAGCTGATCGATCCCGCCGACCCCGCCGATCCCATCGCGCGGCAGTTCGTGCCGACACTCAATGAGCTGGTGACGACGCCGGACGAGCGGGCGGACCCGATCGGGGACCTCACGCATTCGCCGGTGGAAGGGATCGTGCATCGCTATCCCGACCGGGTACTGCTCAAGGCGGTGCATGTGTGTCCGGTCTATTGCCGGTTCTGCTTCCGCCGCGAAATGGTGGGGCCGGCCGGGCTGGGGACGCTGACCGGGCCGGAGCTGGATGCGGCCGTCGGCTATATCGCTGACCATCCCGAGATTTGGGAAGTGATCCTCACCGGGGGCGATCCGCTGGTGCTGTCGCCGCGGCGGCTGGCTGAGATCATGGCGCGGCTGGCCGGGATCGCGCATGTCAAGATCGTGCGCTTCCATACGCGGGTGCCGGTGGTGGAGCCGGAGCGGGTCGATGGCGCCATGGTGGCGGCGCTCAGGGCCAGCGGCAAGACGACTTATCTGGCGGTGCATGCCAACCACGAGCGCGAATTCACTCCGGCGGCGCGCGCGGCGATGGCGCGGCTGGTGGATGGGGGGGTGGTGCTGATCAGCCAGTCGGTGCTGCTCAGAGGCGTCAATGACGATGTCGAGACGCTGGCGGGGCTGATGAAGGCTTTCGTCGAAAACCGGGTGAAGCCCTATTACCTGCACCATCCCGACCTGGCGCCGGGGACCAGCCATTTCCGGGTAAGCATCGAAGAGGGCCAGGCACTGGTAACGGCTTTGCGCGGGCGGATATCGGGCCTGGCGCAGCCGAGCTATATGCTCGATATCCCCGGCGGGCATGGCAAGGCCGAGATCGGGGCAGCGGCCATTTCGGGCGGCGATGGCTGTTTTACCGTGCGCGACTGGCAGGGCGGGGAGCATCGCTACCCGCCGGGCTAGGGCGTGCCACCGAGGCTAGTTCACCACGCGCGGGTCGACATCGGCGCCGTAGTCGACGCTGCCAACGGAAAAGCCGAAGAGCTTGAGGAATTCCTCGCGATATTTCGGCAGGTCGGCAAGGGCAGGCAGCGTCTCGGTGGAGAGTTCGGCCCAGCGCCTGGCCAGTTCCCGCTGCATGGTCTCGGACAGTTCCCAATCATCGACCCGGATGCGGTTTTCGTCGTCGAGCGCCACATCGCCCTGTAGCTTTTCGCGGAACAGGCGATCGATCTGCTGGATCGGGCCTTCGCCGAGCCCCATTTCGTCCTCGACCTTGATCAGCAGCGTGCCATAGAGCGGCACAACCGGGATGGCGGAACTGGCCTGGGTGACGACGGCCTTAAGGGCGACGACATTGGCGGCCTGCTCGCCATGCTGCCGGCGGATGGCGGCGGCGGCGCGGTCGAGATCGGCCTTGGCGCGGCCCAAAGTACCATGATGGTAGATGGGCCAGGTCAGCTCGCTGCCCAGATAGGTGTAGTTGAGCGAGCGGAAGCCATCGGCCAGGACGCCGGCTTCGGACAGGGCCTTGATCCACAGTTCCCAATCCTCGCCGCCCATCACCTTGACTGTGGCGGCGGCTTCTTCCTCGGTCGCCGGCTCGACGGAAATGGTGGAGACTTCGCCGGTGCCGGTATTGAGCGTCTTGGAGGTCACCGCGGCGCCATAGGGCTTGATGGCGGAACGATAGGTGACCCCGTCGCTCGGGTCGGTGCGGACCGGGGAGGCGACGGAATAGACGATGAGGTCGACCTGGCCGAGATTGGCCTTGATGGCTTCGATGGCCTCGGCCTTGACGGCGTCGGAAAAGGCATCGCCTTCGATGGTGACGGCCTTGCGGCCGGCGGCCCGGGCGCGGTTCTCGAAGGCGCGGTTATTGTACCAGCCGGCCGAAGCGGGCTTGGTTTCGCCCGGCTCGCGCTCGAAGGAGACGCCGACCGTATCGGCGCCGCTGCCGAAGGTGGTGACGATGCGCGAGGCAAGGCCATAGCCCGTGGAGCAGCCGAGGACGAGAACGCGCTTGCGGGAAGAGGGGATGGGGCCCTTAACCACGACATGATCGATCTGGCGCTGGACATTGGTGGCGCAACCGGTGGGATGGGCGGTGGTGCAGATGAAGCCGCGAATCTTGGGTTCGATGATCATGGGGAAGACTCCTCGATTGTGTTCAAGGCAATAGCGGGATTGGGCGCGCGGGGCTAGGGGGCACGCCCTCGTGGTTCGAGGGTCGCTGCGCTCCCGCCTCACCATGAGGGCTACTGTTAGCTCGGTATTCCAGTAGCCCTCATGGTGAGGTGCGAGTTCTTCACGAGCCTCGAACCACGAGGGCGTGGCTCAATCTTCCAGCGCCCGTCCGGCCGGGAAAATTCCCGACATGACTATGAAACCGGGAATGCGCCGGACGCGGTCGGTCCAGCGGCGGAGGGCGGGGTAGTCCTGGCGGGATATGCCGCCTTCCTCGCTCAGCATGACATAGGGGAAGCAGGCAATGTCTGCCGTCGTCGGATGGGCGGGCGAGCAGAGCCAGTCGCGGCCTGCCTTCTCGCCGAACCAGAGATGTTCGTCCATGAGGCGGAAGATGCGATGGGCGCTCTTCTGGGCCTTGTCGACGTCGAAATCGTAGAAGAAGCCGAGAGCCAGGCGGGCGGCGGAGGCGGTGGACGTGATGTCGTCGGCCACGGCATGCCAGCGCAGGACTTCGGCTGATATTGCCGGATCGTCGGGGAACCACAGGCCGGTCTCGTCGTACTTTTTCGCCAGATAGGCGAGGATGGCGCCGCTGTCGGAAAGGACGAGGTCATCGTCCTTGAGCACCGGAAGCTGGCCGAAGGGATTGAGGCGCAGGAACCAGTCGGCCTTGTGCTGGCGGCCGGGATAGAAATCCACCGGCACGATGTCGTAGCGCAGCTTGAGGATGCTCATCAGCAGGCGGAGCTTGTAACAGTTCCCGGAGAGTTCGAAGTCGTAGAGGGTGATGGTCATTGTTGCGGCCGTGTGATCCTGCGCCCTCTCCCCCTTGAGGGGAGGGTAGCGTCGCCGGGCCCGAAGGGCCGTGGCAGAGCTGGGGTGGGGGTGGTTTTGTGGTTCACTAAAAGACCCCCGCCCCCGACCCCTCCCCTCAAGGGGGAGGGGAGGAATGGAGCCGAGGTGGCGGATATAGATCCCATCATCAGATATCCAGCACCAGACGGGCCGACTTCGCCCGGCTCACGCAGGTCATCATGCAGCTATTGGCGCGCTTCTCGCTGTCGTTGAGATAGACGTCCTGATGGTCCACCTCGCCTTCGATAACCGAGGTGAGGCAGGTGCCGCAGGCGCCCTGTTCGCAGGAGCTCGGGACGGTGAGGCCGGCTTCGCGCATCACCTCCATGATGGATTTGCCGGAGGGGACATGCAGCGTCATGGCCGAGCGAGCCAGCTCGACATCGAAGCTGGACGAATTGTCGATGACCTTGTCGTTCCTGAAATACTCGAAATGGATCGACTCTTCCGGCCAGCCCTGGGCGGCGGCAGTGTCGCGCACGGTTTCGAGCATGGGGCCGGGGCCGCAGACATAGACGTGCTGGGCCATGCTCCACTGGCCAAGGGCCGACGCGATGGTGGTGCCGATTTCGGTGCGGGGCAGGCCGGTATGGAAGATGATCTTGCCATGAAGGGCTTCGAGTTCGCTGCGGAAAGCCACGGTTTCGCCGGCGCGGGTGAAATAGTGCAGCTCATAGGGCAGGGCGGACTTGTCGAGGAAGCGCGCCATGGAGAGGAGTGGCGTGATGCCGATGCCGCCGGCAATGAGCACGGTGCGGATGGCGTCGCGGCGCAGCGGGAAATTGTTGCGCGGTTCGGAAATGGAGAGCAGGTCGCCCTCGCGCACGGTTTCCACCAGCACCTTGGAACCGCCCTTGGACGCGCTCTCCTGCTTGACGCCGATGATGTAGCTCATCAGCTCGCCCGGGCCGTTGGTGATGGAATATTGCCGTGTCATGCCATTGGGCAGATGCAGGTCGATATGGGCGCCGGGCTGGAAGGTGGGCAGGTGGCCGTCGCGCGCGGCCAGCTCGAAGCCGATGACGCCATCGGCGCTGGTCCATTTGCGCCGGACCACGACGGTTATGGTATTGCCGCGTGGAATGGCGATATCGGGCATGGTGGCCAGATCCGCCGAGAGCTTTTCGAAGGTCGGCTGCAAGGGTTCGGGCGTGGGCTTGCGGGCGGCGGATCGTTCGAGGCGGTCGCGCAGCTTGCTCAGGATTTCGTTATAGTGGCGGAGCGTCGCCAGCGTGTCCGCAGGCGGCTCGCGCAGCAGGCCGCGGATGACGGCGCGGCCGGCATCGACCGGCTGGACGAAGTAACAGGTGCCGCCGAAGCGGACGGCGAGGCCCGGCAGCAGGTCGGCCGGCTGGTCGTCGGGCGCCAGGCCCACAAGGCCGGCGAGCACATCCTCGGGCGCGGCGTTGACCGGCATGGGGCGGAGCGCGAACCAGTCATACCCCTCGGCGCCGGCGAAGGGACGGAAGGCCTGCTCGTCATTGGCGGCCGACCAGATGAGGCCATAGGCCTCGCGCACCGGGTAGGTGCGGTTCTGGATGCGACGGGCCGGGGCATCGGCGGGGTGAGCGGGGATATAGGTGCAGCCGGCGGAGCGGTTGGCATAGCGCCAGCCGTGATACTGGCACTTGAGCTCGCCGCCTTCATTGATGCCGATGGAGAGGCGCACGCCGCGATGCAGGCACCGGTTTTCCCAGACATTGACATTGCCGTCATCGGCCCGCCAGACGGCGAGTTCGCGGCCGAGGAGCTGGCCCTGATAGACGTGGCGGAAGGGGAGATCTTCGCTGGAGGCGATGGGGTACCAGGTAGGGTCGGCGAGGGAGAGGGTCATGGGGCGGATGGGGATTGGATCGCGCCACGATCATGATGGTTGTGGTTGGTCACCCTGGCGTACGGGGTGGCACAAAGCTGGCAGTCGTCACCCTCTCCCCTTGAGGGAGAGGGCGGATTTCCGCGTTCAGCGGAAATCCGGGTGAGGGGTGCTGCGCCCGCCCATGCTTCAATGCGCGTGGATGGCCAAGAACCCCTCATCCGACCTTCGGGCACCTTCTCCCCTAAGGGGAGAAGGGGTAGGAGCCCAGGCATCTGGGGCGAAGCCGGCATAATCAGCTTGCCATCGGGATCACGCCATAGGTGATCCCTTTCTGGCTGAGCCAGCGGCGGTAGGCGATGGCGCTCTTGTCGGCGCGGATGGGCGTCTCGGCCCGGGGATCGAGCGGCAGGCGCTTGGGATACTGGTTTTCGAGGATCGGCTTGTCCTGGCCGAAAATGGTCTGCTGGAAGCGGCGCAGGTCGGTGATGGTCGAGGTGCTGTCGATCATCGACTGCAGCAGATGGGCGCGGCAGCGCTCCTCGGTCACCGGCTGGAGGAAGATGGCGATGACGTCGCGGCGGTTCTCATCCTCGGGGCAGGATTTGTAGAGCACCGAGCAGAAGGGGTGCGGCACGCGATAGACGTATTCGACCTCCATGGCCTCGGTGGCCGATTTGGCGGCGCGGGGCTGGATGAACTTGCAGCGGGTGGCCAGCACTTCGTCGCGTTCCTCGGACACTTCGACGTCGTATTCCTTGACTTCGGTATGTGGCTCGGCGCCGAGAATGTCGGTGTGGACATAGGGGAAATGGCCCATGTCGAGGAAGTTTTCCACCGCGCGCGGGGCCGAGACGGCCAGGCCAATGGAGCCGCAGCTCATGTTCTTGCGGTCGGCTTCGGCATATTCGGGGATGGGGAACAGCTCTTTCGGCGGATTGCCCAGGCTGGTCCAGATATAGCCATAGCCCGTGATGACCGGCAGGCGATCGAGCACGGTTTCGGGGTCGATCTCGTCGCCCTGTTCCTCGTCGGTGCGGCGCCAGACAACGGGATTGCCGTCATTGTCGCGGGTGAGGGCCAGGCGCGTATCGAGCAGGATAGTGGTTTCGACCAGGCCGACAGGCACTTCGTCGGTGGCGGATATGACCTGCCAGAGGTCGCGGGTGATGGGATCGATGGTCGGCATGGGATGGTCTCAACTGTTGGGGCCGAGCATAGTCGCCCAACTTGGCGGTGTCATGCCCGGCAAGCGGGAATCTCCATTGCATGGGCGTAGCGGGACGCTATGGTCCCACCGCATGACTGGCAGGAGATGGCAGGGTGGAGAGTTCGGCGACGCGGTTTGCGGCAGGGCTGCTGGAGGAAAAGGTCGCCGCGCGGCTGCGCGAAGCGGGGGCGAGCGAGGCGTCGCTCGCGGCGGCGACGCGGGCCATGCTGCATGCCTCTCTGGTGGGCGTGGACAGCCATGGCGTGCGGCTGACAGAACACTATTGCAGGATGTTCCATGGTGGCCGGCTCAACCGGGATCCCCAGCTCAAGGTCGAGATTCGCGCCGCCGGCAGCGCGATGGTCGATGCCGATGACGGGCTGGGGCATTATGCGGCCTATCGCGCCGTCGAAGTGGGGATCGCGCTGGCGCAGCAGGCCGGCGTGGGCGCAGTGGGTATTGCCCATTCGTCCCATCTGGGCGCGGCGGGCGCCTATGCCCTGGCGGGGGCGGAACGGGGCTTCGTCACCTTCGCCACGACCAATACCGATTCCATGGTGGCCCTGTTCGATGGCGCGGCGCGCTTCCATGGCACCAATCCTCTGGCCTTTGCCGCGCCGGTGCCCGGCAGCAAGCCGTGGCTGCTGGACATGGCGACCTCGTCCATTCCGATGAACCGCGTGCTGCTGCATCGCTCGCTGGGGCTGGAGCTGCCGGCGGGTGTGGCGGCGGACAAGCATGGCGGCGCAACGACCGACCCTGACGAGGCCGACATGCTGCTGCCGCTGGGCGGGGCGGAATATGGCTACAAGGGCGCGGCCCTGGCGGGGGTGGCGACGCTGTTCTCGGCGCTGCTGACCGGCATGACCCTCGATACCGACTTCATCCCCATGTACGGCGGCGACGACATTTCGACGCCGCGTAACATGGGCCATTTCGTGCTGGTGATCGACCCGGACAAGTTCGTGGGGCGCGAGATGTTCGGGGTGATGATCACGCGCTATCTCGCCAGCCTGCGCGGCGCGCCGGTACGCGATGGCGCCGAACGGGTCATGGCGCCGGGCGACCGGGAATGGGAGGAAATGGCACAGCGGCAGGAAGAGGGCGTGCCGGTGGATCCCGATAGTGTGCGGTTCCTGGGATTGTAGGCCACCGATACCGATTCCCCTTCTCCCCTTGTGGGAGAAGGTGCCCGAAGGGCGGATGAGGGGTAGCTCCACGAGCATTGGACTCGCGGATAGAACCCCCCACCCGGTTTCTGCTGAACGGAGAAAACCACCCTCTCCCCTTGTGGGTGAGGGTGGGCCGGTGGGCGGGGCTATGCCAGCCCCCGCCTGACCGCTTCGCGCGTGGCTTCGGCGCGGCTGGTGACGCAGAGTTTCTGGTAGATGACCTTGACGTAGGAGGCGACGGTCTGCGGCTGCAGGCCCAGGCGCGCGGCGGCTTCGGCGACGGTGAGGCCGCGGGCGAGCAGGGTCAGCACTTCGGTCTCGCGCGGGCTGAGGCCGGCTTCGTCCTTGACGATGGCCGGGGCGCGGAAGTGGTTCAGCATGCGATGGGCGATGGAGGGGGAGAGGGGCGGCTCGCCGCGCTCGATGCGGCGGAGATAGTTGACCAGCAGGCCGGCTTCCTCGTCCTTGAGCACATAACCGCGCGCGCCGGCGGCGATGGCCTCGAACAGGTGCGCGTCGTCGTCATAGATGGTGGCGACGACCGGCAGCACATGGGGATGCTCGCGCTGCAGGCGGCGCACGATATCGACGCCCGAGCCATCAGGCAGGCCGATATCGATGATGGCCAGCCAGAGGCCGGCGGCGTGGTGATCGAGCCAGGCATGGGCGGCCTTGAGCGTGCCAGCCGTTTCGATGCGCAAGTCGGGAAAGGCCGATGCCAGCACGGACAGCATCCAGTCGCGGGTGCGAGGCTGATCCTCGATCAAAAGGCACAGGCGGGCAGCGGCGGGTTCGACACTCATGCGGGTGAGTTAAGCGGAAGTGGCGGTTCGGGCACCCCCGGTTCCGGGGTGTGGGGCTGCAGGACCAGCGGAATATCGAGTGTGATGGCGGTGCCCGATGGGGTTGCGGCCAGCGTCAGATGCCCGCCGATATCCTCGATGCGGTGGCGTAGGTTGCGCAGACCGAAGCCGGCGGTTTCGCCGGCCAGCGCCTCCGATGGCAGGCCCTTGCCATTGTCGGCGAAATGCAGCGCCAGATGGCCGGGCGACAGCGTCGCGGTCACGGTGAAGCGGCTGGCAGCGGAGTGGCGGATGGTGTTGGAGACGATTTCGCGCACCGCCGAGGTCAGCGCCTTGTGCAGGCGATAATCGAGCAGGATGGCGTCAATCTCGGCTTCGGGCAGGGGCCAGTCGAGGGCGATCTCGGCGGCTTCGAGGCGGCGGGCGGCTTCGTGGCGGGTTTCGGCGAGCACGCGGTCGAGGCTGGCTTCCTCCCCGGAAAGGCCACTGACGATGGCGCGGATATCGCTGAGCGCGGCCTGCAGCGTCGGGCGGGTGGTGTCGTCGGCGGTGTGCAGGCCCGTCAGCAGCCTGGCGCCGACATCGTCATGCAGGTCGCGCGCCATGCGGCGGCGTTCCTCGCCGACGCCGCGCATATAGGCCTCGCGGCCCTCCTCGGCGCGCACGGTGAGCGAGACCAGGTTGGTGGCGAGCTTGAGGTGGTTGGGCGAGAACAGGCCACGCCCGGCAAAGGGATAGGTGAGGCGCAGGGGCGGCGCGCCGGCCACGGCGGGCAGTTGCATGGACAGGCCATCCTCGCCCATTTCCGGCTGCGGGCCGGCGGCGGGGGTGTCGATGATCTGCAAGGGATCGAACAGGCGGCGCAGCAGGGCCTGCCATCGCGCGGCGCTTTCGGCCGGGGAGGGCGCGAAGGCGACATCGAGCGCGGCGGAGAACAGTTCGTCCTGGGCGATGGCGCGGCGGGCAGTGGCGCGGCGCCAGACCCAGTCGCGGATGGGCAGATAGACAAAGGCGACCAGCAGCAGCGAAATGCCCAGGGCCGGGGCCGCATCGATATTGAGCAGGTAGATGATGCCGGCATCGAGCGCCAGCAGCACCAGCGCGCCGATCGTATAGAACAGCACGCGGTAGGACCATTCGCCCAGGTCGAACAGGCGGTAGCGGCTGAGGCCGAGGGCGAGGCCGGCATAGATGATGACGAGGACGCTGGTGACGTGGCTCTGCGGCAGCGAGAAAGGGCTGTCGAGCAGGATGGGGGCGACGCCGAGCAAAGTATAGGCGCCAGCACCGGCGACCACCGACAGGCCCAGCCAGCCCAAAGCCGCCCGGTCATGCGGGCTGCCGCGCGTGGCCCGCCACTGCAGGGCGATGGCGCCGAGAATGCCCAGCATGGCCAGGGCAATGAAGACATAGAGCTGGGAGGGCCCGAGGCCCAGTTCGACATGGCTGATATCGAGCGCCATATAGGCGGCGCCCGCGATCGGCAGCAGCCAGAAGCGGCGCGGCTGGACGAGCTGGCGCGGATAGCTCAGCAGCAGGCATATCATCGCCACCCCGAAGGTCACGACGCCCAGATGATTGATGGGCACCAGCAGGCCGTAGAGCTCGGCGGGCAGCGCCAGCTCGCGATTGGCATAGAGGGCGGATGTGGCGGTCGAGAGCATCAGGCCGATGGCGCTGATCATGAACATGATGGGCCCGACATGGCGGGGGCGCAGCGCCCAGACCCAGCCGGCGATGAGCAGGGCGGCGACCCCGGTCAGCACCTGCAGCCAGAAGCCATCGGGCAGCGCGGTGACGTCGCGATAGTCGGTATAGATGACGGAGGTGAATTCCTCCCGGGTGAAGATATCCTGCAGGTGAAGCTCGACCGCATCGGCGGCCATGATGTCGGCGAGGGCCGACTGGCGGGCGAGGAAGGCGTCGTATTCGGCATAGCTGGCCAGGCTATCGGGCTCGGGCAGCAGGTCGGCGCTGGTGACGGCGACAGGGGCGGGCCAGTCGGCGGGGCGGCCCTCGGCCGGCGGGGCCACGCCGATGGCCTTGAGTACGGTGGCCCAGCGCGGGCCGGGCTCGGAAAACACGGCGCCGTCATGCACCTGTGAGACCATGACCGCATCGCCGTCGGTGGGCAGCAGGCGCAGCGACAGCGAATTGAACGAGGTAGCCACGACCAGCAGGCCGAACGCCACCGCCACGCAGAATGTGGCAATGGCGACGAGCAGCAGGCTGGGCGAGGCGGAGCGCGACTTCATGGCCGCATAAAATGGGGGAAATCCCCGCAGCGCAATATTATAGTTGCTCTAGACTTAACGTTGGCGGTGGATATCGAAAGGACCGAAGGCCTGGTTGGTGGCCATCAACTGTAACCGGTTAACGTTGACATGGGCGGGCAAAGACGTGGCCCAGAAGATCGACTCGGCAATATCATCGGCATTCATCGCCTGCATGCCCTCATAGGGCGCTGCCGCCTTGCCCCGGTCGCCCTTGAAGCGGACCAGCGAGAATTCGGTTTCGGTGAGACCCGGCTCGATATTGGTGACGCGCACATTCTTGCCCTGCACATCCGAGCGGATGTTGAGCGCGAACTGCTTCACGAAGGCTTTGCTGGCGCCATAGACCGAGCCGCCCGGATAGGGATAGTCGCCGGCCACCGAGCCCAGGGTGACGACATGGCCGCCGCCCCGGGCGATGAGGCCCGGCAGCAGGGCCCGCACCGTATAGACGAGGCCGGTGACATTGGTTGCTATCATCGTCTCCCAGTCGGTGATTTCGGTTTCGGCCGCCGGCTGCAGGCCGAGCGCCAGGCCGGCATTGGCAAGGACGATATTGATGGCGTCAAACGGGGCCGGGAGTGCGGCGATAGCGGCATCGATGGCGGCGCGGTCGCGAATGTCGAGCTGGACGATATGGCAGTTTTCGGCGCCCAGCTCGGCTTGCAGGGCCTCGAGACGCTCCTTGCGGCGGCCGGTGGCGATCACCTTGCCGCCGGCCCCGACATAACGGCGGGCAGCGGCGGCACCGAAGCCTGACGTGGCGCCGGTGATGAAGACGGTGAAGCGGCTGGGATCGAGCAGTTGGTACATCGGTGGTCCTGGAGTGGGAAGGAGCAGGCAGGGTGGACCGGGTGGGCCGGGGCGGTCAACGGGGCGCCGGCTTCGAGGGGTAGCTCCGCGCGTCCGGCAGCAAAGCTGTCCGAACCTTACGAAGTCCTAACGTGAACTTCGCCGCAGGGCGTATTATCCTGCGGTGGATTTGAAAATTGCAGGATAGTGCGGCTTGAAGACGTTGGCGAAGTGGTTGGTGACGCTGATGGTGCTCGGGGGCGCGGGCTTCGGGGCATGGTGGTATTTCCTCGCGGCGCCTGAAGCGGCGACGGTGCCCAATACGGTGGCGGTGGCGCGCGGGGATATCGAACGCACGGTGCTGGCCTCGGGCGTGCTCGAAGCCAATTCGCTGGTGAGCGTGGGCGCCGAAGTCAGCGGGCGCATCGAGGCGGTGCATGTGGCGCTGGGGCAGGACGTCAAGAAGGGCGACCTGATCGTGGAGATCGACAGCCTCGACCAGGAGAATGCGGTCAAGACCGCGCAGGCGGTATTGGCCGGGATCGAGGCGCAGAAGCGCAGCCAGCAGGCGACATTGGTCAAGGCGGAGGCGGCTTTGGCGCGCAACCAGCAGCTCAGCGCCAACAGCCTGGTCAGCCAGACCGATCTCGAAACGGCGCAGGCGGCGGTGGATTCGGCACAGGCGCAGATCGACCAGCTCGATGCGCAGATCGCCCAGTCCCAGCTCAGCGTCGAATCGGCGGAACTCAACCTGGCCCGCACCCGGATCGTGGCGCCCAGCGATGGCACCATCGTCGCGCTGCTGGTGGACGAGGGCCAGACGGTCAACGCCAATTCGACCATTCCCACCATCGTCAAGATCGCCGATCTCGATACGATGGTGATCAAGGCCGAAATCTCGGAGGCCGACGTGGTGCGCGTCGAGGCCGGACAGCGGGTCTATTTCACCATATTGGGCGAGCCCGACGTCAAGATCGACGCCACCCTGCGCGAGGTGGAGCCGGCGCCGACCTCGATCAGCTCGGACACGGCCTCGAGCGACAGCGCGGTGTATTACAACGGCCTGTTCGACGTGCCCAACCCCGATCACAAGCTGCGCATCTCGATGACGGCGCAGGTGACCATCGTGCTCGATGAGGTGCAGGATGCGCTGGTGCTGTCCTCGGGGCTGGTGTCGCGCAAGGATCCGCAGGGCAATACGGTGGTGGCGGTCTACGATCCGGCGACCGAGGCGGTCACGCCGCGGCGGATCGAGGTGGGCCTCAACAACAATGTCATGGCCGAAATCAAGAGCGGGCTGAGCGAAGGCGAGCAGGTGGTCAGCGGTGGCGCGGCCATAGTGCGGCCGGCGGGCGGCCAGCAGGGCGGGGGCGGGATGCGCTTCGGCGGTCCCGGCATGCGTCTCGGTGGCGGCTAGGCCATGAGCGACCCCATCATCTCCCTGCGCGGGCTGACGCGGCGGTTCCAGACCGGCGCCGAGGCGGTGACCGTGCTCGACCAGGTCGATCTCGATATCTTCAGGGGCGAGCTGGTCGCCATTATCGGCCAGTCCGGCTCGGGCAAGTCGACGCTGATGAATATTCTCGGGTGCCTGGACCGGGCAACATCGGGCAGCTACAAATTCGCCGGGCGCGAGGTCGGCAAGCTGGCGCCCGATGCGCTGGCGGAACTGCGGCGCGAGCATTTCGGCTTCATCTTCCAGCGCTATCAACTGCTGCCCGATCTCGATGCGGTCGAGAATGTGGAAATGCCGGCCATCTATGCCGGCGTGGCGGGTGGTACGCGCCGCAAACGGGCCATCGACCTGCTGACCCGGCTGGGCCTCGGCGAGCGGTTGAGCCACCGGCCCAATGCCCTGTCGGGCGGCCAGCAGCAGCGTGTCAGCGTGGCGCGGGCGCTGATGAATGGCGGCGAGGTCATTCTCGCCGACGAGCCCACCGGAGCGCTCGACAGCAAGAGCGGCAAGGAGCTGATGGCGCTGCTGGCCGAGCTGCATCGCGATGGCCACACCATCATCATCGTGACGCATGACCCGCTGATCGCGGCGCAGACCGAACGGGTGATCGAAATATCGGACGGCGTCATCATCGCCGATCGGCGCACGGCCGAGGATACGCGGGTCGACAAGGTCAAGGAAACCATCCGCCGTATCGCGCGCTGGCGCGAGGGGTTCGACAGCGGGCTCGAAGCTTTGCGCATGGCGTTGCGCGCCATGGTGGCGCACAAGCTGCGCACCTTCCTCACCATGCTCGGCATCATCATCGGCATCGCCTCGGTGGTGAGTGTGGTGGCGCTGGGGCAGGGGAGCCAGGAAACGGTGCTGGCAAATATCGCCTCGATCGGCACCAATACGATCAACGTCTATCCCGGCACCGGGTTCGGCGACCGGCGGAGCAACCGCATCCAGACGCTGGTGCCGTCCGACGCCGCGGCGCTGGCGCTGCAGCCCTATGCCGACAGCGTATCGCCGCAGGTCACCTCCAACGCCACGGTGCTGTTCCGCAATACCTCGTCCAATGCCTCGATAACCGGGGTGGGCCAGGAGTATTTCCAGGTCAATGGCCGCACCTTTGCCGAAGGCGTCGGCTTCAACGAGACCAGCATCACCCAGCGCACGCAGGAAGCCGTCATCGACGGCAATGCGCGTGACGCCTTCTTCGTTAATGGCGAGGACCCGGTCGGCCAGGTCATCATGCTGGGCAAGGTGCCGGTGCGGGTGATCGGGGTGGTGGAAAACGTCACCGGCTTCGGGCCGGGCGGCAACAGCGCCAATGTCTATGTGCCTTATACGACGGCGATGGACCGCATATTGGGCCAGCCCTATCTCGGCTCCATCGCCGTGCGGGTGAGCGACGATGCCGACATGGCGGAGGCCGAGGCCGAAATCACCGAGCTGCTGACGCGGCTGCATGACGGCAAGACCGACTTCTTCCTGCAGAACACCGCGACCATCCGCGACACGATCGAATCCACCGCGGCGACATTGACGCTGCTGATTTCCACCATCGCGGTCATTTCGCTGGTGGTGGGCGGCATCGGGGTGATGAACATCATGCTGGTCAGTGTGTCCGAGCGCACCAAGGAGATCGGCATCCGCATGGCGGTGGGGGCGCGGCGTGGCGATATATTGCGGCAATTCCTCATCGAGGCGGTGCTGGTCTGCTTTGTCGGCGGCGCGGCCGGGGTGGCGCTGAGCTTCGGGCTGGGGAGTCTGCTCACGACTTTGGTGAGCGGCGCGCGGGTGAGCTATTCGGTGGAGTCGATCATGCTGGCGATCGGTTCGGCGAGCCTGATCGGCGTGGTCTTCGGCTTCATGCCGGCCCGCTCGGCGGCAAGGATGGACCCGGTGGAGGCGCTGGCGCGGGAGTAGGCTCTTTCTCCCCTTCTCCCCTTGAGGGAGAAGGTGCCCGAAGGGCGGATGAGGGGTTTGCTCCGCAGGCCGTGAAGCATGGGAAAGCGCAGAACCCCTCACCCGGTTTTTCGCTGAACGCGAAAAACCACCCTCTCCCTCAAGGGGAGAGGGGGCAGGCCTGTGCCCTGTCGGCCACGTTCTGCCTGTCAATTCTCGATAAATTTGCCCCCAAGGTTGTTCCCGTCGCGGCCCAGCCCTAAACTCGCCATGAAATGACCGCCTCTTGGGCAGGCGTGCAGCGTCGGCGCGGTTGGGGCGAACAGGCTTAACGGAATCTTTTGCTCCAGAGGGCAAACTTCTGCTTCTGCCTTGGGATTGGCGATATTGAGATGAGGGTGGCCTGCGAATAACGATTTTCTCCGCTTCCGGTCCTCACGTACAATGTACGCTCCGGTCCGGTTCTCGAAAACCGTCATTCTCGACTCACCCTGATCTCAATCTCGCCAATCCCAAAAGAGGTTGAAGCGTAACGGGCGGGAACGGGTCACTGCATATCGCGCGTCTGGTAACGAGTTTTGGCGCCTTGTGCGTTGCTGCCTGCGTGGCGGTGGCGCCTGTTTCTGCGTTCGAAATCTTCGGGCTCAAGCTGTTCGAGGACCCGAGCGAGCAGGATGCGGAGGCGGTCATCGCCGATCCGCAGCCCTATCTCGTCACCATCGTCGTCAATGCTACCGGCGCGGTCGAAAGCGCGGTGCGCAATGCCTCGGCCCTGGTGGCGGACCAGAATGAGCCGGCCTCCGGCGCGGCGGGACTGCTGGCCAAGGCGCGGGGCGATTATCGCCGCATCGTCGCGGCGCTCTACAATGAGGGCTATTACGGCGGGGTGGCGAGCATCCGCGTCGGCGGCGTCGAGGCGGCCAAGCTGGCGCCCGACGTCAACCTGCCCCACCCGGTGGATGTGGCCGTGGTGGTCGATCCGGGCCCGCTGTTCCATTTCAACAGCGTCAATATCGTCAACCAGGCGCCGCCGACAGCCGACCCCCATGACTATGTCGAGCCGCCGGTGCATGCCGGGTTCGGCGTGGGCGAGATCGCCAAATCCTCGGTAATCCTGCGAGCCGAGCAACTGGCGCTGGAGGCCTGGCGGCAGCAGGGCTATGCCAAGGCGGCGGTCGTCAGCCGCGACGTGGTGGCCGACCATGCGACGACCACGGTCGACGTGACCATCACGGTCAATCCGGGGCCCAGGGCGCGTTTCGGCGCGGTGACGGTGCAGGGTGCGGAGACGCTCGATCCCGAATTCCTGCGCCGGCAGACCGGGCTGACCGAGGGCGAGGACTATGACCCGGACGAGCTGGCGCTGGCGCAGAAGCGGCTCGACCGGCTCGAAGTGTTCCGGGCGGCGCGGCTGGAGGCGGCGGAAAATGTCGGCGCCGATGGGCTGCTGCCTTATAACCCGATCGTCCAGGAACTGCCGGGGCGGCGCTTTGGCGTGGGTGCCAACTATTCCACCGTCGACGGGCTGGGGCTGGAGGCGTTCCACCTGTGGCGGAACCTGTTCGGGCAGGCCGAGCGGCTGCGGCTCGATGCGCGGGTGGCCAGCATCGGCTATCCGATCGACACGGCGCAGTTCGACTATTTCTTCGGCGGCACCTTCACCAAACCGGGCATTTTCACGCCGGATACCGATCTCGTCGCCGCCGTTTCGGCCGAGCGGACCATCTACCCGACCTTCACCGAGACTTCAGCGAGCGGGCGGGTCGGGCTGAGCCATATCCTCTCCGACCAGGTCACGCTGGAGGGTGGGGCACAGTTCGAGCTCAACCGCTTCGACGACGTGTTCGGCACGCGCGACTTCAAGACCATCGGGCTCTATGCCGGGGCGACGCTGGATTTCCGCGACGACAGCGTCGATCCGACCGAGGGCTGGTTCGGCCAGGTCAATCTCGAACCGTTCTACGAGATGAACTACAACAATCTCGGGGCCAGGCTGACCGTCGAGGGGCGGACCTATTTCGGCTTTGGCGAGGACGACCCGTTCGTGCTGGCCGGACGGCTCAAGGCTGGGCTTTTGCTGGGGCCGAGCCTGGCGGAAATTCCGCCCGACAAGCTGTTCTTTGCCGGCGGCGGTGGTTCGGTGCGCGGCTATGCCTACAAGTCCATCGGCGTCGATGACGGCACCGGCACCATTACCGGGGGCCGCTACCTGCTCGAAGGCTCGCTCGAGGCACGGGCCAAGGTGACCCAGGATATCGGCGTCGTCGGGTTCGTGGATGGCGGCTATGTGGCGGCCGATGTGTTCCCGGCGCTGAGCGACCTGCGCGTCGGCGCCGGCGTGGGCCTGCGCTACTATACCGGGCTCGGCCCGTTGCGCGCCGATTTCGCCATTCCGCTCAACAAGAAACCGGGCGATCCCGATTACGCGCTCTATGTCGGCATAGGGCAGGCCTTCTGATGGCCCGGCTCGCGTCCCTGCCGCGGCGGTTCATCGCCCTCATCCTCGTGCTGCTCGGGTTTGGCCTGGGGGTGCCTGCCGTCCTCGTGGCGCAGGATGTGCTGACGATGGACAATGAGGAGCAGAAGGACTGGCTGACCAGCTTCGTACAGGATCGCCTCTCGACGCCGGAACGGCAGATCAGGCTCTCCAATATCGAGGGCGCGCTGGGCTCCGACGTCGCCATCCGCGAGATCACCATTTCCGACGCCGAAGGGGTGTGGCTGCGCGTCAACAATGCGCGGCTCAACTGGAACCAGGCGGCCTTGTTTACCGGGCGGCTGGAAGTGCGCTCGCTGGCCGCCGATTCCATCGACTATATCCGCAATGCCGTGCCCGTGGAGGGCGCGGTGGACCTGCCGTCGCCCGAGGCCGGCAGCTTCCAGGTGCCGGAACTGCCGGTGGCCGTCATCCTCGAACAGCTCAGTGTGCCCAAGGTGAGCTTCGGGGCCAATGTGTTCGGGCTGGGCTCGGAAATCTCGCTGGCCGGCGCGATGACGCTGGATGGCGGCAATCTCGACGCCAATCTCGATATCGTCCGCCTGGACGGACCGGGCGGCACGCTCGATCTCGACGTGGCCTTCCGCAATGGGGATGACAGCATCGACCTCGGCCTGGCGCTGGTGGAGCCGGAAAACGGCGTCATCGCCAACCTGCTCAATATCGAAAACCGCCCGGCGGTTACCCTGACCGTCAATGGCAGCGGGAAGGTGACCGATTTGCGGGCGGATTTGAGCCTTGAGGCCAATGGCCAGACGGCGCTTTCGGGCGTGGCCGACGTCAACCAGCAGGCTGGCGGCATTGCCGTGGCCGCCGATCTGCATGGGCCGCTGGCGACGCTGATCGCCGAGCCCTATCGCCCCTTCTTCGGGGCCGAGACGGCGCTGATGGCCAATGCGCTGATCCACCCCGCGGGCGGCATTTCCATCACCGGATTGCGGCTCACCGGCGGGCAATTGTCGCTGGAAGCGGCGGCCGAGACGACGCCGGATAATTTCCTCAAAAGGCTCGATCTCAAGGCCGTCATCGCCGACCCGGCGGGAGGTCAGGTGATCCTGCCGGTGCCGGGCGGCGCTACGCGCGTCGGGTCGGCGCAGCTGGCGGTGGATTTTGGCGGCGCGGGCAGCGAGGACTGGACGGCGACGCTTGCCATGACCGGGTTCCAAACCACCGGATTTGCAGCGGAAAATCTTGACCTGGCCGTGGGTGGCGTGGCCGCCAACCTTTCCGACCCAACGACACGGCGGGTGACCTTCAATGGCGATGGCAGATTGTCGGGCATATCCGGCTCGCCGGAGATCGAGGCGGCTTTGGGCGATGGCATCGGCCTCGGCATTGCGGGCCTGTGGAATGCGGGCGAGCCGGTGCAACTGGCCGAGTTTCGCGTGGCGGGACAAGCGCTTACGGCGGCGTTGAGCGGGCAGCTCGATGGGCTGGATTTCCATGGCGATATCGGGCTGGAGACGTCCAGCATCGCGCCATTCTCCGGATTGGCCGGGCGCGAGCTGACCGGCGCGCTGTCGCTCAAGGCCAATGGCGCGCTTCTGCCGCTCAGCGGCGGGTTCGACCTGACGCTGGATGGAACAGGAAGCAATCTTGCGATTGACGACGAGCTTGCCGACGGTTTGCTTGCTGGAAGCGTGCAGCTTGCCGGGCGGCTTGCGCGCACCGAGGCTGGGCTGACGGCGGAGAATTTCCGCATTGCCAATGACCAGGTGCAGATGCTGGCCGACGGCACCTATTCCAATGCGCTGGCCGATTTCGCCTTCAACCTCGATTTGAGCGATCTCGGTCTGTTGTCCGACCAGGCCAGCGGCGCGCTCAAGGTGGTGGGCACGGCCAGGGGGCAGGACAGCGTCATCGGCCTCAATCTCGATGCCACGGTCGCCAGTGGCGAACTGGCCGGGCGGGCCTTGGGCGATGCCGCGCTGCTTTTTGACGGGCGCTATGATACCGACCGGCTCGACGGCACGGTTTCCGGCACGGCGGCGCTCGACGGCTATCGCACGACGCTGGCCGCCGATGTCAGCGTTACGCCTGAGGCGCAAAGGCTGGCCGAGCTCGACTTCCAGGCGGCGGGCACGCGGATCACCGGCGGGCTGACGCGCGCCGTCGAGACGGGGCTGATCGATGGCGGGCTGACGGTGGTGTCGCCCGACGTGTCGGTGCCCGCGGCTCTGGCGCTGCTGAAGGCTACCGGGTCGGTCAATGCCGAGGTGACGCTGGCGCCGGTGGAAGACCAGCAGGGCGCGACCATTCGCGGCGATGTGCGGGCGCTTGCGGTCAACGATATCAGGGTCGGCGCGGCCGATATCAGCGCCAAGATCGGCGACCTGTTCGGCGTGCCCTCCGTGGATGGCGCGGCCAATGCCAGCAATGTGTCGGCGGCGGGCGTCGATATCAGGACGCTGACGGCGCGGGCCAGCCAGACCGGCGAGACGACATCGTTCGACGCACAGGCGGCCCTGGCCACCGGCACCGATATCGACATAGCCGGTGCGCTGACGCCGGTGGATGGCGGCTATCGCCTGGCAGTGGATCGCGCGCAATTGCAGCAGGGACAGCTCTCGGCCCGGCTGGCGCAGCCGACCGTCATCCAGGTGGCAGGCTCCAGCGTGGCGCTCGACGCGGTGCGGTTCGACGTGGGCTCGGGCTCGATCACCGCCACCGGTTCGGCCGGCGAGGTGCTGGGCATCACGCTCGATATCGATGCGCTGCCGCTCTCCATCGCCAATGCCATTGCGCCCGACCTGGGGCTGGCCGGCACGGTCAATGGCCGCGCCAGCATTTCCGGCACCGGCAGCGATCCGCAGGTGAGTTTCGAGGCCCGCGCCGAGGGCATCAATGCCGCAGCAATCCGCGATTTCGGCATCGCGCCGCTGGGCGTGACGGCCAATGGCAGCTTCCGCGATGGCGTGGTGACGCTGGCTTCGCTGACGGCCAATGGCTCGGGCGGGCTGACCCTGCGCGGTTCGGGCACCGTGCCGCTGGAAGGCAATGGACTCAACCTAACGCTGACCGGCTCGGCGCCTTTGGTGCTGGGCAATCGCTTCGTAGCCGATCGCGGCGGGCAATTGAGCGGCGTGGTGACGCTGGACGCGCGGTTAAGCGGCAGTCTCTCCAGCCCGCAATTCGGTGGCCGGGTATCGACCAGCAATGCCGGCTATATCGACCCGGAACTCAACCTGCGGCTGCAGGGCATCAACGGCTCGGCCAGCCTCAGTGGCACCAATCTGGTGATCGACAGCCTGTCGGCCAATCTGGCCACCGGCGGCTCGGTTTCGGCCTCGGGTTCGGTGGGGCTCAGCGGCGGTTTCCCGGCCAATGTGCGCGTCGCGCTCAATTCGGCGCGCTATGCCGATGGCAATCTGTTCGTCGCCACCCTCTCGGGCAATCTGGCGCTGACGGGCAACCTCACCGGCTCGCCGCTATTGGCCGGCGACGTGTTCGTGCAAGAGGCCAATATCACCATTCCGGAGAATTTCGGCGGCGGGGCGCAGTTGATCGACGTGGATCATGTGCGTACGCCGCCTGCGGTGGAGCAGACGCTGCAGCGGGCCAAGATCGACGACCGCAGCGGCGCGCCGATCCCGCAGGCGCGGCCGGCCGGCATGCTGCTCGACGTCAATGTCAGCGCGCCCAACCAGATCTTCATTCGCGGCCGCGGGCTCGATGCGGAAGTGGGCGGCTCGGTGCGGCTCACCGGGCCGATCAGCAATATCCAGCCGGTGGGCGGCTTCGCGCTCAATCGCGGGCGCTTGGCCATCCTGGGCCAGCGCGTGACCTTCGAAAGCGGCACCGTAACCCTGGTGGGCGATCTCGACCCGTTCCTTAATCTGGTCGCCCGCACCGAGGGCGAGGGCATCACCGTCTTCGTCACCGTTTCGGGCCGGGCCTCGGATATCGATGTGAGCTTTTCCTCCAGCCCCGCCTTGCCGCAGGACGAAGTGTTGAGCCGGCTGATCTTCAACCGCTCGATGGGCGAACTCTCCCCGCTGCAGCTGGCCAAGCTGGCCGGCGCGGCGGCGGAACTGGTGGGCGGCGGCGGCAATGGCCTGGTCGACAGCCTGCGCGGCGCGGCGGGCCTCGCCGATCTCGATATCGTCACCGACGACAGCGGCAATGTCGCGGTGCAGGCCGGGACCTATATCCAGGACAATGTCTATCTGGGCGTCCAGGCGGGGGCCAACGGGCAGAGCAAGGTGACGATCAACCTCGATGTCACCAGCGACCTCAAGGTCACGGGCGCCGCCGGGCAGGACGGGAATTCCAGCCTGGGTGTGTTTTATGAACGGGATTACTAGATCGTACCACGCCCTCGTGGTCCGAGGCTCGCGAAGGCGCTCGCACCTCACCATGAGGGCTACTGTTAGCTCGGTATATCAACAGCCCTCATGGTGAGGTGCGCTTCTTCAGCGCCTCGAACCACGAGGGCATGGCACTATTTGTGTTTAGGGCGGCTAGCCAAGTCGGGCAGGCTTTCAACGTCGCCGCGGATCAGCGCTTCTTTCTTCCTGCGTGTCCACTTTTTCACCTGCAGTTCCCGAGCGATCGCCTCGACGATGCGCTCGTATCGTTCGACGTAGACCAGTTCCACCGGAGTTCGTGAAGCGGTGTAGCCAGGTACGACCTTGCTGTTGTGTTCCCACAACCGCTCTTCGGGTTCCTTGCGCGTCAGGCCGACATAATAGGAATCGTCCGAGCAAAGCAGGATGTAGACGCAGGCTTCCATGGCCGATCTCCGTGCCACGCCCTCGTGGTTCGAGGGTCGCTGCGCTCCCGCCTCACCATGAGGGCTACTTTGAACTCAGCGCCAACAATAGCCCTTACGGTGAGGTGCAGGTTCTTCGCGAACCTCGAACCACCGAGGTCCGCCCCTACGACCCCGCCCCTCCCGTTCTCGCCGCCTTTTCCGCGTCCCACCACCAGATGGTGGGAAACCCGCTCGAAAAGTCCGGCAGGTTTTCCGGGTGGCTGAAGCGGTCCCAGCGGGCGATGCGGGAATTGCGCAGGGTGTAGCTGGGGACCATGTAGTAGTTGTGCAGCAACACCCGGTCGAGCGCCTTGGTAATGGCGATCTGGGTGTCGCGGTCGTCGGCGACCACCAGCTTGTCGATCAGGGCATCCACGGCCGGATTGGCGATGCCGGCATAGTTCTGGCTGCCCTCCTCGTTGGCGGTGGAGGAGCCGAAGAAGAAGCGCTGCTCGTTGCCCGGCGAGAAGGATTGCGCCCAGCCGGCATAGATCATGTCATAGTCGAAGGAGCGGGCGCGGTTGATGAATTGCGGGCTGTCGACGGTGCGGATGGTGGCGGCGACGCCGATCTGGGCCAGGTTGGTGACGAGGTTGGTCGCCACCGGCTCGATGGTGGGGCCGTTGAGTAGGATTTCGAAGCTGAACTGCTGCCCGTTGGCATCGACCAGCCTGTTGCCGTCGAGCGTATAGCCGGCCTCGTTGAACAGGCCGAGCGCCGTGCGCAGGTTTTCGCGCAGCTTGGCCGGGTCGCCGCTCACCGGGTTGGCATAGGGCTCGGTGAAGACGGAGGGCGGCACCATATCCTTGACCGAATTGAGGATTTCCAGTTCCTCGCCTTCGGGCAGGCCGGACGATTTGAACGGCAGGCCGAAGAAGTAGCTGTCGATGCGGTCATACTGGTTGAAGAAGACGGTGTTGCTCAGCTCCTCGAAGTCGAAGGCATAGTTGAGCGCTTCGCGGACGCGGGCGTCCTGGAATTTTTCGCGGCGCAGGTTGGGGATGAAGCCCAGCCCGATGCCGGAGCCGGCATAATCCTGGGGGAAGAGTTCCTTGATGACGCGGCCTTCGGTGACCGCCGGGAAGTCGTAGGCCGTGGCCCAGCGGCGGGCCTGGTTTTCCCACCACCAGTCGAACTGGTCGCCCTTGAAGGCCTCGAATTCCACCGTCAGGTCGAGGAAATATTCGAGCCGATACTCGTCGAAATTGTTATGGCCGACCTGCGTCGGATGGTTCGCGCCCCAGTAGTTCGCTACGCGCTTATAGGTGATGGAACGGCCGGCATCGAAGCTGGCCAGCTCATAAGGGCCGGACCCCAAAGGCGGCTCGAGCGTCGATTCGCCGATATTGCGCTGCTGGCCCTTGGCGTCGGTGCCTTCCCACCAATGCTGGGGCAGCACCATGAGCTGGCCGAGAATGAGGGGGAGTTCGCGGTTGTCGGTCTGGTTGAAGGTGAAGGTCACTTCGCCCGGCGCGGTGACCTCGGCCTTTTCGATATTGACGTAATATTGCTGGCGGTCGGGATTGACCTCGATCAGCTTGTTGAAGCTCCAGACCACGTCCTCGGCGGTGACGGGCTCGCCATCGTTCCAATGGGCATCGGGGTCGATGCGGAAGGTGACCGAGCCATAGTCGGGCGCGATCTTGAGCGCTTCGGCGAGCAGGCCGTAATAGGTGTTCTGCTCGTCCATCGAGGGCGTCATCAGCGTCTCGTAGAGCAGGCCGATGCCGCCGGCCGTCTCGCCCTTGGGCAGGATAGGGTTGAAGGTGTCAAAGCCCCCCAGCGCGCCCTGGCGCACCACGCCGCCCTTGGGCGCATCGACATTGACATAGTCGAAATGGGTGTAGTCGGGGCCGTATTTGGGCTCGCCTTCCAGCGTGAAGGAATTGGACCACACATCGGTCGGGGTCTGCGCCAGAGCCGGGGCCACGAGGCCGAGCAGCAGGACGGCGAGGAGGGGCGCGAGTTTCATCGGACGGCTCCGGGAATTGGTCGGTGGAGTGAGACTAGAGGTTTTCGCCTTGGTTCGGAAGCATTGGCATGCGCCTAAGTCACCTCTCCCCTGAGGGGAGAGGGAGCCCACGTCCAGCGGGCATCGACGGGACATCAAAAGCCGCAGCCAGCAGCGCCCTGGTATAGTCCGATTGCGGTGCGGCGAAGATGTCGGTGGCCTGGCCCTGTTCAACGACATGACCGTCGCGCATGACGATGAGCTGGTTGGCCAGCGCGCGCACCACCTTGAGGTCGTGCGAAATGAACATGTAGGTGAGGCCGCGCCGCTGCTGGATATCGCGCAACAGGTCGATGACCTGCGCCTGGATCGACACGTCGAGCGCCGAGGTGGGCTCGTCGAGCACGACGAATTTGGGCTCCAGCACCATGGCGCGGGCGATGGCGATGCGCTGGCGCTGGCCGCCGGAAAATTCATGCGGATAGCGCAGGCGGGCATCGGGCGGCAGGCCGACCTCCTCCAGTGCCTTGACCACGCGGGCGTCGCGCTCCCTGGCGCCGATCTGGGGGGCGTGGACGGCAAGGCCCTCGCCGATGATTTCATCGACCGATAGCCGCGGGCTCAGCGAGCCGAACGGGTCCTGGAAGACGATCTGCATGTCCTTGCGCAAGGGCCGCATGGCCTTCCACGAGCGCGACTGGATGGCGTTGCCGAGCACGACGATGCGCCCTTGCGAGGGCAGTAGGCGCAGCAAGGCATAGCCGAGCGTCGACTTGCCCGAGCCGCTTTCGCCGACGACGCCGAGCGTTTCGCCGCGGCGGATGGCGAGGGTGACGCCGTCGACGGCCTTGATGTGGCCGACGGTGCGGCGGAATACGCCGCGCTTGATGGGGAACCAGACCTTGAGGCCGGCGACCTCGACGATATGGGGGGCCGTGGGGTCGGTCTCGGGCGGCTTGCCGCGCGGCTCGGCGGCGAGCAGGTGGCGCGTATAGGTGTGCTGCGGACTGGCGAAGATGGGCGCGACCGGCCCGGTCTCGACGATTTCGCCTGAGGTCATGATGCAGACGCGGTCGGCGATGGCTTTGACGATGCCCAGGTCATGGGTGATGAACAGCATGGCCATCCCGAGACGCTGCTGCAAATCCTTGAGCAGCGTAAGGATTTGCGCCTGCACGGTCACGTCGAGCGCGGTGGTCGGTTCGTCGGCGATCAGCAGGTCCGGCTCGTTGGCCAGGGCCATGGCGATCATGACGCGCTGGCGCTGGCCACCCGAGAGCTGGTGCGGATAGGCGCCGAGGCGGCTCTGCGGATCGGCAATGCCGACGGCGTCGAGCAGTTCGAGCACCCGCTTGCGGGCGGCGGCGGCGCGCAACCCGCGATGGATGGCGAGGACTTC
Source organism: Devosia sp. Root436 (assembly GCF_001426345.1). Classification (GTDB taxonomy): domain Bacteria; phylum Pseudomonadota; class Alphaproteobacteria; order Rhizobiales; family Devosiaceae; genus Devosia. The sequence goes on along the minus strand of NZ_LMEM01000009.1, from coordinate 577,411 downwards.
CCCGATCTGGCGCTCCACGGTGTGGACCGGGTTGAGCGAGCTCATCGGCTCCTGGAAAATCATCGAAATGTCGTTGCCGCGCACGGCGCGCAGTTCGGATGGCGGGGCCGTGACGAGGTCCTGCCCCTTGAACAGGATTTGCCCGGAAACCCGCGCCGCCGGCGGCAGCAGTTTCAGCACCGACAAGGCGGTGACCGACTTGCCCGAGCCGCTTTCGCCCACCAGGGCCACGGTCTCGCCGGGAGCAATGTCAAAGGCGATGCGCCGTGTCGCCTCATGGGCGCCGAAGGCGATGGTGAGGTCGCGGATGGAGAGCAGGGGCGTGGTCATGCGCGGAGCCAGGCGATGATCGCGGCCAAAACGTCCTTTGCAGGATGGATTTGCTGGGGCCAACTCGGCCAAGCGCCAACCAAATTCACGTCGAAATCGCTATCAAGGGTCAGAAGGTGGCTGCATTTGGTTTGCAGGGCTGTCGCGGCGTGGATCGCGTCAGGCAGCTTGAGCCTGGTGCTCGCGCGCAATCGCGCGGCCAAATGCAGGATTGGAGCATCGATGGGCCGAATATCGATCCAGGGGCTCGGCGTTGACAGCAGGGAGCCATACTGATGCTGAAGAAAGGTATCACCCTTTCGAATTGGATGGACTAACACTTCGGCCAGGGTAATCTGGCTTGTGACGAAAGCCTTGTCGGTTTTGGCGAATTCCTGGCCGAGCATATCGATGATGTCTCGTGCAGTGTCGTCATCGGGGCTGGCCTCGAATGCACGGATGAGAATATTGCTGTCGAGGTAGATCCGTCCGAACCGCACTAGTCGTCCCACTCGTCGCGCAACTCGCGTATGCGCCGCACAGCCTCTTCGGTCGTTACGCTTTCCCCCCGCTTGGCGGTATGACGCTGCATTGCCCGCATTATTTCCACCGCCTCGGCCCGGCTGAGCGGAGGATGGGTATCGTCTTCCGTGACTTCGACCGTCACTGACGTAGCGGCAGGGAAGTGTACCCGCAAATCCTCCGGCAGGTTCTCGACCGGGTAGTGCTCCCGCACGATCTTGTTCATCTCACGGCTCCTTCCCGTCCATCATACCACATTTCATCCCATCGACTTCCGTGGATCGAAGGCGTCGCGCACGGCTTCGCCGACGAAGACCAGCAGGGTCATCATGATGGCGATGGTGAAAAAGCCGGTGAGGCCGAGCCAGGGGGCCTGCAGGTTGTTCTTGCCCTGGGCCAGCAATTCGCCGAGCGAGGGCGAGCCGGGGGGCAGGCCGAAGCCGAGCAGGTCGAGCGAGGTCAGCGTCACCACCGAGCCCGAGAGAATGAAGGGCATGAAGGTGAGGGTGGCCACCATGGCGTTGGGCAGCAGGTGCCGGAACATGATGGTGAGGTTGGAAACGCCCAGCGCGCGGGCGGCGGCGATATATTCGAAATTGCGGCCACGCAGGAATTCGGCGCGCACGATGCCGACCAGCGACACCCAGGAAAACAGCAGCAAGATGCCCAGCAGCACCCAGAAATTGGGCGCGATGACGGAGGAGATGATCAGCAGCAGGTAGAGCGCGGGGACCGAGGTCCAGATCTCGATGAAGCGCTGGAAGATGAGGTCCACCCAGCCGCCGAAATAGCCCTGCACGGCGCCGGCAAGGACGCCGATGATCGAGGAGAAGACGGTCAGCGTCAGCCCGAACAGCACCGAGATGCGGAAGCCGTAGAACAGGCGGGCCATGACGTCGCGGCCGCGATCGTCGGTGCCCAGCCAGTGGTAATTGCCCCAGTGGCAGTCGGGGTCGGCCTGCTGCTGGGGATAGCGCGCGCAGTTTTCCGCCGCGGTCATGGTCCAGCTCGGGGCGACGGCGCCCGAATAGGGCAGGAAGCCATCCACCGTCTGGTAGTTGAAGCGGATGGGCGGCCAGATGGTCCAGCCATTGGCTGATATTTCGGAGGCGATGAAGTCGTCGCGGTAATTGGTGATGGCGAGGAAACCGCCGAACTTGGATTCGGGATAATCGACAAAGGCTGGGAACAGCAATTCGCCCTTGTAGACGGCGATGATCGGCCGGTCGTTGGCGATGAATTCGGAGCCGAGCGCGGCCAGGAACAGCGCGAGGAAAATCCACAGCGACCAGTAACCCCTGCGGTTGGCGCGGAAATTGTGGAGCCGCCGCCGGTTGAGTGGGGAGAGCAGGCGATTGCGCGGGGCTTCGAGCGCTGCGGCCTCTGCCGCCATCTCGCTCATACTTCGCGGCTTTCGAAGTCGAGCCGCGGATCGACCCACATATAGGCCAGGTCCGAAACCAGCGCGATGACGAGGCCGAGCAGGCTGAAGATATAGAGCGTGGCAAAGACCACCGGATAATCGCGATTGGCCACCGACTGGAAGCCGAGCAGGCCCAGCCCGTCGAGCGAGAAGATGGTCTCGATCAGGAGCGATCCACCGAAGAAGGCGCCGACAAAGGCGCCGGGAAAGCTGGCGATGACAAGCATCATGGCGTTGCGGAAGACGTGACGGTAGAGCACCTGGTTTTCCGTCAGGCCCTTGGCGCGCGCCGTGGTGACATATTGCTTGCCGATCTCGTCGATGAACGAGTTCTTGGTGAGCAGGGTGGTGGTGGCGAAGGCGCCCAGCCCCATGGCGATGATGGGCAGCACCAGATGCCAGAAATAATCGATGACCTGCCGCCACCACGGGAAGCTGTCAAAGCCGGGCGAGGTCAGCCCGCGCAATGGGAAGAACGACCAGAAGCTGCCCCCGGCAAACAGGATGATCAGCATGATGGCGATGAGGAAGCCGGGAATGGCATAGCCGATAATGACCACCGTCGAGGTCCAGACGTCGAAGCGCGACCCGTCGGATATGGCCTTGCGGATGCCGAGCGGAATGGAGATGCCATAGGCGATCAGCGTCATCCACAGGCCCAGCGAAATGGAGACCGGCATCTTTTCGACGATGAGGTCGATCACCGAAATATCGCGGTAATAGCTCTCCCCGAAATCGAAGCGCAGGTAGTTCCCCAGCATCAGCCCGAAGCGTTCCAGCGGCGGCTTGTCGAAGCCGAACTGCTTTTCGATGCGCGCCACCAGCTCGGGCGACAGGCCCTGGCTGCCGCGATAGGCCGAATTGCCCTTCTGACTGGGCTGAGCGGCGAAATCGCCGGCTTCGCTGCCGGTAATGCGCTCGGCAATGGAGCTGTTCTGGCCGGAGAGATTGGCGAGAGCCTGCTCCACCGGGCCGCCCGGCGCGAATTGGGTGATGAGAAACGAGATCGCCATGATGCCGAAAACTGTCGGGATCATCAGCAGCAGGCGGCGGATTATATAGGCGCCCATCGGGTCTCCGGGCAGGCGAGTTTGCGTGGAGCTAAGCGCGGGGCTGTCCGAACCGGCAAATCACCATGATGTGAAAGGGTTCGGAGGGAGTGCAACACTTTGACGACGGCTTGGCAAGAGTGGGGGCTGGGGACTGTGCCACGCCCTCGTGGTTCGAGGCTCGCAAGGGCTCGCACCTCACCATGAGGGCTACTTTGAACTCAGCGCTAACAGTAGCCCTCATGGTGAGGTGCGCTTCTTCAGCGCCTCGAACCACGAGGGCGTGGCTATGCCGTTCGGCCTTTTTGCTTGCCCAAGTGGCAAGGCATGTTCACCATCGGGCCCAATCGCGGAGAAGCCCATGACTTACCAGATCATCGCCCATGTCAAAAATCCGTCGCAGGCGCGGGCGCTGGTGGTGGCGTTGCGGGCCTATGGGTTCAATCCGCTGGAGCAGGGCGATGGCGGGCTGCCTGGGGTGCCCAATCTGTTCGGGCCGGAGGGTGTGCCGGTGCAGGTGCCCGAGGCGGAAGCGGGCGATGCAACCGTTCTGGCCCGTGACCTGTTGAAGGAAATGACCGGGACGGACACCTAAAACGGCCACATTGGTATGCGGTAGGTCGATTGCGGACCGGGCGGTTGAACGCAGCGCGGGGTTTGGTTATAAGCCAGCCATGCTGTTAACCTTTATTAAGCCCTAGGGCAGGAGCGAACCCATGACGGTTTGGATGCGCGGATCGTTGTCCGCGGTAGGCGTGGCGGCAATCGCCGTTGTACTGGCGGCATGCCAGTCCACCGGGTCCAATACGGCCAACCTCAACACGATCGGCGCGCCGGCACAGTTGCAGCCGGTGCAGAATTCCACCGTGCAGCAGGGCACTCTGCCTGCCATCGGCGCGACGGGCACGCCCGCTCCGGGGCTTTCGGGTCAGCCGGTGCTGGGTGGCGTTCCTGCCAACCAGACGGCCTCGACCGCGCCGGGCACTCTGCCCTCCATCGTTTCGCTCGATCCGCTGGCCCAGCCGGTGGCGGGCGGCATGAGCGCCGGTCCAGAGGGCGTATGGAATGTCGCTGCCGGCGCCGCGACCTGCCGCATCAACCTGCCGATGACCGCCAAGACCGGCACCAGCTATTACCGCGCCTCGGCGCCGGGCTGCACCGTGCCGCAGATCGCCTCGGTCACCGGCTGGCAGCAGGTGGGCAGCCAGCTCCAGCTCTATGATGAAAACGGCAACATCGCCGCTTTCCTCGCCCCGTCCGGCGGCCGCTATATCGGCACTATGGGCGGCGGCCAGGCGATTTCGATGTCCAGGTAGTTTCGGTGAGGCCGGCCTGAAATGGCCGGCTTTATTCCAGGCGCTACTGAAAGAATCCGCGTCACTTGAGCCCATCGCGCGTCCGCCCTTCCAAGAAAACCGCCCCCGTCACCTCAGCCTACCAGGACCTGGCGGATCGCGGCGTGCTGATTGCCGATCCGGCGCAGCGTGAAGCAGCCGGGTTGCTCGATGCTGTCCTGGCCGGCGTGTCGGTCGAGCGGCCCAAGGGTCTCCTTGGCAAGCTCTTCGACTCCCGCGAGGCGGTGCGCGGGCTCTATCTCCATGGCGAGGTGGGCCGGGGCAAGACCATGCTGATGGACCTGTTCTTTGCCGCCGTGCCGATCAAGGCGAAGCGGCGCGTGCATTTCCACGAATTCATGGATGAAATCCACGCCGGCATGGCCGCCTTTCGCAAGAGCAAGAAGGGCCGCGATGCCGATCCGGTCGAGGCGGTGGTGAAACCCATCGTCAAGTCCGGCCTGCGGCTGCTCTGCCTCGACGAATTCCACGTGCATGACATCACCAATGCCATGCTGCTCTACCGGCTGTTCGACAAGCTGTTCGCCCATGGCGTGACGCTGGTGGCGACATCCAATGTGGCGCCCGACGGGCTCTACAAGGATGGTCTCAATCGCCAGCTCTTCCTGCCCTTCATCGACCTGCTCAAAAGCCATGTGACGGTCGAGGCGCTGCCGGCAGCGCGCGACTACCGGCGGATGAAATTTGCCGGCCAGCATGTCTATGCCTTCGGCACCGGGCCCGAGGCGCGGGCCGAGATGGACCGGCTGTGGCTGCGCATCACCGGCGGCGAGCCGGGCCATCCCGGCGTGGTCGAGAGTATCGGGCGGGAAATCCCGGTGCCGCTGGTCGCGATGGGCGCGGCGCGGTTCGGCTTTGCCGATCTCTGCCAGAAGCCGCTGGGCTCGCGCGATTTCGTGCGTATCGCCCATCAGTTCGATTCGATCGTCATCGACGGCGTGCCGCAGATGGATCGGACCATGTCGGACGCGGCCAAGCGCTTCATTCTCCTGATCGACAATCTCTATGACCGCGGGGTGAAGCTGGGGGCGAGCTTTGCCGTGCCGCTGGAGCAATTGGGCAGGGACGACAAGACGGCATTCGAGTTCCAGCGCACGGTGTCGCGGCTCGATGAGATGCAGTCGGAGGACTATCTGGGGCGAGGGCTGCGGGAAGCGCTCACCCTCGCCCCTTGAGGGAGAGGGTGGTTCTTCCGCGTTCAGCGGAGAACCGGGTGAGGGGTGCTGCGCCATCCCGTGCTTCAATGTGCGTTGATAGCGCAGCACCCCTCATCCGCCCTTCGGGCACCTTCCCCCTCAAGGGGAGAAGGAAAGAGTTGCCCATCCGGCATCACCCCTTCGCCCATCAGCAAGGGCGAAAGTCCCGTTTATACGAAGGGTTCACTTGCCCCTCCCGAGCGACAGGGTTAAGACGTGCGCCAATTCAACGCAGTCTGGGATGAGGACTAATGGCGCGCAAGAAGATCGCTCTTATCGGCTCGGGTCAGATCGGCGGCACGCTCGCCCATCTGGCGGCTCTCAAGGACCTCGGCGACATCGTATTGTTCGATATCGTCGATGGCGTGCCCCAGGGCAAGGCGCTCGACATTTCCCAGTCGGCTCCGGTGGAAGGCTATGACGCCAAGATCACCGGCACCTCCAAGTATGAAGACCTCAAGGGCTCGGACGTAGTGATCGTCACCGCCGGCGTGCCGCGCAAGCCGGGCATGAGCCGCGACGACCTGCTGGAAATCAACCTCAAGGTGATGGAGCAGGTGGGCGCGGGCATTGCCAAATACGCCCCTAAGGCCTTCGTCATCTGCATCACCAACCCGCTCGACGCCATGGTCTGGGCGCTGCAGAAGTTCTCGGGCCTGCCGACCAACCAGGTCATCGGCATGGCCGGCGTGCTGGACTCCTCGCGCTTCGTCCACTTCATCGCCGATGAGCTCAAGGTGTCGGTCGAAGACATCAATGCCTTCGTGCTGGGCGGCCATGGCGATACCATGGTGCCGCTGCCCCGCTATTCGACCGTGGCCGGCATTCCGCTGACCGACATCGTCAAGATGGGCTGGATGAGCAAGGAAAAGCTCGATGCCATCATCCAGCGCACCCGCGACGGCGGCGCCGAGATCGTCGGCCTGCTCAAGACCGGCTCGGCCTTCTATGCGCCGGCCACCTCCGCCATCGCCATGGCCGAAAGCTATCTCAAGGACAAGAAGCGCGTCATGCCTGCCGCGGCCTATCTCGACGGCCAGTATGGCGTGAAGGGCACCTATGTCGGCGTGCCTGTCGTCATCGGGGCCGGTGGCGCCGAGAAGGTCATCGAGATTTCGCTGAACTCGGCCGAGCAGAAGGCTTTCGACAAGTCGGTCGGGGCGGTCGAGGGGCTGATCGAGGCCTGCAAGAAGATCGCGCCGAAGCTGGCGTAGTGGAACAAGGCGTCATCCCCGCGAAAGCGGGGATCTCCCTTTGTGGGACGCCGAAGTGAGATTCCCGCTTTCGCGGGAATGACGCGGTGGGGGTTCGGGCCCCGTGATCGCTACGAATACCCCAAAGGGACCAGACATGAACATCCATGAACACCAGGCCAAAGAGCTGCTGAAAGGCTATGGCGCGCCCGTCGCTGCCGGCGTCGCCATCTTCTCGGCCGATGAAGCCGAAGCGGCCGCCAAGTCGCTGCCGGGTCCGCTCTATGTGGTCAAGAGCCAGATCCATGCCGGCGGGCGTGGCAAGGGCAAGTTCAAGGAATTGGGGCCCGAGGCCAAGGGCGGCGTGCGCCTGGCCAAGTCGGTTGCCGACGTGGTGGCGAACGCGAAGGAGATGCTGGGCAATACGCTGGTGACCAAGCAGACCGGCGAGGCCGGCAAGCAGGTCAACCGGCTCTATATCGAGGACGGTGCCGATATCGCCCGCGAGCTCTATTGCTCGCTGCTGGTCGATCGCACCACCGGCCGCGTCTCCTTCGTCGTCTCCACCGAAGGCGGCATGGATATCGAGGCCGTGGCGCATGATACGCCCGAAAAGATCATCGCGGTCGATATCGATCCGATGGCGGGCGTGACCGACAAGGACGTGGCCGAGATCGTGGCCGCGCTCAAGCTCGAGGGCGACGCCAGGGCCGATGCCGGCAAGCTGTTCCCCATCCTCTACAAGGCGTTCACCGAAACCGACATGAGCCTGTTGGAAGTGAACCCGCTGATCGTGATGACCGATGGCCATCTGCGCGTGCTCGACGCCAAGGTCAGCTTCGACAACAATGCCGCCTTCCGCCACGAGGACCTCAAGGGCCTGCGCGACCTCTCCGAGGAAGATGCCAAGGAAATCGAGGCGTCCAAGTTCGACCTCGCCTATGTGGCGCTCGACGGCAATATCGGCTGCATGGTCAATGGCGCGGGTCTGGCCATGTCCACCATGGACATCATCAAGCTCTATGGCGCCGAGCCGGCCAACTTCCTCGACGTGGGCGGCGGCGCCTCCAAGGAGAAGGTCACGGCGGCCTTCAAGATCATCACGGCCGATCCGGCGGTGAAGGGCATCCTGGTCAACATCTTCGGCGGCATCATGCGCTGCGACGTCATTGCCGAAGGCGTGATCGCCGCGGTCAAGGAAGTGGGCCTGCAAGTGCCGCTGGTGGTGCGTCTCGAAGGCACCAATGTCAAGGAAGGCAAGGCCATCCTCGACCAGTCCGGCCTCAACGTCATTTCCGCCGATGACCTGGACGATGCCGCCCAGAAGATCGTCAAGGCGGTGCAGGGCTAGCGCGATGCGCGCCGGTCTTGCCGCCATCGCCGTTCTTGCCCTCTGCGCGACGCCCGTTGCCGCGCAGGGCAAGACCAAGCCGGGCGCCGTGCCGCAAAGCGTAGCGGCGCTCGAAATGTGCGAAACCTTTGCCACCGGCGACGTGCTGGCGGTGGAAGCGGCGATCGAAAAGGGCTGGGACGCCTCTGAGGATGACTCGGAAAGCCCCTTTGTCCACTCCTATTCGGGCGGCAAGGACCTGCCGGGCATCGGCTATGCCAGTATGTTCGCGCTGGTCGAGGACTATCCCAATCGCACATTCGGCTATTGCCGGGTCGATGTGAACGAGGTCACCGGCGACGCCGAAGTCGCGGTGCAGTCGATCCAGAACCTCGATCGCTACGAGGGTCAGGCCATCCAGAACGGCGCCGGCACCTTTGCCAGCCTCACCGGCAAGACCGACAAGAACAGGATGCTGCTGACCCACGTGGCCGACAACACCTTCCTCATCCAGCTATCCATCATCACGCCCAAGGCCGACACGGCCGAGTAATCAACGGCGCCTTGCCCCGGCAGGCGGAATGGCGCCGAGCGCCCAGAGACGAAAGAGAAATAGATGTCGATCCTCGTCAACAAAGACACCCGCGTTCTGGTACAGGGCCTTACCGGCAAGACCGGCACGTTCCATACCGAGCAGGCGCTGGCCTATTACGGCACCAAGATGGTGGGCGGCACCCATCCCAAGAAGGGTGGCGAGACCTGGTCTTCCGGTGTGGATGGCACGGAGCTTCCGATCTTCACCTCCGTCGCCGAAGGCAAGGAGCGCACCGGCGCCAATGCCAGCGTGATCTATGTGCCGCCAGCCGGCGCCGCTGCGGCCATCGAGGAAGCCATCGATGCGGAAATTCCGCTCATCGTCTGCATCACCGAGGGTGTGCCGGTGCTCGACATGGTGCGGGTCAAGGCCAAGCTGGACAAGTCGAAGTCGCGGCTGATCGGGCCCAACTGCCCAGGCGTGCTGACGCCGGAAGAATGCAAGATCGGCATCATGCCGGGCTCCATCTTCTCCAAGGGCTCGGTGGGCATTGTTTCGCGCTCGGGCACGCTTACCTATGAAGCAGTGTTCCAGACCACCAATGAGGGCCTCGGCCAGACCACCGCCGTCGGTATCGGCGGCGACCCGGTCAAGGGCACCGAGTTCATCGACATGCTCGAAATGTTCCTCGCCGACGAAGCCACCAAGTCGATTATCATGATCGGCGAAATCGGCGGCTCGGCCGAGGAAGATGCGGCCCAGTTCCTGATCGACGAAGCCAGGCGCGGCCGCAAGAAGCCCATGGCCGGTTTCATCGCCGGCCGCACCGCGCCTCCGGGCCGCACCATGGGCCATGCTGGCGCCGTAATTTCGGGCGGTAAGGGCGGCGCCGAGGAAAAGATCGCGGCCATGGAAGCGGCCGGGATTCGGGTCTCGGCCTCGCCGGCCCGTATCGGCGCAACGCTGGCGGAAGTGCTGAAGGGCTAGAATGCAGTGCCACGCCCTCGTGGTTCGAGGCTCGCGAAGAGCTCGCACCTCACCATGAGGGCTACTCCGGGTGCGGTGTCTCAGTAGCCCTCATGGTGAGGTGCGCTTCTTCAGCGCCTCGAACCACGAGGGCGTCGCGCAAAAGTACGACCAATGTCGGTCGCGCTTCGGACACAGAACGGTGCTACCCGTTCAACGTCTGCTGCGGGAACACAATCGAGTGAGCCGCGGCGCCAAACAGCGCCGCAAGTCTTAACAAGATACAAAGGAAAAGCGGTCAATATCCCCGGAACTTTGACCGCCCATGAGACCGGCCCCGCGGCCGGTTCGTTGAGAAGGATGGCGGGGCGTGGGCCTCGCATGAAAAAGCGATGACACGACAGGAAAAGAACGACACGTTCTTGCTGACTTCGTTCCTCTATGGTGGGAACGCCGACTACATCGAACAGCTCTATTCCCGCTACAAGACCGACCCTTCCAGTGTCGACGAGACGTGGAAGAGTTTCTTTTCCAAGCTCGACGATGGCGACGATGTTGCCCAGCAGAATGCCGATGGGCCGAGCTGGAGCCGCAAGGACTGGCCGCAGAGCGCCAATGGCGAACTGGTCAGCGCGCTTGACGGCAATTGGGGCGAGATCGCCATCAAGACCGAAAAGGCCGTGGCCAGGAAGGCCGAGGCGCTGGGTGTCGCCAAGTCGTCGGTCGCCGATGTGCTGCAGGCCACGCGCGATTCGATCCGCGCCATCATGATGATCCGCGCCTATCGCATGCGGGGGCACCTGCATGCCGATCTCGATCCGCTGAAGATGAAGGCCGACGAGCCGGCCCCCGAGCTCGATCCCAAGAGCTATGGCTTCACCGAGGCTGATTACAGCCGCAAGATTTTCATCGACAACTATCTCGGCCTCGAATACGCGACCCTGCCCGAAATGCTGGCGATCCTGCAGCGTACCTATTGCGGTACGCTGGGCATCGAATTCATGCATATCTCCGATCCCGAAGCCAAGCAGTGGATCCAGGAGCGCATCGAAGGTCCCGACAAGGAAATCACCTTCACCAAGGAAGGCAAGAAGGCCATCCTCAGCAAGCTGATCGAGGCCGAGGGCTTCGAGAAGTTCATCGACGTCAAGTATACCGGCACCAAGCGGTTTGGCCTCGATGGTGGCGAATCCACCATTCCGGCGCTCGAGCAGATCATCAAGCGCGGCGGCGCGCTGGGCATCAAGGACATCGTGCTCGGCATGGCCCATCGCGGGCGCCTGAACGTGCTGACCCAGGTGATGCAGAAGCCGCATCGCGCGCTGTTCCACGAATTCAAGGGCGGCGCCTTCTACCCCGACGACGTCGAGGGCTCGGGCGACGTCAAGTACCACCTGGGCGCTTCGTCGGATCGCGATTTCGACGGCAACAAGGTTCACCTGTCGCTGACGGCCAACCCGTCCCACCTCGAAATCGTCGATCCGGTGGTGCTGGGCAAGGCGCGCGCCAAGCAGGACCAGCACATTTCGCCCGATGGCAAGCTGGTCAATATCGCGACCGACGGCAAGCCGGACCGCTCGATGGTGCTGCCGCTGCTGATCCATGGCGACGCCGCCTTTGCCGGGCAGGGCGTCATCGCCGAATGCCTGGGGCTCTCGGGCCTCAAGGGGCATCGCACGGGTGGCTCGATCCACTTCGTCATCAACAACCAGATCGGCTTCACCACGAGCCCGATGTATTCGCGCTCCTCGCCTTACCCGACCGACGTCGCCAAGATGATCGAGGCGCCGGTATTCCATGTGAACGGGGATGACCCGGAAGCGGTGGTGTTCGCGTCCAAGGTCGCAGTCGAATATCGCCAGAAGTTCGGCAAGCCCGTCGTCATCGACATGTTCTGCTATCGCCGCTTCGGCCATAACGAAGGCGACGAGCCCAGCTTCACCCAGCCGCTGATGTATTCCAAGATCCGCGCGCACAAGTCGACGCTGGAAATCTATTCGGAAAAGCTGGTTGCCGAAGGGCTGCTGTCGGCCGACGAGGTCGACAAGCTCAAGGCCGACTGGCGCGCCAAGCTTGAAGCCGAGTTCGAGGCCGGTCAGGATTACCGCCCGAACAAGGCGGACTGGCTCGACGGCGCCTGGAAGGATTTCAAGCCCGCCGATCAGGAAGGCCCGCGTCGCGGCCAGACCGGTGTCGAGATCGATCGTCTCGCCAAGGTCGGCACGGCGCTGACGCGCATTCCGGAAGACTTCAACGTCCACAAGACGGTCAAGCGTTTCATGGACAACCGCCTGGCGGCGATCGAATCGGGGGAAGGCATCGACTGGTCCACGGCCGAGGCCCTGGCCTTCGGTACGCTGGTGACCGACGGTCATCCGGTGCGCCTCTCCGGCCAGGATGTCGAGCGTGGCACGTTCAGCCAGCGCCATTCGGTGCTCAACGACCAGATCGAGGAGAACAAGACCTATACGCCGCTCAACAATCTCGATCCCGAGCAGAGCCGCTACGAGGTCATCAACTCGATGCTGTCGGAAGAAGCCGTGCTCGGCTTCGAATACGGCTATTCACTGGCCGAGCCCAAGGCGCTGACCATCTGGGAAGCCCAGTTCGGCGATTTCGTGAATGGCGCGCAGGTGGTGATCGACCAGTTCATCTCCTCGGGCGAACGCAAGTGGTTCCGCATGTCGGGCCTGGTGATGCTGTTGCCGCATGGCTATGAGGGGCAGGGGCCGGAACATTCCTCCGCCCGTCCCGAGCGGTTCCTCCAGCTCTGCGCCGAAGACAATATGCAGGTCGCCAACTGCACCACGCCGGCCAACTATTTCCACGCCCTGCGCCGGCAGATGGAACGCGACTTCAGGAAGCCCTTGATCCTGATGACGCCCAAGAGCCTGCTGCGTCACAAGCGCGCCGTCTCGGGGCTGGCCGAAATGGGCCCCGATTCCTGCTTCCACCGTCTCCTCTGGGACGATGCCGAGGCGCCGGGCGCGCCCAAGACCACGGTCAAGCTGGCAACCGACGACAAGATCCGCCGCGTCGTGCTGTGCACCGGCAAGGTCTATTACGACCTCTTGGAAGACCGCGAGAAGAAGGGCATCGACGATGTCTATCTGCTGCGTATCGAGCAGCTCTATCCGTTCCCGGCCAAGGCGCTGCTGGATGAATTGAGCCGCTTCAAGAATGCCGAGATCATCTGGTGCCAGGAAGAGCCCAAGAATATGGGTGCCTGGGCCTTCATTCAGCCCTATGTTGAATGGGTCTTCGACCAGATGGGCCGGACCGGGCAGCGCGTGCGCTATACCGGCCGCCCGGCTTCCGCTTCCACCGCCACGGGTCTGATGCGGACCCATCTAGCCCAATTGCAGGCCTTCCTCGACGAAGCCCTCGGCCAATAAAGGACAAGCCAATGTCGACTGAAATCCGCGTGCCGACGCTGGGCGAAAGCGTCACCGAAGCGACCATCGGCCAGTGGTTCAAGAAGGTGGGCGACACCGTCGCCGCCGACGAGCCCATCGTCGAGCTGGAAACCGACAAGGTGACCATCGAAGTGCCTGCGCCGGCCGCCGGCGTGCTCGAAGCCATTGCCGCCCAGCCGGGCGAAACGGTGGATGTGGGCGCGCTGCTCGGCGCCATCGGCGGGGCAGGGGCCGGTGCTGCCGCCGCCCCGACCGCTGCTGCTCCCGCGCCCGCCAAGGCCGAGGTGCCTGCCGCCAATGCCGCCGGCCCCGAGCCGGTCAAGTCCGCTGCCGGGACCGCCATGCCGCCGGCTCCGGCCGCGCAGAAGCTGCTCAACGAAACCGGCCTCAACGGCTCGGAAATCGAGGGTTCGGGCAAGCGCGGCCAGGTGCTCAAGGAAGACGTGGTGGCTGCTGCCAGCAAGCCGGCTCCAGCGGTAGCCGAAGCGGCTCCCGCTGCTGCCAAGGCCGAGGCGCCCAAGGCGCCGGCCGCGCCGCGTGCGCCGGTTTCGGCCGACGATGCCGGCCGCGAGGAGCGGGTCAAGATGACCCGCCTGCGCCAGACCATCGCCCGCCGCCTCAAGGATGCGCAGAACACCGCCGCCATGCTGACCACCTTCAACGAGGTGGACATGAAGCCGGTGATGGACCTGCGCAATTCCTACAAGGAGCTGTTCGAGAAGAAGCACGGGGTCAAGCTGGGCTTCATGGGCTTCTTCACCAAGGCCGTGGTCCACGCGCTCAAGGAAATCCCGGCGGTCAATGCCGAGATCGATGGCGATGACCTGGTCTATAAGCAATATGCCCATATCGGGGTGGCCGTGGGCACCGACAAGGGCCTGGTGGTCCCGGTGGTGCGCAATGCCGACCAGATGAGCATTGCCGAGATCGAGAAGTCGATCAACGGCCTCGGCAAGAAGGCCCGAGACGGCCAGCTCTCCATGGCCGACATGCAGGGCGGCACCTTCACCATCTCCAATGGTGGTGTCTATGGCTCGCTGATGAGCACACCTATCCTCAACGCGCCGCAGTCCGGTATCCTGGGCATGCACAAGATCCAGGAACGGCCCGTCGCAGTTGGCGGCCAGGTCGTCATCCGCCCGATGATGTATCTCGCCCTGAGCTACGATCACCGGATCGTCGATGGCAAGGAAGCCGTGACCTTCCTGGTTCGCGTCAAGGAAAGCCTCGAAGCGCCCGAACGCCTGGTGCTCGACCTCTAGTTCGCCGCAAAGCGATGACAGTTTAAGGGTCCGCCTCGGCGGGCCCTTTTCGTTGGCGCTTTCGTGATGTCGGTGACGCCTGATGCTAACAGTCTGTTAACGTCGGTGGTCCAGATGCTAGCGCGTTTTACCGGAGTTGTGCGCCTGTTGCGTCCCCTGATCTTTCCCGTCGTCATCTGGCTCGCCGCTCTTATCCCCGCTTCCGCCCAGGACGCCGCCGACGCCGAACTGATCGGCGAGCTGATGGCGTTCCACGGCTCGCAGGCCATCGTCTCGGTCATGACCACCCATTGCTACGAAACCACCGGGCTCGATCCGGCCTACAAGGCGGCCAGCGACAACTGGTATCTGCGCAATATCGGCTTTCTCGACCTGGCCGACCGGGTGATCGCCCGGCTCGGTGGCGGTGCCGAAGGCCAGCAGCAGGCCGCCGAGACCTATGGCGGCAGCCAGATCATGAGCGCCTATAATCAGGCCGCCGACAAGGACGGCTTCTGCCGCGCCTTCTTCGAACAGGTCGATGGCGGGACGCTCGATATCGACAAGCAACTGCCCGAGGCGCTGGAAAAGGCCCAGGCGATCGCCGCCAAGTAGCGTCCGCCACCCCCACTTACGGGTTGGCTCGCCACTGCATTGCGCTACCTTGGCCCCATTCTTGAAAGGGGCGTATCATGTGGCGGTCGATTTCCCTGGGCGCGTTGTTGCTGGCGGTTCCTGTCCAGGCAGCGGACTGCACGCTGACCAATGCCCGCTACAAGCAGCCCGACGCGCCATGGTGGCTCACCTTCAAGCGCGTGCCACGATTTTCCGCCCCCAACCAGGTGGCCGCCTTCTATCTGGAGCTGGCCAATTCGGGCGTGG
Organism: Devosia sp. Root436; assembly: GCF_001426345.1. Lineage (GTDB taxonomy): Bacteria > Pseudomonadota > Alphaproteobacteria > Rhizobiales > Devosiaceae > Devosia. The sequence continues at coordinate 561,994 of NZ_LMEM01000009.1, read as the reverse complement.
AAATGCAGGGCGCCGTGCATGTGCCCAACGGCTTCGGATCGCCGCTGTGGTCGATCGAAGGGCCGTGCAGCCCGCCCGAATTTGCCGAGGAGGGCACGCCGGCCGAACTCTGCGAATTTCTCGACGACACCCAATATCCGGCGATTTACGGCGAGTATGACGGCAAGGTGCGGTTCCTCGATACCGGGGTCGATACCGGGGTCGATGCCGCGGTGCCCGAACAGATCATCCTGCCCAACCTGGCGGCGAGCCTGTGGTATTCGAACTATCGGCAGACCGAGTGGCTGGATGGTATCGATGTCGGCGACGCCTTTACCCTGGAGGGATGCGACTGACATTGCCGCAGGCCGGTACCTGGTGTAACTGCTTGGCCGCGTAACAATATGCGGTGCGCCCGATGGCCTTTCCCTGGTTCGAATTCGCTGCGCTGATGCTGGCCTTCGGTATCAATGCCGTCATTCCCGGCGCCGATTTCGCCATGGTGCTGCGCCAATCCATCGCCCATGGGCGGCGGGCGGCCCTGTTCACCTCGGCGGGCATCGCGACGTCGATCCTGGTCCATGGCAGCTATACCCTGCTGGGGATCGGCGTCATCGTCGGCCAATCGCTGCTGGCCTTCAACATCATCAAGTGGATCGGCGCGGCCTATCTCGTGTGGCTGGCCCTTTCGGCGCTGCGCGCTCCGGCGCCGGCGCCACCGGCCGAGGGCGACCTGGCCAGCGCGAAGCGCGGCGATTTCGCGGCTTTCGCACTGGGCTTTCTCACCAACCTGCTCAATCCAAAGGCCGTGCTGTTCTTCCTGGCGCTGTTCACCACACTGGTCTCGGCGCATACGGACGGGGACATCAAGGTGCTCTATGTCGGCTGCATGAGCCTCATGCTTTTTGCCTGGTTCGCTTTGGTCTCGATTTTCTTTACGACACCCTCGGTACGGCAAGGCTTTTTCCGTTTCGGCCGGTGGTTTAATCGGGTTACCGGCATTACATTCATCCTGCTGGCGGTGCGCGTGGCACTGGCGCAGCAACACTAACCAGTTTCGGGGCTACACATGGCAGACGCGTTCGATCTCACCATTATCGGCTCGGGTCCGGGCGGCTATGTCGCGGCGATCCGTGCGGCACAGCTCGGGATGAAAGTCGCGGTGGTGGAGAAGTGGGCGACGCTGGGCGGCACCTGCCTCAATATCGGCTGCATCCCCTCCAAGGCCCTGCTGCATGCTTCCGAACTGTTCGAGGAGGCCGGGCACGGCTTCAAGGCGCTTGGTATCGACATTCCGGCGCCCACGCTGAACCTGCCCATGATGATGAACCACAAGACCGAGACGGTGGCGGCTAATGTCGGCGGCGTCGATTATCTGTTCAAGAAGAACAAGATCACTACCCTGCGCGGCATCGGCACCATCGTCTCGCCCGGCAAGGTGCTGGTGACGCCGCAGACCGGCGCGGCGACGGAGATCGAGACCAAGAATATCGTCATCGCCACCGGTTCGGTTTCGGCTGGATTGCCGGGCATCGAGATCGATGAGAAGAAGATCGTCACCTCGACCGGCGCGCTGACGCTGGAAAAGGTCCCGGGCAAGCTCCTGGTGATCGGCGCCGGCGTCATCGGGCTCGAACTGGGCTCGGTCTGGGCGCGTCTCGGTGCGCAGGTGACCGTGGTCGAATATCTTGACCGGATTCTCCCTGGCATGGACAGCGAAGTGGCCCGCCAGTTCCAGCGCATGCTGCAGAAGCAGGGCATGGAATTCAAGCTGTCGAGCAAGGTTGCCGGCATCGACAAGCAGGATGACGGCTCGCTCAAGGTGCGGGTCGAGCCGGCCAAGGGCGGCGATATGGAAATCCTCGATGCCGATGTGGCTCTGGTCGCCATCGGCCGCAAGCCCTTCACTGAAGGGCTGGGCCTCGACATTGTCGGCGTGGCGCTGGACGAGCGCGGCCGCGTGCGGGTCGATCAGCACTACAAGACCTCGGTCGACGGCATCTATGCCATCGGCGATGTCATTGCCGGCCCGATGCTGGCGCACAAGGCCGAGGACGAGGGCATTGCGGTGGCCGAAATCCTCAATGGCCAGGCCGGCCATGTGAACTACGCCGCCATTCCGGCGGTGGTCTATACCAATCCGGAAATTGCCTCGGTCGGCAAGACCGAGGACGAGCTCAAGGCCGAGGGCGTGGACTACAAGATCGGCAAGTTCCCCTTCACCGCCAATGGCCGCGCCAAGGCGATGCTGGCGACGCAGGGGTTCGTCAAAATCCTCGCCGATGTCGAGACCGACCGGGTGCTGGGCGCCCATATCGTGGGCAAGAATGCCGGCGAGATGATCCATGAACTGGTGGTGCTGATGGAATTTTCGGGTTCGTCCGAAGACCTGGCGCGCTCGACCCATGCCCATCCGACCCTGTCCGAAGCGGTGCGCGAGGCGGCCCTGTCGCTGGGGGACGGGGCCATCCATATCTGACCGGATCACAAGAGCTAAGTCGTTGCGCCGCCGGCTTATCCCCGGCGGCGTTTTCGTTGCTACAATTGGGAGCAGGGCCGGAACAGGGGGCGGAACAGCGGCATTTTCAGGCCCAAAGTCATCATACAACATACAGAATTTTGTATGTTGACTTACCGGTATAGCTTCCATACCAGTTTCATCACCAAGTCCGGCAAGAGTCCAGACGACGAAGGGCGGGCTTGAGCGAGCGGAGGGAAAGACCCCGGTCGCGATCAACGGCAACGGCTGCAGGATGACACGCAGGGCGTGTCGAGCCGATGCCATCATGGGAGGATACTCAATGTTTCATCTGCCTAAACTGGCGGCGACCGCGCTTGTCGCTGCTGCCTTGATGGTTTCGACGGCCAGTGCCCAGACGGTGCTGCGTTCGTCCGATACCCATCCCGATGGCTATCCGACCGTCGAGGCGGTCAAGTATTTCGGTGAACTGCTGAGCCAGAAGACCGACGGCCGCTACTCGGTGGAAGTGTTCCACTCCGCCCAGCTCGGCGAGGAAAAGGACACGATCGAACAGACGCAGTTCGGCGTGATCGACCTCAACCGCATCTCGATCGGCGCGTTCGGTACCCAGGTGCCGGAAGCGACCGTGGTTCAGCTCCCCTACATCTTCCGCTCGGCCGACCATATGCACCATGTGCTCGATGGCCCGATCGGCGAGGAAATCCTGGGGGCGTTCGACGCCGTGGACGTGATTGCGCTGGCCTATTACGACGGCGGCGCGCGCTCGTTCTACAACAGCGAAAAGCCGATCACCTCGCCGGCCGACATGGCGGGCATGAAGCTGCGCGTGATGCAGTCGGACATCTTCGTGGACATGGTTGCGGCCTTTGGCGGCAATGCCACCCCGATGCCCTATGGTGAAGTCTATTCGGGCATCCAGACCGGCGTCATCGACGGCGCCGAGAACAACTACCCGAGCTACGACACTGCCGGCCACGCCGAAGTCGCCAAGTATTACTCGCTCGACGAACACCTGATGGTGCCAGAAGTGCTGGTCATCTCCAAGATCGTCTGGGATGGCCTCACCCCCGAGGACCAGGTGCTGTTCCGCGAAGCGGCCAAGGAATCGGTCGCCAAGCAGCGTGAGCTGTGGGCTGCCAAGGAAGTCGAATCCAAGGCTGCCGTCGAGGCACTCGGCGCTGTCATCAACGAAGTCGACAAGGCCCCCTTCATCGAAGCCATGGGCCCGGTCTACGACAAGTACGTGACCGATCCGGCACTCAAGGACCTGGTCGCCCGCATCCAGGCGACCGAGTAATCCACTTCACCGGGCCGGCGTACAAAGCGCCGGCCCGGTTCTGCTTGCCGGAGGACTATCGTGCGAGAAACACTGCTGCCGATCAGCCGGGTGCTGGGACAATTTTCGAATGTGGTGCTGTGGCTGGCCGGTATCGGCCTTATCAGCATGACAGCCATTGTCGCCTATCAGGTGTTCATGCGCTTCGTGATCAACGCCTCGCCGTCCTGGACGGAAGCCGGCGCTATCATGCTGGTGACCTGGTTCGTTTTCCTTGGCGCGGCGGTGGGCGTGCGCGAGAACTTCCATATGGGGTTCGACGTGCTGATCTATGTGCTGCCGCCGGGCGCCAAGCCCTGGCTGCGCGCCGTCAGCGATCTCTGCATCTTCGCCTTTGCCTTCGGCATGGTCTTTTATGGCGGCGAGCTGGTCATCCGTTACTGGTCGACCCGCATCCCGGTGCTCGGGCTGCCGACCTCGTTTACCTATTTTCCTATCGTGGTCTCGGGCGTGCTGATGTGCCTGTTCTCGCTGGAGCGCATCCTGATGCGCCTGGCTGGCGAACCGGTCGATGACGTCATTGCCGATCCGACGATCACCGAGGCCTGATACAGATGGAATACTGGATTCTCTTTGGCGTTTTCACGGTCCTGATGGTGATCGGTACGCCGATCGCCTACTGCCTGGGCATCGCCAGCTTCGCCACGATCATTTATCTGGGGCGCCCGGCCATCGTGGTGTTTCAGCAGCTCAATTCGGGCGTTTCCGCCTTCAGCCTGCTGGCCATTCCGTTCTTCATTTTTGCCGGCGACCTGATGATGCGCGGCGGCATCGCGGCGCGGATCATCTCCTTTGCCGGTTCGCTGATCGGGCATGTGCGCGGTGGCCTGGGACAGGTCAATATCGCGGCTTCGACGCTGTTCGGCGGCATTTCCGGGTCGGCGGTGGCCGAGGCGGCGGCGGTGGGCGGCATCATGATCCCGCAGATGAAGGCGCGCGGCTATGGCGCCGACTATGCGGTCAACGTGACGTCGATGGCGGCACTGATCGCGCTGCTGCTGCCGCCCAGCCACAACATGATCATCTATTCGCTCTCGGGTGGCGGCAATATCTCGATCGCCGACCTGTTTACCGCCGGTATCATTCCGGGCCTGCTGCTTGCAGCAGCGCTGAGCGTCACGGCCTATGTCGTGGCCGTCAAGCGCGGCTATCCCACCGAGCCGTTCCAGGGTTTCCGCAAGGCAGGCTACTATTTCCTGGTGTCCATTCCGGGCCTGATGCTGATCGCCATCATCTTCGGCGGCGTGCGCTCGGGCATCTTCACGGCAACGGAAAGCTCGTGCATCGCGGTCATCTATGCGCTGCTGGTGACGCTGGTGGTCTACCGCTCGCTGACCTGGAAAGAGTTCGTCCATTCCGTGCTTGGCGCGGTGCGGACCACGGCCATGGTGCTGTTCATCATCGGCGCCGCGGCCTCGTTCGGCTGGCTGATGGCCTATCTCAAGGTGGCCACCATTCTCACCGCCGGCATGGCCTCGATTTCGAGCGACCCGCTGATGGTGCTGATCATGATCAACATCGTGCTGCTGCTGCTCGGCACCTTCATGGATATGGGTCCGCTGATCATCATCACCACTCCGATCTTCCTGCCCATGGTCAAGGAATTCGGCGTCGATCCGGTGCATTTCGGCGTCATCATGATCCTCAATCTGGGCATCGGCCTCAACACGCCGCCGCTGGGGCCGGTGCAGTTCGTCGCCGCCGCCGTCGGCAAGATCACTGTCATGCAGGCCATGAAGAGCATCTGGCCCTTCTACCTGGCGGGCCTGATCGTGCTGGGGCTGGTTACCTATGTTCCGGCGCTGTCGCTATGGCTGCCGGCGCTGTTCCGGGGGTGAAAATGAGCGTATCCGACGTCGGGACGGCGCCGACCGGGCGCAAGCCCAAGCTGGCCGAACTGGTGGTGGATACGCTGCGCAAGCGCATCGGCACGGGTGAATACGACACCGGCAGCAAGCTGCCCACCGAAAGCCAGATGACCAAGATATTCGGGGTCAGCCGGACGGTGGTGCGCGAGGCCATCGCGGCATTGGCCGCGGACGGGATCGTCGAGGCCCGGCAGGGCGCCGGCGTGTTCGTCATCGCCCGCGGCGGCATGCGCGCCATCGACAGCGGCAATCGCATCTCGGATGCGATCAACGTGCTCGAAGTGCGCATGGGCATCGAGATCGAGAGCGCCGGCCTTGCCGCGCAGCGGCGAACCAATTCGCAGGATGCGGCGATCCATGAGGCGTTCCACGAATTCGACCGCCTGCTCGAACGTGACGAGCCGACGGGCAAGGCCGATTTCAACCTGCATCACGCCATTGCGGCGGCGACCAGCAACCCGTTCTATGTCGAGGTGCTCAATGCGCTGGGCACCCGCGCCATTCCCTGCGATGTGCAATCGCCCTGGCGCATCGAAACGGTGCTGTCGCGCGAATATCAGCGCTCGGTGCAGGCCGAGCACTGGCTGATCGTTTCGGCGATCAGCGAGCAGGATATCGAGGCGGCGCGCCGCGCCATGCGCCGCCACCTGGTCCGCAGCCAGGAACTCTATCGCCAGCGTCTCCGCGAAGGCGGGCCGCCTCCCGATCTAAGCCAACAGGACTATCCATGACGACCAACCACGACATTCGTTTCGCCATCGACCCGGTCAGCGCCTCGACCATGAATACCGAGGAGTTGCGCGAGCAGTTCCTCATCGATGACCTGTTCGTGGCGGGGGCGGTCAACTGGACCTATACCCATTATGACCGCATGGCGGTGGGTGGGGCGGTGCCTGCCGGCAAGGCGCTGGGGCTCGACACCATCAAGCCGACGGGTACGGCCAATTTCCTCGACCGGCGCGAACTCATCGCCGTCAATATCGGCGCGGCCGGGACCATCGCGGTGGATGGAACGGACTATGCCGTGGGCTCCCGCGACATGCTCTATGTGGGCATGGGCAGCAAGGATGTGCGCTTCTCGGGCGAAGGCGCCAAATTCTACCTGCTGAGCGCGCCGGCCCATGCCAGCCACAAGACCACCCTGATCAGACAATCCGACGCCAAGCGGCTCGACCTGGGCAGCAACGAGACCGCCAACGAGCGGAGCATCTTCCAGTTCGTCAATGCCGACAGCGTCAAGACCTGCCAGCTGGTGGTAGGCCTGACCAGCTTCGCGCCGGGCTCGGTATGGAACACCATGCCCGCCCATATCCATGACCGCCGCATGGAGGCCTATCTCTATTTCGACCTCAAGCCCGACGCCTTTGTAGTGCATCTGATGGGCGAGCCGGACGAGACGCGCCACCTCATCGTGCGCAATGAAGAAGCGGTGATCTCGCCGCCTTGGTCGATCCATTCGGGCGCAGGCACCGGCGCCTATACCTTCATCTGGGCCATGGCCGGCGACAATGTCGACTATACCGATGTCGACAAGATCGGCATGGACGAGCTGCTGTGAGCGATCTCAGCGCCTTCAGCCTTGCGGGCAGGACCGTCATGGTCACCGGCGCCAATACCGGCATCGGGCAGGGCATTGCGCTCGGCATCGGCCGGGCCGGCGGCAGGGTGATCGGCGTCGGGCGCTCCAGCATGGAGGTCACGGCATCGCTGATGGCCGGGCTCGGCGCCGATTTCGTCGCGGTGCAGGCCGACCTCGGTTCCACCATGGCCGCGCAGGCGATGTTCGACGCGGCATGGGACCAGCATGGTCCCATCGATGGGCTGGTCAACAATGCCGGCATCATCAAGCGGGTCGATGCGGTGGATTTCACCGAGGAGGACTGGGACCAGGTGATGGACATCAACCTCAAGACGATGTTCTTCCTCTGCCAGTCGCTGGGGCGGAAGGCGCTGGCCGTCGGTCGCAGCGCCAAGGTCGTCAACATCTCCTCGATGCTGAGTTTCCAGGGCGGCATCCGCGTCGCCAGCTACACCGCCTCCAAGAGCGGCGTGCTGGGGATCACGCGGCTCCTGGCCAATGAGTGGGCGGCCAAAGGCATCAACGTCAATTCGATCGCGCCCGGTTATATCGAGACCAACAATACCGAGGCCTTGCGCGCCGATCCGGACCGCTCGGCCTCGATCCTGGGGCGTATTCCGGCGGGGCGCTGGGGCGCACCGTCCGACATTGGCGACGCGGCAGTGTTCCTGCTGTCGCCGGCTTCCAACTATATGCATGGCGCCGTCGTCCCCGTGGATGGCGGGTGGCTCGCGAGGTGATCCATGACTGAGCAGAAACTGTTCGCGCAAGCGGATGAGGGTGAAACCGTCGTGCTGGCGCCGGGCAATACGCGCAAGGTGCTGATCCACACGCCCGAGCTGATGCAGGTGGAATTCGGCTTCGACAAGGGCGCCATCGGCGCGCTGCACAGCCATCCCCATATCCAGGTGAGCTATGTCATCGAGGGGGTGTTCGAAGTGACCATCGACGGGGTGACGCAGGTCGTCGGTACCGGCGGCAGCTTCATCGTGCCGTCCGGGCTGGTGCATGGCGTGCTGGCACTGGAAAAGGGCCGGCTGGTGGACGTGTTCACGCCGATGCGACAGGATTTTGTGTAGCTAGGTTGCCCACATTCACGATGTCATTCCGGCGAAGGCCGGAATCCATCTTGAGATGACTGGACCTGCTGCGGGCGTGGGAAAACCTCAGGATGGATCCCGGCCTTCGCCGGGATCACGCCGTTGGTGGGGAGGGATGCGCCCCTACCCGATCTCCGCCAGCATCGCCGCATAGGCTTCGTCATGCCTCCCAGCCCACGGTTTGCCCGGACCCGTCAATTTCCCGCGCCGCGGCGGGATGAAGCTATGGATGGTGCGGCTCGGTTCCTCGTGCCATTGCAGGTTGAAGGCGGCCAGTTTTGGAAAGAATTCCATGTCAGAATAGGGCAGGTGGTCGTGGACCCACCATGCCATGGCTTCCCAGTCGCCGGTGCGTTCGTAATAGGGCACGAAGCGGTTGACGACGATGCAGGCGGTGGCGCCCATCTGGCCCTTGGCGTTGCGGCGATCCCAGATATGGCCGCCGAAATTGGTTTCGTTGCGGCCGCAATTGAGCTTGTTGATATTGCCGAAGTGGTTGACCTGGGGCGAGCGGTAGGCGGAACGGACGGATATCCTGCCGAAGCGGGCCTGCAGCGGTTCGAGCAGGGTTTGGCAGAGTACCTTGCCGGCTGCTATGGCGAGGTCCGGATCGTCGGGGATGTTCTGGAAGCCGTGGATGATGGCGATTTCCGAATAGAGGAAGTCGCGCAGGAAGAAGTTCTCGCTGAGGCGGATGCGGCCGAGGTCTTCGAGGCTTTTGACGGATTTGGGCTGGCGCATGCTGGCTCTCACTGGACGCGGCAATCTCTTGCAGTAACGTGACGAAGGACAACCCGGTTTCGACAAGGTCAGGACGGAGCCAATGCTGCTCATTGCCTTCTACATCGCCATCGCCGCCGAAGCGATGACCGCGGCACTCGCAGCGGGCCGGCGGAACATGGACTGGTTCGGTGTGTGCCTCATCGCCTGCGTCACGGCGCTGGGGGGCGGTACGCTGCGCGACATCCTGCTCGATCACTATCCGCTGTCCTGGGTGGAAAACCCCTATCTGCTGCTGGAAGTCTGCGCCGCGGCGCTGATCACCATCCCGCTGGCGCGGCTGGTGGATCGCCTGCGCTGGCCATTCCTGCTGCTCGATGCGCTGGGGCTGGTGGTCTTTACCGTCATCGGCTGCAATATCGGCATCGAGGCCGGCGTGCACCCGATCATCGTCATCGTGGCCGGCATGGTCACGGGAACGGCCGGTGGCATTTTGCGTGACGTGCTGTGCAACGACGTGCCGCTGATCTTCCAGGGCGAACTCTATGCCACGGTCTCCATGGTGGCGGGCGTGGTCTATTATCTCGGCCTGCTCTGGGGGCTGCCAGGCGATCTGATGGTGATCGTCGCCATCGTCCTCGGCTTCGCGCTGCGCGTGCTGGCGCTGGCGTTCCGCTGGGAAATGCCGAAATTCGTCTATGACCGGGAAATGCGGAAATGATGCCCCGCACCGCCGCCGAATAGGGCTTTGCGCCTGAGCGGTCCTGTGGCATGGACTTCCATACAAGAATGACGGAGTGCCTGATTTGCGACAGACGTGGCGATGGTTCGGACCCAAGGACCAGTGCAGCATCGACGATATCACCCAGGTCGGCGCGGTGGGCGTGGTCAGCGCGCTGCATCATGTGCCCAACGGGGTGGTGTGGACACCGGAGGAGATCGCCAAGCGGCATGCCGAGATCGGAACGCGCAAGGACGGCACGCCGTCGGGCCTGACCTGGGATGTGGTGGAAAGCCTGCCGGTTTCCGAGGATATCAAGAAGCAGAAGAATGCCTGGCGCGAGCATATCGAAACCTACAAGGTCTCGATGAAGAACCTCGCCGACAGCGGCATCGAGGTCATCTGCTACAATTTCATGCCGGTGCTGGACTGGACCCGCACCGACCTGCGCTGGACAGTGCCCAATGGCGGCTCGTGCATGCGGTTCGACATCAACGATTTCGCCGCCTTCGATATCCATGTGCTGCAGCGCCAGGGCGCTACTGCCGATTATACCAATGCCATAGCCGACGAGGCGGAACGGCGCTTCAGCGCCATGGACGATGCCGCCCGCAAGCAGCTGGCGCGCAATGTCACCATGGGACTGCCCGGCTCGACGGAGTCGATGTCGCTGGAGGACGTGCAGGCGCATCTGGATGAATACGGCGCCATCACCCGCGAGCGGCTGCGCGCCAATTTCGTCGATTTTCTCGATGCCGTGGTGCCAACCGCCGAGGATCTGGGCCTGCGGCTCTGCTGCCACCCGGACGATCCGCCGTTCGCGCTGCTCGGGCTGCCGCGAGTGATGTCGACCGAGGCGGACTACAAGTACATTCTCGATGCCGTGGACAGCCCCGCCAATGGCATGACGCTGTGTTCGGGGTCGCTGGGCGCGCGGCCCGACAATGACCTGCCAGGCATGATGGAGCGGCTGGGCGACAAGGTGCATTTCCTGCATCTGCGCAACGTCAAGCGCGACAGTGACGACATTGTCGGCTCGTTCTACGAGGCCGAGCATCTGGCGGGCGATACCGACATGGTGGCGCTGATCGCCGCCGTGGTGCGCGAGGAAAAGAAGCGCAGGGCCGCGGGCCGCAAGGACCACGTCATTCCCATGCGCCCCGATCACGGCCAGGATATCCTTGACGATCTCGGCCGCCGCTCGCAGCCAGGCTATCCCACGATCGGGCGGATGAAGGGGCTGGCCGAACTGCGCGGCGTGATGATGGCGCTGGAGCATGGGGCGCTGGGGCTGCGGTAGCTTGCCACAACCACTACGCCCACCCTCCCCCTTGCGGGGAGGGTAGCGAAGCTAGGCCCCTAGGGCCGTAGCAAAGCTAGGGTGGGGGTGCGGGAGCCCCGATATCCGGGCTAAACATCCCCCACCCTTGATCCCTCCCCGCAAGGGGGAGGGAGACGACTGAAAAATCCTGCCTGCATTTGTGGCCGCCACCCACTTACCTCCACGTTCCGAGCCATAATTTACGACTTTTCAAAGTGTTGCGGCCACTCTCGGGCGGTATCCGCGCGCGAGGCTGCCCCTTGGCTATCCTGACCTTCCTGCAGGGGGTGATGAACTGGTTCATCCCCCAGCATCTGAGTGGCGACCTGCATACCCGCAAGCGGGTGCAGATGTTCATCATCAGCCACGTCTTCGGGCCGATCATCGCGACGCCAATTCCGCTGTTCCTGTGGTTTGCCGATCCGCAGCCGCTGTGGCATGTGCCGATCCTGGCAGCGTCCATCTATGGGTTCTGGCCGTTCCTGGCGCTGGTGAAACTGTTCCCCCGCGCCTATACGCCGCTGGCCATGTCCTCTGTGCTGAACCTCACCTTTTGCATCCTGTGGGGCACCTATAATTACGGCGGCACCAGCTCGCCGTTCCTGGTGTGGTTCGTGCTGACGCCGCTGCTCGCCTTCATGTATCTGGGCTCGACCTGGACAGCGCGTATCTTCGTGTTCAGCCAGATCACGCTGGGCATTGCTGCGCTCTATGGCTTTTACCTCTACAGCGACTTCCCCACCCATATTCCGGTGGAGAACATGGTCGTGGCCGGGGTGCTCTCGGCGCTGGGCTCGAACATCTATGTGTTCATGATGGCGGCCTATTATTCGAGCGTGGTAGACAGCCAGTCGGAGCTGATCAAGGAAATCGAGCGCCATCAATATACGCTCAAGGCCCTGACCAGCGCCAAGGACGATGCCGAGCGCGCCAATGGCGCCAAGTCGGAATTTTTGGCCAAGATGAGCCACGAGCTGCGCACGCCGCTCAACGCCGTGCTGGGCTATTCGGAAATCCTGCTGGAGGATGCCGAACTCGACGGGCGCGGCGAGCAGATCGCGGACCTGCAGAAGATCAGCGCCGCCGGCAAGCACCTGCTGGCCATGGTCAACGACATTCTCGACATTTCCAAGATCGAGGCGGGCAAGATGGCCCTCCATATGGAGACTGTCGATCTCGACAAGCTGATCGATGAGGTCGAGGCCACGGCGCGGCCGCTGGCGGCCAAGAATACCAACAGCTTCGTGGTCGAGCGCGGATCGAGCCTGGGCACCATGCGGGCCGACGCCACCAAGCTGCGGCAGGCCATATTCAACCTGCTCTCCAATGCCGCCAAGTTCACCCAGAACGGGCAGATCACCCTGGCGGTGCAGCGCAATGGGGAGTGGATGGAAATTGCCGTGGCCGATACCGGCATCGGCATTTCGCTTGAGCAGCAGAAGGCGCTGTTCTCCAACTTTACCCAGGCCAATTCCAAGATCGCTGCGGTCTATGGCGGCACCGGGCTCGGTCTGTCGCTGAGCCAGAATCTGTGCCGGCTGATGGGCGGGCAGATCGAGATCGAAAGCGAGCTCGGCAAGGGCAGCCGCTTCACCATCCGCGTGCCGGCGCATGGCGAACAGGTGGCGCCCGAGCCCGTTGCCTCGCTCATCGTCCCGCCGCGCCAGTCGGCGCCGGAAGACGAATTCGTCGCCGAGAGCGAAGCCGATGCGGGCGAGCGCAGGGCCGGCTTTGCCGGAATGAGCGGGCATGTCATCAATCACGACCGGCGCCCGCGCCTGCTGGTGGTTGACGATGACCGCAATTTTCTCGAACTGGCCGAGCGGCTGTTCATGAAGGAAGACTATACCCCGATCTGCACCGACGCGCCGCAATCGGCGCTGCAGATTGCCCGCACGGTGAAACCGGCAGCGATCTTCCTCGATATATTGATGCCAGGCTTTGACGGCTGGGATGTGCTGGCGGCGCTCAAGGCCGATCCGGTGACCGCCGATATACCGGTGTTCATGATCTCGATCCTCAGCGAGCGCGCCAAGGCTTTGGCGGCGGGAGCCGACGGCATCGTCATGAAGCCGTTCGATGCGAGCAAGGTCAAGGCGGCTCTTGCCGGACTCAAGGCCACGCGCGGCCAGCCGCGCGCCAGGGCCGCCAACGAATAGGACGGAATACCGATGGCCCTTGTTCTCATCGTCGAAGACAATCCGATCAATCGCGACGTGCTCGGCCGAAGGCTGGAGCGGCGCGGCTTTTCCATCCGCTTCGCCGAAGACGGGCCCAGCGGCATCGCCGCCGCCAAGGCGCTGATGCCCGACGTGATCCTGATGGATATCGGCCTGGGGGAAATGGATGGCTGCGAGGCCACGCGCCGCATTCGCTCCGACCCGGAAACGGCGGCCTTGCCGATCATCGCGCTGACCGCCAGCGCCTTCGAAAGCGACCGCGCCAATGCGCTGGCCGCCGGCTGCATCGACTTCGATACCAAGCCGGTGGATTTGCCCCGCCTGCTGGGCAAGATGCAGGCCGTGCTGGGACCGAAGACCCCTGAAGCGGCGATGAATGTAGGGTAGGGCGGTTACGACCGGCCCCTACCGTTTGCTCCGATGCTACTTCTCGTAGCTCGGTGTCATTCCCGCGAAAGCGGGAATCTTCCTTTGGTGCCGTGGATTCCCGCTTTCGCGGGAATGACGCGGTGAAAGTATCGCCGCGAGGTCGGAACCGCGCGGACCCAGCCGATCAACCCGCTTTTGCCAGCCGCTTCGTCAGGGTTTCGCGCAAATGGGCGAAGTCGAGGGGCTTCTGGTGCACATGCGGGCGGCGCAGGCCCATCAGCTCGGCGGCGCGCTGCACCATGCTCAGGGTCTGTTCGTCCTGGCCGCTGACGATGATGATATCGCCCGGATATTTGGCCTCGGCCAGCATGCGGAACAGCTCGATGGCGTCGACATGGGGCATGGAAATGTCCACCGCCATCACGTCGGGCCGCAAGGCGGCCACCAGATTGATTACCCCGCGCGAGTCGGAGGTGGCGAAGGCGTCGTAGCCGCAGCGCTCCGCCACCCGCACGATCAGTTCGGCTGACGGCGCATCGTCGTCGACTGCAAGCAGCTTGAGGGCATGGCCCATGTTGGTCTCCGTCAGGCCGCGGCGCTGGCGGCGCGGGTGCGGTTCGCATCCTGCTGGCCCTCATGGCCGAGGCGGTATTCCAGATCGGCCTCGCGCATGGCCCGGGCCAGGATGGCCACGACCTGGTCGATGTCGTCCCGCGTATGGGATGCCATGACCTGGAAGCGGAAGCGGGCGCCGCCCTGCGGCACGGCCGGGTATTCGACGAGATTGGCGATGCCGCCCATGGCCATCAGGTGGCGGCTGGCAAAGCGGCCGACGCCTTCAAGGCCAAGCCGCACCGGCACGATGGGCGATGGATCGCCCAGGGTTTCGAGGCCGGCGCGGGTCATTTCGGCACGCAGGTAGAGGATGTTGTCCATCAGCTTGCGGCGCAGCAGGCGGCCCTCCTCGGAGCGCACGATATTGAGCGCGCAGAGCACGCTTGCCGCCTGCACCGGGGAGAGGGCATTCGAGAAGGTGTGGGTCGCGCTGTAATATTTGAGATATTCGGCGGTTGCCCGGCTCTTGACGGCGATGAAGCCGCCATTGGAGCCGAAGGTCTTGGAAAAACTGCCGATGATGATATCGGCGGCGTCCAGGGCGTTCTGCAGCCCGAGATGGCCGAGACCGTCCTCGCCGATGGAGCCCAGGTCATGGGCGCAATCGACCAGCAGGGTGGCGCCGAACTCGTCGCAGAGCGCGCGCATGGCCAGCAGGTCCGGCGTGTCGGAATGCATCGAGAACAGGCTCTCGGTGACCACCATGATGCCGTTTTCCGCGTCGTTGGCGCGAATGCGCGAAAGCTTGCGGGCCAGGGCTTCGAGGTTGAGGTGGCCATGATAGTGGATGTTCTGGGTCGCGGCCTTGGCGCCTTCCTGCAGGCACGAATGGGCGAGGATATCCATCACCACATGGTCGTTGGCGCGGACGAAGCCCTGCACCGAGCCATAGCCCGCCGCCCAGCCCGTGGGGTAGAGCACGACTTCGCGGCCGCCGAGGAACTGGGAGAGGCCCTGTTCGAGCAGCAGGGAATTGGCGGTGTTGCCGAGCAAGGCGGCCGAGCCGGCGCTATGGACGCCATATTCGTTGATCGCCGCGATGGCCGCTGCCTTGACGGCGGGGTGCGATGACAGGCTCAGATAGTCCTGGCTGGCGAAGTTGATGCCCGAGAAGGTCTCGCCGGTATCGCTGCGGGCCTCGCAGCGCGCCTGGGGGGCGGTGGAGGTCGAGCGCGCATAGGGCCACAGCTCATGTTCGCGGCGCAGGTTCTGCCAATCGTAGAAGCCGTCGGCCCGATGGATCAGGTCCGGACCTTCGGGGCTGCGGAAGTCACGCAGGCTGCCGGTCAGCGCGGCTTCGGGAACCGAATTGGTCTTGGTGGTCATAGACGCTCTCCAAATGGGGACTTTTCGCCCTTTAGAGGAGCAAAACTACTGGTGGCGCTTAAAAAACGGCTTAAGCGCCTCGGTTTATTTTGCGTAACCCGCAATCGGCAATGTTTGGGCTAAATCGTCAGTCATTCGCAGCAATTTTGCTTGAGCGCGAAAGCCCCAACACACGCAAAATTAAGTGTCGCCACCGCATGTTAGGGTATGAGCGTCGCACCGGGTTCGGGCCTGATTTCCCTGATCAACGGCTTTGTCGACCGCGCCATCGGTGCGGACGGGCTGTCGCCGCATGTTCGCGACAAGCTGCTGCGCCAGCAACTGGGTTCGGTGACGCGCATGACGCCAGCCATGCTGGTGGCCTCGGTGGTGGTCTCGGCTGTCTTCCTGATCCTCACCTGGCAGACCACGCGGTTCTGGCCGATCCTGGCCGCCATCGGCGTCATTCTCATGATCGGCCTGCACGGCACCTACCTGGCCTTCGTGCATCCGCAGGACAACACGGACGCGCCGCCGCGCCGGTCGGTAATGCGGACCATCGTCTATGCGCTGCTGCTGGGGAGCCTGTGGGGCTTCGTGCTGAGCGTGCTGCCGATGGACCAGGACCCGGCCATTCGCGGCGCGGCGACCATAGGGGCGGGCGGCCTGCTCTGCGTCTCGATGATGGCGCTGGTCAATTATCCGCAGGCGCTGGCGGCTTTCTCCATACCCCTCATCATCGGTGCGCTGGGGACCGTGCTCGGGCTCGACACCACCCCCGACGTCTGGGTGCATGGCACTCTGCTGATGGGTTTCACCTTCGTCATGGTGATCATCACGCTCAATCACGCCGCCGCTTTCGTGGCGCATCGGGCGTCGGAAACCCAGCTCAAGGAAAAGCGCGAGATCATCGGCTTGCTGTTGCGTGAATTCGAGCAAAGCACCTCGGACTGGATTTGGGGTTTTGATGCCGAAGGCGCGATCAACCGCATGTCCGGCGGTTTCACGGCTGCGACAGGGGTCTCCGAGGAGGCGCTGCTAGGGGCCGACTTCGTGCATTTCCTGCGTTGCATCACCCCGCCCGGCGACCCGCTGATGGCGCATGCGGAGCGGGACGTGCAGGGCCGGCAGACCTTCCAGGATATCGAATTGCGGGTTACCGCCGATGGCAAGGAGTGCTGGTGGAGCCTGACCGGCAAGCCGGCCTATGACGAATCCGGCAACTACCTGGGCTATATCGGCACCGGCTCCGACATCACCGAGCGCAAGGTGGCCGAGCGGCGGATCACCATCCTGGCACATCACGATCCGATGACGGGCCTGCTCAACCGCACCAAGTTCACCGAGCAGCTCAATTCCTGCGTGGCGCGGCTGGAGCGCTACGGCACGCCATTCTCGGTGATGTTCCTCGATCTCGACCAGTTCAAGTCGGTCAATGACAGCCGTGGCCATATGGCGGGCGACAGGCTGCTGACGCAGGTGGCGCGGCGCATCCAGGCGATGGTGCGCGAAACCGATCTGGTGGCGCGGCTGGGCGGCGACGAATTCGCGGTCATCCTGCCCAATGACTGCAATGTGGAGAGCGTCGGAGGCCTGGCGGCCCGCATGATCGAGGATATAAGGCGGGCGTATGTGATCGATGACGACCAGGTCAATATCGGGGTCAGCATCGGCATCGCCATGGCGCCGATGAATGGCACGCGGCCCGACCAGATCCTGCGCAATGCCGACCTGGCGCTCTACCGCGCCAAGGCGGATGGCCGCTCGGTCTACCGCTTCTTCGAGAGCCAGATGGATTCCGAAGCGCGCGAGCGGCGGCTGCTCGAGGTGGAACTGCGCGACGCGATCCAGAACAACGAACTGGTACTCTATTATCAGCCGCTGGTATCGGCCGATGATGGCAAGCCGACGGGCTTCGAGGCGCTGGTGCGCTGGAACCACCCGATCCGCGGCCTGGTGCCGCCGGCCGAGTTCATTCCGATTGCCGAACAGTCCAACCTCATCGTGGATATCGGCGATTGGACCATCGTGCAGGCGTGTCTGGCGGCGGTGAACTGGCCGGATCACCTGACCGTCGCGGTGAACCTGTCGGCCAAGCATTTCCGCCGCTCCGACATTTCCCTCGTGGTGAAGCGGGCTCTGGCCGTGTCAGGATTGGCGGCGCCGCGGCTCGAAATCGAGATCACCGAAGGCCTGCTGATGGAAAATCCGGAAGAGGTCGTGGAAAAGCTGGGCGAAATCCGCGCGCTGGGCGTCACCATCGCCATGGACGATTTCGGCACCGGCTATTCGAGCCTGAGCTACCTGCTCAAATTCCCGTTCGACAAGATCAAGATCGACCGCTCCTTCGTCGATGCGTCGAGCGACGATGAGGTGGCGCGCGACATCCTCAAGGCGATTGCCTCGCTGGGCAAGACCTTGAAGCTCAAGATCACCGCCGAGGGCGTGGAGACCAGGGAACAGGCCGAGTTCCTGTCCGAGATCGCCTGCCACCAGTTGCAGGGTTTCTACTTTGCCCGCCCGCTCGACCATATCGACCTGCCGCACTACCTGCTGACGCATGTCCTGCCGAGGGCGCCGGCGCTGAAGGCCGAGGCCGAGGCAAAGCTGACGGCATTGGCGGGGTAGCGCACCCCGTCTGCCGGTGGAAGGTGTAGGCGCGCGAGCGGGCCACGTCTCAGTCTTCCAGCAGGTACGCCCCGGCGCGTGTCGGCAACACCTCGCTCCCGACGATCTTGGCGATGCCGGCGCCGCGCACCACGTATTTCCCTGTGACGCGCGACAGCACGAAGCCGTCGGTTCCGGCGAGGATCGGCCGACGGGCCATGAAGGCGTCCGGGCCGTCCATGGCGATGAGATCGGCGATGGGCTGGCCCTTGCGCACGCGGTCGCCAAGTGCGACGCGATAGGCCAGCAGGCCCGGCGCATCGACGCGCAGGACCTCGGTCGCCTCGAACGGGGTTGGCCCGGGCGCTGGAACTGGCCGTGCCCCCGGGTCTGCCGCGATGAGGCCACGGGTGGCGAAAAAGCCGAACAGGCCAGCCGCATCCTCGGCACCGATGGCATCGAAGCTGTCGGCCCGGCCGCGATATTCCAGCGTCGCCGTTTCGGCGCCTGATGGAATGGGGTGATCGGGGTGGGCGAGGCGCGCCTTGCGATAGAGCGTGGGCAGCACCTCGTCGAACGAACCGCCGCCGCTATCCTCGGCGGTGAGGGTGGCGACAACGCCCATCCAGTCGGCGAGATCCTGCAGGCCCGGCATCAGTTCGGGCGAGGTGAAGATGTGCTTGAGGCTGTCGTCGTCGCAATGCAGGTCGAGCACGATATCGGACACTGCCGCGGATCTGAGCACCAGCAGGCGGAGCTGCTGGATCGCAGTGCGGGGCTGCTGGCTGTCGATCCAGTCGGCGACGGCGGCGCGGATGATGGCGATATTGGCCCCCGGGTCACGGCCCAGCCGGCCGGCGATGGCCTCGGCGACCTGGGGATAGAGATCGGGCCAGCGGCGGTTGTAGTTGACGCCGGTCTCGATGTCGTAGCGGCCGATATGATGGCGCAGCGCATAATTGGCGAGGCCCAGCGGGTTCACCGATGGGAAGATGGTGAAGTGGGCCTTGAGTTGGCCGGCGGCATCGGCGTCGCGCAACCGGGGCAGCAGGTGGTGCAGCGCCATGGTGCCGGGCTGCTCGTCGGCATGCAAGGCCGCCTGCAGATGCACCTTCATCGCGGCATCCTCGGGGCCGGCCGTATACCAGTAGAGCTCGGTGGTGGCGCCGGGTGTGTCCCCCGCCAGCGCGGTGCGATGCAGTGTAAAAGTCATTTCGTCTCTCTCAGCGCAGCCATTTTGGCGCGAAGCGCAGGCCGGGCGCGGCCGGCATATGGCGCATCAGCCGTCGATAGACCTGTCCGAACAGAAAGAAAACCACCAGCGATACGGCCAGGAAGTAGAGCGCGGCAACGGAGAAATGCAGGAAGGCGTTGTAGTCGCGCTCGAACAGCTCCTTGGCGGTGACCATCAGATCCTTCTGCTGGCCGATGACCGGCAAAGCGAAATAGACGATGGCCGTGGCGTGGAACAGGAACACCACCTCGTTGGTATAGGCGGGCCAGGCGAGGCGAATGAGATTGGGCCAGATGACGTGGCGGAACTGCTGGACCCTGGACATGCCATAGGCGCGCGCCGCCTCGACCTCGCCGCGCGGCACGGCGCGCAGGGCGCCATAGAAAATCTCGGCGGTATAGGCGGCCGTATTCAGTGTCAGCACCAGCGGGCCGATGAACAACGGATGCAGCACGAACCACGACAGGCCCATCGGCTTCCACACCGCGACATTGAAGGACAGCGCCAGCGAATAGAGCATGAAGAACTGGATGAAGAGCGGTGAGCCGCGGAAGGCATAGATGTAGCCGCGGCTCAGTCGCGAGATCAGCGGATTGGCCGACGCCTTGCCCAGTGCCAGGAAGATGGCGCAGACGAAGCCAAGCGGAATGGATGCCGCGGCGAAATAGACATTGAACACCACGGCCGGGGCGAAGAGGGCGAGTTCGTCGAGGAAGCGCTCCATCAGTCGCGCACCTCGCTGAGGATGCCGCGGCCGGCGCGCCGCATGATGGCTTCGAAGACCTTTTCGGAGAGCAAGGTCACCAGGATATAGAAGACGAACAGCACCAGGTAATAGCGCCAGCGCCAGTCTTCATGCACGAGCCCGACGGCGGGCAGGAAATTGGGTGCGCCGAGCCGGTCGGCCCACAGCACGATGTCGGCGATCTGCAGCAGCGAGAGCAGCGAAGTCGCCTTGATGATCAGCATCCAGACATTGGAGAGACCGGGCAGGGCATAGACCCACATCTGGCGGATATGGACGCGCCACAGCAACTGGCCGGCGCTCATCCCATAGGCGCGGGCGGCTTCGAGCTGCCCCTTGGGCACCGAACGCAGGGCGCCGTGGATGACGTTGGTGGTAAAGGCGCCATAGACCAGCCCCAGCGAGACCGAGGCGAGAATGAGATATTCCGGTGTGCCGAGAAACCAGTTGGCCTCCTTGCAGGGCGGCCAGGCGGCGGATTGGGCGGCGAGCATGTCCGGCGTACAGACCTGGCTGGCAATAACCCATTCCACCGCCTGTTCGAAAGCCAGCGGGAAGAACAGGAAGAACAGCACATCGGGCACGCCGCGCACGATCGAGGAATAGAATGTGCCGATGAGGCGAAGCGGCAGCAACCGCGAATTCTTGAGGGTCGCGCCGATCAGGCCGAAGACGACGGCCAGCGTGCCGCCAAGGACGGCAGCGAAAATGGTGAACTGGAAGCTCGCATACCAGGTGAGATGCTTGCCGTTGGTGATGTAGCTCAGCCAGAAGGTGAGATCTTCGCTCATGACTTGGGCCAGCCACCGGCCATCCTTCTTCCCTCGTGGGAGAAGGTGCCCCGAAGGGGCGGATGAGGGGGCAGCGATGTTTCGATGGTCGGCATATGCGGAGGCATCCCCCTCACCCGTCTCGCGCTATGCGCGATCCACCCTCTCCCACCAGGGGAGAGGGGTGACCGAGCGTTTGGAGGCTTCGATTATTCAGCGAAATACGGCCCGCGGCCCTCGAACCACTGTGCGATCAGCTTGTCGACCGTGCCGTCCTTCTTGAGGGCGGTCAGGGCGTCGTCGAACTTGGCCTTGAGTTCGGCTTCATCCTTGCGGATACCCGCGCCGACGCCGTTGCCGATCATGATGTCCTCGCCGACGAATTCCAGCGCGCCGCTTGAGGCGGTGACGACCGGCTCGAGATAGGCGCCATCGGCCAGGATAGTGTCGAGGTTGCCGGCGGCCAGGTCGGCCATGGCCTGGTCGGCGGTGCCGAAGGAGACCACGGTGTTGGTCGCGCCGAGATTTTCTTCGGCATAGGCAGCCTGGATGGTGCCACCCTGGACGCCGATGCGCTTGCCTTCGAGTGCCGAAGCGTCAATGCCACTGCCGGCGGCGGCGGCGAACCTGGACGGATCGGGCGGGAAGTAGTTCTGCGAGAAGTCAATGGTCTCGAGGCGCTCGTCGGTGATCGACATGCCGGCCATGATCACGTCGTAGTTGCCCGCGAGCAGGTTGGGGATGATCGAGTCCCAGTCGTTGATAATGAATTCGCAGGTGATGCCTGCCTGGGCGCAGATGGCGTTGCCCAGATCGATCTCGAAGCCGGCGGGCGCGCCGCTATTGTCGAGGAAGTTCCAGGGCGCATAGGCGCCCTCGGTGGCAATGCGCACGGTTTCCTGCGCCTGTGTCGCGGAGCCGAGGGCCAGGATGGCCGTCGCCGCGAGGATGAGCTTCTTCATCTGTTTCTCCATTGGTTATTCTTGCTTCTTGCCCGTTTCCCGGGACTTGTCATCGATGCCGCCCTCCTATTCATGGTTGGCGGCATTGAGGAATTGCTTGAGGCGCGTCGATTTCGTGGCGCCGAATATCTGCTCGGGCGCGCCCTCTTCCTCGATCATGCCCTGATGCAGGAAGATGACGCGGTCGCTGACCGAGCGGGCGAAATCCATGTCGTGGGTGACCAGGATCATGGTCCGGCCCTCATCGGCCAGCACCTTGATGACGCGCAGCACCTCGACTTCGAGTTCGGGGTCCAGCGCCGAGGTCGGCTCGTCGAACAGCATGACGCGCGGATTGATGCAGAGGGCGCGCGCAATGGCGGCGCGCTGCTGCTGTCCGCCCGAAAGCTGGGCGGGATAGGCGTCGGCCTTTTCGCGAATGCCGACCTTGGCCAGCATGGCCAGCGCTTCTTCCTGCACTTCGCCGCGAGCGCGCTTCTGTACGATCAGCGGCGCTTCCATGACGTTTTCGAGAATGGTGAGATGGGCCCACAGGTTGAAGCTCTGGAACACCATGCCCAGTTCGGAGCGGATGCGGCGGATCTGGTGTTCGTCCCCGATCTGCCGGTGCGGACCGGTGCCGCGCAGCTTGATCTGCTCGCCATCGATGGCGACGGAACCGCTATCGGGCACTTCGAGCATGTTGATGCAGCGCAGCAGGGTGGACTTGCCCGAGCCCGAGGAGCCGATCAGCGAGACGACTTCACCCTCGCGGGCGGCGAATGAAATGCCCTTGAGCACTTCCAGCTCGCCGAACGATTTATGCAAGTCGTGGATAGCCACGACCGGCCACTTCTCCGCAGCAGCGGTAGCAGCTTGCGCCATATTCACCCTTGGCCCGCCGAGACGGGCGCCTTCCTGACCGGCGACTGCCTTATTATGAGGCTGGCAATCTTGACCGCCCTCAAGAAAAGCATAAGCGGTGAACATAGCAAGGGAAATGATGCGCTTGTGGCCGGTCGGCTGGGGATGGTGGGCTCGCGCCGGCGGCGAGCCTCGCCTATGGTGCGCGCATAATCCACGGGGCGTCGCATGTTCTACGAGATTTCCAAGCTGTTCTGGCTGCTGGCCCAGCCGATCAGCCTGACCATTCTGCTGGGGCTTGCCGGGCTGGCGCTGCTGGCCTCGGGCCGGCGCCGCTGGGCTGGGGCGCTGATGGGCCTGGCTGTGCTGCTGCTGGGCACGGCCAGCTTCACCAATATCGGTGCGGTGCTGATGGCGCCGCTTGAAGCGCGGTTCGCGCGGCCAGCCGAACTGCCCGCAAAGGTGGATGTCATCGTGTTGCTGGGCGGCGCCACCTCGTCGCAGATCAGCACCGCGCGCGGCGTCACCGAAATCAACGAAGCCGGCGATCGGCTGGTGGAGACCCTGTGGCTGGTGCAGCACTATCCCGATGCCCGGATCGTGCTCACCGGCGGCATTGCCGGCCTCATGCCCGGCGCGGAGCCGGAAGCGGTGACCATGCAGCGCCTGCTGCTGGCCTTCGGCATTGCGCCGGAACGGCTGGTGCTGGAGACCGAGGCACGCAATACCGACGAGAATGCCGGTTACACCAAGACCCTGCTTGGCCCCGAGCCGGGCGTTGTCCTGCTGGTGACTTCGGCATTTCACATGCCGCGGTCCATGGGCCTGTTTCGCAAGGTGGGGATCGTGGCCACGGCCTGGCCGACGGACTATCGCACCACGGGCAGCGAAGCGTTCGGCATCGATATCGCGGACCTGACGGCCAACCTGGCGACCACCAGCGTCGCGATGAAGGAATGGATCGGCCTGGCCGTCTACCACTGGACGGGACGGATCGACGATCTGCTGCCGGGTCAGGTCTCGAACTGATCTGACGGCACGACGAGCCGGTAGCGTACGCTGTCGGCTTCGATGTTGAAGTCGGCGGTGCCCCCCACGGACAAGGGGACGATGCGTTCGAGGACCAGCATGCCGAAATGGGGTTCGTGGCGAATGCGTTCGGCGTCGATGCCGGTTTCCTGCCACTCGATGACCAGGTCCGCCGGCTGGCCGGGCTCATTGACCACTTTCGCATCGATCCAGACCTGCCCCGGATCGCCATTGGCCAGGGCGCCATGCAGTATTGCATTGGCACCCAGCTCGTGGATGGCGAGACCGATATGGAGCGAAGCATTGGGGCCGAGCAGCGGATTTTCGCCGGTAACCCGCACATTGGCGAGCACGGATGGCCCGACCCGGATGAGCTGCGAGGCGATCAGCGACTGCAGGTAGGTGCCGCGCCAGTTGCTTTCGGTCACCAGATCCTGGGTGCTGGACAGGGCATGCAGCCGGCCGCGGAAGCGGTCGAGGAAATCCTTGATATTGTCGCTGTGGTGAGCGGTCTGCATGGCCACCGACTGCACGATGGCAAGCAGGTTCTTGGAGCGGTGGCTGACTTCGCGTAACAGTGACGCAACGGCGATATCGCGGGCACGCTCTTCGGTCGTATCGGTGACGATGGTGGTGACGCCGGTCTCGTCGGGCAGCATGTGGGCTTCGAAATGACGCCGCCGCAGACCGTCACCCAACTCGAAGGTAATGGTCCCTTCCTGGCCCTGACGGCAGCGCTCCACCGCGTCGGCAAAAGCGGCGGCAATTTCGGCGGGCAGCACATCGGCCTCGACCCGGCCGAGCATGACCCGCTGCGGCCAGAGCGCGGGGGGATTCTCCACCAGGTCGAACCGATGATCGAAGTCCTGGTGCAGCACGAAAACCCCGCCTTCGCGCAAGCCGGCGGACAAGGCATCGAGCCTCATCTGCATCTGTCGGTCGGGCGGTGGGGCGGACATAGGGGAAGTCTCATAAAGGCGGCCGGAACAAAAACGGCCCCGCCCGGAGGCGAAGCCGCGTCAGGAACCTGGCCGGGCCGCAGGGTTTCGCTCAAGCACGGCGGAAGAAGCCGGCAACCAGCGAGATGACCAGAAAAGCCAGGAACAGGAAGAACAGGATCTGCGCGATCCCGGCGGAAGCACCGGCAACTCCGCCGAAGCCGAGAACCCCGGCGATCAGTGCAATCACGAGGAAGACGAGTGCGTAATAGAGCATGTCACTCTCCTGAACGAAGGTCTTGCAACAACAACGGTTCTGGTGTTGGCAGGTTCCTGATGGGCAACAAAAAAGGCCGGGAAGCCCGGCCTTCCGTGTCCGTTGGGCGGGCGCCGTTAGGCGGCGGCGCGCGAGCCTTCATCGAAGAACAGCGCCTGGCTGATCAGCGCCTTGACCATGTCGGGGTTGAACGGCTTGGTGACAAGGAAGGTCGGCTCGGGCCGCTCGCCGGTCAGCAGGCGTTCGGGGAAGGCGGTGATGAAGATCACCGGCACCGAATGGTGGTTGAGGATGTCGTTGACCGCATCGATGCCCGAGCTGCCATCGGCAAGCTGGATATCGGCCAGGATCATGCGGGGCTGGGTCTGGGCGAAGAGATTGACCGCTTCCTTGTGGGTGCGGGCGACGCTGACCACCTTGTGGCCCAGGCTCTCGACCAGTTGCTCGATATCCATGGCGATCAGCGGCTCGTCCTCGATGATCATGATTTCGGTCGCCACCTGGCGGGAAATCTCGATCGAGGCTTCTTCGAGCAGCCCGCCGAATTCGGTGTCGGAGACACCCAGGATTTCGGCGGCCTGCGCATGGGTGAAGCCCTCGACGGCTACCAGCAGGAAGGCCTGGCGCGGCCGGGGGGCAAGATTGGCCAGATTGGTCGCTGCGCGCTTTTCCCAGGCATAGCTGGATGTGGGCAGCGGCACCTTGACGGCCGATGAGGAAAACAGGGCGGAAAACAGCTTGTAGAGCGCGATACGGTCGTTGCTCGCCTCGGGAAACAGCGAAATATCGGCGATGAGAGCTTCCAGGGTGGCCGCGACATAGGCATCGCCAGATGTCTGCGACCCGGTAACTGCGCGCGAGAACCGCCGCAGATACGGCAGATGCGGAGCGATCCGCGTGGACAAAGTCATTAAGTGAACTCCCAGTGACGCTTGGCTCGTGATGCACGAAACCGGAAAACGGCGTGTCGTGAAGAAAGTTCCAAAGGGTGAGGAACTTTTTTCAACGGCAGGCATTATGATCGGCAAATACAACGATCTGACGGTCTAGACACGGTATGATGAAGGAACAACTGGTGACCCAGCAACGCATGCGGACGCAGGCGGGGCGGGCAGACGATGGGCTGGGTCCGAATACGGACATCGGCGCACGTTTGCGCGCCCTATACGGGGCTGTGCAGGACGAAGGCGTCCCCGAGCAATTGCTCGACCTATTGGAGAAGCTCGATGGCGCCGAGCAGGCGCAGAAGGCAAAAAACGCCGCTCGTGACGGAGAGTGACGGCATGACCGCGGAACCGACGACGTTCAAGCGCGAAATGCTGGCGACGCTTCCGAGCCTGCGAGCCTTCGCCGTCTCGCTGACCGGCAAGCACGACAAGGCCGACGATCTGGTGCAGGACACCGTCATGAAGGCCTGGGCCAAGCAGTCCAGCTTCGAGATGGGCACCAATATCAAGGCCTGGCTCTTCACCATCCTGCGCAATGAATTCTACAGCCAGATGCGCAAGCGCGGCCGCGAGGTGCAGGACAGCGACGGCGCCTTTACCGAACGCCTGTCCGTGCATCCGGCGCAATACGGCTCGATGGATATGCAGGACTTCAAGAAGGCCTTGTCGCAACTGCCCGACGACCAG
Organism: Devosia sp. Root436; assembly: GCF_001426345.1. Classification (GTDB taxonomy): domain Bacteria; phylum Pseudomonadota; class Alphaproteobacteria; order Rhizobiales; family Devosiaceae; genus Devosia. Next base: position 535,380 of record NZ_LMEM01000009.1, on the reverse strand, counting down.
CGCGAAGCGGTGATCCTGATCGGGGCCTCGGGTTTTTCCTATGAGGAAGCCGCCGAAATTTGCGACTGCGCCGTCGGCACCATGAAGAGCCGGGTGAGCCGCGCCCGCACGCGACTGCTGGACATCCTCAAGATATCCGGCGAAGCCGATTATGGTCCCGATGCGGTTTCGGCCCAGGTGACCACGACCAACCACTCGTTCTAGGAACGGGCCGCGAGCGCCGCGCCGATGGCGCTCGTAAAGGCTTCCTCGGGGACTGGCTTGACCAGCAGGGGAAAGGCCGACAGGTCGGCCAGACCGTGCCGGACGGTAATGTCGGCCGTGGTCAGAACGACCGGAATACCGGCGGTGCTCAAGGCTCGGGCCAGTTGCATGCGCTCGGCATCATGGGCCAGCACTTCGATCACGGCGACACCGATTTCGGGCCATAACGCGCGCAGTTCCTCGGCTTCCGCCGTCGTGCGGGCAAACAGGGTCTTGCCCGCGCCCAGGGGTTCGAGAATGCGCTGGATGTCGAGCGCGATCAGGAATTCATCTTCGATGATGAGGACAGTCTGGCCTGTGAGCATGGTATTTCCGCAACCTTTCGGTACTCATGCGGCCCGATCGGCTCGACTGTCATTTAAGTTTGACATGTTGGGGAACGGCCAAGGCGCGGTTGCGTTGGGCTGATGACTTCATCAGCGTCAATGGTGCCTTTTGAATCTCGTCCTTCCCAGTTCCGGACGCAGGGTTCCCTGCGAACAATGCCCGCTCAGGGCCATGCCCGGCTTTCGCGAATTCGAGGCTCAGGAACTGCGTTTCATTTCGTCGTTCAAGACCGGCGAGCTGGTCGCAGAGACGGGAACGACCCTGCTGTCGGAAGGCAGCCATAGCGCTCATCTCTATACGCTGCTGTCCGGCTGGGCCTTCCGCTACAAGACGTTGCCGGATGGGCGCCGGCAAATCCTCAACTACATGCTGCCCGGCGATCTGGTGGGCCTGCAGGGCTCGGTGATCGGGGAAATGCAGCACTCGGTGGAGGCCCTGTCGCCGCTGGTGCTCTGCGTATTCCAGCGCGACCGGTTGAATGAACTGTTTCGCAATCACCCCGGTCTTGGCTTCGACATCACCTGGCTGGCGGCGCAGGAAGAGCGGATGCTGGATGACCATCTGCTCAGCCTGGGGCGCCGCACGGCGGTAGAGCGGGCGGCCTATCTCATCGCATTTCTCTATCATCGCGCCGCCTCGGTGGGCCTGGCCTCGCCGCGCAACCTCTATCTGCCGATCACCCAGATGCATGTGGCCGATACGTTGGGGCTGTCCATCGTTCACACCAACAAGACGCTGCGCAAACTCGCCGGCAAGTCGCTGATCCGCTGGCTCGACCGGTCCTGCGAGGTGCTGGACGTCGCCGGATTGATGGAACTGGCGGGCTGGAGCGGGCCGGCGGAGCGGCGGCGGCCACTGATATGAGCGGGCCGGAAGCCTCAAATCCGCCATTGCGCTCGGCCAAGGGGAAGCGGCAGGAAACAAGCCGCTTGCGGCCGGCGGCGGGCAGATGAGCACGATGAACATCGCAAGCAGATTGGCCAGCCAGGAATGGGGAACGGAGGCGCAAAAGCGTCTAGCCCGGCGCCTGGCCGTGCTTGCTTCGCTGGCGCTGGTGGTGCTGGCGGCCATAGCGGCGCTGGTGCTGGTGCGGGGCATCGACCGGCAGATCGGCGATGTGGTCCACACCTATGATGTGCGCAACCAGGCGCGCGAGCTGACCATATCGCTGAGCGAAGCCGAAAGCAGCCAGCGCGGCTATCTGCTGACGCGCGACGAGAGCTATTTCGAACCCTATCGGCGTGCGGCGGCCTCGATCGATACGCGGCTGCAGACGCTGACGGCCATGACGCAGGACGATCCGCGGCAGGCCGAGCGGGTGCGCAGCATTGCCAGCGAGATTGCGGTCAAGACGGCCGAGATGGCGCGCACCATCCAGCTCGTCGGGGCCGATCGTGGCGCGGAAGCGCGGACGCTGATCCGGACCGGCATGGGCGAGCGGCTGATGGACAGCCTGCGGCACACGCTCGAACAGTTCATCGGCGAAGAAAACGCCAAGCTGCTCGATCGCAACCGGCAGATCGACCAGTCGCGCCGCTGGCTGGTGGGGGCCATCATCGCGGCTCTGGCCGGTGCGGTGGTGCTTGCCTATATGCTGCTGTCGCGCACGCAGCGTCAGGTCAGTGCGCTGGCACGCAGCAAGGATCAGCTGCGCACTGAGAACGAGATTCTTGAAGCCCATGTGGCGGATCGCACGCGCGCCCTGGAAGAGGCGCGCGAACATGCCGATCGGGAGCGGCAGCGGGTCGAAGCGCTATTGCGGGACGCCAATCATCGCATCGGCAATTCGCTCGCCACGGTGTCGTCGCTGCTGGGATTGCAACTGTTGCGCAGCAAGTCCGAGGAGGTGCGCGCGGCGCTGGAAGCGGCACGGTCACGGGTGCATTCCATCGCCTCGGCCCATCGCCGGCTGCGCCTGGGCGGCGACCTTGAAACGGCCAGCGCCGACGAATTCCTCGACGCCGTGCTGGAGGATATCGCGGCGACGGCGAGTGACACCAGGAATATCAAGCTGGTGGGGCAGTTCGATCCCATCGTGGTCAGTGCCCGCGACGCGACGACGATGGGTATCCTGGTCGGAGAACTGGTGACTAATGCCGTCAAGCACGCTTTCCCCGCCGGCCGCGCCGGCACCATCACGGTCATCCTCAAGCGCGACACCGCCGGGGTGCCTTTGCTCAACGTGGTCGATGACGGCGTCGGCATTGCCGGTGACCAGCCCGGTGAGGGCGGACTCGGCTCGGTCATCGTGCGACAACTAGCCAATCAATTCGGCGGGGAACCGCATTACGAGCAGCGGGCCGGCGGCGGCCTGAGCGTCCGCCTGCCATTGCCGGGCATCGATGACGCGGCATCGCTGGATACGCCCTGAGGAGATCGACATTGCATATCATTGCCGTTCTCAACCGCGATGGCGGGACGCTGCGAACGATGGATCTGGCGGCTTTCTCCGCCAGTGCCGCCGAAATATTTGCCCGGCACGGGCACATACTCGACTGCCAGGTGGTGGCCGGGGGCCATGTCGAAACGGCGTTGCGCAAGGCCGCCACCAGTAAGGGCGTCGATGCAGTGATGGCCGGCGGCGGCGATGGCACCATCTCCACCGCGGCCGGCATAGCCTACGAAACCGGAATGCCGCTTGCTGTCTTGCCCGCAGGAACGATGAATTTGTTCGCCCGGGCGCTCAGGGTGCCGCTGGTACTGGAGGACGCGCTGGAGGCGATAGCAGCCGGCACGGTGGGCGCGGTCGATATCGCCACCGCCAATGACCGGCCGTTCGTGCACCAGTTCGGAGTCGGCATTCACGCCCGGCTGGTCCGTATCCGCGAAGGCATGGCCTATGGCAGCCGCACCGGCAAGATGCTGGCCAGCCTGCGGGCCATTGCCGCGGCGGCCGTCAACCCGCCCCGGTTCGAGGCGGAGTTCCATACGCGCAAGGGCATAGACAAGCGCCTGGTCTCCGGCATTGCCGTGTCCAACAATCCGCTGGGCGAAGGCCAGATCCATGCCGACCGGCTCGATGGCGGCGTGCTCGGCGTCTATGTGGCCGCGGCGGTTTCGACCTCGGAACTGCTCAAGCTCTCGGCCGATGTATTCCTCGGCACCTGGCGCGCCAGCCCGATGGTCTCGGAAAAGGAAGTCGCCGAGGTGACGCTGCATTTTCCCAGGCGCAAACGCGGTGCCCATGCCGTCATCGATGGCGAACTGATCAAGCTCGATCGCTCGGTGACGCTCAAGGTTCATCCGGCGGCGCTCAAGGTGATATTGCCGCGCGGCACAATAGACGCGCAAACCGAATAAAATGTTCGGAACCATTGCCCGCTTGCGGCGTTACGGGAAATCGGCCTGTAAGTATTGGGTATTTTGCAGAAGCGTCAGGACTGGAAGTGACAGACAAGGGGGACCTTCCGGACGATGTGCGGAAGGTAGTGGATGATCCGGGGCGGCTGGGTGCGCTAGCGGCGCTGGACGTGGTCGATAGCCACGCAGATGCGGATTTCGAGCGTTTGAGCCGGACCGCGGCATTTATCTTCAAAGCCGAGATTGCCTTGGTGACGCTCATCGACAAGGAGCGGCAATGGTTTCGGGCGTGCTTCGGCGTCAACGATGTCACCGAGGCTTTGACCGAGACCTCGTTCTGCGCCCATGCCATCGCCCTGCCTGGGGACGAAGATACGCTGGTCGTGCTGGATGCGACCAGGGACGAGCGCTTCAAGAATAATCCATTGGTGACCGGATGGCCCGGCATCCGGTTCTATGCTGGTGCGGCGGTGATCGTGAATGGGCAGAAGGTGGGCTCGCTCTGTGTCATCAGCAGCCAGCCTCGCGACGCGCTGGAGCCCGGCCTGACCGAGCAACTGGTGAGTCTCGCCGCTCTCAGTTCAACCCTCTTTGCCCTCAAGGACGAGGCGAGGGTGCGTGCGCGCACCGCCGCTGCGCTGGTCCGGGAGGAATGGCGCCACGCGCTGACGCTGGAAGCGGGCAAGGTGGGAAGCTGGGTATGGGACGTGCGCACCGGCGAAGTCGCCTGCAACGACATGTTCCGCCGCATGTATGAATTGCCGGAAGGCGAGACGGTGCGGGTCGAGGACGTGCTGGGCGCGACCCATCCCGGCGACCGGCCGATGGTGGAAGCGGGTATCGAAGCCAGCTTCCGCGATGGCGAGGACTATAGCGCCGAGGCCCGCACGGCCGCTACCGGCCGCTGGCTCACCATGCGCGGCCGCGTCTACCAGCGCGATGCCGAGGGCAATCCGCTGGTGATGATGGGCGTCGTCATCGACATTTCCGAAGGCAAGCAGAGCGCCGAGCATACAAGGCTATTGCTGCGCGAACTCAATCACCGGGTGAAAAATACGCTGGCGATGATCCAGTCGGTGGCGCGCCAGACCATAAGGCAAAACCCCGATCCCCAGGATTTCATCGACGCCTTTTCGGGGCGGCTGCGCACCATCTCGGACGCGCATGTGCTGCTGGCCGATCGCGACTGGTTGGGGGTGCAGCTCTACGAAGTCATCGCTTCGCAGCTCGGGCCGGGTTTCCGCACAGAGCCGGATCGCGCCGAGGTCCGGGGCGAGGATGTCGAATTGCCGGCCGACCATGCGCTGGGGCTGGGGTTGATCCTGCACGAGTTGACGACCAACGCGCACCGCTACGGCGCATGGTCGGGAGACCAGGGCATGGTGAGCATAGACTGGGAAATAAAGCACCGGCCGGTGCGCGGGTTGTCGCTCACCTGGCGGGAAAGCGGCGGGCCGGATGTATCACGGCCCGCCGAATACGGGATGGGCGCCAGGCTGATCGAACGCAGCCTCGCCAAGGTGCTCGACAGCGAGGTCAAGCTCAGCTTCGATCCCGGAGGTGTGGTCGCCCATATCTGGATGCCGCTGCCGGCCGAGCAGGACTAGACACTCAATCTTCGGACCTGTCGTCGCCGCCGCGGACCAGCAGATAGGCGGCGATGGCGGCTGCCGGCAGGCCAATGGTTCGCGCGAGGGGCGACCTGAGGATCACCGGCAAAGCCGTCAATGCGGCCGTGGTCACGAAGGCGCTGGTTTCGCTCGAACGGCGTTTGCTGGCCACTTCGCGGCGGCGCCGGCTTTCGCCGATCCGTGTCCCGAGATAGACGGCCAATGCCAGCACCAGGAACACGGCGGCCAGGATCAAGGCCGCATAGATCACGCCATAAAGTTCGGTCAGGGCGAAAAATCCGGCGACGAGCAGGAAGCTCACCCCGACCAGCGCCAGCCCGATCATCACCGCATTGATGATGATGGCGTTGCGGACGCGTTCGGTGATCGCTTCGACCTCGATGCCGAGCAGGGCGGCGAGTGGAGCCAGAAGATGCATGGCTAATGCCGGGACAGCAGCGCGAGAATGAAACCGATGCCGACCGCGCTGGCCACGGCGGTCAGCGGCTTTTCGCGAATGGTGTCCTTGAGCTGCTTTTCCATGGCGCTGGCCTGGTCCTGCACGTCTCCGACGACCTGCTCGGCCTGGCGCTGCAGGTTATGGGCCTCGCCCTTGGCAACGGATTTCACCTCGTTGACCTTGTCATTGCTCAGGCGGGCGAGGGTCGCGGCAATAGCCTTGATGTCGTCCTGTAACTGGGCGACCTGGTCTTCGAGCTGGGCTTCGCGCGCCTTGGCGCTGGCGCGGCTGGCACGGGCGGCGACCGGCTTGCGGCCGGGGGCGAGGTCGGATGTGGTAGCCATATGACGCTCCTGTCAATTTATTGAGGATCAACGTACGGAAAACGCTGCGGTTCCAAGGCGCTGGAAAGAAGACACCCCGATGCGCACTGCGCGCATCGGGGTGGCAAGGGGCGGGTGAAAGGGGGGCAACTCCCGACCCGCGGGCGCTTCTCACTGCGTGAGAACCAGAGAACTGGCTGCGCCTTTTATGATTACCAGGTGGTTAGATGCGTCCCATCAAGACGAGGATGAGAATGACCACAAGCACGACACCCAGGATGCCGGACGGGAAGTAGCCGAAGCCGCGCGAATAGCCCCAATTGGGCAGCGCGCCGATCAGCAGCAGAATGAGGATGATGATGAGAATAGTACCCAAACCCATGGTCGCTCTCCTTGGTTATTGTTCTTGTGACGCTTGGTATGTTGACTAGAGGATTGCCAGCATCAGGCCGACAGCGGCCGCCAGGATGAACAGCGCTGGCGTCAAAGCCTTGAGCACTTCGGCATAGTGGGTTTCCCCATCATAGCCTTCGGTCCATACCGCTGCGCGGCTCGCATTTTCGAGTGCCTTGATTTCCATGTGAGTCATGCCGGCCTCCGCCTTGATCCGTTGCGCAAATGATGCGCGTGCCCAAAGAACGGGGCGGGATCGGCTTTGGTTCCGTGGCGGCAATTGAATCAGTCGGTCGCTATTCGACCCTGATGACATCCACCGATTGCGTGGTCTCGTGCGAGCCATGCGTCTTGAGCACGCCCACGATGGGCGAGATATCGGCATAGTCGCGGCCATGGCCGATGGCGATGTGGTCGGGCCCGGCAATCATGGCATTGGTGGGATCGAACTCGACCCAGCCGACATGCTGGCCGCACCAGGCGCGAATCCAGGCATGCATGGCGTCGGCGCCTTCCAGCCGCGGCTTGCCGGGCGGCGGATTGGTGCGCAGGAACCCCGACACATAGCCAGCGGGAATGCCGATGCCGCGAAGGCCTGCAATCATCACATGGGCAAAATCCTGGCAGACGCCCTTGCGCAGGGCGAAGGCCTCGGCCGGTTTGGTTTCCACATCGGTCGCCTTGGCGTCATAGGCAAAGTCGCGATGGATGGCCATGCAGAGGGCAAGGGCCGAAGTCAGTACCGATGGCATTTCAGCGGTGACCCGCGCGGCATATTCGGTGATGGCGGGGACGAGCTGCACGCGCGGCGAGGCGCCGATGAAATGCTGCGGGCTGTCGGGCTCCACCGACCAGTAGCGGGTGATCTCCTGGCGCAGGGCCTGGCGCGATGGCGAAAGGTCGGCGGGAGGATGGACATCCTCCACCTGCACGCGCGCCGTAAGGCGGATATCGAGATGGTCGTGTGGCGCGAGATAAGTGAGCGTGGTGACTGAATTGCCGAAGAAATCGGTAAAGCTGCTCTCGCGCTGCGGACGCGGCTCGAACGAGAGCCCGGCGGCAATGACGCGCTGCACGCCGGGAATGGTGATCGGCGCCACACGGATCAGGTGGCGGCCGCCATGCACGATGGCATCATAGTCGTAATGCAGTTCGAGCCGGACATCGTAGAGCATCACCGGATTTCCACCAAAGCGTCCGCAACCCGCAGTGGCTGGTGGGCTATTGAGCACATCGACGCCTCACACGAAATATGCTGCGGCCACGAGGCCGGCCAGCATGCCGAGATCGGCGGCCAGCTTGTCGAGGCGCCCGGGCGTCATGTCCGATGGCTCGGCTATGCGCAGGTCGCTCTCGATTTGCAGGGCCGCCTTGGCGGCGGGCGACAGCTGGCCGTCGTCTATGCCCCCAGGCAGCATTTCGATCTGGGCACGCAGTTCGGTGAGCTGGAAGATGACCGAGCGGGGATTGAGCGGATCGAGCGCCAAGAGGTCGATGGCGCTCTGCGTGCCGGCGCTCACCGAATAGCGGCGGCGATGCGACATGACGCTGTCGCCAATTTCGAGCAGCATTTCGAGCGAGCCGTCCGGCGCATCCTTGTCGGTCAGCCAGCCGGTAATGCGGGCGATCTGGATGGCGCGTTCAAGGCGCCGGCCGAGTTCGAGGAACCGCCAGCCGGCGAAGCGATACATGTTTTCATGCACGAGGCCGGAAAAGCCGGCCAGCTTGCGCAGCAGCACCGTCATGGCGCGGGTGGCGTCGTCGCCCGGCTTGATGCGGGTGGCGAAACGCTGCGCGGTCTTCTGCAGGTCGTTGAGCGCCAGCCAGCCATCGGGCGAGAAGCGGTCGCGGATTTGCCCGGCGCTGTGGACGGCGCTGTCGATGGAAGCCAGCAGACCTTGCGGCATGGCCTCCGAGGCATCGACATCGATGCTGTCGAGGAACGCGGCGCAATGGGTCAGGATGGGCAGGTCGGTCTTGCTGAGTTCGGCCAGGCGGGCATTGTAGGCGCGCAGGATGCGCACGGTGGCTTCGCAGCGCTCGGCATAGCGGCCCAGCCAGATCAGATTGTCGGCGGCACGGCTGGGGAGGCTGCCGGGCGAATTACGCACCAGCTTGCGCCCGTCCTGCGGCAGCAGCGACACCCGCTCGACGGGCTTCGACGACAGCACCCAGACGTCGGCGGCGTGGCCGCCGCGCTGCATGGATATGGCCGAGGCATCCGATGTCGAGCCGACGCGGGCAAAGCCGCCGGGCATGATGGTCCAGCCGTCGCTGGTACGGGCGGCATAGACGCGCAAGGTGATCGGGCGCGGTTGCAGCTTGCCATCGACATAGACTGGCGCGGTCGAGAGCCGCACCGGTTCCTGCCCGACATAGTCGGCGCCGTTGGCGCGGATGCGCTCGATCAGGGCGGCCTTCGGCTCGGGCGGAATGGAGGAGCCGAGCGCAGTGCCGCGCAGGTCGTCGAAGGGCAGGGTGGTGGCGAAGGCGGGGCCGATCAGCAGGTTGTCGAAATTGTCGATGACGTGGTTCTGTTCGCTCGGCTGGCCGCACCACCAGGTGGCGATTTCCGGCAATAGCAGGTCGGTGCCGAGCAGCTTTTGCGCGAGACGCGGCATGAAGGCGGCGAGGGCGCGGGTTTCCAGCAGGCCGGTGCCCAGCGCATTGATCACGGAGATGGAGCCATGGCGCAGCGCTTCCACCATGCCGGGCGTGCCGATGCGGCTGTCGTAGCGCAGTTCGAGCGGATCGACGAAGCTGGCATCCATGCGGCGCCACAGCACGCTGACCGGCTTGAGTCCGGCCACGGTGCGCACCATGACATTGCCGTCCTCGATCACCAGGTCCTCGCCTTCGAGCAGCATCAGGCCGAGATAGCGCGCGATATAGGCATGCTCGAAATAGGTCTCGTTGAGCTGGCCGGGCGTCAATATGCCGACGCGGCCACCGTCGCGCTTGGCATCGGCGAACAGCGTATCGCGGAAGCCGCGGAAGAACCCAGCCAGGCGATGGACATTCATGTCCGCGTAAATGTCTGACAGCGCCCGCGTGGTGGCGACACGGTTTTCCAGCGCGAAGCCGGCGCCGGATGGCGCCTGGGCGCGGTCGCCCAGCACCCACCAGGCGCCATCGGGACCGCGACCCAGCTCGAAGGCGCAGAAATGCAGGTAATGGCCACTGACCGGCTTTACGCCGACCAGGGGGCGCAGGAATTCGCCATTGCGCGCCACCAGCTCGGGCGGCAGCAGGCCCTGCTGCACCAGCAGGTTGTCGCCATAGATGTCGGCAATGACGGTTTCGAGCAGTTCGGCGCGCTGGATCAGGCCGGAACTGATACGGCTCCAGTCGGTCTCGTCGATCAGCAGCGGCACATGGGCCAGCGGCCAGTCGCGTTCCTTGCCCTCGGCGCCGTCATATTTGCGATAGAACACCCCGGCATCGCGCAGATACTGGTCGGCCCGCTCGAAGCGGGCAGAGAGCTCGGTGGGGCCGAGCCGGTCGAAAGCCGCCATGAGCTCGAACCAGCCGGGGCGGATATTGCCCTGGGGGTCGATCATCTCGTCGGGTACGCCGGGTTGCAGGCGATAATCAGCAACAATGCTGGGTCCGGCTGGCGGCTTACCCTTTGAGTTTTGATTCCGTGTGCTCATCGCGTTACCAGAAGCGCGGCGGCCTGCGCAGGTCAAGCGTTAGCGGGAACTCGTCCGCAGGCTTTTCCGTGCGCAGGGCATAGCCGCCGGCCGTGTAGTTCTGCGGCACAAACCGCGCAAGGCGCCTGGCTTCGGCCTCATTACCGTTGACCGGGAAAGTGTCGTAGCTGCGGCCACCCGGATGGGCGACGTGATAGACGCAGCCGCCAACCGGGCGCTGGGTCCAGGTGTCGTAGATGTCCAAGACCAGCGGCGTGTTGACCGGCAGCACGGGATGCAGGCCAGAGGCCGGCTGCCACGCCTTGTAGCGGACGCCGGCGACGGAAATGCCGGCCGTCTCCGTCTTGCGCAAAGGCACCGGGCGCTGGTTGCAGGCAACGGCGTAGCGCTCGGGATTGAGGCCTTCGAGCTTGACCTGCAGGCGCTCGACCGAAGAGTCCACGAAACGCACGGTGCCGCCGATGGCGCCCTGTTCGCCCATGACGTGCCAGGGTTCGAGCGCCTGGCGCAGTTCGAGGCGGACGCCCTCGTATTCGACCTCGCCGCAGAAGGGGAAGCGGAATTCGAGCTGGGCGGCAAACCAGGCTGGATCGAGCGTGAAGCCATGGCGATCGAGATCGGCGAGGACGTCGAGAAAATCCTGCCAGACATAGTGCGGCAGCATGAAGCGATCATGCAAAGTGGTGCCCCAGCGGGCGAAGCCGCCATCGAGCGGGTCGGTCCAGTAGCGGGCAATGAGGGCGCGGATCAGCACCTGCTGCGCCAGGCTCATGCGCGCATTGGGGGGCATCTCGAAGCCGCGGAATTCGACCAGGCCAAGCCGACCGGTGGGGCCGTCGGGGGAATAGAGCTTGTCGATGCAAATCTCGGAGCGGTGAGTATTGCCGGTAACGTCGGCCAGCAGGTTGCGGAACAGGCGATCGACCAGCCAGGGCAGGGGTGCCGGATCACCCGAGGCGGGATGGGGCACCTGTGCCATGGCGATTTCGAGTTCATAGAGGCTGTCGTGGCGCGCCTCATCGAAGCGCGGCGCCTGGCTGGTGGGGCCGATGAAGAGGCCCGAGAACAGGTAGCTCATCGCCGGGTGGCGCTGCCAGTGCAGCACCAGCGACTTGAGCAGATCAGGCCGGCGCAGGAAAGGGCTGTCATGCGGGGTGGCGCCGCCGACCACGACATGGTTGCCGCCGCCGGTGCCGGTATGACGGCCGTCGATCATGAACTTGTCGGCGCCCAAGCGGGAGAGGCGGGCTTCCTCGTAGATGGCGGTGGTGGTGGCGACGCAATCGTCCCAGCTTGCGGCCGGGTGGATATTGACCTCGATAACGCCCGGATCGGGGGCGACGCGGATGACGTTGAGGCGCGCGTCGTGCGGCGGGGCGTAGCCTTCGAGATGCACCGGCAAGCCGATTTCCTTCGCGGCGGCCTCGGTGGCGGCGACCAGTTCGAGATAGTCCTCCAGCTTCTCCACCGGCGGCAGGAAGACGCAGAGGCGATGATCGCGGATTTCGGCGGTGACGGCGGTGCGCACCACGCCTTCGATCTCGCTGATCTCCTGCTCGATGCGATCCTGCTGCTCGGTGGCCGCGGTAAAGTCGGTCGTCGCCTGGGCGCGGGGGTCGGGCCTGAGCAGGTTTTCCGGATCGGGCAGTGCGCCGCGCGGCGCGCCAGGGTCCTGCGGCACGACATGAGGATAGTCCGTCGCATTGAGATGCTTGAGCGAGCTCAGCGGCAGGCGATAGCCGGCCGGGCTGTCGCCAGGGGCGAGGAACAGCTTGCCGCGGCGGGTTTTCCACTTTTCGGTGAGCCACGGGCTCGACGCGACGGCGTTCCAGCGCTGTACTGGCAGCACGTAGCCGGTCGGGTTGGTCAGCCCGCGCTCGAACACCTTGGCGATGCGCGAGCGGGCTTCCGGATCGGCCAGTTCGGAATTCGCCGGATCGACATTGGCGGGCAGATTGGCTTCCTTGAGCAGCCACTCGCCGGGATCTTCATAGGCCTCGGCGATGGTTTCCCCGGACAGGCCGAGATGGCGGGCGAAGCTGTCGAGGAACTTGCGGGCGTCCTCGTGGGTCGCGGTGGTTTTGACGCCTTCGCGCGCGATCAGCGTCTCGTCGGTCCAGACCGGCTTGCCGTCGCGGCGCCAGTAGAGTGAGAACGTCCAGCGCGGCAGGGTCTCGCCGGGATACCACTTGCCCTGGCCGTAATGCAGCATGCCGTTGGGCGCGAAGCGCTCGCGCAGGCGCCGGATCAGGTCGTCGGCCAGCTTGCGCTTGGTGGGGCCGACGGCGCCGGTATTCCACTCCTCGGCTTCGAAATCGTCAATGGAGACGAAGGTGGGTTCGCCCCCCATGGTGAGGCGAACATCGTTATCGATCAATGCCTTATCGACCTGTTTGCCAAGCGCATTGAGCTCATCCCAGCTCTCATCCGAGAACGGCTTGGTGATGCGCGGATGCTCGGCGACGCGGGTAACGCGCATGTCGAAGGCAAAATCCACTTCGGCATAGGAGGCGGTGCCGGAGATCGGCGCGGCGTTGCGGAAATGCGGCGTGGCGGCGAGGGGGACGTGGCTTTCGCCGGTCAGCAGGCCCGAGGTGGGGTCGAGGCCGACCCAGCCGGCGCCGGGGAGATAGACTTCGCACCAGGCATGCAGATCGGTGAAATCGTGGTCGGTGCCGGCGGGACCGTCGAGCGAGACCAGGTCGGGCTTGAGCTGGATCAGGTAGCCAGAAACGAAGCGGGCGGCGAAGCCGAGATGGCGCAGGGTCTGCACCAGCAGCCAGCTGGAATCGCGGCAGGATCCCTTGGCATTGCCCAGGGTTTCCTCGGGCGTCCAGACGCCGGTCTCCATGCGCACGATATAGGCGATATGCTGCTGGATGGAGGCATTGAAAGCGGTGACGAAGTTCACCGTGTTCATCGGTGTGCGGTCGATGCCGGCGAGGAATTTCTGCAGCAGCGGGCCGACCGGCTCGGGCTGCATATAGATGGAAAGGTCGTCGCGCAGGTCTTCGGGATAGGTGAAGGGGAAGGTCTCGGCACTTTCTTCGACGAAGAAGTCGAAGGGGTTGTAGACCGTCATGTCGGCGACGAGATCGACCTCGATCTTGAGTTCGGTGACCGGCTCGGGAAAGACGAAGCGGGTGAGGAAATTGCCGTAGGGGTCCTGCTGCACATTCACAAAGTGCAAGCTGGGCGAGACCTTGAGCGAATAGCTCAGCACCTTGGTCCGGGATTGCGGCGCCGGCTGCAGGCGGATGATCTGGGGCTGGAGATAGACCGGCCGGTCATACTTGTAGTGCGTCAGGTGATAGACGGCGGCTTTGATCGACATGCGTTGTGTCGCTCGTTTCAGGCCACGAATTTGACTTCCCGGTTAAGAGCTTAGCGGGGATTGCGGGCGGGGGCTAGGTGGCTCCATGCCACGCCCTCGTGGTTCGAGGGTCGCTACGCTCCCGCCTCACCATGAGGGCTACTGCTACACTGCGCCGGGAGTAGCCCTCATGGTGAGGTGCGCGTTCTTCAGCGCCTCGAACCACGAGGGCGTGGCACTCACACCATCGCGTCGATGATCTGCCTCTGCCGGAGCATCTCCAGGAAAATCCGGTAGTCCTTGTCGAATTGCGGGCGGGCGGCCGGGTCGGGCGCGCGAGTGCTGCCGCCCTGCTGCATGGCGAGGCAGGCGGCGTCGAGGCTGGGATAGAGGCCGGCGGCGGTGGCGGCGACCATGGCCATGCCGAGCAGGGTGGCATCCTTGGCGTAGGACTCGACCACGGTGCAGCCGGTGGCATCGGCATAAAGCTCCATCAGCACGGCATTCTTGGTGTGGCCGCCGGTGACGTGCAGCGTATCGATGGCGTAGCCGCGGGTGTTGAGGGTTTCGAGGATATGGCGGACGCCCAGCGCGATGGAGACGGCGGTGCGCCAATAGAGGCGGCAGAGCGAGTCGAAGTCGCTGTCGAGCGTGAGGCCGGAGATGACGCCGAGGGCGAAGGGGTCGCCCAGCGGCGAGCGATTGCCGTGGAAATCGGGCAGCACATGCAGGCGATCGGCCAGTGACAGGCCCTCGCGCAGGCGCAGTTCCATGATGCGCCGGGCGATGCGGTGGTGCATTTCCGTAGTGGGTTCGCCGCCCGCGCCATGCCAGCGGATGATGTGGTCGAGCACCGCGCCGGTGGCGGACTGGCCGCCTTCATTGAGCCAGACGCCGGGCAGAACGGCGCCGAAATAGGGGCCCCAGACACCTGACGTCGGCCGGTCTTCGGCCGAGAGCGCCATGACGCAGCTGGAGGTGCCGGCGATCAGGGCCAGGTGGCGGTCTATGGTGCCGACATCGTGGGTAAAGGCGCCCAGCACGCCGAGCGCGCCGGCATGGGCGTCGATCAGGCCGGCGCCGACGCGGCAGGCGGTGGTGAGGCCGAGTTCGGCCGCGGCGGCTTCGGTCAGCGGGCCGAGATCGGTGCCGACGGGGCTGGCTTTGGCGGGCAGGGCTGCCTTGTCGAGCAGGTCTTCAAGGCCCACGGAAGCCAGGAAATCAGGCTGCCAGCCGGTTTCGGTATGGGCCAGATAGGTCCATTTGCAGGTGAGGGTGGACTGGCTGCGGGCGAGCGAGCCGGTGGCTTTCCAGGAGAGGAAATCGGCCAGGTCGAACATCATGCCGGCCCGCTCCCAGGAGCTTTTCATATGGCGTTTCAGCCACATGAGCTTGGGCGCTTCCATCTCCGGGGACATGACGCCACCGGCATAGGCGAGGACGAGATGGCCGGTGGCGGTGCATTCCTCGGCTTCGGCGAGGGCGCGGTGATCGAGCCAGACCACGGTGTCCCAATTGTCTTCGCCGTTGGTCGAGACGGTGACCGGCTGGCCCTCGGCATCGCGGATGACGAGGGAGCAGGTGGCGTCGAAGCTCAGGCCGACGACATGGCCGGGATCGGCTCCCGCATTGGCCATGGCTTCCTGTACGGCGGCGCAGACGGCGGCCCATATCTGGGTGCTGTCATGCTCGGCATGGTTGGCGTCGGGGCGGTTCATGAGAATCGGAAATTCGGCCCGTGCCAACAGGTTACCTTGTGGGGTCAGCACGCCGGCCCTGGCACTGCCGGTGCCCACGTCCACTGCCACAAGCAGGCTTTGCATCGTGATCGAGCGCCCTCTTCCCGGTTCGGGCGCGAAGGTAGCCGAAGGGGAGTGGAGTGGCTAGAGGGGCGGGGCTCTTCCACCTCTCCCCTGAGGGGAGAGGTCGACCCGAAGGGTCGGGTGAGGGGTTCAATGTCGCGTATGGCACCATGCACTCACCAGCCCTGAACCCCTCACCCCACCCTCTCCCCTCAGGGAGAGGGAGCCTGGCTGCAGTGCTGGAGTGGGTGGGGATAGCGCCGCGCGTCATCCTCGGGGCAAGCCCGAGGGTGACGGTCGAGTTTGTAATACCGTCGTTGCCGCTAAAGGCGATCCGCCAAGTACCGCTCCAGAGTGACCTTGGTCCCCACGTCCCACAATGTCGTCAGCGCATTGGTGAAGGCGGCGAGGAAGGCGGGGCTGTGAGCGAGCTCGCCGTAGATGTCGGTCATGGCGAGCCAGGCCTCGGGATCGTGCCGGGCGAGCTTGGCTTGGGCGGTGAGGCGATCCCAACTGGGATCGTTGGGTTCGATGACGGCGCCGCTGTCGGTGGTGCCGTGGCAATAGCGGCACCAGAGCGCGGAAACGAGTGACAATCCGTTAGCAGACTGTTGACGTTTGACCCGGTCGAGCGCGGACGGAATGATGAATTTGGGCTGCCGGTTCGAGCCGTCCAACGCCAGCCGGCGGACGGTATCGCCGATCTTGGGATTGGCGAACCGTTTTTCACACATGGCGAAATAGTCATCGAGGTTGGTGTCGGGCACCGGAGGCACGATGGGGATGATCTCGTCATGCTCGACCTTCTTGAGGAAGGCAGCGACCAGGGGATGGGCCATGGCCTCGTGGACGAAATGGATGTCCATAAGGCCGGCCGGATAGGCGATGGTGGCGTGGCCGCCATTGAGGATGCGGATCTTCATGTGCTCGTAGGGCGCGACGTCCTTGACGAACTGCACGCCGACCTTTTCCAGCGCCGGGCGGCCGGCGGGGAAATTGTCTTCGAGCACCCACTGCTTGAAGCTCTCGCAGAAGACCGGCCAGTTGTCGTCGATGCCGAAATCTTCGGCGAGCAGGGCGATCTCGCGGGGAGAAGTGGCGGGGGTGATGCGATCGACCATGCCGTTGGGGAAGGCGACGCTGGCTTTGACCCATTGTGCCAAAGCGGGGTCGATGAGTTGGGCGAGGCCGACCACGGCGTTTTGGGTGACGTGGCCATTGCCGGGAATGTTGTCGCAGCTCATCACGGTGAAGGGGGCGATGCCGGCGGCGCGGCGGGCGAGGAGGCCGGCGAGGATGAGGCCGAAGGCGGTTTTCGGGGCGGCCATGTTGGCGGCGTCGAAGGCGATATCGGGATGGCCGGGATCGAAGGTCTGGCTGGCCGGGTCGATATAGTAGCCGCCCTCGGTGATGGTCAGCGAGACGATGCGGATGGCAGGATCGGTGAGGCGGGCGATAACGGCGGCGCTGTCGCCAGGGCGGAGATAGTCGATCATCGGACCGGTGACGCGGGCGGCGCTGGTATCGGCTTCCTGCTCGACCACCGTGGTCAGCCAGTCCTGGGTCTTGAGTTTCTGGCGCATGGCCTCGTCGGCCTCGCGCACCCCGGCCCCGACCAGAGCCCAATCGTGGTCGGAGCCGGTGGCGAAGAGGTCGTCGAGATAGACGGCCTGATGGGCGCGATGGAAATTGCCGACGCCGAAATGCACGATGCCCGGCGTGAGGGTGCTACGGTCATAGGCGGGGGTGGACGCCGTGGTGATGGAGGGCAGGGCGGCGGCAGAGAGCTTGGTGGTCATGGTCTAGTCCTCGGTGCCGTGGCACGAGCCTCCCTCCCCCTTGAGGGGAGGGCCGGGGAGGGGGTGGTGCAGTGGGTTCTGAAGCCGAAGCGCGCTGGATAAGCGACCCCCTCCCCAGCTCTGCTACGGCCTTTCAGGCCTAGCGGCGCTACCCTCCCCTCAAGGGGGAGGGTGGGCAGAGCGAGGGACAGGGTGTGCTGCATGATCAGATCGCCAGCCCGGCTGCGTCGAAGCGGTAGATGCGGGTGGGGTCTGGCGTCAGATACACGTCGTCGCCGTGGCTGAAGGTCTGGTCGCCGTCGGTGCGGATGGTCATGAGGCCCAGGCCCTCGACATGGACGTGCAGGAAGGTGTCGGAGCCGAGCTGTTCGGCGACGCCGACCTTGCCCTTCCAGGCGTCTGATGTGGCTGACGTGGCCAAGGTGAAATGTTCGGGGCGGACGCCGATGGAATGGGCGTTGTGTTTGGCGGCTTCGGACCCGTCGATGAAATTCATCTTGGGCGAACCGATAAAGCCGGCGACGAAGCGGTTGGCGGGCTTCTTATAGAGATCGAGGGGCGAGCCGAACTGTTCCACATTGCCGGCATTGAGCACCACGATGCGGTCGGCCATGGTCATGGCCTCCACCTGGTCATGGGTGACGTAGATCATGGTGGTCTTGAGCTGCTGGTGCAGTTCGGTGATTTCGAGCCGCATGTTGACGCGCAAGGCGGCGTCGAGGTTGGACAGGGGTTCGTCGAACAGGAACGCCTTGGGCTCGCGCACGATGGCGCGGCCGATGGCGACGCGCTGGCGCTGGCCGCCGGACAGGGCGCGGGGGCGGCGATCGAGATAGGAGGAGAGGTTGAGGGTGCGCGCGGCATACTCGACCTTCTGGTCGATCACTTCCTTGGGCGCCTTGGCCATCTTGAGCGGGAAGGCGATGTTGTCGCGCACGCTCATATGCGGATAGAGCGCATAGGACTGGAACACCATGGCCAGGCCCCGCCGGGCGGGCGGGGCCTTGGTCATGTCCTCGCCATCGAGCAGGATCTGGCCTGACGTGGTGTCTTCCAGGCCGGCGATGAGGCGCAGCAAGGTCGACTTGCCGCAGCCGGAGGGGCCGACGAAGACGACGAATTCGCCATCCTTTATGTCGAGCGAAATATCCGGGATGATCTGGACCTCGCCGAAGGACTTCTTGACGTGTTGCAGGGAGATGGAGCCCATTTTTCAGTCCTTGGCTTTGGTGAAGGCGGCGTCGGGGGCAGTCACCTCTCCCCTCGAGGGGAGAGGTCGGCGCGCAGCGCCGGGTGAGGGGTTCAGGGCTGGGGCTCGAGCCGAGGGGCCTTTACCCCTCACCCCAGCTTTGCCAGGTCGCTGCGCTCCCGGCGACGCTACCCTCTCCCCTGAGGGGCGAGGGGGCGCATGGTCGATGATGCGGCGTGCTGCCATCATTTCACCGCACCAAATGTCAGGCCGCGCACCAGCTGTTTCTGGCTGAACCAGCCCATGAGCAGGATGGGGGCGATGGCGAGCAGGGATGCCGCCGAGAGCTTGGCGAGGAAGAGGCCTTGCGGGCTCGAGAAGGACGAGATGAAGGCCGTCAGCGTGCCGGCGCGGCCCGAGGTCAGGGTGATGGTCCAGAAGGCTTCGTTCCAGGCCAGGATGACATTGAGCAGCAGGGTGGAGGCGATGCCGGGCACCGCCATGGGCACGAGGACGTGGACGATTTCGTTCCACAGCTCGGCGCCGTCCATGCGGGCGGCTTCCAGGATATCGACCGGGATTTCCTTGAAGTAGGTATAGAGCATCCAGATGATGATCGGCAGATTGATCAGGGTCATGATCAGCGTCAGGCCCTGCAGGGTATCGAGCAGGCGCAGGTCGCGGAAGATCAGGTAGATCGGGATCAGCACGCCCACCGCCGGCATCATCTTGGTGGAGAGCATCCACATCAACACGTCCTTGGTGCGCCTGGTCGGCGCAAAGGCCATGGCCCAGGCGGCGGGAATGCCGATGGCGAGGCCGAGCAGGGTGGAGCCGACCGAGACCACGATCGAGTTGAAGGCGTGCTTGAAATAGTCCGAGCGGTCCTGCACCGCGGCGAAATTCTCCAGGGTGAATTGCTGCGGCAGGAAGGTGGGCGAGGCGGCGATGGCCTCGGCCTCGGTCTTGAAGGCGGTGAGCAGCACCCAGAGGATGGGTGAGAACAGCAGCAGCGCGATGAGCCAGGCGAGGGCGGTGAAGCCGATGCGGGTGGAGGCGGGGACGGTGCGGGCCATTTTAGTTCTCCGCCATTTGGTGGTGGGGAAAAGGTACCCCCTCCCTAGCTGCGCTAGGGCTCTGCGAGCCCAGCTTCGCTACCCTCCCCTCAAGGGGGAGGGTGGGATCGGTGGATGTGGTGAGATAGTGCCACGAAGTGGAGGCCACCTCCCCCCTTGAGGGGGAGGCAAGCAAAGCTTGGCGCGCAGCGCCTAGCGGCGCTCGGAGGGGGGTATTTTGGTGCCGGGCGCTAAGCATCGAGGTTCTTCCCCACAGCGCGCATCAGGAAGATGGCGACGATATTGGCGATGACGACGGCGACGACGCCACCGGCCGAGCCGGCGCCGATGTCGTTGCTGAGGATGCCGGTGCGGAAAACCAGGAAGGCAATGTTGGTGGAGGCGTAGCCGGGGCCGCCGCCGGTGGTGACGCGGATTTCCGCGAAGATGCCGAGCAGGAAGATGGTCTGGATCAGGATGACGATGGTGATCGACCGGGCCATATGCGGCAGGATGATATAGTAGAAGCGGTTGATGGCGTTGGCGCCATCCATCTCGGCGGCCTCGCGCTGCTCCTCGGAGAGCGACTGGAGGGCCGTGAGCAGGATCAGCGTGGCGAAGGGCAGCCATTGCCAGGCGACGATGACGATGACCGAAAACAGCGGATACTGGTTGAACCAGTCGACGGGCTGCAGGCCGAAGGCTTTCCACAAATGCCCGAGCATGCCGTAGCCGGGATGCATGAAACCGTTCTTCCAGATCAGGGCCGCGACGGGCGGCATGACGAAGAAGGGCGAGATGACGATGATGCGCAGAATGCCCTGGCCCCAGATGGGCTGGTCGAGCAGCAGCGCCAATAGCGTGCCGCCGACGATGGTGATGACGAGGACGCCACCGACCAGGATTAGCGTGTTGATGAGCGACTGGGTGAAGCTGGGATCGCCGAGGACATAGCGGTAATTTCCCCAGCCGGCGAAGCCGGTCATCATCGGGTTGATGAGGCTGTAGTTCTGGAAGGAGAACCACAGGGTCATGACCAGCGGCACGATCATCCAGATCAGCAGCACGATGACGGCTGGCGCCATCATGACGCGGGACAAGGTGCGGGTCTGTGCGGTGGCCATTCGTTTGTGCTCCCTTGATCCCGGCTGGACTGGTGCCATTTCACCGGGGTCATTCCCGCGAAAGCGGGAATCTCCTCTCCTCCAATCCGAAGGGGGATTCCCGCTTTCGCGGGAATGACGCCGTGGAAGGGAGTTTATTTGGAAACCGCCCGGTCGCCAGAGGGGACCTTTGACCGGGCGGCTCCGGTTTGGGACAGGTTGCGGGAGGACTAGCTACCGGCAGCGCGTCCGAACGAAAGGCTGCGGCCAGGCACGGGAGTATCCGGCCGCAGGAGTCTTCGGAGGAGAGACTACTTGATATAGCCGGCGCGGGTCATGTCGCGCAGGGTGGCGTCCTGGGCCTGGGCCAGGGCGTCGTCGGCCGACATCTGGCCGGCAAGCGCCGCCGAGAAGAGCTGGCCGACATTGGTGGCGATACCGGCAAACTCGGGAATGGCGACAAACTGCACGCCGACATAGGGCACCGGCTGGACCGTGGGATGGGTCGGATCGGCGGCGTAGATCGAGCCCATGGTCATTTCCGCGAAGGGCGCGGCGGCCTGGTATTCCGGGTTCTCGTAGAGCGAGATACGGGTGCCCGGGGGCACATTGGCCCAGCCGTCCTGTGCGGCGACGGTTTCGAGATAGGCCTTGTCGGTCGCCCACTTGATGAAGGAAGCGGCCGCATCCTGCTGCTGGGAGCTCTTGGGAATGGCCAGCGACCAGGCCCAGAGCCAGTTGCCGCGCTTGCCCAGCCCCGTATCGGGCGCCAGGGCGAAGCCGACCTGGTCGGCGACGGTGGAGTCAGCGGGATTGGTGACGAAGGAAGCGGCGACGGTGGCGTCGATCCACATGCCGCACTTGCCCTGCTGGAACAGGGTCAGGTTCTCGTTGAAGCCGTTGGACGAGGCACCGGCCGGGCCGGCATCGGCCATCAGGCCCAGATAGGTGTCGAGGGTGTTCTTCCATTCGGGCGTGTTGAACTGGGGCTGCCAGTTTTCGTCGAACCAGCGGGCGCCGAAGGAGTTGGACATGGCCGTGAGGAAGGCCATGTTCTCGCCCCAGCCGGCCTTGCCGCGCAGGCAGATGCCGTTGATGTCATTGGCGCGATCGGTCATGGCGCGGGCGGCCTGGCCGATGAATTCCCAGGTCGGGGCTTCCGGCATGGTGAGGCCGGCTTTCTCCATCAGGTCCTTGCGGTACATGATGAAGGAGCTTTCGCCGTAGAAGGGCGCGGCATAGAGCTTGCCGTCGACGGACAGGCCGTCGCGGATCGGCGGCAGCAGGTCGTCGACGTCGTAATCGGCGTCGCTGGTGAGCGCGTCGAGCGGCACCAGCCAGTCCTGCCTGGCCCAGATCGGCACTTCATAGGTGCCGATGGTCATCACGTCATATTGGCCGCCATTGGTGGCGATGTCGGTGGTGACATTCTGGCGCAGCGTATTTTCTTCCAGCACGACCCAATTGAGTTCGATGCCGGTCTCGGCCGTGAATGCATCGGACAGACCCTGCATGCGGATCATGTCGCCATTGTTCACCGTGGCGATGGTGATCGTCTGCGCAGAAGCGGATGCCGCCAGCGCAAGGGTGAATGCGCCCACGAGAATGGGTGTCAGTTTCATCAATTACCTCCCAGTAACCGGAACGGGCATTTGTTCCGGCGATGGGCAAATGTTCACAACTCATGCGGCAGAGTCAAGCGGGGTATGCGCTCATAGCGAGGGGCATGGATGGCGGAAATCGATTTCGGTGTGGCTTTATCGAAAGAAGATCAACGACTTACGAAATCTGCAGCAGGCCTTCGGCGGTGCGCTCGTCGGTGATCAGGCCATTGGCCAGACGGCGGTTGAGCGTGGCACGAATGCCGGGCAATTTTCTCTTTCCCATGGCGATTGCCACGACGAGCGAGCTTTCGCGGGAGGGAATCGGGGCCGAAGCGACGCGGTCATTGGTCAGGCCCTCGATCATCTTGCCGTCGGCATCGAAGCTCCAGCCGCAAATCTCGCCGACGGCGCCGGCCTTCTGCAGCGCCTTGAGCTCGGCATCGGTGATGAAGCCGTCGAGATAGAGCGGGGCATCGGGGCCGATATCGCCGACGCCGACGAAGGTGACGTCGGCCTGGGCAGCGAGCGCCAGGGTTTCCCGAATCATGGGCTGGGCATGCAGCAATTCGCGCTCGCGGGCCGAGGAGGCGATGACCGGCAGCGGCATGGGGAAGGAACGGGCCTTGACCGCGTCGGCGACGTTGAAAATGACGTTGTAATAGGCGGCCGAGCCATCGGGGGCGATATTGCCGGTCAGCGAGACCACCTTGTGGTGGGGGCAATCCATGGGCATGAGCTGTTCGACCGCGGCCTTGAGGGTGCGGCCGGTACCGATGGCGATGGTGATGGGATCGGGGCGCTTGAGCCAGCGCTCGATCTCGGCGGCGGTGGCCTCGGCCACGCCCGATGTGGTGGATTCGCTGGATGGATCGGAGGGCACGACTTCGACCAGATCGAGGCCGAAGCGGCTGCGCAGGCGGCTGGCGAGGTCCATGCAGCGGCCGATGGGATGATCGAGCCGCACCTTGATCAGGCCCTCGCTGACCGAAAGCGAGACGAGGCGCTGGGCCGACTGGCGCGAAATGCCGAGCTTGGATGCAATCTCTTCCTGGGTATTGCCGGCGACATAATAGAGCCAGCCGGCGCGGGCGGCGTCATCCAACCGGTTGATCGAGGTGTCGATTCTCTGCGCCATTGGCCCGTCCCGCATATTCGGGGCGGATTATTCGGCCAAGCTGGCCGATGCCGCAAGGCCTTAGTTGCGTGCGCGGTGGGCGAGCTGGCTCAGGGCGACGCGGATGTCGCGCTCAGTGTCCTTGAGGTGGAGGCGCATGGCTTCGCCGGCGGCGCGGCCATTGCCGGCCTTGATGCAATCGAGCACGCGCTGATGGGCTTCGATCGTGTCGTGCAGGGTATGGCCGCGCTGCTCGTGGCCGCGGCGGCTGATGAAGAAGCCTTCGCGCAAAGGCTGGGCCATGGCTTCAAAGAGAAAGCCCATGACGCGGTTGCCGCTGGCCAGCGCCACGGCTTCGTGGAAGCCGACATCGTGGGTGTGGAAGGCCTGTTCCTGTTCGTGGGTCATGGGCTCGCCCGGCGCGCCGACGGTGTCGCGCATGCCCTGCAACTCGCTCTCGATGGCGGCGATGCCGGCGCGGGTGGCGCGCTTGGCGGCCAGGGTGGCCGACTGCACTTCGAGCGACAGGCGGACCTCGATCAGATCGAACAGACCCTTGGAATCGTATCGGATGACCGAGGTCAGGAAATCGGCGAAGGCGGCGCCATCGGGTTCGCGCACGACCGCCTTGCGGCCGCGGGAAATGACCAGCAGTCCCCGCCCCTCGAGCAGCTTGACCGCCTCGCGAATGGTGAGGCGGCTGACGTCATAGGTGGTGGCCAGTTCGGCCTCGCTGGGGAGGGTCGAGCCCGGCCCCAATTCGCCCAGGATGACCCGCGCCAAAGCGTCCGCCACAGCCATCGCGGCAGTGGGCTGATCGGGGCGCGAACCCTCGTCCGAAGTCGTCACGGCTCCTCCAAGGTATCTGATACCTTTGCTGTTCCGGTGTCGTTTTCCGATCTTTCCGGGCACGTGCCTCAATGGGCAAGTCCATCATAACGACGGCGCGGCCGAGGCGCAATCGCCCTGAAACATAGGTTCTCGTTAATATTCGGCTGTCGAAAAAAATGCAATGGGGCGGGAATCCAGCTTTACAGTGGTATCTGATTATCCTAGGTTCCGGCCCGTGGGCTTGGGAGGGCCCAAGGGCGGTTATTCCCGCCATGCAGGAGGACTTCATGCACGACAGGCTGGCCGTACGCCCTTGCGGTGTCCGTTCGGTTTTCCGCCCGCTCGCGATCCATCATCCCGATGCGCGCATGCACCTCGCCGAGGCCTCTCCCCTGACGACCATCCAACGCTTCTGAACTCGAAATACAAAGGGAGTCGAGACGTGAAGATTTTCAAGACGCTTGCCACCGTGCTGGCCGTCGGCGCCATGGCGCTGACCGCTTCCACCGCGGTCTTCGCCCAGGACAAGGGCGCGATCGGCATTGCCATGCCGACGCAGTCCTCGCTGCGCTGGATCTCGGACGGCAATGAGCTGAAGGCGGCCCTCGAGGCCAAGGGCTATTCGGTCGATCTGCAATATGCGGAAGACGATATCCCCAACCAGCTCGCCCAGATCGAAAACATGGTCACCAAAGGCGTGAAAGCTCTCGTGATCGCCTCGATCGACGGCACCACGCTCAGCGCCGTGCTGCAGCAGGCCGCCGATGCCGGCATCAAGGTCATTGCCTATGACCGCCTGATCCGCGAAAGCGCCAATGTCGACTACTACACCACCTTCGACAATTTCGAAGTGGGCGTGCTGCAGGCCGGCTCGATCCTGAAGGGTCTCGGCTATCCGGACAAGAAGGGCCCGTGGAATGTCGAGCTGTTCGGCGGCTCGCCGGACGACAACAACGCCTTCTTCTTCTACGATGGCGCCATGAGCGTGTTCCAGCCGCTGATCGACGACGGTACCCTGGTGGTCAAGTCCGGCCAGATGGGCATGGAAACCGTCGGCACCCTGCGTTGGGACGGCGCTGTCGCCCAGGCCCGCATGGACAACCTGCTGTCGGCCAACTACTCGGACGGCAGCCGTGTCGACGCCGTTCTGTCGCCCTATGACGGGCTGAGCCGCGGCATCATCTCGTCGCTGCGCGGCGTGGGCTACGGCTCGGCCGACCAGCCCTGGCCGATCATTTCGGGCCAGGACGCCGAAGTTCCTTCGGTGAAGGCGATCATCGCCGGCGAGCAGTACTCGACCGTGTTCAAGGACACCCGCGAACTGGCCCAGATTACTGCCGAGCTGGTTGACACCGTGCTGACCGGCGGAACCCCGGCCGGCCTCGACACCACCACCTATGACAATGGCGTCAAGGTCGTGCCGTCGATCCTGCTGACCCCGTATGAAGTCGACGTCAACAACTATGAAGCCCGCGTCATCGACAGCGGCTACATCAAGGCTGAAGAACTCAAGTAAGCTGGGTTCTGAACGCGGGTTCCGCGGCAACGCGGGGCCCCCTTTCCCGTCACCGGGCCTGGCGCTGGTACCTCTCCCCTCGAGGGGAGAGGTCGGCGCGTAGCGCCGGGTGAGGGGTTCAGGGCCGCGTCGGGCGCCAAGCCTTTCACCGGCACTGAACCCCTCACCCCACCCTCTCCCCTGAGGGGAGAGGGAGCCCGCGCTCAGTGGAGCCGGCAATTCCAACGACTATGGAAAAGCGCTAGGATGCGGCGGCCAGTGTGAGAAAGCACTCAATGACCAATACGATTCTGGAGATGCGCGGCATCACCAAGACCTTCCCCGGCGTCAAGGCGCTGTCGGATGTGAATCTCGACGTCCGCGAGGCCGAAATCCACGCCATCGTGGGCGAGAACGGGGCCGGCAAATCCACCCTGATGAAGGTGCTGAGCGGGGTCTATCCCTCCGGCAGCTATGATGGCCAGATCATCTACAAGGGCGAAGAGCAGCATTTCAAATCGATCAGCGACAGCGAGCACAAGGGGATCGTGATCATCCACCAGGAGCTGGCGCTGGTGCCGCTGCTGTCGATTGCCGAGAACATCTTCCTGGGCAACGAGCAGGCCAGGGCCGGCGTGATCGACTGGGACGAGACACGCGACGGCGCCCGCAAGCTGCTCGGCATGGTGGGCCTCACCGAAGACCCCGATACGCTGGTGACCAATATCGGCGTCGGTAAGCAGCAACTGGTGGAAATCGCCAAGGCACTGAGCAAGTCGGTGCAGTTGCTCATTCTCGACGAGCCCACCGCATCGTTGTCGGAAAAGGACAGCGCGGCCCTGCTCGACCTGCTGATGGAATTCCGCAATCAGGGCATTACCTCGATCCTGATCAGCCACAAGCTCAACGAAGTGAGCAAGGTGGCCGACCGCATCACGGTGATCCGCGACGGGCGCAGCATCGAGACGCTGAACAAGGAGGATATCAGCGAAGACCGCATCATCACCCTGATGGTAGGCCGCTCGCTGGATGACCGTTACCCGGCCCGCGTACCGGATATCGGCGACGTGGTGTTCGAGGTGAAGGACTGGAGCGTCTATCACCAGCAGCACCGCGACCGGCAGGTGATCAAGAATATCGGTCTCACCATCCGCAAGGGCGAAGTGGTCGGCATTGCCGGGCTGATGGGCTCGGGCCGCACCGAATTTGCCATGAGCGTATTCGGCAAATCCTATGGCCAGAAGATCACCGGCGAGGTCTACCTGCATGGCAGGAAGGTCGACACGTCCACGGTGGAAAAGGCGGTGGCGCATGGCATCGCCTATGCCACCGAGGACCGCAAGACCTACGGGCTGAACCTGATCGACCATATCAAGCACAACACCACGATTGCCAACCTGGCGGGCATTTCCAGGGTCGGGGTGATCGACGACCTCAGCGAAATGGACGTCGCCAACGAATATCGCAAAAAGACCAATATCCGCTCGTCCAGCGTCTACCAGGTCACCGGCAATCTCAGCGGCGGCAACCAGCAGAAGGTGGTGCTTTCCAAGTGGCTGTTCGCCAATCCGGATGTGCTGATCCTGGACGAGCCGACGCGCGGCATCGATGTCGGCGCCAAGTATGAAATCTACACCATCATCAACCAGCTGGCGGCGCAGGGCAAAGCCATCCTCGTCATCTCCTCGGAGATGCCCGAACTGCTCGGCATTACCGACCGCCTCTATGTAATGAACGAAGGCCGCATCGTGGGCGAAATGGCCACAAGCGAAGCCAGCCAGGAACAGATCATGCGCTCGATCGTGCGCGCCGAAGGGAAGGCATCATGACCACAGAAACCGCCCAGCCGGGCATCTCCGCGACCGGCGAACCGGCCAAGATGCAGGAACTCAGCATCTGGGGCGCGCTGCAGGCCAATATGCGCGACTACGGCCTGCTGCTGGCGCTGATCCTGATCATGCTGTTCTTCCAGTATTTCACCAATGGCGTGCTGTTCAAGCCGGTGAACCTGACCAATATCATCCTGCAGAACAGCTATATCATCGTGATGGCGCTGGGCATGCTGCTGGTCATCGTGGCCGGCCATATCGACCTCAGCGTGGGGTCGGTTTCCGGTTTCATCGGCGCGCTGGCGGCGATGTTGATGATCGGCTGGGATTTCCCGCCCGAGCTGGCCTTCCTCGCCAATCCGTTCGTGGCCGGCGCCATCTGCCTCGTGGTCGGAGCGGTGATCGGGGCGGCGCAGGGCTATCTCATCGCCTATCACAGGATTCCCAGCTTCATCGTGACGCTGGCCGGCATGCTGATCTTCAAGGGCCTGTCGCTGGCCATTCTTTCGGGCAAGTCGGTGGGGCCGTTCCCAGCCGAATTCCAGCTGCTGTCGGCGGGTTTCATCCCCGATATCATCGGGCCGACCACGCTGGTCCCGGCCAGCGAGGGCGTGCAGGGGCTGGCGCTGCACACGACGACCATGGTGATCGCCATCGTGGCCATCGTCGGCATGGTGTTCTTTGCCATTCGCGGCCGGGCCCGCCGCAAGGCGCGCGGCTATGAAAGCGAGCCGTTCGGGCTGTTCGTGGTCAAGAACCTGGTGATCGCGGCCCTGGTGCTGTTCTTCGCCTATATGCTGGCCTCGTATAAGGGCCTGCCCAATGTACTGGTGGTGATGGCGCTGCTGATCGCGCTGTTCGTCTTCGTCACCAAGCGCATGACTTTCGGCCGCCGCATCTATGCGCTGGGCGGCAATCTGAAGGCAGCTGCCCTGTCGGGCATCAAGACCGAGCGGATGACCTTCTACGTCTTCGCCATCATGGGCGCGCTGGCGGCTTTGGCCGGCATGATCTATGCGGCGCGGCTCAATTCGGCGACGCCCAAGGCCGGGCAGGGGCTGGAGCTCGACGTGATCGCGGCCGTGTTCATCGGCGGCGCTTCGGCGCTGGGCGGCGTGGGCCAGGTGGCCGGCGCCGTCATAGGCGCCTTCATCATGGGCGTGATGAACAATGGCATGTCGATCATGGGCGTCAATATCGATTGGCAGCAGATGATCAAGGGCGTGGTGCTGCTCGCGGCAGTGTTCTTCGATCTCTACAACAAGAACCGCTCGGCCTGAGGGTTTGAGCCGGAAGTGATGAAGCCGTCGGGGGCGACCCCGGCGGCTTTTTTTGTTGGGGTTCGTGGCAAACTTCAGGGCTCCACCTCGACGTCCTTGCGGGCGCCCCATTCGGCCCAGGAGCCGTCATAGACGGCGACGTTATCGGCGCCGGCAACCTGCAAGGCGAGCGCCAGGGTCGAGGCGGTGATGCCGGAGCCGCAGGAGGTGATGATGGGCTTGTCTAGCACCAGGCCGCGATCGGCGAAAAGCCGGGTGAGTTCGGCCGGGGATTTCATCTGGCCGGCGTCGGTCAGCAGGCTCACCGGGATGCTGAGGCTGTTGGGAATATGGCCGCCGCGCAGGCCGGCGCGGGGCTCGGGGGCTTCGGCATGGAAGCGGGCGGCGGGGCGGGCATCGGCGATCTGGGCGGCGCCGTCGCGGCTGCGGTCGCGCACGGTTTCGAAGGTGGAGATGCGGGCCGGATCGAAATCGGTATGGAAGACCTGACGGGGTCTCGTGACGAGCCCGGTTTCCGTCGCGCGGCGCTCGGCACGCCATTTGGGGCCGCCGCCGCTGAGGATGCGGACATCGGCCGCGCCCATGGTGCGGAAGGTCCACCAGACGCGGGGGGCGGAGAACAGCCCAAGTTCGTCATAGACCACGATGGTCATGCCGTCGGAAATGCCCAAGGCGCCGACCATATGGGCGAAATCGTTGGGGGCGGGCAGCATATGGGGCAGGTCGGTGGTGGTATCGGCGATGCCGTCGATATCGAAGAAGATCGCGCCGGGGATGTGGCCGGCGAGATATTCGGCCTGGGCGTTTCTGCTGGCATTGGGCATGTGCCAAGAGCCGTCGAGCACGACGAGATCAGGGTCGCTCAGATGGGCGGCCAGCCAGTCGGTGGAGACGAAGGGGTTATCCACGGCGCACTCCTCGATAATGCCACCACAATGACTGCCAGAATTGTGGCGGTCCAGCGGTGAATCCCGGCGTCAGCATAAACTTATCCCCGTTCGAAAAAGCTGGTGCATACTGTGCCCATCCCCGCCAATCACGCGGCCCCGACGCAGGGCCGGGCGGGGAGGCTGGAGACGGGGGCGCCCGTTTGGCACCTGTGTCCGGACCCGGTGAGGAAACTCCAGACCCGTGATGGGCGGCCCTTGGTCCGTTCTATGTCGACAGTTCTTGGTCCAAAGGCCGCCCATCACTCGTATCCGCGACGCCTCCGGGCCGGGCGGCGCATTCGTGCGTCCATCGCCTGGCGCCAGCTACAATACCAGCAGGTCCTTGCTGGCGAGGCTGATGGTTACTTTTTCGCCGCGGGCGGGTGGGGCGATGCGCTGGTCGTTGAAGGTGTCGAGGCTGACGGTATTGCGGCCGAGGGCGACGCGCAGGCGGATGACGGAGCCCAGGAAGGTGACATCGGCAATGGTGCCCGACAGCGTGATATCGTTGCCGTCGCGGGCGCCGATGGTGATCATTTCGGGCCGCAATGTCAGCACGCTGCTGGCATTTGCCGCCGCATCGGCGGGCAATTGGGGAACCACGACCGACTGGCCATCGATGGAGACGGTCTTTGTTGCCGGATCGAGAACGGTGGCGTCGAGACTGTTCAGCTGGCCGACGAAGGTGGCGACGAAACGGGTGGCCGGTTTGTTGTAAATTTCGTGCGGCGCGCCGAGCTGTTCGATATTGCCCGCATTCATCACCACGATGCGGTCGGAAATGGACAGGGCCTCCTCCTGATCGTGGGTGACGAAGACGGTGGTGATGCCGAGGTCGAGCTGGATGGCGCGGATTTCCTCGCGCAGGGAAACGCGGATCTTGGCGTCCAGCGCCGAGAGCGGTTCGTCGAGCAGCAGCATGCGGGGGCGCGGGGCGATGGCGCGGGCCAGGGCGACGCGCTGCTGCTGGCCGCCGCTCAACTCGTAGGGGTAGCGCTTGTCGAAGCCGGAGAGGCCGATGAGCCTCAGCATTTCGTCGATGCGGGCGCGGCGCTCCTCGGTGGCCATGCCCGCGATCTTGAGGCCGAAGCCGATATTGTC
The DNA here is from genome assembly GCF_001426345.1 of Devosia sp. Root436. GTDB lineage: Bacteria > Pseudomonadota > Alphaproteobacteria > Rhizobiales > Devosiaceae > Devosia. Next base: position 504,606 of record NZ_LMEM01000009.1, on the reverse strand, counting down.
GCCGACATTGAGATTGGGGAAGAGGGCATAGGCCTGGAACACCATGCCGAGCTGACGCTGGTTGGGCTTGAGATGGGTGATGTCCTGACCATCGACCTCGATGCTGCCGGATGTGGGTTTTTCGAAGCCGGCGATCATGCGCAGGATGGTGGTCTTGCCGCAGCCGGAGGGGCCGAGCAGGGAGATGAACTCGCCCTTGTCGAAGGCGAAGCTCACACCCTTGACCACGGTGGTCTGGCCGAAGGTCTTGGTGAGGTTCTGGACGTCGAGAAATGCCATGGTCAATCGGCCTCAGTCAGTTCTGGCGGAGGTGCGGGGGGCAAAGCGGCCCAGCACGTTGATCATGCCCATGGCGCCCCAGGTGATGATGAAGGAAATGATGGCGAGGGCGGCCGGCTCATAGGCGCGGTTGGTGCCGATGCCGACGAGGTAGGGGCCGAAGGCCGGGCGGTTGAGCAGGCTCGCAATGGTGAATTCGCCGATGACGATGGCGAAGGTCAAAAAGGCGCCGGAGAGGATGGCGACGAGGATATTGGGCAGGATGATGCGGCCGATGATCTGGGCCTGATTGGCGCCCATGATCTGCGCCGCCTCGGTCAGCGTGCCGATATCGATGGTGCGCATGCCGTTGTCGACGGCGCGATACATATAGGGCAGGGCCAGGGTGACATAGGCGCAGGTGAGCAGGATATCGGTGCCGAGGGCGCTGCCGGTGAAGGGGATGATGGAAGAAGAATTGTAGAGCCGGATATAGCCGTAGACCAGCACCAGGGCCGGGATGACCAGCGGCAGCAGGGTGATGAATTCCATGAGGGGGCGCAGCCAGGGCATGCGCAGGCGGACGAAATAGACCGCCGGCACGACCACCAGAATCCCGACGACGATGGTCATGAGGCCGATGACGACGGAATAGGAAAAGCTGCTGGCGAAATAGGGATCGGCAAAGACCGAGGCATAGGCATCGAAGCTGTATTCGCCGCGGCGCATGCGCAGCGAGAATTCGAAAGTGGCGAGCAGCGGCACGATGAAATAGGCGGCGCCGAGGGCGAAGGTGAGCCAGGCCCAGAACTTGTTGGCCTTCATTTCATCCACCTCTCGGCGCGGGCGGCGACGACGAGATAGATGACATTGGCCAGCGAGGTGATGACGATCATGCCGAGCGCCAGGGCGGCGCCGAGGCCGGGATTTTGCAGGGCATCGCCCCTGATCTGGTTGTAGAGCAGGACGGTGACGATGTTGAGGTTGGAGCCGGTGAGGGCCCAGGCGGTGGCGATGGCGCCGAAGGCATTGGCGAAGAGCAGGCTCAGCGTGCCCAGGAAGCTGGGCCACAGGATGGGCAGGCCGATATAGCGCCAGAACTGCCATTGGCTGGCGCCGAGCATCTGTGCGGCCTCGTTCCACTCCTTCTTGAGGCCATCCACCGCCGGGGCGATGGTCAGCATCATCAGCGGAATCTGGAAATAGAGATAGGTGAGGGTGAGGCCCCAGAAGCTCAGGAGGTTGAAGCCCGAGCGATACATGTCGAAGCCGAAGACGGTGCGCAGGATGATGGTGACGAGGCCCAGGCGCCCGAGCGTGGCGATGAAGGCGAAGGCCAGCGGCACGCCGGCAAAATTGGATGCGACGCCGGAAAAGGTCATGACGGCGGAGCGCAAGGGTGCGGGCAGGCGGCCCCTGATGATGGCGAGAATGATGGCCAGGCCGATCAGCGCGCCCAGAATGGCCGAGGCGCCGGAGATGCGGATGGAAATCCAGTAGGCGGCGAGAATCTGGTCGGTGAAGAGGCCGAAGATATTGTCGAGGGTGAAATTGCCCGCGCGATCGGTAAAGGCGGCGCCGACGATGCCGAGCGTGGGCAGGAAGAGGAACATCACCGCGAAGAGGATGAAGGGGGCGACGGCGAGGGCGTCCCAGGGGATGCGGCGAGGTGGTGGGGATGCGGTGGTCATTTTTAGTTGGATGCCCCCTCCTGGCCTCCCCCTGATAGGGGAGGAATCCGCGCTGTGGGTGTTGTGGCTCGATATGGCCACCGAGTGGAGTTCACCCTCCCCCTTGTGGGGAGGGAAGCGAGATAGGACTTAGCGTCAGCTAAGTCCGTGATCGAGCAGGGTGGGGGTGTTGTGCTATCAGCGTGCGCTGAAAGTCGACACCCCCTCCCTAGCTTTGCTACGGCCCGCGGGGCCTAGCGTCGCTACCAGCCATTCGAGCGTAGCTCTCATGGCCTTCTCACCTAAGATGGCTCCACCGGAGCGATCTTGCCCTGCGGGCCGGTTCGAAGCCCCTCAAGGGGGAGGGTGGGCAGAACCGAGTTCTGCGCGTCGCGATCACTGCACGCTGGCGCCGACCGTGGTGTCCCAGCCTGAGGTGATGGTGGCCTTGTTGGCGTTCTGCTCGTCGATGCTCGGGAATACCGCCTTGGCGTAGTTGTCGGCGGCGGGGAGCTTGGCCATCAGGTCGTCGGGAAGGACGCCAGCATCGGCCATGGCGCTGAAGCGGATCGGATGGCAATAGCCGGCCAGCCAGCCGAGCTGGCCTTCGTCGGAATAGAGATATTCCATCCAGAGCTTGGCGGCGTTGGGATGCGGGGCATGGGCCGAGATGGCCTGGACATAGACGCCGGCCACGACGCCATCGGACGGCACGACGACGTCGATCGGCGGGTTGCCGTTGAGGTTGTCGCGGGCGGCCAGCAGGTTGTAGTCCCAGTTGATGGCGATGGGCGTGGTGCCCTGGGCGATGGCGGCGGCTTCGGCATCGACGGGGACGAAATTGCCCTTGTCGTTGAGGGCCTTGAAATATTCGAGGCCCGCCTGGGCGCCGGTGGCGGCATCGGCGCCGGTGGAGAGACCGGCGGCATAGACCGACAGGATGGCATTGTTGGCGGTGCGCGGATCACCGGCCAGGGCGACCGAATTGGCGAAGTCGTCCTTCATCAGATCGGCCCAGGAGGCCGGGTTGTCGCCGGTGATGATGTCCTTGTTGATGCCGAACGCGAGCACGCCGTAATAGTCGCCATACCAGAAGCCGTCGGCATCCTTGGCGTCGGCGGGAATGTCGTCCCAGGTGGAGACCTTGTAGGCCTGCAGCAGGCCTTCTTCCTTGGCCTGGGGGCCAAAGGCCAGGCCGACATCGAGTACGTCGGGCGCCTGCGGGCCGGTATTGCCGATATTGGCGCGGACGGCTTCGAGCTCGTCGGCGGAGCCGGCATCGGGGTTGAGCTCGTTGACGGTGATGCCCGGATACTTGGCCTTGAAGGCCTCGATCACCCCGCCATAATTGCACCAGGAATGGGGCAGGGCGATGGTGGTGAGCTGGCCTTCGGCCTTGGCGGCTTCGTAAAGCGCGTCGAGGTCGGCCTGGGCGAAGGCGGGCGCAGAAACGGCGAGCACGGCAAGCATCGAGACGGATGCGCCGAGGACGGTCTTGATGGACATGTTCAGTCTCCCTGAAAAGTCGTTCGTGAACGCCCGTCTGGGGGCGATCCGGCGAACTTAGGAGGCAAGTAGTGTGGTGGTGTGACAGCGCGATGACGGCGGGTCGGCCGGCGCATGACGGCCGGGAATGCCCGCTGTTCAACCGTTTGCGCACCATCCTCCACCCAAGCCGCATCCTCCCAGTTGCGAATGTGACAGTGCCCCTTTGTGACAGTTTAGTCCAGATGGTCAAAAAATTGGGGGATGTCTCAGTCTGCCCACCCTCCCCACAAGGGGAGGGTGGGTGCGGTGGGCTTGGCTCTGTCGTGCCACAAACACGGAGTTCCCCTTCTCCCCTTGTGGGAGAAGGTGCCCGAAGGGCGGATGAGGGGTTGGTTCCACAAGCATCAAAAGCATGGGCGAGCGCAGCACCCCTCACCCGGATTTCTGCTGAACGCAGAAATCCACCCTCTCCCTCAAGGGGCGAGGGTGGGCTCCACTCGTTGGCTCCACTTTAGACCCTTTCCAAACTACTGATTTTCCATTTGATTTCCTAAGATGAGTGGCGTAGTCCGGTTTTGAAATCATCCTGGAGGATCGCCCATGATCTCGCTCGGCAAGCGCAATTTGCGCAGCTTCGCCATTGCTCTCACTCTGTCGGTGGCGCCGATGGCCGCCTTTGCGCAGGCGCCCGACGACGCCGCCGTGCTGGCTACCTATGCCGATATCGCGCTGGCGGGTTACGAGGATGCGTTGAGCACGGCCAAGGCGCTGGATACGGCGGTGGATGCGCTGATTGCCGAGCCGAGCGAAGCGACGTTGCAGGCGGCAAGGGATGCCTGGAAGGCGGCGCGCATCCCCTACCAGCAGACCGAAGCCTTCCGTTTCGGCAATCCGATCGTCGATGAATGGGAAGGGCGGGTGAATGCCTGGCCGCTGGATGAGGGGCTGATCGACTATGTCGATGCCAGCTATGGCAGCGAAAGCGACAGCAATGCGCTCTATGTGGCTAATGTCATCGCCAATCCCAAGCTGATGATCGATGGCGTGGAACTGGACGCCACCAACATCACGCCGGCATTGCTGCAGGACAATCTGCAGGAAGCGGCGGGCGTCGAATCCAATGTGGCGACGGGCTATCATGCCATTGAGTTCCTGCTGTGGGGCCAGGACCTCAACGGCACCGGGCCGGGCGCCGGGGCGCGGGCCTATACCGACTATTCGACGGCCGAGCATGCCGACCGCCGCGCGGCCTATCTCAAGGCGGCGTCGAGCCTGCTGGTGAGCGATCTTGAGGAGATGGTTGGCAATTGGGCCGCTGACGGCGCGGCCCGCGCGGCGCTGCCGGAGCTGGGGATCTCGGCGATCCTCACCGGCATGGGCTCGCTGAGCTTCGGCGAAGTGGCAGGCGAGCGCATGAAGCTGGGCCTGCTGCTGCACGATCCGGAAGAAGAGCACGACTGCTTCTCGGACAATACGCATGTTTCCCACCTCAACGACGCCATCGGCGTGCAGAATGTCTATCTGGGCAAATATGTGCGGGTGGATGGCACAGTGGTCGAAGGGCCGTCGCTGTCGCAGGTGATCGCGGGCAAGGACGCGGCGCTCGATACCGAGATCAAGGCCCTGCTCGACGATACCGTGGCCAGGATGCATGTCATGGCTGACAGGGCCGAGGGCGGCGAGGCCTATGACCAGCAGATCGCCGAGGGCAATACCGAGGGCAATGCCGTGGTGCAGGCGGCAATCGACGGGCTGATCGCCCAGACGCGCGGCATCGAGCGGGCCGTGGCGTTGCTGGAACTGGATGACGTGACGATCGAGGACAGCGACAGCTTGTCGAACCCGGATGCGGTGTTCGAATAAGCGCTGGCCATGCCGCAAACGCGGTGTCACCCCGGCCTTGAGCCGGGGTCCATCCCGAGATCGCATCACGGCCGCAAGATGGTTTGTTGAACCGCCTGGTGGCCAGACCTTTCATCTCAGGATGGATCCCGGCTCAAGGCCGGGATGACATCGGGGGTGTTTGAAAATTTGCGCAAGAGCCGGTATGTCCGCGCCATGAAAACTCACCTCACCATCGCTTTTGTTGCGTTGCTCGTCGGCGGGCTGGCCTTTGCGCAGGACCAGGCGGTGCGCGGGGATCTGACGGCGGAGGACCTGGCGCGGGTGCGGGCCGTGACGGCGCCAGCTACCGATTTCTCCAAGGCGGAGAATTTCGAGGGCAAACCGGCGGGCAAGGGGACGACGACGTTCGATGCCAATGCCGACTCGTTTTCCCACTTTCTCGACAATCTGAGTTTCGAGCAGGAAGAGCAATTCAAGCTCGGCAATGCGCTGTTCCGCAAGATATGGGTGAGTTCGCCGAGTTCGACGCAGGCGTCGGACGGGCTGGGGCCGCTGTTCAATGCGCGGGGCTGCCAGAGCTGCCACATCAAGGATGGGCGCGGGCATCCGCCCTTCGAGGGGCAGGCGGAGAATGTGTCGATGTTCCTGCGGCTGTCGGTGCCGCCGGGGCCACATGATACGCGGCTGGCCATGGACGGGGTGATCGCGGGCGAAGTGGGCGACCCCATCTATGGCACGCAATTGCAGGATTTCGCCGTGCCGGGGCTCAAGGCCGAGGGGCGGATGGTGATCGACTATGCCGACCTGAAGGTGACGCTGGGCGACGGGACGGTGGTGACCCTGCGGGCGCCGACCTATTCGGTGGCGGATCTGGCCTATGGGCCGCTGGCGGACACGGTGATGCTGTCGCCGCGGCTGGCCAATCCGATGATCGGGCTGGGGCTGGTGGAGCAAATCCCGGCCGAGGACATATTGGCGCTGGCCGATGCGGATGATCTTGACGGCGACGGGATTTCGGGGCGGCCGAACTGGACCATCGAGCCGGTGAGCCAGACCGTGATGCTGGGGCGGTTTGGCTGGAAGGCGGGAATGGCCAGCATTCGCAGCCAGTCGGCGGCGGCGTTTGCGGGCGATATCGGGATCGCGACGCCGCTGGTGAACCTGCCGTTTGGCGATTGCACAGAGAACCAGCCGGAATGCCTTGCCATGCCCACCGGCGAGCAGGCGCGGCTGGGCGTGTCGGAGGCGCCTGACCCGGTGCTGGACCTGGTGACGTTTTACGCGCAGACGCTGGGCGTGCCGGAGCGGCGGAACGTGGACGACCCGGCGGTATTGCGCGGCAAGCAGGCTTTCTATGGCGCGGGCTGCGCGAGTTGCCATGTGCCCAAATTCGTCACCAGCCGCAATGCCGAGAACCCGGCGCACCGGTTCCAGCTGATCTGGCCCTATGCCGATTTCCTGCTGCATGACATGGGCGAGGGGCTGGCCGATCACCGGCCGGAGGGGCAGGCGGACGGATTTGAGTGGCGCACGCCGCCGCTCTGGGGGATCGGATTGACGGAAATCGTTTCCGGCCACACATTTTTCCTGCATGATGGGCGGGCTCGCGATCTCCCCGAAGCCATTCTGTGGCATGGCGGGGAGGCGCAGGCCGCGCGCGATGCGTTCGCTGCGATGTCCCGAACCACGCGCGACGATCTCGTCGCCTTCCTGGAATCGCTCTGATGCGGCTTGTGCTCATTGTCCTGATGCTGCTTGCGATTGCCCCGGCGGCGGCGCAGACCACGCCGGTATCGCAAGTGCTGCAGACGGCGGTGACCCAGGTGATCCGGCCGGGCATGCTGGAATTCAAGGCGCGGGCCAGCGGGCTGCGCATCGCCATGAATGCCCTGTGCACGGTGCCCTCGGAAGGCACGATGGCCATTGCCAGGGGGCAGTTCCGGCAGGCGGGGCTGGCCTATGGGCGGATCGAGTTCCTGCGCATCGGGCCGCTGATGGAGGACAACCGGGTCGACCGGCTGCTGTTCTGGCCGGATCGCAAGGGCATCGGGCTCAAGCAGGTGCAGGCTATCCTGGCCACGGCGGACGAGACGGCGGCGAGCCTTGACACATTGCGCGGCAAGAGCGTGGCGGCGCAGGGCTTCGGGGCGCTGGAATTCGTGCTCTATGGCACCGGGGCGGAGACATTGTTGCAGCCCGAGGGGGCGTTTCGCTGCGCCTATGGACGGGCCGTAGCGGCCAATATCGCCCAGATTGCCGGGGAGCTCGCAGCGGGGTGGTTCGCGCCCGGTGGCATTGCCGACCATCTGACGGTGCCGCAGGCGGCATTTGCCGACTATCGCAGCGAGAACGAGGCGCTGGAGGAGTTGGTGGGGCTGTTGTCGCATGGCATCGAAGCGACACGCGACACGCGCCTCAACCCGTTCCTGGCCACGGCCGAGCGCGCGGCGCGGCCGAAGGAGGCGCTGTTCTGGCGCTCGGGGCTGACGCTGGAAATGCTCCGCGCCAATGTGGACGGGATGCGGCGGCTGCTGGGAGTCTCGGGCATAGCGCGGGCCGTGGCGCAGAAGGATGCCGGGCTCGACAATTCCATCGACTTCGAATTCGGCAATGCCGTGCGGGCGCTGGACCTGGTGACCTCACCGGTGGCCGAGGCGGTGGCCGACGACAAGCAGGTGGCGGCGCTGAACTATCTGGTGATCGTCACCGGCTCGTTGCAGGCGCTGATCGGCGAGCAGCTTTCGGCGGCACTGGGGCTCAGCGTCGGCTTTTCTTCCCTCGACGGAGACTGACCATGTGGCAGCGGCGGGCATTCCTCAAGGCGGCGGGCGCGAGCTTTGCGGCGAGCCTCGTGCCGCGACAGGTGCTGGCGCTGGAACGGAACGAGCTGGTCTTTGCCAGCTCGGTACAGACGACCGGCGGGGGCTATGGCGCGGTGCTGCTGGGCGAGCGGGGCGACCTGATCGCATCCATCGACCTGCCGGATCGTGGGCACGACATCACCATCAGCCGCGAGGCGGGTCGCGGCGTGGTCTTTGCGCGGCAGCCCGGCACTTTTGCCGTGGTGTTCGATCCGGCGGGGAAGGAAGCGCCGGTGACGCTGACCAGCGTGGAGGGACGACACTTTTACGGGCATGGCGTGTTCTCGCCGGATGGGCGGCTGCTCTATGCCACGGAAAGCGATTTCGAGGCGGCGCGGGGCGTGGTCGGCATTTATGACGCCACCGACGGTTACCGGCGGATCGGGGAATTCCCCACCTACGGCACCGGCCCGCACGAAATGCTGCTGATGCCTGACGGGGTGACCTTCGTCGTCGCCAATGGCGGGATCGAGACGCATCCCGATTTCGGACGGACCGAACTCAATATCGAGACCATGGACCCTTCGGTCGTGTTCATCGACCGCCGCGACGGCAGGCTGGTGGGGCAGTTGCGGCTGGAGGCGGGGCTGCATCAGCTATCGATCCGCCACATGGCGATCGATGCGCGAAGCCGGGTGTGGTTCGGCTGCCAGTACAAGGGTGCGCCGGGGGAAAGCCCGCAACTGGTGGGCTATGCAACGATGGATGGCGAGATCAGGCTGGTGGACCTGCCGCCGGGAACGCTGGCCGACCTGCGCAATTATGTGGGCTCGGTCGCGGCTTCGGCCGACGGGAGCATGGTGGCGGTCTCGTCGCCCGAGGGCGACCTGCTGGTGGCCATCGACACCGAGGGCAAGCGTCCGGTGCTGGTGGAAACGCTGCGCAATGGCTGCGGGCTCGCGGCTGACGGCGCCGGCTTCGTGGCGACCAGCGGGGACGGCGCCATGATCGGCATTGCCGGGGCCGAGCGCGAGCGGCGGACGTTCGGGTTTCTGTTCGACAACCATGTGTTGCGGATGGGGTGAAGGCAGCGGGGCCTGGCGATGGACTCCGCTAGCCGACTATCCCCGATAGCGCAGGGCGTCGAGGAGGGCGGTGAAGGCGGGCGAGGACTGGCGGCGGCTGGGATAATAGAGGTGGTAGCTGACGAAGGTGGGGCAATATTCGGTCAGCGCTTCGACCAGGCCGCCGCTGTCCAGATGGGGCCAAACTGCATCGCGTCGAGGAGAATATCGGAGCGGTCGATGTGGCGCTGACGACTCGGGACCTGGCCGATATCGAAGCGGCGACCGCCGGAATTGCGGTGCAGGGGGAGCGCTATTCTTCCCAGCATGCAGCCCGTATCGACCGCTGAACCTTAGCCGAACCAGGCGGATAGGGCCCGATCCAGCCCGTTGCGGCTCTGGTCGCCGGTCCAGGCGACATGGCCGTCAGGCCTGACCAATACGGCGCCGGGTCCGCTGACCGCGCCGAGGACCGGCAATTCCCAGATGCCGGCATAGTCGGCCTCGACCAGTTGCACCCGATCGGACCAGGCGGACAGGTCGATGCTGCCGGGAGCGCCGAAGTTGAGCAGGATGGGCCTTGCCGCATGCAGCAGGGTATAGACCCGGACTGGACCGCCGGCGGTCTGCAGATCGAGGTCGGGCATGCGGCGGCCGAGCAGGGGATGGCCGGCGCCGAAGTCGTAGTGAATGCCGAGGCCCGACATTTCGGCAGCCATGCGTTTGCGCGGTTCGTCCATGCCCAGAAGCTCGGACAAAGTCTGCTTCAGCGCTTTGGTGCGGTCGTCGCCACGGCCGAGGGCGACCTGGGCCATGGTGTAGCGCAGGGCGCGGGCGACCGGGGGATGGCGCTCGGCCTCGTAGGTATCGAGCAGGCTGGCGGGCGATATGTGCTTGACCACCTGGGCCAGCTTCCAACCGAGATTCACCGCATCCAGCACGCCCATATTGAGGCCCTGGCCGCCGGCAGGGTAATGGATATGCGCGGCGTCGCCGGCCAGCAATATGCGGCCGTTGCGATAGGTACTGGCCTGCCGCGTCATGTCGGTGAAGCGCGAAATCCAGCGGGGATTGGCCGCGCCGTAGTCGGTGCCGTAATGGGCGAAGAGGGTTGCCTTGAGATCGTCGAGGCTCGGTTCGCTGGATTGGCCGGCAAACCGTTCGGTGAGGATGATGCCCACCAGCCCGGCATCGATCCTGCTGAAACCTTCGACGCCGACATCGTTGGTGCGCAGGCCCCATTCGGGTTCCCCGCTCAGCTCCACTTCGGCGATGAGGTTGCTGACTGTCGGATCCGAGCCGGGAAAATCGATGCCAGCCAGCTTGCGGACCAGGCTGCGTCCGCCATCGCAGCCGATGAGGTAGCCGGCGGCGAGCGCGCGGCCATCGGCAAGCGTGATATCGACGGATTGGTCGTGCTGGACGAAGCCGGCGACTTCGCAGCCGCGATAGATGGTGACACCCAGTTCATCGATCCAGCCGCCGAGGATGCGCTCGAAATGCTGCTGCAACAGGGCCAGCCCGTAATTGTGGCGGGTGGGGAAATCGCTGATATCGAGCGATGTGCCACCGAAACCGGCGACCTGCGCCGTGCGGCCCTCGGCGAGAAAGCGGCCGGCTATGCCGCGCTGATCCAGCACTTCGATGGTGCGGGCGTGCAGGCCCCGGGCTCTGGTGCCGGGGAAGTCATGGCCCGGCCGCCGCTCGACGATGGCGACGTCTACCCCCGCCAGTTTCAGCTCGCCGGCCAGCATCAATCCGGTCGGACCGCCCCCGGCAATGACTACGGCATGCTGGGTCATCGCGTTATCCTCGCCTCTTCCGGCAGAGGGCAGAAATTACCCCGAAACTGGCGATTGCCAATTCTTGAAGTGAACTGTTTTCGCACCAGATAAGAAGTGGCGGCGCGGCGTTTGCTTCCTTATGTCTTTGTCCCGAAACCGGCGCTCACTTTCGGCGGACATGCTTCAGCGCTCGGATGCCGGGCCCGAGCTTTCGCGCAGCACCAGTTCCACCGGCCAGAGCTCGTGGATATCGGCGGCGGGCTTGCCGGCGAGCAGTTGCAGGATCAGTTCACCGATACGCATGCCGGCCTGGCGGATCGAGGATCGCGTGGTCGACATGGTGGGGTACATGTTGTCGGCATTGAGATAGGGGAAGACGTCGTCGTGCGCGATCATCGACACGTCGCGACCCAGCTCCAGCCCGGCCTGGCGGATGGCGCGGAACACGCCGAGCGCCGTCATCATCGAGCCGGCGAGGAAGGCCGTGGGGCGGGGGCGCAGCTCGAGCATGGCCTGGGCCAGGCGGAAGGCGACTTCGTCGGTAAAGACCGAATTGCCCATCAGCGCCGGATCGAAGGGCACGCCGCGGGCCGAGAGCGCGGCGAGATAGCCGATCTCGCGATGCTCGGCAAAGGTGCGGCCCTTGAGGCCATTGAGCAGCACGATGCGGCGATGGCCGAGATCGAGCAGATGGCTGGTGGCGCGCTCGACGGCGCCGGTATTGTCGATATCGAGCCAGGCGACCGGCTTGCCGATATTGGTGCGGCCATGCAGCACGAAGGGAATTTTGAGGTCGAGCAGCATTTCGGCCCGCTCGTCGCGCAAAGCGGGCGAATGGAGCACGATGGCGTCGACCTTCTGGCTGGCGGCGATCCGGCGATAAGCCGCCACCTCCTCGGCATAGGAATCGACTGTGGTGACGATGATATCGACTTCCTCGGTGCCCATGCGGCCGCCCATGCCGGCGAGGAATTCGCTCATATGCGGGCCCAGTTCATCGGCGCCGCGCAGCACGAGGCCGACGGCGCCGGAGCGGCCCGTGGCGAGGCGCAGGGCGCTGGCATTGGGTCGATAGCCCAGCCGCGCCGCGGTTTCGGCCACGCGCAGGCGAGTCGCCTCGTTGACTTCGGGATAGCCATTGAGCGCGCGGCTGACAGTGGTTTGCGACAGGCCGAGATGCTCGGCCAGATCCTTCAGTCTCATGGCTGCATTCGCCCCAGGCACGGCATGACCAACGCTCGTGGGCAGCGCGCTGCAGCGCGCGCGCCCGGTCCGCCTGCCATAGGGCACACAGGCCGCCTTGAACAGCGGTTCCTGCTTCCTCCTCCTCGCATCATTCAAAGCGATTTCAAATTTTGATGCAAGTAGCGAAATCGGCGGCATTTCCATGAGGTGCGTACCTCAGTAGAAATGGCAGGGCTGTTTACCGATGTTGGATTGGTGCGCATGTAATCCATTGATCTATATATGATATTTGACCGTGGCCGGCAAATTCGTTAAAATTGCGGCGACGAGGCGCTTGACAGAAATTCCGCGCTCTGGTTCTTTTTCATTCAAAGCGCTTTGGAAATGGAGGCGGAACAGCCGCCGACACGGGCGCTTTTGTGGGGAGGACAACCTTTGTCGGGATCGGCGCTGACAGCGCAGGTCCGGACAGGCGCGCCTTCCCGACGTTTGGTTCATTCGGGAGGATATCTAATGAAAATCAACAAGCTGCTCGTCGGTCTCATGATGAGCGTGACGCTGGTTGCGGGCGCCGCCCAGGCAGCCGAGCTGTCGATCGTGTCGGGTGACACCGGCAATGGCCTCGCCTTCCTGCGCAGCCAGCTCGACAAGTTCGAGGCCGATACCGGCAACACCGTGACCGTTGTGCCGATGCCGTCCTCGACGTCCGACCAGTTCGGCCAGTACAAGCTCTGGCTCGCTGCCGGCAATGCCGATATCGACGTGTACCAGACCGACGTGATCTGGGCGCCCCAGCTCGCCGACCAGTTCCTCGACCTGACCGATGCCGCCAAGGATGTCGTGGGCAACCACTTCCCCTCGATCATCGAGTCGCAGACGGTTGACGGCAAGCTGGTTGCACTGCCGGCCTTCACCGACGCGCCGGCCCTGTTCTACCGCAAGGACCTGCTGGAAAAGTACAACAAGGAAGTGCCGACCACCTGGGCCGAAATGACCGCGACCGCCCAGGAAATCATGGATGGCGAGCGTGCTGCCGGTAACCCGGAAATGTACGGCTTCGTGTTCCAGGGCAATGCCTATGAAGGCCTGACCTGCAATGCCCTGGAATGGGTGAAGTCCTTCGGCGGCGGCCAGATCGTGGAAGCCGACGGCACCATCTCGATCAACAACCCGCAGGCTGCCGCTGCCATCGACATGGCTGCAACCTGGATCGGCACCATCTCGCCGGAAGGCAACCTGGCCTACCAGGAAGAAGAAAGCCGTGGCGTCTGGCAGCTGGGCAACTCGGTGTTCATGCGCAACTGGCCTTATGCCTACGCGCTCGGCAACAGCGACGACTCGCCCGTGAAGGGCCTGTTCGACGTGGCTCCGCTTCCCGCGGGCGAGGGTGAAGGCGCCGGCTCTGCCGCTACGCTGGGCGGCTGGAACGTCGCCGTTTCCAAATACTCCCCCGATCCGGAAGAGGCGATCAAGCTCGCTCTGTTCCTGAGCTCGCCGGAAGTGCAGAAGGAACGCGCCATCAACCAGTCGAACCTGCCGACGATCCCGTCGCTGTATGAAGACGCCGACGTGCTGGCTGCCTCCCCGTTCATGGCCAACTGGAAGGCCATCTTCGAGCAGGCCGTGCCGCGTCCGTCCGCTCCCACCAAGATCAAGTACAACGAAGTTTCTTCGCTGTTCTGGAGTGCGGTGCACAGCACGCTGTCGGGCAATGGTACTGCTGCCGAGAACCTTGAAGGTCTCGAAGCCGACCTGGCCGATCTCAAGGGCGACGCCTGGTAAGTCCTCCCAGCGCCCAACCAGAGCGGACGGCGGGCTAGCCCCGTCGCCCGCTTTGCGTAATGATGGTTAAAAACGGGGAGGTCGAAATGGCTACGGATGTGATGGCTACGCCCGTCGCGGCGACTGGCGGCAAGATCAAATCGGAGCTGATGCAGCAGCGCGTGCGCGCCGCACGGTGGTTCCTGCTGCCCATGCTTATCGCGCTTGCCGTGGTGGCAGGCTGGCCGCTTCTCCGCTCGATCTATTTCTCATTCACCGACGCTTCGCTCAACAATATCGACGGTGCCGAGTGGATCGGTTTCGGCAATTATTTCCGCGTGCAGCAGCTGGCCAGCGGAGCCGTGCGCTATCGTGGCCTGCTGGTCGATGCGGACTGGTGGAATGCGGTGTGGAATACCTTGCGCTTCGCGGCGACCTCAGTATTTTTCGAGGCCGTGCTGGGCATGGTGGTGGCGCTGGTGCTGAACGCCGAATTCAAGGGCCGCGGCATCGTCCGCGCGGCCATCCTGATCCCCTGGGCCATTCCCACGATCGTCTCGGCCAAGATGTGGAGCTGGATGCTGAACGACCAGTTCGGCATTCTCAACGACCTGGGTATGCGGCTTGGCCTGCTGAGCCAGAAGGTGGCGTGGACCGCCACGGCCGAAACCGCCATGCAGGCGGTGCTGGTCGTCGATATCTGGAAGACCACGCCGTTCATGGCCTTGCTCATCCTGGCCGGCCTGCAGATGGTGCCCAAGGATATCTATGAGGCGGCCGAAATCGACGGCGTGCACCCGATCAAGCAATTCTTCCGCATCACGCTGCCGCTGGTCAGGCCCGCCCTGATGGTGGCGATCATCTTCCGGCTGCTCGACGCGCTGCGCATCTTCGATTTGATCTATGTGCTGACGCCCAACAGCTCGGCAACCAAGACCATGAGCGTGCTGGCGCGCGAAAACCTCTTCGACTTCGACAAGTTCGCCTATGGCTCGGCCATGTCGACCCTGCTGTTCCTCATCATCGCCATCCTGACCATCGTCTATATCTGGCTGGGCAAGGTTCGGTTTGACGGAGGAGACCGCTGATGGGCGCGACATTCGATCTCTGGAAAATCACCAAGACCACGCTGTTCTATGCGCTGGTTGTGGTCATCGTCGTAGTGTCGGTCTTCCCGTTCTACTACGCTATCCTGACCAGCTTCAAACAGGGCACCGACATCTTCCGCATCACCTACTGGCCGGTGTCGTTCAGTCTCGAAAACTACCAGTCGGTGCTCAGCCAGGGCAGCTTCCCGCGCAATCTGCTGAACTCCATCTTCGTGGCGTCGGTAACGGTGATCCTGGCGCTGTTCCTGGCAGTGACGGCAGCCTTCGCGCTCAGCCGCGTGCGGTTCCGCGGCCGTGGCTTCCTGCTGATGGTTATCCTGGGCGTCTCGATGTTTCCGCAGATCGCGGTGCTGTCGGGGCTGTTCGAGCTGATCAGGGCGTTGAACATCTACAACACGCCCTGGGCGCTGATCTTCTCCTACACCATCTTCACGCTGCCCTTCACCGTGTGGGTGCTGACCACCTTCATGCGCGACCTGCCGATCGAAATCGAAGAGGCGGCGATCGTGGACGGGGCGTCGCCCTGGGTGATCATCACCAAGGTCTTCATGCCGCTGATGTGGCCGGCCCTGGTGACCACGGGCCTGCTGGCCTTCATCGGGGCGTGGAACGAGTTCCTGTTCGCGCTGACCTTCACCTCGTCGAACGACACGCGCACGGTGCCTGTCGCCATCGCGCTGCTGTCGGGCGGTTCGCAGTATGAAATTCCGTGGGGCATCATCATGGCGGCCTCGGTCATCGTGACCGTTCCGCTGGTGGCACTGGTGCTGATCTTCCAGCGCAAGATCGTCAGCGGTCTCACCGCCGGCGGCGTCAAGGGTTAAGAGGGCTAACAAATGGCAAGTATCGAGCTTCGCAACATTCGCAAGGCCTTTGGCGCGGTCGAAGTCATCAAGGGCGTGGACCTGGAGGTCCGCAAGGGCGAGTTCATGGTGTTTGTCGGCCCGTCAGGCTGCGGCAAGTCCACCCTGCTGCGGCTGATCTCGGGGCTGGAAGACATCACCTCGGGCGAAATGCTGTTCGATGGCAAGGTGGTCAACGCCCTGGCCCCATCCAAGCGCGGCATCGCCATGGTGTTCCAGAGCTACGCGCTCTATCCGCATATGACGGTCTACGAGAACATGGCCTTCGGGCTGACGCTCGAAAAGGGCCACAGCAAGGACGAAATCCAGCAGCGCGTGGAACGGGCTGCCGACATGCTGCAAATCCGCCAGTATCTCGACCGGCTGCCCAAGCAGCTGTCGGGCGGGCAGCGCCAGCGCGTCGCTATCGGCCGCGCCATTACCCGCGATCCCAAGGTGTTCCTGTTCGACGAGCCGTTGAGCAACCTCGATGCTGCCCTGCGCGTGGCGACCCGTATCGAGATCGCCAAGCTGCATGAAAGCATGGACCATGTGACCATGATCTATGTGACGCATGACCAGGTGGAGGCCATGACGCTGGCCGACCGCATCTGCGTGCTGCGCGACGGGCTGGTGGAACAGGTGGGTACGCCCATGGAGCTTTACGAGCACCCCAATTCGGTATTCGTGGCCGGCTTTATCGGTTCGCCGAAGATGAACTTCATCTCGGGCGAAAAGGCCGCTGCCTTCAATGCCGAGACTGTGGGTATCCGCGGCGAGCACATTACCATCGTGCCCGATAACGGCACCTGGAGCGGCACTGTGATCCATACCGAAAACCTGGGCGCCGATTCCTACGTCTATCTGGAGATGGGCACGGAAGAGCCGGTGGTTGTTCGCCTCGATGGGGCCAATGACTACAAGAGTGGCGATGTGGTGCATATCGCCCCGATGGAAGACAAGATTCACCGCTTCGACGGAGCCGGCAAACCGATCCGCTAGGCGGTCAATTCAGCGTGGCGGCCACATGACCGCCGCCGACATCATCCACCGTGTCATTCCCGCGCCAGCGGGAACCTCCGTTGTCGCGACTGGGGTTCCCGTTTTCGTGGGCGCGACACGGAGAACCACGGAATGGCCGGTGCCTCCCCACCGGACCAGCCAATTTAGGAGACTACCCATGCCGATCCGTACCCTGATCTGGGGCGAGAACGTCCACGAACAGAAAAACAAGATCGTTGCCGACAACTACCCCACCGGCATGCACAACCAGATCGCCAAGCTGTTGAGCAGCGACGGCAATATCGTGACCAAGACCACGACGCTGCAGGAGCCCGAGCATGGCTGCACGGTCGAGGCGCTGGCCAATACCGACGTGCTGGTGTGGTGGGGCCATGCCGCCCATGGCGAGGTGCAGGACGAGATCGTCGAGCGCATCGCCAAGCGCGTCTGGGAAGGCATGGGGCTGATCGTGCTCCATTCGGGGCATTTTTCCAAGATTTTCAAACGGCTGATGGGGTCGCCCTGCGCTCTGCACTGGCGCGAGGCGGGCGAGCGTGAGCGGCTGTGGGTGACCAATCCGGGCCATCCCATCGCCAAGGGCCTGCCGGCCTACTTCGAGCTCGAAATGGAAGAGATGTATGGCGAGCCCTTCAGCGTGCCCGAGCCGCTGGAAACGGTGTTTGTCAGCTGGTTCCAGGGCGGGGAAGTGTTCCGCAGCGGCCTGACCTATCGGCGCGGCGCCGGCAATATCTTCTATTTCCGCCCCGGTCACGAAACCTATCCGACCTATCACGACGACACGGTCGGGCTGGTGCTGCGCAACGCGGTCAGCTGGGCGTACAACGCCAATCAGCATCCCGAATTGCTCGATGCGCCCAATACGCCGGTGGACGAGGCGATCGAAAAGATCGTGGAACGCGGGCCCAAGCTGCATCATGGCCGGGAAGAAGGGTTCAAGTAACGCACACGGCGCCCCGCGCGCTCGGTGTCACCCCGGCCTCGAGCCGGGGCCCATCCCGAGATGCGCGGGCGCGACAAGATCTCAGGATGGATCCCGGCTCATGGCGGGGATGACATCGAATTTGTTGAAACATTGTGGCCAATAGTGTCGCACAGGGAAGTACGAATATGCGGATCCTCATTCTGGGAACCGGCGGCATGGCCAATCAGCATGCCAAGCATTTTGCAGCGATCGAGGGCGTGACCCTGGCGGGTGGCGTGGACGTCGATCCGGCGCGGGTCGAGGCGTTCTGCACGACGCATACTATCGAGCGGGGCTTCGGGTCGCTGGACGCGGCGCTCGCCTGGGGCGAGTTCGACGCGGTGGCCAATGTGACGCCCGACAGCGTGCACTACCCCACGACCATGGCGGCGCTGGCGGCGGGCAAGCATGTGTTCTGTGAAAAGCCGCTGGCCACCGACCATGCCAAGGCCATGGAAATGACCGAGACGGCCGAACGGCTCGGCCTGGTCAACATGGTCAACCTCACCTACCGCAATGTGAGCCAGCTGCAGAAGGCGCGCGACATCGTGCAGTCGGGCGCGGTGGGCAAGGTCAAGCATTTCGAGGCGAGCTATTTGCAGTCCTGGCTGGTTTCCAAGGCCTGGGGCGACTGGCGCACGGAGAGCCAGTGGCTGTGGCGGCTTTCCAAGAAGCACGGCTCCAATGGCGTGCTGGGCGATATCGGGGTGCATATTCTGGACTTCGCGACCTATGGCGCGGGCAGCGACTTCTCCAAGGTGTTCTGCCGGCTGGAAACTTTCGAAAAGGCCGAGAACAACCAGATCGGCGAATATGATCTCGACGCCAATGACAGCTTTGCCATGACGGCGCAGCTGGAGAATGGCGCGCTGGGCGTGATCCATGCCACGCGCTGGGCGACCGGGCATTTCAACGAATTGCGGTTGCGCGTCTATGGCGAGCTGGGTTCGATCGAGGTGCAGCATCGGCATGACTGGAGCAAGCTGTTCACCTGCCTGGGCGACGACGCCGAAACGGGCACCTGGACGGAAGTGGCGGTGGATGCGGTGCCGACCAACTACATGCGCTTTGCCGATGCGGTGAAGGCGGGCAAGACGCTGGAGCCGAGCTTCCGCCACGCCACCAATATCCAGAAAGTGCTGGACCTGGCTACGGTGACGGACCGGGACCGGATGGAACACAAGGTCTGAAGGCGCTCAGCACAGACAGAAAAACCCCGGCCGTTCGGCCGGGGTTCTCTTTTGCGTCAGATCTCAGGCGCGGTCGTCCACATAGACGACGAGCGAGCCATCGGCATTGCTCTTGACCGCGACGACGTCGCTGGAGGCATAGCCTTCGGCTTCGAGCTTGGCCTTGATGGCGTCATTGCCGTCAATATTGGTGTGCAGCGTTGTCATGCCATCGGCATTGGCCGAGAGGGCCTCATCGAGCGCAGCCGCTTCGGTGGCGGCATCGCCCTGCAGCGACGACAGCAGGACTATGGTCACCTTGGCTTCGTCGGTTACCGTGGACAGATCCACATCGGCCGAACCAGCGACTGACGAAACCACCGAACCATAGGTGTTGTCCGACATGCCGCCGGCATTGGCATTTGCATTGGCGTTAGCATCAGCGCCAACCTTGGCATCGACGGCCGGGGTGTCGACGGTAACGCCCGCACCCACGCCGGCACCGGCATCCTGCGCCAGGGCAGGCAGGGCGGTGGCGGCCAGAAGGGCGGCAATGGCGGTAACAGCAAAGGTCTTTTTCATTTTTCAAACTCCTTGGTGGGTTGTGCTCCCCACATGAACAGGCACCCAACGGCTGGGGCGGCGAGGAGTTGCGCCTAATCTGATCACAATCAGAATTTAATCCCTCACAGCTCCGCGAGTGGTGCAGTCTTGCAACCGGATGAGGCGCTACCGACTTATCCGGTGACCATCACAATGGAGCGCCATAATGGGTATTATCTGGGCCATTATCATCGGATTCCTGGCGGGGCTGATCGCCAAGTGGATCACGCCGGGCGACAGGAAGCCGAGCGGGTTCATTCTTACGACCGTTCTGGGCATTGTCGGCGCGGTGCTGGCCACCTGGCTGGGCCAGGCCATCGGCTGGTACGGGCCGGGCGACGGCGCCAATTTCATCGGGGCCATCGTCGGGGCGGTGATTATCCTGCTGGCCTGGGGGCAGATCGCAAGAAGGGCCTAGGGCCTTTCCCTCTCCCCTTGAGGGAGAGGGACGACCTGACGCGTTCAGCGGAAGGTCAGGGTGAGGGGTGCTGCACCATCCCATGCTTCGACATTCGCGGATAGCGCACCACCCCTCATCCGCCCTTCGGGCACCTTCTCCCTCAAGGGGAGAAGGAATAAAAAGGGCGCCCGGTGGGCGCCCTTCGTATTTTCGTGCCCAGCGGGATCACTTGATCTCGGTGATGCGGCCGTCTGTATAAGGCGTGTAGGTGCCGCCCTGCTTGGCGATATAGTCGGCCACCACTTCTTCGAGCGGCGGGCCGAAGTCGTAAGGGTTGTCGCCTTCGGCGAAGGTGCCGTAGCCGTCGCCGCCGCCACGCACATAGTTATTGGTGACGATGATGTAGTTGGCGGCTTCGTCGATCGGCACCCAGGCATC
The DNA here is from genome assembly GCF_001426345.1 of Devosia sp. Root436. Taxonomy (GTDB): domain Bacteria; phylum Pseudomonadota; class Alphaproteobacteria; order Rhizobiales; family Devosiaceae; genus Devosia. The sequence continues at coordinate 484,205 of NZ_LMEM01000009.1, read as the reverse complement.
GCCCTCGCCCTTGACCAGCACGTCGCTGACGCGGCTGCCGGCGGGCTGGCTGAGGTTGAAGCTGTATTTGAGGCCCGCGACCTGGGCAAAGCGTCCGGCGCCGTTCTCGACATCGCTGACGCCGTTTTCGAGCGCCTCGATGACGTCAGCGCCGCTGATTTCCACGGTGGCCAGCGTGTTGGAGAAGGGCAGCACAGTAATCACGTCGCCCTTGGTGATTTCGCCCGCATCGATGGAGGCGCGGATACCGCCACCATTCTGAAAGGCGATGGTGGCGCCCTGGTCGGCGACGCGATCAAGAATGGCATCGGCGAGCAGGTTGCCCATGGAACATTCCATGGCGCGGCAGACTTCGCGGGAGCCTTCGATGGCTTCGGTGGTGGTGCCGATCACCACGCCCATGGCTTCCTGGATGGGGCCGGCGAGTTCGGCCAGCTGGCCCGCAAATTCCTCGTTGCCCTTGACCGAGGCGTCGATCAGGAAGGGTTCGCCTTCGGCCTTTGTGACGACGCCGTTATCGTCCCAGGTGATGGCGATATCGCCCAGATACTTGCCATACTGGTTGGCCTGCACCACCGGCACTTCGACGCCGTCCGGGTTGGTCACCATGGTCGGATAGGGGCCAGCGGCGCCTTCGGCGGTGTTGGAGAGCAGGGTGTGGCTGTGGCCACCGACGATGACGTCGACCAGCGGCAGGGCCGCCGCCACGTCCATGTCGACCGTGTAGCCGATATGGCTGAGGAGGATGATCTTGTTGACGCCGGCTGCGTCGAGCGCTTCGGAGGCGCCGCGCACATACTGGATGACGTCAGTGAATTCGACATTGGGGCCGGGCGAGGCGATTTCCGGCGTATCCTCGGTGGTGGCGCCGATAATGCCGATCTTCTCGCCACCCACTTCGATGACGATGGAACCCTTGATCTTGCCGCGCAGGTTCTCATCGCGGGTCACGTCGAAATTGCCGCCGATGATGGGGAATTCGGCCGTCTCGATGAATTTCATGAATTCTTCGGGGCCATCATCGAATTCGTGGTTGCCGGTGGCGACCACGTCGAAGCCCATCTGGTTGAAGAAGTCGGACACGACCTTGGACTTGTAGGTCGTGTAATAGAGCGAGCCCTGGAAATTGTCGCCGGCCGAGAGCAGCAGCGTGTTGCCATCGGCATGGCTGGCGCGGGTGTCGTCGATGATGGTCTTGAGACGGGCAATGCCGCCGAAGCATTCGCCCTTGGCGTCGGTTTCGGCGTCGCAGTTGGAATCGGTGCCGGTGATGGGATCGAAGCGGGAGTGGAAGTCGTTGATATGCAGGATGTTGAGCGTGAAATCTGCATAGGCGGCGCCGGAAAATCCGGCGCAGAGGGTGAGCGCCGTGGCGCCAAGAAGTAAACTTTTCATCCCTGTATCCTTTTTGATTGCTTTGACTTCAGACCAGTTCCCGCAGCTCGGGCGATGCCAAACGAAGCCCTCCGTCCGGCCACGGCGATAGCGCTGAGTTAACCAGTCTTTTGTGACAGAGAAAAGTGGACCTTTTGGTCAAGTTTCGGCCTTGATGAGTGGTTTCATGAAGGCCATGCGCAAACGGGGGTTCAAGCTAAATCAACCATGGCGCAAAACAGTGCCGCGCGCCGGCATAGCGTAAACCGGCGGGCAAGGCGCCCCGTCCATAGTGCAGCCAACCCGACCTGCCTGAGGATTGAACGCCCATGAGCGCAGCCCTGGAGAGCCTGATGCGCGAGGTGCCGCCGACGCGGCCCGAAGCGCGGCTATTCGGCGGGCTCATTGCCTTTATCGGCATCGGGGCGTCGGGCGCGGCGGCATTCGTTGTATTGTCGACGGCAATGATCTGGCTCGATACCGGCTTTGCCGACTGGATGGTCAACACTGCCTGCTATGCCAGCCTGATCCTGCCGGTCTATCTGCTGCATCGGCGCTATTCGTTCGAGTCCGATGCGCCGCACGGCCAAGCGCTGCCGCGCTATATGGCGGTGCAAGCCATGGCGCTGGTGCTGGCAGCGCTGTTTTCGTTCCTCGCGCATGGCCTGTTGGCCATGCCCACCCTGCCCGCATCGATGCTGGTGATCGCCCTGACCTCGGGGGTGAATTTCATGGTGCTGCGTAGCTGGGCCTTTGCCCGCGCGCAGTGGGGCCAGACCGTTCCGGCGTGACGCCGGGGTTTCAATACTGAACCAGTCGGGTATTCTCCGCGCCGTTGATTTGCGGAGTCTGCGGCATGAAAAGTGCATTGATCGTCTATGGCGGCTGGTCCGGGCATGACCCGGAGGAATGTGCCGCCATCTATCGCCGATGGCTGCATGAGGATGGCTTTTCGGTGCGCACCGCCACCGAGACTAGCGCCTTTGCCGATCCGGCCATCCACGACCTGAGCCTGATCATCCCCATCTTCACCATGAGCAAGATTGCCAAGGAAGAGGTGGAGAACCTGACCAGGGCGGTCGAAGGCGGGGTCGGGCTGGCCGGCCATCACGGCGGCATGAGCGACGCCTTCCGCGAGGCGGTGGACTATCAGTTCATGGTGGGCGGGCAGTGGGTGGCCCATCCGGGCGGGATCATCGACTATACGGTGGACGTAGCCGACCCGCTCGATCCGATCATGGCGGGGATCAAGGCGTTTCCCTATACGTCCGAGCAATATTACATGCATGTCGACCCCTCCAACCATGTGCTGGCGACGACGACATTCAGCGGCGAGCATGCGCCCTGGATCAAGGGCGTGAAAATGCCGGTGGCGTGGAAGCGGATGCACGGCAAGGGCAGGGTGTTCCACTCGACGCTGGGGCATCAGGCCAAGGAATTCGAGGTGCTGGAAATGGCGACGATCATGCGGCGGGGCATGAACTGGGCGGCAAGAGAGGAATAGACGCAATCTTCCTTCTCCCCTTGAGGGAGAAGGTGCCCGAAGGGCGGATGAGGGGTTCTGCGCCATCCCGGACATTGAAGCATGGGAGAGCGCAGCACCCCGGAAATCCGCTGGACGCGGATTTCCACCCTCTCCCTCAAGGGGCGAGGGGTGACGACTGAAGGCCGCGACCTTTACCACCGCAGCAGATATCGTCCCAGCACTGCGCCCAAGGCCGCCACGATGACAATTGCCAGCGTGTACCAGAGCGCCAGGAACATCATGCCGGTCTCGGCGCAGGCGAAAGCGTAAATCCAGGCGCCGGTGCCGCCGGCCATGATGCCGGCGGCGAAGCCGGCCAGGGTGGGATTGGCGGGGGCCATGCGGCGCAAGGCAAGCAGGGCGGCGAGCAGGACCGGCAGGGCGAAGACCGGGATATAGGTCAGGGCACGCAGGATGGATGAACCCATGATAAGGGGCATCATGTCATCGGCGCGGGCGAGCTGGACTACGGCAATGACCAGCAGCACATCGAGCAGGCCGAAGGCGGCCAGCCAGGGCCAGCGGGCGCGCCCGTCGGGGCGGGCCAGCACCAGAGTCGCGGCAAGGCCGAGCAGCGCCATGGCCAGGGTGTAGCCGAACTTGGTCCAGTACATCATGGTGGTGGTGGCCACTTCCATGTCGGGCCGCATGCCGAGCAGGGTCAGCATGGCGATGGCGGCGACGACCCCGCTGACCAGCAGGGCGCCGATGAGCAGGCGCGGCATGGCGGTGCGGCGCACCGGCTTGAGATCGGCGGAAAGGCGGGCGATCAGGTCGTCGGTCATTTCGGCCCTCCCGCGAAGCGCGCCGCGAGCGACTTGAGCCCGCGATGAATGGACACCTTGGCGGCCGTTTCGGACATGCCATGCGCCGCGGCGGCCTCGGCAACCGAGGCGCCCTCGATCCGGGTGCGGCGAATGAGATCGCCGGTGCGGGCGGGGATAGCATCGAGGACTACATCGAGGTCGCGCCGGGCCAATGCGTCGGCGCTGTCGTCATGGGCGAAAATGGGGGCGTCATCCTCCAGCGGCACGGTCAGCCGGATGGACTGGCGGCGGACGTGATCGACGAATTTGTGGTGCGCCACCGCATGCAGCCAGGCGGTGAAGGGCCGGCTGCGGTCGTAGGTCATGCGCCTGACATGAATGGCGAGGAGGGTTTCCTGCACGAGGTCCTCCGCGTGCGATGCAAAGGCGGGGGTGAGCCGCCGGGTGAAATACGAGCGCAGGTGACGACCGAGTTCCGATAGCAGCGCGCGATAGGCCGCCGCATCGCCATCGAGCGAGGCGAGCATCAGCCCTCGCAGTCGCGTCTCGGTCGGATCAGTCTGCATTGTGCATTCATTCGCTCCCGCTGGCGGCATGGTTACATGCACGCGGGGGACGAGGGAATAAGCAAGTGTCGATCACGTCGGCGTGATCGCGTAACGCCCTGGACCAGGCCGGCGAATAGCGGGGCATGATCCGCCTATCGGCGGGATCGATCCAGGGAGACCATCATGACCAACAGAATGCGCGGCATTGCGCTTGCCGCCGCGATTTCACTTGCCCTCGTTCCGGCCACCATGGCCCAGGATGCGATGGCACCCGCACAAGACGCCATGGCGCCTGCCGGCGCCATGATGGCGGGTGAACCGACAATGCCGCCGATCAGCGACGCAGACTATGCGCTGTGCATGGAGCAGGCGGGCGGCATCACCTTCCCCGCCGCCATGCAGGCGGCAGCCGCGGCCTGCCATGGCCTGCATATGGGCATGGACGTGATGGGCGCCATGAAGGCCATGGGCGTAGGCAGTGACGCGATGGGTGGGGATGCCATGGCCACCGACGCGATGGCGCCCGCCACCAAATAAATTTCCATGCTATGCATCATTTGTCCCGCGCGGCTCCGTTACTGCTCGCGCGGGGCAAATGGCCTCGATGCCATCAGGGGGAGCAGATGAGCGAAGCCAACGACGCGGCCGGCAAGGGACCGCTGATCTATCGCCAGTCGATCTGGACGCGGGTGACCCATTGGGTGTGGGCGATCTGCCTGTTCTTTCTGCTGCTGACCGGGCTGCAAATCTTCAATGCGCATCCGGCGCTCTACATCGGCCAGCAATCGGGCTTCGAATTCGACAATGCCATTCTCGAGATCGGCGCGGTCAATACGCCGGACGGCCCGCGCGGGCGGACGACGATCTTCGGCAACAGCTTCGACACGACGGCGCTGGGGCTGGGAATGAGTGGCACGGCCGAGCGGCCCGCCTTTACCGGCTTTCCGGGTGCGGTGACCATTCCGTCCTATCGCGATCTCGGCACCGGACGGGTGGTGCATTTCTTCTTCGGGTGGATTTTCGTCGCGACGATCTTCATCTGGTTCGTGGCCAGCTTCATCAATGGCCATATCCGCCGCGATATCGTGCCGAAGCCGGCCGATATTGCCGGAGTGCCCAGGGACTTGGTGGACCACGCGACCTTGCGCTTCAAGCATGGGCGGCATTATGGGCCGCTGCAGAAGCTGGCCTATTTTGGCGTGTTCTTCATCCTCTTCCCGCTGATCGTCGCCACGGGACTGACCATGAGCCCCGGCATGGATGCGGCCTGGCCGTGGCTGCTCGACCTGTTCGGCGGGCGGCAGACGGCGCGGACTATCCATTTCATCACCATGGCGCTGCTGGTGGCCTTCTTCATCGTCCATATCGTGATGGTGCTGGCGGCCGGACCGGTCAACGAGTTGCGCTCGATGATAACAGGCTGGTACCGCGCCAGCCCCGGCACGCCGGAAGCCGAAGGAGACCGACCATGAGCGGACTGATCACACGCCGCAATTTCCTGCGCAGTTCGGCACTGGCCGGCTCGGGGCTGGTCCTGGCCGGCTGCGACCAGTTCGATTTTCTCGGCTCGCGGGAAAACCCGGTGCGTCACGCCATGGAGCAGGCCAATGTGCTGACCTACAATGTGCAGCGTACCCTGATCGGCGACCAGACCCTGGCGCGCGAATATTCGGCCAGCGAAATCCGCCAGGGCCAGCGCCCCAACGGCTCCACCGAACCGTCGACGCCGGAATATATGTTCCTGCAGATGCAGAATTTCGAGCCGTACCGGCTGACCGTCAAGGGCATGGTGGAGCGCGAGGTGAGCTTCTCGCTCGCCGAATTGCGCAACATGCCTTCGCGCAGCCAGATCACCCGGCACGACTGCGTCGAGGGCTGGAGCTGCATCGCCAAATGGACCGGCACGCCGCTGGGACCGATCCTCGACATGGCCGGGGTGAAACCGCAGGCGCGGTTCTGCGTCTATCACTGCTACGACAATATCCAGCGCACGCTGACCGGCGATATTCTCTACTATGAGAGTTCCGATCTGGTGGATGCCTATCACCCGCAGACGATTTTGAGCTACGGGCTCAACGACCAGGTGCTGCCGGTGGCCAATGGGGCGCCGATCCGGCTGCGGATCGAGCGGGCGCTGGGCTACAAGCAGCCGAAGTACCTGCATACGATCGAGCTGGTGGATGACCTCAGCCCGTTCGGGCGAGGCAAGGGCGGCTATTGGCCGGATAATGGCTATGACTGGTATGGGGGGATTTGACCCTTCCCCTCTCCCCTTGAGGGAGAGGGACGACCTGACGCGTTCAGCGGAAGGTCAGGGTGAGGGGTGCTGCGCTCAGGTATGCCAGACGTGAAGAAAGAGACCCCTCATCCGCCCTTCGGGCACCTTCTCCCTCAAGGGGAGAAGGGAAGAGGTTTGCTCCGCTCGATCAGCGTCGTCAGCGCATCCAACTGCTCGGCATATACGCGGTAGCTCCTGATCCAGCCGGCCGGCCAGTCGCCGATCTGCCCGGCGACGACAGCGGGGAGGCGCTGGGCCAGGGGCTGGGCGGCGAGGCTTTCGGCAGTGCGGGCGCCCCAGCGGTCGTCGAGCAGGATGATGTCGGCGGGGTAAAGATTGGCGTTTTCCCAACTCAGGGTCTGATAGCTGCTGCCGGGATCGGTGGCGGGCACGACGAGATCGAGGCCCCAGGCGGCAAAGTCGGCCAGTTCGCCGAATTCCGATGGAGCGGCGACGGAGATGCCGCTCGATGAGGGCGAGGCGACCATGACCGTGAGGCCCGGATGGGCTGCGATTGTGGCCTTGAAGCGGGCGAGGGCGGCGTCGAAGACCTGCCTGTCGGCCAGCACGGCCGGCGCGCCGAGATCGGCGCCGAGGCTTTCGGCGAGCGCCGCGAAATCCTCGATCATGGCGAGTGCGGAGCTGCCCTGGGCCGGACCGACGATGGGGGCGATGGCCTCGATCCGGTCGATGATGGCGGCATCGCCCACGGCGCCGCCGTAAAAGCCTTCGCGCGGCCAGTATTCGGTGAGGATCAGATCGGGATCGAGGGCGAGGACGGCTTCGGCATCGAGCTCATACCAGCCGCGGCCGACTATCTCGATGCCGGCAAGATCGAGGCCTTCGGCGGCGCGGTCGAGCGAGGGCGGGCCATCGAGGAAAACGCCGATGGGGCGGATGCCGAGCGGGATCAATGCGGCGGCGGCGTTGATATGGGCGATGATGCGGCTTGGCCGGTCGGGCAGGGTGACGGTCTTGCCGGCGCCGTCGGTATAGGTCCATTCGGCGGCCAGCGCGGGGGCGACGAGGAGGGCGAGGATGAGGAAAGCCAAGCTTTTGAACATGGTTCCTCCTATCACGAATGTCATCCGGGCGCAGGCCGGAATCCATCCCCAGGTCCATCGGCCTGCCGTGAAGGTTCGGTCATTTCAGGATGGATCCCGGCCTGCGCCGGGACGACATCGGGGTCGGATAACATGGCGCGCACACCCGCCATGCGTGGCGCGAGCCCGAATTTCCTTGCTATTTCAGGCGCCTTGCCGCATATGAGCGCTATCGTCACCGGCGCATGGACCTTCACTGGATCCGCTGGCGCCATAAATCTGGTGACGGACTTCTCTTCTTATCCCAAGCGGTGAGCGGCGAAGTCAGCCCGGAAACTCTTTTGTCCGGGTTCGAGCCAGCACCCGCGCGATAGCTCCCTTTATCGCCCGATTGCAAATGTTTTACCCGCCGGCGCATGTGCGTCCGGCGACATGCGCGCTGCATTGTCTGCGCGCCTGCAAGCGCCATATCGGCGCAGAAAGACGTGTTCACTTGAACGACTTCATTTCCCTCGGCCTGCCGACCATCCTGACCGACAGCCTGACTGCCGGCGGCTTTACCGAGCCTACTAAAATCCAGCTCCAGGCCATTCCCAAGCTCCTCGAGGGCAAGGACATGATGGGCATTGCCCAGACCGGTTCGGGCAAGACGGCAGCCTTCGGCCTGCCGATCCTGGCGGGCCTGCTGACCCTCAATGGCCGCCCGCGGCCGCTGACCACGCGCGCCCTCATCCTGGCGCCGACGCGCGAACTGGCCGTGCAGATCGACGAAGCCATCCGCAAGTTTGCCGGCTCCAAGATGAAGCTCGATACCGTGCTGCTGCTGGGTGGCGTGTCGCGCTACCATCAGGTCAAGCGCCTGGAGCGCGGCGTCGATATCACCGTCGCCACGCCGGGCCGCCTCAAGGACCTGATGGACGACGGCAAGATCCGCCTCAACGAAACCCGCTGGCTGGTGCTCGACGAAGCCGACCGGATGCTCGACATGGGCTTCATTGCCCCGGTGCGCCACATCGTCAAGGCGATCGGCATCAAGCGCCACACCATGATGTTCTCGGCCACCATGGCCCCTGAAGTCGCCGACCTGGCCAAGACCCTGCTGCAGGATCCGGTACGGGTCGATGCCTCGGTGGCCGGCTCCACCGTGGTCAAGATCGACCAGCGCGTGATCCTTTCCGGCGCCAAGGCCAAGCGCGGCGTGCTCAACGAGCTGCTGCTCAGCGAGACCGAGAATATGGAGCGCGTGATCATCTTTTCGCGTACCAAGCATGGCGCCGACCGTGTCGCCAAGAACCTGGAGATCGACGGCCACAAGGCCGCGGCCATCCATGGCAACAAGAGCCAGAACGCCCGCCAGGCGGCCCTCAAGGGCTTTGCCACCGGCGAGGTGCGTATCCTGGTCGCCACCGATATCGCGGCGCGCGGCATCGATGTGCCCGGCATTACTCATGTGGTGAACTACGAGCTGCCCGACGATCCGGAGAATTATGTCCACCGTATCGGGCGCACCGGCCGCAACGGCGCTTCGGGCACCGCCATCACCCTGTGCGATGGCACCGAGCGCGGCAAGCTGCGCGACGTGGAACGGCTGATCCGCCGGACCTTGCCCTATACGGGGGACCTGCATACCGGCAACGACACCGGCGTCGTCGAGGCGCCGCGTTCGGCCTACAAGAAGCCGAATGGCGGCCGCCCCGGCCCGCGTTCGGCCAAGAATCCGCGCAAGGACCAGACCGACCGCCGCTCGCCGTCCGAACGTCGCCCCTTCGCCGAGTTCGCCAAGGAGATCGGTGGCAAGAGCCAGCCGCATCACCAGCCGTCGGACACGCCGCGCAGCCGCCAGGCCGAAGGCGCTCAGCCGAGCCGTGGCGTGCGTCGCGACATGGAAACCGGCAAGCCGATGGCGGCCAAGCCGGCCGGCGCCAAACCCGCCGCCAACAAGCAGCGCTGGGGCAAGTCGCAGAAGGACGCGGTGCGCAATGGCGGCCGCTCCAATGCCGATCGCCAGCGCGGTCGCGTTGTAGGCGCGTAAAGCGCGCCGCGTTCAATCCGCTTCGCGAGACGCGCTTTACGCCTTTGTTTTTTCGCATGTCTTTGTCCCAAAGCCGCGGCCACTTTTGGGAGACATGCTGTAAGCGCCGGCAAATCAGCTATGAAAAGGGGGGCCCCAGTGGCCGCCCTTTTTGTTTGGAGCTTTTCATGACGACAATTGCGGTTATCGGGCCGGGTGCAATCGGGGGTACTGTCGCCGTCTGGCTGGCGCAGGACCCGGCTTTCACGGTCATCGTCTGCGCCCGGACGCCGCTCGACGACCTGCGGGTGGAGACGCCGCAAGGTGTGATCACGGCAAGACCGGAGGTGCTGACCGATCCGGGCAAGGCACGGGCGGTCGACTGGGTGCTGGTGGCGACCAAGACCTATGACGTGGAATCGACCAGGGCCTGGCTGAACCGGCTGGTGGGTGCCGGGACGCGCGTGGCCATCATCCAGAACGGGGTGGAACATGTGCGGCTGTTCGAGCATCTGGTGCCGGCCGAGCGGCTGGTGCCCGTGATGATCAACCTGCCGGCGGTGCGCAATGCGCCGGGGCGGATCGTGCAGCGCGGGCACGGTATCATCGCGGTGCCGGCGGGGCGCAATGGTGCGGATTTCGCCGATCTGTTCGTGCAGGCGGAAATCGAGGCGGCGGCACATGACGATTTCCTGTCGCAGGTCTGGGTCAAGCTGTGCGGCAATTGCGCGGCCATCGTGCCGTCGCTGACATTGCGGGCTACAGGGCCGGTGTGGAGCAAGGACATGGAGGCCATCGTGCGCGGGCTGGCGGAGGAATGCGCGGCGGTCGGGCGGGCTGAGGGGGCGATCGTTCCGCAATCGGTGATCGATAGTACGGTCGAGATTGCGCGCAATTCCCGCGAGGGTTCGATTGCCGGCTCCATCCATGCCGATCGGCTGGCGGGTCACAAGATGGAAGTGGATGCGCGCAATGGGGTAATCGTGCGGCTGGGCGAGAAGCACGGGATTGCCACGCCGATGAACCGCGTGCTGGTGACGCTGCTGGCGGGGGCGGGGAGCCCTTGGGTCGAGCGCTAGGAGGGGTATCCTTGTTGCCCCTCAGGCCACCGACGCCAGATAGAGGATATCCCTTGTCCCCGTACCCGCCGTCGAGGCCGGGGCCAGCCGGTCGAGGAAGCTGATCGCCCAGTCTTCCACATTGTGCTTGCGGGCGGCGGTCATCAGCGTCTGCCAGCGGCGCTGGCGTTCCTCAAGGTCCATGTCGAGGGCCATGCGCAGGGCTTCGGCGGTTTCGTCGGTATCGAAAGGATTGACCAGGATGGCATCCTCGAAAATCTCGGCGGCGCCGGCAAAGCGCGAGAGAATGAGCACGCCGGGGTCGGCGGGGTCCTGGGCGCCGATATATTCGTGGGCGACCAGGTTCATGCCGTCGCGCAGAGGCGTCACGAGGCCAACGCGGGCGAGGCGGTAGAGGCCGGCCAGGCTCGGCTGGCCATAGGCGCGCTTCACATAGGTCAGCGGCTGCCAGTCGGGTTCGGCAAAGCGGCCCATGACACGGCCGCAAATGGCGTCGAGTTCGTCGCTGGTCTGCTGGTATTCCTTGATCGTGTCGCGCGAGGGCGGTGCCACCTGCAGCAGATGGACCGTCCGGCGAAAGCGGCTGTCGTTGAGCAGCAGCTTTTCATAGGCTTCCACCCGCTGCGGCAGGCCCTTGGAATAGTCGAGCCGATCGACCCCCAGGATCAGCTGCTGGTCGTTGAGGGCGCGCTCCATGCGCCTGATCATCTTGATGGCGGCGGGGCTGGTCGCGAGCCTGGCAAAGGCATCGGGGTCCGAGCCGATGGGGAAGGCGGCGACTTCGGTACGGCCGAAATCCACCGACTTGAGGGGCGAGCCGGCCAGGGTCGAGGGCGCCTGGTGCTCGGCGAATTCGGTGAAGGCGACGACGTCCCGGTTGGCCTGCATGCCGACGAGGTCATAGCGCGACAGGTCGCGCATCAGTTCCTGGTGATGCGGGATGGCGTAGAGCGCGTCGACCGTCGGGAACGGGATATGCAGGTAGAAGCCGATACGGTTGCGGGCGCCCAGATTGCGCAATTCGCTGGCCAGCGGGATCAGGTGATAGTCATGTACCCAGATGATGTCGTCGGGCTTGAGCAGCGGCAGCAGAGCACGGGCGAACTGGGTGTTGACGCGGCGATAGCCCTCGTACCAGTGGGCCTCGATGGTGGCGAGGTCGAGCCGCAGGTGGAAGCTGGGCCACAGGATGGAATTGGAGAAGCCGGCATAATAGGCGTGGTGATCCTCGCGCGTGAGATCGATCTGCGCCACCGACAAGCCATCGATATCCTCGAAGCGGGCCTCGGGCGAGGGCGCATCCACCAGCCTGCCCGACCAGCCGAACCAGAAGCCCTCGCGTTCGGCCAGCGTCTTGCGCAGGGCGACGGCCAGGCCGCCGGCCGCCGGGCCCTTGCCCGGCGTTCGGTTGGAAACGACGATGATGCGGCTCATGCAAATGCCCCCGGTCGGTCCGTCAATGCGTCAATGCCGTGTCGCGATCGCGCGCGGCGATATCGCCGAGGCCCTGGATCAGGGCATGGACCGAGGCGACATTGGCAATGCGCATGCGGGCGGCGGTATCGCCTTCTCCGAGCTTGATGCCGACGCCGCCGAGATCCTGGGCGGCGATGAAGGCATCCTCGTCCGTGGTGTCGTCGCCGATGAAGATCGGCGTGCGGCCGAGAAAAGGCTCTTCGCGCATGAAGGCGCGCAGGGCCTGGCCCTTGCTGGCAGCGCGAGGGCGGGCTTCGAGCACCATCTTGCCGGCAACGAGCGTGAAGTCGGTGACGCTGTGAACCGCCTCTTCCATGGCGATTCGCACGGCGGTTTCGAGCTCGGGCGCCTGGCGATAATGGAGGGCGACGGCGCCCTCCTTGATTTCCAGCAGAAGAGTCGGATTGGCCGCGACCAGGGGCGAGATGGCGTGGGCGATCTCCTCGGCGCCGATGATAGCGGCGGGATCGACGGTTTCCACCACGCCATCGGCGCGGCGGCGCTGGGTGCCATGGGCGCCGGCCACGGGCAGGTGCAGCGGCGCCAGGAACCTGTCGATATCGGCGATCTCACGGCCGGTCAGCACGGCAAAGGCGCTGTCGAGCTCGCGCGCGGCCCGCCCAAGCTGCTGGGCCAGTGCTTCAGGAACCTCGACGGCATCGGGGGTATCGGCAATCTCGACCAGCGTGCCGTCGAAATCGGTGAAGATGGCCAGGTGGGGAATGGCATTGGGGGCAACGGCATCGATCTGCGCCATCGGGGGGACCTTCCGCGGAAAATTACCCAGATGCAACGCGCAGATGCCGGTTTGGTTCGACCGGCATGGCTGGCATGCGGCAGGCCATATTCTGAATGGCAGATAAATGAGGCATTGGTCCGGCGTTCAAACCTGGTTGGCTAGAGGAGCTGCAGCGTCAACGCCATGCCTGGATCAAAAAAGATGTCCCAGCTCGTCATCACTACCCTTTTCGCGCTTGCCCTCAGCTTCCTGACCTTCGCCGCCTCGTTTGCTGGCGTACCACGCAGCGAAGTGCTGGTGGTTGAAACGCAGCAATAGCCGGCGGCGCCGAGAGATCGGCGTTGTCCATGGCGGCTCCGGGGGAACTGTTCAGGGCCGGCGGACCAAGCCGGCCAGTGGCACGCCGGCGGCATCGACCAGCTTGAGCGTGTCGCCCAGGAGGTCATAGCCGGCAGTGGCGCCGAGCGCGGCGAAGAAGCGCGCTTCCTGCGCCATGACGGCCGGCCCGCAGGCCATGCGAGTGCCCGCTATGGGCCCGAAGGTCAGGGGCGGGGCCTCGAAGCTGGCTTCGGCGAAATAGTTGTTGCAGCCGCCATTGCCGCCGACGCGGTGATCGGCGGCGATGGAGAAGGTCAGCGCGGTTTGCGGCAGCACCGGCTCGCCGCCGATACTGGTCACGGCCCAGACGACATCGAGCAGCGGATTGGGTGTTTCGACCGGCGGCAGGATCTGTTGGGGCGGATCATGTGGCGGGGGCGGGGAGAATTCGACCGCGATGACGTTGCCGGCGGGTTCGCGCGGATCGACGACCACCGGTTGTCCGTTGCGGAAGATGACGTAGCCGTTGCTCCAGATTTCGGCGACGAGGCCGAAGCTGCCACCATCGGCAAGGACGTCGCTGCGCACGTTGAGGGTGAACTGGATGGGCGATCCAGCCTTGCCGCCGAGGCTGGCATGGGCGCCGGTGATGCGCTGCTGGCCGGGCAGGGCGACGAGGGTGATGGTCAGCGAGGCGCCGGGGGGCAGGGCCATGCGCTCGCGATAGGTCACGAGGCCAGTGAAGGTGACGTCCGCGGCCAGGGCGGGGCCCACAGAGAGTAAAGCAAGCAGGGCCAGGACAAAGCGAACGAGCCTTACGGGCAGCATGGCAACCTCCATCGTCTGGCAGCTAAACTAGCGCAGGGTCGTGTCGGTTGCGAGGTGATGATGGTGGGCCGGTGTCTGGTACCGATCTTACCGCGTCACCGTCCACGGCGCGTCGAAATGGTGTTCCTCCAGATTGTTCCCCTCGCCCCCGCGGTCCACCACCAGGAAATCGCTTTCGGCTTCGAGCGGGGTCAGCACGCCGTGCCAGGTGTTCATGGCGATGTTGACGCCTTGGCCGGGGGCGGGGGCGAAGGCGCGCAGGCGCACCGGGGCGCCGCTTTCGTCCTCGGCTGTTATGACCAGCCAGGGGTTGGGCGACAGCGGATAGAAGGCCTGGCTGCCGAGCGGGTGGCGCTCGACCAGCTTGAGGCTGAGCGGCAGTGCATAGGGCTGGCCGCGGAACAGCGAGATGAGCGGGCGGGGATGAACGCCCCCCAGTTCGACCCGCGCCAGGTCGTGGTAGCGCTCGGTCATGCCATTGTTGATAGGGTAGTGATGCGCGCCATCAGTTTCGATCACCTGCCCGAACGGGGCGAAAGCGGCGGCGGTGAGGGGTTCGATGACGATCGTGCCCATGGCTAGAGGCCCAGTTTGGCGTGGCGGTTGACGTCCTTGTAGAGCAGGTAGCGGAAGCGGCCGGGGCCGGCATAGCAGGCCTGCGGGCAGAAAGCGCGCAGCCACATGAAATCGCCGGCCTCGACCTCGACCCAGTCGCGGTTGAGGCGATAGACGGCCTTGCCTTCGAGTACGTAGAGGCCATGCTCCATGACATGGGTTTCCTCGAAGGGAATGACGGCGCCCGGCTGGAGGGTCACGATGTTGACATGCATGTCGTGGCGCAGGTCGCTGGGCTCGACGAAGCGCGTGGTGCCCCAGGTGTCCTTGGTGTCGGGCATCCAGCGGATGGGTTCGTCCCGCTCGTTGGTGACGAAGGCGGCGGGCACCGCGATGCCCTCGACGGGCTCGTAGCGCTTGCGGATCCAGTGGAAGCGGACCGGGGCGTCGCTGGTGTTCGAGAAAGACCAGTTGCAGCCTGGCGGCAGGAAGGCGTAGCCACCGGGCCGCAGCGCATGCAGCTTACCCTCGATGGTCACATTGGCTTCACCCTCGACCACGAATAGCACGCCCTCGGCTTCAGGATTGGGCTCGGGCCGCGTGCTGCCGCCACCTGGTGCGACTTCCATGATGTATTGCGAGAAGGTCTCGGAAAAGCCGGTCATCGGTCGGGCGATGATCCAGAGCCGGGTCTTGTCCCAATGGGGCAGATAGCTGGTGACGATGTCGCGCATCACGCCGTGCGGAATGACCGCATAGGCCTCGGTGAAGACGGCGCGGCCAGTATGGAGCGCGGCCTGCGGGGGCAGGCCGGCTGACGGCGTGGCGTAGGGTGTGTCGGCCATGGTGATCCCGGACGGTCAGGCAGTCTGGCGATAATCAGCGACGATGCGGCCGGCGGCAAGGGCCTCGTTCTCATAGGCCTGCTTGCGCCAGGTTTCCTTGAGGGCGGCCTGGTACCAATCCTGCATCGCGGGCAAAGCCAGCAACCGTTCTGCATAGGCGGCGGCCGGCGCGCTGAGCTTGAGATCGTAGACCTGTATGCGGAAGGCGACGGGGCAGAAGAAGGCATCAGCAGCGGTGAAGGCGGAGCCGGCAAGGAAGGGACCGCTGAAGCGCGTGAGACCTTCGGTCCAGAGCGCGTCAAGCCGGGCGATGTCGGTGGCGAGGCCGGCGGGGATTTCCTTGAGTTCCACGCGGATGCCGACATTCATGCCGCAGATATTGCGCAGGCTCTGGAAGCCGGAATGCATTTCCGACGCGGCCGAACGCGCAAAGGCGCGGGCCTGTCTGTCCGCCGGCCAGACCTGGGGATGGGTCTCGGCGAGATATTCGGTAATGGCCAGGGAATCCCAGACCACAGTGTCTCCATCGACCAGGCAGGGAAAGCGGCCGCTGGGCGAGACATCGCCAAAGGCCAGAGCCGGCCCATCGGTGAAGGGACGGACCTGCTCATCGAAGGCAATGTCCAACTCGCGCATCAGCACCCAGGGGCGCAGCGACCAGGACGAGTAATTCTTGTTGGCGACATAGAGTGTGTACATGGGAGCCCTCCAATGTCTCGGCCATAGCGTCTCCCTCGGCGCGCCGCAAGTCAGGCGGGGCTTGCAGTCTCCGCCCGGTTTCTGAGCTTGCTCAGCATGGAGGCGGCATAGGCGGCGTAGCGGCCGATCCAGCGCTCATGGATGGCATGGATGGGCAGGGCGTCGAGGTGGTTCCAGCGCTCGCGGCCGCGCCGCTCGGCGATGACGAGCCCGGCCTCTTCGAGCACGCCCAGATGCTGCATGACAGTGCAGCGGTCCAGCTCCGGTAGCAATGCACACAGCATGCCGGTGGTGCGCGGCTCACCCTTCAGCAGATCGCAAATCTGCCGTCGGGTGCGGTGGCTCAAAGCCTTGAAAATCAGGTCGTTTTCGTCTTCGGTTGACATGTTATATTTTTATAACATACGGTAGGGGCAGTCAAGCGAGGAGTTGAGCAATGCAGGCGCCGGAATTCAAAGTGTCGGGCCGGATCAGCAAGCCGGTGCATGAGGTGTTCGAGGCGGTGGTCGATCCCGGCAAGTTGAGCGGGTATTTCACCACCGGCGGGGCCAAGGGACGGCTGGAAACCGGCGCGACGGTGACCTGGGATTTCGCGGATTTTCCGGGGGCGTTTCCGGTGCATGTCGTCGAGGTCGTGCCTGACGAGAAGATCGTGCTGCATTGGGGCGCAGCGGACGGGACACCCGACGAGGGGGGCGCCTATGAGACCACGGTGACCATGACTTTTGCCGGCCTGGAAGACGGTCGCACGCTGGTCACTATCGGCGAGTCCGGGTGGCGCGACAGTGCCGCCGCGCAGAAGGCGGCCTTCGGCAATTGCGAGGGGTGGACCGGCATGCTGTGTGCGCTCAAGGTCTATATCGAGCATGGCATCAACCTGCGCGACGGGTTCTACAAGTAGCTAACGGCCTGTTAGGGTTACTAATTCTTCAAGCTTTGGCGCGATGCTGGTCGGATGAACCAGTTCAACGCCCATAGCGGGAGCGCGCCCGGGACCTGGCTGCAGCACCATATGCCGTGGCTGAGCCTGCTGGCGCTGGTGCTGAACCTGTTCCGCGACGACCCCGAAATCGGCTTCGATCCGGACGATCTGAACGGGTAGGGGCCTCACCTCTCCCCCCAAGGGAGAAGTGAGGAAGCGCCTAGCCCAGCACCGCCTGCAACCGCAGCAAGGCAATCCGCTCCACCTGCTTGCAGGCCGTCTCGAACTCCGCCTCGGCGCTATTGGCGATGCGCCTCTCGAACGCCGCCAGGATCGACGCCTTGGTGTTGTCGCGCACGGCGATGATGAAGGGGAAGCCGAACTTTTCGACATAGGCGGCATTGAGCGCGGTGAAGCGCTCGCGCTCGGCGTCGGTCAAGGCGTCGAGGCCGGCCGAGGCCTGTTCTGAGGTCGAGGCTTCGGTGAGCCGCTTGGCAGCGGCGAGCTTGCCAGCGAGATCGGGGTGGGCGCGCAGCACGGCGAGGCGCTCCTCGGGCGTTGCCATGCGGAACTGGCTGCGGAGCGTGAAGTGAAGGCCGATGGCCGTGTCATTGGCCGGCGCCAGTTCGCCCGCCCAGGCGCGCTCGGCGATCCAGGGGGAATGCTCGAAGATCGAGCCGTAGCGGGCGACGAACTCGGCCCTGTCGAGCTGGGAGGGAATGACCTCGGGCGCTACATAGGGGTGGGTTTTCGTCCAGTGCTCGGCGATAGCGAGGCGGGTGGGGACCCAGACCCTGTCGAAACTCTTGATGTAGTCGATGAACTTTTTCAGCCCCTGATAGCGGCCGGGCTGGCCGACCAGCCGGCAATGGAGGCCAATGGACATCATCTTGGGTGCGCCGGCCTGGCCCTCGGCATAGAGGCAGTCGAAACTGTCCTTGAGAAACTGAAAATAGTCCTCGCCATTGGCGAAGCCCGAGGCGGTGACGAAGCGCATGTCGTTGGCGCTGAGCGTATAGGGAATGATGAGTTGCGGCCTGCCCTGATGCACGCGCCAATAGGGCAGGTCGTCATCATAGGTGTCGGAAATATAGGCAAAGCCGCCCGCCTCGGAAACCAGGTCTACCGTGTTGAGCGAACACCGTCCGGTGTACCAGCCCCGCGGACGTTCACCTGTGGCGATCGTGTGGAGGCGGATGGCTTCGGCGATCTGCTCGCGTTCGACCTCGGGCGGCATGTCCTTGTGCTCGACCCATTTATAGCCGTGGCTGGCAATTTCCCAACCGGCCTGCTGCATGGCGGCAAGCTGGGCCGGGGCACGCATCAAAGCGGTGGCGACGCCGTAGATGGTGACGGGCAAATCGGCTTCTGTGAACAGGCGGTGCAGCCGCCAGAAGCCGGCGCGGGCGCCATATTCATACATGGACTCGATGTTCCAGTGGCGCTGGCCCGGCCAGGGCGCGGCGCCCACCACATCGGCAAGGAAGGCCTCGGACGCGGCGTCACCATGGAGGATGTTGTTTTCCCCACCCTCTTCGTAATTAAGCACGAACTGCACCGCCACATGGGCGCCGCCGGGCCAGTTGGCCTGGGGCGGGTTGGGGCCGTAGCCATTGAGGTCACGGGGGTAGCGCATGGGTCTCTCTCACTCGGTGGGGCGGCAATAGTACGAGTCTGGCCGCGTGGAACAAGATGCACAAAAATGGACCAGTTGGTAAAAAATGAGCATTGCGCATCGGGCCTGATGCGATAGTCTCATTCTCCGGGGACGTATTTTGGACATGCCGTTCTCCCGAAACCGGGTTCCACTTTCGGGCGGCATGTCGAAGGAGCAGCAAATGGCGGGGAGCGGACGCCTCACGACGCATGTGCTGGACACGATGCACGGCAAGCCGGCGCGCGGCATGCGGATCGAATTGCTGTTCGTGCATGGCGATCACAACCATCACATTGCCGATAGCTATACCAATGAGGACGGGCGGGTGGATCAGCCGCTGCTGGATGAAGAGCGGTTCCAGCACGGCGAATTCGAAATCCATTTCCATGTCGGGCAGTATTTCGAGCGGCTGGGCGTCGAGCTCGAAACGCCGTTCCTCGACGTGGTGCCGATCCGCTTCACCATTTCCGAGGACAAGCACTATCATGTGCCCCTGCTGGTGAGCCCGTTTGCCTATTCGACCTATCGGGGGAGCTGAGATGGTCGAGGTCGCCGATGCCATCCGTTTCATCCTCAATGACGAGGACATCACCCTCACCGACATAAAGCCGGACACGACCTTGCTCGACTGGCTGCGGCTGGAGCGCCGGCTGCGGGGCAGCAAGGAAGGCTGCGCCGAGGGCGATTGCGGCGCCTGCACGGTGCTGGTCGGGCGGCTGATGGATGACGAGATCATCTACGACTCGGTCACATCCTGCATCCGCTTCGTGGGGAGCCTCCACGGCACGCATGTCGTGACGGTGGAGCATCTGCGGGGCAAGGACGGGGTGCTGCACCCGGTGCAGCAGGCCATGGTGGATCATCATGGCAGCCAGTGCGGTTTCTGCACGCCGGGCTTCGTGATGAGCCTTTATGGCTTGTGGATGCGCGACCCCGATCCGAGCCAGGCGGCCATCGAAAAGGCCCTGCAGGGCAATCTCTGCCGCTGCACCGGCTATGCGCCGATCATTCGCGCCGGCAAGGCGATTTCCAGCTATGGCCGGCCCGAGGCCGATCCGCTCTGGGCCGAGCGCATTGCGCTCAAGGGCAAGATCAGGGCGATCAATGATGGCAGGCGGGTCGAGCTGGGTGAGGGTGCCGACCGCATCATCGTGCCCGGTAGCCTCGACGATTTCGCTGCGGTCTACGAGGCCAACCCCACGGCCACCATTGTCAACGGCTCGACCGATGTGGGCCTGTGGGTCACCAAGTTCATGCGGTCCATCGGGCCGGTGATCTTCATCAATCACCTCGAAGAGCTGAAGCGCATAACGGAAACCGGCAGTGAAGTGCGCTTCCATGCCGGGGTGAGCTATTCGGAAGCGCTTCCGGTCGTAGCGGCCAATTTCCCTGACATGGGCGAGTTGTGGCACCGCATTGCCGGCGAGCAGATCCGCAATATGGGCACGATCGGCGGCAATATCGCCAATGGCTCGCCCATCGGCGACACGCCGCCGCCGTTCATTGCGCTGGGGGCAAAGCTGCAGCTACGCAAGGGCGCGCAGCGGCGCGAGATCAAGCTGGAGGACTATTTCCTCGCCTATGGCAAGCAGGACCGGCAGCCGGGCGAGTTCGTCGAGAGCGTGACCATTCCGCTGCTGCCGGATGGTGAGAAATTCGCCGTCTACAAGATTTCCAAGCGGCGTGAGGAAGACATTTCGGCACTGTGCGGGGCGTTCCGGGTGTCCATCACGGACGGCGTGGTGAGTACGGTTCGCATCGCCTTTGGCGGCATGGCCGCGACGCCCAAGCGGGCGAAGGCCGTGGAGGCGGCCCTGGTGGGTAAGCCGTGGACAGCGGAAACCGTTGAGGCCGCGATTGCGGAATTCGCCGAGGATTACCAGCCGATTTCCGACATGCGCGCCAGTGCCGACTATCGCCTGCTGACGGCGCAGAACCTGCTATGGCGGTTTTTCTATGAAACCACCGGCCAGGGGCAAAGACTCCGGCGGGAGGTGGCGTGATGGTGGGTTATACGCCGAACTTCCCTTCTCCCCTCGTGGGAGAAGGTGCCCGAAGGGCGGATGAGGGGGCGCCGAGCTATCCACCAGCATTGAAGCATGGGATAGCGCAGAACCCCTCACCCGGTTTTCCGCTGAACGCGGAAAACCACCCTCTCCCTCAAGGGGCGAGGGGAAGTCCGGTGGGTGAGGTGTGCTCATGAACAAGCACGAAGCCCCCATCGTCCTGTCATCACTCCACACGGCGACCCGGCACGACAGCGGGCCGAAGCATGTGAGCGGCACGGCCGAATATATCGACGACATGATCGAGCCCGAAGGCACGGTTCATGCCTATCTGGCGCTGTCCACGCGGGCGCATGCCGAGATCGTGTCGGTAGACCTTGCGGCGACCAAGGCGGCGCCGGGGGTGATCGGCGTGCTCACATCAGAGGACATTCCGGGCGAAAACGATGTGTCGCCCAGCCACAAGCATGACGAGCCGGTCTTTGCCGAGGGCAAGGTGCAGTTCTGGGGCCAGCCGCTATTCGCGGTGGTGGCCGAAACGCGCGACCAGGCGCGGCGGGCGGCGCATCTGGCCAGGATCGAATATCGCGACCTGCCGCATGCCCTCGATGTGCGCGCAGCGCAGGCTGCGGGCGGCGCGCTGGTCACCGAACCGCTCAAGCTCGAACGCGGCGACGTGGCCGCCGGGCTGGCCGAAGCGAAACACCGGGTCAAGGGCAGCATCGCCATTGGCGGACAGGACCACTTCTATCTCGAAGGCCAGATCGCCATGGCGGTGCCGGGCGAGGACGAGGATGTCACCGTCTTCGCCTCGACGCAGCATCCGAGCGAGGTGCAGTTGATGGTGGCGGCCGTGCTGGGCATCCGGCATCACGCGGTGACGGTCAATGTGCGGCGCATGGGCGGCGGCTTCGGCGGCAAGGAAACGCAGGGCAGCCTGTTCGCGGCGGTGGCGGCGCTGGCGGCCAAGAAATGGAACCGCGCCTGCAAGATCAGGCCCGACCGCGACGACGACATGACGGCCACCGGCAAGCGCCACGATTTCGTGGTCGATTACGAGGTCGGCTATGACGATGTCGGGAAAATCCAGGCGGTGGACGCCGTCTATGGCGCCCGCGCCGGTTTTTCGTCGGACCTGTCAGGTCCGGTGACCGACCGGGCGTTGTTTCATGCCGACAATGCCTACTGGTACCCGGCCGTGCGAGTGCGGAGCGAACCGCTCTATACCAATACGGTCTCCAACACCGCCTTCCGCGGCTTTGGTGGCCCGCAGGGCATGATGGCGGCCGAGCGCTGGGTGGAAGACATTGCCTATGCCCTGGGCAAGGACCCGCTCGATGTCCGCAAGGCCAATTTCTACGGCACCGACACCGACAATGTGACGCCGTACCATCAGGTGGTGGAGGACAATATCATCCATCGCGTGGTGGACGAGCTGGAGGCGTCGTCGGACTATCAGGCGCGGCGCGCAGCTATTCTCAAATACAATGCGGGCAGCGCTGTCCTCAAGAAGGGCATTGCGCTGACGCCGGTCAAGTTCGGCATCTCCTTCACCGCCACCTGGTACAACCAGGCCGGGGCGCTGGTGCATGTCTACAAGGACGGTTCCATCCATCTCAGCCATGGCGGCACCGAGATGGGGCAGGGGCTGCATATCAAGGTGGCGCAGGTTTTGGCCGATGCCTTCGGCGTCGGGCTCGACGTGGTCAAGATCATGGCGACGAGCACCGGCAAGGTGCCCAATACATCGGCTACCGCCGCGTCGTCCGGCTCCGATCTCAACGGCATGGCGGCCTGGGACGCGGCGCGGCAGATCAAGGAGCGGCTGGCGAGGCACGCGGCCAGGCTGCATCAGGTCGGCGAGGCCGAAGTGGAATGGGTGCAGGGCGGCATCCAGGCGGGGCCGAAATTCGTACCCTTCGCCGAGCTGGTCGCATCGGCCTATCTCAACCGGGTGCAGCTCTCGGCTGCGGGCTTCTATGAGACGCCTAAAATCCACTGGGATCGGGCGACAGGGCGCGGGCATCCGTTCTACTATTTCGCCTATGGCGCTTCGGTCAGCGAGGTGACCATCGATACGCTGACCGGCGAATATGCGGTGGACCGGGTGGATATCCTCCACGACGTGGGCCACTCGCTCAATCCGGCGGTGGATATCGGGCAGATCGAGGGCGGGTTCATCCAGGGCATGGGCTGGCTGACGACGGAAGAACTGGTGTGGGACGACAAGGGGCAGCTGCGCACCAAGGCGCCGTCTACCTACAAGATCCCGCTGGCGAGCGACGTTCCGCCGGTCTTCAACGTCAAGATTGCCGAATGGTCGGTGAACAAGGAGCCGACCATCGGCCGCTCCAAGGCGGTGGGCGAGCCGCCGCTGATGCTGGCGATGAGCGTGGTCGAGGCGCTGAGCATGGCGGTGGCATCGGTGGCGGAGTATCGGATTGCGCCAAGGCTCGATACGCCGGTGACGCCCGAGCGGGTGCTAATGGGGTGTGAGCGGATGAAACGGGAGGCGCGGGGGTGAGAGCGGTGGTCGTCTCGACATCACCCCCACCCTCATTCCCTCCCCACAAGGGGGAGGGAAGCCTGTGGAGTGGAGCAAAGGTCACCTCTCTCCTGAGGGGGGAGGTCGCCCCGAAGGGGCGGGTGAGGGGTTCACCGCCACGTCAGGCACGGTGCCCTTCACCAGCACTGAACCCCTCACCCCACCCTCTCCCCTCAGGGGAGAGGGAGCCCACGTGCGGTGGGACTAATGGGTGGATTGGTCATGATCGGGGGGTGTTCCCGCCATGACCCGTTCCGCCACCCTCACCACCTTCCTCGCCTCCAATGCCGACGCCATTCTTTGCGAACTGACCTCAGTCCGCGGCTCGTCCCCGCGTGAGCAGGGCACCTTCATGCTGGTGGGCGCTCACGACCTGTTTGGCACCATAGGCGGCGGCGCCCTCGAATATATGGTCATCGGGCATGCGCGGCGGTTGATCGCCAACGGGCAGGCCGAGGCGGCGATGGATGTGCCCTTGGGGCCGGAAATCGGCCAGTGCTGCGGCGGGCGGGTCGCGGTCGGGCTGCGCTATGCCGATGCGGCCATTCGGGAGCGGCTAGCGGCTCGGGTCGCGGCAGAAGAAGCAGCCCTGCCGCATGTCTATGTCTTCGGCGCCGGCCATGTCGGGCGGGCGCTGGCGCAGATGCTGGCTTTGCTGCCGGTGCAATTGCAGGTCATCGATACACGGCAGGAAGAGCTGGCCCTGTTGCCCGAGGGCATCACGGCCCATGCCGTGGCCATGCCCGAGGCGATGGTGCGCTCGGCGCCGCAGGGCAGCTCATACGTGATCCTGACGCATGACCATGCGCTGGACTTCCTCATCGCGCAGGAAGCGCTGGCCCGCACCGACGCGCCCTATATCGGCATGGTGGGCAGCCGGACCAAAAGGGCGAAATTTTCGAGCTGGTTCCAGGGCGAGGGCGGCGAGGCCAGGGCGCTGGAGCGGCTGGTGCTGCCTATCGGCCAGCAGGGGCTTGGGGATAAGCGCCCCGAGGTGATCGCGGCACTGGCGGCGGCGGAAATTATGGTCCACATTGGGCAGTGGGAAGCTGAGATTGCGCGGGCACGCGCCCCCAGATCGAAGGGGGCGATGATTGGACGCTAGTATGCCATATCGGCTTGAATTGACCGGTATTACCAAACGTTTCCCCGGCGTGCTCGCCAATGACAATGTCACCTTTGCCGTCAAGCCGGGCGAAATCCACGCTTTGCTGGGCGAGAACGGGGCGGGCAAATCCACCCTGGTCAAGATGATCTATGGCATCATGCAGCCCGATGCCGGCGAAATCCGCTGGGACGGGCAGCCGGTCACGGTGTCCAACCCCAAGGCGGCCCGCAGACTGGGCATCGGCATGGTGTTCCAGCATTTTTCGCTGTTCGAGGCCCTGACCGTACTCGAAAATATCGCGCTGGGCATGGATGCCAAAATTCCGGCGCGCGAGCTCGAAGCACGTATCCGCGAAGTCATGACGCAATACGGGCTGCTGCTCGATCCGCACAGAACAGTGGCGACCCTGTCGGTGGGCGAGCGCCAGCGTATCGAGATCGTGCGGGCCTTGCTGCTCGACCCCAAGCTCCTCATCATGGACGAGCCGACTTCGGTGCTGACGCCGCAGGAGGTCGAGCAATTGTTCGAGGTGCTGCGCAAGCTGGCGGCGCAGGGCTGCTCCATCCTCTACATTTCCCACAAGCTGCATGAGATCAAGGCGCTGTGCGACACGGCGACCATCCTGCGCGGCGGCAAGCTGGTCGATACCTGCGACCCCAGGCAGGAAACCAGCCGCTCGCTGGCCGAGAAGATGATCGGTGCCGGCCTCAGGGATATTACCCGCGCCGAAGGGCGCTCCATCGGTCAGGCCAAGCTGGTGGTGTCGCATCTGTCGACGCAGAAGGCCGGGCATTTCGATGTGCCTGTCGATGATGTGAGCTTTACGGTGCGGACCGGGGAAATCTTCGGCGTGGCCGGGGTGGCGGGCAATGGGCAGAATGCGCTGCTCGATGCGCTTTCCGGCGAAATCCGCAGCGACAAGGATGCCATCAGCATCGACGGACAAGGCCTGGGCATGCTCGACACGACCGGGCGGCGCAAGCGCGGCCTCTGCGCCGTGCCCGAGGAGCGCAACGGCCATGCCGCGGTGGGCGATTTCTCTCTCAGCGACAATTCGGTGCTGACCGCCCGGGATCGGCTGGGCATGGTGGTGATGGGGCTGATCAATTCGGGCGCCGCCAAGACCTATACCGGCAAGGTGATCGCCGATTTCGCCGTCAAGGCACTGGGGCCGGCCTCGACGGCGGGGTCGCTGTCGGGCGGGAATCTCCAGAAATACATCATGGGTCGAGAAATCCTGCAAAAGCCCAGCGTGCTTGTGGTGAGCCAGCCGACCTGGGGCGTCGATGCCGGCGCGGCGGCGGCCATCCATCAGGCGCTGGTCGACCTGGCGGCGGCCGGCTCGGCCATCGTGGTCATCAGCCAGGACCTCGATGAGCTGAGGGCACTGTGCGACACGCTGGCGGTCATCAATATGGGCCGCCTGTCGCCGGCTCGGCCAACGAAAGAGGTGAGCGTGGAGGAAATCGGCTTGCTGATGGGCGGGGTCCACGGGGCAACGGAGGTGCATGATGCAATTCCGGCTTGAGAAACGGCGCGAGCCCTCGCAATTCATGCTCTATGCGACGCCTGTCGCGGCGGTGGCCCTGACGATGATCGTGGGCGCCATCATCTTCTCGCTGATCGGCTATGACGGGCTTGGTGCGGTGCGTGAAATCTTCCTCACGCCGCTGACCAATGCCTATAAATGGCAGGACCTGGGGGTGAAGGCGGCGCCGCTGATCATCATCGGGGTGGGCCTCTCCATCGCCTATCGCGCCAATGTGTGGAATATCGGCGCCGAGGGCCAGTATATCATGGGGGGGCTCGCCGGAACCGGCATCGCGCTTCTCACCTATGGCATGACCGGCTGGTGGGTGCTGCCGCTGATGGTGCTGGCGGGCGTCTTGGGCGGCATGGCCTATGCGGCCATCCCGGCTCTGCTGAAGACGCGCCTCAACGTCAACGAAATCCTCACCAGCCTGATGCTGACCTATGCGTCGGTGCAGCTGATCTACTATCTCATCCGCGCCCCCTGGAAGGACCCGATGGGCATGGGCTTTCCGCAGACGCGGCTGTTTTCCGAAGCGGCGCGGCTGCCCACCATCATTCCGGGCACCATCGTTCATCTGGGCGTGCCCATCGCCATCGTGGTCGGGCTGGTCGCCTGGTTCATCATGACCAAGTCGGTCTTCGGCTATCGCATGCGCGTGGTCGGCGCGGCGCCCCATGCCGCGCGCTATGGCGGCTTTTCCGAGCACAAGACCATCTGGCTGGCGCTGCTGGTCAGCGGCGCACTGGCCGGGCTCGCGGGTGTGCTTGAGGTGGCCGGGCCATTCCAGCGCATGGTGCCGGGCTTTCCCACCAACTACGGCTTCACCGCCATCATCGTGGCCTTTCTCGGCAGGCTCAATCCGCTCGGGGTCATCATCGCCGGCATAGTGCTGGCGATAACCTTCGTGGGCGGGGAGGTGGCGCAGACCACGATCGGGCTGCCCAATGCGGCGACCGGCATTTTCCAGGCGATGATGCTGTTCTTCCTCTTGGCGGGGGATATCCTCATCAAATACCGGGTGCGGCGCGTGGTGCCGCAGCCGCAGGCGGGGGCGGCATAGATGGACCTGACGCTTGCCATAATCGTCACCGTTGTCGGCGCTTCCACGCCCATCCTCATCGCCGCCCTGGGAGAACTGGTGGTGGAGCGTTCCGGCGTGCTCAATCTGGGTGTCGAAGGCATGATGCTGATCGGTGCCATTGCCGGCTTTGTCGTGCAGTTCCACACCGGCAATCCCTACCTGGCCTTGCTGTCGGGCGCTGCCGCCGGCACGGCTGCCTCGCTGATCTTCGGCTTTCTCACCCTGTCGCTCTCGGCCAACCAGACGGCGACGGGCCTGGCGCTGACCATTTTCGGCACCGGTTTTTCGGCCTTGGCCGGCTCGTCCTATTCGGCCCGGCCGGTAACGCTGATGCAGCCTTTTCTGCCGGTGGAAATCGCCGCTCATCCGATCGGCAAGGTGCTGTTCGGCTATTCCTTCCCGATCTACTTCGCCTTCGCCATGGTGGTGGTCATCTGGTATTTCCTGCACAAGACGCGCGCCGGGTTGATCCTGCGGGCCGTGGGCGAGAACGACCAGTCGGCCCATTCCATCGGCTATTCGGTGATCGGGGTGCGCTATCTCGCCGTCATGTTCGGCGGCGCCATGGCCGGTATTGCCGGCGCCTGTTTCCCGCTGCTGCTCACCCCGCAATGGGCCGAGCGGATGACGGCGGGGCGCGGCTGGATCGCGGTGGCGCTGGTGGTGTTCGCCAGCTGGAAGCCGTTCCGCCTTCTGGCGGGCGCCTATCTCTTCGGGCTGGTGATGACCATGGAGCTCTACGCCAAGGCGGGCGGGGGCGTGTTGAGCGTCATCCCGTCCGAACTTTGGGCCGCTCTGCCCTATCTCGCAACCATCGTCGTGCTGGTGCTGATTTCGCTCCGGCGCGATGCGTCCACCAATGCTCCGGCCTGCCTCGGCAAGCCGTTCTTGCCCACCAATTGAGACGGCGCAGCAATGATCGTCTCAAGTCAACTGATGTCATCCAGGAGAAACAACAATGACACTTTCGCGTCGTAACTTCGTAAAGGTCGGTGGTGCCGCCATGGCCCTGCCGCTGCTGGGGACGAGCGCTTTCGCCCAGCTCGAAAAGGTCAAGGTCGGCTTCATCTATGTCGGCACGATCAACGACAATGGCTATAACTACGCCCACAATCAGGGCCGCCTCTATGTCGAGGAGCATCTGGGCGACAAGGTGGAAACCATCTATGTCGAGAACGTGCCTGAGGGTCCCGATTGCGAGCGGGTGCTGCGCGAGCTGGCCCAGCAGGGCTGCCAGTTGATCTTCGCCACCAGCTTCGGCTTCGGCGACTCGGTGGTCAAGGTTGCTCCCCAGTTCCCCGATGTCGCCTTTGAGCATGCCACCGGCTATATGAGCGGCCCCAATATCGGCCTTTACAACGCCCGGTTCTACGAAGGCCGTGCCGTCTGCGGCACCATTGCCGGCCACATGTCCGAGACCGGCAAGTATGGCTATATCGGCTCGTTCCCGATCCCCGAAGTGGTGATGGGCATCAATGCCTTCGTGCTGGCTGCCCGCAAGGTCAATCCCGAAGCCACGATCAAGCCGGTCTATATCTCGACCTGGAACGACCCGGCCAAGGAAGCCGACGCGGCCCGCGCCATGATTGACCAGGGCATCGACGTGATCGCCCAGCATACAGACGGTCCGGCCGCCCTGCAGGTGGCCGCCGAACGCGGCATCGTGGGTGGCTTCGGCCAGGGCGCCGACATGAGCGCCTTTGCCCCCGAGACGCAGCTCACCGCCATCATCGACCATTGGGGCCCCCATTACCTGGCCTCGGCCGAGGCCGTGCTGGCCGGCACATGGACGCCGGGCAACACCTGGGAAGGCCTCAAGGAAGACGTGGTGCAGATGGGCCCCTATGGCGCCAAGGTGCCGGAAGACGTGCGCGCCGCCGCCGACGCGGTCAAGAATGGCCAGATCGACGGCTCGTTCCACATCTTCACCGGCCCGATCAACGACAATACCGGCGTCGAGCGTGTCGCCGCCGGCGTCACCATGACCGATGCAGAGCTGCTCAGCATGGACTGGTATGTCGAAGGCGTCGAACAGCCGGCGTAAGCATGATGGGAGCTAAGGAGATGGCCTTCTCCCCTTGAGGGAGAAGGTGCCCGAAGGGCGGATGAGGGGTTCTGCGCCTGCCATATGCCGCGAGGCAATGGGATGGCGCAGAACCCCTCACCCCGATCATCCTGCTGAACGCAGGATGATCGGCCCTCTCCCTCAAGGGGAGAGGGGAAGAAGGAGACGACGATGCCCGATTACGCAATTGCCTATGAATGGCTGATGTTTGCCGTGCGCTGGCTGCATGTCATCACGGCCATTGCCTGGATCGGCTCGTCCTTCTATTTCATCGCGCTCGACCTGGGCCTGCGCAAGACGCCGAGCCTGCCGCCGCTGGCGCATGGCGAGGAATGGCAGGTGCATGGCGGGGGCTTCTACCACATCCAGAAATACCTGGTGGCGCCCGAATTCCTGCCCGAGCACCTGACCTGGTTCAAATGGGAAAGCTACTGGACCTGGCTATCAGGCGTCATGCTGATGGCGCTGATCTATTATGTCGGGGCCGATATCTACCTGATCGACCGCAGCGTGCTCGACCTCGTGCAATGGCAGGCGATCCTGCTGTCGCTGGGCTCCATCGTGCTCGGCTGGGTGTTGTATGACGGCCTCTGCAAGTCGCCCATCGGCAATTCCACCACGGGCCTGATGCTGATGCTGTTCGCCATCCTGGTGGCGATGAGCTGGGGCTATACGCAGCTCTTCACCGGCCGAGCTGCCATGCTGCATATGGGCGCCTTCACAGCGACCATCATGGCGGCCAATGTGGCCATGATCATCATCCCCAACCAGAAGATCGTTGTCGCCGACCTCAAGGCCGGCAAGGTGCCAGACGCCAAATACGGCAAGATCGCCAAGCAGCGGAGCCTGCATAACAACTACCTGACGCTGCCCGTCATCTTCTTCATGCTGTCGAGCCACTATCCGCTGGCCTTCGCCACGCAGTGGAACTGGATCATCGCTTCGCTGATCTTCCTCGTCGGCGTCGCCATCCGGCACTATTTCAACACGCGCCATGCGCGTAAGGGCAATCCGCACTGGACCTGGGCGGTGGCCGTCATCCTCTTCATCATCATCGCCTGGCTGTCCACCGGGCCCAAGATCGCCGGCTCGGCGGGGGAGGAGGTGGCGTCCCGTGCGGCCGAACCCTTTCTCAGTGCGGAGCATTTTGCCCAAGCAAGCCTGACCGTGCAGACCCGCTGCGCCATGTGCCACACCGCCGAGCCGGCCTGGCCCGGCATCTACGAGCCGCCCAAGAACGTGATCCTCGACAATGACATCGCCATCGCCAACCATGCCAAGGATGTTGCCATGCAGGCCGGCTATGCCCATGCCATGCCGCCCGGCAATGTCAGCGAGATGACCGACGACGAACGGGCGCTGATCGTCGCCTGGTTCCGCGAGGGCTCGGGGCAATGAGCCGGACCATATTGCGCGGCCGGGTGCTGAGCTTCGTCAGCGAGCCGCAGGGCATGGATGACACGTCGAGCTATCGTTATATCGAGGATGGGGGTATCATCATCGAAGGCGGCAAGATCGTCGCCGTGGGCGATTTCGCGCCCGAGGCCGGCGCCGAGGTGATCGACCATCGGCCGCACCTGATCCTGCCGGGCTTCATCGACACGCATCTGCATTACGTGCAGAGCCAGATCGTCGCCTCCTATGCCGGTTCGCTGCTCGAATGGCTCAATACCTACACCTTCGTCGAGGAACAGAAATTCAGCCAGCAGGGCCATGCCGGGGCGATTTCGGCGGCCTTTTATGACGAGCTGATCCGCAACGGCACCACCACTGCCGTCGCCTATTGCTCCAGCCATCCGCGCAGCGTCGATGCGTTTTTCGGCGAGGCCGAGAAGCGCAACATGCTGATGGTGGGTGGCAAGGTGATGATGGACCGCAATGCGCCCGAGGCGCTGTGCGACACCGCGCAATCGGGCTATGACGACAGCAAGATGCTGATCGAACGCTGGCACGGCAAGGGCAGGGGCCTCTACGCCATCTCCCCGCGCTTTGCCATCACGTCGACGCCGGCCCAGCTCGAGGCGTCCCGCGCGCTGGTGCAGGAACATCCCGATTGCTACGTGCAGACCCATCTCAGCGAGAACGACGCCGAGATCACCTATTCCATGGAACTCTATCCGGATTCGCCGGACTATACCGGCATCTATGAGGATTATGGGCTGCTCGGCCCGAAAACCCTGCTCGGCCATTGCATCCATCTCAACCACCGCGAGACCATGGTTTTGGCCGAAACCGGCGCGGTGGCGGTGTTCTGCCCCACGTCCAATCTCTTCCTCGGCTCGGGCCTGTTCGACCGCGAGCGGTTGAGCAAATGCGGGGTGCGCATTGGGGTGGCCACCGATATCGGCGGAGGCACCAGCTATGGCATGCTCGAAACCATGGCCGAGGGCTACAAGGTGCTGCAATTGCGCGGCCAGCGGCTGACCCCGTTCAACTCGTTCTACATGATGACGCTGGGCAATGCCCGGGCGCTGTCGCTCGAAGGCACGATCGGGGCCATCGCGCCGGGCAACGCGGCGGACCTCGTGGTGCTCGATGCGGCCGCCACGCCGGCCATGGCCCTGCGCATGGCGACGGTGGAAACCCTGGCCGAGGAACTGTTCCTGCTGCAGACGCTGGGCGACGACCGGGCCATTGCCGAAGTCTATGTCGCCGGGGCCAAAGCGAAGTCGACTTTAGGCGGCTTGGCAGCGTAGGGCCGGTGTCCTACGTTACCCACGGGCTTTCTTACCTCTCCCTTCGGGGGAGAGGTCGGCGCGTAGCGCCGGGTGAGGGGGCCTTTACTGGGTGCGTGCTTGGGGGAGGCCCCCTCACCCGACCCGAATACGGGTCGACCTCTCCCCCGAAGGGAGAGGTGAAGAGAAGAAAGTTGATACATGACCACCTACCAGACGAAATCCGGCCTTTCGGTTCATCCCCTGCTGGTCGATTTCGTCGAGAAGGAAGCGCTGCCGGGGCTGGCCGTCACGGAGGAGCAGTTCTGGAGCGGCTTTGCCGCGCTGGTGGCCGAGCACGCGCCTATAAACGCGCGGCTGCTGGCCCGGCGCGATGAGCTGCAGTCCAGGATCGACGACTGGCATCGCAAATATGGCCCGGTCGCCAACAACGCCCAGGGCTACGAATTCTTCCTGAGGGATATCGGCTATCTGGCGCCAGAGCCTGCCGATTTCACCATCGAAACGTCCGGCCTCGACCCTG
Source organism: Devosia sp. Root436 (assembly GCF_001426345.1). Lineage (GTDB taxonomy): Bacteria > Pseudomonadota > Alphaproteobacteria > Rhizobiales > Devosiaceae > Devosia. The sequence goes on along the minus strand of NZ_LMEM01000009.1, from coordinate 452,004 downwards.
AAATCACCACGCTCTGCGGGCCGCAGCTTGTCGTGCCGGTCTCCAATGCCCGTTACGCCCTCAACGCCGCCAATGCGCGTTGGGGCAGCCTCTACGACGCCTATTACGGCACCGATATCATCGCCCGCGATGGCGAGCTGGCGCCGGGCAAGGGCTATAACGCGGCGCGCGGCGCGGCGGTCGTCGACAAGGCCGCCGCCTTTCTCGACGAGACCTTCCCGCTGGCCTCGGGCAGCCATCGTGACGTGACCGGCTACCATGTCATCAAGGATGGCGAGACCCGCCATCTCGAAGTGGACACTGCCAATGGCCGTACCGGCCTCAAGGACCCGTCCGCCTTTGTCGGCTATGGCGGCACCGAAGCCAGCGGCGAGATCGTGCTGCGGCACCACGGCATCCATGTGATCCTGGTCATCGAGCCGGGCAGCGTCATTGGCGGCACGCATAAAGCGGGGCTCAGCGATATCATCGTCGAAGCGGCGCTGACCACGATCCAGGACTGCGAGGATTCAGTCGCCGCGGTCGATGCCGAGGACAAGGTCGGGGTCTACCGCAACTGGCTCGGCCTGATGAATGGCACGCTGCAGGACACGTTCGAAAAGGGCGGCCGCACCGTCACCCGCAAGCTCAAGGCGGACCGGACCTACAAGGACGTCAACGGCGCGCCGTTGGTGCTCAAGGGCCGCTCGCTGCTGCTGGTGCGCAATGTCGGCCACCTGATGACGACGGACGCGGTGCTGCTCGACGGCAAGCCCATCGGCGAAGGCCTGATGGATGCTGTTGTGACCGTGCTCTGCGCCATGCAGGACAAGGTCAACAGCACCACCGGCGCCATCTATATCGTCAAGCCCAAGATGCACGGGCCCGAGGAAGTGGCCTTTGCCTGCGCCATCTTCGCCTCGGTCGAGACCATGCTGGGGCTCAAGCCCAATACGATCAAGATCGGCATCATGGACGAGGAGCGCCGCACCTCGGCCAATCTCAAGGCGGCGATCTACGAAGCCCGCCAGCGGGTATTCTTCATCAATACCGGCTTCCTTGACCGTACGGGCGATGAAATCCACACCTCGATGGAAGCCGGTCCGGTGCTGCGCAAGGACGAGATCAAGTCCGAGAAATGGATTGCCTCCTACGAGGATCGCAACGTGCTGATCGGGCTGGCCTGTGGCCTCTTGGGCAAGGCACAGATCGGCAAGGGCATGTGGGCGCGGCCCGACGACATGGCGGCGATGATGGCCAGCAAGGCCGGCCATCCCAATGCCGGCGCCAATACCGCCTGGGTGCCATCGCCGACCGCGGCGACTTTGCACGCGCTGCATTATCACCAGGTCGATGTGTTCGAGGCGCAGAAGCGCCGGCATAACCAGTCCGTGCCGCCGCTGGCGGACCTCTTCTCCATGCCGGTGCAGGCGCCGTTCTCATTGAGCCGCGAGGAGATCACCCGCGAGCTGGAAAACAACGCGCAGGGCATCCTGGGCTATGTGGTGCGCTGGGTACAGCAGGGCGTGGGCTGTTCCAAGGTGCCCGACATCAACAATGTCGGCCTGATGGAAGATCGCGCCACCTGCCGCATTTCTTCGCAGGCGGTAGCCAACTGGCTGCGCCATGGGCTGGTCAGCCGCGACGAGGTGAGCTCCACCTTCGAGCGCATGGCCTCAGTGGTGGACGAACAGAATGCCGACGATCCGCTCTACCGCCCCATGGCCGAGAATTTCCAGTCGGTAGCCTTCCAGGCGGCGCTGGACCTGGCTTTGCATGGCGCGGACCAGCCGAGCGGCTACACCGAACCGCTGCTGCACGCAGCAAGGCGGAAGGTGAAGGCGCGGGATGGGCAGTAGGGTGCCACGCCCTCGTGGTTCGAGGGTCGCTACGCTCCCGCCTCACCATGAGGGCTACTTTTAGCTCGATGTTCCAGTAGCCTCATGGTGAGGTGCGCTTCTTCAGCGCCTCGAACCACGAGGGCGTGGCTAGATATCGTACCCCGGCAGCGTCACCCCCGTCCCCTCGCGGAACACCTCCACGTCGTTGGCCACCATCGCCGTGGCCGACCCTACCTTCTCATCCGTCCCCAGGTTCCGCGCGTATCTTGGATGAGCCCCCGAGGCGATGAGCAGGCGCAGTCGGTGGCCGGGGCGGAAGCTGTGGGCCGTGGCATGGAGCGGAAAGGATAGCTGCCAGCTGCCGTCCGGCTCCCTGGGCGTTTCGGGGGTCACGCGCACCAGCCCGTCGCAGATATTGATCGACCTTCCATCCGGATCGACATCGTTGAGCCGCACGAAGAAGTCGGTGTGATCAAGGCTGGCGCGGGCATGCAGCGTCACCCGGCACTGGCCGATAACGGTGACCGGGCTGGTGAGCACCGGCCCGGTATAGACAAGCACATCGTTACGCATTTCGAGCGGCGCATTATCGACCGCGCCGGCGCCGACAAAGGCGAAAATGGCCCCGCCCAGATTGGGTGTCGGCTCGGCGGGATCGTAGCGATAGAACTCGCTGCCCGCGCCTGATCGGGCCTTGGCCAGCGTCGAACCGGGGCCGATATTCCAGGTCACCGGGCTTGGCGGGCCAGGGGGGTAGCGGTCGAATTCGTGCCATTCCCCGAGGCCCGAAATATGGATGCGCACCGGGCGGCGGCGCAGGCCGGTGTCGTCGCCCAAGAGTTTTGCTCGCATCCAGAGCAGGGTTTCCCGCAGGTTGTCGCGCTGTAGTTCCTCGGCAATATGAAACCAGGTGCCCACGGTGAGATAGGGCTGGTGACCCAGCTCGACCAGGCGCTGGTAATCGGCCAGCAGGGGATCGAGCATGAAGTCGTACCAGCCGGAAATGAAATGCACCGGCGGGGTGGTTTCGCTCAGGCGGTGGCTGTGGTCGAGCGCGGCCCAGAAGGCGTCATTGCCGATGGCGTGTTCGAACCAGTAGCGCCAGAACGGTATTCTGTGGCCCACCGCCGCCGTGTCGGCCTCGACCAGCGGCAATATGGCGGCGGCGCGATCGGTCCGGCGCTCGATATCGCCGGAAAACATGCGGGCGGCAGTGGCCAGCGGCCGGTCGCGCAGCCCCTCGATCACCTGCACCCAGGAGAGCCACAGATTGAGGTGGAAGGCGCCCGACGGAAAGACGACCGGGCGGAAATTGGTGGTGGTCACCTTGGTTGCCATGGCGGCGACCGGGGGCAGGGCATCGCTGATGGCCCATTGCGCATAGCCCAGATAGCTGGGGCCGGTGAGGCCGATCCGCCCGTCGAACCAGGGCTGGGCCTTGATCCATTCCAGCGTGGCGAGGCCATCGCTCCGCTCATTGGTGAAGGGGTCGAATTCGCCCCCCGACTTCTCCGTGCCCCGGCAGGCCTGGATGACGACGTGAAAGCCGCGCTCGGCATAGGCTTCGGCGATGGGTGCGAAACCGCGTCGCCCATAGGGCAGGCGCATCAATATGGTGGGGTGGGAACCGGCGGCGTCAGGGGCGTAATGGTCGGTCTTGAGCGTGACGCCATCGGGCATGGTCAGCGCAATGCCGCGTGTTCTCCTCACGCCGTTGAGCCGTGGTGGCAGGTCTTCGACCCAGGCCAGGTAAAGTGAGGAGAGGCTCACGCGTTACTCCACGAAGCCGAATTTGTCGACGTCGAACAGGCCGCGATCGGTCATCTTGAGATGCGGGATAACCGGCAGCGCCAGGAAGGCAACCTGCAGGAAAGGCTCAGGCAAAACGCAGTCAAGCGCGTAGGCTGCCAGCCGCAAAGCCTGCAGGTCATGCGTCACGTCCTCGAAGGACTTGGGACTCATCAGCCCCGCAATGGGCAAAGCCAGCTCGGCCGTCACCCTGCCGCCATCGGCCACCACGAACCCGCCCCGCAGCGCGATCAGCCGGTTGACCGCTACCGCCATGTCCTCGTCGGTAGCGCCGATGACCGTGATATTGTGGCTGTCATGGCCGACGGACGAGGCGATGGCGCCGCGTTTCAGCCCGAAGCCGCGCACGAAGCCGCGGCCGATATTGCCGTTCTTGCCATGTCGCTCGATGACCGCGACCTTGAGCACATCGGCATCGAGGTCTGGCTGCAGGCCGTATTCCGTCACCGCCAGGGTGGCCTCGTCGCGGAAGGTCAGGATCAGCCCCGGCTTCACGCCGATGACGGGCGTGCTGTTGCGGCCGGGCCTGGGCTGCGCGATGAAATCGGCCGGCGATACCGGCCTGGCCTTCATGGAGCCGAGACCCACGGTTTCGACCCGCTCCCGCGCTGCGAACAGCTCCGGGCCAACCAGCCTTCCGCCGGTTATCACGTCGCTGACGCGGCAATTCTCGAGACTGTCGAGCAGCACGATATCGGCGCGCCAGCCGGGGGCAACGAGGCCACGGTCGCGCAGGCCGAAAATGCGGGCGGCCGAGTGGCTGGCGGCGCGATAGACATGGTGCAATGGCCGCCCCATGGCGATCAGCCGGCGGATGGAGCTATCGAGATGCCCCTCCTCGGCGATATCGAGCGGATTGCGGTCGTCAGTGCAGAGGGCGACGAAGGAGGACGTGTTCTCGTCGAGCACCTCGGCCAGGGCCTTGAGATCCTTGGAGACGGAGCCTTCTCGGATCAGGATGGCCATGCCCTTGGCCAGCTTCTCGCGCGCTTCGGCGGCCGATGTGGCCTCATGGTCGGTGCGGATGGCGGCGGCGAGATAGCCGTTGAGCGCGGTGCCCAGCAACAAGGGCGCGTGGCCATCGATATGGCCGCCCTGAAACGCCACCAGCTTGGCGATGATGCTGGGGTCGGCATTGAGCACACCGGGGAAATTCATCATCTCGGCCAGGCCGATGACCTTGGGATGGGCGCGGAACGGCTCCAGGTCGGCGATTTCGAGCTGCGCACCCGAGGTCTCGAAGCCGGTGGCCGGCACGCAGGAGGACAGGTTCACCCTTATATCCATCACCGTCCGCTCGGCGCAGTCGAGGAAGTATCTGATCCCCTCGGCTCCCAGCACATTGGCGATTTCATGGGGGTCGCAGATGACCGTGGTCACGCCATGCGGCAGCACGCAACGGTCGAATTCGAATGGGGTGACCAGCGAGGATTCGATGTGGAGATGGGTATCGATGAAGCCGGGAACGGCGAAGCGTCCGGTGCCGTCGATGACCACCTTGCCCTCATAGCTGGCATGGGTGCCCACGATCCGGTCGCCGACAATGGCGATGTCGGTCCTGGTCACCGCCCCGGTGATGACGTCGAGCAATTGCACATCGCGGATCACCAGGTCGGCCGGCGCCTTTCCCTGTCCGGCCATGATCATGCGTGTGAGGGCGGCGGCGTCGGTCATGGGGTGGTCCTTGGTATCAGTCATGGCCGAAGGTCGGCTCCAGCGATGGCCGCGTCAAGGGCTGCTGCGGAACCACGGACGAGGCTCGCCGTTGCACTCCGACAACCACAGGAGAGCGTCATGGAAACCTATGACCCGCACAAGAGTACGACAGAGGTGCGCCAGGCCAGCCCGCGCAGGATGAATATGCGGGTGCTGGTAATGTCGCTGATCGGCATCGTGGTGCTGTTTGCCGTCATCTATCTTGTCTATACGCTCACCCAGTCCAATCCCAGCTGATGCGGCTGGTCAGGATTGGGCGGGACGAACTGACGCTGACCCGTCAGCGGCGCGGCAAGGGTTTCTGCTATCGCGATGAAGCGGGCAAGCTGGTCGGCGATGCGGCGACCCGGGCGCGGATCAAGGCGCTGGGCATTCCGCCCGCCTGGCGCGACGTGCGCATTGCCCCCAGCCCCAAGGCCCATATCCAGGCGCTCGGCGTCGATGAAGCCGGGCGCGACCAATATATCTATCATCCCGATTGGGCATTGCGCCGCGACGGTCGGAAGCAGCGCCGGCTGGCATCGCTGACTGCGGTCCTGCCGCGCCTGCGGCGAAAAATCGCCAAGGCGCTGAATGCAGAAGCGGGCAGCCGCGAGCTGGCTTTGGCCATCGCCGTGGCGCTGATCGACAAGACCGCCATGCGGGTCGGGCGGGAGAAATATCTCGAAAGCAGCGGCACGCGCGGCGCCGGCACGCTCTATGCGCGCGATGTGTGGGTCAATGGCGACGAGGTCTGCATGGCGTTCGACGCCAAGGGCGGCAAGCGCGCGGAATATTGCCTCACCGACACGAGGCTTGCCGATGCAGTCCGCCGCATCAAGGCGCTGAAGGGCAAGCGCCTGCTGGTCTGGCGCGACGACATGGGCAAGGTTCGTCCGATCAAGACCGGGACAATCAACGCCTGGCTGCGCGAACTGGCCGGCACCGACATCGCCGCCAAGGATTTCCGCACCCTGCATGCCAGCGCCATAGCCGGAGAAGCCTTGGCGCAGATAGAGGTGGGCAGTTCGGAGACGGCGCGGCGCCGCCAGATGGCGCAGGTGGCGAGGCAAGTTTCCGACGTGCTGCGCAATACGCCGGTGATCTGCCGCAAATCCTATATCGCGCCTTGCCTGTTCGCACTGTTCGACGCCGGCAAGCTCAAGCCGATGTGGGAAGCGGCCGGCAAAGGCCGCACGGGATTGCTGGCCCGCGAGAAACGGCTGGGTGTGGTGCTGGCGGCAGCGGGGTAGGGCTCTTTCTTTACCCAAGGGGAGAGGTGCAGGCGCCTAAGCTGCACCGCGCTCCGCGAAGGCCTGCCGCACCTGCTGCTCCAGTTGCGTGGGATGGCCCGCCAGCAATTCGGCATTGGCGTGGAAGCAGTAGCGATTGCGGCCGCCGGACTTGGCGTGGTAGAGCGCGTCATCGGCGCGGGTCACCAGCTCGCCGTCGGTCTGGGCCAGGTCGGGCACGGTGGCGATGCCGATGCTGACGCCGATCTCGGCCACTTTGCCGGCAAGGTGGAATGGTGCCTGCAGCGAGTCGATGATGCGCTGGGCCAGGCCTGCGGCGTCGCCATGGGTGGCGATCCCGGTCTGCAGCACCGCGAATTCGTCGCCACCCAGCCGCACCAGGGTATCTGACGGCCGCAATATGCTGGTGATGCGCGCAGCAACCTGGCGCAGCAATTCGTCCCCCGCCTCGTGGCCCAGCGTATCGTTGACCTGCTTGAAGCGGTCGAGGTCGAGTGCCAGCAAGGCCAACCGCGGTTCGCCGCGCGGCAGGGTGCGCAGGGCGCTGTCGAGCCGATCGCGGAACAGCGCGCGATTGCCCAGGCCTGTCAGCGGGTCGTGCATGGCGCGGTGCTGGGCGTCTGCGCGCTCGGCCTGCAGCTGGGAGGAGGCGCGCTGCAGGTTGCGCATCAGCACGACGATGATCGCGCCCGCAACAAACAGGGCGCCCAGCAGGGCGGGCAACGTATCGTTGAGAATGCGTGCGCCGGGGCGGTCCGGCTGCCATTTGAACCAGGCAATGGTCTCACCGCCCTTGTTGCTGATGGGAAAACGCGCCTCGCTGCCGGCAATATCGGGATTGGTATCGAAGCGGGCCTTTTCGAAGAGGAACTGGTTCTGGAGCGCGCCGGCCATGCCGCCATCGAGCATCAGCACGGCCACATAGACCGGCTCTTCGCCCACCGGCGCAAAGTCGGTGCTGACATTGTGCAGCATCGGCATGACGCTGACGATGGCCGGGCGGTCTTCGAGCAGGACCATATCCGTGGTGGCGGGCGGTGCATCGCCGATGAAGTTGTTATAGGCGTCGATGGCCGCGAGGTTGTCGAGCGAGTGGAGTTCTTCGATCAGCGGGGTGATGGCTTCACGCACCGTCTCGAAGGCCTTGGCCGGAACCTGGCCGCCGTCGCGCATGGCATAGATGGGCTTGCCATTGGCGTCGAGCAGGTAGACCCGGCCCTGGCCATAGCTGTCGAAGGCGCTGCCGCCGATATTCTCGTTGAGCCATTGCAGGTCGCGGTCCTCGATGGCGGTGAGCGCTTCGTCCCAGACGGCGAGGTCCATCTGACCCACCGGAATGGCCGCGACCTTGTCGGCCAGAGCCTGCTGCAGCAGCGTTGTCTGCCGCGCCAAGGCATGTTCGTCGGTGCGTCCGATCGACCAGGTCACAAACCCGGCGACCGTGCCGATGGTCACCAGGATGGCGATGACGATGGGCACCATCACCTTGCGGGAAAACTGCCAATTCGATGTGTTTGACTGTGACATGAACGTCCCCCGACCGTTTGCGGCAGGAGTGTCGGTCCGGCCGCTTAGCGGCTGGTGAATCGCCCGAAAAACCGGCGATTGCGGTTAATGGGGCTTTCACGCCGCCTTGGTGCGGCGGCGGCGATGGAGGCTGTTGGCCTTGTCGGCGAAGATAGCGGTGATCCGCTCGGCGACGACGCCGCCCGAGAACAGGAAACCTTGCAGCGTGTTGCAGCCGAGCCGGCCCAGGATGACCGCCTGCTCTTCGCTTTCGACGCCCTCGGCCGTGACTTCGATTTCCATGGCATGGGCCAGGGTGACGATGGCCTGGGTAATGGCGACCGAGACATGGCCTTCACTCAGCTGGCTGACGAAGGAGCGGTCGATCTTGATGCGGTCCACCGGATAGCGCTTGAGATAGCTGAGCGAGGAATAGCCGGTGCCGAAATCGTCGAGCGCAATGTGGATGCCCGCCGCCCGAAACGTCCGCAGGTTCTGCGCCGAGACATGCTCGTCGTCGAGCAGGATGGATTCGGTGATTTCGAGTTCCAGATCCACCGGGCGCATGCCGGTCTGGTGCAGGATATCGAAGACCTGCACCGAAAAGCGCGGATTGCGGAGCTGGGTGGGCGAAATATTGACGGCGATGGTGCGGCCGGGGGCCCGGGCGCCCAGCTCGCAGGCCCGGCGCAGCACGAATTCGCCCAGCGCCTCGATCAGCCCGGTATTCTCGGCCACCGGGATGAAGCGGGCCGGCGAGATTTGCCCGTATTTGGGGTGATGCCAGCGCGCCAGCGCCTCGGCGCCGATGACCTTGCGGCTGCGCTGGTCGATCAGCGGCTGGAAGGCCACCGAAAGCTGGTCGTCGCGCAGCAGTGCCTCGCGCAGCTCGCCCTCGATCGTGTGCTGGAGCTGCAGCAGCTCGTTCATATGCTCTTCGTAGACCACGGCGCGGTTGCGGCCACCGGCCTTGGCCTCGTAAAGCGCGATGTCGGCCTTGCGCACCAGCTCGCGCGGTTCGGCATTGCCGCCCGACGCGTTGACGATGCCGATGCTGACGCCGACATGGGCCTTGAAATGGTTGAGGTCGAACGAGCGGCCGATGGCATCGATGATTGCCGAAGCCATGGCCGCCACGTCCTGGCGGCCATCCCGCGACACGGCGAGGATGGCGAATTCGTCGCCGCCGAGGCGGGCGATCATCACGCCGGGGCCGACCACGGCGCGGATGCGCTGGCCGACGGCGCAGATCAGCTCGTCGCCCGCCTGATGGCCAAGCGTGTCGTTGACCTGCTTGAAACGGTCGAGATCGAGCATCAGCAGCGACAATTGCATGCCCATGCCCATGCCCTGGCGGTCGGTAAGTACCCGCGCCAGATGGACGTCAAAGCTCATGCGGTTGGGCAGGCCGGTCAGCCGATCGTGGGCGGCCTGGTGTTCGGCATGGCGGCGGCCCGCTTCGAGCGCGGCCGAGGAGCGGCGCAACTGGCGCAGCAGCAGGAAAACCAGGATGGCGGCGACCCCGAAGGCCGCGGCCAGAGCCGGCCCGGTCTGGCGCAGCATCATCAGGCCGGGGCGGTCGCGCTCCCAGTCGAAGAAGGCGACGAAGCGGCCGGCGGCGTTGAGAATGGGGTGGGTGGCCCTATCGGGACCGGTGCTGCGGACAAGGCTGAAATGGCCGTCCTCGAACAGGTATTCGTTGTTGAACTGGGAGGCGGTGTCGTCGTTGAGGAACTGCACGGCAACGATCAGCGGCTCGGTCCCGGACGGCTGCACGACGGCGCCGGTGTCGGAGACGATGGTCATGACGCTGATAATGGCGGGCAGGCCTTCGACCACGGCAAAGTCGGAGACTGAAACCGGCTTGGGCGGGCCGCCGGGAACGATCGAGGGAGGCACGGTGGCGCGCACGCGATTGACCAGTTGCTGCACCGGGCTGGCAATGTGACGATAGGTCCGCGGCTCTACCGAAACGCCGTCTTCCATCATGTAGAGCGGCTGGGCGAGCGCATCGAGCACCACGATGCGGTTGTGGCCGAAGAATTCGTACATCCACTTGCCCAGGTTGCGGTCGACCCAGTTGACGTTGAACATCAGCCTGGTGTTGACCACGGTATCGTCGCGCACGGCGACGCTGGCCAGTTCGTGCTCCAGCCGGATGCGGCGGGCCTCGATGACCTGCTCGAACATGGCGCTTTGCCGCTCGAGCGCACGTTCGTCGATATTGGCAGTGGACCAGAAGACAAAGCCCAGCACCGCCGCCGCCGTGATGACCAGCGCCAGAACGACAGGCAGCAGAACGGCGGCGGAGAATTGCCAGCGTTCGAGTGTCGAGGTCTTGGGCTGCATCAGGCGACCGGTTTGAGCTTGCGGAAGCCGACCATAGCGTATGTGAAATTGCGGACTGGTTACCAAGCAAGCCGTGGATTGCGGCGGCGTAGTGCGCTAGCTTGTCCCGGTGCCTGCCGGCACCTGCTTTCAGCCCACGGAAATCGCCATGACCAAAGTCCGCGCCCTCGTTCTCGAACGCCAGCATGAGCTGGCCCTGCGGGACATCGACCTGCCGCTCGAAGTGGGGCCGGGCATGGTCAAGATCGCCATTCACACCGTGGGCGTGTGCGGTTCGGACGTGCACTACTATACCCATGGCCGGATCGGGCCATTCGTGGTCAATGCGCCCATGGTGCTGGGGCACGAGGCGGCGGGTACGGTCACGCAGGTCGGCGAGGGGGTGACCCACCTCAAGGTGGGCGACCGTGTCTGCATGGAGCCGGGTATTCCCGATCCCAATTCGCGGGCCAGCCGGCTGGGCATGTATAATGTTGATCCGGCCGTCAGTTTCTGGGCCACGCCGCCGGTGCATGGCGTTTTGACGCCCGAAGTGGTGCATCCGGCCAATTACACATTCAAGCTGCCCGACAATGTGAGCTTTGCCGAAGGCGCCATGGTGGAGCCCTTCGCCGTCGGCATGCAGGCGGCGAGCAAGGCGAAAATCGTGCCCGGCGATACCGCGCTGGTGCTCGGCGCCGGCCCCATCGGCACCATGGTCGCGCTGGCCGCGCTGGCCGGCGGCTGTGCTCGGGTCATCGTGGCCGACCTGGCGCAGCCCAAGCTCGACATCGCCGCGCAATATCAGGGAGTCATCCCGGTCAATATCCGCGAGAAGAATATCGTCGAGGAAGTCGGGCGCCTCACCGAGGGCTGGGGCGTCGACATCGTGTTCGAATGTTCCGGCTCTCCCCATGCCTGGAAGACCATTACCGACCTGCCGCGGCCAGGCGGCGCCATCGTCATTGTCGGCCTGCCGGTCGAGCCGACGACGCTCGACATTGCCGGCCTGTCGGTCAAGGAACTGCGCATCGAGAGCGTGTTCCGCTATGCCCACCAGTATGATCGCGCCATCGCGCTGATCGCCTCGGGCAAGGTGGATCTGAAACCGCTGATCTCGGAGACTTTCGCCTTCGAGGATTCCAGGAAGGCGTTCGACCGCGCGGTGGAAGCAAGGCCGACGGATGTGAAATTGCAGATCAGGGTGGCGGAGTAGGCTGCCACGCCCTCGTGGTTCGAGGGTCGCTGCGCTCCCGCCTCACCATGAGGGCTACTGGGAGCTCGATTTCCAAGTAGTCCTCATGGTGAGGTGCGAGCTCTTTGCGAGCCTCGAACCACGAGGGCGTGGCACAGGAGACCAGGCATGGATTTGAATCTGCGCGACAAGGTCGCCGTCATCACCGGCGGCACGGTGGGCATCGGGCTGGCGGTGGCCGAGGGGCTGGCGGCCGAGGGCGCCAATCTCGTGCTGGTCGGACGCGACAGGCAGCGCGGCGATGACGAAGCGGCGCGCCTGGCCGAGAAGCACGGCATCATCGCCACGGCCATCGCCGCCGATGTGGCTACGGCCGCAGGTTGCGATACCGTCATCAGCGGCATCACCATGGCCTTTGGCGGCGTCGATATCCTCATCAACAATGCGGGCACCGGTTCCAACGAGACCATTGCCGAGGCCGACGACGCCAAGTGGCAATATTACTGGGACCTGCATGTGATGGCGGCGGTGCGGCTGGCGCGCGGGCTGGTGCCGGCGATGAAAAAGCGCGGCGGCGGCGTGGTGCTGCACAATGCTTCCATCTGCGCGGTGCAGCCGCTGTGGTACGAGCCGATCTACAACACCACCAAGGCGGCGCTGATGATGTTTTCCAAGACGCTGGCCAATGAGGTGCTGGGCGACAATATCCGCGTCAACACCATCAATCCCGGCCTGGTGCTGACGCCCGACTGGATCAAGACCGCCAGGGAGATCGCCGGCGAAGACGGCTGGCAGGCCCATCTCCAGGGCGTCGCCGACGAGGCCGGGGGCATGAAACGCTTTGCCACGCCCGCGGAGCTGGCGAATTTCTTCGTCTTCATGTGCTCGGACAGAGCGAGCTATTCCACCGGCAGCACCTATTTCGTCGACGGCGGCTGGCTGAAGACGGTGTGAGCTTCTTCACCTCTCCCTTGGGGGAGAGGTCGGCCGCAGGCCGGGTGAGGGGGCCTTTTCTTGGCTCGGCGCGAGGGGAAGGCCCCCTCACCCGCCTTGCTTCGCAAGTCGACCTCTCCCCCGAGGGAGAGGTGTCACCGGAACCAAGCACCATCGTCCGAGTTGTGACGGCAGCGTCACCAGCCCCGGACCCTCTCCATGGATGTCGGCAACGAATTCGGCTTCGTCCAGACCTATCTGCCCCAGCATATCATCGGCATCCGCCTGCTGATCGCCGCCATGCTTGGGGCGATGATCGGCTTCGAGCGCGAGTGGCACACGGCCGAGGCCGGGTTGCGCACCCATATCCTGGTTTCGGTGGCGGCGGCCCTGTTCACCATTCTCGCCTTCGAGATATTCCACACGCTCGGTCCCGACGGCGCCAAGGCCGACCCGATCCGCGCCGTTGAAGCGGTGACGGCGGGCATCGCCTTTCTCGGCGCCGGGGCGATCTTCAAGAGTGGGGGCAATGTGCAGGGCATAACCACGGGGGCCGGCATGTGGCTGGCCGGGGCCGTCGGCGTCGCCACATCGCTCGGCTATTATCTCATCGCATTTGGCGTGGCGCTGCTGGCGGTGATCGTATTGGCCGCGCTGCGGGCGCTGGCGCACCATGTCATTCGTGGCGAAGACGCTGACGAGAAGGAAGTGGGCCGCGGGGAGAAGCAATAGTCGTCGGTCTGCGCTGAGGGACGAGCGCGCGACCGATCTGCTTCTCCCCCCGTGCGGACGCGACCGGGAGGTGTCGCGACCGCGCCCATGCGCCGCCCCCTTGGAGTAGGGCGGACGCCCTCCTCAGCCGCGGTGCAAGCGAGCCAGGGAGGGATGGAGTGGCCGGAGGGACGCTTGGGAATGCAGGAGCGGTCCGCAAACCGTCATGCAGCGCCCCTCCCGGCCGAGGCATGCAACCTGTGGACGCAGGAGCTACATGCCAACCGCATCGAGGCGCTGACTGCGCGCCCAGAAACTGACGATGCCCGCCGCTTCGCGCCTGTAGGCGTCGAGTTCGGCATGGCGGAAAAACACGGCGGACGCGCCCGCCTCGTGCAGGGCATCGCGGCCCTCGCGGTCGAGCGGCTGGGCCATCACCACCACCGGCACGCCTTTCTGGCGGGCAAGCGACTGGATGGAGGCTACGAATTCGAGATTGGCGCCGCTATGGGCCTTTAGGTCTACGATCAGCAGGCCGGGCCAGTTGGCGGTCGGATTGGCCAGCACATTGGCCAGCATCAGCCTTCCTTTGGCCGCGCCGCCATACCACTGGATATCGGGCGAGCCGTGGGCGAGCAGCATGCGCGTCAGCAGATGCGCCGAGTGCTGGTCGTCGTCGACAAGCGCCATGAATGGCATGTTTTCCACATAATCGTTCAAATGCACACCTCGTTGTTCCGCCAGGGGCGGAACAAGCCAAATAAGAAAACACTCGCCTGCACACCGCTACGGGCGGCGGGCGTTTACTGTTCGAAACTAGGTGGTCAAGAGCTTCGGTCGGGGCCTAACCGAGCCGAAAAAATGTCGCGTATTGAACATCGACAACCGGCGTATGATCCAATCGCTGCCTTCGGAATAGGCAAAGTCAGGTAAAGTCGATGTAACACGCCCTTGTGTTTTACATGTAAATCGTCACAATCGAGCCGGTTTGGGAGGTGCGGTTGACCGATCCTGCGCCGCAGCGTGAGGCGATCCTGACTGCACTCGAGCGACTGCTCGCGTGGCCCGAAATCTCGCGCTCTCCCCAGCTTGGCCGCTTTCTCGGCTATATCGTGCAGCGCACGCTCGAAGGCAGCGAGCAATCGATCAAGGCCTATTCCATCGCCGTGGACGTGTTCGGCCGCACGGCCGATTTCGATCCCCAGGCCGATCCCATCGTGCGGGTGCAGGCGCGCAGGTTACGCGGCCTGCTGGATGAGTATTACCGCGGACCGGGCATGGGCGAGGCGATGCAGATTCACTTGCCCGTCGGCCGCTATGTTCCCGAATTTGCCGCAGTCCCCGAGCCCGGCGAGGTCGAGGCCGGTGTCGAGGTCGAGCAGGATACGCGGGCCAGGAAACCGGCTTGGCCGGGCGCCTGGAGCTTCAGCGCGTCTTGGTTCGCGCTGGCAATGATTGCCCTGGGGCTGGCCATGGCGGCTTATGCGATGACCGCCTGGCGGCCCAACGGGCTCAGCCAGACTGGCGCCTTGCAGCGGCCCACCATCACCATTGTCGAGTTCCAGAACCTGGCCACGGCCATGACGCCCCAGGTGGCGGGCCTCGCCATCGAGCTGGTCACCGATCTCGAGCAGTTCGGCAGCATCGGCGTGCGCTATGGCGGCGGCGGGGAGGCCAATGTCGCGGTGGCCGGCCTGCCGACCAGCGATTTCGTGCTGACCGGCATCGTCCGGCCCGACGGCCCGGTGGTGCAATATAGCGCTATCCTGACCGACAGCGTCTCCGGCGCGGTGGTCTGGAACCATACCATTGCCGTGCCGACCAGCGAGGCGGCGGGGCCGGATGTGCTCGACAAGGTGTCGAAATCACTGAGCCTGGTGCTGGGCAGTCCGCGCGGCCCGCTGCATGTCGCGGCGCGGCAGCTCCTGGCCTCTTCGGCGCCGCTCGATGGACAGATCAATCTTTATCTCTGCCGGGTGTTGTTCGATCTCTATCGCGAAACCGGCAGCGCCAGCGAAGCCGCGCGGGCCGACGCCTGCTATCGGGCGCTGCCCGAGACCGACAGGGACAGCGCCGCGGTATTGGCCGCTACGGCGAGCCTGCTGGCCGAACAGGGCAGTGTCGAAGGCGGCAGCGATGTACCTGCCGGCCGGTTCCGCATGGCATCGGCCAATCTCGAACGCGCCATCGGGCTCGATCCGATCAGCGGCTTCGTCTGGGAACAGCAGGCCCGGCTGCACGAGGCCGAGGGCCAGCCGGCGCTGGCCCGCGCCGATTTCAGCTCGTCCGTGCAGCTCAATCCCGCCAGCGTCGATGCGCTGGCTGCCTATGCGCGGCTCCTGGCCTTTGGCGGCAACCTGGCCGAGGCGGAGGCCATGGCGCTCGACGCGGCCAGGGGTTCTCCCAATCCGCCGGCCTGGTATGAGGGCGTGCCGGCCCTGCTGGCCTTGCGCGACGGCGATTTCGCCAGGGCCATCGGCTATGCCGAACTCTATGCCCAGGCCGACCGTGAACTGGGGCCGATCCTGGCCATCATGGCGGCGCAGCGCTCGGGCGAGAGCGATGTGGTCAACCGCTACCTGCCGCAGGTGCTCGATGTCGCCGCGTTCCGCGCCAAGGGTGTACTGCCCCGGCTGCGCGAGCGGATCGGCGACGATGGGCTGATGGATTCCATCCGCAATGCCCTGGTGCAGGCCGGCGTGCCGCCAACCGCGCTGATCCGTTCGTTCTAGTGCGCTGACGATTGCGAGAACAGGTTGATCACCAGCACGCCGGTCAGGATCAGGCCGATGCCGATGAGCGCCGGCAGGTCCAGCGTCTGGCCATAGGCGAAATAGGCGATGATTGAGACCAGGATGATGCCGACGCCCGACCAGATGGCATAGCCGATGCCTACGGGAATGGTCTGCAAGGCCAGCGAGAAGAAATAGAAAGTGACGCAATAGCCCACCACGACGACGACGGAGGGGATCAGTTGCGTAAACCCCGCCGAGGCGCGCAGGAACGAGGTGGCGATCACCTCGCCGACAATGGCGATGGCCAGATAGGCAGCGCCGTTCATGGTGCCTCCGGGACAAAGTTGGCCTTGGCCAGTTCGACGAAGCGGCGGCCGCGTTCTTCGAAATTCTTGAACTGGTTGTAGCTCGGCGCGCCGGGCGACAGGATCACGGCGTCAAAAGCCCGGCGATGCCGATGCAAAGCCTGCATGGCCGTTTCGAGATCGGCTGCTTCGAGCACGGTCAGTTGCGGCGCGGCGATGCGGGTGGCCGAAGCCAGCCGGGCCCCGGTCACCGGCAGGCAGGCCAGCGTGGTCACGCCATAGCCCGCCAGCAGCTCCGCCAGTTCGGCATAGTCCTGCTGGCGCTCATGCCCTCCTGCAATCAGCGCCAGCCGCTGGCCGGCATAGGCGGCCAAAGCCGCCTTGGTGGCTTCCGGCGTGGTCGAGATGGAGTCGTTGACGAAGAGCATGCCGCCGAAGCGGTGCTCTTCGAGCCGATGGGGCAGGGGTACGAAACCGGCAATGCCGCGCACCACGCCCTCAAGCGTGCCGCCCGCTGCCAGCGCGATCTGTGCCGCGAGGCGCGCATTGTCGAGATTATGCGCGCCCTTGAGCCGCGAGGTGGCCACGGCCTTGTCGACGGCAGCGGATTCGTCCCGCGTCAGGTCGCGGATCAGCCTGCGGTGGTCGCGCACTGCCTGCGCCACCAGGCCATTGCCTTTGGCCGCGGCACCCAGAGCCACGGGAAAGCCGCCATCGCGATCGATCAGGTGCAGCTTGTCCTGGTAGTAGCGCTCCACCGAGCCGTGCCAATCGACATGCTCGGGATAGAGATTGGTCACGCCAGCGATATCGGGCAGGAAGTTCATGTCCGATGTCTGGTAGCTGGAGAGTTCGAAGATCACAGTCCCGTGGCGGTCGGCGATATCGAGCGGGGCCAGGCCCACATTGCCGGCGAGACCGGCATCGATGCCCGACCTCGACAGCATCAGGTGAACCAGCGTCGCCGTTGTCGACTTGCCCTTGGTGCCGGTAATGGCAATCACCGTGCGGCCGGTGCGATAGGCAGCGCCCCACAGGTTGATATTGGAGGTCACCGGAATACCGGCATCGCGGGCAATGCCGAAGATATCCTTGTAGCGGGACACGCCCGGACTCTTGACGATCAGCCCGAAACGATGCGCGTGGATGGCGGCGGGCAGGTCGGCCGGGGCGATGATTTCGGTTTCGGCAATATCGGCCGCGCCGCTATCGACGGTGACGAACACCTTGAGGTCCGGCTGGCGGGCCATGAGGAAAGCGCGGGTCGAGATCGCCTCGCGGCCGGCGCCATAGAGCAGGACCGGCTCCTCAAACCGCATAGGCGGCAACCTTTGCGGCCAGCGCTGGCGGAATGTGGTGGTCGTGGCTGTCGGTCAGGCACTCAGCCATGGCCAGTTGCAGCTTGGGCTCGCCATACTGGGCCAAAAGGTCCGCCTTCACTGCCTTGACCACAGCCGCCTCGTGCCAGTCGGCATGGCGGGTGAGCGTATAGAGGCAGGCGGCCGCTTCCAGGATTTCGCCCACGCATTCCCATGGCTTCTGCCCGGCCAGCCCCGCCAGCTCGCGGAACGAGCTCTCATTGGCGGGCTCGTTCAGCAGGTCCTTGCCGAAGATGGAAAGCAGCCGGTCCTTGGCCATGAAGGGCGCGAAAATCAAAAAGACGAAGTGGCATTTGGGACATTCGCCGCACCAGAGCGGGCCATCATTGCCGTCAAGCCGGAAATTGCGGTTGCAGCTCGAAAAGACGTGGTCGAACTTGTCGTCATGGGTGAAGAGCGAGGCGATGCGCGCTTCCGAATAGGGCCGCAGCAGCGAGAAATATTTGAGCGCCCCGCCGGTGGCGTCGCTCAGGATCGAGGCGATCAGCAGTTCGAAGCCGAGCGACTTGGAATATTGGTGATTGGTCTCGCGCCCGTCGAAGGTGACATTGCCCTCGCTGGCCGAGCGCTCATTGCTGAGCACGATCTGGTTATAGCCGTAGAGCAGGGCGCAGAGCGCGGCGATCATCGAATTGATGGCGGTCGAGGGCACGTGGCCGTTGTAATAGCCCTTCTCCTTGCCCAGCCGGATCATCTCGGCATCGAGCGTTCTGGTCACATAGACCGGCGCGGTGCCGATCTTGTCCACCGAGGTCAGGATCGGTCCCTTGGGGTTGACCGCGAAGGGGGTGAATTCCACCCCGGCATGGTCAAGCAGGTCGACGCTGACCAGCGAATCCTTGCCGCCGCCAATGGGCAGCAGCGTGCGGTTGGGCAAGCTGGGGGCGGGCTTGGCTGGATCGGTGTCTTCTGCCGCGCTGATGGTCAGCTTGCCGAAGCGCATCAGGTTGTTGCGGGCATAGAATTCGCCCAGCCCGTTCTCATAGACGTCGATGGCGAAAATCCGCTCGGCCTCGGTCAGCGGAATAGCTGGCGCCACGATCTCGAAGGGTGCCCGCAGCTTGAAATAGCTGACGCCCAGCACGATCGCGGTCAGGTCCAGCAGCTTGGCAAAGGCGGGGCTCGCGGCCGCGCCCGCATCGGCGCCATCAGGCAGGCCAAGGGTTTCGACGAAATGCAGGCCCGCCATTCTATAGCCAAAGCTGGCCTGTCCCGTCGCCGGGTCGAAAGTCGGGCGCTCGATGAAAAATTGTTCGGTCAAGGCTTGGATCACTCGCGGCGTTAGCTGACCATATAGGTGATTTGCTGCCGTGGCGGGAGTGGGGCAGTTTTTCGTGTCGAAATCGGCCAGTCTCGTTCGTCGCGGTATCATAGGGCCCATCGGGCCGCCAACACAGGAGCAGACCATGCGCGTGATCGTTTTCGTAAAAGCCACAGCCGACAGCGAGGCGAGCATCATGCCGTCGACCGAACTGCTGGAGCAGATGGGCAAGTACAATGAGGAACTGGTCGATGCCGGCATCATGCTGAGCGGCGATGGCCTCAAGCCGTCATCCGCGGCCAAGCGCGTCGCCTTCGACGGCGCCAGCCGCATGGTGGTGGACGGACCTTTCGCCGAAACCAAGGAACTGGTCTCTGGCTACTGGATCTGGGAAGTGCGTGACATGGACGAAGCCGTCGCCTGGGTCAAACGCTGCCCCAATCCGATGATGGGCAAGAGCGAAATCGAGATTCGCCCGGTCTTCGAAATGAGCGACTTCGCCAACGAAATGAGCCCGGAAGCCGAAGAAATCCACAACCGCGTGCGGGACAAGACAGCGGGATAGCCCACCGGACCTCCCCTCTCCCCTTGAGGGAGAGGGTGGTTTTCCGCGTTCAGCGGAAAACCGGGTGAGGGGTTCTGCGCTTTCCCATGCTTCAATGCTTGTGGAACCAACCCCTCATCCGCCCTTCGGGCACCTTCTCCCTCAAGGGGAGAAGGGAAGTGCCCAATCAGCGGTTCTTCCAGATCGGCTTGCGCTTTTCCGCAAAGGCGCGGGGGCCTTCGATGAAGTCTTCGGTGTCGGGCAGTGTCGAATGGATGGGATAGCTCGCCCGGATCGCATCCTCCAGCGTGGGCTTGTCCATCGAGGCGTAGACGGCCTCCTTGGCGGCGCGAACGGCGATCGGCGCCTGCTCAAGTATCTGGTCGGCCCAGGCCAGTGCCGCGTCGAGCGCTTTGGATACCGGCACGACCTCGTTGACGAAGCCCAGCCGCCGTCCCTCTTCGGCCGTGACGCGGCGGCCGGTGAGAATGATGCCCAGGGCCTCCTTCTGCGGGATGATGCGCGGCAGCCGCTGCACCCCGCCACCCGAGGCGATCATCCCGACCTTGCCTTCGGGCAGGCCGAAATAGGCGTTCTCGGAGGCGATGATGAGGTCGCAGGCCAGCGCCAGTTCGAACCCGCCTCCCAGCGCCAGTCCGTTGACCGCGGCGATGACGGGCTTGGTCAGGTCGAACCGCATCGCCAGTCCGCCGAACCCGGTATGGGGCCGCGGTCCGCGTTTGCCTGCCGCCTGAGCCTTGAGATCGTTGCCGGCAGAAAATGCACGGTCACCCGCACCGGTGATAATGCCCACCCATAGATCGTCATTGGCGGCGAAGTCGTTCCAGACCGCCTCAAGCTCGTGGCTGGCCTCGCGGTTGAGCGCATTGACGACCTCGGGCCGGTTGATGGTCACAATCCGGATATGCCCGCGATCCTCGACCTTGCTGTAGACCAGTCCGTCCATCTGTTCCTCCCCGTAGCCTAGGCCTGGGCGCCTGCTGGCGCCCATTGCATCAGTGTTGCTTCTCCGTTCGGCCCGATCGGGGTGAACCTGCCCTCCAGCGCCATGCCGATCGCCAGTTGCGATGGCTCGATGCCGACAACCGAGCCGATGATCCGGATATTGGACGGTGCATCGAGCGCCACGATGGCGACGGCATAGGGCGTGTTGGCATATCCCTTCGTCGTCGGCCGCCCGACGATGGTGTAGGAATAAACGCGGCCCCGGGGCTCGACAGGCACCCATGTCACCGCGGTTGACCGGCAGTGACGACAGGTGCTCCGCGGCGGCCAGCGGTGCGTGCCGCAGTCCTCGCATTGCTGGATTCTGAGCTGGTGCTCTTTGGTGCCTTCCCAGAACGGAACGAAGTTCGGGTCCGACAGGTCCGGTAGCGGGATCAGTTCCGGTTCAAACATTCTGCCCTCCAAGAACGGCGAAACTGCCATCGCCCAATTGTCCCCATCCCGAAACGGCTACCAGCCTTGCATCCTCGACCTGCCGCTGCCCGCATTCCTGCCTCAGCTGACGAACGGCTTCGATCACGTGATTGAGCCCGGCCTGATGGCCCTCGGACAGCATGCCGCCATGGGTATTGACGGGCAGCTTGCCGCCCAGGCGAATTCCGCCATCCGCGATCAGGGCAGCGGCCTTGCCGTGGCCGGCGAAACCGGCTTCCTCGAGCTGATGCAGCACTTCGAAGGTGAAGCAGTCGTAGATCATCGCCGCGTCGACATCGTTGGGGCCGACGCCCAGCTCGTTCCAGACATCGTTGGCGGCCTGGGTGAGACCGATATCGAGAAAGGGCTCCCGGTTGGAGATATCGTCGGGCGATACGCCCTGCGCCTCGGCGACCGACAGGATGCGGATGTCGCGCGCATCATTGCGCTTGGAGACGATGACCGCGCTCGCGCCATCCGTCTCGAGGCAACAGTCGAACAAGGTATAGGGGTCCGAGATAAGCCGTCCGGCCAGATACTCGTCCATGGTCAGATCCCGCCCATACATCTGGGCATCCGGATTGAGATTGGCGTGGGCACGGGCGGCCAGCGCGATCTCGCCCAGCGTGCGGCGGTCCAGGCCGTATTCGTGCTTGTAGCGCTGGCAGAGCAGGGCGTAGCGCTGGGCGGGCGTGTTCAACCCGTGCACATGCTCGAGATGACGCCGGAACGGCTGTCCGGGCAGGAATGAGGGGCGATCCGCTTTCCGCAGGCCGGAACTCCCCTTGAGGCCGCGGAAGAGCAAGACGTGCTTGGCCGCTCCGCTCGCCACGGCGAGCGAAGCGATCCGCAGGGCCGAAACGGCGCTGCACCCGCCCATGTCCACGGTGGTTCTGAACCGCGGCTTGAGATCGAGTTCGGCCTGCAGGATATCGTCGCCGATATGGCCCGGATAGGGGATCAGGCCGTCGATCTCCTGCGGTTCGATGCCGGCATCTCTGGCCGCGCTCATAACGGCGTCGATGGCAAGCAATCCCGCCGATCGATCCGCCTTCTTGCTGTATTTCGTGTTGCCGACCCCTGTTATCGAGGCCGTATGGCTTCCACCGAGCACAGTGCTCCTCCTTGTTCTACGATCTTCAGTTCCAGATGGCGCGGGCATCGACGATCGAGATATGGCTGCCCGATATCATGACCGGGTTCAGGTCGACCTCCTGCAGCCCGGGACCATGGCCGAGCGCCCAATCGGAAAATTTCGCCAGGAACGACACCAGGGCCGCGCGGTCCGCCGCCGGTTGACCGCGATAGCCGGCGAGAACCATCTTCAGCCGATCGTTCCGATCAAGCAGCGCGTTCAGCACCGTGGGAGTCGTGGGCAATGCCGTTGCCGCGACCTCGCCATGGAGTTCCGCCAGGGTTCCGCCCAACCCGACCACCAGCACAGGGCCGAACGAGGGATCGCGCTTGATTCCCACCAGGATTTCCGCCCCACGCTCCATGCGCTGGATCAGGATCGAGACATCGCGGAGCCGTTTGCGATTGGCGATCTCCGAGAACGTGGCAACGGCCGCTTCGACGGCCGCCGCGTCCCGCAACCCCACCGCGACGCCGCCATCGTCCGACTTGTGGTTCAGGTCGGTCGAACTGAGCTTGAGCACGATCGGATAACCGATTTCGGCAGCGTGTGTGGCAACCTGTTTGGCGTCGAGGCCTTTGACGACCGCGAAATCCGCGCAGGGCAGGCCGGCCTGCCGCAGGTCCCCCAGCGTTTCGGCGACGGTCCAGAGGCCGGTCGCGCCGCTCCGACGGATCTTGGGCAGGGGCCGGGACAGCGCGGCGGTCAGGTCCGCCGCTTCCTGCGCCCGTTCCTGATCCATGCTGAACTGTGCGCAGGCCTCGGCCGCCCGCACCGCAAGCGGCAGGTCGGCGAATGCCGGCACGCCGCCTTGGTCGAGGATAGCGGCAACGCTGTCCGACATGCCAACCCAGGCGACGAAGACATCCTGCGTAATTCCGGCGGCCGCTGCCACGATGGACCGCGCAACGGCCTCGCCGAACACGCCCCCCGCGCCCAGGGAAATGAACAGCGTGTCGATATCGCTTTCCTGTGCCAGGGCAGACATGGCGCGGGAGATTTTCTCCGGATCGCGCCAGACGCCGCCGATATCGGCCGGGTTGCGCAGCCCATGCTGCCCGGTTGCCGCCGCAAGCGCCTCCAGGCCGGACGGCGAGAATTCCGGCAACTCCCAGCCCATTGAATAGATCTGGTCGGCGCCCAGCGATGCGGCGCCGCCCGACACGGTCAGCATGGCCGCCCGCCGGCCGCGAGCGAGGCCGCCGCGCCTGTGCGGGCGTTGCGACAGGGCCTTGGCCGTGCCGAAGAATTCCACGAAGCTCTCTGTCTCGATGATGCCGGTCTCCCGCGCGACGCCGGTGAAGACCTCGCGTGTCCCCGCAACGCGCCCGGTATGGGAGGCGACGGCTTCCCGGCCCTTGTCGGACTTTCCGACCTGGAGCATGGTCACCGGCTTTCCGGCAAGCCGCGCGTTCAGGGCCGCTTTTCTGAAGGCGACCCCGTCGGCAACACCTTCGAGAAACAGCATGATGGACTGCACGTCCGGATCGTCCGCCATGGCCTGAAGGAGATCTTCGATCCTGGTGGCGCTTTCGTCGCCCGTGCTGATCAGCCACGAAAAGCCAACGGACGAGTCGCCGAACCACTGGAGCATGGCCGACAAAGTGGCCCCGCTTTGCGACAGGCAGGCAATGGTGCCCGCCGGCACCGTGCCGCTGGCCGTGCCCGAGGCGAAGCTTCCGTTGAGGCTCAATTGCCCGTTCATCAGCCCCATCGAATTGGGTCCGATGATCCGCATGCCCGATGAGCTGGCAAGCTGGGCGATCCGGTCGCGGAACAACCGGCGCTCCTCGTCGCTGCCGGATTCCGCCGTGACGACCACGCAACTGGCGACGCCGAGCATGGCCGCTTCTTCCAGCGTATCGAGGACGAATTTGGCTGGCGTGACGATGAAGACGAGATCGGGCACCTCGGGGAGGGCGCCGAGAGATCCGAATACCGGCCGATCATATAATTGCGTCCCGGCAAGCCGGGGATTTACCGGAAAGACCCGGGCGCTGGTTCTACCTTCCACCAGGTTGGCGAGAATGCGTGCGCCATAATAGTTGCCGCCGGCAATGTCGGATGCCCCCACCACCGCAATGGCTTTGGGTGTTGGCAGTGCGGGGCCGGCGGATCGTGCGTGGGTCATGGCGCTTCTGAGGTCTTAGACAACGTTGTCTGGCATTTATTGTGCGGCGCGTCGGGTGTCAAGTCGTGCCCGGCTCTCAGTCGGTGAGCCGCGACGGTTCGGCGAGCTCGGGGCGGAGTGCGGCAGGCGTCTCGATGCGGGCGAAAGAGTCGCCGATAACCAGGGAATGCGGGATGATTTCGCCGGGTGACTGCATCGATGCCGGGTCCTGCGACAGGATGAAGTCCAAAGCCGCATTGCCCGCCTGGGCGAAATTCATCTCGACCGTCGTCAGGCGGGGCGAGCACAGCGTAGCCAGGCGGGTATTGCCCAGGCCCATTACGGATATGCGTCCGGGAATATCGATTCCCTCGGCGCGGAGATAGTTTGCGGCGCCAAAGGCGATGGCGTCCGATCCGCAGATCAAGGCGCTGAAATCGGGGTTGCGCGCCAGCATTTCCGCGGCGCCGATCGCGCCCGCCTCCGCCGTCGAATCGATGTTGGCGATCGCGTAGTCCACCGCGCATCCGGAAAGGTGGCTCGTCATGGCCTGCATGCGCAGCTTGGTCATTTCGTTGCGCGCGGGCCCGAGCAGGATGCCGATCTTGGAATGTCCGTTCTCGACGATGAACTTGGCTATCGTTATGCCTATTGCTTCATTATCCGCAGAGAATACAGGGACTTCGAGGCCCCTTGGCATCAGCGAGGCGACCGCCGTTCCGGTGCGCTTGAGCTCTTCGATGGCTTCTGTCAGCGCCTGATGGTGCGTCCATTGATCGAATCCGCCGCCGGCCAGGATGATGCCGTCGACGCGATATTCCAGCAGTCTGTGCAGGTATTTTATCTCGAGGAGCGGGTCGCGCTGCATGTTGCAGACGATGGCGAAATTGCCATGCGCGCTTTCGGCGCGCTCGGTCACCGCCTCGGCAATAATGCCATAATGGGCGTCCATCATGTCCCCGACGATCAGCCCGACCACGCCCTGCTTTCCGCCCCGCAGGCGCCTCGCCACCATATTCGGCACATAGCCCAGCAGTTTCGCTGCGGCTTCGACCTTGTTTTTGAGCGTTTCGTCGACCGGATAGTTCGATTTGCGCAGCACGCGGGCCGCCGTGGCCAGCGATACGCCGGCGCTCTGCGCCACGTCGTTGAGGGTCGGGTTCTTCGCTCTCTTGTCTCTAGCCACCTGTAAGGTCGTCCACTTCATTGCTGATGCCGTCATGCCCACGCACTCGGCCGGGCGGCGGCTTGAACCATGCACGATTTAACCGTCTCGAAACAGTATAGACAACGTTATCTTGCTTCGCTAGAGTCCATCCTCGGCAGGCAGGGACAGGGAGCGTTTCGAACTGCCAGCGGATCAAACGCAGCATTGCGGATCCGGCAGGCATCCAACGGGAGGACCATATGAAAGGCCTACACCGCGCATTGGCGCTGGCGACGACACTCATCACTATTTCGGCCGCATCCATCGCTGCAGCCGCGGCGCAGGATTATCCCACCGGGCCGATCAAGCTCATCATCCCATATGCGCCAGGCGGCGGTACGGACGCGGCGGCCGCTGTATTTTCCGACAAGCTGGGCCAGATTCTGGGGCAGCCGATCATCAAGGAAAACCATCCTGGCAGCAACGCGGTCATCGGCACCGCGCTGTTGGCGGAGGCGGCGCCTGATGGCCAGACGCTCATGGTGGTGACCGGCGCCATAGCCAACAATCCGTATCTCTACGCAAACCTGCCTTTCGATACCGAAGAATTGGTGCCGGTATCCATCCTGACGACCTACCCCTATGTTCTGGCTGTGCGGAGCGATCTACCGTTCAACAACATGCAGGAACTGATCGACTACGCCAAGGCCAATCCCGGCGTGCTCACGGCAGGCACGCCAGGTCGGGGCGCGGGCGCTCAGCTCGTTCTCCGCCTGCTGAACGAGAGGGCCGGCATTGACATCCGTGACATTCCCTTCAAGGGGGCCGGCGAAAGTCTGAACGCCGTGGCGGGTGGGTTCGTCGATGTCGTCTTCTCCGGATATGAGACGGTGCGGCCTTTCGTGGAAAGCGGGAAGATGAAATTCTTCGCCCAGAGCGGGACCGTGCCGCTGGGTGAGGAGCAGATACCGCCGATCGCCGACACGCTGCCCGGTTTCGAATATCAGAACTGGCTGGCGCTCATCGCGCCGCCGGGCACACCGGAAAATATCACCGACAAGCTGAATGAGGGGCTGACCGCGATCTTCTCCGAGCAGGAGGTCAAGGATCGGCTGGCCAGCCAGAACATTCAGGGCATTGCGAGTACTGCCGAAGAGGCCAAGGCCTATCTGTCTCGTGAAATGTCAACCAGCCGGTCGATCATTGGGACACTTGGGCTGCAGCCTGAGTAAAATTCTGCCGCCTGTCGCCCGGGCTGGGGTCCGGGCGACAGGCACTGTCTGAACCGCAATCCGGGGGTATTCAAGTGTTCTCAAAATCGAGCGGCCGCGCGGATCTCGAAGCCGGCCTGTTCTTCACCGGATTTGGTGTTCTCACGGCGGTCCTGTCTCTGCAGTATCCCCTGGGCACGATCGCCATGATGGGGCCGGGCATGTTTCCCTTCATGCTGGGCACCATCCTGGCGATCCTGGGACTTGTGATGCTGCTGTCGGGCCTGAGCGGCATGGGCGAGGAATCGCGTTCGCTGCCGCTGGTGCCGATCATCCTCATTTCGCTGTCGATACTGGCTTTCGCCGTGCTCCTCGTCCGCGTTGGGCTGGCGGCAGCGATCGTGGCGCAGGTCTTCATCGCGCTTTGGGCCTCCGAGCATTTTTCCTGGAGGCGCGCCGTGGCGTTGAGTCTGGGCCTGCTTGCCTTCTGCTATGTCGTCTTCGTTTACTTCCTGGGCATTTCGGTGCCGCTTCTGGCGGTGTGATCCATGGACTTGCTGACCAATCTGGATATCGGTTTCCAGGCGGCGCTGTCGCTGCACAATCTGACCTTCTGCTTCATCGGCGTCCTTGTCGGGACCGCGATCGGCATGCTGCCCGGCCTCGGGCCGCTGGCGACAATTGCGATGCTGCTGCCGCTCACCTACGCATTGGAGCCCGTATCGGGTCTCATCATGATCGCCGGCATCTATTACGGCGCGCAATATGGTGGTTCGACGACTGCCATTCTCGTCAATCTGCCCGGTGAATCCTCCTCGGTCGTGTCCTGTCTTGATGGCCACCAAATGGCGCGGAAGGGGCGCGCGGGCGCGGCGCTGGCGATTGCCGCATTGGGGTCGTTCTTCGCCGGAACGGTCGCTACCCTGCTGATCGCCGCCTTCTCGCCGGTCCTGGCGGAAGTGGCGTTCCTCTTCGGCCCCGTCGAATATTTTGCCATGATGGTCCTGGGCCTGACCGCGGCGACGCTTCTGGCGCACGGCTCCTTCATCAAGGGCGTTGCCATGGTCCTGACCGGCCTGATCCTCGGCCTCGTCGGGGCGGATGTGAACAGCGGGACCTACCGGTTCACCTTCGGATCCTTCTCGCTGACCGAGGGCATCGAATTCGTCGCCGTGGCCATGGGGCTGTTCGCCTTCACCGACATCGTCTCCAATATCCGAAGCAATCAGTCGCGTGAGGTGACATCGCCATCGCTTCGTAACCTCATGATGTCGGCAAAGGAATTCAGGCAGGCCGTTTTCCCGGTGATCCGGGGCACGGCGATAGGGTCGCTGCTGGGCCTGCTGCCGGGCGGGGGCGCGATGATTTCGTCCTTCGCCTCCTATGCAGTCGAAAAGCGTGTGTCGAAGCACCCCGAGGAGTTCGGCCAGGGTGCCATCGCGGGCCTGGCCGGCCCCGAGGCGGCCAACAATGCGGGCGCACAGACTTCGTTCATCCCCATGCTGACCCTGGGCATTCCCAGCAATGGCGTGATGGCATTGATGATTGGCGCGCTGATGGTTCACAACATCGCGCCGGGCCCCTTCGTCATGGTCTCGAATCCCGAGATATTCTGGGGGCTGATCGCATCGATGTGGATCGGCAATGCCATGCTGGTCGTGCTCAACCTGCCGCTCATTCCGCTCTGGGTCCGGCTGATCCAGGTTAATTACTGGGTGCTGTTCCCGATCATCCTGGTGGTCTGTTGCGTTGGCCTGTTCAGCATCAACAACAATGTGGTGCCGATCTATTTCGCCGCGGGCTTCACCGTCCTGGGCTGCCTGTTCTGGCGCATGCGTGCCGAGGCCGCTCCCCTGTTGCTGGGCTTCATCCTGGGGCCATTGATGGAGGAGCATTTCCGCAGGTCGCTCCTGCTTTCGCGAGGCGATTTGTCCATCTTCTGGCACAGCCCGCTCTCGGTCGCGATGCTCTCCATCGCTGCCGCCATGTGCCTGGTCATCCTGCTGCCGCAAATCCGCAAGGGCCGAAAGGTCGCCTTCGAGGAAGAAGCGTAAGGGCCCTGACGTCCTTGAACATTCACTTTATCGCCTGCCCCGGCAGGCCCCAGGAGCACGGAATGAGGTTCGTGAGTTTTGATCGCCAGGGCCGGCAAGGTTTCGGCCTGCTGCGCGGCGAAAAGGTCGTCGACCTGACTGGCAGGTTGTCGCCCGGCGTCGTCACCCTGAAGCAGGCGCTCGCCGCCAACCTGCTTGCTGGGGCTGCCGATTGGACGGCCTCGGATGGTATTCCCCTCGATCAGGTCCGGCTGCTTCCGGTGATCCCGGATGCGGCCAAGATCCTCTGCGTCGGGCTCAACTACGAGGATCATCGCAACGAGACCAGGCGGCCGAATTCAGACTATCCGACCATTTTCACCCGCTTTGCCGATGCGCAGGTCGGCCACGGCCAGCCCCTTCTCAAGCCCCGCGCGTCCGACCGCCTCGACTACGAAGCCGAACTTGCCGTGGTGATCGGCAAGCCGGGTCGCAACATCGAGGAGGCACACGCCCTGGACTATGTGGCTGGCTATGCCTGCTTCAATGATGGCTCGGTCCGCGACTGGCAGCGGCATACGAGCCAGTTCACGCCGGGCAAGAACTTTCCGGCAAGCGGCAGCTTTGGTCCGGCGCTGGTGACACCCGACGAAGTCGGCGACTACCGCAGCCTGCCGATCCAGCTCCGCCTCAATGGCCAGGTCATGCAGAATGCGAGCCTTTCCGACCTCATCTTTCCGCTCGAAAAGCTGATTGCTTATTGCTCCGCCTTCACCCCCCTCTCGCCTGGGGACGTCATCGTCACCGGCACGCCCGGCGGCGTCGGTGATCGGCGGGAGCCGCAGGTCTACCTGCAGGATGGCGATCTGGTGGAGGTCGATATCGGCGCGGTGGGGTGCCTCGTCAATCGCGTCGCGACGGCCGGGGCGCAGGTGGGGTGATGCCTGCTTACGGCCGCGTCGGGGAGCCACACAGATGCGGAAGCTGACTTTCCGGTTGCCGGCCCTCGACCTCGCTGCCAGCGCCTTTGTGCTCCACGTCCTGCTGCATCAGGTGGTGATCGTCGTTGCGCGGGTGACGACGTCCTATCGGGCCGTCGAGATGGGGCTCTCGGACATCTGGATCGGCGCGGTGGGGGCCACCTTCTCGCTGCTGCCATTGTTCTTCGCAACGCAGGTCGGTGCCAGGATTGACAGGAAGGGTGCGCGGGGCGCGTTCCTCGTGGGTACAGGCAGCGTCCTGCTATCGGCTTTCGGGCTACTGGTCACCGGAAATTCGGTCATTGCCCTTTTGGGCTGGACCGGCCTTCTGGGGATGGGCCATCTGCTCTGCTTGCTGTCGCAGCATGCAACGGCAGCCGATCAACCGACCGATGCCGCCCGCGAGCGGACGTTCGGTCACTACACCGCCTTTATTTCCTTCGCACAGATATTGGCGCCCCTGGTCGTCGCCCTTTTTGCCGGGTCGGGAACCATGCCCGATACGGGGCGCCTGTTCGTCGCCGCGACGGTTGCGGGCCTTGTCAGCCTCGGCTGCGTGCTCTTCATGCGCCATCCCGCCAGGTCGGTGGGTGACTGCAAATCGGCGGCTCAACTGCCGATCCGGCACCTGCTCCGGCAAAAGGGGGTGGTCCCGGCCATCCTGGCCGGGGTCGGGGTTATTTGCGCCGTCGACCTGCTGGTGATCTACCTGCCGGTACTTGGGGCCCAGGCACTGATACCGGCCAGCGCCATTGCCACCCTGTTGATGGTGCGGGCGCTGGCTTCCTTGCTGTCGCGCCTATGCTTCAGCTGGCTGCTTGCCCGGCTCGGCCGCCGGATCATGTTGGCGGGTTCGCTGCTGGCGACTGGCCTGGGGCTGACCGTGCTGGGTGTACCGGTGCCGGAATGGGTGCTTGGCCTGGCGATGATAGCGATCGGCATTGGTATCGGGCTGGCTGCGCCCATATCGATGTCGTGGGTCACCAGTGTCGTCCCTCCGACGAGCCGGGGATTGGTGTTGTCCTTGCGCCTTACCGGCAATCGGCTGGCGCAGTTCCTGTTGCCGATGTCGGTGGGTGTCGTTGCAGCCGGCGCGGGCGTGTCGTCGGTCTTCCTGTTCCTTGCCGCGGGGTTGTACGGTTCTGCCTATTCGAGCTACAGGGCCCTGCGCCCGGGTGCAGAAGATTAGGGCTCTCAGCAGATCCGCATCTGCAGCCGCATGACGATGTCGCTGCCCAGCCGCTGGAAGCCGTATTCCCGCATGGTGCAGCTCCAACTGCCATCGCCTGATCGTTCGATGCGGAACAGGTTATAGCGCGCCGGATCGTCCAGCGTGCCGCCCTGGGCGGCGCTGGCGGCGGCTACGCCCACCACGGGCACTTCCTTGTCCTTGCTGGGAATGGAATGGATCGAGGAGCGGTGCGTGTGCCCGTGCAGGATCAGTTCGGCGCCGTGTTCGGCAATGACCTGGCGGAACAGCTTGTGCCCCTTGAGCCCGAAAGAGGGGTGCTGCAATTCCGGATTGGGCGGGTGGTGGATCAGCACGGTGCGGAAATAGCCCGCCTCGCCCATGAGCTTGAGAATGCGTCCCAGCCGCTCGGCCTGCTTCTCATCGAAGCGCCCGATGGCCAGGAATGGCCGCGTCGGCACCGCGCTCGAGCAGGAGATGACGGCCAGTTCTCCCACGCGGCGCACGAAGGGGAAGGCGGCATCGTCCAGCGTTTCGCCCTGCAGGTATTCGCCCCACATCTTCTGCGCGGATTCCAGCGCGCCCGGCACATAGGCATCGTGATTGCCGGGGCAGGCCGCGACCTTGTCGGAGGTGCCCAGCGCCTTGAGCCATTTGCCGGCGCGGTCGATTTCGAAGGGCAAGGCCAGGTTCACCAGGTCGCCGGTAACGGCGGTGAAATCGGCCTTCTGCGCCTGCAAGTGGGCGACCAGGCTCGCCAGCGTCTCGCTGTTGAGCTCGTCGTGGCGGCGCAGTTTCCAGTTGAGATAGCCGGTAAGGCGCTTACCCAGGAGATCGCGCCAACCGACCTCCGGCATGGGCGACAGGTGGATGTCGGAGATGTGGGCGAGGGTGATCATCGGGGGCGTAATGCCAGAAGGGGAGGCGCAAGAAAACGGTCAATCGGGGCCAGGGTCAATTTTGTCGCCATCAAGTCTCTGCTACCGGTAACGGTGCAAGGAGTGTTTCGATGCAGATGAATCGCAGGCAGCGGCTGACCGCCAAGGTGTTCCTGACCTTCAAGGGCCTATGGCACCGCATGACGCTGGGCTCGCGCGTCATGGTGGTCGATGGGGACAAGGTGCTGCTGATCCGGCACACCTATGTTCCGGGCTGGCAGTTTCCCGGCGGCGGCGTCAGCCCGGGAGAAACGCTCGAATTTGCCGGTGCGCGCGAAACGCTGGAAGAGACCGGCTATCGCGTCGTGGGCCCCATGGAGCTGTTCGGCATCTACCACAATTCCAGCCCGGTGACCGACCGCGACCATGTCGCCTTCTACGTGGCCAAGAGCTTCGAGAAGGTCTTCGAGCGCAAGGCAGACCACGAGATCGCCGAAGTGGGCTGGTTCGACCGCCGCGCTTTGCCCGAAAAGGTGACGCCCGCCACCAGCCAGCGGATCGACGAATATTTCGATTCTGTGCCGAAGCGCGACGTGTGGGGGTATTGAGGCACGCTTCCAGGCGCCGTGGGGTAAAGGCCTACTTCAAGAACGGCAATTCCGGCCCGACAGGAATAATCCGCGTCGGGTTGATGGTGACGTGGCTCCAGTAATAATGCGTGCGGATATGGTCGAGATCGACCGTTTCCTTCACGCCCGGTACCTCGTACAGCGCCTTGAGATAGTGGCTGATGTTCTTGTAGTCGGCGATGCGCTGCCGGTTGCATTTGAAGTGCCCGACATAGACCGCGTCGAACCGCACCAGCGTCGTGAACAGCCGCCAGTCGGCCTCGGTTATGCTGTCGCCGGTGAGGTAGGGTGTCTGGCCCAACAGATCCTCGACCCAGTCCAGCGCCGCGAACAGCTTTGCCACCGCGCCGTCATAGGCCGCCTGCGTGGTGGCAAAGCCGGCCTTGTAGACGCCGTTGTTGATGTCGTCATAGACGCGGGCGTTGATCGTATCGATCTCGGCACGCAGGGCCTCCGGGTAGTAATCCTCGCTATTGCCGGTCAGCTCGTCGAAGGCCGAGTTGAACATGCGGATGATTTCCGAGCTTTCGTTGGAAACGATCTGCCCGGTTTGCTTGTCCCACAGCACCGGCACGGTGACGCGGCCGGTATAGTCGGGCACTGCCTGCGCGTAGACCTGCCACAGATAGTCCTTGCCGAGCAGGTCGTCGCCGGTCGAG
Organism: Devosia sp. Root436; assembly: GCF_001426345.1. Taxonomy (GTDB): domain Bacteria; phylum Pseudomonadota; class Alphaproteobacteria; order Rhizobiales; family Devosiaceae; genus Devosia. The sequence goes on along the minus strand of NZ_LMEM01000009.1, from coordinate 419,119 downwards.
CCGGTTTCCGTGTCGAAGCTCCAGCCGGTTTCGTCCGGCATCTTGGGCGAAACCACCGATACCGGGATCAGGCTCTCCAGCTCCTTGAGCTTGCGGAAGATCAGGGTGCGATGCGCCCAGGGGCAGGCCAGCGACACATAGAGGTGATAGCGCCCGGCCTCGGCCTTGAAGCCGCCTGATCCCGAGGGGCCGGCGCTGCCGTCAGCGGTGACCCAGTTGCGGAAGCCGGCCTGCGCCCGCTTGAATTCGCCACCGGTCTTCTTGGTGTCGTACCATTGGGTGGACCATTTGCCGTCGATCAATTGTCCCAAGATCGAACCCTTTCCGTCATGTTGTCGACTCGTTGTGGGGATCAACTCCCCCATATCGGTCGATGATGCCTCTCACATAGCGCTGGGCAGCGCGAGCGATAAGGCGGTTCCACCGTAACGAAGTGTTGTGCATTTCGGACACAGCGGACCCGTCCATCTTGTATTTTGGCCGGTGATCCATGATTTTCGTTTTACGCGAGGCCCCCATGGTGCTAATGCGAATTTCAGGCGTGGAGGCGCCCAGGATGGTGAAGGTTCTGCTGGTGACACGACGACCGTAAGCGGTCTTTCGAAGCGGCGCTCGTTGGGGCGCCGGGTTTGTCCTACGCATTCCATCCTGGATCATCGTCATGACCCTCGTTTCCGCGCCTTCGGCTGCAACTGTTGCTGTCTCCGCTTCTCCGCTGCGCGTCCCCACCGTTCGCCCGGCGACGTCCGCCGATGATGCGTTCATCGAGGAATTGCAGGCCATTGCCTTCGGCCCCGGCCGCTTTTCCAAGACCGCTTATCGCATTCGCGAGCGCTTCCCCATCGATACCAGCCTCAGCCTGGTCGCCGACGTCGACGGCACGGCCTGCGGCTCGGTGTGGATGACCCCGATTTCCATCGGCGGCCTCAATGGCTGGATGCTCGGCCCGCTCGCCACCCACCCCAATTTCCGCAAGCTGGGCGCGGGCAAGCTGCTGGCCCGCGAAGTCACCCGGCGCGCGCTGGAGCGCGGCGATGGCCAGTTCGTCATGCTGGTGGGCGACCGCGACTATTACTGCCCGCTGGGCTGGGAGCCGACCATGTTCGCCGAGGACAAGAGCCTCGCGGCGACGCTGAGCGGCCCAATCGAGGCGTGGATGCAGGGGTGAGCGTCTCCACCTCTCCCTTGGGGGAGAGGTCGGCGCGCAGCGCCGGGTGAGGGGGCCTTTACCGGGTGAGGTGCGTGGGGAAGGCCCCCTCACCCGCCTTGCTTTGCAAGTCGACCTCTCCCCCAAGGGAGAGGTAAGGGGTGCCATTCCTGCACATCCTCGCCTATCCTCTCGCTCCCGAAACACTCTCCGGTGCCTCCTTGTCGTCCGACGACACCATCATTACCCGCCTCGCCGCGCGCCTGCTGACCGTGCCGCCGCCCTTGCCGGCGGTTGAGGCGCTGGTGCCGGACTGGGCGCCCGACCAGCCCTTCGCCCGCCCGCCGGTGCCGGCGGCGGTGCTGATCGCGCTGATTCGGCGGCCCGAGGGTCACACCGTGCTCTACACCGAGCGTTCGCCCGACCTGCGGGCCCATTCCGGCCAGGTGGCCTTTCCGGGCGGCAAGGTGGATGCCGGTGATGCCGACGTGGCCGCTGCCGCCCTGCGCGAGGCCTTCGAGGAAGTGGGCATGGAGAGCGCGGATGCGACGGTGATCGGCTACATGCCGACCTATTTCACCGGCACCAACTATCTCATCACCCCTGTCGTCGCGACGGTCGAGCCCAGCGGCCCCTTCGTGCCCAATCCGGGCGAGGTGCATTCGGTGTTCGAGGTGCCGCTGCAGCGTATCCTTGCCAACGAGGCCTATGGCCAGTTCCGCATCAAGCGGAATGGCGAGGAACACCGCACCTGGCAGATCGACCATGACGGCCATCGCATCTGGGGCATCACCGCCAATCTCACCCGCCGTTTCCGTGACCTGGCGATGAGCGAGGCGGTGCCGTGAGCGATCCGCTGGCCAGCGCCGAATGGCTGACGCGCCGCGAGACGCAGGCGATCCTTGCCGCGCTGGACGGCGCCAGGCGCCGGACCCGCGCCGTGGGCGGGGTGGTGCGCGACACCATCATGGGCCGCGCCCATGGCGGCGATATCGACATGGCGACGGAATTGCTGCCCGACGAGATCATTGCCCGCGCTACTGCTGCCGGCATCGCCTGCTATCCCACCGGCATCGCCCATGGCACGGTGACGCTCAAGCTCGGCGATACACTGGCCGAAGTCACCACCTTGCGCCGTGACGTCGAAACCGATGGCCGCCACGCCGTCGTCGCCTTCGGCACCGACTGGGTCGAGGATGCAAGCCGCCGCGACTTCACCCTCAACGCCCTTTATTGCGCCGCCGATGGCACGCTTTACGATCCGCTTGGCGGCGTCGAGGATGCCCGCAACGGCGTCATCCGCTTCCTCGGCGACGCCGGCCGGCGCATCGCCGAGGATGGGCTGCGCGTCTATCGCTTCTTCCGCCTTTCGGCCAGCCATGGCGATGAACGGCTCGATCCGGATGGGCTCACCGCCTGCGCCGCCTCCGTCGGCAGGCTCGATCACCTGTCGCGCGAGCGCGTCGGCAGCGAGATCATGCGCATGCTGGCTTTGCCCAAAGTCGCGCTGACCTTCGCCGTCATGTCCGAAATCGGGCTGCTGCCGCTGCGTGATGCCGCGCTGCGGGCGCTGCTGGCCTATGAGAGCCTGGGTGGGCAGTCCGCCACCACCCGCCTGGCGCTGCTTGCCGGCGACGACCTCCAAGTGCTGCAAGCGTCCTGGCGCCTGTCAAACGATACGGTCAGTGCCGCCCGGGCCATTGTCCACGCCGCCGCGCTCTTGGCCGACGACAAGATCGGCGAAGCCGCCTACCGGCATGGCGAAGCCGCCGTCGAAGGGCTGGCTGCGGCGGCATCGCTGGATCATTGGGGATTGGCGCGCCTGTCCGAGGCCGCCCGCGTGCTGGGCGCAACTGTCGTGCCGCCGTTTCCGCTGTCGGGACACGATCTCGCCGGCCTCGGCATGGCGCCGGGACCGGCCCTTGGTCAGGAACTGGCCCGTCTCGAACGGGCCTGGATCGAGAGCGGCTTCGCTCTCGGCAAAGGCGAGTTGCTGGCGCTTATCGAGCGCTAGTCTTCTTACCTCTCCCTTCGGGGGAGAGGTAAGAAAGACCGGTCAGTGCTTCGTCTTCGTCGCCTTGCCGCTATCGACATCGATGATACGCTCCTTGATGCGCTCGATCATGTCGGGCCGCACTTCGGTTTCGCCGTGATAGGTCTTGAGGTTCTCGACCGCGCGGCGAACCACCTCCGCTTCGCTTTCAGCCTCGGCATGCCAGGTGGCGCCGGGAATCAGCGAGCCGGATTCAAATCGTTTCATGTCGTTCCCTCCTTTGTGCCAAGGCACAACGCCCGGGGAGGGTGGAGGTTCCTTCCCCTCTCCCCTTGAGGGAGAGGGCGGTTCTTCCGCGTTCAGCGGAAGAACAGGGTGAGGGGTGCTGCGTTCTCCCATGCTTCAATGCTGGCGGGTAGCGCGGCAACCCCTCATCCGCCCTTCGGGCACCTTCTCCCTCAAGGGGAGAAGGGAAGAAGACGCTCACGGCCAGCGCACTTCCGGCGGCATCGACGACAAGATCGAGTTCACATTACCCCCGGTCTTGAGCCCGAACATGGTGCCGCGGTCATAGAGCAGGTTGAATTCCACATAGCGCCCGCGGCGCACCAGTTGTTCGTGCCGGTCTACCTCGGTCCACGCCGTCTCGAAATTGCGGCGCACCAGCTCGGGATAAATCCCCAGGAATGCCTCGCCCACGCCTTTGGTGAAGGCGAAGTCGGCGTCCCAGTCGCCCGTATTGTGGTGGTCGTAGAAAATTCCGCCGGTGCCGCGATGCTCGTTGCGGTGCGGCAGGAAGAAATATTCGTCGCACCAGTCCTTGTAGCGCTGGTAGTCGACGCCCGGCCGGCCCTCGCAGGCGGCCTTCATGGCGGCGTGGAAGTCCACCGTATCGCGATCGTCCTGCAAGCGCCGGCGATCCAGCACCGGCGTCAGGTCGGCGCCGCCGCCGAACCATTGCTTGCCGGTCACGATCATGCGCGTGTTCATGTGGACCGCCGGGACATGGGGGTTCCACGGATGCACGATCAGCGAAATGCCCGAACTCCAGAATCTGGCGCCTTCCTCCGTGCCCGGCATCTGCTTGGCGAAATCGGCGGAGAATTCGCCATGCACGGTCGAGATATGAACGCCCGCCTTCTCGAACACCCTCCCATGCAGCATGCCCATTTCGCCGCCGCCGCCAGCGGCGCGGTCCCATGGGGTCACCTCGAACCTGCCCGGCGGCAGGTGCGCGTTCGGCCCCTCTACATCGGCCTCGATGGCTTCGAACGATGCGAAAATGCGGTCGCGCAGCGCGCGGAACCAGGTCTGGGCTTTGGCCTGCTTGGCCGCGATGTCGTCTGGAAGTGTCATAGTGTCAGTGAAATGAACCGTCATCTGAGCCCTGTAAAGCCGTCGGTCTGCCTTTTTGCTTCCCCCAGGATAAGCGTTGCCGCCAGCGCCACATTGATCGAACGCAAACCCTCGCGCATCGGAATGCGAATACCCAGGTCGCAGGCGTCGGCCACGGCCTCGGGCACGCCGGCGCTTTCGCGTCCCACCATCAATATGTCGTCGTTCCGGTAATCCACCGCATAGGCCGAGGTTTCCGCCTTGGTCGTCAGCAGCACCAGCCGCCGGTGCTGTGCATGCCGCCAGGCGTCGAACGCGGTCCAGCTCACATGCTCCCGCACCGTCGCATGGTCCACATAATCCAGCCCCGCCCTGGCCAGCGCCTTGGGTGAAAAAGCAAAGCCGGTGGGGTGGATGAGATGGATGGTCACGCCCAGGCATGCCCCCAGCCGGATCAGCGTGCCGGTATTGTTGGCGATGTCGGGCTGATAGAGGGCGAGATCGACCGGCATGGCGGATTCCATCGGTTTTCAGGGCATCTGGCGCCGGTCGGGGCGGGTCGGGACCGTGCCGGGTTGGGTATAGTGTCGCACTTCTTCGGTGTCACCCTTGGGCGCACTGGACAAGTTCCTGTGACAGTGCAAAAAGAACCGCAACTGACGGGCCGCTTGAGGGCGGACGACTGCTGATTCCGCCTATGCGCGGAAAGGTATGCTTCGCCGGCCGCGTCTGAAGTGATTGTACGGGGATACGGGACCTTGGCCACGCAAGCTCATCATTCAACATCACGGCGGGATTTCATCTTCGTCGCAACCGGTGCTGTTGCCGCTGTCGGTGCCGCCGCCACGGCCTGGCCTCTGATCAACCAGATGAACCCCGATGCTTCGACACTGGCGCTGGCCAGCATCGAGTTCGACCTCGGCGCCATCGAGGAAGGTCAGTCGGTGACCATCCTGTGGCGCGGCCTGCCGGTTTTCGTGCGGCATCGCACCCAGGCCGAGATCGACGAGGCCAAGGCGGTTCCGCTTGCTGACCTCAAGGATCCGGCGACCGACGAGTCCCGCACCAAGGAAGGCCACGAACAGTGGCTGATCATGATTGCCAACTGCACCCATCTGGGCTGCATCCCGGTCGGCGAATCAGGCGAGTTCGATGGCTGGGCCTGCCCCTGCCACGGCAGCCAGTTCGATACTGCCGGCCGCATCCGCAAGGGTCCCGCACCAACCAACCTGGTCGTTCCGCCCTATGAATTCATCAGCGATACGCTGGTCCAGATCGGTTAGTGGGGGCTTTTCCGATGTCAGAACATTCGACTTACACGCCCGGCTCCGGCATCGAGAAGTGGCTCGATGAACGCCTGCCGATCATCCGGTTCTCCAAAGAGCACCTGATGGATTTCCCCACGCCGAAGAACCTCAACTACTGGTGGACGTTCGGCGCGATCCTGGTGATGTGCCTGGGTATCCAGATCGTCACCGGCGTCATCCTGGCGATGCACTACACGCCCAATATCGGCATGGCCTTCGACTCGGTGGAGCATATCCGCCGCGACGTGAATGGCGGCCGCATGATCCAGTCGTTCCACGCCGTTGGCGCCTCGATGTTCTTCGCGGCGGTCTATATCCACATCTTCCGCGGCATGTATTTCGGCTCCTACAAGGCGCCCCGCGAGATCCTGTGGATCCTGGGCGTGCTGATCTTCCTGCTGATGATGGCGACCGCCTTCATGGGCTATGTTCTGCCCTGGGGCCAGATGTCCGGCTGGGCGGCCACCGTGATCACCAATATCTTCGCTGCCATCCCGATCGTCGGTACGCCGATCCTGGAATTGCTGCGCGGCGGCTTCTCGGTGGGCAATCCCACGCTCAACCGCTTCTTCTCGCTGCATTACCTGCTGCCCTTCGTCATTGCCGCCGTGGTCGCCCTCCATATCTGGGCGCTGCATGTGCCGGGCAATAACAATCCCATCGGGGTCGACGTGAAGGACAAGCAGCGCGACACGCTGCCCTTCCATCCGTACTACACGATGAAGGACGCGTTCGGCATGGTGCTGTTCCTGATCCCGTTTGCCTGGTTCGCGTTCTTCGCCCCCGATATCCTGGGTCACCCGGACAATTACATCCAGTTCAACAGCCAGGTGACGCCGGCCCATATCGTGCCCGAATGGTACTTCCTGCCATTCTACGCCATCCTGCGCGCCATCGACTTCAACCTGCTGTTCATCGACAGCAAGCTGCTCGGCGTCATCTTCTTCGGCGGCTCGATCCTGATCCTGTTCTTCCTGCCCTGGCTGGATACGTCCAAGGTTCGCTCGGGCAATTTCCGCCCGATGTTCAAATGGTTCTACTGGCTGTTCGTGGTGAACTTCGTGGCGCTCACCTATCTGGGTGCGCAGCCGGCGGATGGCATCTACGTGGTTCTGTCCAAGATTTGCACCGCCTACTACTTCATCCACTTCATCGTCATCCTGCCAGTCCTTGGCCGCATCGAGACGCCCCGGCCCTTGCCGACCAGCATCTCCGAGAGCGTCCTGGGCAAGGCACATTGACGGAAGGGATAGGAACCATGTTCAACACCAAGACTATCCTTGCCGCCGTGGCGCTTGTCGCCAGCCTTGCTCTCCCTGCCGTGGCCCAGGAAGGGCACGCGACCCCGCATATCGAAAAGCAGAGCTGGTCGTTTGCCGGCATCTTCGGCACCTATGACCAGAACCAGCTGCAGCGCGGCTTCCAGGTGTTCCGCGAAGTCTGTTCCAACTGCCACAGTGCCCGGTTGATCGCCTTCCGCACCCTGGCGGAAGAAGGCGGCCCCGGCTTCTCGGAGGAGCAGGTCAAGGCGCTCGCCGCCGAATACGAAATCGCCGACCCCACCGCCGATGGCGGCGTCCGCAAGGGCGTGCCCGCCGATTTCTGGCCCTCGCCTTTCGCCACCGAACAGGATGCCCGTGACGCCAATGGCGGCGCACTGCCGCCCGATTTCTCGGTGCTGGCCAAGGCTCGGGGCGTGAAGGAAGAGGGGCTCTGGTGGATCCTCAACTACTTCACCGGCTATTCGGAAGGCGGCCCGGACTATATCCACGCGCTGCTCAACGGCTATCACGAGGAAGCGCCCGAAGGGTTCGAACTGGCCGAAGGCAAGTATTACAACGACTACTTCCCCGGCCATGCCATCGGCATGGGCCCGCCGCTGGCCGATGGCCTGGTGAGCTACGAGGTTGCCGAGGGCGAGGCCGAAGTGCCGCTGACCCTGCAGCAATATTCGACCGACGTGGCTGCCTTCATGATGTGGCTGGGCGAGCCGCACCTGGCTGGCCGCAAGCAGACCGGTTTCGTCGTACTGCTGTTCCTCGTGCTGTTCGCCGGCCTGATGTACGCCACCAAGCGCCGCATCTGGCAGGGCATCGAGCACTAAACTGAGTGGAGCCCACCCTCTCCCCTTGAGGGAGAGGGTGGTTCTTCCGCGTCCAGCGGAAGAACCGGGTGAGGGGTCCTGCGTTATCCCATGCTTCGATGCCAAAGGATGGCGCAGGACCCCTCATCCGCCCGGAGCCTGCCCTCGGGCGCGACGCGACCCGTGGGGCACCTTCTCCCTCAAGGGGAGAAGGAAGAGCCGTTGCAATCACACCCGCTTCACCCCCTTGCCAATCAGCCGGCGGACCGCAATATTCCAGCTTAGCGATCCGCGTTGCCGAGGGAGCCGACATGTCCGCCATTCGCATTGCCGTCACTGTCGTCAGCACGGCCATCGCCATGAGCCGCCATCCGGCCGTGCGTGCCGGCATCAATGCCGTCGCCGCCAATCCCAAGGCGCGCGAAACCGCCATCAGCGTCACCCGCAATGCCGCCTACAATGCGGGGGTCATCGCCCGCCATATCGTCGGCCGCCGCTCGAGCTGAACTTTTCCTATTCCATCCTCTGACAGGTTTGCCATGCCGCTCGACCTCAAGGCCCTCGTGCGCACGATTCCGGACTATCCCAAGAAGGGCATCCTGTTCCGGGATATCACGACGCTGATCGAGCACCCTGAAGGCTTCAAGGAAAGCATCGAGCGTATCGCCAGCCAGTATCGCGGCCGGGGCGTCACCCATGTCGCCGGCATCGAGGCGCGCGGCTTCATCTTCGGGGCGGGCGTCGCCATCGCGCTGGGTGTCGGCTTCATCCCGATCCGCAAGAAGGGCAAGCTGCCCGGCGAGACCATCGGGCAGAACTACGCGCTGGAATACGGCGTCGACACGATCGAGATTCATGCCGATGTGCTGGATGGCAACGACAAGGTGCTGCTGGTCGATGACCTCATCGCCACCGGCGGCACCGCCATCGCCGCCGTCGGCCTGCTGCGCCGCACCGGCGCCAGTGTGGAAAACGCCGCCTTCGTCATCGACCTGCCCGACCTGGGCGGCGCCGACAAGCTCAAGGCCGAAGGCGTTGCTGTGACGGCGCTGATCGAGTTCGAGGGGCACTGAGGGCATGCCTCAGAAGCATTTGCCTACGCGATGTCATCCCGGCGCAGGCCGGGATCCATCCTGAGGTCTATCCGCGCCTAGCGAGAGCTGAGCTATCTCAAGATGGATTCCGGCCTGCGCCGGAATGACACCGTGATTGAAAACCAGGCGCACTGGCACCCCTACCAACTATTCCGCCCGTCCACCTTCTCCACCGCAATCCCCGACCAGTCGAGGTCGTCCACCAGCCGCAGGTTGACCGCATAGCTGCGGGCGGTGGGCAGGCTGCCGGGCGTAAACCCGTCCTTGGTCGTGCCGTCATTGTTGTACATCGAAGCCCAGTCGGGTGAATCGCCCCAGGTCTGCATGCCGCAATTGCCGCAGAAATGGTGCTGGTTCATGCCGTCGCTGGCCGAATAGGTCTTGTCGCCCTCCTGCGAGATGAAGGTCATCTCGCCCTGGCCGTAATAGCCCCAGACCGCGCCGGTGCGAGCGCAATAGCTGCAATTGCACTCCTTGGCGTGGAGCGGCGGATGGGGCAGCTCGATCTTGGTGGCGCCGCAATGGCAGGAGGCGATAAGGGACATGCGAAGGCTCCGTTCTGGTGTGGCCAAACCATCGCGCAGCCGTGCTGACAGCGCCTGTCAGCATGCGATCGGAATATCAGGCGGCCATCGCCTCGCTGATATCGACCAGGCAGAACTGGTTGCCTTCGGGGTCGCGCATCACCGTATAGGTGGGCAATACGCGCACGGTTTCGGCGCCGGCCTCGCGCAGCCGATCGACCGTAGCGGCGCGATCGCCGACCTCGATATCGAAATGCACGCGGTTATTGTCATGGCGCCGGCCTTCCACATTCTGGAAGCAGACGGAGGGGCCGGGGCCATCGACCATCACGGTCGGGTCGGTCTCGGGCGTCAGGCCCAGAGCGGCGAGCCGGGCGATCTCGGCTTCGTCATAGGGGCGGATGGCATAGCCTTCGAGCAGGCTCACCCAGAAAGCGGCGAGCCTGGAGGGTTTGTCACAGTCGAACACGATCTCGTGGATCTTGCCCATCGTCGTCTCCTTCTTGTCCTTGCCCTTTGGCTAGACCGCAAATGCGGCAAGACTGGTGCAAGGCAGTGGAGGGAGCCGCATGGGTAAAGTCAGACCTTGGGCCGGCGTCAACCGCCGGCCCGCCATGCCTCCTCGGTCAGGGTTCTAGCCGCCCTGTTTGCGGAGCCTGTTCGGCCCCGATATCGGGCTCGTTGCGGGTTTTCCAGAGCGAGAAAATCACCCCGCCCGCCAGGATCGACAGCGTCACGATGAGGCTCAGCAGCGTGTCGATATGGATATGCAGCGGCACGAGGAAAATCTTGATGCCCACCAATACCAGGATGATGGCCAGCGAGGTTTGCAGGTAGCGGAAGCGGTTCATCGCCGCGGCCAGCGCGAAGTAGAGCGCCCGCAGGCCGAGAATGGCGAAGATGTTCGAGGTGTAGACGATGAACGTGTCCTGCGTCACCGCGAACACGGCCGGCACCGAATCCACCGCGAAGATCAGGTCGACCGCCTCCACCATGATCAGTGCCACCGCCAGCGGGGTCAGCCAGGTGACGAGCTTGCCGGTTTTGGCATCGGGCTGTTTCACCGTGAAATTGCGGCCATGCAGCGCCTTGGTCACGCGGAAGCGCGTGGTCAGGAACTTGAACACCGGATTGCTGGCGATATCGGGCGCCTCGTCCTTGTGGCTGAACATGCGGAAGCCGGTAAAGACCAGGAAGGCGCCGAAGCCGAAGAGGATCCAGTTGAACTCGTTGACCAGGGCCGCGCCCAGCCCGATCAGGATGGCGCGGAAGGCGATCACCCCGAGGATGCCCCAGAACAGCACGCGGTGCTGGTAGATGCGGGGAATGGCGAGGAAGCCGAAAATGGTGGCGATGACGAACATGTTGTCCATCGCCAGGCTCTGCTCGATCAGGTAGCCGGTGAAGAATTCGAGCCCGGCCTCGCTGCCGCGCTGCCACCATACAAAACCGCCGAAAGCCAGGGCAATGGCGACATAAAAGCCATAAAGCGTGAGGCTTTCGCGTGCCCCGATCTCGTGCTCATCCCGGTGCAGGATGCCGAGGTCGAAGACCAGGAGGCCAATGACGATCGCGACGAACGCGACCCAGAAATAGACGGGAGTACCCAGAAAATCGCCCATAAGGGCGCCAAGAAGCGATTCCATCGCCGGACCTTTCTCCATGAAGTTGGAGCAGCTCCGACATCACGAGGACATGGATCGTCCTCGCCAGAGGGGCCCGGCGCCGCACAGCCAAAATGCCCGATCGGCAGAAAAGTTCAAGCGGGGAGCGGCGGAATGTCGCTTATGGGGGCATGGGACAGGAATGCGTGCCGGCCAGGTCCACCGCGTCACCCCCGCGAAAGTGGGGATCCCCCTTCAACACGAAGGAGATTCCCGCTTTCGTGGGAATGACAATGGGGCGCTGGGTGTTCAGCCTATCGTGGCGTACACAGCATCACGATGGCGTCGGCTGTCTCCAGTTGGATCGCAGTGCCATAGGTCGGGTCGGGGATAATCCGCCCGGCCTGGATGGCCCGGGCCGCGCGCAGGTTGCCGTCGTCGAAGCTCACACCGTCCTGATAAGCGGTAATGGTCCCGGTGCCCGAGCTCGGGTCCCCTACCACGGTCGAGGCGAAACCATAGACCAGTCCATAGATGGTCAGGATCCCGGCCTTGGCGGTGGTGGCATCGCGACAGGCCCAGTTGCCCGTGAAATTCTGGGCAAAAGCCGGCGAGGCGGTGAGGGCGGTGACGACGGCTATGAGGGCGATTCGGCGCATGGCGGAGAGAGTGCAGGTGCGCTCGCCCGCTTTCAAGAGCCGCGCTTGAACAGCCCCCCGATGAGCGGCAGCCTGGTGAGGCCAAGCAACAGTTTGAGCCGGGCCGGCATGGTGTAGTCGCGCAGCTTGGAAAAGCCCACGAGGTCGGCGCGATAGACCAGCTCGCCGCGCTGGTTGACCGCCGTCAGCTTGTTGAACAGCAGGCCCCAGCCGGGAATGGAGTTCGATTCGCGCTTGCCGGTCACCACCAGCTCGTAGCTTACCGTATCGCCGGGACGCACCGGCACCTTGAAATCCATGGAATTGACGCCGGGGGAGGGGCCGGAGACGCCGGGCTCCTTGCCCAGGCCGCGTAGGCGCTCCTCCTCGGCAAACAGGGCATCCACCATCTTGCGGTGGCCGACGCTCACCGTGTGCCAGCCGCTGGCCACCAGCCCGCCGAAATGGCTGCTCTGGGCCGCCGCGGCGTCGACATGGAAATATTGCGGATCGTAGAGCGAGGCGAAGCGGATGATTTCGTCGGCGCTGAATGTATGGCTGCCGAGCGGGAACACTTCGTCGACGACGATATCCTCGAACCAGCGGGTCATGTGGGCGCCCCCGGCTCGCGCGTATCGATCAGGTTGGCCAGCCGCATGGTCAGCACCGGCTGCTCCTTCTGGTTCCGCATATCGAAGTCCAGGGTCATGATGCCCCATTGCGGATGGCTTTCGGAGCGGCGCAGGTCGGCAATGGTCACGGTGCCGCCAATCGTGTCGCCCACCATGACCGGGTTCTTCCACTTGAGATCGGTAAAGCCCAGCCCGCCGGCCGAGGCGACCGTGTTGAGAAAGCTGTTGACCAGCATGCGCAGGCTCAGCGCCCCGGTCTGCCAGCCGCTCGATGCCAGGCCCCCCAGCAGGCTCGCCTTGGCGGCGGCTTCATCGAGATGGAAGGGGAACGGATCGAATTCGCGGGCAAAGGTGACGATCATCTCCCTGCTCACGCTGGTATGGCCCAGATCGATGACCTCGCCGATAGCTAGATCCTCGAAATGCCGCCGATCTTTGGTGACAGGATTGGTCATTTGGTTGCCCTATACGTCAACCATGGTTTTGGCATGGGAACCGGGGTGGTGGCAAGGGTTTGGCAACACCACGGGATGGCGGGTGGATGGGGTATGGCTAGGCCCCCGCCGCCAGCCGGCCCTGCGCGCGAAATTCCAGCGGCGCCAGCCCGCGCTTCCGCCGGAACGCCTTGGCCAGGTAATTCGCATCGGCAAAGCCTGTCGCCCTTGCAATCGCCACCACGCTCATATCCGTGGCCAGCAGCAGCCGCTCGATCCGTTCCATCCGCCGTTCCAGCACGAAGTCCGAGGGCGGCATGCCGGTCGCGGCGCCGAACTGGCGGACGAAATGGCCGCGGCTCATGTCGGCGATGGCGGCCAGCCGCTCCACCTGCAGGGGCCGGGCCAGATTGGCCTCGATATGGGCGACGACGCGGGTGATGGCCGCCGGCAGCATGCGTTCGGGCACGGCGTCGGCCCCGAATACGCCATCGTGCAAGGCCGTCATGGCGGCATAGGCGGCGCTCGACGTCTCGCCGGGGGTGATATCGGCCTTGGCGATCAGCGTGTCGCAGGCGCCCGCCATGCGATCCACAACCGAAGCCGGCAGGCTCACCACCGGCCCGGCCGCATCGATGATCTCCCGCGCCAGCCGCAAGGCCTCGCGGCCGTTGAGCACCATCCAGAAATATTCCCACCGCCCGCCACGCTCTAGCCAGTAGCGATGGGCATGGGGCAGGCTCAGCACCATGGTCTGCCCCGGCGTCAGCCGGTAGTGCGTACCGGCAAAATCGAGCCGGCCTTCGCCGACCAGCGTATGCTGGATGACGATGAACGGCACGCTGCCCCGCTGCAATCCGTCCCAGGAATAGACCTCGTTGAGCCGCTGCTCATAGCCGGCGCTGATGGCCATGCAATGGAGCGGCGCGGCGCTGCGCGGCAGCGCCAGCACGCGCAGGTCATGGCCGTGGTCGATGAGTTGGTTGAGCACAAAATTACCCGCAATGGCACAAGCTTTCTCTAGCAGGCCGGGCCTGTCAACGCTAGCAGTGTGCTAACCAATTCGCCCCATCGGTGAATCCTGCGGAGGAACATATGTCATTCAAAGTCACGGTCATCGGCGCCGGCTCGATCGGCTTCACCAGGACGCTGATTTCCGACCTGCTCAAGGTGCCGGAATTCGTCGACTGCGAATTCGCGCTGACCGACATCAATCCGCACAATCTGGACATGGTCCGGCAGGTGATCGAGACCATCGTCTCGGTCAACAAGCTCCCCGCCAGGGTCACCGCCACCACCGATCGCCGCGCCGCCATATCAGGCGCGCGCTACATCATGAGCTGCGTCCGCGTCGGCGGGCTCGAAGCCTTCTCGAGCGATATTTCCATCCCGCTCAAATACGGCGTCGATCAGTGCGTGGGCGACACCATCTGCGCCGGCGGCATCCTGTATGGGCAGCGCAACATTCCGGTCATCCTCGATTTCTGCAAGGATATCAGGGAGGTAGCCGAGCCGGGCGCGCTGTTCCTCAACTACGCCAACCCCATGGCGATGAACACCTGGGCGGCCGACCTGTATGGCGGGGTCAACGTGGTCGGCCTCTGCCACGGCGTGCAGCATGGTGCGCACCAGATCGCCAATGTGCTGGGCGTCGACGACAGCGAGCTCGACTATGTCTGCTCGGGCATCAACCACCAGACCTGGTATATCGACATCCGCGCCAAGGGCCGGAAAATCGGGGCCGACGAACTGCTGGCCGGCTTCGAGGCGCATCCGGTCTATTCCAGGACCGAGAAAGTGCGCATCGACGTACTCAAGCGCTTCGGCGTCTATTCCACCGAGAGCAATGGGCACCTTTCCGAGTACCTGCCCTGGTATCGCAAGCGTCCCGAGGAGATCGGCCGCTGGATCGACATGAGCGACTGGATCCATGGCGAAACCGGCGGCTACCTGCGCTACTCGACCGAGCGCCGCAACTGGTTCGAGACTGACTTCCCCATGTTCAAGGAACAGGCCAACAAGCCGCTTTCCGAGCACAAGCGGACCAGCGAACATGCCAGCCACATCATCGAGGCGATGGAGACCGGGCGGGTCTATCGCGGCCATTTCAACCGCCGCAACAATGGCATCATCACCAACCTGCCCGACGATGCGATCATCGAAAGTCCCGGCTATGTCGATCGTTTCGGCATCAACATGATCGAGGGCATCACGCTGCCCACCGCCTGCGCTGCCACCTGCTCGGTCTCGGTATCGGTGCAGCGCCTGTCGGTCGAGGCGGCGATGACGGGCAATATCGACACGCTCAAGCTCGCCGTGCTGCATGACCCGCTGGTCGGCGCCATCTGCACGCCGGACGAAGTCTGGGCCATGGTCGACGAAATGGTGGTCGCCCAGGCCCAATGGCTGCCCCAATATGCCCACGCCGTGCCGGCCGCCAGGGAGCGCATCGCCAAATCCACCGTCAAGACCCGCGACTGGGACGGCGCCGCCCGCAAGAAGGTGCGTTCGGTCGAGGAATTGCGCGAGGTGGTGGGCGGGCATCACTAGCACGTTCGCTCTCCCTCCCGTACGGCCGCCTCACAAACCCAAACGGCCCCGACGCTTGCGCGCCGGGGCCGTCCTTGGAAGCAGGGAGGACATTGCGCCGCGAATTACGCTACGCGCTGCTTCCGGGAGCCACGGGCCCATTCGGGCAGCATGCTGCCATGGGCTTCGGTGAGGTCGTCTATCAGGTTCCAGATCTGCTCCAGATCCAGCTCGGCTGACGTATGGGGGTCCATCATGGCGGCGTGGTAGATGTGCTCGCGGTTCTCCTCCATCAGCGCCCGCACAGTCAGTTCCTGCACGTTGATGTTGGTGCGGATCAGAGCCGTCAATTGTGGCGGCAGTTCGCCGATATAGGTCGGTTGCAACCCGTTATCGTCGACGAGGCACGGCACTTCCACCGCCGCGTTGTGCGGCAGGTTGGTGATGACGCCGTTATTGCGCAGGTTGCCGTAGATCACCGAAGGCTCGCCGGTCCACACCGAGTTGACGATGGACGAGGCATATTCCTTGGATTGTTTGACCTCGATGCGGTCGGCCTTGCGGTAGTCTTCGGACGTCTGTTTCCAGCGGGCGATCTGCTCGACGCAGCGCTTGGGGTACTCGTCCAGTGGAATACCGAATTTCTCGATCAGGTCCTCGCGCCCCTCCTTGATGAAATAGGGCGTATATTCGGCGAAATGTTCCGAACTCTCGGTGACGAAGTAACCGAGTCTCGTCAGCATTTCGTAGCGCACCTTGTTGGGGCAGCGCGGATTCCAGGTCGGCTTGGGGGCGCGGCCCTCGCGATAGGCGCGGACGAGGTCGGGATAGAGATCGCGATAGGAGCCGTCAGCCTGGCGATGCTCGAATTTGAGATAGAAGGCCATGTGGTTGATGCCGGCCGAGCGGTAGCGGATTTCCTCGTAGGGAATGCCCAGATCGTTGGCCAGCTCCATGGCCGTGCCCTGCACGGAATGGCAGAGGCCCACCTGCTTGATGGTGGGATATTTCTCGGCGATGGCCCAGGTATTGATGGCCATCGGATTGACGTATTGCAGCATGATCGCCTCGGGGGCGACTTCGAGCATGTCCTCGCAGATGCTCCACAGATGCGGCACGGTACGCAGCCCGCGCATGATGCCGCCGACGCCGAGCGTATCGGCAATGGTCTGGCGCAGGTTGTATTTCTTGGGCACGTCGAAATCGATGACCGTCGAGGGCTCATAGCCGCCGATCTGGAAGCAGACGACGACGAAATTAGTGCCGTCCAAGGCCTTTTTCTGGTCGAGATAGGTTTCGACCGTCGCCGGCACGCCGAGCGTGGCGATCAGCTTTCTGGCGATGACCTCGCTTTCTTCCAGCCGCACCGGATTGATGTCCATCAGCCGTATCGTGGCCCCTGACAGGGCAGGGCGCTGCAGGATGTCGCCGACGATGTTCTTCATGAACACCGCCGAGCCGGCGCCGATGAAAGTGATCTTGGGGTTTGCCATTCGTAGTTGCTCCTAGGCGGCTATTTCGAACGCGGCGCGGACCAGCCTTGCCGTGTATTCGGTCTGTGGATTGGTGAGGACATCGGCCACCGGCCCCTGCTCGACGATCTTGCCATGCTGCATGACCATGACACGATGGCAGAGGGCGCGCACGACCTTGAGGTCGTGGCTGATGAAGAGGTAGCTGAGGCCCTTTTCGTCCTGCAGCTTGCGCAGCAGGTCGATGATCTGGGCCTGTACGGAAAGGTCGAGCGCCGAGGTCGGCTCGTCGAGCAGGATGAATTCGGGCTCGAGGGCGATGGCACGGGCAATGGCGATGCGCTGGCGCTGGCCGCCGGAGAATTCGTGCGGAAAGCGCTGCAAGATATTGCCGGGCATGCCCGCATCTTCCAGCGCTTGCCGCACCCGCTCGACGCGCTCGCGGCCATTGGCGCCGATAGTGTTGACGATCAGCCCTTCCTCGATGATCTGGCGGATCGACATGCGCGGATTGAGGCTCGCAAACGGGTCCTGGAACACGATTTGCATCCGGCTCCGTAGCGGCCGCATGGCGGCGCGGTCCTTGGTGTCGATGCGCTCGCCATCGAACCAGATTTGTCCGCCTTGGTTACCGATCAGCCGGATCAGCGCCTGCCCGAACGTGGTCTTGCCCGAGCCGGATTCCCCCACGATGCCAAGGGTTTCGTGGCGCATCAGCTTGATATCGAGATTGTCCACGGCCTTGAGCTCGAAGAAATCGGGATTGAAGAAGCCGCCGCGCTTGAGGGTGAAGCTGACCTTGACCTCCTTGCCCTCGAGCACTGTCTCATGGGCGCCGTCGTCCAGCGGCAGAGCGGTCCCCTTAGGCTCGGAGGCCAGCAGGTGTCGCGTATAGGCATGCTGGGGGTTGGCGAACAGGGCCTCGGTGGCATTATGCTCCTGCACGCGCCCGTTCTGCATCACATAGACATAATCGGAAAACTGCCGGACGATGGTCAGGTCATGGGTGATCAGGATCACCGCCATGCCGTATTTGTCCTTGAGGTCCTTGATCAGGTTGAGGATCTGCGCCTGCACGGTGACGTCGAGCGCGGTGGTCGGCTCGTCGGCAATCAGCACATCGGGCCGGTTCGCCAAAGCCATGGCGATCATGACGCGCTGGCGCTGCCCGCCCGAAAGCTGGTGCGGATAGTTGTTGAGCCGTGCCCGCGGCTCCGGAATCTGCACGTCGGCCAGGAGAGCCTCAGCCTTGTCCATCGCCTGCCTGCGGTTCATGCGATTGTGCAGGTGCAGCACTTCGCAGAGCTGCTGGCCGATGGTGTAGACCGGGTTCAGCGAACTCATCGGCTCCTGGAAGATCATGGCGATGTCGTTGCCGCGCAGCTTGCGCATGTCGCGGTCGCCCATGGCCACGATGTCCTTGCCCGACAGGGTGATCCTGGTCTCCGGCATGATGGTCGCCCGCTTGGTCAGGAGTTTCATCAGCGTGCGGGCGGTCACGGATTTACCCGATCCGCTCTCGCCCACCAGGGCAATGGTTTCGCCCTTGTGAAGCTGGAAGGAGACGTCACGCACGGCGTTGACCACGCCACCCTCGACCTTGAAATTCACCCCGACATTGCGCGCATCGAGGATCAGTTCGCGGTCGTGGCGCCCCAGGTCGTGGCGGGTGCCGGAAACAGGCGTGTCGGTCGTGCTCATGGCCTGTTCCTCAATAGGGGTCGACGGCATCGCGCAGGCCA
Source organism: Devosia sp. Root436 (assembly GCF_001426345.1). Taxonomy (GTDB): domain Bacteria; phylum Pseudomonadota; class Alphaproteobacteria; order Rhizobiales; family Devosiaceae; genus Devosia. Next base: position 400,585 of record NZ_LMEM01000009.1, on the reverse strand, counting down.
TCGCCCAGCGCATTGAAGGCGCAGACGGTAATCAGCACGAAGATAACGGGGCTGAGAATCCACGGATAGGAGCCGATCACCGAAAAGGTGCCGGTATCCTGCAGCATCAGGCCCCATGAGATCAGCGGCGGCTTCACCGCGAAGCCGAGGAAGCCGAGGAAGCTCTCGAGCAGGACCACAGTTGGCACGGCCAGGGTGACCGCCACGATGACGTGGCTGAGCACGTTGGGCAGGATATGCCTGACAATGATGCGACTATCGGTGGCGCCCACGGCGATGGCGGCACGCACATAGTCGATGCGAGCCAGCGCCAGCGTCTTGGAGCGGACCTCGCGGCTCAGTTGCGCCCAGCCCAGCACGGCCATGACGAAGATGACGAAGGTGAGGAACACGTTGGATGGTGCCGTCACCGGGATCAGCGAGGTCAGCGCCAGGTAGAGCGGCAATTGCGGGAAGGCGAGCACGAATTCGACGAAGCGCTGCACCCAGGCATCGAGCCGCCCACCGATATAGCCGGAGGTAATGCCGACCAGCGTGCCGACAATGGTGGTCATGGTCACCACGGCCAGAGCGACCATCAGGGAGATGCGCGAGCCGATAATGCCGCGCGAAAGGATGTCGCGGCCGAACTTGTCTGTGCCCAGCAACTGGATCGGCCGTCCGTCGGTGGAGCCGAAGAAGTGGATATTGGACGGGATGAGCCACAGCAGGTGATAGCTGTAGCCGCGGACGAAGAAGCCTGTCGGGGTCGGGTTGTCCTTGATGAGACCGGTCAGCGGCCGGAAGGTGATGGGATCGAATTCGCCGGTATCGCCAATGGGATAGACATAGGGGATGAGACTGAAATTGCCGTCGGGATCCTCGAAGGCGATGACATCGGGCGGGGCGAAAGGCAGGTTGGCGGCCTTGGGGTCCATCGGCGCGAAAAAATCGGCAAAGACCGAGACGACCAGCAGCAGGACCACGAGCACCAGCCCGATCATGCCCATGGTCGAGCGGCGGAAGCGCCGCCACACCAACGTCGCATAGCCTTCGTTGCCGCTGCCGAAGCGGGTGACCGCGGGCGCCGGCTCCTCGGCGCCAGTCGGCATGGGGCCGCCGGCTGCGTCTGATGGCAGGGGGATGGCGGAGCGGGTATCGAGATCGGTCATTCGCTGCCTCCGCCGAGACGGATGCGGGGATCAAGCGCCACCAGCAGCATATCGGAGATGATGTTGCCGACGATCAGCGTGGCGGCCAGCACGAGCATGAAGGTGGCGGTGACATAGACGTCGCCGACGCCCATCGAGCCGACAATGGCCGGGCCGACGGTGGCGAGGCCGAAGACGATGGCGACTTCGATTTCGCCGGTCAGCATATAGGGCAGCACCACGCCCTGGTAAGCGACCAGGGGATGGAGCGCATTGGGCACGGCATGCTTCATGATTACCGCGCCTTCCGGCAGGCCCTTGGCCCGCGCGGTCTCGACATACTGGCTGTTGAGCACGTCGAGCAGGTTGGCCCGCATCACCCGCATATTGTAGGCGAGGCCGCCGAAGGTGGCGATGAAGATGACCGGCCAGATATGGGTCATCAGGTTGACGAACTTGTCCCAGCTCCACGGTGCGCCGCCATAGCGGGCCGAGAAAAACATGCCGACTTCGCTGACATTGAGCCGGAAGACCAGGAAATAGAGGATGATGATGGCCAGCAGGAACCGGGGGATGGTCATGCCGAGAAAAGAGATGATGCCCAGTCCGGTATCGACCCAGGAATATTGCCTTGTAGCCGCCAGGATGCCCAGGCCGATGCCCAGCAGCGAGGCCAGCAGGTGGCAGACCAGCGCCAGGGCGATAGTGGGAGGCAGCCGCTCGGCCACGACCTGGCCGACATCCTTGTTGTAGAAGAAGGAGTGCCCGAAATCGAAGCGGGTCACGATGCCGCCGATCCAGCGGAAATACTGCACGATGATGGGATCGTTGAGGCCATGGGCCTCCCGGTACAGTTCGGCCTGCGCTTCGGCCACGGTGGGGGCCGCGCCGCCCTGGTTGATGAGCATGGCGCGGATGGTATCGCCATAGTCGCCCGGAGGCGCCTGGATGATGGCGAAGGTCACCACGCTGAGCAGGAACAGCAGCGGGATCGCGCCCAGGATGCGTATGGTCAGAAATCGAAGCATGGCGGCCTCTTAACCTGTCCGGCTGTTGCACCGGGGTCTCAGTCGTCTCCCTCCCCCTTGTGGGGAGGGATCAAGGGTGGGGGTGGCCACGCGCACCGCGTTTGCGGAACCATACCCCCACCCTGCTCGATCACGGACTTAGCGAAGGGCTAAGTCCTATCTCGCTCTCCCTCCCCACAAGGGGGAGGGAGGCAGGAGTTCAAACGCCGGCGTCACACCGGACCCGCGCCGCCCGGAGCGCCCGGAAGCGTTTCGGGGTGCAGTTCGTAGTCGCCCTGCTGGTCGGCAGGGACGTAGATGCGTTCGCGGATGATGTTGTCTTCCGCCCAGTTGAACATGAAGATCGGGGCGCCGGCCGGGATATTGGCGAAGCGCTTGTTGATGATCAGCGCACCGGGATATTGCGTCAGACCGACGGAATAGACGTTCTCGGTGAAGACGTGCTGGAAGGTCTTCATCAACTCGGCGCGTTCGGCATTGTCGCTGGTGGCGACAAAGGTATTCACCGTATCGACCAGTTCCTGCTCGAAGGGCAGGATATCCACCGTTCCATCGGTGCCGGCGCGGTGGAAGTAGCTGGTCTGCGGACCCGTGGGGGCGAGGAAGGTCGTACCCTGCACCACCGAGACCATTTCGGCGCCCTGGCGGCGGACATGCCAGTCGAACTGGCCGGCCTGCTGCATGTCGTCACGCGACGTTCCCGCCTGGAAATTGGCGATGACGCGCAGGCCGAGCGGCTCCATCATGGCGATGACGCCTTCGGCCAGGTTGGTGTCGGTCGCATAGTCGGTATTGGCGAGCAGGGTGATTTCCACGTCCGCGCCGCCATCGGGCAGGTTGCGCACGCCATTGCCGTCGGTATCGAGCAGGCCGATGCCGTCGAGCAGGGCGTTGGCTGCGTCGAGATTGTATGGATAGTAGACCGTCGACGCCTTGTCGTAGAAGGCCGTGCCGGCATAAAGGCCGCCCGGATAGATAGCGGTGAACGGACCGCGGACCAGCGAGTCGCCCAGGCGCTGGCGATCGATGGCGATCGAGACGGCCTTGCGGAAATCGAGGTTGCGGTTCAGTTCATGGATGGCCTGGCCGCGGGTATCGGGTTCGCCCCAGCCATTGGCCGAGAGGTTGAATTCGAGCGCATAGCCGATGGTGCGGGCGCCGAATTGCAGGCGGGCCGGGGCGCTGTCTTCCGCCGAGCGCTTCAGCGCCTCGACATAGCTTTCGGCCTGTTCGAGGTTGGAGAAATCGCCCGAACCGGCAACGGCCTGCACGTCGCGATCGGCCCAGGTGCTGAGGCGGTAGTGCATTTCGTTGAGATAGGGGAGCTGGTTGCCGTTCTCGTCGACCTTCCAGTAATAGGGGTTGCGGCGCATCACCACGATGTCGTCCGGCCGGTATTCCACCGGCACCCAGGCGCCCATCACCGGCATATTCATATATTCCGGCGGGAAGGCGTTCTTGAACTGCTCGTAGGTGTTGTCGGAATATTTGGGGTGCTGGGGCTTGAGGATATGGCTCGGGCCGGGGCAGAACGTGCCATAGGCCATGGCATAGAGATATTGGGTGGGCCGGACTTCCTTGAAGGTCCACTTGATCGTGTAGGGATCGAGCGCTTCGAGCGTCGTGCCGACGCCGAAGGTCTCGGGCGTGCCGCCGTTGAGCGGGGACACGTTGGAATCCATGATGGCGTCGTTCCAGTAGAACATCACGTCATCGGCGTCGAAGGGGTCGCCGTCGGACCATTTGGCGCCTTCGATCAGGTGCATGGTCAATTCGTGCCCGTCTTCGGACCATTCCCAGCTCTTGGCCAGGTTGGGCAGCGGCTCGAGTTCGTCGGCCTTGACCTCGAAGAGCGGGCCGGTGCGCGTCAGGCATTCGGAGAGGCCGATATCGATGCCGCCCCAACCCTGGTTCTGGCCGGCGGTATAGTTCCAGCCCTCGGGCCGGCCGCCGATGACATGGCGCATGGTATCGCCATAGACGCCGATACCGTCGGGCATGTTGCCGGTCTTGAACACCAGCGGCTCCTTGGGCAGGCGCTCGGCGACGGGCGGCAGCGTGCCGGCATCGACATATTTCGCGGTGACCCAGTCGGGCTCGTGATATTCGGGCAGCGCCTTGTATTCCTGGATATCGGAGACGCTGACAAAGGTCGGCTCGCTCTGTGCCGAGAATTCCGGGGGATCGGGCAGCTCGCCCGTCAAGTCCTGGGCCTGCACTGCAAGCAGTGAAACGCCCAGCATCAATCCTGCCCCGCCAAGGGCATAAGCATGCTTTTTCATAGAACCTCCCATTTGCAACGGAGTGGCGCATTGGCCGCTGGCCGGACACTCCCTTCCGGCATGTTCCGTGCTGACGGATAAAAGCCTACGCCTTGCCATCGCCGAAACAATCCGGAATGGTAGAGACTTGTTCCGGTTTTCAAAGAAACGGACGGATAAGTATGATTGTTGAGAGCCCCGCTCCGCCGCGCCGCGCGCGCGACAAGGCTCCCCGGCCGACGCCTCGTCCGGATCGGAGCTTTTATTCCTCGGGCAAGGCCTTCGGCCGCTTCGGTATTCGCTCCTTTGCGCCCCAGATCATGCCGCAGCCCCATAGCCACGGGCATATCGAGTTCAACTGGCTCACGCGCGGCACCATGGACTATGCCTTCGACGGCGGCCCGGTGACCGTCGGCTCGGACCGGCTCGTGGCCTTCTGGGCCGGCATTCCGCACCAAACCATCGGGCTCGACGGCATCGGGGACGGGCGCCAGCTCAACATCTACCTGCCGATGGACGCCTTCCTTGAAATGCCCCAGCTCGGGCGGCTCACCGAGACGCTGATGGGCGGCGGCGTCATCCAGCTCGGTCCCGATTGCATCGGGCTCGAAACGCTGGATCGCTGGCACCAGGACTATCGCAGCGGCAATGCCCTGCGGACCGACATCGTGCGCTCGGAAATCGGCACCATGTTCCGCCGCGCCGCCATTACCGGCTGGGATACGCTGCTGCCGGCCTGGGTCGAACGATCGGGCACCCGGACCCGCACCGGCTCGCCGGTGCGCTATGTGGTGCGCATGGTGCGCCATATCGTGGAGAACATCACCGATACGCTCAGCGCCGAGGATATCGCCAGGGTGGTGGGCCTGCACCCCAATTACGCCACCAACCTCTTCACCAAGGTCATGCATATCTCGGTGCAGAAATTCGTCACCCGCATGCGCCTGATCCGCGCCCGCTCATTGCTGTTCGATGGCAGCCTTTCCATCGCCAATGTCGCCTTCCAGGCCGGCTTCGTCAGCCAGACCCAGTTCTACGAACACTTCCGCAAGGCCTATGGCATGACCCCCAGCCAGATGCGCAAGGACACGATCGAGGGCTAGCTGCCGGATGTGGTCAAGAGGAAGGCCCTGTACTATCCTGCTGTCGGGAACCGGTTATCGCCGGGAGGGGGAGGCATGGCAGGGGGGCTGTCGGACGACGACTATGCCGCGGTCGAGGAGGCCGCCTATGAAGCCGCGATCGTGCCCGAGCTTTGGCCGGACCTGCTGACCCGGCTTGGTACGATCAGCAACAGCGCCGGCGGCGCACTGTTGTCGATCAACGAGCGCGGCATGCACCTGGCGCGGGCACCTGCCCTCGAAAAGGCCGCGCAGCGATTTCTCGATGAAGGCTGGATGACCCGGAACAGCCGCGTCGGCGGTGTGATGGCCAAGGGGCTGGTCGGGCTTCCCCGCTTCGTCAATGAAGACGATTATTTCGACAGTCCTGCCGATGCCGATGCCGATCCCATGGTCCGCGACCTGTTCCGCGAGGAAGGTTTTGGCTGGGCCGCCGGTTTCATGGTGCAGTTGCCGCATGGCGATATGATCGTGATGAATATCGAGCAATATTACGAACGTGGTCCCATCCGCGGCGACGACCTGGCCCGGCTCGACAGCCTCTATCCGCATCTGGCGCGGGCCGCCATGCTCAGCGCCAGGGCGGATTTCGAACGGGTTCGCACCGCCATCGAAACGCTGACGGCGCTCGGGCTTCCCGCCGCGGCGCTGACGCCCAGTGGCCGGGTGGTGCTCGCCAATGACGACTTCAACCAGGCGAGCCATGTGTGGACGACGCGCGGCAGCGACCGATTGGGCCTGCATGACCGCGTGGCCGACACCATGCTGTCGGGCGCGCTCGAAGCGCTCAAGCTGGCGCGCAGCCCTCGCTCGATCCCGGTGCGGGCGGAGGTGGGTGGCGCCATCACCTCGGTCATCCAGGTGGTGCCGATCCGGCGGGCGGCGCATGACATATTCGGCAGCACGGTGGCCATCGTCGTGCTCAGCGAGCCCAAGGCCGGCCTGGCCGGTGCGACCATGGTGCAGTCCCTGTTCGATCTTACGCCGGCCGAGATCGGCGTGGTGCAGGCCATCGTGGCCGGCCAGACCGTCGCCGAGATTGCCCGGCAGACCAGCCGGAGCGTCGAAACCGTGCGCAACCAGCTCAAGACCGCCATGGCCAAGACCGGCTGCTCGCGCCAGGTGGAACTGGTGCTGCTGGTGCGGCAACTGACGGATCACATGCCGCGGGGGTAGGGCCGATCTCCCTCTCCCGCCAGGGGGAAGGGGAGACGGCACACGGGGCAGCTGCGTGCCGTTCCGAAGCGGCCGGTCCTAGGTATTAAACTTGAACAGCATGACGTCGCCGTCCTTGACGACATATTCCTTGCCTTCGTCGCGGGCCTTGCCGGCTTCCTTGGCGGGCACTTCACCGCCCAGGGTCACGAAATCCTCGTAGCCGATGGTCTGGGCGCGGATGAAGCCGCGCTCGAAATCGGAGTGGATGACGCCCGCCGCGGCCGGAGCCTTGTCGCCCTTGTGGATGGTCCAGGCGCGGGTTTCCTTGGGGCCGACGGTGAAATAGGTCTGCAGGCCCAGCAGCGCGTAGGCTTCGCGGATCAGCCGGTTGAGGCCGGCTTCGTGCAGGCCCAGCGATTCCAGATATTCGGCCTGCTCCTCGTCGGGCAATTGGGCGAGCTGGCTTTCGATCTCGGCGGAGATGATGACGACGCCCGCGTCGTGCCCCTTGGCATAGTCCTCGACTTGTCTGCTCATGGCATTGCCGCTTTCGGCCGAGCCTTCATCGACATTGCAGACATAGAGAGCCGGCTTTGATGTCAGCAGCTGCAATTCCCCGAAGGCCCTTTCCTCCTCGGCGTCGCGCTTGACGAAGCGGGCCGACTTGCCGTCGCGCAGCAGCACCAGCGCGCGATCGATCAGGTCGAGCGTCAGCTTGGCATCCTTGTCGCCGCCCTTGGCCTTCTTCTCGACGCCGGCGCGGCGCTTTTCGAGGCTTTCGAGATCGGCCAGCATCAGCTCGGTCTCGACCACCTCGGCATCGGCCAGCGGATCGACCTTGTTGGCGACGTGGATGATGTTGTTGTCCTCGAAGCACCGCAGCACATAGGCGATGGCGTCGCATTCGCGGATATTGGCCAGGAACTGGTTGCCCAGCCCTTCGCCCTGCGAGGCGCCCTTCACCAGGCCGGCAATGTCCACGAAGCTCATGCGCGCGGGCAGCACATTGATCGACTTGCCGATGGCGGCCAGCTTGTCCAGCCGTGGGTCGGGCACCGACACCTCGCCGACATTGGGCTCGATGGTGCAGAAGGGGAAGTTGGCGGCCTGGGCGGCGGCGGTGCGCGTCAGCGCGTTGAAAAGGGTCGACTTGCCGACATTGGGCAGGCCGACAATGCCCATCTTGAAACCCATGGGGAAGCTCCGGAAACTGTTGGCCTCCACTTGGTTCGGATCGGCGCGGATGTCAATGCGGGGCTTCACCTCTCCCTTGGGGGGGGCGGCCCCCTGATCGGCATGAATTCTCAGTCGACTCCCTCCCCCTTGCGGGGAGGGATCAAGGGTGGGGGGATGTTTGGCCCCGATATCGTGGCTCTCAACACCCCCTCCCAACCTCCCCCGTCAAGGGGGAGGAGCCGCGCAGTGGATGTGGCGGATTGCAGTTCACCCCCGCACATATCGCAGTCGCGTCACCCCATTGGCGAAATTGGTGCTGCTGGCCACCACGAAGCCGGGCAGGTGGTGGCGGTCGATATGCTCGGTGCCGTGCCCCAGCGTCGCCGGCATGACGAAAAGGTCCAGCCGGTCCACCAGCCCTTCCGCGATCAGCCGCATGGCCAGGTCGGTATCGCCCTGCACCCATGCCGTGCCATCGCCTTTGGCCTTGGCTGCCGCGACCATAGCCGTCGGGTCATCCCCCACCGCCGTCACCGGCACGCCGATATCGGCGAGCGGCGCATCCGAGGGAACAATGCCGGGAATGGCGCCATAGGGCCATTTTCCACCTGCGGCGATCTTGTCATAGGTGGCACGGGCGATGATGACTGCGGTCACCCCGGCGATGAAGTCATGAAAGCCCAGTTCGGGGATGAAGTAGGGGCCTTGCCAGGCCGCCGAGCCGGCAGCGTCGGTAACGAAACCATCCTGGCTCAGCGCCTGGAAGAACACGACCTCTGTCATTTCACTCTCCCCGCAATTTCCTCAGCATTTCGGCCATCGGCCCGGCCTTGGGCAGCTCTACCTGCGGCTTGGCCGGCCTTGCCTGTCTTATATGGCTCTGCGCCCTGGGCGCCGGCCTGGCTTCGGGTTCTTCGGCCGGCCGCGTGGCCAGGGCCAGCTTGTTCATGAAGCCATTGTCATCGCCGGCGATCAGCATGCCGGCATACTTGCCAACGGCGTCGAGCAGCGGCTCGACCCAGTCGCGATCCGCCTTGGCGAAGTCGCCCAGCACATGGTGGGTGACGAATTCCTTGCCCGGATGGCCGATGCCGAGGCGCACGCGCTTGTAGCCGAGCCCGATCTGCGGATCGATGGAGCGCAGGCCGTTGTGCCCGCCATTGCCGCCGCCGACCTTGACGCGCACCTTGCCGGCCGCCAGGTCCAGTTCGTCGTAGAAGACGATGATGTCCGATGGCGCGATCTTGTAGAACTGGGCCACCTGCTGCACGCTGTCGCCCGAGCGGTTCATGAAGGTCTGCGGCTTGAGCAGGAGCACCTTCTCGCCGCCGATATTGCCTTCGGCGATCAGGCCGCCATGCTTGGCGCGGAACTGGGTGATGGAATTGGCGCGGGCAATGGCGTCGAGCGCCATGAAGCCGATATTGTGGCGATTGCCCTCATATTGGCCGCCCGGATTGCCCAGGCCGACAAGCAGTTTCATCAACGCACTCCAGAAACGAAAGAGGCGACCCGAAGGCCGCCTCGAACTTATAGCAGAAATCCGCGGTCGATTACTCGGCCTTGGGCTCGGCTGCTTCGCCTTCAGCCGCATCATCGGTGTCGCCGGCCGACTTGAGAGCCGACGGAGCAACGATGGTGGCAATGGTCACGTCTTCTTCATGGCTGTGGTCGGTAACGCCGGCCGGCAGCTTGATCGAAGAAATGTGGATGGTGTCGCCGATATCGAGACCGGTCAGGTCGACGGTCACTTCCTCGGGGATATTGTCGGCGGAGACGGTCAGGTCCAGCGTGTGGTGCACGATATTGAGCGTACCACCGCGCTTCAGGCCAGGGCTGGCTTCTTCGTTGATGAAGTGCACATGCACCTGGACATTGAGCTTGGTGCCCTTGCCGACGCGCAGGAAATCCACGTGGATCGGGAAGTCCTTGACCGGGTCGAGCTGGTAGTCGCGCGGGATCACGCGGTGCTTGGTGCCATCCACATCGAGTTCGATGATGTGGCTGAGAAAGCCGCCGGCATAGATGTACTTGTGCGCGTCCTTGTAGGGGATGGCGATGGTGATGGGGGTCTTCTTGTCACCGTAGATAACAGCGGGAACGAGTCCCTGACGACGCAGTTCGCGAGCGGCCCCCTTGCCCACTCCCTCACGCGCCTGTGCCTTGAGCACCTTTGCAGTCGCAGCCATGGAAAAATCCATTCTGGGTTGGTGTATGCGTCACTACAACAGCATACGCGCCCGTCCTCCAGGGGTGACGAGCGCTTCATGGCGCGGGCTATAGCCGAAAGGGGGGCGGGGAGCAAGGGAGGTTGCGGGGCGATTAGAGCCGTATCTCAAACCCGATCGTCATCCCTCGGGCTTGACCCGAGGACACTTTACTTGCTCCACGCTCCGAAAGTGCAGAGCCCTCGGGTCAAGCCCGAGGGTGACGGCTGGTGCGAAAGGAATATCACCCGTCCTGCAGCGCTGTCCGCTGCCCGATGAGATAGTGCCGCACGGCTTCGTCGATGGATAGGCCGATGGCCAGGGTCAGCGCCTCATAGGCTTCTTCCTTGCGCCCGGCGCGGGCGCAGAGGTGCCCGCGGGCGGCCCAATAGGGCTGATAGTCGGCCATGCGTCTGTCGCCGGCAATGGCGTCGAGGCTCGTCAACGCCGCTTCCGCGCCCTCGATTTCAGCCAAAGCGGCGGCGCGGTTGAGCAGGGCGACGGGCGACTGGGTCAGGCCCAGCAGCACATCGTAGAGCGCCACCACCGCGTCCCAGTTGGGCCGGCCCGTCACGCGCCGCGCCACATGGGCCGACTGGATGGCGGCTTCGATCTGGTAGCGGCCGGTGGGGCCGGCCTGGTTGGCCTGGCGCAGCAGCGCTTCGGCAGCCATGATCTGCTGCTCGTCCCACAATTCGATGTCCTGCCGTTCCAGCGGCACATAGGCGCCGGCGCCGTCCCGCCGCGCGCCCCTTCGGGCTTCGGCATAGAGCATCAGGGCCAGCATGCCCTTGGCTTCCGGTTCGTCCGGCAGGAGGCTCACCACCAGCCGGCCCAGCCAGATGGCCTCGTCGGCCAGCCGCTCGGCGGCCGTGTCGCCGATTTCGGTCCAGCCCTTGGCATAGGCGGCATAGATGGCGTCGAGCACGGCATCGAGCCGGGCCGCCAGCTCCTCGCGCTCGGGGATGGCGAAGGGCACGCCGAGTTCCCGGATGCGCGCCTTGGCCCGCACCAGGCGCTGGCCCATCGTGGCGGGCGGAATGAGGAAGGCGGCGGCGATGTCGATGGCCGTCAGCCCCAATATGGTCTGCAGGATCAGCGGCGCCCGCATGCCGGCTTCGATCTCGGGATGGGCGCAGGCAAACATCAGCGCCAGGCGCCGGTCGGGGATGGTCTGCGGATTGGCGGCCGCCTCTTCGAGTTCCTCGGTCATGAGCTGGATATGAACCTCCCCGGCCATGCGGGTCTGCCGCCGCCGGACAGCGTCGGTCTGGCGGCGGCGGGCGACGGTCAGCAGCCACGCATCGGGATTGGCAGGAACACCCTGTTCCGGCCAGGATTTGAGCGCGCTGGCAAAGGCTTCCGCCAGCGCGTCCTCTGCCCCCGCCACGTCCCGCGTGCGGGCGGCGAGAAAGGCCAGCAGGCGCCCGTAGCTGTCGCGCGCCGCCCGCTCTGCCGTCCGGCGCGCCAGGTCATCCATCAGGATGCGGTCTGCTCGACGATGGGGCGGATTTCGATGGCGCCGTATTTCGAGCTCGGGCAGCGATTGGCCCATTCCACTGCCTGCTCGATATCGGGCACGTCGATGAAGAAATAGCCGGCCAGCTGTTCGCGGGTGTCGGCATAGGGGCCGTCGAGCACGTCGGTCTTGCCGCCGCTGCTGCGAACCACGGTGCCCTGCTTGCCCGGGCTCAGCCGCAGGCCGCCGGAAAAGCCTTCGCCGGCCTTGTTCAGCGCCTGGTTGAAGGCGGCATATTCGGCCCACAATTCCTGCTGGGGCGCCTTGGCCATGGCTTCGGCGTCGTGGTGGATGATCATCATGTAGCGCATGGGTATTCTCCTTAATCGAGCTGCCAGACGGGCCGCACTTCCACGGTGCCGGTTTTCGCCGACGGGCATTTGCTGGCCCAGTCCCGGGCCGTGTCCAGGTCCGGCGCCTCGATCAGGTAATAGCCGCCAAACTGCTCCTTGGTCTCGGCATAGGGGCCGTCGAGCAGCTCGGTCTTGCCGTTGCGCACGCGAACGCTGGTGGCGTCGGCGGTGGGGCGCAGCCGGTTTCCCGCCAGCAGGGCGCCGGCCTTGATCAGCGCCTCGTTATAGGCGGTGTAGTCCGGGCTCATGACCCGTGTATCGGCCGGCGTGGCGGCGGTCGCGGCGGCTTCGTCGCCATATATCAGCAGCATGAATTTCATCTCTGGTCTCCCAATTGTTGCGTCGAAGCGAAGGCTCCGATGCAACAATGTCGATGGTGGCAGACAGCTTTCGACTCTTCGAGCCGACTTTCTTCAGAAAATCGCTCCGGTGGAGCGATTTTAGGCGAGAAGGCCATAAGGGCTACGCCCGAATGGCGCGAAAAAATCTTCAGCCCGGTGCATATCCGGGGTGATAGGGGCGGATTTCGATCTTTCCCCAGGTCGCAGCCGGGCACAGCGCGGCCAGTCGGATGGCCTCGTCCATGTCAGGCGCCTCGATGATGAAATAGCCGCCGAATTGTTCGCGCGTGTCGGCATAGGGGCCGTCATGCACCTGCAACTGGCCATCCGGGCTGGAAATGGTTTTCGCGGCGCCGGTCATCTGCAGCGCGGCGGTATCGACGAAGGCGCCGGCCTTTTCCAGGGTTTGCTGATAGGTGGCCATCTGGTCCATGAAGCCGGCCATCTGTTCGGGCGGAATCGTGGCGCCGGCCTTTTCGTCGGCATAGAGCATCAGCAGATATTTCATCGCATCTCTCCTTGCGGGCACCATAGCCCTTCAGGGCAATGTCGCGCGAGGAGCGGCGATTTCGACAGGTGGTGAGAAATAGTGCCCCGAGGGCGTGGCAGCTCAGTCCAGCAGGCTCGAGACGCTTTGCTCGCTCGCGGTGCGCGCGATGGCTTCGCCGATCAGGGGAGCGATGGAGATGCGGCGGATATTGGAGGCGGTCTGGACCAGATCGGTTTCCTCGATCGAGTCGGTGATCACCAGTTCCTTGAGCTTGGAGGCGGCGATCTTTTCGGCGGCGCTGTTGGAGAGCACGCCGTGGGTGATATAGGCCGAGACTTCCAGGGCGCCGGCATTGAGCAGGGCCTCGGCGGCATTGACCAGCGTGCCGCCGCTGTCGACGATGTCGTCGATCAGGATGCAGTGCTGGCCGGAGACGTCGCCGATGATGTTCATCACTTCGGAAACGCCGGCCTTGGGGCGGCGCTTGTCGACAATGGCCAGATCGGCGCCGATGCGCTGGGCAATGGCGCGCGCGCGGGCGACACCCCCGACGTCGGGCGAAACGATCATCACCTTGGCGTTGTCGTAATTGTCCTTGATGTCGCGCGTCATGACCGGCGCGGAATAGAGATTGTCCGTCGGGATATCGAAGAAGCCCTGGATCTGGGCGGCATGCAGATCGAGCGTGATGACGCGATTGACGCCGGCTTCGGTAATCAGGTTCGCCACCAGCTTGGCCGAGATGGGCGTGCGCGAGGCCGATTTTCGGTCCTGCCGCGCATAGCCGAAATAGGGCAGGACGGCGGTGATCCGCCGGGCCGACGAGCGCCGCAGCGCGTCGGTCAGGATCAGCAGTTCCATCAGGTTGTCATTGGCCGGAAAGCTGGTCGATTGCAGGATGAAGACATCTTCGCCGCGCACATTCTCATGCACCTCGACATAGACTTCCTTGTCTGCGAAGCGCTTGACCGTACAATCTGTGAGGGGAAGTTCGAGATAACTGGCGACGGCCTGGGCGAGGGCGCGGTTGGAGTTGCCGGTCACCAGCTTCATGGGGCGCGATCCTGTCTCAACCGGTCCCCGATATCCGGGCACCATCCAGTTTCGTGGGCACCTTTAGCGAGTCGTTCCCAGCGGCGCAACGAGACAAATGGATGACAGGGCATTTTGGGTAAACGAAGCCTGTGACGATGCTTGATGTCGCCCCCCTTCACGGTGTCACCCCGGCCTGCGCCGGGATGACACCGCGAATGGGCTGACAATAAAGGGTCGGACGGCGCTCTCTAAACCAGCCCGATGATCGCGATCTGCCGTCCCGTCCTGCCGCCCTGGTGGGTGGCGTAGCGGTGCGAGAAATAGCGGTCGGGCTGGCCATAGGTGCAGTCCCCGACCCGTTCCACCTGCGTCACGCCGGCCCGCGCCAGTTCAGCGGCCACGAAGCCGGGCAGGTCGAAATGCGCCCGCGCGCTGTTATGCGTCGAAAAATGCCGCCAGCCATCGGGCCGCAGCTTGACGAAATCGTCCATGAAATGGGGACCCACTTCATAATTCTCGCCTGAAATCGTCGGCCCGATGGCGGCGACGATGTGGGCCGGATTCGCCCCCAGCGCCACCATGGCCTCAACTGTATTGCCGACGATCCCGTCCACCGCGCCGCGCCAGCCGGCATGGGCTGCGCCGATAACGCGTGCCTCGTCGTCGGCCAGCAGGATCGGCGTGCAGTCGGCGGTGAGGATGCCCATGGCGATGCCGGGTTGGTTGGTCACCATGGCATCGGCTTCGTGGGGCTCGTCATTGTCGGGTTTTTGCGTGATGGTCCGCACCCGGTTGGAATGGACCTGTTTGAGCAGGTAAAGCGACGGACGGAAAAAGCCCAGTGCTTCGGCGGCGGCGCTGCGGTTGATATCGACGGCGCGCGGTTCGTCACCGACCACGACAGACATGTTGTTTTCGGCGAAATCACCCAGTGACGCGCCGCCCTTGCGGCCGAAGAAGCCATGCCTGACGGGGCCGAGGCCGGCCAGGGCGGCGCTTTGCTCGTAATGGACGGTCATGGTTCAAATCCTGCCGGTGAGAGGCCCGGGCTGGCGGCGCAGAAGGCCTTGAACAGGTTGCCCATCTGCTCGGGGGCCACCAGCCGCGCCTTGGCCGCCGCGATATCGCCGGCCGAAGCCGGGTTGGCGGCGCTGAGCGCCCTGGCGCGTTCATTGATGCCCAGCCGGGCCAGGAACTGGCCCTGTGTCGCCAGCGGCTGCACGGTCAATCCGGCATTGGCGGCCACATTGCCCAGGGCCTCGAAATCGACATGGGCCGACAGGTCGGTCTCGCCCGGTGCATCGAGCACGTCGGCATAGTGATGCCGGCGCACGCCCTGCAGGGTCTCGCCGGTCTGGGTGCGCGCATAGCCATAATCCACGACCAGGATGGCGCCCCCTTGTGTGGAGACAATGCCGGCCAGCCGTTTCATCACCTCGCCATTGGCGAGGCCCACCTCCAAGACGCTGTTGGTTTCGGCCGCCGCTACCGCCTCGGGCATGGCGCTGGCCGGGATCGGCGTGGGGTTGAGCCCGAAGCTGCGCTGGCCATCGCTCAGCCCCACCATGCGCTCGTGCCAGCCATCGTCCATGCGCACGAACTGGCGAATGGGCAGCGCGTCGAAAAATTCGTTGGCCACGACAAGCAGCGGACCCTCGCCGACCTTTTCGAAGGCATCGATCCATTTGGGCTCATAGGCTTCGAGCCGGGCATTCTGTTCCGCTATCAACGCCGGATTGGTCTC
Organism: Devosia sp. Root436; assembly: GCF_001426345.1. Lineage (GTDB taxonomy): Bacteria > Pseudomonadota > Alphaproteobacteria > Rhizobiales > Devosiaceae > Devosia. Next base: position 385,022 of record NZ_LMEM01000009.1, on the reverse strand, counting down.
GAACAGGCGCAGGTCGAGCGCGTCGCGAAACCCCTCGGCGCGGCAGGCGACGCGCAGCATGTCGGCCATCAGCGTGCCGCGGCCAGGTCCGAGTTCGAGCAGGGTGAAGGCCTTGGGGCTCCCCATCTGCTGCCACAGGTTGACGAAAAAGAAGCCGATCAGCTCGCCGAACATCTGGCTGATCTCCGGCGCCGTGACGAAATCGCCCTTGGCTCCCAGCGGATCGGCCCCCTTGTAATAGCCCTTGGACGGATGGGTGAGGCACAGGCCCATATAGGAGGCGACAGACATCGGCCCGCTGCTGCGGATCTGCATGTCGATCAGCTCGGGCAGGGTGGGGGCGGTGGTCATTTTGTATGCTCGCAATCCAGCCGTGGTGGTACAGCACACTTACCCACGAACCAAACTCTCCCGCCGCGTCGCTGCCCACACCACCAGCGCCAGCCCGGCCACCACCAGCGGCATGCTCAGCACCATGCCCATGGTCAGCCACCCGCCATAGAGATAGCCGATCTGTACATCCGGCAGGCGCACGAATTCGACGGCAATCCGGCTCAGCCCATAGCCGATGCCGAATATGCCGGCGACCATGCCCGGCCGGCGCAGGCTGTAGAAGACATGGGTGAAGATGCGGATGACGAGGAATAGCAGCAGCCCCTCCAGCGCCGCTTCATAAAGCTGGCTGGGATGGCGCGGCAATTGCTCGGGGTCGGTGGGAAACACCACGCCCCAGGGCAGGCTGGTCGGGGCGCCATAGAGCTCGGCATTGATGAAATTGGCGATGCGGACGAGAAAAATGCCGATGGTGGCCACGGAGGCGATCAGGTCGAGGCCGCTCAGCCAGTTGCCATTGCCCTTGCGCCAGGTGAACAGGATCACCGCCAGCATCAGCCCCAGCATGCCGCCATGATAGCTCATGCCGCCATCGAGCGTGTTGATGATCTCGGCCGGGTTGGCCAGGTAATAGGGCAGGTTATAGAACAGCACATAGCCCACGCGCCCGCCGACCACGATGGCCAGCATGGTCCAGAAGGCGAAATCCCAGATATCCTTGGCAGCGAAGGGCGGCTCGCCCTTGTGCCAGAGCCGCGTATTGGCCAGCAGCAGATAGCCATAACCGGCCCCCAACCCCACGCCGAACAGATAGCCAAGCGCATACCAGCGCACGGCGAAAGGCCCGATGGCAAAGGCGATGGGATCGATATTGGGGAAGGGCAAAAGCAGCTCCTGCGGCAATCGGCCGGACCATTGCCGCTTCGGCCTCTCTGGTCAAGTCGGCGGGTGTGCCCTAAGTAATACGATAAGGGGCCGAACCAAATAGGTATGCGATGAGCCAGAACAACAGGATCTTCGACGATCTGGGCCGATTGATGAACGAGGCGGCCGGTGTGGCCGATGGCGTTCGCCGCGAAGTCGAGACCGTGGTTAAGGGCCAGGCCCAGCGCCTCGTCGTCGACATGGACCTGGTCAAGCGCGAGGATTTCGACGCTTTGCGCGAGCTGGTGCAGGTGCAGGGCGAGGAGATCGACGCCCTGCGCAAGGAGCTCGCCGCGCTCAAGGGCGCCAAATCCAAAGCCAGCTGATTTTGAAGATCGCCGTCATTTCCGACGTGCATGGCAATGCCATGGCGCTCGATGCCGTCTTGGCCGATATCGCCGGCCAGGGCGTCGATGCCACCTTATGCCTGGGCGACCATGTCAGCGGCCCCATCGATCCGGCCGGGTCGGCCGATCGGCTCATGGCGCTCGATGGCCCGGTGATCCGCGGCAATCACGATCGCTGGCTGGCAGACGGCCAGAGGGATGGCCGTGAGCTCGACAGCGTCGACCGTTTTGCGCTCTCGCATATGACCGATACGCACCGGGCCTGGCTCGCCGCCATGCCGGCCACGTCGGTCTTCAACGGCGAAGTCTTCCTCTGCCACGGCACGCCGGCCAGTGACAACGCGCCCTGGCTCGATGGCTGGTATCACGACCGCAAGACCACGCTGCCGTCCGAAGCCGCCGTGACCGCCGCCGCTGAAGGGCTCGACTATCCCGTCATGCTGTGCGGCCATACCCATGCCGCCCGTTCGGTGCGCCTGCGCGACGGGCGGATGATCGTCAATCCGGGTGCGGTGGGGCTGCAGCTTGTCCACGGCTCGCCCGATGCGCGCTATGCTGTGATTGAGCGGCGGAACGCCAAATGGTGCACGAGCCTGCGCGTCGTCCAATACGATCATCACGCCGCGGCGCAGCAGGCCGTCGACAATGGATTTCTTCCCTGGAAGCAAGCGCTGGCAACGGGTTGGGCCGATGCGAGCGGTCTGTTCTGACGCGCAATTGCCTGTGAACGCGCCCTCAACGTTAACAGTCCGTTAACCTTAGGCCGCCCATCGTCATCCACAAGAGAATGCCGTCCAAGGCCCGCGTTCCGTCCCCTGAATCAGTAGGGGCGTGTAGGGTCATTTCATCAGGACGATTCGTAAGCCTCGTGCGTGCGGCCCAGTTTCTGAATATCCAAAACCTGCCGGTTAATGGACGGAACCGTCGATGTCACTGCTGCAAGTCGAGCCCGATCGCAATGTCCACCCGGTGGACATTATCGAGCATATCGCCTCGATCAACGACTGGACCTTCGAGCGGCAGGATGCCGACGAAATCTCCATTTCCGTGCGCGGCGGCTGGTCGGATTACCACGTCTCCTTCAACTGGATGGAAGACCTCGAAAGCCTGCATATCGCCTGCGCCTTCGACCTCAAGGTGCCCGAAGGAAGGCGCAGCGAGATCAAGCAGTTGATTTCATTGATTAATGAGCAGCTCTGGATCGGCCATTTCGATATCTGGAACAAGGAAGGCGTGGTGCTGTTCCGCAATTCGCACCTGCTGACCGGCGGCGCCGATGTGTCGCCACAGCAATGCGAGGCTTTGCTGCGCTCGGCCACCGACAGCTGCGATCTCTACTACCAGGCCTTCCAGTTCGTCGTCTGGGCCGGCAAGACCGCCGCCGATGCCCTGAGCCACGTCATGTTTGAAACGGTAGGCGAAGCATGAGCGTCTCGCTCAGCCATCTCGGCCCGGTCATGCTGGTGGGCGCCGGCAAGATGGGTCTGGCGCTGGCCCGCGGCTGGCTCGATGCCGGCCTGAGGCCAAACCATCTCGTGCTGGTCGACCCCAGTCCCGGCCCCGAGGCAAAACAACTGGCCGAGGACTACGGCCTGGTGCTCAATTCCGATGCCAGCGGGCTCCTGCCCAATGTGCTGGTGCTGGCCATCAAGCCGCAGATCATCGACAAGGTCATGGAATCGCTGCAGCCCATTATCGGGCCGCATACGCTGGCCATTTCCATCGCCGCGGGCATCGATATCAACAGGTTGTCGCGCGGGCTCGACATGGGCCGCGTCATCCGCACCATGCCCAATACGCCGGCGCAGATCGGCAAGGGCATTACCGGCGCGGTGGCCGGTCCCGCCGTGGGCGACGAGGATCGCGAGGTTGCCGAGGCGCTGCTGCGGGCGGCCGGTCCCGTGGTCTGGTTCGATGATGAGGCCCAGCTTGATGCGGTGACTGCCGTTTCAGGCTCCGGCCCGGCCTATGTGTTCCATCTGGTGGAGGCTTTGGCCGAAGCGGGGCGGCGCCAGGGCCTGCCCGATGCCGTGGCCGGGCAACTGGCGCGCCAGACCGTCATCGGCTCGGCGGCCCTGCTCGAAGCCGATCCCGCCGCGCCGTCGGTGCTGCGGCAGAACGTGACCTCGCCCAACGGCACGACGGCCGCGGGCCTTGCGGTGCTGATGGCCGACAACGGGCTGACTGATCTCATAGCCCGCACCGTGGACGCCGCCAGGCGGCGCAGCGAGGAACTGGGGCGCAGCTAACCGCGCTTGCGGTGGCGGCGCTCGCGCAAGTCGATCAACTGGTCGCGAATAGCGGCGACCCAATCGCGCAATGCCGTTTCGTCGGTATGGCGCAATGCCTGCTCGATACCGTCCAGCGCCAGGTGTCCCGACAGCAATTCGTCGCGGTCGCCGCCGGCCTGGTAGCGGGCCAGATGCACCATGGCCAGGTTGGCGCGGGTGGTCGCCCATGCCGCCGGCGCCGTGGTACGCGAGCGAAAGGCGAGGGCGCTGACCAGCAGGTGATGTGCCTGGTCGAGCCGGGCCTGCGCCCGCGGGCCGGTTTCGCGGCGGGCCAGCAGACACAAAGCCGCGCCCAGATTGGTCATTACTTCCCCGCGCAAAGGCGCAACGAGTTCGGCTTTCAGCAGTTGGGAATAGACCTGCACGGCAGAGTCGAAGTCGTGACCTTCGATCAGGGCCTTGGCGCGCGACAGCGTCGCCAGCACGCTCTCATCCGCGGATCGTGCTTCGATCATTGCATTCACGAACGATGCCTCGGGTTTTGTCCGCCCGCCGCGAGCGGATGGCTATTATTAAACCCGGATGGGCTCGGCAACAAGCAATTGCGTCCCCTCATGCACCAGCAAAACAAAAAAAGGGGCGTGTCCCTCCAAGTCGGACGCGCCCCTTCGGTCTGTTATGCCTGATGGCTCAGGCGGCAGTCAGGTTGTCGGCGGCCGACTTGCCGGTCCGCTTGTCCTTGACGATCTCGTAGGTAACCTTCTGGCCCTCATCGAGACCATTCAGGCCCGAACGCTGAACGGCGGAGATGTGGACGAACACGTCCGCCCCGCCTTCGTCGGGCTGAATGAAGCCGTAGCCCTTTTGGCCGTTAAACCACTTTACGGTGCCAGTTGCCATGATGCGCGTTCCCTCGTGCAGTCGCTGCTGTAGGCGGTCCGTGGCCACTATTGGCCATGGACGGAGTGATATCGAAATATCGGAAAGTGACGTCAGCAGGCGGCGAATGGAATTCGCAGGATCAGATCGGTCGGCCGCAATATTCGATCGGGGGAGCGTAGCCTGAAAAAAACGGCTGTTCAATATCTGTTTACACATGACAAATCGCCCGGCGGGAAAGTGCTTCCTGCCAGGGCAAAACGTAGTTTCGTCAAGTATTTGCCCCGGACTACAAAAGCCCGGCGCTGACGCGGAACCGGCAGGCGAGACAGGCAAAGCATCTCGGTGTCGGTGGCGTCGTGTCGCGATACGGCGCCAAAGCGTCGTACCGGACAGGGCCACAATACTCCAAAAAGCACTGATGCAAACCGGCACTATCGTCGCAGCCGGTTTTTGCACCGCGCGGTGCCGCTTGCTTTCCGGCCGGATTTGCGTCAAACCCCCGCGCGCCGGGCCAGTGAGCGCGGTAACCTCCAGAGATCACTTCGTCTTGACCAAGGCGTTTCATTCTTCCGGCGATGTCATCGCCGATCGCCGTGCCGGCTATGCGAGGATGCTGGCCGACGGGGGCGACCATGCCGCCGCCGCCGACCTGCTGGTTCAGGCGCTCGATATCGTTCCCGACTGGGCGGCGGGCTGGGATATGCTCGGTCTCTATTGCGAAAAGGCTGGCGATGTTTCGGGCGCCATCTCGGCCTGGCGGCATCTTGAGGCGCTGGACGACGAGGGCGTGTTCGGCGCCGGCCTCAAGCTCGCCGCGCATGGCGCCAGCCAGGCCGCCGACGGTACGGCGGTGAGCTATGTCGAGGCGCTGTTCGACCAGTATGCGCCTCAGTTCGAGCGCTCGCTGATGGACAAGCTTGGCTATCGCGTGCCCGAAATGCTCGACGACCTGGTCAATGCTGAAATGGCCCGGCTGGGCATAGACAGCTTCGCGCGGGCGCTGGACCTTGGGTGCGGCACCGGGCTCATGGGGCAGCGTTTGCGGGCCAAGGCCGCTTTCCTCGAAGGCATCGACGTCTCGGCGGCCATGATCGCCGAGACGGCCCGCAAGGGCATCTATGACAGCCTGCAGAAGGCCGAACTGGTGGCGGCGCTTATTGCCCGCCGCGCCGACGCCGACCTGATCACCGCCGCCGACGTGTTCATCTATTGCGGGGCCCTGCCACCGGTCCTGGCCGCGCTGGCGCCGGCCCTGCGTCCGGGCGGGCTCGTCGCCTTTTCCCTCGAAGCCCATGACGGGCCCGAGCCGCTGTTCCTGCGGCCGTCGCTGCGCTACGCCCATGGCGTGGATGCCACGCGGGATGCGCTGGTGGTGGCGGGGCTCGAAGTGCTTCGGTTCGAGATGGCAGTGCTGCGGTTCGACCGGGGTGCCCCGATATCGGGCATCCTCATCGTGGCCCGCCGCCCGCCGCTGGACCTGAGCGCCGCCAATGACGGCCAGGATGGCGGGGACGTCGCCGCCTGAAGCCATATCACGGGCCATGGCTCCCTCTCCCCTCAGGGGCGAGGTGATCCGGCGCATGCCGAAGCCCTTGTGATTGCCAAGGACATGCCAACACGACAAAACGTGATAGGCATCACCGAGCAACAGCCGAGTCCGCCATGAACACCATCCGTTACGACTTCCGCTCCGACACCGTGACGAAACCTTCCGCCGCAATGCGGGCTGCCATGGCGGCGGCCGAGGTGGGCGATGATGTGTTCGGCGACGATCCGACAGTCAACCTGCTCGAACAGCGGATGGCCGCCATGCTCGGCAAGGATGCGGCGCTCTTCGTCTCGTCCGGCACGCAATCGAACCTGCTGGCCCTGATGAGCCATTGCGGGCGCGGCGACGAATTCATCGCCGGACAGAATGCCCATTGCTACAAATACGAGGCGGGCGGCGCCGCGGTCCTTGGCTCGATCCAGCCGCAGCCCATTGCTCATCGGCCCGACGGCACCATGGATCTCGGCGAGATCGAAGGCGCGATCAAGGCCGGCGACAGCCATTTCGCCACCACGCGGGTCATCGCGCTCGAAAACACCTTTGGCGGCAAGGTGCTGCCGGTGAGTTACATGGCGCAAGTGGCCGAGATCGCCACCCGCCACGGCCTGGGTCTGCACCTCGACGGGGCCCGCGCCTTCAATGCCGTCGTGGCGCTGGGCACGGACATCAAGAGCTTCACGGCGCCCTTCGACAGCGTTTCAATCTGCCTTTCCAAGGGGCTGGGGGCCCCGGTCGGCTCGGTACTTGTCGGAAGGCAGGACCTGATCGACACGGCACGCCGCAATCGCAAGATGCTGGGTGGCGGGCTGCGCCAGTCCGGCATATTGGCGGCGGCCGGCCTCTATGCGCTCGACAATAATGTGGCCCGGCTGGCCGACGATCATCGCCGCGCCAAAAGGCTGGCCGATGGTCTCGCCGCCTTCCCCTCGCTCCACGTCACCATGCCCGATACCAATATCATCTTCGTCGATGTTGAGGAGCGCATCGGGGATCGCCTGACCGAGTTTCTCCAGTCACGCGGCGTCGGCATTACCGGCCGCTACGGCCAGCAGCGCTGGGTGACCCATCTCGATGTGGATGACGAGATGGTCGATGGCGCACTGGCCGAAGTGGCGGCGTTCTTCCGTGCGCGCTAGTCGGGAGCGACGTCCTGGCAGCGGCCCTCGAAATCCATGTTGACGAACACCGTCCATGGGTAGCTGAGCGAGACATAGCTGGTCTCGGTGCCCACGCCCCAATAGGCGAAGTTGACGTCCGGCTCCTCGGCCGAGATCATGACGCCCTGCTCGCTGGGATTGACCACGAGCGCGGGACCGCTGGGCAGGCTCAACGGCGCCAGTACCCCAGCCGCGACCGTCGTGGTGACGACGGCGGACACGGCCGCCAGCCTGTCGTCGCAGAAGAGGAAGATGGAAAGGTTGTCGCTCGCATCCCGGACGGAAAGTATTTTAACCCCCGGGCCGACGAAATCCTTGTGGAGTCGGCCGGTCGTGTCCTCGACCGGGCCAAGGGCTGCTTCGATCAGCGGCTGAGCCTGGCTCAACGGCATCGCATCGAGTACGGCCTGATAGGGGTTGAAGTCATCGCTCTGCGCGAAGCACGGCCCTGCCATGGACAGCGCGAGAAAAGGCATAGTCAGAACCAGGCGCATGATGCGTCTCCGGATTGCCGCCGCCTGCCGAGTATTCGGCCTTGCGCCGGTCAGGGTCAAGCGGGCGGGGCAAGCCCCGCCCGCCTGGCATCCTATTGACCGTCCAGCGCTGCCCGGATCGCCTGCTCCACCGGCGAATAATCGCCATCGGCGCGGTCGAGTTCGAGCAGCCCCCTGGGCATCAGTGGCGGCTGGGCCATGAACTTGACCCGGCTGCCACGATGCTTCTGGGCGGCATGCACCAGGAACGGATGGCAGAGATAGACTGTACCGGCCGGCCCGGTCGTCAGGGCTTCCTTGCCGGTATCGAACCAGTCCGGCCGGTCGGCGATCATGTCGCGCAGCGAGCGGCCATCGTCGCCGGCCGGGGCGAGATAGCGGGCGACATCGAGATGCGAGCCCACCCGAATGCGCGTCGGCGCGTCGTCTTCCCCGACATCGGAGAACAAGAACAGCATCAGCAGGGCGCGTCCCTTGGAGACGACATTGGCCCTGATATCGAGGAAGTCCTTGAAGTCGTCGCCGGCAAAGCTCCCGTCGATATGCCAACCATCGTCGCCGGGTTCGGCTTTCGACGGAAAGCGCACCGGGAAGGTGCCCAGCCCCTGCGGCGGCACCCACCGGTCCTTGCCGACCAACTGGTCATAGGCCGCGAGCAGGGTTGGCGTATTGGCCGCCTCGCGGAACGGCTGGTCCGAATAACCGCCCAACCGGATGACCGGCTTGGTCCAGGTCGCGGGATCGTCGGGATCGCAGCCGGTATCGCGCCACAGGATGGCGCGGCCCTGCCCGGCCAGTTCGGTGGAGAAGGCATTGTCGATGCGGACGAAGCCGTCGGTAATGAAGGCGTCAAGCTGCGCTGCCGAGAGCGCGTGAGAAGTATCAGGCATTGAAAAGTCCATGAGTTCGCAAGGCCGCAATTGCGGCCGGATCGAGCGGGTTGCCGCTCAGTTCGTGCCCGAACAGGGCGCCATCAGGCGCCGAGGAACACTGCGAACTTGTGAGACTGGATCATCATCATGGTGATGGGACTATAGGGGAGGGGCGCCGAGTGTCAACCAACACCCCCCTCGCACCGATCACCGGCTTTCCCGTCACCACCAGCCGTCACCCGCGGGCGCTGTACTTAACGATGGCTCCGCAAGTGAAGAGCCATCGGGTCACGCCCAAGGGTGACGATCCAGGGGTAGGAGAGGTCAGGAGCCTCTAAGCCGCGAAATAGCTTTGCAATGACCGCACCACGAGGCTCCCCTTCTGCAAGGCCACGATCCCTTCCACCGCCGCCAGCGCGCCGTCGATGGTGGTGTAGTAGGGGATTTTCGACAGCAACGCCGTCCGCCTTATATCGCGGCTGTCCGAAATCGACTTCATGCCGTCGGTGGTGTTGATCACCAGTTGCACGCCGCCATTCTTCATCGAATCCACGATATGCGGCCGCCCTTCGAGCACCTTGTTGATCTTGGTGGCGGCAATGCCGTTCTCGACCAGGTATTTCTGCGTGCCGCCGGTGGCGAGGATGGTGAAGCCGCCCTCGACCAGGTGGCGGGCCATGTCGACGATATACTGCTTGTCCTCGTCACGTACCGAGACGAAGGCCGTGCCTGATTGCGGCACCTTGGAGCCGGCGCCCATCTGCGACTTGGCGAACGCCATGGCGAAATCGGTATCGAGGCCGATGACTTCGCCGGTCGATTTCATCTCCGGCCCCAGCACGGTATCGACGCCGGGGAAGCGGTTGAACGGGAACACGGCTTCCTTGACCGCGATATGCTTGAACGTGCGTTCCACCAGCCCGAAGCTGGCAAGGCTTTCCCCGGCCATGATGCGGCTGGCGATCTTGGCGATGGGCTGGCCGATCACCTTGGCGACGAAGGGCACCGTGCGGCTGGCGCGCGGATTGACTTCGAGCAGGTAGATTACCCCGTCCTTGAGCGCATATTGCACATTCATCAGGCCGCCGACCTTGAGCGCGAAGGCCAGCTCGGCCGTCTGGCGCTTGAGTTCGGCCAGCACTTCGGGGGAGAGGTTGCGCGATGGCAGCGAGCAGGCACTGTCGCCCGAATGGATGCCGGCCTCCTCGATATGCTCCATGATGCCGGCGACGAATACGTCCTTGCCGTCGCAAAGCGCATCGACGTCGATTTCGGTGGCGCCGCTGAGATAGGCGTCGAACAGCAGCGGATTGTCCGACAGCACCGAATTGATCTGCCCGGTCTTGTCATTGGGGTAGCGCTGCAGGATATCGGGCGGCACCAGCCCGGTCAGCGTATCCTGCACATAGCGCTCGAATTCACTGGCCGAATGGACGATGGCCATGGCGCGGCCGCCCAGCACGTAGCTCGGGCGGATCACCAGCGGATAACCCAGCCGCTCGGCCACGAGCCGCGCCTGTTCCAGGCTATAGGCAATGCCGTTCTTGGGCTGGGTCAGTTCGAGCTTGTTGAGGAGCTTGGAGAAGAGATCGCGGTCCTCGGCCAGGTCGATGGCGTCGGGCTGCGTGCCCAGGATCGGCACGCCGGCCTTCTGCACCGCTTCGGCCAGGTTGAGCGGCGTCTGCCCGCCGAACTGCACGATCACACCATGCAGCGTGCCGTTCTGCTTTTCCGTAAGCAGGATTTCGATCACGTCCTCTTCGGTCAGCGGCTCGAAATAGAGCCGGTCGGAGGTGTCGTAGTCGGTCGAAACGGTTTCCGGGTTGCAGTTGACCATGATGGTCTCGTAGCCGGCATCGGCCAATGCAAACGCGGCATGGCAGCAGCAATAGTCGAATTCGATGCCCTGGCCGATGCGGTTCGGCCCGCCGCCCAGGATCACCACCTTCTTGCGGTCGCTCGGGCGCGCCTCGTCGTCCACCTTGCCGTTGAACGGCACTTCATAGGTCGAATACATATAGGCGGTCGGCGAAGCGAATTCGGCCGCCGAGGTGTCGATGCGTTTATAGGCCGGCCGGACTTCCAGCGAGTGGCGGAGCTTGCGCACATCCGATGGCTTCACATTGGCCAGTTGCGCCAGCCGCGCGTCGGAAAAGCCCATGGCCTTGAGCGAACGCAGGTTTTGCGCATCCTGGGGCAGGCCGAATTGCTTGACCTTGCTCTCGCTGTCCACGATCCCCTGCATCTGCTCAAGGAACCACGGGTCTATTCTGCAGGCCTCGTGGATGTCCTCGAGGCTCATGCCCAGCCGCATGGCTTCGGCCACATGCAGCAGCCGGTTCGGCGTCGGCGTGCCCAAAGCGGCCTTGATGGCATTCTTGTCCTCGCCTTCGCCCAGGCCCGGAATGCCGATCTCGTTGAGCCCGGTCAGCCCGGTTTCGAGCGAGCGCAGGGCCTTCTGCAAGCTCTCCTGGAAGGTGCGGCCGATGGCCATGGCCTCGCCCACCGATTTCATCGACGTAGTCAGCCGATTGTCGGCGCCGGGGAATTTCTCGAAGGCGAAACGCGGGATTTTCACCACGACATAGTCGATGCTCGGCTCGAACGAAGCCGGGGTCATGCCGCCGGTAATGTCATTGTCCAGCTCGTCCAGCGTATAGCCCACGGCCAGGCGCGCGGCGACCTTGGCGATCGGGAAGCCCGTGGCCTTGGAGGCCAGCGCCGAGGACCGGCTTACGCGCGGATTCATCTCGATGACAACCATGCGGCCATCCGCCGGGTTGATGCCGAACTGCACGTTCGATCCACCGGTCTCGACGCCGATCTCGCGCAGCACCGCCAGCGAGGCGTCGCGCATGATCTGGTATTCCTTGTCGGTCAGCGTCAGTGCCGGGGCGACGGTGATCGAGTCGCCGGTATGGACGCCCATCGGGTCGATATTTTCGATCGAGCAGACGATGATGCAGTTGTCCTTCTTGTCGCGGACAACCTCCATTTCATACTCTTTCCAGCCGAGCACGCTTTCCTCGACCAGCACTTCATTGGTCGGCGAAGCGTCGATGCCGCTCTCGCAGATATTGAGGTATTCCTCGCGATTATAGGCAATGCCGCCGCCGGTACCGCCCAGCGTGAAGCTGGGGCGGATGATGCAGGGCAGGCCGATCACCTCGAGCGCCTGCAAGGCCTCGATGGTGTTATGCGCCAGCATGGAGCGGGGCGTTTCCAGCCCGATCTTCTTCATGGCGTCGCGGAACAGTTCGCGGTCTTCCGCCTTGTCGATGGCTTCGGCCGTGGCGCCGATCATTTCCACGCCGAACTTGTCGAGCACGCCCATCTTCCTGAGGCTCAGCGCGCAGTTCAGCGCCGTCTGTCCGCCCATGGTCGGCAGCAGCGCATCGGGGCGTTCCTTCTCGATGATCTTGGCGACCACCTCGGGGGTGATCGGCTCCATATAGGTGGCGTCGGCCAGGTCCGGATCGGTCATGATCGTCGCCGGATTGGAGTTCACCAGGATGATCCGGTAGCCCTCTTCCTTCAGCGCCTTGCAGGCCTGGGTTCCCGAATAGTCGAACTCACAGGCCTGCCCGATAATGATCGGACCCGCACCGATGATGAGGATCGACTTGATATCGGTACGTTTTGGCATGGCGCTCGCTCAACTGTTTTTCACGCAGGGGGCGAGGGAGAATCGCCCGGACAGCACCTGTCCCGCGACAAACCACGCGGCAACTGAGCGCTGCGGCGCGGCGATAGGTTCAGACATGGTGGTTAGGTGGGCTGTCTAGCGGAGATGGGGGGGAATGCCAACCCCAAATGGGTGCGACTGCCCGACTGTCCACTTTCACCGATGTCATCCCGGCGCAGGCCGGGATCCATCATGAGATCTCCGCATCCGCGGCAGGCGAAGCACTTAAAATGGATTCCCGCCTGCGCGGGAAGATGGGGGGGGGCGCGTGAAGCCACAGTGCCCTCAGTCCGGCACCTGCGCAATCCGGTCTTCACCCACAAGGTCCTGGTATCCGGCTTTTGCCATGGGGAAACCATATCCATCCCCTGGCTTGCCCCAGCGCAGTTTTCCGGCGGCATGGTGGGCACTGCCGTAAAGCTCGACGGAGATGCGTTGCATCGCCAGATATAGTGCCTGAACGCCATCGAAGCCTCGCACTATCGCGGCCCGCTCGCCTTCTGGCCAGCCAATGGTAAAGCTGCACTCCCAGCAGCGGTCCCCTTCAACGGGCGCGTGCAGACTAATCGGCACGGCAATCTCCGTTGCTTGGAGGCGAAGCATGAGTATGCGCTGAGCTACGATCATTAGGTCACCTCAAAATCGCAACTTCGGGATGAAATTGTTCTTCATACAAGCAGCATGCCTGTCCATTGAGAGCGACCAGCACAGAGCGCTCTTGGCCATCCTACAAAGCTCCTCGTCGAGCAGGAGCTGCGCGTCGCATATTTCGGCTCTAGCGGGATCATATTTGCCGGCAACGTGGATACGATCATCGGCAGAAATGTCATCCGTCCATTGACCTCCTGTGGGTTGTCCTGCCGGCACCCTGGGCTGACCCGGTCGATATTTGCGCAGCACAGATTGTATCTGAGCTGCAATAACGTGCATCTTGAGGTCAAGTAAGGTGCTCTTTGCCTCTAAGAGCTCATTGTATTTTGGTATCATGCTTCATGATCTCACCGCGTTGAAGGATCATTTTCGCCGAACAGCAAAGCATGGGGATAAGTTTATGGCTGTTTTCTCCGCCACAGCCCCACCCGCAGCCCCCCATGCAGCACGGTCGGCTCCACCAGTTCCAGCCCCAGCCCCGTGGCCTTCGCCAAATCTTTGTCCGTCGTGACGATCCCCACATGCCAGCCGGCAAATTTCGCGCGGATCACACTACCCATGGTCCGATACAGCCCCAGCAGCGGCGCCTTGTTGCCGATGCGGGTGCCATAGGGCGGGTTGATGATGATGAGGCCGGCCGGGCCATTGGGGGGTGACAGGGTTTCGATGCTCTGCTGCTCGAATTGCATCACATGGGACACGCCGGCTCGCTCGGCATTCTCACGTGCCATGCGGATGGCGCCGGGGTCGCGGTCGGAGCCGTAGAAGCGCAGGGTGGTTTCGCGCAGCGGGGCCGGGGCGCGCATCGCGTCCCACGCCTTGCGGTTGAAGCTGGGCAGGTGTTCGAAGGCGAAAGCCCGCGACCGTCCGGGCTTGAGCCCCAGCGCGATTTCGGCGGCTTCGATGACGAATGTGCCCGAGCCGCACATCGGATCGAGCACCGTCTGGGTGCCGTCATAGCCGCATTGGCGGAGGAACATCGCCGCCATGGTCTCGCGCATCGGCGCCTTGGCCACGCCCTCCTTGAAGCCGCGCTTGTGCAGCGATTCCCCAGTTGTATCGAGGCTGATGGTGACGAGGTCATCTTCGATCCGCACCATGACGCGCAAAGCCGCATCCTCGGCGACAGGCGCGCCCAACTCCTCCGATATGGCCTTGGCCACGCGCTGGCTGGCCGCCCCGGCATGATAGATGCGCGAGCGCTTGCAACTGGCCTCCACCGTCACCGTCACGTCCGGCCGCAGCAGGCTGGCCCATTCCACCTTGCGCGCGCGTTTGTCCAACTGCGCCAGATGCATGGCGCGGAAGCTGGCCACCCGCGCCAGCACGCGCGTCGCCCCGCGCAGGGCGAGATTGGCCCGCCACACATCGGGCCAGCTGCCCATGAAGGCCACGCCGCCATCGGTCACGCGCGCATCAAAGCCGGCCGCGCGGGCCTCGTCGCAAAGTGGCGCTTCGAGGCCGGGCGTGGCGACGAGGTAGATTTCGAAGGGGGTGCTCATGGGCGAGAGGTAGAAGGTTTTGCGGGCGTGGGGAAGGGTTGGTTGTCCACTGGCCATCACCCTCGGGTCAGGCCGAATTTGGGACCGGCGCTGGTAGGCTCACCCCTTAAACGCCGCCATCCGCTCATAAAACACCCGCGCCTCATCAGCGATATCACGCAACTGCCCCGGCAGTTCCACCACCTTCTCATCCGGCGGCGTGAAGCCTGTACTGTCGAAGATCGCCCCATACCAATGCGGTGCCCAGACGCCGTCATCCTTGTGCTGGCCTTTCGGCCAAGCCAACATCGCCTCGTCAAACGGCAGATCGATTGCCGCGCACAAAGCCGATAGCGTCCCGCGCGGATCGCGCCGCACATCCTCGGAATCCACCACCGGCGGCGCCTTGCCCAGCCGGTCCGCCACGCGATCGAACAGCGCCGCCTGCTCGGCAAAGCCGATATCGCGCAGGCTCACATCCTCGCGCTTCTGCGCATAGGAGGCGAGCACCCGTTCCGGCCGCCGCAGCAGGAACACATTGGTCACCCCGTCCATCCAGTCGAGCGGAAAGCCATCGACCATGTGGTGCGCCATATGCTTCTGGTACCAGACCGGTTTGCCACCGGGCACTGGCCCCAGCATGTCGGCAGCGACGCGGTGCGGATCCTGGGGCTGGCTCGCCAGCACTTCGTCATTCATCGGATGGACGATGCCCGTGGCCGCCAGATAGGCGGCATAGAAGGGCTCGTCGCTCACGGCACAGTCCGACCGCGACGAGAAAGCGCGCATCATGGCGGTGGAGAGGTTGCGCGGCCCCGACCACATGGCAATGCGGCGCGTCATGGCCGCCAGGTCTCCCGTTCGATCAGCGCGCGATAGAGCGCCTGCAGCCGCAGCGTCATCTCGCCCGGTATCGGCCCCGGCCCGGTCAGCGGATGGCCCATGCGGCGGCCATCGACTTCCCGCACGGATGTCAGGCCGGCGAAGGTGCCGGTGACGAAAGCCTCGTCGGCGCCATAGACATCGGTCAGCGAAAAATTCTTCTGCCGCACGGTAATGCCGGCTTCCTCGGCCACGCGGATAATGTTCCCGCGCGTAATGCCGCCCAGGCAGTAGTCGCCGGTCGAGGTCCAGAGTTCGCCGCGCCGCACGATGAAGAAGTGCGTCGAGTTGCAGGTGGCGACGAACCCCTGCGGATCGAGCATCAGCGCTTCGTCGGCGCCGGCCTTGGCCGCCTGGATACAGGCCTGGATGCAGTTGAGCTTGGAATGGCTGTTCAGCTTCTGGTCCTGCATGTCAGGCGCGGTGCGGCGGATGGTCGAGGTGAAGAGGCTGATGCCGTCGGGCTTGTCCGAGGGCGTCTTGTATTCGGGGATGATGACGATGGTCGCGTCCCCGATCGTCGCCCGCGGGTCCTGGTAGGGCGTGGCCTTGATGCCGCGCGTCACCATCAGGCGGATATGGACGCCATCGCTCATGCCGTTGGCGGCGAGACAGTCAAAGATGCGCTTGACCAGCGCATCGGGTGTAAGTCCAACGGAAAAATCCAGCGTCTTGGCGCCCTCATAGAGCCGTTCCAGATGCGCCCACAGGAAGGGGATGCCGCCTTTGTGCAGCCGCAGGCCCTCCCACACGCCGTCGCCCAATACGAAACCGGAATCGAAGACCGAGACCACGGCCTCCTTGCGTGGCTTCAGCGTGTCGTTCACCGCGATCAGGATATCCCCATTGCGGGGGTCGTCCGCATAGGCATGCACGCCGTAAGCCATTCCAGCACCATCACAAGTTCGATGTGTCAGTGTCGGCGTTCGCGAGGCGATGGGCAAGACAGGCAGAAAATTTCATTCCATCATGTCGATCCGGGGCCGCCGCCACCGACTAGCTGCATCAGATGGAGGACAATCGAATGAAATATCTCTGCATCGTCTATGCCGGCGCCGGCCCCGATACGCTGACCAAGGCCGAGCATATCGCCATCAAGGATGCCTGCATCGAAGAGGATCACGCGCTGTTTGCGTCGGGCAAGCTCATCGCCGCCAGCCCGCTGCAGGGGCCTGAAACCGCGGTGGTGATCCGGCCATCGGGCCGCACCGACGGCCCCTATGCCGAAACCAAGGAATTCGTCGCCGGCTTCATGCTCATCGAGGCCGGCAGCATCGAGGAGGCGGTGGCCATCGCCGCACCCGGCCCGCTGGAGGGCCTGGTGACGCTGGAAATCCGGCCTCTGGCCGATGAACGGCACAGCAGGACCGGCCTCGACCGTTCGGCCTTTTTCGCGCGGAGGTCGTGATGGTCGACCGCAAGCTCTACTACACGCACAATATCAACCCGCGCGTCGCGGTGGCCGTGGCGCGGCATCTGGCTTCGCCGGTCGAGTTCATCCGTTATGAGCCGATGGGTGCTGACCGTGACGCCTTCCTGGCGCTCAATCCCAATTCGCTGGCGCCGCTGCTGGTGGAAGACGGCAAGCCGCGCTGGGAGGCGGATTCCATCGCGCTGCGGCTGTCACGGCTGGCGGGTGGCGATTTCTGGCCCGACGCGCATGCCGAAGACATCCAGATGTGGGTGAGCTGGAGCGCGCATCACTTCACTGTCGCCGGGGCAGGCCTGGTCTGGCACAATTTCACCGCCCTGTCCTGGATGGGGCCGCCCGACCCGGTTGTGGTCGCAGGCATAGAGCAGGACTTTCACCGCTTCGCCGCCATTCTCGACCAGACGCTGGCCGGCCGCCCGTGGCTGGTTGGCAATCGCCTGACCTATGCCGATTTCCGCGTGGCCTCGGCGCTCCCCTTTGCCGAGCCGGGCCGCATCCCGCTGGAAGGCTATCGCAATATCGTGGCGTGGCACGACCGGCTCAATGCCATCGATGCTTGGCGCGACCCTTTCGCCGGCATCGACTGACCGGCTTGGCGGGAAACATCGACCGGGTGTAGCTTTCCCGCCGAAGTCCGGAGTAAAGCCCCATGTGCCGCAACATCAAGCCATTGTTCAATTTCGAGCCGCCCGCCACGCGCAACGAGATGCACGACGCGGCCTTGCAATTCGTGCGCAAGATTTCCGGCTACAGCGCGCCATCCAAGGTCAACGAAGCCGCGTTTCACGAGGCGGTGGAGGATATCGAAAAGGTCGTGCGCAAGCTGCTCAAGTCGATGGAAACCAATGCGCCGCCCAAGGATCGGGAGGTCGAAGCCGCCAAGCACCGGGAGCGGTCGAAGCTGCGCTTCGGCACGGCCTGAGCCTATTCCTCCGGCTCGGTGCTGAACAGCAGCGGATAGCCGTGCTGGCGGGCGGAGTCGGTGGCGCGCGTGGCCTTTTCCTCGGCCACCTCCCTGGTGAACACCGCCACGACACAGGCGCCCTTGGTATGTGCGGTCAGCATGATGATGCCGGCCTGCGCCTCGGGCACGCGGAATTCGGCCTTGAGCAACCGCACCACGAATTCGCGCGGGGTGAAGTCGTCATTGAGCAGGATAACCTTGTGCAGCGGCGGTCGCGCTGGCTTCAGCACGGTTTCGGTACGGTTCTTGATATTGGTGTCGGCCATTGCGGCCTCCGGGGCGAATGGATCAATCGGCGACGGGAACGGGCCATGCCGCCATGCGTTAGGGAAGCAAAATCACGCGGCCAGGGTCAAGTCATGCTTCAACTGCTCATCATACTCGTAATCGTCGCCCTGGTGGCCGGTGGTCTGGGCTTTACCGGCATCGCTGCTGGTGCCGCCACGCTGGCCAAGATCATTTTCGCCATCATGCTTATCGGCATCGCATTGCTCCTCATCCTCGCCTTCATGGGCATCGCCATACTGGTTTAGCTGCCGCCCTTCACCTGACAGGATATCGAGATGGCCACTATTCCAGACATTGCACTCAATGACGGCAAGACCATTCCCCAGCTCGGCTTTGGCGTGTGGCAGGTGGATAATGACAAGGTAACAAAGGTGGTGGCGACCGCCATCGAAGCTGGTTACCGGGCCATCGACACGGCGCAGGGCTACGACAATGAAGCGGGCGTCGGCAAGGCCATTGCCGCCAGCGAGGTGCCGCGCGAAGACCTGTTCATCACCTCCAAGCTTCGTACGGGCGATCAGGGCTATGATGCGACGCTCAAGTCCTTCATGGGCTCGCTCGAGCGGCTGGGCCTCGATTATCTCGACCTGTTCCTCATCCACTGGCCGGTGCCGGCGCATGATCGGTATTCGGATACCTGGAAGGCTTTCGTGCAGTTGCAGCGAGATGGGCGCATCCGCTCCATCGGCGTCTCCAATTTTCTGCCCGAGCATATCGAACGCATCATCGGCGACAGCGGTGTGCCGCCGGCCGTCAACCAGATCGAAGTTCACCCCGAATTCCAGCAGCGCGACGTGCGGGAATTCCATGCCCGACACGACATTGCCATCGAGAGCTACAGCCCGCTGGGCAGCGGCGCAGTGCTCGACAACGACACCATTGCCAGAATTGCGAGCAAGCATGGCAAGATGCCGGCGCAGGTCATCATTCGCTGGCACTTGCAGCAGGGGCTGATCGTCATCCCCAAATCCGTCCACGCCGATCGCATCAAGGCCAATCTTGACGTCTTCGGCTTCGAGTTGGATGGCGATGACATGGCCACCATCGCCGGTCTCGACCGCCCCGACGGCAAGACGGGCAGCGATCCGGCGACCAATAACAGCCTGTGGTGAACGCTAGAGCCGCAGCTTGAAGCCGTCGTGGCTCTTGGTGAAGCCCAGCTTCTCGTAGAAGCGATGCGCATCGAGGCGGAGCTTGTTCGACGTCAGTTGCACCAGCCCGCACCCGGCCTCGCGGCAGCGCTCGATGGCCCAGGTCACCATTTCGGTGCCGAGGCCGCTGCCGCGCTGGTCGGCACGGATATGCACGTTTTCCAGCAGGCCCCGCTTCATGCCGAAATTGGGCATGCCGGGGATGAAGCTGATCTGGATAGTACCGACAATCTCGCCATTGCGCTCGGCCACGATGAGGCGATGGTTGGGATCGGCGGCGATCTCGTCGAAAGCTGCGCGGTAGCGCGGGTCGGTCAGGGTCGCCGGATCGAGCGGCGGCGTATCCTTGCCGCGCGCATCGCCGGCGTAGCTGAGACCGACAATCGTGGCGATGTCGGCGGGAACCGCGTCCCGGAAAGTCAGTTCCGTCATGATCGGCCTCCTGGTCAGGCCTGCACGGCCTCGTGCAATTGCCGGAGTGTGATGTCAACCAGTGGCAGGTCGATGGCGCTGGCGATCACCGTATCGAGAAAACCGGGAAAGCGGGCGTCCAGATCGTCGCGGCGCAGGGTGACGCGGCGCTTGGTGCCCTCGGGTCGCACATTGACGACGCCGGCTTCGCGGAGCTTGGCCACATGATAGGTAAGGTTGGTCTTGGAGGTGAGGCCCCCCAACTGGCCGCAGACCAGCCCGTTCATCGCATCGCATCGGGCCAGGCAGCCGATAATGGCCAGCCGCGTTTCGTCGCCAAGGGCGGCGAGCACATTGGGCAGGGCGATCTGGTCGGCGTCGGGATGCGGCAGGGACATGGCTGATATCTAGCCGTTTTGGCCGGTTAGTTCAATAAGTGTTGGACTAGCGCATTGACACATCCGCGTGCGAGGTTCAATTGTTCAATGAATTTTGAACAAGGACCATTCCCATGGATATCCGTCTCCTCTGGCTGGCGGTGGGCACTTTCGCCATCGGCGTCGAAAGCTTCGCCATTTCGAGCCTGCTGCCTGACATTGCCGCTTCGACTGGCGTCACGCTCACCCAGGCCGGCTATCTCGTCATCGCCTTCGCGCTGGCCAATGCCTTCGGTTCGCCGATTCTCGCCGCGCTTACCGGCACGGCCGACCGGCGCCGTATCCTGACCATCACCGCCCTGCTGTTTGCCGCGGGCGCGGTCTGGGCCGGCTTCTCGCAAGGCTATGCCGACCTGATGGCTGCGCGAATCCTGATGGCCTTCTCGGCCGGCCTCTATACGGCAACCGCACAGGCCACCGGCGTCGCCATTTCCTCGGTCGATCATCGCGCCCGCGCCATCTCCGTCATCGTCGGCGGCACCACCATGGCCGTGGCCTTCGGCGCGCCGCTGGGCGCATTGGTGGCCGGGCTGGTGAGCTGGCGCGGCAGCTATTTCATGGTCGCCGGCTTCGGCGTCATTGCCGCGGCGTCGATCTGGATCATGTTGCCGTCGGGCCTGCGCGGCTCGTCGCTGACGCTGCGCCAGCGCATCGCGGCGGTGGCTCTGCCGGGCGTGCCCGGCGCGCTGCTGACGACGCTGCTCAACCTGGCCGGGGCCTTCACCGTCATCATCTATCTGGCGGTGGTCACAACCGGGTCCATCGGCCTGCCGCGCGAACTGGTGCCGGCAGTGCTGCTGGCCTTCGGCATCGGCGCCGCCTTCGGCAATGCCGCGGGTGGCCAACTGGCCGACCGCATCGGCGCGCGCTCCACCGTCATCGGCGCCATCGTGCTCAATGGCATCATGCTGGTGGCGATCTCGCTGGCGGCACATTTGCCGGCAGGCCTCATGGCGCCCGGCTTCTTCGCCTTGATCGTCCTGTGGGGCGCCACCGGCTGGGCCTTTCCGCCGGCCCAGTCGAGCTATCTGCTGAGCCTTTCGCCGGGCAACGCCCCGCTGGTGCTGTCGCTCAATGCCTCGGCTCTCTATCTCGGCATTGCGGGCGGCTCGCTGATCGCGGGGCTGGTGCTGCAATATGGTACGCCCAGCGATCTCGGCTGGGTCGGCGCATTGTTCCCGGCCTTGTCGCTGCTGGGCATCGGCCTCTCGGCCGTGCTGCGCCAGCCGGAGCCGAGCATGGCCCGGATGGGCTAGCGGTGGCGCGGGCTGATCAGCCGGGCCAGTCCGACCACCACGATCGCCACCATGGCTGGCCCGATGGCCAGCCATGATCCGGCCGCCAGCAGGGCCCCGGTGCCGGCCCACATGATCGAGGCAAAGGCCTCGCTCAATGTTGCGGCGCGCGAGGCCACCTGGCGGCGGCGGAACATCGAGCGCTTGGCGACGACGCGGAACCACAGCTGGATGGCGGTTGCCGATCCGGCGGACAGGGCGGCGCAGATGGCGGTGATCAGCGCCATGCGCGGCGACGAGATCGCCATCAGCACCAGCAGCGGCGCCAGCACGACGGCGATAACGGTGAGCACCGCCTCGATCTTGGCGATGAGCACGGTGCGCGGTGAAACTGGCGCGGTGACCACCAGGTCATGGGCGTCCTCGCCCGAAATAGCCAGCCAGGCGAGGCCGCCGGCAAGCTGGCCAGACGCCATCACCAGCACCGGCACCACCACGACGAACGCCCCGGCATCGTGGCCGAAATTCATCCACAGCAGCAAAGCCGGCGGCACCAGGTAGAGCATCTGCATCAGCGTCTGCGACAGCAGCCAGGGATCGCGCTGCAGCAGCCGCCATTCCTTGAGCCGCAGCATCTGGCGCTGCGAGGCCGGGCGGAAGGCGCGGGCCGATGGCCGGCGCCGGCTGGCAATGTGGTTGAGCCCGGCTGCCGAGATAGCCAGCTGCCCATAGCTCGATGCTGAGACGGCAATGGCCAGCGCCAGCGCGCCGAGACCGATGGCGAGCATCGCCGCCGAAGCCATGCCGTCGCCCATAACGGCGCGGGCCGGCAGCCAGAGCAGGCTGCCGATATCGGGCGCGGCGGCCACCAGGTCGGCCGACTGGAACAGGGCAAAGCGGTTCATGTTGCCGTAATGCAGGATCGCCGCCGCCTGGATGCCGATGACGAAACCGGCGCCGACAATGCCGGCGACGATCTGCGCGATCAGCCGCGTGCGCTTGGGGCCGACAAGACGGAACAGTGCGATGGTGATGGTCAGCGCAATGGCTGTGGACAGGGCGCCGAGCGCCACCACGACGCCATAAGCCGCGAGCCATTGCGGCCCGTCGACAATGGCCAGCATGTTGATCAGCGGACTGGCCAGCAGGCCCGTCAGCGCCATGGTCGACAGGGCCACCGCACCGGTGCGGATAGCGAATAGCCGGCGCGACGAAGCGGGCGAGGAGAGGATCAGGTCGAGATCGGAACGGGCGTAATAGACCCGCGTTACCGATTCCAGCGCCTGCGACAGCATCACCGTCCAGAACAGCAACCCGCTGCCGCTCAGCAGCACCAGCGTTGCCTTGTCCGGCACGATGCCATGCGCCACCCAGGGCGCCACGAGACCGAAGGCCATCAGATGCAGCAGGGCCGCGACCCCGGCGAGGAAGATGGCCAGCCCGATGCCACGGGCACGCCGGCCGGCGGTCATCATGGCGGCGAATTCGCGCCAGGCCAGGGTCAGCTCGTGACGGGCAAACCAGGCCAGCGAGGCGGGCGCTGCGCTCATGCGGCGTCTGCCACCAGGTCGAGGAAGATGTCTTCGAGGCTGGATTCCCGTCCCATGCGGGTGCGCAAATCGGCCAGCGTGCCCTCGGCGATCAGCCGCCCCTGGTTGATGACGCCGATGCGCTCGGCCATGCGCTCGGCGACTTCGAGAATATGGGTGGTCATGATGACCGTGACGCCATCGCGCACCTTGCCCAGCAGCACATCCTTGACCTGCCGTGCCGAGCCGGCGTCGAGCCCGGTCAGCGGTTCGTCGAGGATGATGAGGCGTGGGTCATGCACCAGGGCGCCGGCCAAAGCCACTTTCTGCAGCATGCCCTTGGAGAAGCCGCCGCACAGCTCGTTGGCATGCGGCCTGAGGCCCAGCCAGTCGATCAGTTCATTGGCCTTGGCCTCGGCCGTGGAGGCGTCGATCTGCCAGAGGCCGGCGACGAATTCGAGATATTCCAGCGGCGTCAGCCGGTCATAGACCATGGGTTCATCCGATACCCAGGCGGTCACGCGCTTGGCGGCGACGGGGTCGCGCCGCGCATCGATGCCGAAGATGGCGATGTCGCCCGCATCGGGCTGCAACAGTCCCGCCACCATGCGCAATATGGTGGTCTTGCCGGCGCCATTGGGGCCGAGCAGGGCGTAGAACTCGCCGGCCCTGATGGTGAGATCGAAATCGGCCACCACCGGCCGGTCGAAACTCTTGGCCAGGCTGGCAATGGCGAGGGCAGGGACGGTCATGGCGTCGCTCCGGCGGAAACCGGGTGAGCCTATGCCGCAGGCCTTTCCCGCCCGTGAATCGGCAGCGTTAAGATTTCGGTCATTCCGCCTTCAGCGCAGCCCTGCCGGATCGACCATGCCGGATTTGCAGCCGCCCGCGGTCGGGCTGGCGGCGGCGATCAGGGTGGCGAAATCCTCGGGGCCGGTAATGTCGCCGGTGAGGCCGATCGTCAGTTCGGTGATGATGGTGCGGTTGCCATCGGGGGCACAGTCCATCGTCACGCGCTCGCCCGCGCCCGGTCCGAAGGCGTCGTCAAAGGCCTGCCGCAGCTGGGCCAGGGTAATCCTGCGGCCGATATTGCCGGCAAACAGTTCGGCCACATCAGAGGTGTTGAGCGCCAGCATCAGGTCCAGCGCATCGGCATAATATTCCTCCGCCGGGGTGCCGTAGCAGGTGCCGTGCTTGGTCCATTCGTGCCGGTCCAGCCCCGATTGCGTGCCGGGCATGGCTTGGTCGAGATCGCGCCGCAGGCCGGGGCTCAGGCGCAGTTCCGGCAGGTCGTGCCAGTCGCCGTCCTCGCTGGCCAGGCGCTGGCGGGCCGGCACGTTGCAATAGTCATTGTCGCGCGGCTGCGGCCACAGGCCATGCAGGGTGAAGTTGGTCGCCTCGAAACTGTCGGATCGCTGGTTGCGGCATTCCGGCTTGCCCGGCGCGGTCTCGCAAAAGGCCGGCTGCCAGTTGACGGCGAGGATATATTGCGTGCCCCGATAGGCAGGCGCCGGCGCAGCCGCCGGCGCGGCGATCCGGTCTTGGCCATCGGTGGTGCCGCAATCGACGGCGACCCAGCGCCGCTCCGGCTCGGCGCCGGGTATGGTGATCCAGTAATGGCTGGGCGCGACCTTGTTGCCCGCCAGGAGTTCATAACCCGTGCCGGGCTCGGTCGTCACCGCGCCCGGATTGGTCTGGCGGTTGATGGACTGGTAGGCGGGACAGGCCGCAGTAGCGGTAAAGGTGCCACTGAGCGGCACTTCGGCGCGCGCTGGCAGAGCCAGCATCAGCAGCAAGAGGCCCGCCAGTATGTGCCGCATGGTCATCCCTCAAAAAGCAACGGGGGAGCCGTAACGGCTCCCCCGCCAGATTGCCAGCACTGCGCTCAGAGCGTGATGCGATAGAGGCCGAAGCCGTCGGCGTCGGTTTCGCCGGTGGCTTCGATCGAGACGGCGGTCACGTCGGCCACGTGCTCGGCCGCCTTGGGGCCGGTGGCAAAGATCACCGTGGTATCGCCGATCGGAGCCAGCGACCAGTTGCTGTCGGCCGACGGGTTGATGGTGCCGTTCTCGACGATGAACCGCACGATCAGGTCGCGATTGGTGTCGGGACCCTTGAAGATGATGTGGTCGGCGCCGGTGCCGGGGAACGAACCGCCGCCACCGGCGCGGTAGTTGTTGGAGGCGATGACGAATTTGGCCGCCGGGTCGATCGGGGCGCCGTTGAACTGCAGATCCACGATGCGATTGGCGTCCGGGTTGATGGTCTCCTTGCCATCGCTGGAATATTTCGACGGCTGGGTGAGGTCTATTCTGTAGGTGACCCCGTCGATCACGTCGAAATTGTAGGACGGGAAGTCCAGGTTGATCAGCGGCGCATCCTGGGCGCCCTTCTCGACCTGGTTGAAGATGCCGGCCGAGCGCTCCAGCCAGTCCTTGACCTCGGCGCCGGTCACGACCAGGGCCTGGATCGTGTTGGGGTAGAGGTAGAGATCGGCCACGTTCTTGATCGCGACCGGGCCCACCGGCACATCGGTATAATAGTCCGGGCCGCCGCGACCGCCGGCCTTGAAGGGCGCTGCCGCCGAGAGGATCGGCAGGCTTTCCCATTCGGTGCCCTTCATCATCTGGGCGATGTACCAGGTCTGCGCCTGGCTCACGATCTGCACCGACGGATCGTCGGCGACGAGCGCGAAGTAGGAATGCAGCGGGGCCGAGGTTTCGCCCACGGCGCGGCGCACATATTCCAGCGTCTCGTCATGGTCGGCCTGCGCAGCCTCGGCCACTTCGGCCTCGTTCCCGACCAGGGCGTTCACCTTGCCGTCGACGCGCTCGAAGATCGGGCGGGCTTCGGATGTATGCGACACCACGGTCCACTTGCCGTCGGCATCCTGCTCCAGCAGCAGGTCGATGAGGCCCATATGCGAGCCCCAGAAACCGGCCATCACGGCAGGCTTGCCGCTCAGCGTACCGGCGGCGGTATCGGCGCCTTCGACGCCCTCGAAGTCCGGGCCGGGGAAGACCAGGTGCAGGTGGCCGGTCAGGACCACGTCAATGCCCTCCACCGCCGCAAGTTGCAGCGAGGCATTTTCGGCGCCCGTGGTCTGGTCGGCGGCGATGCCGGAATGGGAGAGGGCGACGATCAGTTCGGCGCCTTCTTCCTTCATCTTCGGCACATAGGCCTTGGCGGTCTCGACGATGTCGCGGGTGTTGACCTTGCCGACGAGATGCGTCGCGTCCCAGGTCATGATCTGCGGTGGCAGGAAGCCGATCAGGCCGATCTTGATCGTTCTGGTTCCGCCCGAGCCATCCGCCAGTTGCTTTTCGACAATCAGGTAGGGCTCGATATAGGTGTCGTCGCTGAGCGGGTCGGCCGCCAGTTCGCCGCGCACCAGGTTGGCCGAAACGAAGGGGAAGGTGGCGCCTGACAGCGCCGTGTCGAGATAATCGAGGCCATAGTTGAATTCGTGATTGCCCAGCGTCGCGGCCTCGTAGCCCAGCGTATTCATGGCGGCGATGATGGGGTGGATATTGTCTTCCAGGCCCTTTTCATAGGCGATGTAGTCGCCCATCGGGTTGCCCTGGATGATGTCGCCATTGTCGATCAGCATCGAATTGCCGGCCTCGGCGCGGATGGCTTCGATGATCGAGGCGGTGCGCGCCAGACCCATCGTCTCGTTGGGGGCGTCGGCATAATAGTCATAGGGGAAGACGGCGACGTGCAGGTCGGTCGTTTCCATGATGCGCAGATGCGCTTGGTTGGCCTGGGCCAGCGCGGCGAAAGGGTGCATGGCGGCCATGGCCCCCACGCTCGCGGAGCCCGCGAGGAAAGTCCGTCGAGAAATCTTTGGCAGGAAATTCATGTGTGTCTCCCTGAAGCGTTCATTGGCTGAACTGGTCCCGGGGGCGCCGCGCTCCCGGAGATTGGGCCCCTGGCCCCGCGTGACGCGCCTAAAGCGCGCGCATGCTCTTGCCGCCGATAGGTGACGGTGGAATGACGGCGGCGGTATGAAGCTATGGAATTTTGACCGAGTGGTCAATTTATGACAGTTGGATGACAACTCGTTGTCAGTGGGCATGAACCCGCCCACCCCGATGTCATCTTCGGGTCAGGCCCAGGGATGACGATCGGTGAAAGTGGCACCTCGCCACCCCACCCTCGGTGTCATCCCGGCCTTGAGCCGGGATCCATCTCGAGATCGCGCCATGGCCGCAAGGTGGATCGGGGTATTCACCAAGCGCAAACTTATCCATCTTATCCCCCTCGCCAGAACCGGCTTCGCTGCCGCGCAGGTTCGAGTAGCGGCCGCTCCCTTCGAGCGTTTGGGACGCGCGATCACCGTCTACTGCTCCAAAAACCGGCACCCCGAGACGGTTTCCGTCTCACTCTTAAATTACTCAGGGGCGTCAGCCGTCTCGGGGTCCGCCCATCCATGACAACCGCATCGCAGGCGGCGCTTTCGCATGGCTATCGGAACCGATTGCATCGGCCCGGCTTGTTGCTAGGCTGGGGTATCCATCGGAGAAAATCACCATGAAGTGGCGTGGGCGCGAGCAGAGTTCCAACATCGAGGATCGGCGCGGTCAGACCGGTGGCGGTCTGGGCGGGCTGGGCGGAAGCCCGTTCGGCCGGGGCGGCGGTGGCATCCGTATTCCCTCGGGCGGCGGGTCGCGCGGCGGCATTGGCGGCCTGATCGGCATTGTGGTGGTGCTGGGCATCATCTGGGCCGTTACCGGCACCAACCCCATCGATATTCTCACTGGCGGATCGAGTACCGGCAGCAGTCCATCGGCGAGTTCATCGAGCCAGCTTCCCACCAGCGGCGAACAGGCCGAGCTGCGCGATTTCGTCGGCGTGGTGGTCAAGGAAACCGAGGATTTGTGGACCGAAGTGTTCCAGGCCTCCGACCAGGACTATCCCGAGCCGACCGTGGTGCTGTTCTCCAATTCGGTGAACACCGCCTGCGGCGCCGCCGATTCCAGCACCGGACCGTTCTATTGTCCCGGCGATCAGAAGGTCTATATCGACCTCGCTTTTTACGATCAGTTGCGTGAGCAGTTCGGCGCGCCGGGCGATTTCGCCCAGGCCTATGTGCTGGCGCATGAAGTGGGCCACCACATCCAGAACATTACCGGCGTGCTGCCCGAGTTCAACCAGCGCCGGCAGTCGATGAGCCAGGAACAGGCCAATGCCTATTCGGTGCGGGTCGAGCTGCAGGCCGATTGCTATGCCGGCGTCTGGGCCAATTATGCCGGGCAGGAAGACCTGCTCGACAATGGCGATATCGAGGAAGCGCTGAACGCCGCCAACCAGATCGGCGACGACACCCTGCAGAAGCGCATGCAGGGCTTCGCCGTGCCCAAGACCTTCAACCACGGCACGTCGGCGCAGCGCAAGACCTGGTTCGAGCGCGGCTACACCTCGGGCAATCCGGGCGATTGCGACACGTTCTCGGGGAATGTGTGAGGTTGGGTCAGGCCCTCTTCACCTCCCCCGAAGGGAGCTCATGCTGCGGCGACGGGGTGTTCGGGCAGCTCTGCCATGCCCTTCTGCTTGCGGACGTGGTTGAGGAATCGCGTGAACAGATAATGGCTGTCGCGCGGGCCGGGGCTGGCCTCGGGGTGATACTGCACCGAGAAGATCGGCTTGCCATCGACGCTGAGACCGGCATTGGACTGGTCGAACAGCGAGATATGGGTCTCGGTGACGCCGGCGGGCAGGCTCGCCTTGTCCACGGCAAAGCCATGGTTCATCGAGGTGATCTCCACCTTGCCGGTGGTCAGGTCCTTGACCGGGTGATTGGCGCCGTGATGGCCCTGGTGCATCTTGGACGTGGTGCCGCCCAGGGCAAGGCCGAGCAACTGGTGGCCAAGGCAGATGCCGAAGACCGGCTTGCCGGTTTCCATCAGCTTCTGGATGGTGGGCACGGCATATTTGCCGGTCGCGGCCGGATCGCCGGGGCCGTTGGAGAGGAAAATACCGTCGGGATTGTGCGACAGCACATCGGCGGCCGTGGCCGTTGCCGGCACGACCGTTACCTTGGCGCCCTGGTCGGCGAGGCAGCGCAGGATATTGCGCTTGGCGCCATAGTCGATGGCGACAATGTGAAAGTCGGCATTCTCGAGCTTGCCATAGCCCTTGTTCCACTCCCAGCCGGTCTGGTCCCAGTGATAGGTCTGGGCGGTGGTGACTTCCTTGGCGAGGTCGAGGCCTTCAAGGCCCGGAAAGGCCTTGAGCTCGGCAGCGATCGAGGCTTCGTCGAACAGGCCGGTTGGTTCGTGCGCGATCACGCCGTTGGGCATGCCATGTTCGCGGATCTGGGCGGTCAGGGCGCGGGTATCGATGCCGGCAATGCCGACGATGTTGCGCTTCTTGAGCCAGGCATCGAGCTTTTCGGCGGCGCGATAGTTGGACGGATTGGTGATGTCGGCCTTGAGCACGACGCCCCGGACACCGGAAAGCGCGGCCATGTTGACCGTCTCGATATCCTCGTCATTGGTGCCGACATTGCCGATATGGGGGAAGGTGAAGGTGACGATCTGGCCCGCATAGGAGGGGTCGGTGAGCACCTCCTGATAGCCGGTCATGGCGGTGTTGAAGCACACTTCGCCGGCCGCGTGGCCGACCGCTCCGATGCCGCGGCCTTCCAGGCGCGTACCATCTGCAAGGATCAGAAGGGCGGTCGCGGGGGATTGCTGCCAGCCGGTCACGGTGGGCCTCCAGGTTCATCTCGATGTCGGTTGAGGCCTCGTATTAGAAGCCCGCAAGCAGCAGCGCAAGTGGCGCGGCCGCCTTATTGTGCCTATATGGGGCCAACAAATCGGAAAGCCAAGAGGACGAAAACCCATGCGCGAACAGTTCAGCGAGGGGCTCAAAACGGCGCTCAAGGCCCGCGACATCAGGCGTACGGCGACGCTGCGGGCCATCACCGCCGCGATCAAGGACAAGGATATCGCCATCCGCACCGAGAATCGCGGGCCGGCGACCAACGAGGAAATCCTCGCCATCGTGCAGAAGATGGTCAAGCAGCGCGAAGAGAGCTTTGCCATCTTTGCGCAGGCCGGCCGCGCCGACCTCGCCACGGTGGAAAAGGAAGAGATCGACATCCTCAACGAGTTCCTGCCCAAGGGGCTGACCGAGGACGAGGTCGAGGCGGCCATCAAGGCGGCGATCGTGGCGACCGGGGCGGAAGGCGCCAAGGACATGGGCAAGGTGATCGCCCAGCTCAAGCTCGACTATCCGGGCCGGATCGACTTCGGCAAGGCGAGCGGCAAGGTGCGGGCGGCGCTGGCCGGCTAGGCGATGAGTCGCAGCGGGGCCGCGGTAACGCGGTTGCGGCCGCTGTCCTTGGCCCGGTAGAGCGCGGCATCGGCGCGGTTCAGAACCGACGAGAAGGATTCATCGACACCGCCGGTTGCTACGCCGACGCTGACGGTGGCGCGGACGCTCTCGGAAACCAGCCGTATCGTGGCCTGTTCGAAATCGGCGCGGATGCGCTCGGCGATGGCCTTTGCGCGGTCCACCGCCATGGGCTGCAGCACTGCGCAGAACTCCTCGCCGCCGATGCGGGCCATGCAATCGTCGTCCCGCAGGTTCTGCCGCAGGATATGGGCAAAATGCTGGATCACGGCGTCGCCGGCCGCATGGCCCTGGCGGTCGTTGATCTGCTTGAAATGGTCGATATCGAACATCAGGACGGCCGTGCCGACCGGCAGTTCGGCCTTGCCGAAGCGGTCGAACAAGGCGCGGCGGTTGAGCAGGCCGGTCAGCGAGTCGGTTTGGGCCTCCAACCGGTGGCGCCTGGTGGCGCGGGACTGGTTGAGCGTCAGCGACAGGGCGCCGATGCCGGTCAGGCCGACAATGGCCATGATGGAGTTGAACTGCTCGGCCCAGTTGTTCGGCGGCGTGGTCAGCACCAGGCGGCCCTCGACCGCCAGCAGCGCGGCGCAGGCGAGGAACGACACGCCGGTCAGCACGAACAGGAACGCCCCCGAAACCAGCGGCAGGGGCGCCTCGGCGCGGCCGGCCCAATACTGGTATCCCGCAAGGATCATATAGGTCGCGCAGGAGAGATTGAGCGCAATCGTGCCGATGCCGGACAGGCCGAACAGGAAGGGCAGGCTGGTTGCCAGCATGGTCGCCACCCAGAGCAGGGCCGCCGTCAACCGGCTTACGCTGCCGGTGCGGAACTGGCAGGTGCCGACATGGATGAGCGCCATGCCCGAAATCAGCGCCACGAACGGGCCAAGCTGTACCCAAAGATCATAGCGGCCATTGCGCAGCCCCAGCGCGGCCAGGGCAAAGACGACGAAGGCCAGGCCGATAGCCCAGGAGATGAGGTAGCCATCGCGGCGGGCGTTCAGCCAGCTCAGCACCAATGTCAGCATCAGCGCGCCGCTCGAGAACGCGATGGCTATCATCAATGTGGCGTTGTCGATCATCGAAGGGTTCCGCGCGCGCTTGCTGTCCGCCAATATGGTGCGGCATACAGAAAGAAAAATTGGTGCGTGGCCATAGAGACCGGACTTGGTCACCAAATCGTTAGTTTCGACAAGCATTTGGCGGGGTCACTCGACCGCTTCTGGTATGGCAGAAGCGGTGCGCCGCTATGCGGCTTGGCACCGTGGCTGGCTGCGTTAAACTGTTGCAGGGACAAGGTGGCGAGTCCGCAATGGAGGCGAGGATGACGGTTTCGGCTGAAACGAAGAGGCGGTTTGCTCTGGCGACGGCCTTGCGTGGCGCATTGATGCTGCTGGCGGGGCTCTACGCCATCATCTGGCCGACCCAGGCGCTGACGGTGCTGGTGCTGGCCGGTGGCATCCTGCTGGTGATCGATGGGGCGCTGGGCCTGTGGAGCCTGACCTTCGGCGGCGGCAAGAGTGGCAATTACTGGTTCGACGTGGTGGCGAACGCGCTGTCGCTGATCCTGGGCATCCTGATCCTGATCAGCCCGCTGCTGGCGACGATCCTCACCGTGACCTTCATGGCGAGCCTGGTGGGCATCGCGGCCTTGATTGTCGGCATCATGCAGATCGTGGTGATCACGCGGGAGCGCGAGCATTATGCCCGCATCTGGCCGGTGGTGCTGTCGGGCGTGTCCTATATCCTGCTCGGGCTGGTCTTCCTGTTCTTCCCGCTGCTCAGCGCCTCGCTGGGCGTCATCGTCGGTGGCGTGCTGCTGGTGATCTTTGCCTTCGGCCTGTTCGGCTGGGCCTGGCGGCTCTATCAGCGTAGCAAGGCGGCTTAGCAGCGGTTCATGTTTATTGCCGCCGCTATCGAAGGAGGCTGGTGGCCAGTCTGTCGCGCGTATGGGTGAGCAGGCCGCGATAGGCTTCCTTGTTGTAGACTAGGAGCGAGCGGCCGCTCCAAAGGTCCGCCAGCTTGTCGTCGCTGGCGCCGCTTTCCAGCACCAGGGTAAGAAAATCGTGCAGCGTTGCGCGATCTATCGGGTCTGTCAGATATTGCAGAGCGTTGTCGATCAACTCACCCATGTCCAGGCGTGAGACCGCCGCGACTCGATTGCCCTTAGATCGAAATAGTAGAAACCTGGATGGCTTTGCTGCCCGCTTTGCGCGACGTCGAGGCGTGTCCACTGCCCGCCCGTCGGCCGTCCCGCCGGCTCGCGCGGCTGATTGGGATCGTAGCCCGCCTTGAGGGCAGACCGAAGCCGGTTCATGGCCAGGGTCAGGCGGGTTTCAATCGCCGCGGCCCGCAGGATCGCTATCGCCCGCTTCATCTCGCCGGAAAGCGCATCCGCGCCATAGTCGCCCATCACGTCCGTTCTTCTGACCCCGCTTCGTTCTCCACCAATATTCGGGGACGGGGATAAGTCGGCGGCGGCAGGGTGACTCCGGGGCGGGCAGCGCTTACTTAGGGGGCATGCGCTTTTCCGATCAGTTCCTCGACGAAATCCGTCAGCGCCTGCCGATTACGCAGGTGGTGGGCGAGCATGTCATCTGGGACAAGCGCAAGAGCCAGCCGGGCAAGGGCGACATGTGGGCCTGCTGCCCGTTCCATGGCGAGAAAAGCCCGAGCTTTCATGCCGATGACCGGCGCGGCATCTATCATTGCTTCGGCTGCGGCGTTTCGGGCGACCACTTTCGGTTCCTCACCGAAAAGGCCGGGATGAGTTTTCCCGAGGCGGTGGAAAAGCTCGCCGGAATGGCGGGCGTGCCGATGCCGGCGCGCGACGAGCGCCAGGAGAAGCGCGAGGCCGAGCGCAAGAGCCTGATCGACGTCATGGAACTGGCGACGAAATATTTCGAGGCGGCGCTGAGCCACAATATCGGAGCGCGGGCGCGCGGGTACCTCTTGGAGCGCGGCGTTTCGGCTCAGAGCCAGACCCGTTTCCGCATCGGCTTTGCGCCGGATAGCCGCAATGGGCTCAAGGAGCATCTGGCGAGCAATGGTGTCTCGGCGCAGGATATGATCGATACCGGGCTGGTGGCGACCCGCGAGGACGATCCGCTGACCTATGACCGGTTCCGCAACCGCGTGATGTTTCCGATCATGGATTTTCGCGGGCGGGTCATCGCCTTTGGCGGCCGGGCCATGTCCGCCGATGTGCCGGCCAAGTATCTCAATTCGCCGGAGACCGAGCTCTTCAGCAAGCGGCGGACGCTCTATAATGGGCAGACCGCAAGGCAGGCGGCTCGGGAAGGCAGCACCGTCGTCGTGGTGGAAGGCTATCTCGACGTGATCGCGGCAGTGACGGCGGGTTTTGAGGGCACCGTGGCGCCGCTGGGCACGGCGCTGACCGAGGAGCATCTGCAGATGCTGTGGCAGATGACCCCGGACCCAGTGCTGTGCTTTGACGGCGACAAGGCAGGCCTCAAGGCGGCCGAGCGGGCGGCGGACCTGGTCATGCCCCATCTCAAGCCTGGCTTTACCGTGCGCATCGCCACCCTGCCGGAGGGGCAGGACCCCGACGACCTGATCAAGGCACAGGGCCGGGGCGCCTTTGCCGATGTGCTCGACCGCGCGCGCTCGCTGTCGGACGTGATCTGGAGCATGGAGACGGGCGGGCTGGTGCCAGAAACGCCGGAGGCCCGCGCTGCCCTGCAGGCGCGGCTGCGCGAGCGAGCCAATTCCATCCAGGACGGCTCGGTGCGGTTCCACTATGCGCAGGCGTTCGACGAGAAGCTGCGGGCCTTCTTTGCGCCGATACGGCAGAACCGCTTCGAGCCGCGCAGCGGGCAGCAGCGCTATGGCCAGAGCGGCGCCTACGGCTATCCGAAGGGCGGCACGCCGCGGCTGGTCGTATCGGACACACTGCGCAATTCGCGGCTGCTCAAGCCGGGTTCGGTGGTCGAGGCGACACCGCGCGAGGCGGCGATCATATTGAGCCTCGTCAACCATCCGGCGCTGGTCGAGGACAAGTTCGAGGCGCTGGCGGCGCTCGATTTCGAAACGACGACCGCGCAAAAAGTGATGAGCGAAATCCTGAGCCTCGTAGTGCGCCACCACGACATCTCGGCCGATGACCTCAAGGCGGCGCTGGGGGTGCGCGGACATGGGCCCGCACTGGACAAGATGAGCGATGTGCTGGCCCGCCAGGGCGTATGGCAGACGGCCTCGGAGATCGCCCTGGTCGACGCTCAGACCGGATTGAGTCACGCGCTGGCCTTGCATAACAAGAAAGTTCAGCTAAATAGAGAACTCAAGGCAGCCGAAGCGGCGCTGGGCGAAGACCCGAGCGAAGAAACCTTTGAAAGGCTGCGGGACATCAAGAACCAGATTACCACTGTCGATGGCACAGAGGCATTGATCGAAGGATTTGGTTCGTTATCGGGACGCGCGACACGCAGCTTTTAGAGGATGCCTCTGGAAGCCCGCGAGTACGCGCGATTTTGCATATGGCGATATGTGAAGTCATCCGAGGCGAACTTCGGTCGCACCAAGGGCGTTAACGCCTCAGTGACCGAGCCTTTACCTTGCCTTGAGGTGTCACCACTTAAGCCTTACCCGGACCCGGGCGCTCACGGGTTCCGACGGAGTACCAGATGGCCACCAAGGCAGCACCCAAGACCACCAAGGATACCGAGAAGCCGGAAGCCGGCGCCCCCGAGGCGACGAACGACTCCCCGCTGCTCGACATTTCCGACGCCGCCGTAAAGAAGCTCATCAAGGTCGCCAAGAAGCGCGGCTACGTGACCTATGAAGAACTTAACGCGGTGATGCCTTCGGACGAGGTGTCGTCCGAGCAGATCGAAGATTTCATGTCGATGTTCTCGGACATGGGAATCAACGTCGTCGATGAAGACGAGGTCGAAGAGACCGAAGTCGAAAAGGACGAGGAAGACCAGGGCCAGGAAGTGGCCCAGACCAGCAGCACCGCGGTCTCGACCACGTCCAATACCAAAGCCGGCTCCGACCGTACCGATGATCCGGTGCGCATGTATCTGCGCGAAATGGGCTCGGTGGAACTGCTGAGCCGCGAGGGCGAAATCGCCATCGCCAAGCGCATCGAGGCTGGTCGCGAGACCATGATCGAAGGCCTCTGCGAATCGCCGCTGACCTTCCAGGCCATCATCATCTGGCGCGAGCAACTCGCGCAGGGTGAAATCCTGCTGCGCGACATCATCGACCTCGAAGCCACATATGCCGGCCCGGACGCCAAGCAGGCCGCTCCGGCGCCGGACCTGGTGAGCCTCAACGCCGCTCCCAAGATGGAAACGGTCGTCGAAAAGCCCAAGGCTGCCCCAGCCCCGCGGCGCGCCTCGGGCGACGAAGACGACGACTATGTGCCCGAGGAGCCGCAGGCCCCGCAGGATCCGGCACCTGACGATGATGACGACGAGTTCGAGAACGCCCTGTCGCTGTCGGCCATGGAAGCCGAGCTCAAGCCGCAGGTGGTGGAAACCTTCGACCGCATCGCCAACGCCTATGGCCAGATGCGCGAAATGCAGGACCGGCACGCGGAGGACCGCTCGGCCTCGGTGTCAGATGCCGACACCAAGAAGCTCGATGTGCTGCGCGGCGAAGTCATTGCCGACGTCAAGTCGCTGTCGCTCAATGCCAGCCGTATCGAAAGCCTGGTCGAGCAACTCTATGATATCAACAAGCGCCTGGTGAAGCTGGAAGGACGCCTTCTGCGCCTGGCCGAAAGCTATGGCGTCAAGCGCGAGAAGTTCCTCGAAAGCTACTATGGCCAGGAAGTGAATCCGGCCTGGGAAGCGGGTCTTGCCGATTTCGACGGCAAGGGCTGGGGCGAATTTGCCCGCCGCGAAGCCGACACGATCCGCGAAATCCGCGGCGACGTGGCGACGCTGGCGACCGAAACCGGCCTCAATATCGCCGAATACCGCCGTATCGTGCACAAGGTGCAGAAGGGCGAGCGCGAAGCTGCGATCGCCAAGAAGGAAATGGTCGAGGCCAACCTGCGCCTCGTGATCTCCATCGCCAAGAAGTACACCAACCGCGGGTTGCAGTTCCTGGACCTGATCCAGGAAGGCAATATCGGCCTGATGAAGGCCGTCGATAAGTTCGAATACCGCCGCGGCTACAAGTTCTCGACCTATGCGACCTGGTGGATTCGCCAGGCGATTACCCGTTCGATCGCCGACCAGGCCCGCACCATCCGTATTCCGGTGCATATGATCGAGACGATCAACAAGATCGTCCGCACGTCGCGCCAGATGCTGCATGAAATCGGCCGCGAACCGACCCCTGAGGAACTCAGCGAAAAGCTGCAGATGCCGCTGGACAAGGTCCGCAAGGTGCTCAAGATCGCCAAGGAGCCGATCAGCCTCGAAACGCCGATCGGCGACGAGGAAGATTCCAACCTCGGCGATTTCATTCAGGACGTGAACGCGATCCAGCCGATCGACGCCGCGATCCAGAGCAACCTGCGCGAGACCACGACCCGCGTGCTGGCGTCGCTGACGCCGCGCGAGGAGCGCGTGCTGCGCATGCGCTTCGGTATCGGCATGAACACCGATCATACGCTCGAAGAAGTCGGCCAGCAGTTCTCGGTCACCCGCGAGCGCATCCGCCAGATCGAGGCCAAGGCCCTGCGCAAGCTCAAGCATCCGAGCCGGAGCCGCAAGCTGCGGAGCTTCCTGGATAATTGATGGCAGTCAACGGGGGGAGTAGCGCTGGTCTGTCAGACGTTGCAAAGGCTGTCCTGGATTTCCAGGCCGGCGCAGTATCGCCTTTCGCGACCCCTTCGAACTCCCCATTCGCCGAATATACACTCGATGATCGCCTGCCGATGCTAATTGAGCGGGTCATGCTCGGGGCCGCAGGCGCCAAGAGTTGGTCACGTCTGTCGGATCTCCAACTTTCGCTCAGCTCGCGCGGGCATGTTTCCGCTCTGGAACAAAACCCTTTCTTTCCCAAGGGCATTTGGGAGGAGTTGGCACGGCGCGTCGGCGACTGGCGGTCGGCGCCCTTTCTCGAACTTGAGTATTATTTCTACCTTCGCGTGCTCGAATGTACCGGGCTGTTCTTTCAGTTGGAGAAAGTGGACAGCTCGACTTGGCGCTATCCGACCGATCTCGATCCGTTTTCCGAAGAAAAGCGAGTTGGCCCGGTGCAGGCGCCGGCGGCTTGGGGACATCTCCAGAAACGACTGAAACAGATCGCTGAGAAGCGAGACAAGCGTGCCATGCTCACGCACGCGGTCGATATGTGCCTATACGAAAACCGGACGGACAGCAGCCAGACTGTCTCGCCGCGATCCCGTCAAGGCACCGGAGACGTTTCGTTGGGTCCCCTGGTGATTGACCACACCCGCGATTTGGTTTCAATCCTGTTGGGTGGGGCGCCGCGCCATATCAACATCGTGGCTGACAACTTCTCGCTCGAATTTCTGGATGACCTAGTACTCTGCAAGGCCATCTACGATGCCGGGCATTTTGAGACGATCACGGTCTGGGTCAAGAACCTGCCTGTTTTCGTTTCGGATGTGACCTATTCTGACTGGCTGTCTCTCAGAGATGTGATGACCAAGGCACATGACGCCGTTGGCAGCCTGTCGATGCTGCTACACGACCAACGGTTCAACGTGCGTAGCTCGCCCTTTCTTGATATGCCTTTTGATTTTTCGACCACGATCAGGCTAGTGGGTCACCTGCCGGAGATGAGCGCGCATCAGGATTTGTTCGCGCCCAATTCGGTCATCATCATCAAAGGTGACCTGAATTATCGCAAGCTGGTGGGAGATAGGCTGTGGACCCCTTCACAGCCTTTGCCAGCCAGCGTTGTCGGGTCCTCGCAGGTTTTCTGTCTACGCGCGATTAAGTCCGAATGCTTGATCGGGGTACCGGGTTATACACTGCCCCGCACTCTAGAAGAGCTACGCGACCTGCTACCGCGACGGCGAAACGTGACCAAAGAGGGGTATGCCTACCTGGCGCAGAGGGTTTTCGGATGAACGCCGAACTTACCGAGCAAGTCGCGTCACGTATTGCGGAGGCCGTAAGGACAGGTGGTGCAGTGCTACGTCTAACCGGCCTCGGGCTGGACACGCTGCCAACCGGGGCCATGCAGAAGCTGCGGCCGACGCTGCGTCGTATCAGTGCGCGACGCTGCATGCTCCACTCTATCGTAGGGATCGATAAATTTCCGAAGCTGGTCGAGTTGAAGATCAGCCAGAATCCGCAACTCACTGAGGGCCTTTCGGAGCTGGCCAGCCTGCGGTCGCTCGATATTCTCGATATATCGGGCTGCGATGGAGTAGTTGAAGAGAGCATCAATGTGCTCAGCTTATCCTACCTAGCCATGTCCAAGCGGTCGCGACCTAATATTGCCCGCACCGTTGCCGGCATGCGCAGTCTTCGTTTTCTCGACCTCAGCAATGGAAGCTTGGACGACGAGGCAGTCCAGGCAATAGCGAAGCTGACCAATCTCGAATATCTCGATCTCTCGTATTGTTCGCAGTTGCCGGACATGGCTCCGCTGCGAAATCTCACCAAGCTGCGCGTGTTCAAGGCCACGGAAACCAATTTGAGCAATCTCGACTTTCTCTCTGGTGCCGACCAGATCATGTTCGTAGGCGTGTCGAAATGCTCGTCGTTACGCTCCATTGATGGCATTAGACACGCCAGCCAGTTAGCGGGCATTGACGCCGGAGATACGCCAGCGCTTCGGTCGCTCGGGCCGGTGGCCAAAGGAAATCGCTTGGAGGAATTTGCCAAGGCAAGCCCAGAATTTCTGGGCCTGCAAGTCAACGACAAGGTTGGCGACCGGATGATCGCCCGTATAGCTTCGCAGGGTGATGGCCAAGTGACCGAAGAGGCTTTGAAGGCCATGACGGGATGGTCCTACAGCTGGCAGCATGGCTGGCGCGATTTGTTGGGAGCCAGTTTTGTCGCGACCCAGGAAAATCAACGGTTGATGCTGAGCGCGGCAGCAGCCGTTGCCATTCCGGCCCTGATAGGCGGGATGGGCTTTGTCATGAAGGCAGCCTGGGACAGCAATAATACCTGGCTCTTTGGGATCGCCGTTTTTGCCTCCATACTGCTTTTGCTTGCAAATTGGTGGCGGGAGGTTCTGTCCAAGGCGGGAGTGGGCAAATAACCGGACGAATTGCTTCCCGCCTCAAGCTCACCGCCATCCGCGCCATCGTGCCGTTCAGGTTGGTGGTGACGTTTTCCGATGGATCGTCCGGCACGTTCGATGCCGCTGGCATGATCGGGGAGCGGGGCGAGGGTACGGAGCCGTTGCGGGATCGGCGGTTCTTTGGCACGGTCGAATTGAAGAATGGCGTGCCGACCTGGCCGAACCACTTCGACATCTCGCCGGATTGGCTGCGCGAGGAAATGGAAAAACGCGGCGAACTGCAATTGCCGCTGCCGGTCCGCCGCCTGCGCGGAACGGGACAAAACTAGGGAGACCGGGCCATGTCGTTCTGGAAGAATTTGTTCGGTGGTGGCGGTTCGTCGAGTGCCGAGCCGGTAGGCGACAAGGCGCTGGGCGAGGAGGCCTACAAGGGCTTCCTCATCAAGGCGATCGAGATGAAGGCCGGCAGCGAGCTGCAACTGGCCGGGACGATCGAGAAAGATGTTGGCGGCGCGCTCAAGACCTACCGCTTCATTCGCGCCGACCGCATGAGTTCACGCGACGACCTGGTTGCCCTGGCGCTTGCCAAGGGGCGGCAGATCATCGACGAGCAGGGCGAAGGCATCTTCCGCTAGCTCGACCAACCCGATTTTGGCACTTGCCCGATCTCGCGGACCATGCGTCCTGCGAGCCGGGCTGCCGCACAGGAGAGTACCAATGGCAAAGAAACCCACGGCACGCAGTGAATTCGTGATGTTCGACATAATCTATGAGGACGGCAGCCAGCGTTCCAATCGCAAGGTGGATGCGAGCCTGCTCGGGGGGCTCGATGGCGACGAACCGGCCCGCGAAGCCATCATGGAGCAGGATCGCGCCATTTCGGAAAAGTCCGGCCTGCCGCCGCTGGCGATCAAGACGATCAAGCGTTCGGGAAAGTAATGCTCAGCGCCTTGTCCACCGCCGGCTTCACCACCGTTCCATAAAGCTCGATGGCCTTCATGACCTTGTCGTGGGGCAGGGTGCCGACGCTCAGTTGCAGGCCGAAGCGGTCGTGCCTGAACCATTCGTGCTGCATCAGGATCTTGTCGATGACCTCCTGCGGCGATCCCATGAAATAGGCGCCTTGCGGGGTGGCGCCAGCGTCGAACTGCGCGCGCGTGGTGGGCGGCCAGCCGCGTTCCTTGCCGATGCGGCTCATGGCGGCGCTGTGAGCGGGAAAGGCGATGTCGCGCGCATCCTGGCTGTCGGCGGCGATGAAGCCGTGTGAAGAAATGCCGACCGGCAGCGCTTGCGGATCGCGGCCCACCTTTTCCGCCGTGTCGCGATAGAACTGCACTAGCGGCGCAAATTGCTGCGGCTGGCCGCCGATGATGGCGATCATCAGGGGCAGGCCGTAATAGGCGGCGCGGGCCACCGAATTGGGCGTGCCGCCTACGGCTATCCAGATGGGCAGCGGGTCCTGCACCGGCTTGGGGTAAATCTCGATGCCGGGGATGGGCCCGGTGTGGGCGCTGCCCGGCCAGGCGACCTTGCCGCCTTCACGAATCTTGAGCAGCAGTTCGAGCTTTTCCTCGAAGAGGCTGTCATAGTCGTTGAGGTCCAGCCCGAAGAGCGGAAAGCTTTCGACGAAGGAGCCACGGCCCGCCATGATTTCAGCGCGACCATGGCTCAGCAGGTCGAGGGTCGAGAATTGCTGCCAAACGCGGATCGGGTCTTCCGAGCTCAGCACGGTAACGGCCGTGGAAAGGCGGATCGATTTCGTGCGGGCGGCGGCAGCGGCGAGTATGGTCACGGGCGCCGAGGCGACGAAGTCGGGCCGGTGGTGTTCGCCCAGGCCATAGAAGGCCAGGCCGAGCTGGTCGGCCAGCTCGATTTCCTCGAGCAGGTCATTGAGCCGCTCGGCTGGGCCTTGCAGCGCGTTGCCGTTGAGCGGATCGGGGGTGTTTTCGGCGAACGAATAAAGTCCGAGTTCCATCTGGGTGACTCCTGGTTGGGTCACAGATGGCTCGACCGGCAGATGCGATCAAGAACGCACAGGGATGTAACCGCGCGCCGAAGCGCGCGGCTTGCCCGATCAGACGTTGCTGGCGGACGGGGTGTAGGCGAAGGGCGCGGCGGGTGCTGCCGCGGGCTCGGGCGCCTTTTCACCGGCCGCCTTGTGGATCTCGGCAACCAGGGCCGGGGCCAGTCGGAGCTTGGAGGCCAGCGCGTCGAGATAGGCGCGCTCGGAAGCGGTGTCGGCGGTGATTGCCACCAGCGAGGCGGCGTAAATCTCGGTGGCATGCTCGGGTGTATCGGCACGGGCGGCCACGGCATTGATATCGAGCGGACTCGACAGTTCGTCGAACACCCAGGCCTTTTCCTCGGAGGAAAGGTTCATGGTCTCGAGCTTGCTGAAGATGGCTTCCTTCTCGTCGGCGTCGATGCGGCCGTCGGCCTTGGCGGCTGATATCATGGCGCGGACGAGGGTCTTACCCAGTTCCTCATGTGCCTCGGCATCACCGGCGGGCGGAATGAACGCATCCTGCGCGGGTGCCTGGGCGCCCTGCTGGTTTTTCTGGTAGTTCTGCCAGGCATTATAGGCGAGGCCGCCCACGGCAGCGACGGCACCGAGCTTGGCGGCATTGCCGGCAAGCTTGCCCAGGCCGCCCCCGCTTAGCAGCATGCCGGCAGCGAGGCCCGCCGCACCGGTCATGGCTGTGCGCTGGGCATTGGGGTCGGTCTGGAGAGCTTTGACGATCTGGTCGATGTTGAACATGGGTTCTCCCTTCATTGTTGTTTCCGCACATGGGGACGCAGAGGGGCCAGCGCAAGGTAGCCGGGCAGGGCGTAGTGACGCGCCGAAAAGCAAGACCCCGGCGGGGTAGCCGGGGTCTCCTTTGATACCGTCGGAGGGAGGGCCGATGGTATCCGGAAGGTAGGTTGGATGCCGTTGTTAGACGGCAGGCTCGGCAGCCGGAGCAGCGTCGGTGGCCGGAGCCTCGACAGCAGGGGCTTCCGTAGCGGGAGCCGCGTCAGTCGCAGGGGCCGCATCAGTCGCCGGAGCGGCCGGAGCCTCGGTCATCGGGGCGGCGTCAGTCGCGGGAGCCGCGGGGGCTTCCGTCATCGGAGCCGGAGCCAGAGCCGGATCGGCCGGGGCTTCGGTCGTCATGGGGGCGCCGTTCACGTCAACCGTGGTTGACGGGCCCGAATTGGCGGAGAACACCAGGTAGCCGATGGCCAGGAGGGCCAGGGCGACGATGATGCCGACGAACCAGCCGGTACCGCTGCTTTCGCGGGTATAGACCGTCCGGTTGCCGTCGTTGGTATAAACGGTATCGCGTTCAGGGATAGCCATGAGTTCGCTCCTTTGTTTCACCGTATGGCAAAGAAACGCAGGCTTTTTGTTTTCGTTCCCGAAAGCGTGATCACGCTATGCGCAGTTTGTTGCGGCGAAAATAGCGCTTTTGATTCAATGGATTGTCAGTCCGGAATCGGCCTTCCAGAAGGGGCTGAACAGGCACTGCGACAAAAAATTTCAGATATCAGGCCTTTTTGCCTTGCCCGGCTTCTTCGAAATCCGGTCGATCAGGGCCAGGAATAGCGCCGATACGATGAAGGTGAGGTGCAGGATCGTGTACCACATGATCTGGTTGTCTGTGTATTGCGGTACGTTGAGGAATATCTGCAGCAGGTGGATCGAGGAGATGGCCACGATGGTCGATGCCACCTTGATCTTGAGCGAACCGGCATCGATCTGGCCGAGCCAATGCACGTCGTCCTCATTGTCAAAGCGCGAGACGAAGTTCTCGTAGCCCGAGATGATGACCATGACGACGAGGCTGGCGATCAGCGCTGCGTCAATCAGGCCCAGGATCTTGAGGATAGTCTCGGTCTCGTCCATGCCGATCATATGGCTGGCGAAATCCCAAAGCTTGAAACCGAAGCTGACGGCATAAAATGCAAGCGCCAGACTCAGGCCGATATAGAACGCCACCAGCAGCCAGCGAGACGCCAGGATGACGCTCTCGACGAAGATTTCCAGCCGCTTCATGGGATGCTCCAGCACTCAGTGCTGCTGAGATAGCAATTTCTGGCCATCTGGCAAGGCACCGATGCAAAAGCAAAAGGCCGGGCGCTAGGCCCGGCCTTTCAAAGTGCTGTTTGGCAGCGATCAGTGGGCCGCGACGGTGATCAGCGGCGTGATGCGGCGGATAGTGACGCGACGGTTTTCACGTTCGGCCGCTTCGGTGCGGACCTTGAGGTAGCGCTCGCCATAGCCCTGGGTGGCCAGGTTTTCCGGCGGGACGCCATAGAAGTCGGTCAGGATGCGGGCCACCGT
Source organism: Devosia sp. Root436 (assembly GCF_001426345.1). Taxonomy (GTDB): domain Bacteria; phylum Pseudomonadota; class Alphaproteobacteria; order Rhizobiales; family Devosiaceae; genus Devosia. The sequence continues at coordinate 341,263 of NZ_LMEM01000009.1, read as the reverse complement.
GGCGGCGCGCTGGTCCGACAGGCCGAGGTTGGAGATTTCCGAACCCACGGCGTCGGTATGGCCTTCGATGAGGAAGGTTTCGCGGGGGTCACGCTCCAGCAAGGCCAGCATGGCGTTGGCGACGGCCGACAGATTGCCGACCTGGTCCCGGCCGATGGTGGCTTCGCCGGTATCGAAGGTCAGGCCACCGACTTCCAGCCGACGCACGCTGTCACGAATACGGGCAGAGCGCTTGACCTCATCGATGGAGTAGAGGCGGGCAACCTGCTCGACCGGCGGCTGGGCAAAGAAGATTTCCAGCTCGTCCTGATCGGCATTCCGGGCATCCAGCACATAGTCCTGGACCGGGATGTCGAGACGCAGTGGCGGCAAATCCTGGCCCGGATCACGCCATTCGATGAGATTGTCGTAATACTGCTCGTCGAAGTTGGCGAGCACGTATTCCTGACCGTCGGGCGTGAAGCGCGAACGACGAAGGACGTCACCGTTGCGATTGCGAACGGTCACGATCCGGGTACCGTCCGGGCGCGTGATGACCTCGCGTACGCGGCCATTGCTCAGGTTCTCGTAGAAGATCTCGTCTTCCTGCGGATTGTAGAAGCGATCGGTGTCCTGGCCGATCGAATTCACCACGAGCTGCGTACCGACCTGCAGGATGACCTGGGTGATGAGGTCGCCGGTGCTGGCGGACGTTACAGGCGACTGCTCTACGACCGTCACGTTGTTCTGCTGGCCAATATTGGTCTGAGTGTTGTTCGTGACGTCGCCGTTGACCGTGGTGTTGGTTGTATTGTTGGTCGTGTTGTTCGTTATGTTGTTGATGTAGTTATTTACGACCGTCTGGGTAACCGTGGTATTTTCAGTGGCGGTTACCTCGGTGCCTTCTTCGGCAGCGGCGGCCGGTGCTGCCGCAAATGCCTCGATGGCCTCGGACTGCGCCGCAGCATCGCTTTCGGGCAGCGTTTCAACCGTGACGACCTCGGCTTCCATTTCGGCCGGGGCTTCTGCATCAGCGGCAGGTGCGGCCTCGCCCGTGGCGGCCGGTTGGGCAGACGTGGCTTCCTTGCCCGAGTCGGTCAGAGGTGCCGCTTCGCCGGCCGTGCCTTCAGGTACGGGCTCGGTGGGCATGGCAGCCGGGTCGGCCGGTGCCGCAGGATCGGTGGCCGGGGCTGGCTCAGCCGGAGCCGGCTCTTCAGTGATAGGCTCTTCAGCGGCCGGCTGCTCGGCAGCAGGCTGTTCGGCCGCAGCAGGCAGCGTGGGAACCACGGGCAAGCTCAAGCCATACTGGGCAAGGCAGGAGTCGATATCGGCAAAGCCGGCCCCAGCGCAAAGCGCGGCAATCTGGGCCTGGGCATCGGCCATCTGGGCCTGGGCCGCAGCGGCGTCACCACCGGCCATCAGGTCGGCGATGGCAGCGTTGTAGAGATCGATCTGGACCTGCAGGTCCGCAGAAATGTCGACCGTGGCAGCCGGAGCCTCGGGGGCAGGTTCTTCAACCGGCGCCTCCTCGACCACAGGCGCTTCTTCGGCCGCCGGAGCGGGCTCTTCGGCGACAGGGGCGGGTTCTTCGGCCACGGGAGCAGGCTGTTCGGCAGGCTGCTCGGGTGCAGGGGCAGGCTCTTCAACCGGGGTCGGCTCCGGAGCGGGCTCAGGGGCAGGTTCCGGTTCGGGCGTCGGCTCGGGTTCAACGGCGACTTCCGGCTCGGGAGCCGGTGCCGGTTCGGCCTCGACAGGCGCGGGCTCGGCGGGCGCTTCCTCGGCAACAGGCGCTTCCTCGGCCGGCGCGGCTTCGGGTGCGGGTTCTTCGGCGGGTGCGGGCTCGGCAGCCGGTGCGGAAATAGCGGCGATGCATTCGTCGATGCTGGCATAGCCAGCCACGATGCACAGTTCGGTCAGGCTGGCCTGTGCGGCCTCGAGCGCGGCGGCGTCACCGGATGCCTGAGCGGCTGCATAGGCCTGGTAGGCAGCGACGAGATCGCCGTCCTGCGCGCGCACGGTCAGCGGCAACAGGGCCATCAGACCGATGCTGGTGCCGGTGAGGAGCCAATTTCTAAGGCGCATTGTTCTTTCCTTTATGTCGGTTGACGCTTGAGCCAAGCATCACGAGGCCAGTCTGAACGCAAACTGAACGGAGCGTCGGACAGTTTGGGCCATGCTTTCTCCCCGCAAGGCCCGCAACGCCTGGGTTGAGCGATGGTTCCCGGTGCGGGCGGGAGGAGCGTGGCCGGCCGAACGTGGCGCCATTGCGGCGGAGTGGACGGATTGGGCCGCGATGCGCTTTGCCGGGACGGAGGGAACATGATAGGCCGGAGGCCATGCAGCAGTCGGTCGATACGCTCACAATTCCGACGCAGGGGCAGGGCCTCTACGAGTTCACCCCGGCCGTGCGGCAGTTCGTTGCCGCGGCCGATATCGCTACGGGGCTGCTGACGGCCTATGTGCGCCACACATCCTGCTCGCTGCTGATCCAGGAAAACGCCGATGCCGACGTCAAGACGGACCTCGACGGTTTCTTTGCGCGCCTCGTGCCGGAGGGCATGGACTGGCTGGTCCATACCACAGAAGGACCGGACGACATGCCGGCCCATATCAAGGCGGCACTGACGCAAACGACCATCGGCATACCGGTGCTCGAGGGCGAGCCGGTATTCGGCACCTGGCAGGGAATTTATCTATTCGAGCATCGTCGCCGCCCGCATCGGCGCGACGTGGTGCTGCATCTGATTGGAGACCGTTGATGGATTGGGCGACGCTGGCCGGTTACTGGCCCTTCGTGCTTGGGCTGATGGTGACCGGGGTGGTATCTGGCGTCGCCGCGGGCCTGCTGGGCATCGGTGGTGGGGCGATCATCGTGCCGGCACTGAGCAATGCGCTGCTGCTGCTGGGCTATGATACCGACGTGGTGCAGCATGTGGCGGTGGGCACCTCGCTCGCCATCATCATTCCCACCGGCATTATGAGCGCGCGGGCGCATTACAAGCGCGGTGCGCTGGACCTCAAGGTGTTGCGGCTATGGGCCCCCTTCATCGTCGCCGGTACGTTTATCGGCGGGCTGATGGCGGGGCTGTTCTCAGGCGACGTGCTGCGCATCGTCTTCGCGGTGATGGCCTTCGTGATCGCGGCCAACATTATCTTCGCCTTTCAGACCAGGCTGATGGGGCATCTGAACGGCTCGGCTCCGACGCATCGGGCTTCGGCCTTCGTGGTGGGCTATATTTCGTCGCTGATGGGCATTGGCGGTGGTTCGCTGACCGTGCCGACGCTGGTGGCGTTCGGCGCCACCATGCATGCGGCGGTGGGCACGTCGGCGGGGATCGGCGTGGCCATTGCGGTGTCCGGGACACTGGGTTTCATCATTTCGGGCTGGGGCGCAGCGGGCCTGCCGCCGCTCAGCCTGGGCTATATCAACCTGGTGGCGCTGGTGCTGGTCGCGGTGCTGGCCGCCGTGTGTGCACCGATCGGAGCGGCTTTGGCGCACCGGCTGGAGCAGAAGACGCTCAAATATGTGTTCGCGATCTTTTTGGTCGTGGTGGGGCTCAACATGCTGTGGGAAGTGATCACGGGATAAAGCAAAGCCCCCGCTTGCGCGAGGGCCTTGCCGGATCAGGTTGGTGGGGACGGGTGACTACGGTATTTCCGATCGTCCCCACCGCCCAAGCCCCCTCGAAAGGGGTATGGGAATTGACAGGCGCCTATTTGGCGCCGGCATCCAGCTCCCACTGGACGTTGACGTTGATGGCGAAGGCCAGCTCGCCCGCCTCGACCGGCACGGGCGCACTGGCGGCCATGTCGGCCCGCGCATACATGGGGTAGGGCTGCGGATTGTTGAAGCCCTGCGTTTCGGAAATCGACACGATTTCGTCCAGCGCGCCGCCGGCGGCGGTGGCATAGAGCTCGGCCTTGGCGCGGGCATCGGCGAAGGCGGCCTTGCGCGCCTCGTTGTAGAGCTCGGACGGATCGGCCACCGAGAAGCTGACGCCGTTGATGGTATTGGCGCCGACGGTCACCGACTTGTCGAGAATGGTGCCCAGCTTGTCGAGCTGGCGCACGGTGACGGTCACGGTGTTGCTGACCTGGTAGCCATTGATCTTGGGCGGCAGGGAATAGCCGTTGGCATCGCGCTCGTCGGTATAGACGTAGTTCGGATTGACCGAGAAGCCGGAGGTCTGGATATCGCGGGCCTCGATGCCGTCTGCCTTGAGCTCGGCAATCAGCTCGGCCATGGCCCTGGTGTTGGCGTCGAGCGCTTCGCGGGCGGTGGCGCCCTGCGTGGTGACGCCGGAACTGATCTGCGCCATATCGGGCGCCGCCATGACTTCGCCGTGCCCCTCGATGGTGATGGTGCCGGCATAGGCCGGCAGCGAAAGACCGGCGATCAGGGCGAAGGGAACGAGGGCAGCAAGACGCATGGGACACTCCAATAAGGTATCGAGAGGACTACTCCCCATCCATTGCGTCAGTATTGCGGCATAGCTGAACCGGAGTTGAACGGAGGTGTGGAGATCGGTTCATCGACAAAAGTATGATTTTCTGCGGTTGCACGCCGGGGCCGCGGTGCGGTACTGACTGCGCTGACATTTCAGGGGCACGACATGGGCGACAGGCATTATCCCGACGGCACGCTGCTGGGGCGGGCCCGCGTTCCGGGACATTCGCATCCACGTATCGTTACGGTGCGTAACGATGAGCTTGTCGACATCACCGCCAGGGGCTTTGCCACGGTGCGCGATATTGCCGAGAGCGGTCGCGCGGCTGAACATGTGCGGACTGCTGCAGGACAATCGCTCGGCACCGCCGATACAATCCTGGCCAATTCCGTGGCCGGGCAGGGCGATGCCAACCTGCCGAGCCTGCTTTCTCCCATCGATCTGCAGGCCATCAAGGCCTCGGGCGTTACTTTCGTGGTTTCGCTGCTGGAGAGGGTAATCGAAGAACAGGCCCGTGGGGATAAGTCTCGGGCGGATTCGTTGCGCGGGGAAATTCTGGGGCTGATCGGGACCGATCTCAGCGCATTGGTGCCGGGCTCGGACACGGCGATGAAGGTCAAGGCGGCGCTGATCGAGCGTGGCGTGTGGAGCCAGTATCTGGAAGTCGGCATCGGCCCGGATGCGGAAATCTTCACCAAGGGCCAGCCGATGAGTTCGGTGGGCTATGGCGCCGAAGTAGGGCTGCATCCGGTGTCGAGCTGGAACAATCCCGAGCCGGAAGTGGCGCTGCTGGTGACCAGCAAGGGCGACATTATCGGCGCGACGCTGGGCAATGACGTCAACCTGCGCGACGTCGAAGGCCGCTCGGCTTTGCTGCTGGGCAAGGCCAAGGACAACAACGCCTCGGCCTCGCTGGGGCCGTTCCTCCGCCTGTTCGATGGCGATTTCACGCTGGAGACGGTCAAGCAATCCGAACTTTCGCTGCTGGTGAAGGGCGAGGATGGCTTCGTGCTGGAGGGCCATTCGTCGATGAGCCAGATCTCACGCACGCCGGAATCGCTGGTGGCGGCGACGATCGGCGGGCATCACCAATACCCCGATGGCCTGGTACTCTATCTCGGCACCATGTTCGCGCCGGTGCAGGACCGCGGCGGTGCCGGCAAGGGCTTTACCCACAAGCTGAGCGATGTGGTCGCGATCTCGACATCCGAGCTGGGTACCCTATCTAACAGGGTGAACCTCTCCACCCAATGTCCGCCCTGGACCTATGGCGCCAGCCAGTTGCTGCGTGACCTGGCCCAGGCCGACCTTCTTTAGGTTCCCGCTTTCGCGGGAATGACGTCGTGAACGAAACGAAGTCGAGCCGAACCTCTCATCCTTCTTGAGACACCCCGAAAGGCAAAGAAAATGGCTGAACTGCACAAGAACCTCATCAACGGGGAATGGGTTGGCTCGGACGGGGCGGAGAATATCAACCCGTCCAACACCGCTGAGGTCGTGGGGGTTTACGCCCGCGCGACTGCCGAAGAAACCAAGCAGGCCATCGCGGCGGCCAAGGCGGCTTTCCCGGCCTGGTCGCGTTCGGGCATTCTTGAACGCCATGCCATTCTCTCCAAGACCAGCCAGGAAATCCTGGCGCGCAAGGCCGAGCTGGGCGAGCTGCTGAGCCGCGAAGAGGGCAAGACGCTGCCCGAGGGCATTGGCGAAGTGACCCGCGCGGCGCAAATCTTCGATTTCTTTGCCGGTGAAGTGCTGCGGCTGGCCGGTGAGGTGCTGCCGTCCGTGCGGCCCGGCGTGGGTGTCGAAATCACCCGTGAGCCGATCGGGGTGGTCGGCATCATCACGCCGTGGAATTTCCCCATCGCCATCCCGACCTGGAAGATCGCGCCGGCCCTGGCCTATGGCAATACGGTCGTCATCAAGCCGGCCGACCTGGTGCCGGGCTCGACATGGGCCATCGTCGATATCCTCCATCGCAATGGCCTGCCCAAGGGCGTGCTGAACCTGGTGATGGGCCGTGGCTCGGTGGTGGGGCAGACCATGCTCGACAGCAAGGACGTCAACGCCATTTCGTTCACCGGCTCGGTGGGAACGGGCAAGCGCGTGGCAGCGGCGTCTATCGAGCATAACCGCAAGTTCCAGCTCGAAATGGGCGGCAAGAATCCGACCGTGGTGCTTGATGATGCCGACCTCAAGGTCGCGGTGGAAAGCGTGGCGCAGTCGGCCTTCTTCTCGACCGGGCAGCGTTGCACGGCATCGTCGCGGGTGATCGTGACCGAAGGCATCCATGACAGCTTCGTCGAGGCGCTGGCCGAGCGGACGCGCAACTTGCGGGTAGGCGATGCGCTGGCCAAGGACACCGAAATCGGGCCGGTGGTGGATCCGAGCCAGCTCAAGCAGGACACCGACTATATCGCCATCGGCAAGGCCGAAGGGGCGAAGCTGGCGGCGGGCGGCGAACTGGTGAAGGCGGGGACCGAAGGCTATTTCCTCCAGCCGACGCTGTTCACCGAGGCGACCAATTCGATGCGGATTTCGCGCGAGGAAATCTTCGGGCCGGTGGCATCGGTCATCCGGGTCAAGGATTATGACGAGGCGCTGGCGACGGCGAACGACACCGAATTCGGGCTTTCGGCCGGTATCGTCACTACCTCGCTCAAGTATGCGACGCATTTCAAGCGCAATGCCGAGGCCGGCATGGTGATGGTCAACGTGCCGACGGCGGGGGTGGATTTCCACGTGCCGTTCGGCGGGCGCAAGGGCTCGAGCTATGGTGCGCGCGAGCAGGGCAAATATGCGGCCGAGTTCTTTACGGTGGTGAAGACGGCCTATACGGCGGCGGGTTAAGGGGCCGGAGCGGTTGCAGTCGATACCCTCCCCCTTGCGGAGAGGGATCAAGGGTGGGGGACGTTTAGCCCCGATATCAGGGCTCTCGCACCCCCACCCCAGCTCTGCTACGGCCCGTTGGGCCGAGCGACGCTACCCTCCCCGCAAGGGGGAGGGTGACCCGACTGATAGGTCAGAGCTACACCCCCACCGCCCGCGCCATGCTCTGCTGGCCGATGAGGCTGCAGAGCTTGAAGATGCCCACTTCGATCTGGGCTTCGTCGCAGAGCGAGAAGCTGAGCCGCATGGTGTTGCGGCAGGAGCCGTCCGAGTGGAAGGCGGCGCCGGGGACGAAGGCGATGTCCTGGCGCATAGCCTGTTGCAGCAGCAGTCCGGCGTCGAGATGGTCTGGCAGGGTGAGCCAGACGAACATGCCGCCTTCGGGCTTTTTCCAGTGCAGGCCCGCTGGGGCATGGTGCTCGAGCGCTGCCAGCATGGCGTCGCGCCTGACACGATAGAGCGCGCGGGCGCGGGCGACCTGGGCATCGTAGTCCGCGCTGGCGACGTGGTGGATGACCATCTGATTGATGGTGGCGGTATGCAGGTCGGCACCTTGCTTGAGCAGGGTGAGCTTGCGGATCAGTGCAGCAGGGCCGCAGACCCAGCCGACGCGCAGGCCCGGCGACAGGGTCTTGGAAAAGGTGCCGCAATAAAGGGTGCGGGTCGATTCGATGCTGCCTGAGGCGGCGTCGAGGGCGGCGATGGGCGGCAGCTCTTCGCCATCGTAGCGCAGGGCGGAATAGGCGGCATCCTCGACGATGACGGTATTGAGGGCGCGGGCCTGGTCGAGCGCCTGGTGGCGGGCGGCGCGGCTCATGGTGGCGCCATCGGGATTGGCGAAATCGGGCACCAGATAGATTAGTCGTGGCGCCCCCGAGCCGGTGGGCTGGGGTGTGTCCAGGCCGGAAAACTGCGGCTCACAGGCCGAGAATGACTGCAGCGCGCCGAGATAGGTGGGGCGGGCCGACAGCACGGTGCTGCCCGGATCGAGCAGCAATTTGCCAATGAGATCAAGCGCCTGCTGGGAGCCGGAGGTGATGAGTACGTTGTCTACATCAGCCGGCACACCGCGCTGCCGCATATGCGCGACGATCCACTGGCGGAGCGGCAGATAGCCCTCGGTGGTGGAATATTGCAGCGCCTCGCGGGCGATGGAGGGGCCGGCAAAGACCTGCCGCCATGCCTCCTGGAACAGGCCGACGCTGAGCAGGGCCGGATCGGGAATGCCGCCGGCAAAGGAGATCATCGAGGGCCTGCCGACGAGCTTGAGCAGCTCGCGGATTTCGGAGGCCTTCATGGACTGGGCACGGGACGAGAGGTGGAATTCCGGTAGCGTCATTTGTATCACCATGCAACAATACGATTGATACAAACACCGCTATATTGTTATGTCAATAGCATTGACCTTGTTGGCGGGACGTGCAGGATAAGGGGCCGGGCAATGGCGCGGTGGATGTCGCGCCGGGGATAAGTTCTTCGGAAATTTCCGGCAGGCGCGTGGATGCGGGCTGCTTGAGCGGGATTATGGGCCGGTCGGGGTGGCCTGGGGATAAAGAAGGCGCGATCGGGCCGCCGGGAAGGAAGGGATGCGATGAGCCTTGTCAGCGACTATGCGGTGGCGCCGCCCGATGTGGCAGTGGCGCATTTCAGCCAGCGGCTGGCGCTGGAAACCGACTGCGCCGACGTGGCGGCGTCCATCAGGGAAGGCGATGTGGATTTCGTGCTGCTGCATGTGGTCGGATCGCCTGAGGCCTATGCGCGGCGGCATTTGCCCGGTGCGATCCACCTGCCGCATCGGCAGATCACGGCGGAGCGGATGGCGGAATGGCGCGACGATGCGCTGTTCGTGGTCTATTGCGCGGGACCCCATTGCAACGGGGCAGACCAGGCGGCGTTGAAACTGGCGCGGCTGGGGCGCAAGGTGAAGCTGATGATTGGCGGCATTGCCGGCTGGGCCGACGAGGGGCTGGACTTTGAAACCGGTCCGCAACTGGCCCGAATTGGCTAGCACACTGTTAGCATTTAGAGTTACGCGAGAGCCGAAAGGCGTGACATCCGGTCAACGTGGACAAGGCATTGGTGAAGGTGGAATAGTATCGACTCAATGAATGATACAATGCCCAATACAATCTTTGCCCTGGCCGAGGGTGACCAGCCGCTGCATGAGCGGTTGGCGAATGCAGTGGAGGCGGCCATTGCCGAGGGGCGCTATCGCCCCGGCGAGAAGCTGCCGACGCATCGACAACTGGCGCAGCAGTTTTCCGTCTCCATCGGCAGCGTCACGCGGGCCATCGACGCGCTGAGCGCGCGCGGCGTGGTGCGCGGCGAAATCGGGCGCGGAACCTTCGTGCTGGAGCGGGCTGTGGCGGGCGACGATGGCGGGGTGATCGACCTCACCATCAATGCGCCGCCGCCGCTGATCGCGCTCCGGCGCATGGAGGAGGCGAGCGCGCTGGCCAATCGCCATGCGCTGGCGCTGGCCAACGGCGGCTATGTCGATCTTGGTGGAACGGAAAGGCAGCGCGGCGTGGTGGCGCGCTGGCTGAGCGCGACGCGCACGCCTCTGGGGGGTGACGAGATCATGCTGTGCAATGGGGCGCAGCAGGGGCTGCACCTGGCTTTTGCCAGCCTGCGCGAGACGTCGCACCTGATCCTCACGGAAAGCGCGACCTTTCCCGGTGCGCTGGCGGCGGCGGCCAATCTGGGCATGACCATGATGCCGGTGCGCCATGATGGGGAGGGCATGCTGCCCGAGGCGCTGGACGCAGCGCTGACGGCGACGGGCGCGCGGATCATCTATGCGACGCCGGTGTGCCAGAACCCATTGGGCTTCGAGACCGGGCCGCAGCGGCGGCGGGAGATCGCGCGCGTGGCTGGGGCGCATGGGGCCGTCATCGTCGAGGACGATATCTATGGGATCTACGCGGCCAAGGGGAGGCTGACCTATCGGGAATTGCTGCCGGGGCAGGTGATCTATGTCACCAGCCTCTCCAAGAGCCTGACGCCGCTGGTGCGGCTGGGGATAGTGGCGCCGCCGCCGGCGCTGATGGCGGCTATGCGCAAGCGGCTGCGGGCAGAGAGCTGGGGGCTGCCGCCCTATGTGGCGGAACTGGCGACGGCGATGCTCGAAATCGGCATGGGCGAAGAGGTGGCCGCGGCCCTGCGGGAAGAGAGCTTTGCGCGGGTGGAACTGGCGCGGCGGATATTGGGAATCGGCACGGTGCCGATGCCGGACGGGGCGCCGCATCTGTGGCTGGCGATGGACCCGCTCAAGGCGGAACAGTTTGCGCGGCGGGCCAGCGAAGCCGGGGTGCGGATCACGCCGCCTTCGGCGGCACAGGTGGGCGCGGCGCCGGTAGCCGGCGTGCGGCTCTGCATCATGGCGCCGCCGGGGCGGGCGATGCTGGAGCGCGGGCTGGGGGTGCTGGCGGGGATTTTGGGGAGTGACGAGGACGTGGTGGTGTGAGGGGAACGGCTGGCGCCATCCATGCTTCAGTGTAGATGATGGCTCTGGCCCCCTCATCCGCCCTTCGGGCACCTTCTCCCACGAGGGGAGAAAAGCGGCCCAGCACGGCGTCAGCGCGGTCCTAGTGGCCCAGGACTTTTGCCATGGCGTTGGGGCGGTCGTGCATGGCGAGTTTGTCCATGATGGTGGTGCTGGCGTCGTTGAGGCCGAGGACGTCCACTTCGACACCGGCGCGGCGGAATTTGAGGACGACCTTGTCCACCGCATTGACGCCGGTGAGGTCCCAGATATGGGCGGCGGTGAGGTCGAGGCGCATGCGATCGAGAGGCTCGGACAGGTCGAAGGCATCGAGGAAGTTGTCGGCGGAGGCGAAGAAAAGCTGGCCTTCGACGCGGTAGGTGCGCTGCCTGCCATCGGCGGAGAGGCTGGAGGTGACGCGGAAAATCTGCGCGACCTTCCAGGCGAAGAAAATGCCCGAAAGCAATACGCCGACACCGACGCCCAGCGCCAGATTATGCGTGCCGACGACGACGAGGACGGTGGCCAGCATGACGACGCTGGAGCGGCGGGGGTGATGGGCGAGGTCGATAAGGGACGACCAGTTGAAGGTGCCGATCGACACCATGAGCATGATGGCGACCAGAGCCGGCATGGGAATGAAACCCACCCAGTCGCCGAGCACCAGCAGCAGGAACAGCAGGAACGCGCCGGCGGTGAAGGTGGAGAGCCGCGTGCGGCCGCCTGATTTCACATTGATGCCGGACTGGCCGATCATGGCGCAGCCGGCCATGCCGCCAAACAGGCCGCTGGCGATATTGGCGATGCCCTGGCCGATGCTCTCGCGGTTCTTGTCGCTGCGGGTATCGGTCATCTGGTCGACGATGGAGGCGGTGAGCAGGCTTTCGAGCAGGCCGACCGCCGCCACGCCGATCGCGGTGGGCAGGATGATCCAGAGCGTATCGAGATTGAGCGGCACATCGGGCAGGAGCAGGACGGGCAGGGCATCGGGCAATTCGCCCAGGTCGGCCACGGTGCGCACATCGATACCGAAGGCCAGGGCGATGGCGGTCAGCACCAGGATGCAGACGAGGGGGGAGGGCACGAGACGGGTGAGGCGCGGGACGAGGTAGATGATGGCGAGGCCGACCGCGATCATCGCATAGGTTTGCCAGGTGACGTCGATGAGTTCGGGCAACTGGGCCATGAAAATCAGGATGGCCAAGGCATTGACGAAGCCGGTCATCACCGAGCGGGAGACGAAGCGCATGAGATAGCCCACGCGCAGCCAGCCGGCGACGATCTGGATGATTCCGGCCAGAATGGTGGCGGCAAGGAGATATTGCAGGCCATGCTCGCGGACGAGCGCGCCGAACAGCACGGCGGTCGCGGCGGTGGCGGCGGAAATCATGGCGGGGCGGCCGCCGGCGAAGGAAATGACGATGGCAATGACCACCGAAGCATAGAGGCCGACCTTGGGGTCTACCCCAGCAATAATCGAGAAACCGATGGCCTCGGGGATCAGGGCAAGGGCCACGACAATGCCGGACAGGATGTCGGCGCGGATATTGGAGAGCCAGTCGAGGCGAAGACGTTCAACAAAAGACATGGGCACACACAGAGCCATCGGGTCGGTTCGCAAGGGCGAGCCGGACACACCAATTTCAGCTTTGCTTGAGTGTCCGGCGGATCGGCGGCCGGAAGAGCCACCCGGAATTGCACCGGGTCCAGGATGAATGGTGGTGCTGATGCCAGATCGAGGAAGGACAGGCAAGGGCAAAGTCCTGCTTGGCGCGTTGGGGAGGGTGACCTCCGCTGCTGGACCGAGTCTCACAAGCCAGTGTGCGATTTGCCCCGTGGATGGTTGCCAAGTTTTGGGTGGGCACCTAGACAGAGTGGACGAGAGGAAAGCGTGATGGGTGAACGAGCGTCGGTGCTGGCGCCATTCCGGTATGAGACCTTCCGGCTGCTGTGGCTGGCAACGCTGGTGTCCAACCTGGGCGGGCTGGTGCAGTCGGTGGGCGCCGGCTGGATGATGACCACGCTGACGGACTCGCATAACATGATCGCGCTGGTGCAGGCGTCGACGACGCTGCCCATCATGGTGTTCTCGCTGGCCTCGGGCGCGCTGGCCGACAATTTCGACCGGCGCACCATCATGCTGATCGCGCAGGGCGGGATGATGGTGGTGTCGGTGGCGCTGGCGGTGCTGGCCTTTATGGGCATGCTCAGCCCATGGCTGCTGCTCGGTTTCACCTTTCTCATCGGCTGCGGCACGGCTTTGTTCAATCCGTCCTGGCAGGCCTCGATGGGCGATATCGTACCGCGGCAGGACCTGGCCGCGGCGGTGACGCTAAATTCCATGGGCTTCAACATGATGCGCAGCGTCGGCCCGGCCGTGGGCGGGCTGATCGTGGCGCTGGCCGGGGCGGCGGCGGCCTTCATGGTCAATGCGGTGTCCTATGTGCCGCTGCTGGTGGCGCTGGGGCGGTGGAAGCCGGAGCGGGTGGCCAACCGGCTGCCGCGCGAGAATTTCGCCAGCGCCATGTGGGCCGGCATCCGCTATGTGTCGCTGTCGCCCAACCTGACCACGGTGCTGGCGCGGGGCTTCCTGTTCGGGTTCGGCGCCATTTCCGTGCTGGCGCTGCTGCCATCGGTGGCGAGCGAATATGTGGGCGGCGGGGCGCTGGTCTATGGCACGCTGCTGGGCAGTTTCGGGCTGGGCGCCATTGGCGGGGGCTTCCTCAATGGACGGGTGCGCGAGCGGCTCAGCAATGAGGTGATCGTGCGGGCGGCTTGCGTGGGCTTTGCGGTAAGCTGCGCGGTGCTGGGGTTCAGCCGCGACCCGGTGCTGAGCCATTTCGCGCTCTTGCCGGCCGGGGCCTGCTGGGTGCTGGCGCTGTCGCTGTTCAATGTATCGATCCAGCTGTCGTCGCCGCGCTGGGTGGTGGGACGGGCGCTGTCGCTCTACCAGACGGCGACTTTCGGCGGCATGGCCGCGGGCAGCTGGATCTGGGGTCTTTCGGCCGATGCGGTGGGGCCGGACTGGACGCTGGCCATTGCCGGCTGGGTGTTGCTGGCCTGCGGGCTGATGGGGTTCCGGCTGCCGCTGCCGCAATTCAATGCGCTCGACCTCAACCCACTCGATACGTTCAACGAACCGATCCTGCGGCTCGATCTCCGGCCGCGCAGCGGGCCGATCATGGTGATGATCGACTACCAGATCGACCAGGAGGACATTCCGCGCTTCCTGGCGCTGATGGCGGAACGGCGCCATATCCGCATCCGCGACGGGGCGCGGCAATGGGCGGTACTGCGGGATCTGGAACATCCCCAGACCTGGACGGAGAGCTACCATGTGCCGACCTGGATCGATTATCTGCGGCACAATCTGCGGCGGACCAAGGCGGACTCGCAGAATACCGACCTGATCCGGGCGCTGCATCGGGGCGAGGGACTGCCGAAGGTGCGGCGGATGATCGAACGGCAAACCGTGCCGCTGCGGGATGATACGCCGCTGCGGGAGGGGCCGGAGGTGTAAGAGGGAGCAGTACTCAATGGCAGGTGCCCGACCCTATTGCAGTCATCGCAGCGGCCAGTAAGTTATGTCCAATTTTGGCCCAAGCGACCACTGCTTCCACGCCCAGCAAATTCGTGCCACGTTCTGGCAACGGAGGACTGCATGCCGAACATGACACTCGACCACGTCTCTCTGCTGGTTCGTAACCTTGAAGCCAGCTCGAAATTCTATACCGAGGTGCTGGGCTTCGTGCCGATCCATAACGGTACCGAGAGGCCCAATATCCGCTGGTTCGGAATAGGCGACGTCACTGCACTCCACATCACCGAGGACGATTTCGGTGACACGCGCCTCAAGAAGCAGACGCACTTTGCCATCTGTGTCGACGACTTCGACGGCTTCATCGCCGAGTTGCGGGCCAAGGGGGTAAAGTTCTGGAGCTGGTCCGAAAGCATCGGCGAAGTTACGGGGCGACCCGACGGATTTCATCAGATCTACCTTGCTGACCCTGATGGCTATTGGGTTGAGGTCAACGACCACAATCGCAACGTGGCCTGACCCATCTCCCCCTGCGCTCGTCGTCTCGGTGGCTGCACGAATCCCATAAGCAGACGGCGAGGAGGAAGGCCATTGCGTCATGCCGCGCTGGTGGAAGGTCCCGCCCAATGGCACCTGGTGGCGCTGAGCTGACATTGTCCAGCGACCATCACCAAGGCGGCTTTCCGCCCATTGCACCCGTGAGGCGCGGGTGCCTAAGCGACCTGGGCGAATCTCTCGTCAAACGCATAGCCGGCGCCGCGGACGGTGCGGATGGGGTCGGTTTCGCGGCCGCGGTTGATGGCGCGGCGGAGGCGGCCGATATGGACATCGACGGTGCGCTCGTCGACATAGACGTCATTGCCCCAGACACCGTCGAGCAGTTGTTCGCGGGAATAGACGCGGCCGGGATGGCGCATCAGGTATTCGAGCAGGCGATATTCGGTGGGGCCGAGATGCACGTCGCGGGCGGCGCGGCGGACGCGGTGGGTGGTGCGGTCGAGTTCGAGGTCACCGACCTTGAGGGCTGAGGTGACCAGATTGGGATTGGCGCGGCGCAGCAGAGCGTGGATGCGGGCGACCAGTTCGGGGACGGAGAAGGGCTTGACGACATAATCGTCGGCGCCGGTGGCGAGGCCCCGAACGCGCTCCTCTTCCTCGCCGCGGGCGGTGAGCATGATGATCGGGACGCGGGCGGTTTCCTCGCGGGCGCGCAGGCGACGGCAGAGTTCGATGCCTGATATTTCGGGCAGCATCCAATCGAGCAGGATCAGATCGGGCAGCTTGTCCTGGATGGCATGCTGGGCCTCGTCGCCGGATTCCGCGGTGACGACGCGGAAGCCTTCGGCCTCGAGATTGTAGCGCAGCAGGATGGCGATATCGCCTTCGTCTTCGACCACGAGAATGGTGGCAGGCATGGGGGTGGCTCCCATTGGTTTTGTTCCGGCGTCATTCCCGCGAAAGCGGGAATCTACCTTTGCGCGGCAGGGAGATTCCCGCTTTCGCGGGAATGACGCTGTGGTGTGGATGTCGCGTGCTCGGTCGGGTGACGCTCCCGAGCAGAATTCAGGCCTTGATCTGGGTGCGCTGGAGTTCCTGGACTTCGCTGGTGAGCTGCTTGCCGGTCTGCAGGTAATAGGCGCGCTCGGCGATGTTGGTGGCGTGATCGCCGATGCGCTCGAGATTCTTGGAGCAGAACAGCAGGTGGGTGCAGGTGGTGATGTTGCGCGGGTCTTCCATCATGTAGGTGAGGAGTTCGCGGAACAGCGAGGTGTGCATGGCATCGACCTCGTCGTCGCGGTTGCAGACGGCGATGGCGCGGGCGGAGTCGCGGCTTGAATAGGCATCCAGCGCGTCCTTGATCTGGCGCAGCACCAGCGCGGTCATGTTCTTGACGCCGTTGTAGAAAGTGGGCTGCAGGCTCATGCCTTCGAGCTTGAGCGAGCGGCGGGCCAGCTGCTTGGCCATGTCGCCGACGCGCTCCAGATCCGAGGCGACATGGATGGCGGTGATGATGGCGCGCAGATCGGAGGCCATGGGCTGGCGGCGGGCGATCATGGAGACGGCCATGTCGTCGATCTTGCGCTGCATGTCGTCGATGCGCTGGTCGGCGATGATGGTGAGGTCGGCCAGCTCGCGGTCAAGCTTGAGCAGGGCCTTGGTGCCGTTCTCGATGGCGACTTCGACCTGGCCACCCATTTCGGCAATGGTCTGGGCGAGGGCGACAAGCTCGTCATTGTAGGAGGAAACGATGTGGTCTTTGCCAATATTGGCCATGATATGCGCTCCTAACCGATGCGGCCCATGATGTAGTCCTGGGTCTGCTTGTTGACCGGGTTGGTGAAGATGTCTTCGGTGACGCCTTCCTCGATCAGGTTGCCCAGGTGGAAGAAGGCCGTCTTCTGGCTGACGCGGGCGGCCTGCTGCATCGAGTGGGTGACGATGACGATGGTGTAGTTCTCGCGCAGCTCGTCGATCAGTTCCTCGATGATGGCGGTGGCGATGGGGTCCAGCGCCGAGCAGGGCTCGTCCATCAGGATCACTTCGGGGCCGACGGCGATGGCGCGGGCGATGCAGAGGCGCTGCTGCTGGCCGCCGGAGAGGCCGGTGCCGGGCTCGTTGAGGCGGTCCTTGACCTCCTCGAACAGGCCCGCCTTGCGCAGCGAGGAGATGACGATCTCGTCCATGTCGGTCTTGTTGCGGGCCAGGCCATGGATGCGCGGGCCATAGGCGACATTCTCGTAGATCGACTTGGGGAACGGATTGGGCTTCTGGAATACCATGCCGATACGGGCGCGCAGCTCGACCACGTCGAGGGCGGGATCGTAGATATCCTCGCCGTCGAGCAGAATCGTGCCGCCGACCTTGGCGCCCTCGATCGTGTCGTTCATGCGGTTGATGCAGCGCAGGAAGGTGGACTTGCCGCAGCCCGAGGGGCCGATGAAGGAGGTGACGGCGCGGTCGGGAATGTCGATCGAAATGCCGTACAGGGCCTGCTTGGCGCCGTAGTGGACGGTGACGTCGCGGGCGGTGAGCCGGATCGGGCGTTCGAGCATGTCGGTCGGGTTCATGGCTGATTTCACTGATTGCTGGGTCATCTTAACCTTGCCGGCGACCATATCCATTTTGCTGAAACTCCTTAAGCGCGCTTTTCGAGGCGCGAGCGCAGGTAGATGGCGACGCCGTTGAGCACGATCATCACGGCGAGCAGGACCAGGATGGCGGCAGCGGTGCGCGGTTCGAAGAAATTGCGGTTTTCATTGCCCTGCCAGAGATAGATCTGGACAGGCAGGGCAGTGGCCTGATCGATCGGGGTCAAGGGGACCGAGGCGACGAAGGCCTTCATGCCGATGAGCAGCAGCGGCGCGGTTTCGCCCAAAGCATGGGCGATGCCAAGAATGGTGGCGGTGAGGATGGAGGGAAAGGTGACCGGCAGCACATGGTGGAACACCATCTGGGTGCGTGAGGCGCCCATGCCGAGCGCCGCCTGGCGCAGAGCCGGCGAGACGCCGAGCAGGGCGCCACGGGTGGCGATGATGATGGTGGGCAGGGTCATCAGGGTCAGCACCAGGCCGCCGACGATGGGGGCGGAAATCGGCAGGTGCATGTAGTTGATGAATACGGCGGCGCCGAGCAGGCCGAAAACGATCGAGGGCACCGCGGCGAGGTTGTTGATGTTGACCTCGATGAGATCGGTCCAGCGCGACTTGGGGGCGAATTCCTCGAGATAGACGGCGGCCGCAACCCCGATCGGCACGGCCAGCACGATGACGATCAGCATCATCCAGAGCGTACCGACAAAGGCGCCGAGCAGGCCCGCGGAAGCGGGCGCGGCGCGGCTATCGACATTGGTGAAGATGGACCAGGCGAAGCCGTTGGAAATGGTGCCGTTTTCAACGAAGGTGTCAATGAGGGCGCGGGCCGGGGCCGAAAGCTGCTGCTGGGCATCCCCAAGCGAGCGGTCGATATTGCCCTTGATCCAGTTGGCGGCATTGGCCGAGGCAAGCACATCGACGTCGACCGTCTGGCCAAGCAGGGACGGATCGGCGACGAACAGTTCGCGGATATCGTGGCGGGCGTCGGTTTCGGCGATGGTGAGGATCTGCTTGCTGTCGATATCGAAGCCTGCAGGCGCCGCCGCACGGAGGCTGGCCTCGACCACCTTGTTCCAGTTGAGCATGGCGACGTCGCGCTGCCACTTGAGGCTGGCGGCATTGTATTCGGCCTGCGAGGCGAAGGCGGTAGGGGCCGGGGCCGGATCGACCTTGAGCAGTTCGGGGTCGAAATTGACCACCAGATGCAGGTTGGACTGGGTGAAGGCGGGCACGCCCTTGCGCACCACATCGACAAAGAGCAGGGCGACGAAGCCGAGCGCCAGCACGATAGCCGCAAGGCCGAGGCCGCGGAAAATGGCCTCGCCCATGTGACGGCGGCGCAGGCCGGAGCGGATGCGCTGCGTACGTTCGATGGAAGCCTGGCGGGTGGTGGAGAGCGTATCGGTCATGATTATTCGTACTGCTCCCGGAAGCGGCGGACGATGTAGAGGGCGACGACATTGAGGCCGAGGGTGATGACGAAGAGCGTGAGGCCCAGCGCGAAGCCGACCAGCGATTGGGGCCCGGTGAAATCGGTATCGCCGGTAAGCTGGTTGACGATGGAAACGGTAATGGTGGCGACCGACTCGAAAGGACTGCCGCGCAGGACCGGCGCATTGCCGGCCGCGAGCACCACAATCATGGTTTCGCCGATGGCGCGGCTGACGGCGAGGAGGAACGCGCCGACAATGCCGGGCAGGGCAGCGGGCAGCAGCACATTGCGGATGGTTTCGGACTGGGTGGCGCCCAGGCCATAGGCGCCATCGCGCAGGGTGCGCGGGACCTGGTTGAGAATGTCGTCTGACAGGGACGACACGAAAGGAATGATCATGATGCCCATGACGATGCCGGCGGTGAGGGCGCTGGTGGCATTGATGGTGAGGCCGACCAGATTGCCCATGTCGCGCAGGAAGGGGCCGACGGTGACCAAAGCAAAGAAGCCGAAGACGATGGTGGGAATACCGGCGAGAATTTCGATCATCGGCTTGGCGACGGCGCGTAGCCGGGGCGCGGCATACTGGCTGAGATAGATCGCGGCCATGAGGCCGACCGGCACGGCCACCAGCATGGCGATGGCGGTGATCATCAGGGTGCCCGACAGCAAAGGCAGCAGGCCATAGCTGCCCCAATTGCCCGCGGAGCCGGCATTGTTGGGGTTCCACACCGTGCCGAAGAAGAAATCGAACGGGTGGATGAAGGTGAAGAAGCGGAAGGCTTCCGATATCAGCGAGGCGACGATGCCCAATGTGGTCAGGATGGCAACGGCGGAGCAGGCGAGCAGTGCGAGATTGATGACGCGCTCGACGGCGTTGCGGGCCCGCAGGCGGGCATCGATGCGGCTGCGGGCATAGACGAGGGCCGCGCCGCCGGCCACCAGGGCCAGGACCAGCACGCCGACAAAGGTCAGCATCTGGAAGGAGCGCAGGGCATCGCCGGCCGCCTGTTCCCAGGCGGGGCTGTCGCCGGTGACGCCGTAGCCCGAGGCCAGGGCACCGATGCGGGCGATGGCGGCATTGAGGCCGACCTGATCGAGCGACGTCATGATGTCGGTCGGGATCAGCGAAACGGTGTAGTCGCGGGTAATGCCGCCGCCGAACCAGGCCCAGAGGCCGAGAATGACGAGAGTGGGCACCATGGCCCAGATGGCGACGAAAGAGCCGTGATATTGCGGGCGGGAATGGATCTTGACGCCATCTGCGGTGACGAGGCCCCGGCTGCGGGACCAGCCGGACTGGTAGGCCACGCCCAACAGGACCAGCAGCAGGCCGGCGACGATCAAGGCATTCATGGGACGGCTCCCCGGACGGAATGAAGTGGGCCGCGCCTTGGTGGCGCGGCCCTGGATCGATTACTGAGCGCCGGCTTCGAAAGCGGCGAGCACTTCAGCGGTCTTTTCGGGGGTCTGCGGGATCAGGCCGGCAGCTTCGAGGATGCCACCGTCGCCGGCCATCTGCTCGGAGAGGAAGAACTGAACATATTCCTCGATGCCGGGGATGGTGCCGATATGCTGGCCCTTGACGTAGAAGAACAGCGGGCGGCTGACCGGGTACTCACCGGCAACGACCGATTCCTTGGAGGGGACGACGCCATTGACGGTCGCGACCTTGAGGGTGTCGGTGTTCTGCTCGTAGAAGGAGAGGCCGAACACGCCGACCGTGTTGGGATCGGAATTGAGGCGGGCCAGGGTTTCGGTGTAGTCGCCCGAAATCTCGACCACGACATCCTGACGGAAGGCGGTGCAGGCATCTTCCGGAGCGCCGTCGGGCAGGCCGGCTTCTTCGCAACCAGCGGTCACGACACGTTCCTGGAAGACTTCACGAGTGCCGTGGTTGGAGGCCGGGACGGCCAGCGCGATCGGCTGATCAGGCAGGGCGGCGTCAACCTGGGCCCAGGTGGTGTAGGGGTTCGGAACCAGGGCGCCATCGACAACGACGTTGGCGGCAATGGCCTTGTAGACCTGGAGTGGGGTCAGGGCGAAGTCGGGGCCCGAAGCGGCAGAGGCGAAGACGATGCCGTCATAGCCGAACTGGACTTCACGGATATCGGTGACGCCGGCAGTGGTGCAGGCTTCGCGCTCGCCGTCCTTGATCGGGCGGGAGGCATTGGCGATGTCGATGGTGTTGTCGCCAACGCCAGCGCAGAACTGGCTGAAGCCGCCACCGGTGCCGCCCGAGCCGACGACGGGGGTGTTGAATTCGGGGAAGGCGGCGCCGAATTCCTCGGCCACGATCGAGGCGAAGGGCAGGACGGTCGAGGAGCCGGCAACCTGGATGGTGTCGCGCGACTGGGCGAAAGCGGCTGGGGTGCCGAAGGCGGCAAGCGCAAGCACGGCAGCGCTGGCATAGAGTGCGTTTCTCATGGGGAGTTCCCTTTCAGAATTCAGTTCAAAACCTGGCTGGCCGATCCGGCAGTTCATTCCCGGTGCCGCCCTTTGACGAGGGGGACCATATGGGTGGCACACGACGGTTTTATTGCAGTCGCGTGACGCGTTTGTGACAGGTTATGTATATGAATATGCGATGGAATTTTTGTAGCATTGCGCGGCTGTGCGGAATCCGTGACGGCCGAATGTGACAGTGGCCAGAGATTCCGGTGGGCGGGGGTGGCCTGAAGCCGATGACGCAATAACTAGGCCGTCAATGTGACAGTCGTATCAATCCCAGGCGGGCGCACTGGCAGGGTTGATGCGGCGGGTGCCGCGGTCGAGGGAGGCGATGGTGGCCATGTCGGCCGGGGTCAGCGACAGCTCCTGGGCGGCGAAGTTGCTGGCCAGGCGTTCGCGCTTGCCGGAGGTGGGGATGGCGGCGAGGCCGCGGGCAAAGGCATAGGCGATGGCGAGCTGGGCGACGGTGCAGCCCTTGCCGGCGGCCAGCGGCTCCAGCACCGGATCGCCGACAAGGGTGCCCTTGGCGATGGGCTGGTAGGCGGTGACCGGAATGCCGGCGGCGGCGCAGAAATCCACCAGCTTGCGATTCTGCAGGTAGGGGTGGCACTCGACCTGGTTGTTGGCGATGGGGACGGCGCCGAGGATCGCCTGCGTCTGCTGCAGCAGCGCGATGGTGAAATTTGACACGCCGATGGTTTTGGTGAGGCCGAGCGCCTGGGCCTCGGCGAGCTGTTCGATATAGACGGGGAGCGGCACCTGGTTATGGGGGGACGGCCAGTGGATCAGCGTCAGGTCGACCTGGTCGATGCCAATGGTATCCAGACTCCGGCGCAGCGAGGGGATGAGCTTTCCGGAGCCGAAATTGGGCATGTCGATCTTGGTGGTGATGAACATGTCGGCCCGCGCCAGGCCGGATTGGCGCAAGGCCTCGCCGCATTCGCGCTCGGTGTCGTAGCTCTGGGCGGTATCGAGGTGACGATAGCCGATCTCGATGGCGGCCAGCATGGCGGCGACGCCTTCGGCGCCGCGGCGGCCATAGGTGCCCAGGCCCATCAATGGCATGCCGTAGTTGTTCTTCTGCATTGGATTCTCCGCGAGTCGGCGTGATCGTAGGTTAGCGTTAATATGAATGGCAAGGGTACCCCCTCACCGATTCGCGCTTTGCGCGAGCCACCTCTCCCCGACTGGAGAGGAATAAAAGGGATCAGCGCAGCAGGGGGCGGACTTCGGATTGGACTTTCCGCATCAGGGGCAGGAAATTGGCGATCATATGCGAGGTGGAGGCACGGGCGGACTGGGCGCCGATATTGAGGGCGGCGACGGTGTGGCCCTGGGCATTGAACAGGGGCACGGCGATGGAGCAGAGGCCCAGTTCCAGTTCCTCGTCGATGACGGCAAAGCCCTGCGCGGCAATGACAGCCAGTTCGGTGGTGATCGAGGGCAGATCGGCCTTGGTTTTTTCGGTATAGGCGATGAGTTCGGAGCGGTTGAGCACTTCGCGCGCGGCAGCAGGCGGGAGAGAGGCGAGCAGGATGCGGCCCATCGACGTGCAATAGGCAGGCAATCTCGCACCGGCGCCGAGATTGATCGACATGACCCGGCGATAGGAGGCGCGGGCGATGTAGAGGATTTCGGTATTGTCGAGCACGGCGGCCGAGGAGCTTTCGTTGATCTGGCCGGACAGTTCTTCGAGGAAAGGCTGGATCAGCCGGGGGAGCGGGGTGGCGGCGAGATAGGAATGGCCCAGATTGAGCACGCGCGGGGTCAGCCGGAAGAACTTGCCGTCATAGCTGGCATAGCCGAGATGGACGAGCGTCAGCAGGCACCGGCGCGCGGTGGCGCGTTCGAGGCCGGTGCGATTGGCGACATCGGTGATCGACTGGCTGGCATGCTCCTCGTCGAAGCACTCGATGACCGAGAGGCCCTTGACCAGGCCATTGATGATATCGCCTTCGCGCATGGAAGCTCCGCAATGCCGTGACAGCCGGTGATAGCAGATGGGCGCGCAACGAACAAATATCGCTGGGCGCACGAAGGAGGGTGGCGCTCGCGAAGGGCGCGGTTTCAGGTTTCCCCTTGCCAGCAGGCAGGACAATGCTAAGAGGCAGGCGTGGGCCTATAGCTCAATGGTTAGAGCCGACCGCTCATAACGGTCTGGTTCCAGGTTCGAGTCCTGGTGGGCCCACCACACCCCTTGCACTGTGCAGCCCGGGGCTATTCTTCCGGGTGGCCTGAAACGGTTACGAGCCGGGATTCCACCGGCTTGACAGTCTTTTGAGCCGGATATGCGGGTCGGGCTGATCCCGCCTGCCTAGAAGGGAGATTCCCGCTTTCGCGGGAATGACCCGGTGGAAGAGCAGGCCTTTAGCCGAGCACGTCCTTGACGGCCTGGGCGAAGGTGCCGACGATGATGCCGGCTTCATCGCGGGTCAGGCAAAGTGGCGGGGCGAAGCCGATAATGTCGCCCTGCGGCATGGCGCGGGCGATGACGCCGCGGGCCAGCAGGGCCGCGGCCAGGCGCGGGCCCACTTTCTCGCCGGCATCGAAGAAGGTGCGGCTGTCGCGGTCCTTGACGAATTCGACGGCGCAGAGCAGGCCGACGCCGCGGATATCACCGACATTGGGGTGAGCGGCGAGCGCATCGATCATCGCCGCCTTGAAATAGGCGCCGACCGTGCCGGCATTTTCGACCAGGCCCAGGGAATCCACCAGTTTGAGATTGGCAACGCCGGCGGCAGCGCCGATGGGATGGGCCGAGTAGGTCCAGCCGTGGCCGATGGCGCCGTTTTCATCGGTGCCGCGCACCAGCACATCCCACATGCGCTGCGAGAAGATGGAGCCCGATAGCGGCGCATAGGCCGAGGTCAACCCCTTGGCGATGGTGATGATGTCGGGCTTGAGGCCATATTTGTCGGAGCCGAACATGCTGCCGAGCCGGCCGAAGGCGGTCACCACCTCGTCGACGATCAACAGGATATCGTGCTTGTCGAGCACGGCCTGGATGGCCGGCCAGTAGCCTTCGGGCGGCGGGACCAGTCCGCCGGTGCCGAGCGCCGGTTCGCCGATGAAAGCGGCGATGGTATCGGCGCCTTCCCGCTCGATCATGGCTTCGAGCTCGCTGACGCAATGGGCGACGAACTGAGCTTCGTTCATGGCCAGGTCGGCGCGGCGGTAATAGTAGGGCGCCTCGGTGTGCAGAACCGGCGACAGGGGAAGGTCGAACTTGTTGTGGAAGCCGCTCAGCCCGGTCAGCGAGCCGGTCATCAGGCCCGAGCCGTGATAGCCGCGCCAGCGCGAGATGATCTTCTTTTTCTGCGGGCGGCCCAGGATGTTGTTGTAGTACCAGACCATCTTGATGTTGGTCTCGTTGGCGTCGGAGCCGCCCAGGCCGAAATAGACCTTGGACATGTTCCTGGGTGCCCGGTCGAGCACCATCTTGGCCAGCGTAATCGAGGCCTCGGTGCCGTGCCCGACATAGGCGTGGTAGTAGGAGAGCTGGCGCGCCTGCTCGGCGATGGCGTCGGCCACTTCCTGGCGGCCGTAGCCGACATTGACGCAGTAGAGGCCGGCAAAGGCGTCGAGCAGCCGGTTGCCGTCGCGATCCTCGATATAGACCCCCGAGCCGCCGGTGACGATCCGCGTCGGCGCTTCGCCGCGGGCATGCTGACCCAGATGGGTGGAGGGGTGGAAGAAGCTTTCGCGATCCCACTGGCCGAGTTGGTCATTGGTGAGCATGGGTGGGTCCTTTCGGGTGGTTATATCAGCGCCAGTCGCGGCAGACGTATTTGACTTCGGTGAAGACCTCGAGGCCGAGGCGTGCGCCCTCGCGGCCGAGGCCGGATTGCTTCATGCCGCCGAAGGGGATGGGCGCGCCGGTGACCTTGGTGCGGTTCACGGCGACCATGCCGAACTGCAGGGCCCGGCTGGCGCGGTAGATGCGGCGCGGATCGTTGGTGTGGAGATAGGCGATCAGGCCGTAATCGGTGTCGTTGGCGAGAGCGAGCACGGTGGCCTCGTCATCGAATGGCGCAATGGCGGCCACCGGCCCGAACGTCTCCTCGTGCATGATCAGGGCATCGGGCGGCACGTCGACCAAGACGGTCGGCTCGTAGAAGAGCGGGCCGGCGGGGTGGATCTTGCCGCCGGTGAGGCAGCGGGCGCCACGGGCGAGGGCATCGCCGACATGGCTGACCTGCTTGTCGATGGCCTTCTGGTTGGCGAGCGGACCCAGATCGCAATCGGCAAGGCCGGGGCCGATCGACAAAGCAGCGGTGGCGGCGGCGAAGCGCTTGCAGAACTCGGCATAGACCGGGCGCTCGATGAAGAAGCGGTTGGCGCCCAGGCAATCCTGCCCCGACGTGGCGAACTTGGCCTTGATGGCCTCCTCGACCGCCTGGTCGAGATCGGCATCGGCAAAGACGATGAAAGGCGCATGGCCGCCCAGTTCGAGAACCAGATGCTTGATGGTATCGGCGCTCTGGCGGAACAGCAGGCGTCCTATTTCGGTGGAGCCGGTGAAGCTCAGCACGCGGATGCGCTTGTCGGACGTCCAAGCGCCGACGATTTCGGCGGCATGACCGGTGACGATGTTGAAGACACCCGGCGGCATGCCGGCGCGTTCCGCCAGGACCGCCAGCGCCAGTGCCGAAAACGGCGTTTCCGATGAGGGATGGGCGACACAGGTGCAGCCAGCGGCCAAAGCCGCCGCCGCCTTGCGCGTCAGCATGGCGCTGGGGAAATTCCACGGCGTGATCAGGGCGGCGACCCCGGCGGGCTCGCGCCATACCTCGACCTCGGCATCGGGGAGGTGGGAGGTGACGCTCTCG
Source organism: Devosia sp. Root436 (assembly GCF_001426345.1). Classification (GTDB taxonomy): domain Bacteria; phylum Pseudomonadota; class Alphaproteobacteria; order Rhizobiales; family Devosiaceae; genus Devosia. Next base: position 315,124 of record NZ_LMEM01000009.1, on the reverse strand, counting down.
ATATTGGGACGCTTGGTCTCTTCGGCGTAGAATTCGACGAAGGAGGCGGCGTAGTCGATTTCCCCACGGGCTTCGGAGAGCGGCTTGCCCTGTTCCAGGGTCATCAGCAGCGCCAAATCGTCGCGGGCGCCCCTGATGGCTTCGAACCAGGCGCGCAGGATAGCGGCGCGCTCCTGCGGCAGCAGGCCGGACCACAGGGGAAAGGCGGCGCTGGCGGCATCGACGGCCTGCCGCGCCTGGGCCGAATCGAGCGCCGGAACGCGGCCGACCTCGCTGCCGTCCGCCGGGTTGAGCACGGCGATCTGGCCACTGGCGCCGGTGCTGACGCTTTGCCCATCGATATAGGCCGCGCGGCAGAACAGGGCCGCATCGGCCAGGCCGGCAAGGCCGTCGGCGGTGTTCACGGGTGAAATAACGGACATGGCCAATTGCCTCCTGCCCGCTGACACTATCGGGACGGGGCCAGAGGCGTTCGCCAAACTGGAGGAGGAAAAAGGATGGTTGACCTGTTTGCCGCGAGGCGGCGAGGCATTTCGTCTATTGGGACGGTTGCGCCAGCAGTTCGACGGGAACCGGCTCATTCTTGACCGGCATGGTGACGACATAGGTGTAGTAGCGCTTGATGCCGATCTGCTGGGCCAGCAGGCTGTCGATCAGGGCCTGATAGTCGCTCAGCAGGCGAACCACGATCTTGCAGAAATAGTCGACGCCGCCGCCGACCGCCCAGCATTCGATGACCTCGGGCAGGGTCTTGATCCTGGCCTCGAAGCGGGCGAAATCCTCGGCGCGGTGGCTCTCGAGCTCGACCTGGACGAAGACCATGGTGGTGGGGCCGAAAGCCTTGAGCGACACGCGGGCGCCATAGCTCTCGATAATGCCGGCTTCCTCGAGGCGGCGCAGGCGTTCCCAGCACGGCGTTGCCGACAGGTTGACGCGCTCGGCCAGGGCCGCCTTGGGAATTCTGCCTTCGCGCTGCAGAATGCTCAGGATTTTTATATCCCGGTCATCCAGCCTCGGTGTTTCGGACTTGGATGGGTTCACGCCAGGCCGGTATCCATTTGATGCCGCCGAAGCATAATGCCGTTCCGTGGTTGGCGTCCAGATGGCTCCTGTCATATCAACCGCTTGCGTGAATTGCGCCAGGCAGGATCATCCTTCGAGCACGGCCTTGAGGAAGGCCCGCGTGCGCTCTTCCCTGGGGTTGGTGAACAGCTCGTCGGGCGTGCCCTGTTCCTTGATATTGCCCTGGTCGAAGAAGCATACCCGGTCGGACACTTCGCGGGCGAAACGCATTTCATGGGTGACCAGCAGCATGGTCAGGTCATGCTCCTCGGCCAGCTTGGCGATGACATTGAGCACCTCGCCCACCAGTTCGGGATCGAGAGCCGAGGTCGGCTCATCGAACAGCATCACCTTGGGGCGCATGGCCAGGGCGCGGGCGATGCCGACGCGCTGCTGCTGGCCGCCCGAGAGCTGGTTGGGAAATTTCTGCGCCTGATCGGACAATCCGACCAACTGCAGCAGTTCTTCGGCGCGCTCGCGGGCGTCCTGTTTCGACAGGCCCAGCACCGACATCGGCGCTTCGGTGAGATTGCGCAGCACGGTCATGTGCGGGAACAGGTTGAACTGCTGGAACACCATGCCGAGCTGCTTGCGCATCTTGCGCAGATGGGCTTCGCGTGCCGGGATCAGGCCGTTCGGCCCCTTTTCGTGCCACAGCGGCTCGTTGCCGACCGACACCACGCCGCCATTGATCTTCTCCAGCGTCATCAGGATGCGCAGCACCGTGGACTTGCCTGAGCCGGAGGGGCCGATGATGGTGACTTTCTCACCCCGCGCCACCTCGAAATCGAGGTCGTTGAGCACGCGGTAATTGCCGTAGCTCTTGACGACCTTCTCGAACTTGATGATTGGCTCGCTCATTTGAAGGGCAGCCCTCTCTTGGGGAGTTTGGCATCGACGAAGCGCACCAGCGCCGAGGCGACAAGGGTCATGATCAGGTAGAGCCCGCCCACCATGGACAATGGCACCAGGTAGTTGAACGTCTGGTCGCCGATGATGCGGGCGACACCCAGCATTTCGAGCACGGTGACCACAGAAAGCACCGGCACGTCCTTCATGATCGACACCAGGTAATTGCCGAGCGCCGGGACCACCCGCGGCACCGCCTGGGGCAGGATGATGTGGGTGAAGGTGCGCGAGGCCGACAGGTCGAGCGCCCTGGCCGCCTCGCGCTGGCCCCTGGCGACGGCCTCGATGCCGGCGCGATAGACCTCGGCCATATAGGCGCTGTACTGGACGCCCAGCGCCAGGGCGCCGGTGGCGAAGGCGGGCAGGATGATATTGTAGTCGGCCAGCACGTAGTAGAGGAAGAACAGCTGCACCAGGAGCGGCGTATCGCGGAAGAATTCGGTGATGACGATTGCCGGCCAGGAGACGATCTTGAGCGGCACGCTCTTGAGCACCGCGAAGACCAGGCCGAGGACCATGGCGATGGCAAAGCCGGCGATGGTGGCCTGGATGGTGACCAGCATGCCGCGCAGCAGGATGGGCAGGATCGACAGTGCGAAGGCCAGGTCGCCGTTGCTGGTATCCCAGGTGATTCCGAACAGCATGGCTAGCTCCTCGCCCCGCGCCAGCGGCCGACCGAGGCCTCCAGCACGCGCATCATGGCGGTCAGCACCAGTGCCATGCCGAAATACATCAGCAGGACGATGGTATAGATGGTGGTGCTGTCCTGGGTGTAGTTGCGCAGCTGCTCGGCCCGGAATGCCAGGTCGCCGAGGCTGATCAGCGAGGCCAGGGCAGTGTCCTTGAGATTTTGCACCGCCAGGTTGCCGAAGGACGGCATCATTTCGGGGATCGCCTGGGGCAGGCTGATCTTCCACAGGGTCTGGCGGGAGGTGAAGTTGAGGGCGGTCGCCGCCTCATACTGGCTCGGGGTGACGGCCTGGATGGCCCCTCGCACGACTTCGGCCCCGTAGGCGCCGATATTGAGCCCCAGCGCCGCTACGCCCGCCACGACGGGCGGCAGGCGCAGATCGAGCCCGATGGCGTCGCCGGCAATGGGCAGGGCGAAGTAGAGCCAGAACAGCTGCACCAGCAATGAGGTGCCGCGGAAGACCTCGATATAGGCAATCGAGATGGCGCGAATGGCCCAGTTGTCACTGAGCTTTCCGATGCCGAAGATGAAGGACAGCAGGGCGCCCAGAATAGTCGAGAACACCGTGAGCTGCACGGTGATCCAGGCGCCGTCGGCAAGCGGTTTGAGATAGTCAAACCAGGGCATGGCGGGTGGTCCTCTCGCGCTCAGAGACTGTTTGAAAACTCTACTCTGGCGGTTATCTGGCGGGGCTTTCTGCGCTTCCGGTGCTCACGCACCCTATCTACGCTGCGCTCCGGTTCTCGAAAACCACGCCAGCTGACTCGCCAGAGCGAATTTTCAAACAGTCTCTCAGAAAGGAGCCATGGCCGGATCATCCGGCCATGGCGTCACGAGCCTATTCGGCGCAAAGGGCCTCGGTGGTGGTTGCCGTCGAGCCGGCAATATCTTCCGGGGTAAAGCCGTAGCTGGCGAGGATTTCCGCCCAGGCATCGGTTTGCTTGAAGGTGGCCAGTTCGGCGTTGAACGCGTCGCGCAGAGCCACCGAGTCACTGTTGAAGTTGAAGCCGCCCCAGCTGCGGGCGACATTGCCATCGATCACCGGATCGATGAAATCGGGGGCCAGTTCCACCTTGTCGCTCTTGCTGGCGAGATCGCTGGCGGTGAGGCCGGTGGCCGCATAGGCGTCGGCTCGGCCATTGGCGACGGTCGAAATCGCATCGGCATTGGCCGCGATAATGACGATGTTTTCCTCGGGAACGCCGAGCGCCTGCATCATATTGAGCTGGTCGGCACCAGCCATGACCGCGACCTTCAGGTCGGAATCGACGAAGTCGGCATATTCCTTGATGCCCTTGGGGTCACCGGCCATGACCAGCAGCCCTTCGCCATAGGAGGTGTTCGGCTCCGAATAGATGACCTGCTGGCAGCGTTCGGGGCGGATGGCCATTTCCGAGGCGGTCAGATCGAACCGGTTGGCCTGCAGGCCCGGAATGAGCGAGCTGAAATTGGTCACCACCCACTGGATGTCCTCGGCTTCCATGCCGAGGGCCTTGACCACCTGCACGGCCACGTCGGGCCCCGCACCCTTGGGGTCGCCGTTGGGATCGAGATAGCCGTAGGGAATTTCGTTGGCGACGGCGATGCGGATATAGCCGCGTTCCTTGATTTCCTCGAGCGTGACGGCGCTGGCCGCGGTGGATGCCAGTGCGAGGGCAGTGATGGCGGCGAAGATCGGCGTAGCGTGTTTGCTGAAAGTACTGCGCATATCGTGACTCCTGTGTCCCTGTGGTCGGTATGCTGAAAGCAACCCATTCGATGTCGCCGGGGGTATTGCGGGGCAGTTGGCCGGGTGGGTTTTAGCGGCGGTCGGACCTGGACCGGAAGCGATGAATGGCCCGAAAACTGCAGTTTGCTGGTGTCCCCCTCAAGACGTCGCATCGCGGTATTCAGGGTTGCGGAGAGGGGGGGCCGAGTCGAGGGAGGATACATCTATTTGTGATGGAAGTTTGCAGTCGGATCGGCTGCACGCCTCCATCAGATTGGAAGGATCGACTATCTCGGACGTAGGCATAGTATTTGAGCGATTTGGGCGGCATCAGCGGCACAATCGGCAAGGGGCGGACATGCCGGATCGAAACGCCGCGCGAGACACTGATATCGGGATTGTCGACGTGGTGGCGGCGCGGCAGCGCCTTGCCGGCCATGTGCGCCGCACGTCCATGATGGAGGCGCTGCCGCTGAGCGCCCGCCATGGCGTTGTGGTGCGCCTCAAATGCGAACATCAGCAGATCACCGGCAGTTTCAAGGCGCGGGGTGCGACCAATACCGTGCTGAGCCTTTCGGGGGAGCAGCGCGAGGCCGGGGTGGTTGCGGCCTCGACGGGCAATCATGGCAGGGCGCTGGCCTATGCCGCCAAGGCAGCCGGCATAGACGCGGTCATCTGCATGTCCAGTCTCGTGCCGGCCAACAAGGTCGATGCCGTCAGGGCGCTTGGCGCCGATGTGCGGATCGTGGGCGTGAGCCAGGACGATGCCCAGGTGGAGGTCGATCGGCTGGTGCGCGAGGAGGGCATGGTCAATGTCGCGCCATTCGACATGGCCGGGACCATTGCCGGGCAGGGTACGCTGGGGCTCGAAATGATCGAGGACGCGCCGGACACCGAAACCCTGCTGGTGCCGCTATCGGGCGGGGGCCTGCTTGCCGGGGTGGCGTTGGCCGCCAAGGCGCTCAATCCGGCGGTGCGGGTGATCGGGGTAACGATGGAGCGGGGGGCGGCGATGCATGCGAGCCTCGCCAGTGGCAGGCCGGTGGAGGTGCGGGAAGTTCCCAGCCTGGCCGACTCGCTGGGTGGCGGCATCGGTCTCGACAACCGGTTCACCTTCTCCATGGTGCAGCGGCTGGTCGACGATGTCGTGCTGGTCAGCGAGGGCGACATCGCCGAGGCGATCCGCTCGGCCTATATGGAGCTTGGCGAGGTCATCGAGGGGGCGGCGGCCGTCGGCATTGCCGCATTGGCGGCCGGCAAGATCGCGCTGCGCGGCCCGGTCGGGATCGTGCTGAGCGGCAGGAATATCGACATGGCCCTGCATCGGCGGATCGTCATGGGCGAAAATCCGGATCTGGGAGCCGGCCATGGCTGACGTTACCATCCTGACCGAGGCCGACCTGCGCAAGCTGGTGCCGCTCGACGCGGCGGCCGTTGCCTGCATCGAGGACGCCTTCATGGCGCTCGCCACCAAGGCGGTCGTCATGCCGCCGATCCTGCGGCTGGACATGGTGGAGGCCAATGGCGAAGTCGATATCAAGACGGCCTATATTCCGGGCCTCGACAGCTTCGCCATCAAGATCAGTCCGGGATTCTTCAACAATCCGATGCTCGGCCTGCCCTCGGTCAACGGGCTCATGGTGCTGCTCAGTGCGCGGACCGGCCTGCTCGAAGCGGCCCTGTTCGATAATGGCTACCTGACCGATATCCGCACGGCGGCGGCCGGAGCTGTGGCGGCAAACCACCTGGCGCGCCGGGACGCATCCTGCGCCGCCATTTTCGGCGCGGGCGTGCAGGCGCGGCTGCAATTGCGGGCGCTGGCGCTGGTGCGGCCGATGGCCGAGGCGCGGATATGGGCGCGCGACGGCGCCAAGGCCAGCGCGCTTGCCGCTACCCTTTCGGCCGAACTCGGCTTTGCGGTGACCGCGATGGCCGACCCGCGAGTCGCGATTGCGGGGGCCGATATCGTCGTTACCACCACGCCATCGGCCAGCCCGATCATCGAAGCGGGGTGGCTGGAGCCCGGCCAGCACCTGACCGCCATGGGCTCGGATGCCGAGCACAAGAACGAGATTGCCCCCGCTGTGCTGGCGCGCGTCGACCGCTATGTGCCCGACCGGCTGGCGCAAACCCGCGTGCTGGGCGAATTGCGCCATGCGATCGCGGCCGGGCTGGTGGCGGAAACCGCGGTGTTTGCCGAACTCGGCGCCGTTGTCGCGGGGCAGGCGCCCGGGCGGATGCGGGCGGACGAGATCACCCTGGCGGACCTCACCGGGATGGGTGTGCAGGACACCGCGATCGCCACCCTGGCGCGCCAGCGGGCCCTGGCCAGCGGCGCCGGACAGATATTTTCAACCTGACTTTCAGCTTTCGGAGATCGTGATTGACCGAGACCTCGCCTGCCTTCGCCGCGACGGAATATGCGCAGCGCCTCGCCAAGGTGCGCCGCGCGATGGATGCAGCGGCCATCGACGTGCTTGTCGTCACCGACCCATCCAATATGGGTTGGCTGACCGGCTATGACGGCTGGTCGTTTTATGTGCACCAGGCGGTGATCGTGCTGCCTGAGGGGGAGCCGCTATGGTTCGGGCGGCCGCAGGACCAGGCCGGAGCCCGCCTGACGACATTCCTCGACAAGGGGTCGATGTTTTCCTACCCCGACCATTATGTGCAAAATCCCGATATCCACCCCTATCAGGTGCTTGCCGGCGTGCTGCGCGACAAGGGGCACGGCGCCGCGCGGCTGGGCGTCGAGATGGACAATTACTATTTCTCGGCGAAATGCCTCGAAACGCTGCGCGCCGAATTGCCCGATGCGAAAATCGGCGACGCAACCGCGCTGGTGAACTGGCAGCGCGCCGTCAAGTCGGAGGCCGAACTGGGCTATATGCGCCGGGCGGCGCGGCTGGTCGAAATCATGCATGAGCGCATTCGCGCCGTCGCCGAGCCGGGCGTGCGCAAATGTGACCTGATCGCGGAAATCTATGATGCCGGTTTGCGCGGAACCCCCGAATTCGGCGGCGACTATGCCGCCATCGTGCCGCTGACGCCTTCGGGCAAGGATGCGGCGGCGGCGCACCTGACCTGGGACGACCGGGTGCTGAAAACCGGCGAGGGCACCTATTTCGAGATTGCCGGCTGCTACCGGCGCTATCACGCGCCGCTGTCGCGGACGCTCTATCTGGGCGAGCCACCGGCAGCGATGCGCAAGGCACAGGACGCGGTGCTCGAAGGGCTGGCGGCGGGCCTGGCGGCCGCGCGGCCGGGCAATACTTGCGGCCAGGTTGCCGATGCCTTTTTTGGCGTGCTGCGCCGGCACGGCGTGGAAAAGACCTCGCGCGCCGGCTACGCGGTGGGTATTTCCTATCCGCCCGATTGGGGCGAGCGGACCATGTCCATCCGGGCCGGCGACCCCTCGGTGCTCGAGGAGAATATGACGTTCCATTTCATGCCCGCCATCTGGACCGACGACTGGGGCTTCGAGACCTCGGAGACGATCCGCATTCGCGCCGGTGCAGATGCGGAATGCCTTGCCGACGTTTCGCGCGAACTCGTCATCAAACGCTGACCGGGAGGTCCGGCCTTGGCCCATGCCCTGCTCGACGACACGCTGGCGATCATGGCGAATCTGATCGCCTTTCGCAGCGTGTCGCAAGACAGCAATCTCGACCTGATTGCCTATATCAACCAGCGGCTGGACCAGATCGGCGCGCGCACCACGCTGACGCTCGACCCTGACGGCACCAAGGCCAACCTGTTCGCGACGCTCGGCCCGCCCGACATGGATGGTGGCATCGTGCTGTCTGGACATACCGATGTGGTGCCTATCGAGGGGCAGGACTGGACCAGCGATCCCTTCCTGGCCGACCGGCGCGGCGACCGCATCTATGGCCGCGGCACCTGCGACATGAAGGGGTTCCTGGCCTGCGCCCTGGCCTTTGGGCCGCTATTTGCCGAGGCCGGGCTGCAACGGCCCATCCACATGGCCTTCACCTATGACGAAGAGGTGGGGTGCCTGGGGGCGCAGGTGATGCTCGACCAGTTGGCCAGCGCCGGGCGGAAGCCTGCGGTCTGCATTGTCGGGGAGCCCACCGACATGCAGATCATCGAGGGGCACAAGGGGTGTTGCGAATATACGACCAGCTTTACCGGCGCCGAAGGGCATGCCTCGCAGCCCGACCTCGGCGTCAACGCCGTCGAATATGCCGTGCGCTTCGTGACCCGGCTGCTCGAGATCGGGGAGGTGCTGAAGACGCGCGCCCCGGCGCAGTCGCGGTTCGATCCGCCCTGGTCGACCATCCAGGTCGGGCGGATGGCGGGCGGCATCGCGCGCAATGTCATTGCCGGCGCCTGCTCGGTGGATTGGGAACTGCGCCCCGTCTCGGCCAGTGACTTTGCCTATGCCCGCAGCCAGATCGAGGCCTATGTGGAAACTGACCTGCTGCCCAGGATGCGGCGTGTCTCGCCCGAGGCCAGCGTGATCACGCAGATCATCGGCGAGGTGGCGGGGCTGGAGCCGATGAGCCAATCGGAGGCCGATGCGCTGGTGCGCAGCCTGACCGGTAACCGCAATCCGGCCACCTGCGTCTCGTTCGGGACGGAGGCGGGGCTGTTTCAGCAGCACGGGATTTCGACGGTTATCTGCGGTCCGGGGTCCATCGCGCACGCGCACAAGCCGGACGAGTATATCGAGCTGTCGCAGGTGGATGCGTGCCTGAGCATGCTGGACCGGCTGGGCAGGCAATTGGCCGGCTAGCGCCGAGGGTCAGGGCGTGGCGCTGTCGTGCCAGCGCAGCAGGCGGCGTTCCAGGGCGAGGATGGCGAGGTAGACCAGATAACCCAGCAGCGACAGGACCAGGACGCTGACCAGCACGAGCTGGGTATCGGCCGTTTCCTGGCCCAGAGCGAGCAGGTAGCCGAGGCCGGCGCGGGTGCCCATGAGCTCGCCGATGACCGCGGCGGTGACCGCCAGGGTAGCGCCGACCTTGAGGCCGGAAAACAGCAGTGGCAGCGACTGGGGCAGTTCGATGCGCCAGATGCGCTGCAGCGTCGACATGCGCAGGGTGCGCGCCAGAACGTCGAGATGCTCGGGCATGGAGCGCAGGGCGCTGAGCATGGCCGACATGACTGGAAAGAAGGTCACGATGGCGACGAGGACGACCTTGGGCGTCATGTCGAGGCCCAGCCAGAGCAGCAGCAGCGGCGCGATGGCGATCTTGGGGGCGGTCTGGATGAAGACGATGAGCGGGCTGAGGATATCCTCAACGAGAGGGGCGCGGTGAAACAGCAGGGCGGCGGCCATGCCGACCAGACAGCCGATGGCGTAGCCGAGCAGGATTTCGAGCAGGGTGACGGCGGTATGCGTGAGCAGGTCGGCCCGCGTCAGCAGGAACCAGGCCTTGGCCAGCAATTGCTGGGGCGAGGGGACGAGATAGGCAGGGACCTGGAAGACAACCAGAGCCAGCGACCACAGCACCAGGAAGGCGGCGAGGAAGAAGATATGGCGCATCGGTGTCTCCCAAGGGCGGGGCGGCCGGAGCCGCCCCGGTTGGCGCTACTGGATCGAGGACGGCAGCTCGACCACGAGGTCGGCGGCATCGAAGCTCTGGGGGATGATCTGGTATTCGGCGGCCGTATCGATCGTGGTCTGCCAGGACGCGATATTGCCGTAACCTAGCTCATGGGCAGCGGTGTCGGGGCTCTGCCACAGCGACTTGAGGAAGACCTCGGAGATGATCTCGGAGACCAGCGCTTCCTGGCCGGCGAAGGTCGGCGTGTAGTCGGCGACGGCCATGGCGACCTCGGTCTCGACGCTGCCATTGGCGATATGCTCGATGGCCTTGTCGAGGGCGGCGATGAAGCCGGCAACGGCGGGGCCGTTTTCGGCGAGATAGCTCTCGGAGGTGACAAGCACATTGCCCTTGCTGGGCAGGTAGTCATCGGAGCGGATCATGCCGACATCGATGCCTTCGGCCTGCAGCGCGTAATAGCGGAGCATGGAGAAGACAATGGCGTCGACCTGATCGGCCTTGAGCGCGTCGAGAATGGCGCCGGTGCCGACCACTTCGACATTGACGTCGTCGACGGACTTGCCGACCTGGGCCATCATCACCTGCAACTGGATGTAGTTGGGGCTGCCATAGCTGGTGACGGCGACTTTCTTGCCGACGAGATCGGCGGGCGAGGTGATGCCGCTGGCGGTCTTGAACAGGGTGGCGCCGATGCCGTTCTGGTAGGTGGTGTGGACCACCTTGACCGGCAGGCCATTGGCGCGGGCGGCGATGACGCCGTCGCCATTGGGGAAGCCGAATTGCACATTGCCGGCGGCGATGTTGTTCAGGATATCGGCGGCGTTGGCGTAGAGGAATTCGACCTCGAGGCCTTCATCGGCGAAGTAGCCGTATTTATCGGCCACGTAGAGCGGCAGGTAATAGGGTACGGCGGCACCATCGATCTGGATGGTAACCTTCTGGGTATCCTGGGCCATCGAGCCGGTGGCACCCAGGGCGAGCGCCGCCAGCGTGGCGGCTACGGTAGCGATTTTCGACAACAGGGACATGTGTGTGTTTCCTTTGGTTGACGTCACGGCGAACGAGTGGCGCGCAGGAGGGCATCGGCGCCGATGCGGATGACATTGCGCTGGGTTTCTTCGTAGTCTTCGAGCCAGCCATCGATGCCGCGATGGGCATGGACGGCCAATACCGCCGCGCAATGCAGCCCGAGGGCCGCACCGACGGCGAAGACGATTTCGGCTTCCATTTCCATGCCGTCGGCGCCGCGGGCGGCGAAATCGTCGAGGATCGCAGGATTGGCTGGACCTTCGGGATGATCGGGGCGTCCCTGTGCGCGATAATAGCCATCGGCAGTGGCGGTGATGCCGCGCCGGCCGGGCAGGCCGAGCGCCAGGCGGGCGGCGTTGGCATGGGTGGTCAGTGGTGCGCTGGCCGCCACATTGGCTTGGCCGGGGGCATAAGGGCGGGCGCAGGCGCTGTTGGCGATGGCGGCCTCGGCGATGACGAAATCACCCAGGCGCAGATCGGCCGCCATGGCGCCCATGCCGCCGGTGCGGACCAGGTGGGTGGCGCCCGAGGCAGCGAGTTCGACTACCGTGATTTCGGTGGAGGCGCCGCCAATGCCGGTGGAGCAGACGCCGATGGCGACGCCCTGCCAGTAGCCGATGCCCATGCGGAATTCGCGGTTCTGGCCGACGATCTCGAAGGCGTCGAGCACCGAGGCGGCCAGATCGACCCGCGCCGGATCGCCGGGCAGCAGGAAACCCTGGGGCATGGTGGCGGGGCGCGGCAGGTGAGGGGGCGTATCGCCCTGCCAGGGCCAGGTGGCGGAGCGATCGGTCAGCGCCATGACAGCAACCACTTCTCTGACAGCACCAGCACCTGATAGACGGCAATGCCGAGGAGCGCGGTGACCACGACCATGGCGAACAGCAATGGCGCCTTGTAGGTGGTGCCGGCAAAGACCATGAGATAGCCAAGCCCCGTGCCGCCCGAGAGCCATTCGGAGAGGATGGCGCCGATGGTGGCCTGCACCGCTCCCACCTTGAGACCGGAGAAAATCTCCGGCACGGCCGAAGGCAGTTCGACGCGGAAGAAGCGCTGGGCCGGGGTGAGCCGCAGGATGCTGCAGAGCTCGGACATCATCGGGGGCAGCGAGCGCAGGCCCAGAATGGTGCCGACCATCACCGGAAAGAAGACCAGCGAGACGGTCAGCACGATCTTGGAGGTCAGGCCCAGCCCGAACCAGAGGATGAAAAGCGGCGCCAGGGCGATCTTGGGCGCCGTTTGCAGGAACAGCAGATAGGGCGCGACCAGCCGTTCGACCGCCGGCAGCTTGGCAAGGACGAAGCCCAGCGCCAGCCCGCCAGCCGAGCCCAGCACGAAGCCGGCGGCGATGATGCCCAGAGTATGCCCGAGATGGGGCCAGATGCTGCCGCCGGCGAACAGGCGCCAAAGTTCGGTGGCCACGGCCTGGGGCGGCGGCAGCAGATAGGGCGGAATGGCGAAGGCGACCGTATAGAGCCACCAGAGCCCGATCAGTACGGCGGGGGTCACCAGCATCATGATGGCGCGGGGGTGCAGGCTCATCGCAGGTCCCGCCGCAGTTGCGACAGCCAGGCGTGGAAGGCCGGCAAATCCTTGACCGCCTCACCGCGCGGGGCGGGCAGGTCGATGGTGTGGATGGTGCGGATTTGTCCCGGCCGGGCCGACATGACGGCGACTCGATCGGACAGATAGGCCGCTTCTTCGACGGAATGGGTGACGAAGACGATAGTGGCGCCGACTTCGGCGCGGATGGCCAGCAATTCGTCGTTCATGCGGTCGCGGGTCAGCAGGTCGAGAGCGCTGAACGGCTCGTCCATCAGCACCAGGCGGGGCTTGTAGACCAGGGCGCGGGCGATGGCGGCGCGCTGCTTCATGCCGCCCGACAATTCCTTGGGCAGGGCGCGGGCAAAATCCTTGAGGCCCACCAGTTCGAGCGTCTGCCGGGCGGCTTCATCGCCGGCGCGGCGATCGACGCCGAAGGTATCGAGGGGGAAACGCACATTGTCGAGCACGCTGAGCCAGGGCAGCAGCACCGGCTCCTGGAAGACGAAGCCGACCTCGCTGCCGCGCGCCGGCGCGGTGCCCTGCCAGACGATGCGGCCGCTGGTCGGCTCGACCAGGCCGGCGAGCATGCGCAGCAAGGTGGACTTGCCGCAGCCGGATGGGCCGATCAGGGTGAGGAACTCGCCCTGCTGCACATCCAGCGTGGTTTCGGCGAGGGCGACGACCTGTTCACCCCCACGCGAAACGAATGTCTTGGTTACGCCCTGAACTTCGATCAACACGGCGCAGACGCCTCCTGCGGACAATCCGTCTCAATAGTGAGACGAACGTCCGGGTGAATGTCAAGCGCTAGATGTGTATTTTCTAATCATGCTGGTTTTCTGCTCGAAATTTGAGCACGTGTTGGCCGACGCTGCAGGCATGAGACCGCAGCGAGCATGAAAAACCAGGCAAGCCTGGCTAGGCTGTCGTCAGGTCGAGCGTGGCGATTTCATTGAGAAAACGCAGCTGCAGTTCGGCATCCTTATCGGCCAGGTCGCTGGCGCGCCGCAGCAGAGCGGCAAATTCCTTGAGTGCAGCCGTGGCCGTATCGACCGGAAGCGGTTCGCCGTCATAGCGATTGCTGAAGCGCTGCGCGACCATGCCCAACAGGATGTAGAGCGAGCCATTGGCCTGATCTTTCTGCGCCAGATGGGCAGATTTCTTCTGAAATTCGATATAGGTTCGAACCCCACCGCTTTGGCCTTCAAGCCAGGAACACAACTGCTCCATGAACCACTCTCCCTGCTTCGTCAGCAACGGACGCAAGATGATCAAAGGTCGACAATATCAAAAATTAGACGGAATTCCAAGGGTGGCGGAATGAACATTCAGTATGAGGAGGTCGGTCAGCGCCTGCGGGCCTACCGGCTGGGCAAGGAATTGAGCGCGGAGGATGTGGCCGAGCGCCTGGGTATTTCGCGCGCCGCGGTGTACCGGCTGGAAAAGGGCGAGATTGTCAAAATCCAAATCCTGGGGGCGCTGTCGACGCTGCTGGGGGTGTCGTTGCCGTCGCTGCTGGGGGTGGGCGTCGAATATTACAATAACGCCCTCGCCTTCTTCGAGCGCATGCGCCAACTCGAGGAAAACTCGGTGCAGCTGCTGGGCAATTTTTCGCCCATGTCGTCGCTTCTGCTGTCCGAGGACTATATGGCACACCTGCGGACCATGCTGGTGGAAGCGATCCCGGATGCGGCGCCGGACCGGGCCAAGCAGGTGGATTTCGTCGGCAAGATCATCGCCCTGCTGGAAGAGCGGCGCTCCACCGCGACGCGCCGTGGCGTGCCGGTGGTGAGCATTGTGGGGTCGCAGGACCTGGAGCGATTCCTGCGGCTCGGGCTGATCGGGCGGTTCAACCTGCCGGCGGAGGTGCAGCGGGAGCGGCGGGCAGCCGCCCGGCGGGAACTGGAACTGCTATACCAGACCATGCTGCGCCAGCCCATTGGGGTGCAGGTGGGTATTGTCGACGGGCAGCCGCCGACGCAGACCTTCCAGGTGTATGACCGGCAGGATACCTCGGCGGTCACGCTCAGCCCCTATCGCCTGGGCGACCAGCCCAATGTCTCCTCGGGCATCGCGCTGGTGACCTCGGCACCCGAGGCGGTGAGCTATTTCAAGGACACCCTGACGCGGCAGTGGGAGACCGCGCATAAGGGGGCGGATGGGGCGCAGATACTGCGCAATATTCTGGACAGCGCGGTTGAAGCGGACTGACGACGCCAGGCTTATTGACAAAAGTCTTGCCTTCTGGGATCGTCTCAAAAATGAGACAGATTGCGATGACTGCGGCCAGAACAATGGCCGCCAATACTGCCGGAAATGCCCTGAGGCTTCCCGGCAGCGGCGTGGACGATGTCCGGGCGCTGGTCCTCTCCAACGAGAGGGTCAACGATAGCTACAACCTGCTGGTGGTCGAAGCGCCTGGGCCGGCCCGCAATGCCGTGGCCGGACAATTCTTTCATCTGCAATGCCCGACGACGGGCGAGGACGCGCCCTACCTGCGCCGCCCGATGAGCACCTATCGCGCCGACCCGCAGAGTGGCGTGGTGGAATTCCTCTACAAGGTCAGCGGGGCCGGTACGCGTGGTCTCGCCAGCCTGGTGGCTGGGGATTATCTGTCGATGCTGGGGCCGCTTGGCGTTGGCTTCGCGCTGGAGCCGGACTGGCGCCACATTGTGGTGCTGGGGCGCGGCGTGGGCCTGGCGACGCTGGCGCCGCTGGCCGAAATGGCGGCTGCCCGCAATATCGGCGTGACCGCCGTGATCAGCGCGCGCGACCAGGACCAGGTATTGTCGGTGCCGCGTTTCGCGGCTATCGGCGCCCGGATCGAGATCGTGCTCGACAGCGATGGCAGCAGCAGCGTCGATCATGTCGAGCGCCTGCTGCGGCGCATTCACACCGAGGGTCATGCCGACGCGTTCTTCACCTGCGGTTCCAACCGGCTGATGCTGCTGATGCAGCGCCTGGGCGACGAGCTGGGCATTGCCGGGCAGGTGGCGATGGAGCAGCAGATGGCCTGCGGCCTGGGCATGTGCCATTGCTGCGTCCGCGACTTCCGGGTGGGGGGCGAGACCGTGAGCCGCCGCGTGTGCTGGGACGGGCCGGTGTTCCCGCTGGCCGAGGCCACGTCATGGTAGATATGGGCGTAAAGATCGGCGGGCTGGCACTGGCCAACCCGGTCATGCCCGCCTCCGGCACCTTTGCCGAAGGCCTGGCGGATGTTGTCGATTTCAATCGGCTGGGGGCGATGGTCACCAAGACCATTACCGCCGAACTGCGCAGCGGCAACAGGGTGCCGCGCGTCGCCGAGATCAGCAATGGGCTGCTCAATTCCATCGGCATTCCCTCCAAGGGCCTGGACTATTTCCTCAGCGAGACGCTGCCTTTCTACCGGCAGTTCGCCAGCCCGCTGGTGGTGTCGATCTCGGCGCCGACGGCAGACGCTTTTGCCGTGCTGGCGGGCCGGCTGCAATTGCCCGGCATAGCGGCGATCGAGGCCAATATCTCCTGCCCCAATATCGAGGAAGACGGGCATGCCTTTGCCATGTCGGCCGCTTCGACCAGCCAGGTGATGCGCAAGCTGCGCGCAGCGAGCAGCCTGCCGCTCTGGGCCAAGCTGACACCCAATACCGGCGACGTGGTCGCGGTGGCGCGCGCCGCCGAGGATGCGGGGGCCGATGCGCTGGTGGTGGCCAATACGATCCTGGCCATGTCGATCGATACCGAGACGCGGCGCCCGACGCTGGGCAATATCATGGGCGGATTGTCGGGGCCGGCGGTCAAGCCGATCATCGTCCGCATGACCTATCAATGCGCTCGCGCCGTGGCGATTCCGGTCATTGGTTGCGGCGGGATTGCGGACGCGAATGACGCGGTGGAATTCATGCTGGCGGGCGCGGCGGCCGTGCAAGTGGGCACGGCGACCTTCGTAGAGCCGCATGCGATGACGCAGGTGATCGATGGCCTGGCAGCCTATTGCGCGCGCAAGGGCGTCGGCCGGGTGGCCGATCTGACCGGCGCCGTCAGCGATGCGGGGCTGCGGCTCGGCGACACAGAAGTCCTGCCATGACAGCGGCACCGGTTTTCGACAGCGAATTGCTGGCTACCCAACTTTTCGACCGACTGGCGGACGCCACGGGCGACGGTGTCGGCATCACTCGCGAGTGTTATGGCGAAGGCGAGGATGCGGCGCTGGCCATCTTCCGGGAGGCGGCCGAGGCCCTGGGGCTGGTGGTCGAGGCGGACAGTGTCGCCAACCTGATCGTGCGGCTGCCCGAGGATGACGGCACGGCGCCCGCAAACTATATCGGCAGCCATGCCGACTCGGTGCCGCAGGGGGGCAATTTCGACGGGGCGGCCGGGATCATTGCCGGGCTGCTGTGCCTCGGGCGCATCCGGCAGTCGGGCCGGAAACTGACCCATCCGGTGCGCGTCATCATGCTGCGCGGCGAGGAAAGCGCGTTTTACGGGCGGGCCAATATCGGTTCGCGCGTGCTGTTCGGCATACTCGATGCGGCGGATCTGGAGGCGCGGTCGCGCGGCAAGGGACGCACGCTGGGCGAGGCGATGGAAGCCACGGGCATCGACCTGGCGCCGATCCGCGAGGGGGCCGTGCTGTTCGATACAAGCCGGGCGCTGAGCTATCTCGAACTGCATATCGAGCAGGGGCCGGTGATGGTGGCGCGAGATCTGCCCACCAGCGTCGTGAGCGGGATTCGCGGCAATATACGGCATCGCAAGGTGACATGCCGGGGCGAGGCCGGCCATTCGGGCGCCATTCCGCGCTGGCTGCGCAAGGACCCGGTCTTCGCCTTTGCCGAGCTGATCGGCCGGCTCGACGAACACTGGCGCACGCTGTTGGAGCGCGGACTGGATCTGGTGGTCACCAGCGGGGTGGTCAGCACCGACGCCGCCGACCATGCCATCAGCCGGATTCCGGGCGAGATCGGCTTTAGCTTCGAAATCCGCAGCCAGAGCCGGGACACGCTGGAGGCGTTCTACGAGCTGTTCCGCAGCGAATGCCGCGCCGTGGCGGCCCAGCGGGGCGTGCGGTTCGAATTTGACGAGCGGGTGGTTGCCGAGCCGGCGCGCATGGATGACGGGATCATCGCCCGGCTGAGCGAAATGACCGAGCGTTGCGGGCTGCCGCTGGAGGTGTTGCCCAGCGGGGCGGGCCACGATGCAGCGGTTTTCGCCAATGCCGGCGTGCCCTCGGGCATGATTTTCGTGCGTAATCGCAACGGATCGCATAATCCTGACGAGGCCATGGAAATCGCCGACTTCCTGAGGGGAGTCGATATCCTGCATGGCGTGGTTACCGCTGGAAACTGACATGACCTCGATCACTCTTCGCCGCCCCGTCGACCTGCATGTGCATTTTCGCGACGGAGCGGTCTTGCGCCGGGTGGTGCCCTATACGGCGCGGCAGTTCGCCAGGGCCATCGTCATGCCCAACCTGGTACCGCCGGTGACCAGCGCGAAAATGGCGTCCGACTATCGCGAGCGCGTTCTGGCCGCGGTGCCCGAAGGGCTCGACTTCACGCCGATGATGACCTGCTACCTGACAGACCATACCGATGCCAATGACCTTGTGGCGGGCCATCGGGACGGTATCTTCGCGGCGGCCAAGCTCTATCCGGCGCATGCCACGACCAATGCGCAGCATGGCGTCAGCACGATCGACAGGCTCGACCCGGTGTTCGCGGCGATGAGCGAGCATGGCATACCGCTGCTGACGCATGGCGAGCTTGTGGGGCCGCATGTGGATATCTTCGACCGGGAGAAGCTGTTCATCGACCAGGTGCTGATCCCGGTGCTGGAGCGGTTTCCGAAGCTGCGGGTGGTGATGGAGCATATCACGACCCAGGAAGGCGCCGAATTCGTTGCCAGCAGGGGGGCGAATGTCGCCGCCACGATCACGCCGCAGCATCTGCTCTACAATCGCAATGCGCTGTTCGAGGGTGGGCTGCGGCCGCATCTCTATTGCCTGCCTGTGCTCAAGCGGGCGCGCCACCAGGAGGCGCTGCGAGCGGCGGCGACCAGCGGATCGTCGCATTATTTCCTCGGCACGGATACGGCGCCGCATGTGCGGCGGCTGAAGGAGGCCGATTGCGGCTGCGCCGGCGTGTTCAGCGCGCCGGTGGCGGTGGAGGCCTATCTCAAGGTGTTCGACGAAGACGGGGCGCTTGACCGCTTCGAGGCTTTCGCGTCGCTCAACGGTCCGGCCTTCTATGGTTTTGCCCCGAGCGAGGCGCGCGTTACGTATCGCAAGGCGCCGCATATGGTCGAAGCGTCCATTGCTGTCGAAAACGACGAAATAATCCCTCTCTTCGGGGGCACTTCCGTTGACTGGACTTTACAGCAGCAGCTATAGCGAGGCGGTTGCACTCAAACTCGAACCAGTTGCACCGCGGCGTTTGCGTCCGACGGCTGGTATTTGGCGCGACCTGTTGTGGCCCCCATATGAGGAAACCTACAGTGAGCACATTACGCCTGAGCGGAGAGAAGAAGGCAATCGCGCGCCAGACCGCCCGCATGATGCTGGAAATCAACGCGGTTCATTTCAACGCGAGCCAGCCATTCGTTTTCACCTCCGGCTGGGCGAGCCCGGTCTATGTCGACTGCCGCAAGCTGATTTCCTACCCCCGGCTGCGGTCGGCCCTGATGGACATGGCGGCCCAGACCATCACGGCGGAAATCGGCTTTGAATCGATCGACGTGATCACCGGCGGTGAAACGGCCGGCATTCCCTTCGCCGCCTGGATCGCCGACAAGCTGATGCTGCCGATGCAGTATGTGCGCAAGAAGGCCAAGGGCTTCGGCCGCAATGCCCAGATCGAAGGCGAAGTGGTGGCCGATGCCCGTACGCTGCTGGTGGAAGACCTGGCGACGGATGGCCGCTCCAAGGTGATGTTTGCCGATGCGTTGCGGCGGGCCGGCGCCAAGGTCGATCACTGCTTCGTGGTGTTCTACTACGACATCTTCCCCAACAGCGCCGAGCTGATGAAGGAGCTCGGCGTCGAGCTGCATTATCTGGCGACCTGGTGGGACGTGCTGGAAGTGGCGCGCGAGATGCAGCACTTCGACAAGACGACGCTCGATGAAGTCGAGAGCTTCCTCAACAACCCGGCCGCCTGGTCCTCGGCGCATGGCGGGATCGCCGAATTCGCGCCGGCCGCCTCCTGAGACGCGGTACAGTTAAGCAAAAGAGGCGGCCAAGCGGCCGCCTCTTTTTTGTCCGGCTGTAACGTTTCGGCTATGGCGCCAGCAGGCGCGGCAGGAACATCGACAGGTTGGGCACATACGTCACCACGGCCAGGGTCAGCAGATTGACCACGATGAATGGGCCGACGCCACTGATGATCTTGGCGACGGACTCGTTCAGCGTCGAGGACGCCACGAAGATATCGAGGCCGAAGGGCGGGGTGATCATGCCGATACAGGTATTGAGGCAGACGATGATGCCAAAGTGGATCGGATCGATGCCGAAGCTGACGGCAACCGGATAGAGCGCCGGCACCAGGATCAGCAGGGTCGAATTGGGATCGATGAACATACCGGCCACCAGGAACAGCAGGTTGACGATCAGCAGGAAGACGATCCAGTTGGCCTCGATGCTCTCCATGAAGCCGATCACCATGCTGGGCACCTGCGCCAGGGTGATGAAGTAGGCTACGAGGCTCCCCACGGCGAGCAGCACGAAGATGGACGCGGTGGTGATCGCCGCGCTGGTGGCGATGCGGGAGACGTCCGGCAATTTCAACTGGCGATAGACCAGCAGTTCGATCAACAGGGCGTAGACGACGCTGGCAGCGGCCGCCTCGGTGGGCGTGAAAATGCCCGAATAGATGCCGCCCAGCAGCACGACTGGCAGGCCAAGCGCCCACAGTCCCTTGCGCACTGCGCGCCAGCGGTCGATGAATGGCAGCGGCGCGGTGCCCGTGAGGCCGTTGCGGCGGGCGTAAATCAGCACGTAGACGGCGAAGGCAGCCGACAGGAAGAGCCCAATGACTAGGCCCGCGGCGAACAAAGCCGCTACCGATGTGCCGGTCAACCAGGCGTAGATGATCAGCGTGATGGATGGGGGAATGAGCAGGGCAACTTCGGCCGAGGAGATGAGGAGGCCCAGCGAGAACTTGTCGCTGTAGCCCTCCGCCTTCATCTCCGGGTAGAGGATGCGGCCCAGTGCGGCCACGGTGGCGGGCGCGGAGCCGGAGACCGAGCCGAAGGCGGCGGAGGCTGCCACCATGCTGAGGCCCAGGCCGCCGGAATGATGGCCGAGAAAGGCCCTGACAACATTGGTCAGCTGTCGGGCGATGTGGCCACGCGCCATGATCTCGGCGGCCAGGATAAAAAATGGAATGGCCATGAGCGTGGAGTGATTGATGCCCCCCACCAGCTTCTGGCCGTAGAGGACTTCCGGCACGGCCGAATAGAAGATTTCCTTGGTCAGGATGCCGGGCAGGCCGAGCACCAGCAGCATTTCGAAGCCGAGGAAGAGCAGCGCCAAAGCGCCGATAAACAAAGCAATGACGATCATGGCTCAGACGGCCCCTTCGTGAGTGCTGTTGGACCAGCGGTCGATGATGCCGGCGAGGCTCAGGCCATAGCGGAGCGCCAGAAGGGCGAAGCCGGCGGGCAGCGCCAGATAGAGATAGGCGGTGGAAATGCCCAGCGTCGGGCTGCGTTGCCCGGTCCCGGCGATGACCATGGTCATCTCGACGCCCACCCAGGTAATGTAAAGGCTGAAGAGCAGCCCTGTCAGGTCGATGATCTTGCGGAGTGCGAACTGGACGCGCGGTGGCATCATTTCGAGATAGCTGGTCATGGCGATCTGCCGACCGCGCTCCAGAGCTATGCCGAGGGCCAGGAAAACCAGCCATACCATCATATAGCGGGTGGCTTCATCGACCCAGACGACATAGCGCGCATAGGACGGAACCAGCTCGCGGACGGCGATGGACCCGCTATACATCAGCACCATGATCAACATCACACTGGCCAGCAGCGTATGTTCAAGCGAGCGGAGGAAGCGCAGGAAGGCAGCCATTCACAATCCAATCCGATGGGCCGGTGCCTCGCGAAAGGCACCGGCAGAAGGCGATTACTGGCCGACGATTTCGGCGTATTGAGCTTCGTAGACGTCCACGATGGTCTTGCCTGCGTCGCCGGCACCGGCAAGGTAGGCATCACGCGCCGGACCATACATGACTTCGCGGAAGGCGGCACGCTGCGCGTCGTCGAGTTCGACGATGTCGATGCCGCTCTGCTTGATGGTTTCGAGCGCGGTGGCCTGCGCGGCCTCCTTGATCTGTTCGACCTGAGGGCGAACCTCGGCAAAAGCGTCGACGATGATGGTCTGGTATTCGGCCGGCAGGGAATTCCACCAGGCGGGGTTGAACAGGATCACGTCCTCATTGGCGCCGTGCTCGGAAATGAGCAGGTGCTGCTGCACTTCCTGGTACTTCATGGTGGCGATGGTATCGAGGGCGTTTTCCTGACCATCGACAACGCCGGTCTGCAGGGCGGTGTAGAGTTCACCGAAGGGCAGGGCAATGGCCGAGGCGCCCACGGCGTTGAACTGCTCGATCAATACTGCTGAGTCCATGACGCGGAAGCGCTGTCCGGCGAAATCCTCGACATTGGCGATCTCGTTGTTGGAGGTCATGGCCTTGCGGCCGTTGGGCCAGAGGGCCACAGCGTGGAAGCCGAGCGGCTCGAAGCTGGCCAACACGGCATCACCAAAGGCGCCGCCGCGCAGGGCCGCGGCTTTTTCACGATCCGATGGGTAAAGGAAGGGAACGTCGAGAATGGAAACGGCGGGGTTGAAACCGGCGAGGAATGCAGCAGGCGAGACCGTGCCTTCGATGAGGCCGAGCTGGACGCCCTCGTTCATTTCGCGGGCCTGACCCAACTGGCCGGCGGGGAAGAGTTCGAACTCCACGGCCCCACCGGTGCGCTCCTTGACCAGGTCGGCGACCATGACGAGGCCGGCATGGCGCGGCTGCTGGTCGGATTCCAGATGCCCGATGCGGGCGGTAAATTCCTGGGCAGCAAGCGGCGTCGTGCCCAGGGCAATGGCAGCGCCAAAAATGGCCAGGGCAAGTCTGTTAACAGTCATCTCTTCCTCCGAGGGGTACCTTCATGCGAACCGATGCCGAGTAAACGTGTCCTGTCGGGATGGAGTCAAGAAGTAATCTAAAAAAATAGACAGAACGCAAAACTGGCTAAGGTTTAGGCGATTGAGCGCGTGACAGGGCAGCAGTTCGCCCGCGAAAAAGGCATTCGTGCTGCGACGACGTTAGCACGAACGCCTCAAAATGCGCGTGGTCGCGGGGGGCAAGCGCATTTTGAGGCCGGAACCGGCCGAAGAATCATGGTGATGCCTGTATTAATCGAGACTTGCCGCTGACGGCGCCGACGGGTTCTCAGCGGCCTACTGACCGGTGTTCGTCGGCCTGGGCTACCACGCTCCACGGCCATATCGGTGCCGTATCAATTTTTGGACAGGCGTCCGTGGCGTGCGGAGTGTGATCGGGCTGGTCAGGCGAGCCGCATTATCCGGCGTGCATCCTCGACGTGGCGTTGCAGTGCGCCGCGAAAGGCTTGCGGGTTCCTGCCAAACGACAGAACCGAACGGGAGGCGGACGGAACAGCACGATCGACCGCGTCACCAAACTGGTTGGCGACATCGGCGAAAGTGGCACCCTGCGCCCCCAGACCGGGAACGAGGAAGAGCGAGGTCGGCAGAGCGGCGATGGTCTGCGCGGCAGCAGCGCCAAGCGTAGCCCCCACCACGGCACCGACCGGACCATTGCCGAAGCGGTCGAGCCGGTCCTGGTTGAAGGCGGAAATCTGATCGGCCAGATGGTCGGCAATAGTTTTGCCATTCACCAGCGCGTCCTGCAGCTCCGCCGCTTCAGGATTGGAGGAGCGCACCACGACAAAGACGCCGGTGCCGGTATCGGCGGCGCGTTCGAGGAAGTTCTTGTAGGCGCCCAGGCCCAGATAGGGGCTGATGGTGACGGCGTCGCAGGCAAAGGGGGCATCGTCGCCGAGCCAGGCCTGTCCATAGGCATCCATGGTGGAGCCGACATCGCCGCGCTTGGCATCGGCGATGACCAGCAGGCCCGCGGCGCGCGCATCGCGCATGAAGGACTGCAGGATTTCCATGCCGGCGGGGCCGAACGCCTCGAAGAAGGCGACCTGAGGCTTGACGACGGCAACATGCTCACTGGCGGATTCGAGGACGCCGGCGCAGAACCGGCGCAGCCCATCGATATCGGCCTCGAGACCCCAGTCGGCGAGCACTTCGCGCGACGGATCCACACCCAGGCAGAAGGGCGACAGGTCGCGCGCCGCCGCCGCGAAACGCGTCCAGAACGGCCTGGATAAGGAAGAGGAAACGGAAGCGCTTACGTTTGTCTCGTTCATGACCAGGATCAAAATTGGAACAAATCGGGCATTTGTCCAAAAAATTATACTGCGTTGGAGGGTCTGTCTATCCGCGAAATGTTTTTCAGGAATATGACCGCACCGTCCCTTGCCATTGCATGGCGGGCAGAACTGGGCTCAACTTGGCGGGCGAGCATCGCCGGACAAACCGGCGGGCCGGGAGGAAGTGCCGGATTGCAATCGATCCAACGCCATCGCGTCTGGCTGGGGCTGGTGGCCGTTTTCGTGGTCCTCGGCGTCGCGCTGGGCTGCTGGCGGCTGGCCTATCTGCGGCAGTTCGGCGAGGTGGAACGGCAGGTGCAGGACCGCCTGACCATCAACCTGCGATCGGTCGAGAGCGAGATCGAACGCTTCCGCTACCTGCCGGGCGTCATCGGACAGGACGGGCGCGTGGTGGCGACACTGCAGCAGCGGGGATCGACGACGCCGGCAGAGGCCGCCAACCTCTATCTTCAGGCCGTCAGGGACATGTCGGGGGCCGACGAGCTTTACGTTCTCAACCTGTCCGGCGAGACGATTGCGGCGAGCAACTGGAACGAGCCGGGCAGCTTCGTGGGCCACAATTATGCGTTCCGGCCGTATTTTCTCGATGCCATGGCGATGGGCAGCGGGCGCTTTTATGCAGTGGGCGTGACGACGGGCAAGCCGGGATATTTCCTGTCCAGCCGGGTCGATGTCGAGGGGCAGCCCGTTGGCGTCGTGGTCGCCAAGGTCGATATGGGACCGCTGGCCCTGACCTGGGCGGCCGCGGGCGAAATGAGCGCGGTCGCCGATCGCGACGGGATCGTGTTTCTCTCCGGCGACCCGCGCTGGAACTACCGGCCATTGCAGGCGCTGACGGGCGATACGATCGAATTGCTGCAGGCGGAACGGCGCTATGACGGCGTCGATATAGCTGCCGCGGCGCCGCTGGCCCCGCCTGAGGACGCGGTGGCGGGGAGCCTGCTCATCAATCTGCCCGACGATACTTATCTATTAGGCCGGCGCGCCATAGAGCCGGATGGCTGGCAATTGCTGTCGGCACTGCCGCTGGAGCCGGTGGAGCGCGAGGCCCGGCTGATGGGCGGGCTTGCGGCACTGATCGCCATACTGGGGCTGGGTGCGCTGGTCTTTGCCAACCAGCGCCGGCAGATCGTCCGATTGAAGCTGGAGCAGAATGTCATCCTGGAGCGGCGGGTCGCCGAGCGCACCCAGGCCCTGGCCCATGAGGTGGAGGAGCGGCGGCGCACCGAGGCCGAGCTTCGCGCGACCCAGGAAAATCTCATCCATGCCGCCAAGCTGGCGGCGCTCGGCCGCATGTCGGCTGCCATCGTGCATGAAGTGAGCCAGCCGCTCTCGGCGCTCGATAACACGCTGGCGGCGGCGGACCTGCATGCCCAGCGCGACGCTCCCGATGAAGTCCACCGCACTCTCGGCAATGCCCGCAACCTGCTGCGCCGCATGCAGCGCACGGTCAAGCATCTGCGCACTTTCTCGTCGCGTCGCGATCCGGGGCCGCCCGAGGCGGTCAATATCGCCACGGTGCTTGACGCGGCGCTGGATATTGTGGCGCCACAGGCGCGGGACGGGGCGGTGCGCGTGGAAAAGGCGGTGGGGCCGGACCTGCCGCGCGTGGCGGGCAATGCGGTGCGGCTGGAGCAGGTGTTCATCAACCTCGTGCTCAATGCCATCGAGGCGACTGCCGAGGCCGATAAGCGGGAAGTGCGGGTCACGGCCCTGAGCGACGAACGAGGCGTGTCGGTGGAGATTGCCGATACGGGGCCCGGCATTCCGCAGACGGTTCGGGAGCGTCTGTTCGAGCCGTTCTTTACCACCAAGAGCACCGGGGAAAGCCTGGGGCTGGGCCTCTCCATATCCCGCACGCTAGTCGAGGAATTCGGCGGGGCGCTGCGTTTCGATGTCCGGCCCGAGGGCGGCACGCTGGTCAGCGTCGTGCTGCCGCTCTACCGGGCGGAAGCGGCGCATAAGAGGCTGGCATCGGCATGAGCAGGGGCAGCATCGTATTCATCGACGACGAGGCCGAATTGTGTGCCGCAGCAGAGGAATGGCTGGGCGTTTCGGGGTTCAGCGTCACCAGCTACACCGCCGCGCAACGGGCGCTGGAGCGGGTGGACCCGGCCGGTGTCGACTGCGTGGTCACCGATGTCCGCATGCCGGGGCTGGATGGGATCGCAGTGCTGAACCACTATCGCGCCGCGGCGCCGGACCTGCCGGTAGTGCTGCTCACCGGCCATGGCGATGTGGCCCTGGCCGTCGATGCGATGCGTCGCGGCGCGCATGATTTCATCGAAAAGCCCTATGATGCCGAGCATCTGGTGGCGATCCTCGATCGGGCTACCGAGCGCCGGAGGCTCGGGCGCGAACTCGCCCGGCTGCGCCGGGTGGCAGGGGGCACCGAACTCGAGGACCGGCTGGTCGGCCTGGCGCCGGCCATGGCGACTTTGCGCCAATCCATCCTGCAACTGGCCGATATCGACGTGGACGTGCTGGTGACCGGAGAGACCGGCACCGGCAAGGAAGTCATTGCCCGGGCTTTGCACGATTTCGGCAGCCGGGCCCAGGGCCAGTTCGTGGCCATCAATTGCGCCGCCATTCCCGAGACGGTGTTCGAGAGCGAGATGTTCGGCCATGCCCGGGGGGCCTTTACCGGGGCGGCGGGCGAGCGCGTCGGCAAGCTCGAATATGCCAGGGGCGGCACGGTATTTCTCGACGAGATCGAGTCCATGCCGCTGGCGCTGCAGGCCAAGGTGCTGCGCGCCATCCAGGAGCGGAGCGTCGAGCCGCTGGGGACCAATGTGTCACGGCCCATCGATGTGCGCTTCATTGCCGCCAGCAAGACCGACCTCAGGGCCGAGAGCGCGGCGGGCCGGTTCCGGCCGGACCTCTATTTCAGGCTCGCCACGGTGGAACTGGCGGTGCCGCCGCTGCGCCAGCGCCGCGAAGACGTGCCGCTGCTGTTCAACCTGTTCGCCGCCAATGCGGAACGGCGGTTCCGCCTGCCCGAGACGGGCACCCATCGCGTGCCGCCGGGGCTCGAATCTTCGGAATGGCCGGGCAATGTGCGCGAACTCAAGGCGCTGGCCGAGCGGACCGTGCTGGGCGTGATGCAGCGCGGCGTGGTTCCCGGCGAAGGCGGGGCAGGCGAAAGCCTTGCCGACCGGGTCGCGCGTTTCGAGGCTGTCGTCATCGAACAGGCGCTGCGCGATGCCGGCGGCTCCACGGCCGATGCTGCCGAGCGGCTTGGCCTGGCCCGCCGCACGCTCAACGAAAAGATCGCCCGCTATGGCCTGAGAGTGCCGGCCGAGATCAGCCGCTAGCGTCCAAGCTGGCGGATTTCCGCCAAGGCGGGGGCGAGCCTGGCGGATTGCCGCTCGAATTGGCCTGTACCATCGTCAAAAAAGGCCCGTTCTATGGGCGTTGTGTGGTTGGCACGCCCGTTGCAAGGAAGCGGGCGGTCCCGTCGCTTAGAGGTGCCGGGGCATAAACAAAAACATGTAGGGAGGATTATCGCATGTCTTTCGTTCCCGTCCGTCGCGTAGCGGGCCTGGTTGCCGGCGCCGTCCTGGCCATAAGCGGCGGCGCTGCCGTCAACGCCCAGGAATTCATCAACATCCTCACCGGCGGTACGTCCGGTGTGTACTACCCGCTCGGGGTGGCCCTCTCGGAAATCTATGCCGAGGAAATCGAGGGTGCCCGTACCCAGGTGCAGGCCACCAAGGCGTCGGTCGAAAACCTCAACCTGCTGCAACAGGGCAAGGGCGAACTCGCCTTTGCGCTGGGCGACTCGGTCAAGGCAGGCTGGGATGGCGTGGAAGAAGCCGGGTTCCCGCAGCCGCTGACCGATCTGCGCGCCATCGCAGCGATCTACCCCAATTATGTGCAGGTGGTGTCCAGCGCCGAAAGCGGCATCACGTCCTTCGCCGACCTCAAGGGCAAATCGATGTCGGTCGGCGCACCGGCCTCCGGCACCGAACTCAATGCCCGGGCGATCTTTGCCGCCTCGGGCATGAGCTATGACGACCTGGGCAAGCTCGAATACCTGCCCTATGCGGAATCGGCCGAATTGATGAAGAATCGCCAGCTCGACTCGACGCTGCAATCGTCCGGTCTCGGCGTTGCCTTCATCAAGGATCTGTCGGCCACGATGGACATCAACATCGTCGCCATCCCCGCCGATGTCGTGGAAAAAATCGGCGCGCCGTACATTCCCGCCGTTATTCCGGCTGGCACCTATGACGGACAGGACGAGGACGTTCCCACGGCCGCCATCGGCAATATCCTGGTGACGCGCGCTGGCGTCAGCGACGAGACCGCCTACCAGATGACCAAACTGCTGTTCGAGAATCTCGAGCGGCTCAAGGCGTCACATTCGGCTGCCGGCGCCATCGATCCCGCCAAGGCTACCGAGGGGCTCTCGATCCCGCTGCATCCGGGCGCCGAGCGCTACTACAGGGAAATGGGCCTGCTCTGATCCATCCGCGTCCGGGAGCGGGTGCTCCCGGACGTCCATTCCTGCGAGTCCTGGGGAGGAAACTCGATGACTTCCGCATCAGCGGCGATTACGCCTGAAACTACCAGCGTCGAGGAGGCGGTGGAGGGCCTGCCGCCCGGCTTCGGCACGGGCCTGATGGGCCGCATCGCCTTCGGCATCGCCATTGCCTTTGCGCTGTTCCAGCTGTGGACGGCGGCCTATGGCACGCTGCCCAGCCAGGTGGTGCGCGCCATGCATGTCGGCTTCCTGCTGCTGCTCGGCTTCGGCCTGGTCGGCAACCTTGTCGCCAAGACCATGGCGGGGCGGATTTTCCTCTGGACGCTGGCGGTGCTCGGCTTCCTGACCGGCGTCTACAACTGGGTCTTTTATGCGGACCTGCTGAAGCGCAGCAGCTTTCTCAACCCGTTCGACATGACGGTCGGTACAGTGATGATCGTCCTGGTATTCGAAGCGGCGCGGCGGCTGATGGGCCTGCCGCTGGCCATCATCGCCAGCATTTTCCTCGCCTACTGCTTCTTCGGCCAATACCTGCCCGGCGCCTTCGTGCATCGGGGCTATGACTTCGCGCAGATCGTCGAGCATTTCGGCTTCGGCACCGAAGGCATCTACGGCACGCCGATCTATGTGTCTTCGGCCTATATCTTCATCTTCGTGGTCTTCGCGGCCTTTCTCGAACGGGCCGGCATGATCCGGCTGTTCAACGATTTCGCGCTCGGGCTGGTCGGCGGCTGGCGCGGCGGACCGGCACAGGTCTGCACCCTGTCCTCGGCCTTGATGGGCACCATTTCCGGCTCCGGCGTGGCCAATGTGGTGGCCAGCGGCCAGTTCACCATTCCGCTGATGAAGCGCTTCGGGTTCCGTTCGGCCTTTGCGGGCGGGGTGGAAGCGACCTCGTCCATGGGCGGACAGATCATGCCGCCGATCATGGGGGCCGTGGCCTTCATCATGGCCGAGACGCTCGATGTTCCCTACAGCTCCATCGTCCTGGCCGCGATCATTCCGGCTATTCTCTATTTCGCCACCTGCTTCTGGGTCGTGCATCTGGAGGCCGGCAAGGCCGGGTTGCGCGGGATGGACAAGGCCGACCTGCCCAATCCGTGGACGGCGGTGAAGGAAAACTGGCCGCTGGTGCTGCCGCTGGCGGCGCTGGTCTATCTGCTGTTTGCCGGCTATACGCCGATCTTTGCCGGGACGATGGGCCTGGCGCTGGTCGTCGTGCTCATCCTGGGCACGCCGCTTGCCGCCGCCATCGGGCCCAAGGTCTTCCGTTATGTGTTCTGGCTGGCGCTGGGACTGGCCTCGGCGGCTTTCCTGCGCTTTGGCGTCAACCTGCTGATACTCGTCATCGGCGCGTTGGTGCTGGCCTGCATCTTCGTCAATGGCGGGCGGGAAACCCTGGCCATCGTACGCGATTCACTGGCCGAGGGCGCCCGCAACGCGCTGCCGGTCGGCATCGCCTGCGCCATCGTCGGCATCGTGATCGGCACGCTGACGCTGACCGGCATCGCCTCGACCTTCATCGGCGCCGTCATCGCCATCGGCGAGGACAACCTGTTCCTCTCGCTGGTCTTGACCATGCTCACCTGCCTGGTGCTGGGCATGGGGATTCCGACCATTCCCAACTACATCATCACCTCCTCGCTGGCGGGGCCCGCTCTGCTTGAACTGGGGGTGCCGCTGCTGGTCAGCCACATGTTCGTCTTCTACTTCGGCATCATGGCGGACCTGACGCCACCAGTGGCGCTGGCCTGCTTTGCAGCCGCGCCGATGGCCAAGACCTCGGGCCTCAAAATCTCGATCCAGGCCACCAAGCTGGCGGCGGCCGGCTTCATCGTGCCGTTCATGGCGGTCTATACACCGTCCCTGATGTTGCAGGATGGCGGGGCGATCGCGGCCCAGTTCGGCTATCCGGTGGAGGTGACGTATATCGTGTTCAAGACCGTGCTGGCGATCGGCCTGCTGGGCGTGTCGGTGGTCGGCTATCTCTTCGGTCCGGCCAATGTGCTGGAACGGATCGCGACCTTTGCCGCCGCGATCCTGCTGATGCTGGCTTTGCCTCTGACCGACGAGTTCGGCTTTGCACTGGCGGTGCTGCTGATTGGCCAGCATTGGTGGCGCCTGCGGAAGCGGCCCGAGCAGGGGGCGGCGGCCTGATGCTGTGCATCGCCACGGCAGGCACTGTCGCGGCCCTGGTGGCTTCGAGCTTCACCCTGAGCTGGACCCACTCGGTGGAACACACCCAGTGGCGCGAAAGCTGGGTGGTCCAGGGCGACAGGCTGCAGGTGGTGGAGGCCAGCGTGGAAGGGTCGGGGGCGGGCATCGCTGTCCCCCCCGATGCCGTCTGGGCCGATGGGCGCTGGAGCTACCGGCCGGCATTGGGGCCGGTACCCAGCCTTAACCTCGCCGCTTCGGGCATGACGCCCAGCCCCTGGACGCTTTGCCCCCCGGATGGACAGTGCCTGACCCTGGGGGCCGGGGCGGGCGAGGCTGTGCGCCTATGGGCCGGCGCGGATTGTGACCAGTCGCAGTAGCGACGGATCAGGCAGTCGGCGCCGCACCTCTGGCGGCAATCATGGTGCGGGCGATATCGACGAAACCGAGGCCGGCGGGACGGCTGGATATCCATCGGGGCTTGGTGGCGATGTCATCGAGCACCGGAAGGATATTGGCGACGCCGAAGGCGTTCCTGAAATAGCCGAACATGGGGGCGTCATTGCGCGAGTCGCCGACAAAGGCGGTCCGTTCCCCGATTTCATCCTGGGCGATATCGAGCCGGCGCAGCAGGCGCTCGCTCATGGTCTGCTTGTCGTAGTTGCCGATCCAGGAGTTGATGTGGATCGAGCTAATGGCGACCCTGGCGCCCAGGGCGCGGATACGGTCGGCCAGGGCATCGACGTCGTGCCGCGACCGTCCGGTGATATCGATCGCCAGGTCGGCGAGGCGGAAACGCTGGTCGCGCGCCAGCACGAAATCTTGCAGCAGCGGTTCGACCATATGCAGGTGCTGGGCCTGTCGCTCTGCCTGCACGGCCTCGCCGTCCCAGAAGTCCATTTCTACCTGCCCGTTTTCCAGGGTCATTGCCAGGGCTCCGCTCTCACCGATGGCGGCGGCAACGGGCCAGGCGCGGACGATGTGCTCGCACCATCCCGCCGACCCGCCGGTGACCGGGATCACGGCAATGCCGGCAGCATGAAGATCCCAAAGCGCCTGATAGGTTTCGGGAAGCAACCGGCCACCGGTGGTCAGGGTGTCGTCGATATCGGTGAAGAGATAGCGGACCCCCTGCAATTGTTCGGGCAGGGGCGCCAGGCCACGAAAAATCATGCCGGATCCTCGCCGCAGAGAACGACTTCGGTTCCGGCATCCGCAAGAGCCTGCATGGCGGCGCCATCCTCGGGCAGACGATCGGTGAAGAAGGTGTCGATACTTTTGAAGGGCACGACGCGCACGGAAGCGTCCCGCGTCCATTTGCTGACATCGGCGGCCAGCAACTGGGTGCGCGAATTCTCGATCAGCGTCGTGGTGGTCTGCGCTTCGCTGTAGCTGAAATCGAGCACGCCCTTGGTCGGGTCGAGCGCGCCCGCGCCGATCACGGCGTAGGAGGCATAGAATTTCTCGAAGAAGCGCAGTGCATCGGCGCCCACCACGTCACGGTCGTTATGGCGCAGCAAGCCGCCCGTCATATGAACTTCCACCTGTGGGGCCTCCGACAGTGTCAGCGCCACATCGATATTGTTGGTGACGACACGCAGTCCTTCATGTTCGCGCAATGCCGCCGCCACGAACTGGACCGTGCTGCCTATGCCCATGAACACGGTCGAATTCGGCTCGATGACGGCGGCGATGCGCCGGGCGATGCGTTGCTTGGCACCGCTGTTCAAGGCGGCGCGGACGTTGACCGAGATGTTGCGGCCCTCGACCGGCAGGTCGACGCCGCCGTGAAACCGCCGCGTATAGCCAAGGTCGCAAAGCGCGTTGATGTCGCGCCGCAGGGTTTGCGTCGTCATGCCGTAGCGGGCCGCCAGGTGCTCGATATATTGAGCGCCCTCGGCCTCGATCAAAGCAAGAATGTCGCGTTGGCGGCTCGAAAGCCTGTCCTGCCCCATTGCCTCGCTACCCCAGATAGACCTTCGGGTTGTCGGTGATCACACCGGTCAGCCCTGCAGGCCAGAACGATTTGAGCTCGATCGGGTCGTTGCTGGTCCAGGCACGCACCTTGATGCCGCGCTGTCGCGCCCGCTCCAGCATGCCGATGCTCAGCGACTTGTAGTTGAGATGGATGGTGGTGGCGGGAATGGCGGCCAGCCGGGCTTCCCAGTCGTCAGGCAGGTCCGACCAGAGCATCGCCATTTCGAGGTCCGGCTCCAGCAGGTGCATGGCCCGCAACGCCTCGGGATCGAAGCTCGAGATCATGATCGGCATGCCCGGTTTGCGCTGGCGCAGATCGTGCTGGACGGCCCGTATCAACTGGTCCAGCGACTTGTGATGGGGGTGTTGTTTGATCTCGATATTGGCGCCCATGCCCAAATCGCCCAAGGCGGCAATGGTCTCCGCCAAGGTGGGCAGGGGTTCGCCGGCAAAGCGCGCATCGAACCAGGCGCCAGCGTCGAGCGCGGGGAGATCGGCCTGACGCAGCGTGGCCAGCTTGCCGGTTCCCGACGTGGTCCGGTCGACACTGTCGTCATGGATCACGACCAGCGTATCGTCGGCCAACAGGGCCACGTCCAGCTCCACCCAGCGGGCGCCCTGTTCCGCTGCCGCGCGAAAGGCGGCGATGGTGTTTTCGGGTGCCACTGCCGAAGCGCCGCGATGGGCCTGGACTTCATCCCGGTTGGGACCGATTGCTGGATTGGCTGTCATGGTGCGTCTTTGAATTGGTCCAGTGGGCCTTAGCCCGGTCTTGCTACGATTTTGCGACGGTGTCGGTGCGGCGCCCGGTCTGCGAACTGAATGGATGCAGCTCGGACGGCCGCGCGTAGATGGTGAGGTGCGCCGACTCGGCAATGTCGGGGCGGCCCGGAACGCTGAGGATGATGGCCTGGCCCGAGCCTTCCAGCTTGACGTGAAGGTGGCTCTCGCCGCCAATCGGTTCCAGCAGATCGGCGGTTGCCTCAAGTGCGATGCAGGGGCCTTCCGGGCGCTGGATCAGCAGGGCGTCGGGGCGGACGCCGACAATGTCGGTTCCTGCCGGCAGGCCATTGGCGCCATCGGTTCCCAGTGCCGATGTGGGGATGAGGTTCATCGGCGGCGAGCCGATGAAGCCGGCCACGAACAGCGTCGCGGGGTGATCGTAGACCTCGGTCGGCGTGCCGATCTGTTCGACGAGGCCGCCATTCATCACCACCAGCCGGTCGGCCAGCGTCATGGCTTCGAGCTGGTCATGCGTGACATAGAGGCTGGTGGTCTTGAGCCGCCGCTGCAGCTTGCGGATTTCCACCCGCATCTGCACGCGCAGCTTGGCGTCGAGGTTGGACAGCGGTTCGTCGAACAGGAAGGCGGCCGGTTCGCGCACGATGGCGCGACCCATGGCGACGCGCTGGCGCTGGCCGCCGGAAAGCTGGCGCGGCTTGCGATCGAGCAATTGGCCGATTTCAAGAATGTCGGCGGCCTCGTTCACCCGGCGATCGATTTCGGTCCGTGGCGTGCCACGGTTCTTGAGGCCGTATTCCAGGTTTCCGCGCACCGTCATATGCGGATAGAGCGCATAATTCTGGAATACCATGGCGATATCGCGCTCGGCCGGCTCGGCCTTGACCACGTCGCGGCCGGCGATCTCGATATGGCCCGAGGTCACCGATTCAAGGCCGGCCACCATGCGCAGCAAGGTGGACTTGCCGCAGCCCGAGGGGCCGACCAGGACTATGAGTTCACCATCTGCCACCGACAGGTTGACGCCCTTTACCGCCGGCACGTTGCCGTAGCTTTTTTTCAGGTCGACGAGGTTGATCGTGGCCATGGCTTATTTCTCCGTTTCCACGAGGCCTTTGACGAACAGGCGCTGCATGAAGATGACGACAAGGACGGGTGGCAGCATGGCCAGGATCACCGAGGCCATGACCAGGTGCCATAACGGCTCGGTATCGGCCGTGGCTGCGAGGCGCTTGATGCCCATGACGACCGTGTAGTAGCGGCTTTCAGTGGTCACCAGCAGCGGCCAGAGATACTGCACCCAGCCGTAGATGAAGAGGATGACGAAGAGCGCCGCGATATTGGTGCGCGAAAGGGGCAGCAGGATATCGCGGAAGAACTTCATCGGCCCGGCGCCATCCACCCGCGCCGCTTCCATCAGCTCATCGGGAATGGTGAGGAAGAACTGGCGGAAGAGGAAGGTCGCGGTGGCCGAGGCGATCAGCGGCAGGGTCAGCCCGACATAGGAATTGAGCAGGCCCAGATTGGCCACCACGGCGAAGGTGGGGATGATGCGGACCTCGACGGGCAGCATCAGCGTGATGAAGATGATCCAGAAGGCCACCATGCGGAGGGGGAACTTGAAGAACACGATCGCATAGGCCGAGAGCAGCGAGATGACGATCTTTCCCACCGCGATGATGATGGCGATGATCAGCGAGTTGGACAGCATGATCCAGAGCGGCGGCGCGCCGGCGGTGGAAATGCCCTCGGTGAGCATGCGGCCATAGTTTTCGATCAGGTAGGGCCCCGGCAGCAGCGGCACCAGGCCGCGCAGAAAGTCCCCGCTGCCATGGGTCGAGGCGACGAATGCCAGATAGACCGGAAAGACGACGATGACGACACCGACGATCAGCACCAGATGGGTGATGAACGAGAGCCAGGGGCGATTTTCGACCATTCTCTGCTCTCCTCAGTACTGAACGCGCCGCTCGACATAGCGGAACTGAATGGCGGTGAGCACGATCACGATCAGCATCAGCACCACCGATTGCGCGGCCGACGAGCCGATATTGAGGCCCAGGAAGCCATCGGCATAAACCTTGTAGACCAGGATATTGGTGGCCTGGTTCGGGCCGCCATTGGTGGTGGCGTCGATCAGGCCGAAGGTGTCGAACATGGCGTAGTTGATGTTGACGATCAGCAGGAAGAACGTGGTCGGCGACAGCAGCGGGAAGACGATGGTCCAGAACCGCTTGAAGGGCCCGGCGCCATCGATGGCCGCCGCTTCGGTGAGCGATTGCGGCACCGATTGCAGGCCGGCCACGAAAAACAGGAAATTGTAGGAAATCTGCTTCCAGCTCGCAGCCATAACGACGAGGATCATGGCCTGGGTGCCATCGATGCGATGGTTCCAGTCGATGCCCAGGCCGCGCAGCATGTAGGGGCCAATGCCGATGGTGGGATTGAACATGAACCACCACAGAATACCCACCACCACCGGCGCCACGGCATAAGGCCAGACCAGCAGGGTCGTATAGACGCGGTTGGTTTTGAGAACCCGGTTCACCGCCACGGCAAGCAGCAGCGACAGGCTCATCGAGAGCAGCGTCACCGAAACCGCGAAAATGGCGGTCTTGCCCAGCGAATTCACATAGCCGGGCTCGGAGAACAGCCTTGTGTAGTTTTCAAACCAGATGAAGGTGGTGCGGAAGCCGAAGGGGTCTTCCCGCTCGAACGAGGACTTCACCGCCTGCGCTGCCGGCCAGATGAAGAAAATCAGCGTCACCGCGAGTTGCGGCGCCAGAAGGACGTAGGGGAGCAGCTTATTGGGGAAGATTGTGCGCTTGGTTTGCATGGGGTCTCCCGACGGTCACGACTGCAGGTCCCGGGCGGCCGAAGCCGTCCGGGAGTGGTCGTCCCCACCCACCAGGTGGGGACGAGCCGGGAGGATCAGCTATTGGCGGCTTCGAAGTCGCGCAGGATCTGGTTGCCGCGCTCGACGGCGGAGTCCAGGGCTTCCTGGGCGGTCTTGCTGCCCGAGAGCATGGCTTCGAATTCCTCGTCGACCACGGTGCGGGCCTGGGTCAGGTTGCCGAAGCGGACGCCCTTGGAATTGGCCGTCGGCGTGCCGCGAGTGATCTGGTTGATGGCGATATCGGCGCCTGGATTGGCGTCGTAATAGCCCTGTTCCTTGCCCAGATCGTAGGCAGCGTAGGTGATCGGCAGGTAGCCCGTTCCCTGGTGCCAGGTGGCCTGGACCTCGGGGCTCGACAGATAGGTGAAGAACTGGGCCACGCCCTTGTAGACTTCGGGATCCTTGCCGTTGAGCGCCCATAGCGTGGCGCCGCCGATGATGGAATTCTTCGGCTCGGCGATCACGTCGTCATAGTAAGGCAGGGGCGCGAAGCCGACTTCAAACTCCTTGGAGTTGGCAATGACGCCAGCGCGCGAGCCCGAGGAGTTCATGTACATGGCGCATTCCTGCGCATAGAATTTGGGCGGAGCATCGCCACCCCCGACCGGGCCGCCATATTCGAACAGGCCTTCATCGGCCCACTTCTTCAGGTTGCCCCAGTGCTTGACCTGGACCGGTCCGTTGAAGGTGAATTCGGAACCGAGACCGCCAAAGCCGTTTTCGAGCGTGCCATAGGGCTGGTCGTGGATGGCCGAGAGATTCTCGGTCTGAATCCAGGTGATCCAGCCGCTGGTGAAGCCACATGGTGCGGCGCCCGATTCCATGATCTGGCGGCTCATGGCCTCCAGTTCGGCCCAGGTCTTGGGCGGGGTTTCCGGATCGAGGCCGGCTTTTTCGAACACGTCCTTGTTGTAGTACATGATGGGCGTGGACGAATTGAAGGGCATGGACAGGATATTGCCGTCCGTGTCGGAATAGTAGCCGGTTACCGGGGCCAGAAATGCCGACGGATCCCAGGGTTCGCCGGCCGCTTCCATCAACTGGTATACGGGATTGATGGCGCCTTTGGCGGCCATCATGGTGCCCGTGCCCACTTCGTAGACCTGCACGATGGCCGGCTGTTCGTTGGCGCGGAAGGCGGCGATAGCGGCGGTCAGCGTCTCGGGATAGGTGCCCTTGTAGGACGGCACGACGACGAATTCGTCCTGGCTATCGTTGAAACCCTGGGCGATGGCCTCGAGCTTCTGGCCGAGTTCGGCATCCATGGCGTGCCACCAGGCGATTTCGGTCTGTGCAAAAGTCGGCGTTGCCGCGAGGATGGTGGCCAACCCTACCGACAGACGCAATGCGTTCTTAAACATGCTCACTCCCTTGTTTTCGCCAGGGCCTCCCCGCCCCGTGCTGACCCAAACGGTATCAGCCAGCAGGGTGTTTGCAACTCAAAAATGTTCATTTGAACATTTTTGTGGTTCGGGAAGGCGAGGATCGCCTGGCTAGGAGTTTGAATTTTCTGAGAAATGCCTTGACCGACAAGGAGATTTCAACAGCCTAGAATGAAGTGTTGAATCTCTGATGCTCATGTGAACATCAGCCACCTAGAGCGTGTGGAACCGCACCGTACCCAGGCTGCCCAGTTCCGCGACGGTTTCGCCGAGGAGGATATCCATGGGGCCCACCCGGGCGCCGGTCATAATAACCGTTCCGGCGGCGAATGGCAGTCCGAGCCTGTCGGCATAGTCGGCGGCCCAGGCGGCGGCGCGCAGCAATGGGTCGCGCAGCAGCGGCGTCGTGCTGGTTTGTGTCGCGCCGTCACCGGTGGTCAGCCGGACGGGGCAATCGGGATTGTCGCCGGCAGGAAGCGGCTGGGCCGGCCCCAGAACCAGGCCGGCAGTCGACATGAGGTCGGCCTTCTTGGCGAGGTCCGGCCAATCGGCGCCCGGCTCCAGGCGCGAGCGGACAAGCTCAAAGGCCGGCGCGATCGAGAATGTTCCGTCCGCAGCGCTGACCAGGGCCAATTCGACCTCGAGCCGCAGGCCCGGCAGCAGCGAAATGCCCTGGCCGGACTGATAAATCCACGCCTGGGGAATGGGCGCCGCCACCATCGGTTTGTCCTCGGACCAGGGGGACACTTTCCAGGCGCCCGTACCGCCCAGGATACCGACCAGTTCCGCCTGGATCGCCATTGTGTCGGCCTGTGCCGATGGAACGGCAGCGTCGCGGCGCGGGACCGGCCTGTCGTGCTGGAGAGCTTGCTGCAGTTGCGCGGTGAAGGGATGCATAATTGGCCTCTGGCGAGTGTGTGTCGCCACTGTCGCATGCGCCGCCCCAGATGCACCATCCCGCCGGAAGTCTTATTCCGACCAGGCAGTTGGCCACGGTTTCCCCGCTAGGCGAGCAGCAGAACGAGGAGAACGAACACGGCGCCGGCGAGCGCCAGGCAGAGCAATTGCCAGAAGCGCATCGGGTTGCGGACCAGCAGCGGACGAGCGGGCAGGGTGGCGAAAGCGGGGTTGGGATGGCGGAGATCGTAGGTGAATTCCGACAGGGCCTCGTAGCGCTGGGCGGGGTCGGGGTGGAGTGCCTTTTCGAGGGCCCGGTCGACCCATTCGGGAATGCCGAATTGGGGAGTGGAGGCGGGCTGGTAGCGCAGGCGTGCCAGATCGGCGGCGCCGCGCAGCATAGCTGCGTGGGGGCCGTAGGGGAGCTGGCCGGTGAGCATCTGATAGGCGATGACGCCGAGCGAGAACTGGTCCGAGCGATCGGTGCCGGCATTGCCGATACGGTATTCGGGGGCTGCATACTGCACGGTGCCGAGCAGGTCTTCATCGCCAACGGGCTGGGCCTCGATGACGCCAGCGACCTTGGTGGAGCCGAAGTCGATGATCTTCACCGTACCGGTCCGGTCGATCATGATATTGTCGGGGCGCAGATCCTGATGGACCATCTCCTGGCGATGGAAGGCGTTGAGGCCGCGGGCGACCTGCTCGATGATGTCACGCACTGCGTTGAGATCGGGTCGAGGATTGTCTGTCATCCACTGGGTGAGGGTCTGGCCATCGACATATTCGGTGGCGAGATAGAGGTAGTGGCGCTTGCGGTCCTGCCGGTGGACGCCGAGGGCATGCGGCGTGTTGAGGCGGCGGGCGATCCATTCTTCCATCATGAAGCGGCGCAGGAAGGCCGGATTGTCGCGCATGTCCAATCCGGGCACCTTGATGACGGCAAGGCGGCCATCGGTATGGTCCTGGGCAAGGAAGACCTGACTGCGGGCATTGGCATGCAGCGGGCGCAGGATGCGGTAGCCATCGAAGTCGGTTCCGGGTGCGATGGATGGCGGCAGGGGCAGGTCGGCGGACTGACCCAGGAAATCGGCGGCCTCGCCGCCGGGCAGGGCGTCGATGCGGGCGATCTGGATGGTGAGGTTGTCGGGGCTGCCATTGCCCAGGGCGCTGACAACGATGCGGCGGGCGGCGGCATCGAGATCGTCGGGGCTGGCATCGATGGCGTCGGCAATGGTGGCGCCATCGACATGTTCATGGACGCCATCGGTGGTGAGCACGAAGACATCGCCGACGCCGACCGGCACGCTGCGATAGTCGACCTCGACATTGCCGCCGATGCCCAGGGCGCGGCCGAGATAAAAGCGGTTGGCGGCAGCGGGAACGCGGTGATCGATGGTCAATTGCTCGAGCGAACGGCCGGCGAGGCGATAAACCCGCGAATCCCCGACATGGAAGATGTGGGCGGCGCGGGACTTGAGGACGAGAACGCTCAGCGTGCAGACATAGCCGCTATCGACATCGTCGGATTGTTGCGCGCGCGTCTGGGCATGCAGCCAGGCATTGGTGGCCGCAATGACGCGATGAGCCGATGTCTTGACCGGCCAGGAGTCGGAGGTGCCGTAATAGTCGGTCAGGAAGCTCTTGATTGCCGTCTGGGCGGCGATGGAGCCGACATCGCTGCTGGAAATGCCATCGGCCAGGGCGATGGCGATGCCCTTGAGGTCGAGCGCCGGCTGGGCCGGGATCAGCGCGCCATAGAAATCCTGATTGGCCGGCTTGCGGCCCTTGTCGGAATGCTGTCCGAGGGAAATGGCGAGGCTGGCACTCATGGATAATCCGGAGAAGACGGCGCCCCGCGATGCGGAGCGCCCGATTGTATCACTCGGCAGGAGCAAACTTGCCGGAAGCGGCGCGCTGCGTGGCCCTTGCGCTGTGGGTGGCGTAGAGCGCCAGGCCGACAAAGGCGAAGCCGCCGACGAGATTGCCGAGCACGGTGGGGATTTCGTTCCAGATCAGGTAGTCCATGATCGAGAACTGGCCGCCCAGCA
Organism: Devosia sp. Root436; assembly: GCF_001426345.1. Classification (GTDB taxonomy): domain Bacteria; phylum Pseudomonadota; class Alphaproteobacteria; order Rhizobiales; family Devosiaceae; genus Devosia. The sequence continues at coordinate 274,611 of NZ_LMEM01000009.1, read as the reverse complement.
TGATGCCCGAGGGGAACAGATACATGTTCACGACGGAATGCTCGAAGCCCATGTAGAAGAACAGCATGACGGGCATCCACATGGCCAGCACCTTGCCGGAAACCGAGGTAGACATCATGGCGCCGACGACGCCGGTCGAGACCATCCAGTTGCAGAGCACGCCGCGGACGAACAGGGTCAGCATGCCGGCGGCGCCGTGGGCGGCATAGCCGACGGTGCGGCCTTCGCCGATATGGCCGATGGCCTGGCCGACCGCGTTGGGCTCCTGGGTGAAGCCGAAGGTGAAGGTTATGGCCATCAGCACCGCGACGGTGAAGGCGCCGGCGAAATTGCCGGTGAAGACCAGGCCCCAGTTGCGCAGCATACCCTGCAGGGTGACGCCGGGACGCTTGTCGATGAGCGCCAGAGGCACCAGGGTCATGACGCCGGTCAGCAGGTCAAAGCCCATGAGATAGAGCAGGCAGAAGCCGACGGGGAACAGAATGGCGCCGGCCAGCGGCTGGCCGGTATTGACCGTGATGGTGACGGCAAAGGCCGCGCCAAGGGTCAGGATGGCGCCGGCCATGAAGGCGCGGATCAGCGTGTCGCGGGTGGACATGAAGACCTTGGCCTCGCCGGCATCGATCATCTTGGTCACAAATTCGGTTGGTATCACGTAGGCCATAGCGGCTCCTTGGGCAGGGGGCTTGGGGTTGGGGAGGGGGTTATTCGGCGGCGACCAGGGCGCTTTCGAGCGCCATGAAAATGCGGCCATCGACGAGATCGATCGGATAGATCCTGACCTGGCCCTCGTCGGCGCCAAGCGCCTTGCCAGTGGCGAGGTCGAAGACCCAGTTATGCAGAGGACAGGTGACGGAAGCGCCGTGGACGATGCCTTCGCTGAGTGGGCCCTGCTTGTGGGGGCAGCGGTTTTCGATGGCGAAAACCTGGTCTTGCTGGGTGCGGAACACAGCGATCCGGCCTGCCGGCGTGTTGACGCAACGGGCGCCACGGCGCGGGATGGCGTCGATGGTGCCGATCTCGATCCAGTCGGTCATGGGTGATCTCCCTATTCTGCTGCTACAGGCATGCCGAACTCGGCGAGGGCGGCGAATTCGTGGGCGTCCTTGCCGTTGACGCGCTCTTCCCATGGATCGACCTGGGCGAAGGTCTGCGAGAAGACGAAGCGCTCATAATAGTGCCGGCGCTTGTCGCGGTCGGTGACGACATTGGCCAGGATGGAAGGGGTGCCGACGCGCTTGGCCCATTTGTAGATGCGCTCGAGATAACGGCCCTGCTCGCGGTAGAGCTGGGTGAGGGCGACGATGATCTCGAGGGCTTCGTCCTCGGTATCGGCGTGGCAGAGGAGTTCGGTGGGTTTGATGTCGAGGCCGGCGGCACCGGCGAAGTGGATGTCGTAGCCACTATCGACACAGACGACGCCGATATCCTTGCAGGTGGCTTCGGCGCAGTTGCGCGGGCAGCCGGAGACGGCGAGCTTGACCTTGGCCGGGGTCCAGGCACCCCACATGAACTTTTCGAGGCGGATGCCCAGGCCGGTGGAATCCTGGGTGCCGAAGCGGCACCAGTCGGAGCCGACGCAGGTCTTTACGGTGCGCAGGCCCTTGGCATAGGCGGCGCCCGAGACCATGCCGGCGGCATTGAGATCGGCCCAGACGGCCGGGAGGTCTTCCTTCTTGACGCCGAGCAGGTCGATGCGCTGGCCGCCGGTGACCTTGACGGCGGGAATCTGGAACTTGTCGGCGACATCGGCGATGGCGCGCAGTTCCTTCGGATTGGTCATGCCGCCCCACATGCGGGGCACGACCGAATAGGTACCGTCCTTCTGGATATTGGCGTGGACGCGCTCGTTGATGAAGCGGGACTGGCCGTCATCCTCGTATTCGCCTGGCCAGTCGGAGACGAGATAATAGTTGAGGGCCGGGCGGCACTTAGCGCAGCCGCAGGAGGTCTTCCATTCCAGCTCCTGCATGACGGCGGGAATGGACTTGAGGCTCTTGGCGATGATCAGCCGGCGCACGTCGTCGTGGCCATATTCGGTGCAGGGGCAGATGGGCTGGATGGCGGCGGGGTTGTAGGCGTCGCCGAGCGTGGCGTGGAGCAGTTGCTCGACGAGATGGGTGCAGGAGCCGCAGGAAGCCGAGGCCTTGGTATGGGCGCGGACGCCATCAAGGGTGGTGAGGCCCTTGGCCGTGATGGCGCCGGTAATGGCACCCTTGCAGACGCCGTTGCAGCCGCAAATCTCGGCATCGTCGGGCAGGGCGGCCACCGCCGCCATGGGATCGAGCGGGGACCCGCCCTGATAGGCCTGGCCGAAGATCAGCGTATCGCGCATCTCGCTGGTATCGGTGCCCTTGCGGATCATGTCGAAGAACCACGGGCCGTCGCCGGTTTCGCCATAGAGGACGGCGCCGATGACCTTGTCCTGCTTGAGCACGAGGCGCTTGTAGACGCCCGAAGTGGCGTCGCGCAGCACGATCTCGTTGCGGTCTTCGGCCTCGGCGAAATCGCCGGCCGAATAGACCGAGACGCCGGTCACCTTGAGCTGAGTGGCGGTCTGCACCGGGCGGAAGGCGGCGTCGATCTTGGCCAGGGTCTTGGCCAGCACCTTGGCCTGGTCATAGAGCGGGGCGACGAGGCCATAGACAATGCGTTCATGCTCGACACATTCGCCGAGCGCCAGCACGTCGGGGTCGGAAGTGACCATCTGGTCGTTGACGACGATGCCGCGCTCGACATGCAGGCCTGCATCGGTGGCGATGCGGACTTCGGGGCGGATGCCCACGGCCATGACCACGATATCGGCGCCGTAGACGGTGCCGTCTTCGAGGGCGGCGGCCTCGACGCGGTCCTGGCCGAGAATGGCCTTGGTCTGGGCCTTGCAATGAACCTTGATGCCGCGCGCTTCGAGATCGCGCTGCAGCAGGTAGCCGGCGGCCGGATCGAGCTGGCGCTCCATGACATGGCCCATGAGGTGGAGCACGACTACTTCCATGCCGCGGGCGCGCAGGGCGGCAGCGGCTTCGAGGCCGAGCAGGCCGCCGCCGATGACCACGGCCCTGGCGCCGGGACGACGGGAGACCTCGACCATGCGGTTGACGTCGTCGAGGTCGCGGAAGGCCATGACGCCGGGCAGGTCCTTGCCGGGCAGGGGAATGATGAAGGGCGCGGAGCCGGTGGCGACGATCAGCTTGTCATAGGGCGTCTCGCCATTTTTCGAGATGACGATCTTGCGCTGCCGGTCGATGCCGGTGACGCTTTCACCGAACCGGGTATGGACGCCATGCGCCTCGTACCAGGCGTCGTCGTGGGTGATGATCTGTTCGTAGTCCTTTTCGCCGGCCAGGACCGGGGAGAGCATCAGGCGATTGTAGTTGCCGCGTGGCTCGGCGCCGAACAGGGTGACGTCAAAGCGGCCGGGGGCATCCTCGAAAATATGCTCCAGCGCGCGGCCGGAGGCCATGCCTGCACCAATGATGACGAGTCTTTCGACCATCGACGTCTTTCTCCCACTCTGCTGCCGGGCAGCCGTGAAAACAAAAAAGCCGCCAACCGACCCGCCGGGTCCGAAGACCGAAGGCGTTTGTCAGTTGGCAGCTTTGCCTGAGGTGGTGCCCGGCATTGGACACCGAATTCGTTGGGCACGCGACGTGCCGCAATTCCTATGAAGCACGAAGCGTGCCAGTATCGGATTGGTTTGAATTGTCGTTCATATTCAACTGTTTGAATGAAATCATGGGAGAAGGGCGCCGCGAATCACGGAAAGCGAGGCCGCTCAATCCAACGTCAAACTGCGCAATAAATAAGCAGTGGTGCGCTATCGATTATCAAATGCGCATTTCGTCTGCAGCTTGCGTCCCTGTCGAATCCGGACACCTTCACTCGTTGCCAGGGTGGGCCGAACGGGCCTTTGGAAGGAGACGACGATGAAATTCATGACACTGGTCAAGACGACCAAGGCTGGAGCCGGCGCGCCACCGATGGCGCTGATGCAGGCGATCGGGCAATTGGGCGCCGATGCGGAGGCTGCCGGAGTGCTGGTGACGCAGGGCGGACTGATGGGCAAGGAGCAGAGCGCCTTCATCAATATCCGCAGCGGCAAGGTGATCGTTACCGACGGGCCGTTTGCCGAGAGCAAGGAACTGGTCGGTGGCTACGCGGTCTATGACGTGCCGGGCATGGAAGAGGCGATGGAATGGGCGGTGCGGTTTGCGAACCTGCACAAGGAACATTGGCCGGAATGGGAGGGCGATATCGAGGTGCGGCCGATTTTCGGCTGAGGCCGGCCTGCAAATGGCGGCAGCAAGGTGAGTGGGAAGGCCCCCTCACCCGGCGCTGCGCGCCGACCTCTCCCCGAAGGGAGAGGTGAAGGGGTTAGTGCTGCCAGACGACGAGGCCGGCGGCGGTGGCCATCATGGCGCCGGCGGTCTTGTTGAGGCGGCCGAGGGCGCGGGGGCTCCTGAACATTTCGCGCGCGGCCGAGGCCAGCCAGGCATAGCCGCAGCCGATGATGAGCAGGACGACCACGACGATGGCGGTCAGTTCGGCGAAGGCGACGGGGTTCATCTGGTCGAGCGGGATCACGGTGGGCAGGATAGCGAGATAGAAGACGATGGTCTTGGGATTGCCCATGGTGAGCGAGAAGCCGGCCAGGAAGGTCTTCCAGCCGTCCTCGTTTTTCGGCTTCATCTGCTCGGAGCCGGGACGGGCGGTCCAGAAGCGATAGGCGACATAGAGCAGGTAGGCGGCGCCGGCCCAGCGGACGATGACGAAGATGGGGCCGAAATACGTGGCGATGGCGGCGAGGCCGAAGACGGCGAAGACGAAATAGACGAGGTCGCCGGCCAGGATGCCGAGCACCATGGGGAAGGCGCCCTTGAAGCCGCCGCCCAGAGCGCGGGCGACCACGGCCGCGACACCGGGGCCGGGAACGAGCACGGCGATAGCATAGGCGATGGTGAAGGCAGTGAGGGTGAACAGGTCCATGGCGCCGGGTCTCGGTTTGGGAGGCGGACACTACGCCTGGGTCGGGCGGTTGCCAAGGCGGCGGGTGACCTGCAGCACGAAATGCCGCCCGGCCCGGAGGCGTCGCGGATACGAATGATGGGCGGCCTTTGGACCAAGAACTGTCGACATGGACTATATCGCAAGCCCAGCTGCCGACTTTCTGCCCGGCCAAACGGGCGCCCCCGTCTCCAGCCTCCCCGCCCGGCCCTGCGTCGGGGCCGCGTGATGGCGGGGATGGGGTGATCATGCCATGAGGGTTTGGGGGTGGGGATAAGTTTTTTTGGGCCGGTGCTTTTGGCCCACCCCCACCCTCTACCGCATACCGAGCGTGGGCTCCCTCGCCCCTGAGAGGAGAGGGTGGGGTGAGGGGTTCAGTGCTTGTGTGAGCACGGTGCCCGACGCGGCGCTGAACCCCTCACCCGCCCCTTCGGGTCGACCTCTCCCCTGAGGGGAGAGGTGACTTCGCTCCACTCCATAGGCGATAGCCCTTGCCACAAGGGGGAGGGAATGAGGGTGGGGCGGATCGGCCTTTTGGGCGGCTATGGCAGCCGGGCCAGGCGCTCGGTGAGCAACTGATAGAAGCCTTCGGCATTGCCGCTTCTGAGATAGTTGACGTTCCGCACCTTGCCGGTGACGTGCCAGTAGTCGGTGACGGTCATGCCGACGGTGAGTTCGCTTGATGTTTCGATGGTGACGTTGCAGTGGCGGCCTTCGAAGAGGTCGGGGCGGAGGAGAAACGCGATGACGGTGGGATCGTGCAGGGGGGCGCCGGACCAGCCGTATTTCTTGAGGTCGAAGCCTTCCGAGAAGGTCAGCATATCGTAGACGGCCTTGCCGGTTTTGTTGCCTAGCCCGAGAAGGGTGGCGAGACGCTCGGGGGTGGACTGGATCTGGTGGGTCACGTCGAGCGGCAGCATGGTGATCGGCGCGCCGCAACGCAGCACGACATCGGCCGCTTCGGGATCGACATAGATGTTGAATTCGGCCGCCGGGGTGATGTTGCCAACCTCGAAATAGGCGCCGCCCATCATGACGATTTCGGCGATGCGTTCGGCAATGGCGGGCTGCTTGACCAGGGCCATGGCGATATTGGTCAGCGGCCCGAGGGTGCAGAGGGTGATCGTGCCGGGTTCTGCCGCCATCAGCGTGTCGATGATGTAGTCGACGCCATGCTGAGCCTGCAGTGGAATAGTGGGCTCGGGCAGGTCGGGGCCGTCGAGGCCGGTATCGCCATGGACATGTTCCGCCGTCACCAGATGCCGGCGCATGGGGCGGGCGCAGCCGGCATAGACGGGAATGTCGTGGCGGCCGGAGAGTTCGACTACCTTGCGGGCATTGTTGGCATTGTGGTGCAGGCCCACATTGCCGGCCACCGCGACGATGCCCAACACCTCCAACTCTTCGGGGGAAGCCAGCGCCAGCAATATGGCGACGGCATCGTCCTGGCCGGGGTCGGTATCGATGATGATCTTGCGGGGCATGACGGGTCTTGGCAGGGCGGGAGAATCGGGCGGCACACTAGCGGCTGGCGAAGCCGGGGTCGACTGGTCTGCGCCGCCTTGCTCAAACGGAACGTTTGTACCGGGGCGGCGTTACCGATCCGCGAGGGGATTCAGGAAAAAAGACATGGCACGCGCAGCAAAGCCGGCGACACCACAAGACGTGAGCGAAAGTCAGTTCGAGCGCGTCATCGCCAATGCCGCGCGCATTGCAATCGTGTTCGTTGGATTTCTCGCCCTGCTGTTCGCGCTGCAGGTGGGCCAGGTGTTCCTGGCGCCGGTGACGCTGGCCATTGTGATCGGGCTGATGTTCGGGCCGGTGGCCGACCGGGTCGAGCGGTTCGGTGTGCCGCCGGCGTTGTCGGCGGGCGTCGTGGTGCTGATGCTGATCGGAGTCATCGCGGCGGGCGTGACGCTGTTTGCGGTGCCGCTGTCGGAATGGGTGGCACGGGCGCCGATGATCTGGGCCAAGCTGCAGCAGCAATTGGCGAGCCTGCAGGGGCCGCTGCAATCGGTCAGCGCCTTTCAGGAGCAAATCTCGTCCATATTGGGCAGCGACAGCGCCATGGCGGTGACGGTGGAGGATGGCGGGCAGATGATCAGCGTCGCCATGTTGGCCCCCGCCATTCTGGCGCAGATGCTGATCTTCCTTGCCAGCCTCTATTTCTTCGTGGCGACGCGCGACCATATCCGTATCTCGGTGCTGTCGCTGTGTGTGAGCCGGCGGATGCGCTGGCGCACGGCGCATGTGTTTCGCGATGTGGAGCAGAAGGTCAGCCGGTTCCTGCTGTCGATTACCTTCATCAATTTCTGCGTGGGCTGCGCCGTGTCGCTGGCCATGTGGGCCATCGGCATGCCCTCGCCGATCCTGTGGGGCGCGATGGCGGCGGTGCTCAACTACATCCCCTATGTGGGGCAGGGCGTGATGGTGCTGGTGCTGCTGGCGGTGGGACTGGGTACGCAGACGGGGCTGGAGAATATTCTGCTGCCGGTGGGGTGCTACATCGCCATCAACTTCATCGAGGGCCAGATCGTGACGCCGCACTTCATCGGGCGGACGATGACGCTCAACCCGTTCCTGATCTTCCTGTCCATCACCTTCTGGCTGTGGGCCTGGGGGCCGATGGGGGGGCTCGTGGCGGTGCCGACGCTGCTGATCGCGACGTCGATGCTGGCGCATATGCTGCCCAGCAAGCCAATGGTGCCCAGCCGGCCGGTGCGCCGCACGGCCAGGATGACCGAGCGTCAGGAGTTGCTAGCCAATACGGCCAAGGCCATCCGCGAGCAGGCCGAACTCGAACAGGAGCCGGTCGAGAAGCGCAAGGAAGAGCGGTTGCAGCCACCCGAGGGAACCGCGCCGAGCGGGGCGGAGCCGGCGGCTTAGGTGCCATGCCGAGGATGACCTTGACGCGATAGCGCGAGGACGAAAGACTCCGGCCCTGATCAGGTGCGGAGTCTATAGTGGCGGGTGAAGGTATCGGACATGCGGCGGAAGCCGCGGCGCATGGCGTGGACCTCATTCCGGTGGTGGCCCTGCTGGGTGCGGCTGTTATCGCCGTGCCGCTGTTCAAGCGGATCGGGCTGGGGTCGGTGCTGGGGTACCTCGCTGCCGGGCTGCTGCTGGGGCCATCGGGAATCGGATTGATCAACGATCCGGAGTCGGTGCTGACCACGGCCGAACTGGGCGTGGTGATGTTCCTCTTCATCATCGGGCTCGAAATGGAGCCGTCCAAGCTATGGGCGCTGCGCAGGCAGATATTCGGGCTGGGCGTGATCCAGGTGGCCGGCTGCGCGGCATTGCTGACCGGGGTCGGCGTGCTGCTGGGCTTTGCGCCGGTGGTGGCCTTCGTTTTCGGCGCGGGGTTCGTGATGACCTCGACGGCCATCGTCATGCAAATCCTGGGCGAACGCGGCGAGCTGTCGACCGATGGCGGGCAGCGCATGGTGTCGATCCTGCTGCTGGAAGACCTGGCCATCGTGCCGCTGCTGGCCGTGGTGGCAATCCTGGCGCCAGGAACGGGCGAAGAGGTCGATATGGTGACGCGGCTGATCGGCATCGCGGCGCCGATCGGAGCGGTGCTGCTGCTGATTTTCATCGGGCAGCGCATCATGAATCCGTTCTTCGCCTTGTTGGCGTCGAGCAAGCTGCGCGAAGTGATGACGGCGGCGGCGTTGCTGGTGGTGCTGGGCGCGGCGCTGCTGTTCCAGGCAAGCGGGCTGTCCATGGCCATGGGGGCGTTCCTGGCCGGGGTGCTGCTATCGACATCGACGTTCCGGCATCAGCTTGAGGCCGATGTGGAGCCATTCCGCGGCATCCTGCTGGGACTGTTCTTCCTGGCGGTGGGCATGTCGCTGGACCTCGGCATTGTCGGCGCCAACTGGCAGATCATCGCCATCAGCGTCGCGGCCTATATGCTGGTCAAGGCGACGGCGATCTATGTCATCGCGCGGCTGCTCAAATCGAGCCATGCCATGGCGCTGGAGCGAGCCGTGCTGATGGGGCAGGGCGGCGAATTCGCCTTCGTGCTCTATACGACCGCCGTTTCGGCGGGGATCATCGACGGGCCGACCAATGCGATCTTTACCGCCACGGTGATCGTCTCGATGGTGCTGACGCCGTTCTTCATCATCGGGTTGCGCTTCGTGATGCCCAAGCCGGTAGAGCAGTCGATGGAAGGCGTGGAAGCGGCCGATGGCCTGTCCGGACGCATCCTCATCATCGGCTTCGGGCGGTTCGGGCAGATCGCCAGCCAGCCTTTGCTGGCCTTGCGGCACTCGGTGTCGATCATCGACAACGACACCGAGATGATAAGGGCGGCGGCGCAGATCGGCTTCAAGGTCTATTACGGCGACGGCACGCGGCTCGATATCCTGCATGCGGCCGGGGCGGGTACGGCCGATCTCATTCTCATCTGCACCGACCGCAAGGAACAGACGACGCGCATCGCCGAGCTGGTGCGCGACGAGTTCCCGCTGGTGCGGGTGATGGCGCGGGCCTTCGATCGGGCGCATGCGATCGAACTGGTCACGGCCGGCGTGGAATATCAGTTGCGCGAAACATTCGAGTCGGCGCTCACCTTCGGGGGCGAGGCGATCAGGATGCTGGGGGCGAGCGAGGAGGAGGCAGCGGCGGTCGTCGAGGGGGTGCGCAATCGCGATGGCCAGCGCTTCGACCTGCAACTGGCCGGCGAGGACTGGCGCAGCCTGGGCCAGCTGCTGATCAGCAATGCGCAGGATCAGGCGCGTGAGAGCGGCGTCACCGTGGCCGAAGAAACGGCGGAAGATGCAGTGGCCAAGAGCACGCAGCCGGTAAAGCCTGTCTGAGCCGGCTGCATTGCATGGGGGCTTCCGCCTGCACAAATTAAGTGCAAGACTAAAGTCTCTAGAGGGGAATACATCGTCATGAAACCTGGATTGCGATATGCCGCAACAGCCGATCGTTTACGACGCCCCTACGCCGGAGCCCCGTGCCAGAACTGTTGAGGCTATCCAGGCTGAAATCCTCGAAAGACTGATCTACTCGGTTGGCAAGGATCCCATTGTCGCCCGGCCGCATGACTGGCTGGSGGCGACGATCCTGGCGGTGCGCGACAGGGTCATGGATCGCTGGATGGAGTCGTCGCGCGAGACGTGGCGCACATCGCGCAAGCGGGTCTATTATCTCAGCCTCGAATTTCTGATCGGAAGGCTGATGCGCGACGCGATGAGCAATGTGGGGCTCATCGAACCGGTGCGCGATGCGTTGAAGAACCTCAATGTCGACCTGGGCGACCTGATCAACCTGGAGCCCGACGCGGCCCTAGGCAATGGCGGGCTGGGGCGGCTGGCGGCGTGTTTTCTCGAATCCATGTCGACGGTACAAATTCCGGCCTATGGCTATGGCATCCGCTATGTGCATGGATTGTTCCGCCAGGAAATGAGCGAGGGCTGGCAGGTCGAGCTGCCCGAGGAATGGCTGGCGCATGGCAATCCCTGGGAATTCGAGCGGCGCGAAAGCGCCTATGAGATCGGCTTTGGCGGGCATGTCGAGAAGGTGACCGACCCCGATGGCTCCGAGCGTCAGGAATGGCGGCCGAACGACCATGTGCTGGCGGTGGCCTATGACACGCCGATCGTGGGCTGGCGCGGGGCGCGGGTGAATACGCTGCGGCTGTGGAGCGCACAGCCCATCGACCCCATCCTGCTCGACAAGTTCAATTCGGGCGACCATATCGGCGCGCTTGAGGAAAGCTCGCGGGCGGAAGCGATTACCCGCGTGCTCTACCCGGCCGATTCGACGGCCGCCGGGCAGGAATTGCGGCTGCGGCAGGAATTCTTCTTCTCGTCGGCTTCGCTGCAGGACATCGTGCGGCGGCATCTGCAGCAATATGGCGACCTGGGCTCGCTGCCCGACAAGGTCGCCATCCAGCTCAACGACACCCATCCGGCAATCTCGATTGCCGAGCTGATGCGCATACTGGTGGATGACAACGGCATCAAATGGGCGGATGCCTGGGCGCTGACCAAGGGCACATTCGGCTATACCAACCACACCCTGTTGCCCGAGGCGCTGGAGAGCTGGCCGGTGGCCCTGCTGGAGCGGCTGCTGCCGCGGCATATGCAGATCATCTATCAAATCAATGCCGATGTGCTGGCCGATGCGCGGACCCGCGCCAAGTTTACCGACGCGCAGATCGCCAATGTGTCGCTGATCGACGAGGCAGGTAACCGGCGCGTGCGCATGGGGCAACTGGCCTTTGTCGGGTCACATTCGATCAACGGCGTGTCGGCGCTGCATACCGAATTGATGAAGCAGACCGTGTTTTCCGACCTGCACAAGCTCTACCCCGATCGCATCAACAACAAGACCAATGGCATTACGCCGCGGCGCTGGCTGATGCAGTGCAATCCTGAGCTGACCAAGCTGATCAGCGAGCGGATCGGCCCGGAATTCCTCGACAATATCGACCTGTTGCGGGGACTCGACGCACATGCGGACGATCCCGGTTTCCAGGGGCAGTTCGCGGCGGTGAAGCAGGCCAACAAGCAAAAGCTGGCGCGGCTGATCAAGGACCGGCTGGGGATCGCGGTCTCGCCCGATGCGATGTTCGACGTGCAGATCAAGCGCATTCATGAATACAAGCGGCAATTGCTCAACATCATCCAGGCCGTGGCGCTCTACGACGATATCCGCACCCATCCGGAACGGGACTGGGTGCCGCGCGTTAAGATTTTCGCAGGCAAGGCGGCGCCGGGCTACTGGAACGCCAAGCTCATCATCAAGCTGATCAACGACGTGGCCAAGGTCATCAACAATGACCCGGCGGTGCGCGGGCTGCTCAAGGTGGTGTTCCTGCCCAATTACAATGTGAGCCTGGCCGAGGTGATCGTGCCCGCCGCCGACCTTTCCGAGCAAATCTCGACGGCCGGCATGGAAGCCTCGGGCACCGGCAACATGAAGTTCATGGCCAATGGCGCCATCACCATCGGCACGATGGACGGCGCCAATGTCGAAATGCACAAGGAAGTGGGCGCCGACAATATCGTCATCTTCGGGCTGACCACGGCGGAAGTGAACGACAAGCGCGCCCGGGGCGAAGTGCCGCGGGCCGCCATAGACGCCTCGCCACGCCTCAAGGAAGCGCTGGAATCGATCGCGTCAGGCGTGTTCTCGCCCGATGATCCGCATCGCTATCGTGACCTGATCGGCGGGCTCTATGACCATGACTGGTTCATGGTGGCGCGCGATTTCGATGCCTATGCCGAAGCGCAGGCCGAAGTGAATGCGATGTGGCGGGACAAGAGGCGCTGGAACGCCATGGCGATCCGCAACACCGCCCATGTCGGCTTCTTCTCGTCGGACCGGACGATCAGGCAATATGCCCAGGATATCTGGGACGTGCCGGTGACGCAGGCATGACGGTGGCCAGCGGACGGCAAGCGGCGAGCAAGACCGGGGGAGCGTGCGTGTGAGCAAGGAAGACTGGCAAGCCGATGCGCGGGAAGTGGAGGCGATCGTCAATGGTCGCCACCCCAATCCGTTCGCGTTTCTGGGCCTGCATGAGGTCGGCGGGCAATGGGTGCTGCGGGCCTTTATCCCGCATGCGGAACTGGTATCGGCCTATTCGCTGGACGGGGTGGCGCTCGGCCACCTGATCCCGCGCCATGCAGCCGGTTTCTTCGAGGGCAAGATCGCCATCGGCCAGCGCCAGCCGATCCGTTATCGCGCCAAGAATGCCGGCGGGGAATGGGATGTGTACGACCCCTATTGCTTCGGGCCTGTGCTGGGGCCGATGGACGATTATTATATCGGCGAAGGCAACCACCTGCGGCTGTTCGACAAGCTCGGCGCCCATGAGATGAAATTCGAGGGCATCCACGGCACCCATTTTGCCGTGTGGGCGCCCAATGCGCAGCGCGTGAGCGTGGTCGGGCTGTTCAACGAGTGGGACGGACGCCGCAATCCGATGCGGAACCGCATCGAGACCGGTATCTGGGAAGTGTTCATCCCGGTGCTGGGGACCGGGACACTCTACAAGTATGAAATCGTCGGGCCGGATGGCGTGGTGCAGCCGCTGAAGGCCGATCCGTTCGCGCGGCAATCGGAATTGCGGCCACGTACGGCCTCGGTGGTGCCTGACCCGACCGAATTCGCCTGGACGGATGCCAAGTATATCGAGGACCGCGCCACCCGCGACTGGCGCCGCACGCCGATGTCGATCTACGAGGTGCATCTGGGCAGCTGGCGGCGGCGGCCGGATGGCGGGTTCCTGACCTATGACCAACTGGCCGAGCAATTGGTGCCCTATGCGGCGGATATGGGCTATACCCATATCGAGCTGCTGCCGATCACCGAGCATCCGTTCGATCCGAGCTGGGGCTACCAGCCGACCGGCCTCTATGCGCCGACCTCGCGCCATGGCGATCCGGCGGCGTTTGCCCGCTTCGTCAATGCGGCGCATGAGGCAGGGCTGGGCATCATCCTCGACTGGGTGCCGGCCCATTTCCCGACCGACGCGCATGGGCTGGCCCGTTTCGACGGCACCGCGCTCTATGAGCATGCCGATCCGCGGCAAGGCTATCATCCGGACTGGAATACCGCGATCTACAATTTCGGCCGGCGCGAGGTGGTGAGTTTTCTCGTCAACAACGCGCTCTACTGGCTGGAAAAATTCCATCTCGACGGGCTGCGCGTCGATGCGGTGGCGTCGATGCTCTATCTCGATTATTCGCGCCAGCAGGGGCAGTGGGTGCCCAACAAATTCGGCGGCAACCAGAACCTGGAAGCGGTGGAATTCCTGCGCCGGGTGAATTCGGAAGCCTATCGACTGCATCCCGGCACGTTCATGATCGCGGAGGAATCAACGTCCTGGCCTGGCGTCAGCGCTCCGGCCTATACGGGCGGGCTCGGCTTCGGGTTCAAGTGGAACATGGGCTTCATGAACGACACTTTGCGCTTCATGAGCCGCGAGGCCGTGCATCGCAAATACCACCACGGCGACATGACATTCGCCACGGTCTACGCCTTCAGCGAGAATTTCGTGCTGCCGCTGAGCCATGACGAGGTGGTGCATGGCAAGGGATCGTTGCTGGAGAAGATGCCGGGCGACGACTGGCAGCAGTTCGCCAATCTGCGGGCCTATTACGCCTTCATGTGGGGGTTCCCCGGCAAGAAACTGCTGTTCATGGGCCAGGAATTCGCGCAGCGCGATGAGTGGGCCGAGGGCAAATCGCTGGACTGGTACCTGCTCGATGCGGGCATGCATGAGGGTATGCGGCGGCTGGTTGCCGACCTCAACCTGGCCTATCGGCAATTGCCGGCCCTACATGAACGCGATTGCGAGCCGGACGGGTTTGAATGGGTGATCGGCAACGACCACGCCAATTCGGTGTTTGCCTGGCTGCGCAAGGCGCCGGGGAGCGACCCGATCCTGGTGGTTTCCAATTTCACGCCGGTTCCGCGCAGCGGCTACAAGATACCCATGCCGCTATCCGGCAAATGGGTGGAACGCATCAATACCGATGCGGGGTGGTATTCAGGGTCCAACACCGGAAACCAGGGAGCGGTCGAAGCCTATGCGGTCGAGGGCAGGCATTGGCCGGCGGAGGCGGAGATTTATCTGCCGCCGCTCTCGACGCTGTACCTGAAATACGAGCCGGCTTGACCGGATGGAGTGCAATACGTCCCGGCAAACGGGCAGTAGTGGAGGGTTAGAAGAATGGCAGACTACAGAGTACCATCGCCGCTGGCCCGCGAGGCCATGGCCTATGTGCTGGCGGGAGGACGCGGCACGCGCCTGATGGAACTGACCGACCGGCGCGCCAAGCCCGCCGTCTATTTCGGGGGCAAGTCCCGCATTATCGACTTCGCGCTCTCCAATGCGATCAATTCGGGCATCAGGCGCATTTCGGTGGCGACGCAATACCAGGCGCACAGCCTGATCCGGCACCTGTCGCGCGGCTGGAACTTCCTGCGGCCGGAACGCAACGAGAGTTTCGACGTGCTGCCCGCCAGCCAGCGGGTGGCCGAGGACATGTGGTATGCCGGTACGGCCGACGCGGTGTACCAGAACATGGACATCATCGAGGATTACGGCGCGCGCTATATCGTCATCCTGGCGGGCGACCATATCTACAAGATGGACTACGAAATCATGCTGCGCCAGCACGTGGACACGGGCGCCGACGTGACCATCGGGTGCCTCGAAGTGCCGCGCATGGAGGCCACCGGATTTGGCGTCATGCATGTGGACGGACGCGACCGGGTGATGGATTTCGTCGAGAAGCCCAAGGATCCGCCGGCCATTCCCGACAAGCCGGACACGGCGCTGGCGTCGATGGGCATCTATGTGTTCGAGACGCGGTTCCTGATGGAGCAGTTGCGCCGCGACGCGGCGACCGAGGGATCGAGCCGCGATTTCGGCAAGGATATCATCCCCTATATCGTCAAGAACGGCACCGCCTGGGCGCATCGCTTCACCCGCTCCTGCGTGCGCTCGTCCAAGGAAGACGTGGCCTATTGGCGGGACGTCGGCACGATCGACGCCTATTGGAAGGCCTCGATCGACCTGACCGATATCGAGCCGCAGCTCGACCTCTATGACCGCGACTGGCCGATCTGGACTTATGCGGAAATCACGCCGCCGGCCAAGTTCGTGCATGATTTCGACGGGCGGCGCGGTTCGGCGGTCAATTCGCTGGTGTCGGGCGACTGCATCATTTCGGGCGGGCATTTGCAGCGCACCCTGCTCTCGACCGGCAGCCGCGTGCATTCCTATTCGGTGCTCGAAGAGGCGGTGGTGCTGCCCTATTGCGACGTCGGGCGCAATGCGCGGCTCAAGAAGGTCGTGATCGATCGTGGCGTCAACATCCCCGAAGGGCTGGTGGTGGGCGAGGATCCCGAATTCGACGCCAGATGGTTCCGGCGGACGGATGACGGGGTGACGCTGATCACCCAGGCGATGATCAACAAATACCTGGCGGGCCGATGATCGAAGTTCTCTCGGTTGCTTCCGAGGTCTATCCGCTGATCAAGACCGGGGGGCTCGCCGACGTGGCGGGCGCCCTGCCGGGCGCGCTCGGCAGCCGCGGCGTCACCATGCGGACGCTGGTGCCGGGCTATCCCGCCGTGATGGGCAAGCTCGGCGGTGGGCGCGTGGTCAGGGAGCTCGATGACCTGTTCGGGGTTCCGGCCAAGCTGATCGCGGCGCGGGTGGAAGGGCTCGATGTGATCGTCATCGATGCGCCGGCCCTCTATGACCGGCCGGGCAATCCCTATGTGAGTCCTGACGGATGGGACTGGCCGGACAACTGGAAGCGCTTCGCGGCCCTGGGCTGGGTTGCGGCCGAGCTGGCCCAGGGGCTGGTCGAGGGCTACCACCCGCAAGTGCTGCATTGCCATGACTGGCAGGCGGGGCTGGCGCCAGCCTATATCAAGTTCGGGCCGACCAATGACGTCAAGACGGTGATGACCATCCACAACATCGCCTTCAAGGGGTCCTTCGGTGCGGAAATCTTCAGCCAGTTGCGGTTGCCGCCGCATGCTTTCGAGATGGGCGGCGTCGAGTTCTATGGCGGGGTTTCCTATCTGAAGTCGGGCATGGAATGTGCCGACTATGTGACTACGGTCAGCCCCAATTATGCCGACGAAATCCGTACGCCGGAATTCGGCATGGGGCTGGAAGGACTGCTGAACGGGCGAGCCGATACGGTGGTGGGGATTCTCAACGGCATCGACGTGCATGCTTGGAATCCGGCGAGTGACGCGGCGCTGGCGCAGACCTATTCGGCCAATACGATCCAGGCGCGGCAGGCCAATAAACGTGATGTGGTGGAGAAATTCGGACTCGATGGGGTCGATGGGCCGCTGTTCTGCGTTGTCAGCCGGCTGACCGACCAGAAGGGCATGGACCTGCTGCTGCAGACCGTGGACGGGCTGGTCGATCTGGGCGGCAGGCTGGCCGTATTGGGGTCGGGCGATGCGGCGCTGGAGGACGGGTTTCGGGCCGCGTGGGCCAGGCATACGGGCAAGGTCAGCATCATTACCGGCTACAATGAGCAACTGAGCCACCTGATGCAGGGCGGGTGCGACGCCATTCTCATTCCGTCGCGCTTCGAGCCCTGCGGGCTGACCCAGCTTTATGGGTTGCGCTATGGCTGCGTGCCGGTGGTGAGCCGCATCGGTGGGCTGGCCGATACTGTCATCGATGCCAACCCGGCCGCCCTCGCGGCCGAGGTGGCGACGGGCGTGGTGTTCGACGCGGGCAGCGCGCATGCGCTCTATGAGGCGGTGCGCAGGACGGTGCGGCTCTATCATGACGACAAAATCTGGAAGAAAATCCAACGGCGGGGAATGAAGTCGGACGTGTCCTGGGACACCAGCGCCGCGCGCTATGCCGATCTCTACGCCAATATTACCGGGCTGATGAGCAATGACGATCCAGACAACTAAGACCACGCCTTATGGCGACCAGAAACCGGGTACGTCGGGCCTGCGCAAGCGGGTGACGGTCTGGCAGCAGCCCAACTATGTGGAGAACTATATCCAGGCGATCTTCGATAACCTGGAAGGGTTTAGCGGCAAGACGCTGGTCATCGGCGGGGACGGGCGGTTCTACAATGATGTCGCCATCCAGAAGGCGATCCGCATCGCGGCGGCCAATGGGTTCGGTAAGGTCCTGGTGGGGCAAGGCGGCATTCTGTCGACGCCGGCCGCCAGCCACCTGATCCGCCACTACAAGGCGTTCGGCGGGCTGGTGCTGTCGGCCAGCCATAATCCGGGCGGGCCGGAGGGCGATTTCGGCATTAAGTACAATATCGGCAATGGCGGGCCGGCGCCGGAGAAGATCACCGATGCGGTCTATGCGCGGACGCAGGTGATCGACAGCTACAAGACGGTGGATGCCGGCGATATCGACCTGGGCACGATCGGCTCACAGCGGGTGGGCGACATGGTGGTCGAGGTGATCGACCCGGTGGCCGACTATGCGGCGCTGATGGAGACGCTGTTCGATTTCGGCGCGATCCGGGCGCTGTTCGCCTCGGGCTTCCGCATGACGTTCGATGCCATGCACGCGGTGACGGGGCCTTATGCCCATGCGATCCTGGAAGGCATTCTGGGCGCGCCGAAGGGGACGGTGCTCAACGGCACGCCGTCGCCGGATTTCGGCGGCGGGCATCCCGATCCGAACCTGGTCTATTGCAAGGACATGTTCGACCTGCTGATGACCCCCGATGGCCCCGATTTCGGGGCGGCGTCGGATGGCGACGGGGACCGCAACCTCGTCATTGGCAAGAACCGGTTCGTGACGCCATCGGATTCGCTGGCGCTGCTGGCGGCCAATGCGCATCTGGCGCCGGGCTATAAGGGCGGGATCGCGGGCATTGCGCGGTCGATGCCGACAAGCGCGGCGGCCGACCGGGTGGCGGAAAAGCTGGGCATAGAAATGCACGAAACGCCGACGGGCTGGAAGTTTTTCGGCAACCTGCTCGATGCCGGGCGCGTCACGATCTGCGGCGAGGAGAGCGCTGGAACGGGCTCGAACCATGTGCGCGAAAAGGATGGGTTGTGGGCGGTTTTGCTGTGGCTCAACATCATCGCGGTGCGCAAGCAAAGCGTCGACGAGATCGTGCGTGAGCACTGGGCGACCTATGGGCGCAACTATTATACGCGGCACGATTACGAAGAGGTCGATGCTGCCATCGCCAACAAGCTGGTCGACGATTTGCGGGCAGAATTGCCCAGGCTTGCTGGTAGAATTCTTGCAGATGACCTGCAGGTTGCCTATGCCGACGACTTCACCTACCACGATCCTGTCGACGGTTCGACCAGCGCCAGGCAGGGGATCAGGATCGGCTTTACCGACGGCTCGCGGATCGTTGTCCGGCTGAGCGGAACCGGCACGGTCGGCGCCACGTTGCGGCTCTATCTGGAGCGCTACGAGGCCGCCGATGGACGACATGATCTTGAAACCCAATCCGCCCTTGGGCCCCTTATCGGGCTGGCCGACCAGCTCACGGGGATCAAGCAGCGCACCGGGCGCCAGGAACCCAGCGTCATCACCTAGCATCGGAAGACCAATGAAACCCATGCTTGTCCCCAATGGGGGCAGTATTACCCATCTCGGCGCTACGCTGACGGAGGCGGGAGTCAATTTTGCCGTTTATTCGGAAAGCGCCACCAATATCTGGGTGTCGATCTATGATGAGCAGGACCAGGAAACGGACCGGTTCGAGCTGGATGTGCATCAGGAGCATATCCGCGCCGGGCTGATCGCGGGGCTGGGCGCGGGCACGCGCTACGGGCTGCGGGCCGATGGGCCGTATGAACCGGACCAGGGCTATTTCTTCGATCCGATGAAACTGCTTGTCGATCCCTATGCCAAAAGGCTCGACCGGGTCTTCGTGCGTTCGCCGCGGCTGCGGCTGGATCGCGCCGAGGCGGTGGATACGGCGCCGCTGATCCCCAAGGCCATTGTCGGGGACATGGGCAACGAGAACATAATGCCGCGCAAGAAGGCGCCGGGGCTGTTCTACGAAATGAATGTGCGCGGCTACACCATGCGCCATCCCAGCGTGCAGGGGCCGCTACGCGGCACGATTGCCGGGCTGACGACGCAAAGGGTGATCGACCATCTCAAATATATCGGCGTCGATACGCTGCAATTGATGCCGACGGCTGCCTGGATCGACGAGGGCCACCTGCCGGTGCTGGGGCTGACCAATGCCTGGGGCTATAATCCGGTGGTCTATTCGGCCATCGACCCGCGGCTGGCGCCGCGCGGGCCGCAGGAATTGCGGAACATGACCGATCTCTATCGCAAGAACGGCATCTCGGTGATCCTCGACGTGGTCTACAACCATACCGGGGAGAGCGATGCCAACGGACCGCTGCTGAGCCTGATGGGGCTGGATGCGCGGACCTATTACCGCTTTGTCGAAGCCGATGGAAAACAGCACCTGGTCAACGACACGGGAACCGGCAATACGCTGCGCTGCGACCATCCGGCGGTGCAAAGGCTGGTGATCGACTCGTTGCGCTACTGGGTCGAGGAAATGGGGGTCTCGGGCTTCCGCTTCGACCTGGCGACCGTGCTGGGACGCGATCCGGGGTTCAATCCCAATGCTGAGATGCTGAGGAAGATCAAGGCCGACCCGGTGCTGAGCAAGTGCATCCTCGTGGCCGAGCCGTGGGATCCGGGTCCGGGGGGATATGCGCTCGGGCAGTTCGGCAAGGAATTCAAGGAGCACAACGACACTTTCCGCGACGAAATCCGCGAATTCTGGCGTGGCGAGAATGGCAAGATCGGCGCGCTGGCAGGGAAGGTGGCCGGCTCGGCCGAGATTTTCGATTTTGCCGGCCGCAAGCCCAGCCACGGCGTCAACATGCTGGCCGTGCATGACGGCTTCACCCTGCGCGACCTGGTGAGCTATCAGGACAAGCATAACGAGGCCAATGGCGAGGACAATCGCGACGGCCATAACCACAATGCCTCGTGGAATTGCGGCGCCGAAGGAGAAACCGACGACCCGGCGATCAACGCGGCGCGCAAACGCGACGTGCGGGCGCTGCTGGCGACGCTGCTGCTGTCGCGCGGGGTGCCGCTGCTGCAGCAGGGCGACGAAATGTTCCGCACCCAGCGGGGCAATAACAATGCCTATGCGCAGGACAATGAAATCACCTGGCTGGACTGGGAAAACGGCGATGGCGAATTGGTGGATTTCGTCGCTTCGGTTCACAAGTTCCGCAAGGCGCATGTGGCGCTGACGCATGACCATTTCCTGACCGGCCAGGACAAGAACGGCGTACGCGACGTGGTGTGGCTGCATCCGGATGGCCGTGAGATGAACGAGGGCGACTGGGACTATTCGGGGGCCTCGGTGCTCGGCATGCACCTGACTCACAAGGATGACGAAGTGCTGGTCTGGTTCAACCGGCGCACCGAGCCGGTGGTGGCGCGGCTGCCGGAGGGAGAATGGCAGGTGGGAATTCTCTCCGACAATTCGGCCAGCGTGGTGCTGTCGGAGGGCACGGCAACGCTGACCTCCCGGTCGGTGGTGGCGCTGGTGCGCGGGGCAAAGGCCGCGGAGCAATAGGCGGCTGGGGGGATTGCGCCTACCTTTCCAAGGTTACGTTTCGGACATGATTTGAAGGCTTCCACAATCCACCGGAAAGCCCAAATCATGCCGCGACAATTCCCCATATTCATCCAAAATCCGCCGCGGGCGGGGAGCGATATCCCACCCGTCGACGCGATGTCACGCCGATGACCGCTCGCAGAACCCTGCGGCCTAATCTCGTAAATCGTATGGAGCTCAAAATGAAACCGATGCGCAACGTATCGGCGGCAGTGCTGCTCGCTGCCATTCTTGCCATTCCCGGCACCGCGGCCTTCGCCGCCACCAATGCGGCCGACACCGCCAAGGTGACGATGGGTGTCAAGGCGGACCTGGTTCCCGTGGGGAGCCTCGTCAACATGATCGGACATTGGAAGCCGAGCGACCTGGCCTTCCTCGACAAGGCGACCAGCATCAAGACCTATGACACCAAGGCCCTCTATCCGGCCGCGGAGCAGGCGCAGATCGCCACCGCCGAGACGGTCGAGGCCGGCGAACTCGGCAAGTTCCGCGATGCCATCCGCGCCGACAGCGCGCTCAATGGCTGGTTCGCCGCCAACAAGATCGACATCAACCGGGTGGTCGCGGTCTCCGATCCCAACGGAAACCCGGAAATCTTCCTGTATTAGGGCGCTGAACCAGGGGCCTTGCCAGCCCATCGTGCCCCAGACCCAGCGTGTCCCCGAGCTGGGTCAAAGCGCCGGACCCCCAAGGGTTCGGCGCTTTCGTCATGGCTGGAAAGGGCGATGACCCTATTGCGCAGCCTGGGTATCGGCGAGCCCGCCGGCCCGTTCGATCCAGGTGATGATCCGGTCGAGGCTTTCGCGGCGGAGCAGGTCGGTGAAAATGTAGGGGCGGGTTTCGCGGACCTTCTGCGTATCGGCTTCCATTACTTCGAGGCTGGCGCCGACATAGGGGGCGAGATCGGTATGGGTGATGACCAGGAGATCCGAGCGGGAAATGGCCGGACCGCCCTTGCGGGGGATTTTTTCGCCCTGAGCGACGGAGATGACGTAGATGGTGAGATCGGCCAGGTCGGGCGAGAAGGTGGCGGCCAAATTATCGCCGCCGCTCTCGATGAGGATGATGTCGAGATCGGGGAACTTTCCGACGAGATCGTCGATGGCGGCGAGGTTGAGCGAGGCGTCCTCGCGGATCGCGGTATGCGGGCAGCCGCCGGTTTCGACGCCGACAATGCGATCTTCGGAAATGGCCTGAGCGCGCGCGAGGATCAGCGCGTCTTCGCGGGTATAGATGTCATTGGTGACGACGGCCATGGAATAGCGGTCGCGCATCGCCTTGAGCAGCATTTCGCACAGCGTGGTCTTGCCCGAGCCGACAGGGCCGCCGATGCCGATCCTCAAAGGTCCATTTGGAGATTTCATAGCAGCCGCAGAATGACGAGTGCGGCAAAGCCCAGGCCAAGGAACAGGCAGAGCGGGGAATAGACCCTGATATCGTTGAGCCGGAAATTGGACTCGGGGGTCTTTTCGGCCCACCACGCCGTGTAGCCGATGATGCCGCGAGCGAGGAACACGGCGGCAAGCGGCAGGCCCAGGAGGCTCAGGGGCAGGCCGCCGCTGTCGTGGTCGGCCAGCGCCAAAGCGATGATGCCGGCGGCCAGGGTGGCCATGGCGACGGCGAAGGAGGCCAGGCGTGGCGGCATGCGCTCGATATCCTTGAAGCCGACCACGGTCTGGGCTAGCAGCTTTTCGCCGCGAATGGGCCAAGTGCGGCCGATGGACCAGAGGAAATGGGCAGTCGAGACGGCCAGCAGGGCGATGAACATAAAGGCGGCGATGAGCATGCTCATGAGCGGAAGATTCTCGTGCTGAGGGTTTCGTGGGCCATCTGGGCAATATCGGCCGCGTAGGCCACCGCGCCAATATCGTCCAGTGCGGCATGCTGGCACAGCGTAGCGGCCGATTCTATGGCGGGCTCCAATGCGGCCATGACGGCGAGGCCATCGGACTGGCCGATGGGGACGAGGCGTACCGCGACCGAGACCTGGCTGTGGATGGCTGATGTGAGCCAGGCCAGCAAAGCCGCATCAAGGGCGATGGCGTGGCCGGCGGCGATGGCGCCGACGGCAATGGGGTAGGGGCAGGGCTGGGGCAGGTTGGCAATGACGGGTGTCGGCCAGGCCTTGGCGGCGACGGCGAAGGCCGATCCGGTGATGGTGGTTTCCTCGTGCCGTTCACGGGCCGGGGTCAGGGCGAGGGCGAGAGTGGCGAGGTCGCGCAGGGTGGCCGGGTCGTTGGCGGCGCGGTGGGCGTGGGCAAAAAGAATGGCGTCGGTGCGCAGGCTGCCGTGGTGAAGGACGCCCTCGATCCAGGCCTGGGTGGTGGCGCGATTCCGCACAGTGCCTGATGCAATGGCGGTTTCGAGACCGGCCGACCAGGCAAAGGCGCCGACAGGGAAGGCGGGCGACAGCCAGGTCAGCAGCTTTTGCAGGTCGCGGTTTTGGGTCATCGCGCCAGCAAGGCGTGGCCGGCATCGCCGTGGCTGTGATAGGCGCCGTGTTCGGCGAAGAAGGGCTCGGTGACGTTGGTTACGGTGGCGCCGAGGCCTTCGAGCATGGTCTTGAGCACGTGGTCGCGCTTGATGAGAATGCGGCTCTCTTCGAGCTGGGCCGCGGTGTGGCGATTGCCGATATGCCAGGCGAGACGAACGAGATGGGCGGCGTCGCGGCCCCTGACATCGTAGAGCAGTTCGTCGGCGGCGATGATGCCGGCGACACGGCCGTCTTCCAGTTCCAGAGCGCTGCCATGGTCCAGCGTGACCGTCTGGGGAAAATCCACCATCACCTCCTCGCCATGGGCCAGAAGCAGCAGCTTGCGGCGCAGGCGGCGCTCGGTGTGTTCGAGAGTGACGGTATCGAAGGGCAGGCCGCGGTCATGGCCGGATGGCAGCAGGGAGACGACGCGAAGCATGGGGCTCAGATGGCTGGGGTCCGATCAGGGTATCGTATAGAAAAACCGGCTAACCAAATAGCCCTGATAGACCAGATGCAGCAGCACGGCGCCCAACTGGACGCGCCGGTCGGAGGAGCGGATGGCGACGGCGCAAAGAATGAGCCCGAACGGTATCTGGATGATGTAGTCGAATTCGAAACGGGTCCAATAACCGTCGCCCTTGATCATCGTGTCGATGGCGTCGAGGACGAAGGTTGAGGCGAACAGCCCGAAAAACCAGCTGCGGCGCTTGAGGAAGAAATCCTCGTAGCCGTCATATTCGGCGATGTTGTCGGGCGAAAGCAAAGCGGCGAGCAGGAACAGGGTGACCGCGTAAAAGATGAGGAACAGCGTGATGGCGAAGCTCCACTGTTCCAGCCGGAACAGGGCGAATTCCCACCACCAGAACAGAACCAGCTCCACCAGGATCGAAAAGACCCAGAGCAGGTGAAGCACCGACCGGCGCGCGCGATGGGGGTGCTGGATCAGCCCGGCAACGATCATCAGCAGCCGGGTCATGCCCAGGCCGATAACCATGCCCATCAGAATGCGGACATGGGGGAAGAGTTCGGCCGAGCCCAGATGTTCCATGAAACCAGACTATGGTGTGTTGTTCACTTCGCTGCAGGTAAGCACGGGCGCGGTGTCGTCGCCAAGCGTGGTGTCGTAGAGGTTTGCCTCGGCGCCCTTGGACCACCAGATCCACTGGCCGGAGGCGTAGCGCACGCCCGAGGCTGCGATGAGCGAGACGAAGACCAGAGGCTCGGGCTCCTCGGCGATGGGCACCAGTGCCAGGAAATTGGGCGCTGCATTGATGTAGGTGACAGTGACGGGTTCGCCGGTCGCGCAGTCATAGACCATGGTGCGGCGTTCGAAATCGGACTGGGTTCCGAGCTCGATCTGGAGGGAGGTTTCCACGGCCTGGGACGCGGTGGGCAGCAGCAGGCCGGTGGCGAGGACGGCGGCGAGAAGGGGCTTTGTCATGGGGAGCTCCGATTGAGTTGCGCCATGATGCCGCCGCGGCGCGGCGGAAATGGGGTCAAAGCGCCGATCAGGCCAGGTAGACGACTGCCAGCGCGGCGACGATGGCAACGGCATCCTCGATCAGGGCAGCCGGCAGGTCGCGCCCGAATGCCTTGGCGAGGCGGGCGCGGATATCGGCGCCGCCATAGGTGCCGACGACGGCGCCGACCGCGCCCAGAACGGCCCCGACGATCCAGTTGTCGACCATCAGCAATGCACCTGCGAGCGCACCCAGTACGATGCGGGTGCCGAACTGCACCGGCACCTTGCGGCTGGGCGTATTGGGCAACTGGTCGCTGACCAGCTCGGCAATGGCGAGCAGCGTGATGATGACTACGGCGATGATGTTGCCGAGGAAGGCGAGCGGGGTGGCGCTGAGGTCGATCCAGCCGAGCCAGGCCCCCCAGGCAATGGCGGCGATCGGTGTAACGGCACGCAGACCGGCCGTGATACCGATGAGAACTGCAAGAACGTAGATCATGATGAACCCCGGTTGACGCTTAGGAGGGGCAGCCTGCGCCTGCTGCGAGAGACTGTCCAGAGGGCTAGAACAGGAAGTAGCGCTGGGCCATGGGGAGGATGGTGGCAGGCTCGCAGGTGAGCAATTCGCCGTCGGCGTGGACCTCGTAGGTTTCGGGATCGACGTCGATGTCGGGTGTCGCCGCGTTGTGGATCATGGATGCCTTGCCGATGCCGCCGCGGGTATTGGTGACGGGGAGCATATGCTTGGCGACGCCGAGCTTGTCGCGCAGGCCATCGTCGAAAGCGGCCTGCGAGACGAAGGTGACGGACGATGAGGTCAGCAGCCTGCCGAAGGAAGCGAACATGGGCCGGTAGTGCACCGGTTGGGGCGTGGGAATGGAGGCGTTGGGGTCGCCCATCGGGGCGGCGGCGATGGAGCCGCCGAGCAGCACCATTTCGGGCTTCACGCCGAAAAAGGCGGGGTTCCACAGCACCAGGTCGGCACGTTTGCCCACTTCGATGGAGCCGATATGCTGGCTCATGCCGTGGGCGATGGCGGGGTTGATGGTGTATTTGGCGATGTAGCGCTTGACGCGGAAATTGTCGTTTTCGCCGGTTTCCTGGGCCAGGCGACCGCGCTGGCGCTTCATCTTGTCGGCGGTCTGCCAGCAGCGGATCAGCACTTCGCCGACGCGGCCCATGGCCTGGCTGTCCGAGGAGATGATCGAGAGGGCGCCCATGTCGTGGAGGATATCCTCGGCGGCGATGGTTTCCTTGCGGATGCGGCTTTCGGCAAAGGCGACGTCTTCGGGGATGGATGGCGAGAGGTGGTGGCAGACCATCAGCATGTCGAGATGCTCGGCGATGGTGTTGACGGTGTAGGGGCGGGTCGGATTGGTCGAGGAGGGGATGACGTTGGGGAGGCTGGCGACCCTGAGGATATCGGGGGCGTGGCCACCGCCGGCGCCTTCCGTGTGGAAAGCATGGATGGTGCGGCCCTTGAAGGCGCCGATCGTATCCTCGACGAAGCCGGATTCGTTGAGCGTGTCGGTGTGGATCATCACCTGCACGTCGTAGTCGTCGGCGACGGCGAGGCAATTGTCGATGGCGGCCGGCGTGGTGCCCCAATCCTCGTGGAGCTTGAGGCAGGCGGCGCCGGCCAGGATCATTTCGGCCAGCGGGGCGGGGCGGGAGGCATTGCCCTTGCCGGCCAGGGCCAGGTTCATCGGGAAGCCGTCGAAACTCTCGATCATGCGCTGGATGTGCCAGGCGCCTGTGCAGGTGGTGGCCAGCGTGCCATGGGCCGGGCCGGTGCCGCCGCCGAGCATGGTAGTGACGCCGCTCATCAGCGCTTCCTCGATCTGCTGGGGCGCGATGAAGTGGATATGGGCATCCATACCGCCCGATGTGAGGATGCGGCCTTCGCCGGCGATGATCTCGGTCGAGGGGCCGATGATGATGGTGACGCCGGACTGGGTATCGGGATTGCCGGCCTTGCCAATGGCATGGATGCGGCCATCCTTGAGGCCGATATCGGCCTTGTAGATGCCGGTGACATCGACCACGAGCGCATTGGTGATGACGGTATCGACCGCACCCTCGGCACGAGTGCGCTGGGACTGGCCCATGCCATCGCGGATCACCTTGCCGCCGCCGAATTTCACCTCCTCGCCATAGGTGGTGAAGTCTTTCTCGACCTCGATGAAGAGCTCCGTATCGGCCAGCCGGACGCGGTCGCCGGTCGTGGGGCCATACATGTCGGCATAGGTGGCGCGGGAGATGCGGGCGGGCATGGGCAATCCGGGAACAGGGGGCGCGTCGGCCCAACTCTGTCCCCGTTAAGTTGCCCTTGCAAGGAAAAGCGATGCAGGAAGCATCGTCTTGTCATGCCTGCCTAAAGTGTGGGCAGGGTGGCGCCAAACTGGGCGCGTATCGCAGTCAGTTGGCGCGCGGGACGGCGCGGCGGAAATTGGCTTCGGCGGCGGCGATGATCTGATCGAGCAGGGGTTCGCCGGCCGCTATCTCGGGGTCGTCACGCAGCGTAACCGATATCAGCGACATGGCGAGGGCCTGGATGGCATAGGCCTGCTTGGCGCGGCCTTCGCGGTGATGCAGGTTGCCCTGGTCCTGGAAAGCG
This sequence comes from Devosia sp. Root436, assembly GCF_001426345.1. GTDB lineage: Bacteria > Pseudomonadota > Alphaproteobacteria > Rhizobiales > Devosiaceae > Devosia. Next base: position 246,934 of record NZ_LMEM01000009.1, on the reverse strand, counting down.
CGCAGCACGTCGTCGCGCGTCTTGGGCATCATGGTCCGCTTGGCGGTGAGCCAGTCGGAACTCTTGAGGTCATCGGCAAGACCTGCCGCCAGGCTCCCCAGCAGGAACATGGCCTCACCATCATCTGTGCCGCTCTGCTGCAGGTCCGAGAGGACAGTGGCGAGGCGAATCTTGAAGTCTTGCTGCTTGGTCATGGCGGGTCCGGATCGATGCAATGATCCGCCCTTAGCGCATTTGCACAGGCCGCGCCATGATCTCGACCTTAGAGGGCGCCCATGACCTGCTGGCGAAAACCGAAAACCACGCGATCGCCGCCCAGCGGGATCAGCCGCACCTCGCGAGCCTGGCCCGGCTCGAACCGGACGGCAGTGCCGGCGGCGATGTCGAGGCGCATGCCCCTTGCCTTGTCGCGATCGAAGCGCAGGCCGGCATTGGCCTCGAAGAAGTGGTAGTGCGAGCCGACCTGGATGGGGCGGTCGCCGGTATTGGCGACCTCGATGGTGAGCTGCGGCGCATCGGCATTGAGTTCGATTTCGCCGGATTTCGGGATGATTTCACCGGGGATCATGGGGCTCTCCTTGTTGTCGCATTTCCGAACCGCAAAACCGTATCCACTTTGCGGGGAGACGCCCTAGCGAATGGGTTCGTGGACGGTGACGAGCTTGGTGCCGTCGGGGAAGGTCGCTTCCACCTGCACATCGTGGATCATCTCGGCAATGCCGTCCATGACCTGGGCGCGGCTGACCACATGGGCGCCGGCTTCCATCAATTCGGCCACGGGCCGGCCGTCGCGGGCGCCTTCCACCACGAAATCGGTGATAAGGGCGATGGCTTCGGGGTGGTTGAGCTTGACGCCACGCTCCAGGCGTTTGCGGGCGACGATGGCGGCCATGGCTATCAGCAGTTTGTCTTTTTCGCGGGGCGTCAGGTTCATCGGCGGGGTCCTAGAGGTGCCAGAGGCGCGGCAGCGAACCGGCTTGGGTGAGTTCTGTCAGAACTGGAACGATCAGCCGGCGCAGCGCCAGCCCGGTCTGGGCCAAAGCGCGCATCACCAGCCGTTCGCCATTGGCGCTGGCGGCGATGCGGCCGTCGCCTGTTGGCAGGAGGGCGCGCAGTCGGGCGAGCGTGGCGGTGCATTGGTCGGCCGAGGAGGCAATGTGCAGTATGGAGGCGAAGGCGCGTCTGCCGGCCAGCAGCGACAGGCCGTCGCGTTCGGCCAGGGTGCCGTCGAGGCGGGTCGCTTCGGCGTGGATCAGGCGGCCCTTGCGGCGGATGCGCCAGTTGTCGCGCAAGCGGGCGTCGAGCGCGGCTTCGCCCATGGCGTCGCGGCCGAGCAGGATGGCTTCCACTGCGGTCAGACTGGCGCCTTCGGCCAGGTCTATATCGATGCGGCGATCGAGCTGGCTGGCGGCAAAGAGGATGGTCTCCTGCGGCAGCCAGTCGAGATGGGCGCCAGCACCGACCGATAGTCTGGTTTCCACCGTGGCGGGGCCGCCGATGGAGCGATAGATGCGTTCGCAAGCCTGGGTAGTGAGCACCATGTGGCCACCCGCCGCCAGCTCGGCGGACCATTGCATATGGTCGCCTCCGGTCAGGCCGCCGGCCGTATTGATGAGCACCGCTTCCAGCGCCGGAGAATGGGTGTGGGGCAGGCGAATCTTGGCGCAACCGTCCTGATAAAGCGTTGCCAGCCGGGTTGCACCAGCGCGCTGCAGCGTCGTCACGCCGCCCTCGCCACGGGCCCGTTGCAAGGCATTTGCGGGCGCACGACTTGTTGATCCTGCAGGTTTTTCAGCAACGATTGTCAAGGAAGGACGTTTCCTAAGCGAGCAGATGCTCATTCATTGAGACATTATAGAAGGCTATTAAAATGCACATCAAAACCATTGCATCCGCTGCTGTACTCACCGCCGCCCTTGGCTTCAGCGGTATGGCTTATGCCCAGACCATGATCGGCAATGCAGAAGTGTCCGAGGCGGACATGGAACGCGTGAAGAACTATTGCGTGGACCTGCAGACCGAAGCCAACCAGGCTGTCGGAACGTCCGAAACCGACTCTAGCGAACCTACTGAGGATTCGGTCACCGAAGAAGGTGGCACGACCCTGGGTGCTGTCGATATCGAACAGGTTACCCTCGAGAACTGCCTGGAAGCCGGCTTCATCGAAGAGCCCGTTGCCGCTCCGCAGTAAACTATCCTCCCAATATTCTGAACGCCCGGCATTGCCGGGCGTTTTTTCGTCTAGACCATGAGGTGGCGGCGGACATCGGGCAGGTCGAGGTCGCTGGCCAGACCGGCATGCTGAATTTCACCACGATCCATGACGTAGATATCGTCGGCAATCTCGCGGCAGAAATCGAGGAACTGTTCGACCAACAGGATGGTCATGCCCTTTTCGTCGCGCAGGAATTGCAGCGCGCGGCCGATATCCTTGATGATGGAAGGCTGGATGCCCTCGGTGGGCTCGTCGAGTACCAGCACCCTGGGTCGGGTGACCAGCGCGCGCCCGATGGCGAGCTGTTGCTGCTGGCCGCCCGAGAGGTCCCCGCCCCGCCGGCCCAGCATGGACTTGAGCACGGGGAAGAGCTCCAGGATGTAGGACGGGATGTTCTTGTCGGCGCGCGGCAGGCCGGCATAGCCGGTTTCGAGGTTTTCCTTGACCGTCAGCAGCGGGAAAATCTCGCGGCCCTGCGGCACGTAGCCGATACCCAGGCGCGCGCGCTTGTAAGGCGGGGCCTTGCGCAGGACTTCGTCGCCGAAGGTGATTTCGCCCGAGGTGATGGTGTTGATGCCGGTGATGGCGCGCAGGGTGGAGGATTTGCCGACGCCGTTGCGGCCCAGAACCGCGGTGATGCGCCCGGGCTTGCAGGTGATGGAGACCGATTTCAGGACCTGGGCGGCGCCGTAATGGAGGTCGACGGCGTTGATGGAGAGGGCGGTGCTCATCGTCCGAGGTACCTTTCGATGACGACGGGATTGGCGCTGACCTGGTCGAGGCTGCCTTCGGCCAGGACGGCGCCTTCGGCGAGGCAGGTGACGCGGGAGCCGAGTTCGCGCACGAAGCTCATGTCGTGTTCGACCACGACGACGGAGCGGGTCTGGGCGATCTGCTTGAGCAGCTTGGCGGTTTCGATGGTTTCGGCATCGGTCATCCCGGCGACGGGCTCGTCGACCAGCAGCAGCTTGGGATCCTGGGCCAGCAGCATGCCGATTTCGAGCCACTGCTTCTGGCCGTGGCTGAGATTGGCGGCATAGTCGTCCTTGCGACCGAGCAGGCGCACGGTCTCGAGAATTTCGGTGATGCGGGCGATATCGGCTTCGTCGGCGACATAGAAGAGCGCCGGGAAGACGCCGCGCGGCTTTTTGAGCGCCATCTCGATATTGTCCCAGATGGTGTGGCTTTCGAAGACCGTGGGTTTCTGGAACTTGCGGCCGATGCCGAGGTTGGCGATGGCGGCTTCGTCGAGCCTGGTGAGATCGGTGCGGCCGTCGAACAGCACCTGGCCATCATCGGGGCGGGTCTTGCCGGTGATGATATCCATCATCGTGGTCTTGCCGGCGCCGTTGGGGCCGATAATAGCGAGCATTTCGGCGGGGTGGACGATGATCGAGAGATTGTTGATGGCCTTGAAGCCGTCGAAGGCGACGGAGACGCCGTCGAGATAGAGCATGGTGCCGGTCTTGTCGGTGGTCATGGCCTATTCCGCCGGATTGGGTTGGGGATCGGTGCCGGCTTCCACCTGCATCGGGGTCGGCGCGTCGCGATCATGCTGCTCGCGCTTGGTTGTCGCGGCGCGATATTGGCCGATCAGGCCGACAATGCCCTTGGGCAGGAACAGCGTCGTCACGACGAAGAGGGCGCCGAGAGCGAAGAGCCAGTATTCGGGAAAGGCGCCGGTGAAGTAGGACTTGCCCACGTTGACCAGGATACCGCCGATGATTGGCCCGATAATGGTGCCGCGGCCACCCACGGCGGTCCAGATGACCACTTCGATGGAGTTGGCCGGCTCGAATTCGGACGGATTGATGATACCGACCTGGGGCACATAGAGCGCTCCGGCTATGCCGGCGATGATGGCCGACACCACGAAGGCGAAGAGCTTAACATATTCGACGCGGTAGCCGAGGAACCGGGTGCGGCTTTCGGCGTCGCGCACGGCGACCATGACCTTGCCGAGCTTGGAATTGACGATCATCGAACAGGCAAGGACGGCCAGCGCCAGGGCGATGGCCGATGCAGCAAAGAGGGCCGCGCGGGTGGAGGTGGCCTGGACCGGGACGCCGAGGATGTCCTTGAAGTCGGTCAGGCCATTATTGCCGCCGAAGCCCATATCGTTGCGGAAGAAGGCCAGCAGCAGGGCATAGGTCATGGCCTGGGTGATGATGGAGAGATAGACGCCGGTGACGCGGCTGCGGAAGGCGAGGAAGCCGAAGATGAAGGCGAGCAGGCCCGGGACGAGGACGACCATCAGCATGGCGAAGGCGAAATTGTCCATGCCGAGCCAGTACCAGGGCAGTTCCTTCCAGTTCAGGAAGACCATGAAATCGGGCAGGGTCGGGTTGGCGTAGACGCCGCGGGTGCCGATCTGGCGCATGAGATACATGCCCATGGCATAGCCGCCGATGGCGAAGAAGGCGCCGTGGCCGAGCGAGAGAATGCCGCAATAGCCCCAGACGAGGTCGAGGGCCAAGGCGAGCATGGCGTAGGTCAGGTATTTGCCGAAGAGCGGCACGGCATAGTTGGGCAGGCGGAACGGGTTGTCGGCCGGCAGCAGCAGGTTGGAGGCCGGCACGGCGACGGCGACCAGGATGAGGATGGCGACCAGGATGAGGGCCTTTTTGTCGAGGGCTCGGAACAGGGCCTGGGTCAGCATGGCAACGCGCCTCCAAGGAAGGACCCCTCATCCGCCCTTCGGGCACCTTCTCCCACGAGGGGAGAAGGGGATTGAGCCGTGAGTCCGCAGTCAGGACCCTTCTCCCCTCGTGGGAGAAGGTGGCGCGAAGCGACGGATGAGGGGGTTTTGTTGAAAGCAGCAATCATGCTTCGATCGAGCGTCCCTTGAGCGCGAAGAGGCCGCGGGGACGGCGCTGGATGAACAGGATGATGAGAACGAGAATGATGATCTTGCCGAGCACCGCGCCGGCATAGGGCTCGATGAACTTGTTGGCGATGCCCAGCGTCAGGGCGCCGACCAGGGTGCCCCAGAGATTGCCGACGCCGCCGAAGACCACGACCATGAAGCTGTCGATGATATAGCCCTGGCCCAGATTGGGCGACACATTGCCGATCTGGCTGAGGGCCACGCCGGCGAGGCCGGCAATGCCGGAGCCGAGGCCGAAGGTCAGGGCATCGACCAGGGGGGTGCGGATGCCCATGGCGGAGGCCATGCGGCGGTTTTGCGTGACGGCGCGCATGTGGAGGCCAATGGCGGTGTACTTGAGCACCAGCAGCAGGGCCACAAAGACCAGGGCGGCGAAGATGACGATGTAGAAGCGGTTCCAGGTGATGGCGAGGCCGCCCAGCTCGAACGATCCGGACATCCAGCTCGGATTGCCGACTTCGCGGATATTGGCGGTGAAGATGCGCTGCACCGCCTGCTGGATGATGAGGGACAGGCCCCAGGTGGCGAGCAGGGTTTCGAGGGGCCGGCCATAAAGGAAGCGGATGATGCCGCGCTCGATGGCGACGCCGACAAGGGCGGTGAAGAGAAAGGCCAGGGGCAGGGCGATGGCCAGGGACCAGTCGAACAGGCCGGGGGCATTCTGTCGGATGATCTCCTGCACCACGAAAGTGGTGTAGGCGCCGAGCATGACCATTTCGCCATGGGCCATGTTGATGACGCCCATGACGCCGAAGGTGATGGCGAGGCCGATGGCGGCGAGCAACAGGACGGAGCCGAGCGAGACGCCGAACCAGACGTTCTGCGCCACGTCCCAGACGGCCTGGTCGCGGGCGAGGCCATCAATGGCGGATTGAATAGAAGGTTTGAGCTCATCGGGTGCGCTGGCGAGGGCCGTGGTCAGCGTATTGAGCGCGTCGCGGCCGCCAATGGCCTGGACGACGGCGATGGCGGCGGTCTTGTCCGTGATCGAGGCATCAGGTGACTTGAGCATGATGACGGCGCGGGCCTGTTCCATCACGCGCCTGATGGTGGGGTCCGCCTCGGCAGCCAGGGCGCTATCGAGCAGTTCGAGCTGGGCCGGATCGGCATCGCGCAGGATGGATTGGGCGGCGGAAAGGCGCACGGAGCTGTTTTCGCTCAGCAGGGTCATCTGGCCGATGGCGGTGCGCAGGACGCGGCGCAGGCCGTTATTGACCTTGACCTTTTCGAGGTTGTCGCCGGTGAGCGGCGCCAATTCTGCTTCGGTGAGCGGATCGGTCAGGTCACCCTTGCCACCGGGTTGCGTCGTGAAGACCACCTTGCCACTGGGTTCATCGAAGTAGAGCTCGCCTTCGAGCAGGGTTTCAAGGATCGGCACGACGCGCTGGTCGCCGGTGGCGACGAGTGTGCCGATGGCGGCTTCGCGGTCCTTGAAGCTGCCGGGGGCGAGGGCGTCGATGAGCGAGGTGAGTTCGGTGTCGACGAGTTGGGCGTAGGCCGGGACGGCGCCCAGCAATATGATCAGGGTTGCTAGTATTTTGGAGAACGCCATGGCAGCCCCGATCTGACCAGTAACTCGGTGTCATCCCGGCGAAGGCCGGGACCCGTCTTGAGATCTCAGGATGGATCCCGGCCTTCGCCGGGATGACATCGCGGGTTTTGAGAGATCGCTGGGCGAGGGCGGCCGAAGCCGTCCTCGCAATCAATTGGCCGCTACTGCACCGCGGCTACGTCGCCGCCGCAGGTCTTGGTTTCGGTATTGTAGTTGCCGCACGAGATCGGGGCGGTCCAGTCGGCCTCGATCAGCTTGGATTCGGGCAGGAAGTCAGACCAGGCGTCGCCCGGGACGAGGTCGGATTCCGACACGACTTCGAACTGGCCATCGGCCTGGATTTCACCGATCAGCACCGGCTTGGTGATGTGGTGGTTCGGGAGCATCTTGGCGATGCCGCCGGTCAGGTTCGGGGTTTCGAGGCCGATGATGGCGTCGAGCACGGCATTGGTATCGGTGGTGCCGGCCTTTTCGACGGCCTGGACCCAGAGGTTGAAGCCGATAACGGTGGCTTCCATCGGATCGTTGGTCACCTTGTCCGGATTGCCCATGAAGGCCCGCCAGGCCGCGATGAAGGCTTCGTTTTCCGGGGTATCGACGGACTGGAAGTAGTTCCAGGCGGCGAGATGGCCGACCAGCGGGGTGGTGTCGAAGCCGGCAAGCTCTTCTTCGCCGACCGAGAAGGCGATGACCGGAATGTCCTCGGCCTTGATGCCCTGGTTGGCCAGTTCCTTGTAGAAGGGCACGTTGGCGTCGCCGTTGATCGTCGAGATCACCGCCGTCATCTTGCCGGTCGAGCCGAAGGCCTTGATGTCGGAGACGATGGTCTGCCAATCGGAATGGCCGAAAGGGGTATAGTTGATCATGATGTCTTCGGCGGCAACGCCGTGATCGAGCAGGTATTGCTCGAGAATCTTGTTGGTAGTCTGCGGATAGACATAGTCGGTGCCGGCGAGCACCCAGCGTTCGACGCCGGCATTTTCCATGAGGTAATCGACGGCCGGAATGGCCTGCTGGTTGGGGGCGGCGCCGGTATAGAACACGTTGCGCTGGCTTTCCTCGCCCTCGTATTGCACGGGGTAGAAGAGGATGGAGTTCAGTTCCTCGAAGACCGGCAGGACCGACTTGCGCGAAGACGAGGTCCAGCAGCCGAACACGGCGGCGACGCCATTGACTTCGATCAGTTCACGGGCCTTTTCGGCGAAGAGCGGCCAGTCGGAGGCGGGATCGACCACGACGGCTTCAAGCTGCTTGCCGAGAAGGCCCCCCTTCTTGTTCTGCTCGTCGATCAGGAACAGCATCGTGTCCTTGAGCGTCGTTTCGGAAATGGCCATCGTGCCCGACAGCGAATGGAGGACGCCGACCTTGATGGTGTCGTCCTGGGCGACTGCCGGAACGGCAATTGCGCCCATCGTCATAGCCACGCCCAGCCCCAGCCCCGCAATAGCGCGGTTTACTCCTGTCATGTTTACCTCCGACAGATATGTGTTTGCACCGTCGGAATAATTGCAAAGGCCATGCCAGCGCCGGGCGGCAAGCCCTAAGGCTTTGATTCAATGTGGGTATGAGGAAGTGCTGCGTGACCTGCGGCCTGACCACAACCAGCCAGCGCCAAGCGATTGCCTGTTTTCGAGGCGGGTATATCGAGGTGTGGTTAAATAATGTGCAGATCGTGCAATGCCGGTGGATCGCTGCACGAAAATCGGGCGGCGGGGTGACCGGGGCCGGGGGTTGGGCTAAACTCGGCGCACCGAAGATTTTTCTTCGGCAGAGGTTGTTTGCACCAACACCCTCGGCCCCGCGCCTCCGGGCGTGGGGCTTTTGATTTTCGTGTTCACTTTGAACTCATGAGCATTCGCTTAGGCGATGTCATCCCGGCGAAGGCCAGGATCCATCTTGAGGTCTATCCGCGCCCGGAGGACACCGTGATTGAAGCCACGGGCGGGTTACATGCGCGGCGATACCGGCACGTTGGTTTAACTACCCGGCGTGAACTCGGCGACGATGGTGTCGCCTTCCAGCAGATGCAGGTTGCCATCGACAATGGCGAAGCCGTCCGTCGCTTCCAGTGCGGCGAAGAAGGCCTGTTCCTGGGCCAGGCCATCGCAGGCCATCATGGTGGAGAAGACCTCGGTGATGTCGATGCCATCAGGCGTCGCGGCGAGATTGCCGCCATAGGTGTTGCAGCCGCCATTGCCGCCAATACTGTCGGCCGAGATGACCAGCGTAGAGGTGACTTTCGTGTCGACGGGAGCGCCGTCGAGCGCAGCCAGTTGCCAATTGGTGCCGATGAGATCGGCCAGCGGGTCGCCATCGGCGGCGGCGGGGATCGACAACAGGGCCAAGGCGGCGAGGCTCAGCAGGGTTCGGGACAGCATGGGGCATCTCCTGATTTGCGGGCAAAGTGGCGGCCGATTATGGCGGTTTTCGACCGGTTTGACGCCCTTGGCACGCATAGTTCGCATGGAACGCATAAAATCGGGGGGCAAGATTGCCGGGCGCCGGTGCTCGATGTTTCCGTTGCTGCGTCGAATACGACACAGAAAAATCGGGAGTATGCGTAAGATGAAGACCTTGATCGCGGTATCGGTCGTTGCCGTCATGGCGATGACTTCGGGCGCCCAGGCCGGCGGCTTCTTTCACAAGCGGGTCAGCAATAACCTGCTGTCCAATATCACCGGTATCGCCGTGGGGCTGACCACGCGCGACATCAACGTGCTCAACGGTAATACGATCGCGGTGGGCAATAACAGCTCCATCCTGTCGGGGATCGGCAACGGCAATGCCAATGGCCTGCTGAGCGGCAACGGCCTGCTGAACGGCGTGCTGAGCGGCAACGGCATTCTTGGGCTGGGCGGCCACAACCGCAGGCACTGGTAGGCCGCGCTCCCCTGGGGCCAGACCTCCAGGCCCCACCCCGGAGGGTCCGCGCCGCTGCCCCGGTGCGGACCTTTCCTATTGCGGCAAATGCCAGAGGGTCATGGAGCGGCGCGTTTCTCCGGTGGGATCGAGCCGGACTTCCTCGACGCGGATATCGGCGGCGCCGGGGCCGGCAGGACCGAAGCTCAATTCGCAGAGGCACACCCTGATGCCGGCAATGGAATGAATGGTCTTGCCGATGCTGGCGGTCCAGTGCGTGCCTTCATGGCGGAAGGGCAGGGTGATGGTAAGGCCGACCACGCCACCGGGATCGCGCAGCAATTCAAGATAGCGCCGCTGCACCGGAGCGAAGGGCGGGTTGCGCTCGGGATCGAGCACCCAGCCGAAGCGGTCGAGCGGATTGGGCGAGGCCTGGAAGGGCAGGCTGCGCGCCAGGATGGCGAGTTGGTCATCAAACAGCAGCAGGTGCTGGCTGGAATGGATGACGAAATGCTTGAGCGCCAGCAGCGGATCGATTTCCGGCCCGCGAATGAGCCGGCGAATGGCTTCGATATTGTGCGGGCGCGGCAATTCCCGCCCGCTTTCCCAACGGCTGATCTGGCTTTGCGCCACGCCCAGGCATTTGGCGATGGCATCCTGGCGCAGCCGCGAGCGGATACGCCAGGCGCGCAATTCGCCGCAAATCTCTTCGGTCCGGTCGTGATCGTGCTTGAGCATCATGCCCGACAAAATCCGGGTTGAGCGAAGAAGAATATAGTTAATCAAATACTTACAAACCGGTTCTCCTGCGTTAATGGTCAATTTCAACCAGGACAAATACGGGGAATGACTTAGCCCCTACGTGAAATATTGGTTACCGAAACCGTCGATCCTGCATCCGTGACAGGAGGCGGGGATGGGCAGGCTTTGCGTTGCTCCGGTGTTGATGGCAATTCTGGGCGCCGCGCCGAGCGTGGCGCAATCGCCCCTGGCGCTGTCGAGCGAAATCGAAACCGGCTGGACCTCCAACGCCACCGACAGCGCGGCGGGCGGGGCGGATTTCTACGTGACCCATAGCCACGACATGTCGCTGACCGGCCAGACCGGCAACCTGCTGCTGCGTGGCAGCCTGGCCATGAGCCAGACCCGCTTAGCGACCTTTAGGTTCGAGGATGATGCGGAAGTGACCGGCGCCATCGAGGCGCAACTGGCGCTGGGGGCGGCGGCGTTGCGGCTGGGCTATGCGGTGACGCAGAGCTGGACCGGGGATGACCTGTCGGTCGGAGGGCTCGTGGTTCCGGTGCGCAGCCCGGCGAGCGAGCATGAATATGTGGCCGAGTTCACCCTGAGAGGGGTCGACCAGCAGGTAGTCGTGGCGGTGACGGGCGACTGGGTGTTGCCTGGCGAGAGCGTGCTGGGCGGGCTCGGCCTGCCGCCATTGCGGCTGACGCCCCAGGTGGGTTCGGTCGCGGGGCGGATAGACTGGGAGCGGGCTTTGTCGCCCAATCTGGCGATGCTGACGGGGTTGGAGGCGTGGTTCACGCTGATCCCGGAAGCCGACCGGATCACCTATCTGCGCATCCCGGTCGATGGCGGCCGGGTCAGCGCCGGCTTGAGGGTGGCCGATGGCGGCTGGTCGGCAGAGGGGGCCGGTGGCCTCGACCTGGTCTGGCCCAAGGGTTTGAGCGGGATGATCTGGACCATGCCCTATGTCTCGGTCTCGGCGAGCGTGGTGCCGATGGCCGGGGTGACGCTGGCGCTCAATGCGGAAACCGGAGTCGAACTGGCCGATCCGCTCGATGGGGCGGCGGGACGAACGGCCGCCCTGGATCTCGGCGCGACATGGCTGCTGACGCCGGATATTGCGCTGTCGGCAAGCCTCGCGGCGCAGCAGGAATGGGGGTTGTTCGACGACAGTATCAGCCGTTCGGTGCGCACGGCCATGGTGGGGGCAAGCTATGCCGTGTCCGAACGCTTCACCTATCGGGCGACGCTATCGTGGTCGCGCCATGCCGATCCCGGCGAGAGCTACGACAAGGCGGGCATCGGCCTGTCGCTGCGCGGCGATTTCTAGGCAGGGCCGGTCGCCGGGAACTCTTGCCGGTCAGCATCGTTATCCGACTGAACCCGGCCGCGGTCCACCGCGGTAGTCCGGGATTGGCTTTGGTGCCTGTTCCTCCCGGGCGCCAGGCGATCGGTGGACTGCTGCAGAGGCTGACGCTCCTTTGTGGTGTCTCCGGTGGGGGCGCGAGACTTCGGTTTCGCGCCCTTTTCTTTTTGGCTTGCACTCGGGCGCCCGCCGCTGAAATGTCGAATGACATTCGAGGCAGGACGGAAAACGCGCAATGACATTGCAGATCGATGGTGTGGACCGCAAGCTGTTGCGGGCGCTGCAGGTAGACAGCCGCAAGAGCGTGCAGGTGCTGGGAGATGCGGTGGGCCTATCTGCCTCGGCCTGCCACCGGCGGCTCAAGGCGCTGGAGGAGCAGGGGCTGATTGAGGGTTATCGCGCCGTGCTCAATGCCGGGCGGCTGGGCTATTCGATGCAGTTTTTCATCGAGGTGGGGCTGACCAGCCAGAGCGAGGCGGCGCTGGACGCGTTCGAAGCCGCAGTGCAAGACATTCCCGAAGTGCTCGAATGCCACCTGATGGCTGGGCAATCGGATTATATCCTGCGGGTGGTCTGCCAGGACCATGAGGATTTCGAGCGGCTGCATCGGCGGCTCAGCGCGCGCCTGCCCGGGGTGGCGCGAATTCACTCGAACATGAGCATCCGCACGGTCAAGGCGCGAACCGGGCTGCCGATCTAGGCTACAGCCCGTTCGTCAGGTTCAGCCGGTCCAGTACGGGGCGGTCGGCGGGGTCGACCATGCCGGCGAGGAAGCGGGTGACCACGCGGCGGGAATCGGGCGGCAGGGCGGCGATGGCCGCGGTGATGCGGCTGGCCTGGGTGGCGGACAGGGTGGCGAAGAATTGCCGTCCCTTGTCGGTGGCGTGGAGCAGGCGCTGGCGGCGGTCGGAATGGCCGGTCTTCTGCTCGATATAGCCGTTGTCGATCAACTGGCGCAGCACGCGGGCCAGGCTCTGCTTGGTGATCTTGAGAATATCGAGCAGGTCGGCCACCGGCATGCCGGGGCGCAGATTGACGAAATAGAGCACGCGGTGATGCGCCCGGCCAAAGCCCTGGCGGCCGAGCAGGGCATCGGCATCGCCGGTGAAATCGCGATAGGCGAAGAAAAACAGGCCCATAATGTCGAGGGGCAGCGCCTCGCCGCCGGGCGGGGCGGAATTTATGTCAGCTATGTTGACATTTTTCTGGTGCGCTGCCATTGTCTTCCCATCAGGACGCCGTTCCGTCTTATCCCTCAGCCTTTGTGGTTTGCCAAGGCCTTGGGCCTGAGGCATGATTGGCGCCAAACGGATGGCCGCGTGTGGCGGCGCCCAACAGGAATATGCGGGAGAGGACGATGGCAGGCGTGCCGATGGACCAGCGCGATGGCTGGATCTGGTTTGATGGCGAATTCAAACCGTGGAAAGACGCAAAGATTCACGTGCTGACGCACGGGCTGCACTATGCCAGCTCGGTATTCGAGGGCGAGCGCGCCTATGGCGGCGAAATCTTCAAGTCGCGCGAGCATACCGAGCGGCTGATCCGCTCGGCCAAGACGCTCGACATGCCCATGCCGTGGTCGGTGGAGCAGATCGAGGAAGCCAAGCGCGCGGTGCTGGAAAAGAACGGCCTGGTCGATGCCTATGTGCGTCCCGTGGCCTGGCGCGGCTCGGAAGAGTTGAGCGTTCCGGCGCGCAACAATACGGTGCATCTGGCGATCGCCGCCTGGGTGTGGCCGAGCTATTTTTCGGTCGAGGAAAAGCTCAAGGGCATTCGCCTGGAATGGAGCAAGTGGAAGCGCCCGAGCCCGGAGACGATTCCGTCCTCGGCCAAGGCCGCCGGCCTCTACATGATCTGCACGCTGTCCAAGGACGCGGCCATGGCCAATGGCTATGCCGACTCCATGATGCTGGACTATCGCGGCTATGTGGCCGAGGCCACCGGCGCCAACGTGTTCTTCATCAAGGGCAAGGACATCACCACGCCGACCCCGGACTGCTTCCTCAATGGTATTACGCGGCAGACGCTGATCGACCTGGCCAAGCGCAATGGCTACACGGTTACCGAACGCCATATTCTGCCGGAAGAGCTTGCCGACTTCGACGAGTGCTTCCTGACGGGTACGGCTGCCGAGGTCACGCCGGTCAGCGAGATCGGGCAGTACAAGTTCACGTCGGGCGAAGGGTGCAGGACGCTGATCGATGCCTATAGCGCAGAGGTTCAGCCCAAGCGCGCTGCGGCGGAATAAACGGAATCAGTTTGTGAAAAAGCCGGGCCAAGTGCCCGGCTTTTTTGTTGGTTTCGTGCCACGAGGGCGTGGCATTACTCCCACCGCGCCTTGGCCACATCATCCTCGGCCTTGGCCTCGACCCAATGCGTGCCGTTCGGTCCGGTTTCCTGTTTCCAGAACGGGGCGCCGGTCTTGAGGTAGTCCATCAGGAATTCGGCGCCCTTGAAGGCGGCTTCGCGGTGGGGGGAGAGGGTCATGACCTGGACGATGGGCTCGCCGGGGGCGAGCGTGCCGTAGCGATGGATGACGGTGGCGGCGAGGAGGCCGAAGCGGCTGGTGGCCTGCTCGACGATTGATGCGAGCTGGTTGATGGCCAGTTCGGGATAGCATTCGAGCGTCAGCGCGGTGATGGGGTCATCGGGCCGGCTGCGGACGACGCCGGTGAAGGTCACGGCGGCGCCGGCGCCCTGGCCGGCGGCGAGGAAGGCGTTGGTTTCGGCGCCGGGATCGAACGGGTCGGTGGAGACGCGGACAGCCATGTCAGCCGCCCGTCATCGGCGGGAACAGGGCGACGACTCTGGCGCCGGCAATGGGGGTGCCGTGGGTCACCAGTTTCGCATCGACCGCCGCCTTGATGAGGCTGCGCTTCTCGACGGCGAGGGCGAAGGCTTCGTCTTTGCCGGCAAGCCAATCGATGAGGTCGGCAATGGTCACCACGCTGGCGGGCGGGGACACCTCTTCCTCGCCGCGGTTGAGGCGCTCGCACAGCCAGGCGAAATAGAGAATCTTCATTTTTGCTCTTCGACCAGATGGGGCCAGGAGGCGCGCAGATATTGCCAGCCGGTCCACAGTGTCAGGATGCCGGCGACCCAGAGCAGGATGTCGCTGACGAGGCCCAGGCCGGGGATGACGCGCTCGAGCAGCACCACGGCGAGGGCGACCAACTGCAACGTGGTCTTCCACTTGGCGAGCCAGGTCACCGATAGCACGACTTTGATATTGCCGAGGAATTCGCGCAGGCCGGGAATGAAGAATTCGCGGAACAGGATGGCACAAGCCGGGATCATGTCCCAGCCGGAAAAGCTGCCGTCCCAGGCGAGGGCGGCGATGAGGATGCCGACCAGCAGCTTGTCGGCGATGGGATCGAGCATGCGGCCGAAAGGCGAATGCTGATTCCAGGCGCGGGAGAGATAGCCATCGAGCCAGTCGCTGGCGGCGGCAATGACATAGAGGATGAGGGCGACCAGCCGCAGGATGATGTCGCCCTGCATCACCAGATAGACGATGGGGATGATCGCCAGGATGCGGGCGATGGTGATGAGATTGGGGACGAGCAGCAGCGGGTTCTTGGCCATGGAGGGACAGAACAGGAATGGTGGGAGGGGGTCAAGGTGTTGGTTTGACCTGCATTGTTGGCTCCATCGCCTCCCTTCCCCTTGTGGGGAGGGAATGAGGGTGGGGGCGTTTGGCCCGGAAATCGGGGCTTACTCACCCCCACCCTGCTCGATTCAACGGACTTGGCTGACGCCAAGTCCTATCTCGCTTCCCTCCCCACAAGGGGGAGGGGGCGGTGGACGGATCGGCGCCTAAGCCACCGCCTGGTTGGTCGCCGCACGCCGCTGCGTCACGGATTCCGCCAATGCCTCCAGCGCCGCGACCGTCGTATCCCAGTCAATGCAGCCGTCGGTGATGGACTGGCCGTAGACCAGCTCGCGACCTTCGACGAGGTCCTGGCGGCCGGCCACGAGGTTGGACTCGATCATGACGCCGATGATGCGGCGGTCGCCGGCGGCGAGCTGATTGCCAATATCGGCGAGGACCAGGGGCTGGTTTTCCGGGTTCTTGGAGGAGTTGGCGTGGCTGGCGTCGATCATGATGGTCGGCGGCAGGCCCGCTTTCTCGGCGGCAGCGGCAGCGGTATCGACGCTGGTGGCGTCGTAGTTGGGGGCCTTTCCGCCGCGCAGGATGATGTGGCAATCCTCATTGCCCGTGGTGGCGGCGATGGCGGAGCGGCCGTCCTTGGTGACGGCGAGGAAATGGTGCGGCTGGCCGGCCGAAGCCACGGCATCCAGCGCGATCTTGACGTTGCCGTCTGTGCCGTTCTTGAAGCCGACCGGGCAGGAGAGGCCGGAGGCCAGTTCGCGGTGGATCTGGCTTTCGGTGGTGCGGGCGCCGATGGCGGCCCAGCTCACGAGGTCCGCGATGTATTGCGGCGTGGTCATGTCGAGGAATTCGCAGGCGGCGGGGAGGCCGAGATTGGCCACGTCGAGCAGCAGGGCGCGGGCGGTGTGCAGGCCGGTATCGATATCGAAGCTGCCATCGAGGTTGGGATCGTTGATGAGGCCTTTCCAGCCGACGGTGGTGCGGGGCTTTTCGAAATAGACGCGCATGATGATCTCAAGCCGGTCGCCCAGGGATTCGCGCAGCGCCACCAGGCGTTCCGCGTAATCCAGCGCCGCAGCGGGATCGTGGATGGAGCAGGGGCCGACGATGACGGCGAGGCGGTCGTCTGTGCCGGCAAGGATGTTGTGGAAGGCGTGGCGGGCGCTGATGACGGTGCGGGTGGCGGCGTCGGTGCGGGGATGCTGGCGCATCACCTCGATCGGGGTGGTCAGCGGCTTGATCGCGGTGATGCGAAGGTCGTCGGTGGATTTGAGCACTTGATGGTCTCCTCGGGATTTCTGATCGGAGGCGGCCAACAAAAAAGCCGCCTCGTTGGGGGGCGGCTGGCTTCGGGTTTGGTCGTATCTTGTGAGATCAGATCAAGCGCGCGGTAGCCTCCGCCGGGAGCGGATAGCTAAACCAAAACGAAACGGTGGCGACGGAACGGATCATGCGGGATTTGTAGCGCGGGATTTTGGCCTTTGTCGAGTCCGACTTTTGGCGCGGGGCCTCCTATTCCACCCGGTTGAAGTGATCGTAGATCAGTTGTGCCATGGCGCTGGAGATGGTGGGGACGGCCTGCAGGTCGAGGAGGCTGGCGCGGCCGACGGCCTTGGCGGAGCCGAAATGGTTGAGCAAGGCGCGCTTGCGGGTGGGGCCGATGCCTTCGATCTCGTCGAGCGGGTTCTTGACCTGGTCCTTCTTGCGCTTGGCGCGGTGGGTGCCGATGGCGAAGCGGTGGGCTTCGTCGCGCAGGCGCTGGACGTAGTAGAGGACGGGATCGCGATGGGGCAGCATGAAGGCCTCGCGGCCTTCCATGAAGAATTTTTCGCGGCCGGCGTCGCGCTCCTCGCCCTTGGCTATGCCGATGAAGGTCACTTCCTTGGGCAGGTTCAATTCGGCGATGACGCCGCGCACGGCGCTCATCTGGCCGGCGCCGCCGTCGATGAAGACGACATCGGGCCAGTCGGGCATGCCGGTATTGTCGTCTTCGGCGTCGTTCTCGCTCTCATTGGCGAGCCGGGTGAAGCGGCGGGTCAGCACTTCACGCATCATGCCGAAGTCGTCGCCGGCCGCGATGTCGGATTTGATGTTGAAGGTCCGGTAGTGCTTCTTGGAGAAGCCTTCCTCGCCCGCAACCACCATGGCGCCGACCATGTTGGTGCCTGAAATGTGGGAGTTGTCATAGGTCTCGATGCGGCGCGGCACCTCTTCGAGGCCAAAGGTTTCCGCCACGCCTTCGAGCAGGGTGCGGTTGGTGGCGCCCTCGGCAAGCTGGCGGCCGAGGGCCTCGCGGGCATTGTTGAGGGCGTGGTTGACCAGGTCGCGCTTTTCGCCGCGCCGGGGTTGCTCGATATAGACGCGGCGGCCGGCGCGGGTGGAAAGGGCCTCCTCCATCAGCGCGTGTTCGCTGAGTTCATGGCTGATGAGGACCAGGCGCGCCGGGGTGCGATTTTCGTAGAACTGGCCGATGAAGGCTTCGAGCACTTCGGCGTCGGAGAGATTGGCGTCGGCGCGGGGGCGATAGGGGTAGTTGCCCCAGTTCTGGAAGGCGCGGAAGAAGAAGACCTGCACGCAGAACTGGCCGCCCTCGTGATGAATGGCGAAGACGTCGGCTTCTTCCACCGAGCGGGCGGTGGCGTCGCCCTGGCTCTGGATGAGGGCGAGGGCCGAGAGGCGGTCGCGCAGCAGAGCGGCGCGTTCGAAATCGAGCTGTTCGGCCGCCATGTTCATATCCGACTGCAGGTGGCTGCGGACGGCGTCAGACTTGCCCGACAGGAATTGCCGGGCATCCTCGACCAGCTCGCCATAGCCTTCGAGGCTGATTTCACGGGTGCAGGGGGCGGCACAGCGCTTGATCTGGAACTGCAGGCAGGGGCGGGTGCGGGCTGCATAGAAACTGTCCGAGCAATTGCGGAGCAGGAAGGCCTTTTGCAGGCTGGCAATGGTGCGGCCGACGGCGGTGGCCGAGGCGAAGGGGCCGAAATAGTGGCCCTGGCGGCGGCGCGTGCCGCGATGCTTGGTGAGCTCGGGCGCCTCGTGATCGGTGGCGATCAGGATATAGGGGAAGCTCTTGTCGTCGCGCAGCAGCACGTTGAAGCGGGGCTTGAGCCGCTTGATCATGTTGGCTTCGAGCAGCAGCGCTTCGGACTCGGTCTCGGTGCGCACGAATTCCATGGTCACGGTGGCCGCGATCATGCGTTGCAGGCGGACTTCGAGGCCGTCGGGGCGGGTATAGTTGGTGACGCGCGCCTTGAGATTGCGGGCCTTGCCCACATACATGACCGCGCCCTCGGCATCGAGCATGCGATAGACGCCGGGGGCCGCAGGCAGGGTGCGGACGAAGGCGCGGATGACCTCGTGGCCGCTGGGGGGCGGGGGGGCGGTATCGTCGCTCATGATCGGGGCGTGGGCGCGCGGCGCGCCGGATATTCGAGGTGTTGGCCACCATCGAGCGCCAGCATCTGGCCGGTCATGGATGGCGTGCGGAGCAGCATGAGGACGCCGTCGGCTATGGCTTCGGGGCCGGCATGGACGCGCAAGGGCAGGGCGGCGACATTGGCGCGGAAGGTGGTCTCATCCTGCCGCGAATGGGGCAATACGGGGCCAGGCCCGATGGCGTTGACCCGGATGGCGGGCGCCAGAGACTGGGCCAGCGTGCGGGTGGCGGTCCAGAGCACGGACTTGGACAGAGTGTAACTGAAATAGGCCGGCGACGGGTGCAGCACGCGCTCATCGACGATGTTGATGATATTGCCTTCGGCGCCCTCGGGGAGCTGGGCGGCAAAATCGCGGGCGAGAAAGACCGGCGCTTCGGCATGGATGGCGAAATGCTGGTCCCACAGCTTTTCGTCGATGTCGCGGGCGCTGTCGGGATCGAACACCGAGGCGTTGTTGACCAGCACCGTCAGCGGACCGAAATGGCCGGCCGCCTTTTCGATCAGAGCGGCGCGCTGACTACGCTTTGCGAGATCGGCCTTGAGGGTGGCAGCGCGGCCGCCGGTGGCATTGATGCGGTCGCGCACCTGGCGGGCGCCGTCGGCATCGGAGCGATAGTGGATGACCACGGCATGGCCGGCATCGGCCAGAGCCAGGGCGATGGCGGCGCCAATGCGGTCGCCGGCGCCGGTGACGAGGGCGACGGAGGAGGCCGGTGATGGGGTGGGGCGATTCGACATAATGGGCATACAAGACCTTGTGGGCGGACCATAGGCCGCTTTGGGCCCCCGGTTCAATATCGTCGACAATGGCAGATTTGCTGGGGTCTGCTGACAGGTTCGGACAGCAGTCTTGTCCTTTTGTTGGCAGGGGTTCGGGCGTAGGCTCCCTCTGTCATCGCGCGGCAGGTGGCCCCGCGGGGCATTCCATGAGGGGGAAGCAAATGGAAGTCATCGTGCCTATTCTGGTCCAGCTTGTCGCCGGCGGTGTCGGCGGCAACGTCATCGGGCAAATCGTCAAATCGCTCAATCTCGGTCCGGCCGGCAACTCGATCGTCGGCGCGATTGGCGGCATCGCCGGGACGTGGCTTGCCGGGATGATCCCGGGGCTTGACGGCCTGGTCGGCGCCGCCGCCGGTGCGGCAGGCACGGCGGGCGGGCTCGATCTTGGCGCCCTGGCAGGCCAGGGCGCAACGGGCCTGGTCAGCGGCGGTATTCTCACCGCCATTGCCGGCCTCATCAAGTCCTCTATGGCCAAGGCCTGATTTGCCACGTTTCCGAATCGCAAAGCCGTATCCGCTTTTGCTGGAAACGCTCCGGGCTTTGCGATAGCGCTTTGAACGCTCCGGCAGCCAAGCCGGGGCGTTTTCTCGTGTCCTGCTGATTGTACCCGTCATGGCTTCCCCAACCACCGATATCCGCACCGACAATGTCGGTCGCGCGATCGTCCTGACGCTCATTACCATCGGGGTATTCGGCGTGCAGGATGCGGTGTCCAAGGTGCTGGTACAGACCTATTCGCCATTCCAGATCACCATGATGCGCTATTGGGGCTTTGCCGCCTTCTCGCTGCTGCTGGTGATGCGGCAGGCGCCGCTGCGCCAGGCGCTGAATTCAAAAGTGCCGGTGCTGCAGGTGCTGCGCGGCGTGCTGCTGATGGCCGATATCTGGTTTTTCGCGCTGGCTTTGCGCACGGTGCCGCTGGGCGAGTTGCAGGCGATCACCGTGGTCTATCCGCTGCTGGTGACGCTGTTCGCCATTCCCATCCTGGGCGAGAAGGTGGGGGTGTTCCGCTTCGTGGCTGTCGGCGTCGGCTTTGCCGGGGCGCTGGTGATCGTGCGGCCGGGCGGATTGCCGCTCGACTGGGGCGTGGGGTTCGCACTGGCCTCGGCGACGCTCTATTCGATCTATATCGTCATCACCCGCAAGGTGAGCCAGTATGACAGCGCGGCGACCAGCATGGTCTATACGGCGACCATCGGGCTGGTGCTGTCAGGGGTGGTCGGCGTGTTTTTCTGGCAGCCGATGGGCTGGAGCGACTTCCTGCTGGTGGTGGTGATCATGGGGACGACCTGCGCGGGGCATGGGGTGATGGTGTTCGCGCTTTCCATGGCGCCGGCCAGCGTGGTGCAGCCGTTCAACTATTTCTCGTTGCCCTGGGCGATCCTGCTCAGTGCCTTCGTCTTCGGCCACTGGATCGACCCGATCTCGCTGGCCGGCGCGGCGATCATCGTGGCGGCAGGGCTGGTGGTGATGGCGCGCGAGCGGCTGAAGCGCGTGCCCGTGGTCGCCACCCCGACAATGCCGGGGCAGGAATAGCAGAACGCCGCCCCGGAATTTTGGGGGCGGCGCTCGAAATGGCTTAGTTGCCGATGCAGAAATAGCCGTTGGGGCCGTTGAAGCAGACGCTGCCGCTATTGTTGCCCGGATGGGTCGGCCAGGGCTGCGGACGCGGCGGACGCGGATTCCAATGCGGCGGCCGCGGGGGATAGGGGTTCCAATGCGGCGGGCGCGGCGGCTGCGGATTCCAGTGGGGCGGGCGATCCCAATCGTCGTCATTGTCCCAACCGCCGCCGCTGCGGCTCAGGTAATTGGCCGAAACCCAGCCATCGGGGCCGCGCTTCTCCACGTAGCACCAGCTGCCGCGGCACTGCTGCACATCGACCTGTTCGCCTCGGCGCAGGGTATCGACACGGGCGTATCCGGTGCCTGGACCCGAACGCACATTGACGTTGCCGGTAGCATAGGCCGGGGCGGCAAATGCGGTCGCAGTCGTCGCCAGAAGCGCCAGTGCCGCGAGGCCACCTGCCATGATCTTCTTGCTGAGAGCCATTGTTGATCTCCTTCGTTTTGCGGCACGTGAATGCCTTTGAACGACAGAAAACGCCTTTGCGCCTGAACCGAAGCTGAATGGACCTGTCAGGTTCCGATCAGAGGCGCAGCAACTCTACGAAACGCTTGAGACGCTCAGCCAGTTTCTTGCGCTGCCTGGATTTGAGTTCGCCCATCAGCGCCTCTTCGAGCTGGCTCCAGTGATCAGCCAGACCATTGCGGATGCGGACACCGCGCTCGGTCAGGGCGATGCCGACGGCAAGCTCGGGGCCGACGGCCTGGCGGGTGACGAGGCCTCGGTCCAGCAGGCGCGCCAGACGGGTCTCCAGCGCCGCTTCGCCAAGCCCGAGTTCAGCGGCGAGTTCGGCTTCGGTGGTGCTGGAGCGGCCGAGTTCGAACAGGATGGCATCGTCGCCCGGCTCCAGCCCGCGCTCAACCAAAGGCAGCAGCAGGGCCTTGTGCGCGAGCTGCCCGGCTTCGATGAGCCGGTAAAGCGTGGATCGGGATGACGGTCTGGACATGAGCGGGAAAATAGTCCGAACTCCTCGGGCGCGTCGAATGGCGTCCCATCCTATCGTTAATCGTGGAACGACCAAGGCCGGTTATTGTTCACTCAACGCAGATGAGTTATGCGTCGATTACGATGATCTCGTGAACGGAACGCCATGACACAGGATCTTGCCCGTATTCGCGCTTTCGTTCAGGTCTTTGATTCCGGTGGCTTTTCTGCCGCGGCGCGGGAGCACGGACGTTCCAAGGCGCTGCTCAGCAAGTATGTGACCGATCTCGAGGACTATCTCGGGGTGCGGCTGATGAACCGCACCACGCGCAAGCTCAGCCTGACCGAGGCCGGAGAGGCCTATTACCGGGAAGCCAGCGCATTGTTGCAGCAGTTGGACGATCTCGACGCGACGATCACCGACCAGACGGCGGAGCCGCGCGGGTTGTTGCGGGTCTCCGCGCCACGCAATTTCGGCGAGTCGACGCTGGCGCCGGCCATCTACGAATATCTGCGCAAGTATCCCAAGGTGACGCTCGATCTGCGGCTGGAGGATCGCTATGTCGACCTGGTCGATGAGGGGATCGACGTGGCTTTGCGCATCTCGACGCTGGCGGATTCCTCGCTGATCGCGCGCAAGATTGCCGATATGCATGTCGTGGTTGGGGCGGCGCCCGAACTGCTCAAGCAATATGGCGTGCCCAGGCATCCCGAAGACCTGCGGCACCTGCCCTGCATTATCGATGTGAACCTGCAGGGGCAGTCGAACTGGCGCTTTATCGAAGACGGCAAGACCATATCCGTGCCGGTCAACGGACCGCTCCGGGTCAATTCTCCGCTGGCGGCGCGCAAGGCGGCGATCATGGGTCTCGGATTTGTCGTATTGCCGTCCTATCTGGCGGACCCGGCGGTGGCCAGCGGCGAACTCGTGCCGGTACTGGCTGATTACCTGCCGACCGGGCAGACGCTGCAGGCGGTCTATCCGCATCGGCGGCATCTGGCGGGCAAGGTGCGGGCACTGATCGACCATCTGGTCGAGTGGTTCCAGAACCACCCGATCCACTAGGGGCAAGAATTGAGTCTCAGTTCCATCTGGCGTCGTGCGATCGGCGTTGCTGCGGTTCTGCTGTCGCTGGTCGCGCCGGCTATGGCGCATCCCCATATTTTCATCGATGCCAGGGTGACCGTGGTGTTCGACGGCAATGGCGCCGTGGCGGGCCTTAGGCATGCCTGGACCTTCGACAGCGCATTCTCGGCCTGGATGGTGCAGGGGCTGGACACCAATGGCGACCGGGAAACCAGCCCAGAGGAAATGCAGGACCTGGCCGACGAGAACATGGTCGGTCTCACCGATTATGGCTTCTACACCTATGCCGGCGAGGGCGACGCGCTGATGGCGTTCACGCCGGCCGGAGACCAGCGCATGGTCTATGAAGACGGGCGGGTGACGCTGCGCTATTCGGCCGACGCCGTCACGCCGATGCCGGTGAGCGGGCGGTTTGAACTGGCGGTCTATGATCCGGAATATTACGTTGCGATCGGCTTTGCCGATGCCAGCGACGTGACGCTCGAAAATGCGCCAGCAAGTTGTGCGGCCGTGCTGGAACCGCCCAAGCCGATGGACCCCGAAGTCGAGCAGCGGCTTTATGCGCTGGGGCCGGAAGTGTTGCAACTGCCGCCGGACCTGGCGGCGGCGATGCGCGGTACGCAGGGACTGATCGTCGTCACCTGCGGCGATGTGCCGGTGGCGGCGCCGGCCAATGCGCTGGAGGCGGCGAACCAGGTGGCGGAAGCCCGCCCGGCCATGCCCTTTGGCGGTCCGCCGCCCGAGCCGGGGCTGAACCTGCCGCGAACAGGGTTTTTCGGCTGGCTGCAAGAGCAGCAGCGCGCCTTTTATGGCGCGATGACGGCATCGCTCGACGCATTGCGGACCGACTGGACCGCCTTCTGGGTGCTGGGCGGGCTGAGCTTTCTCTATGGCGTGTTCCATGCCGCCGGGCCGGGACATGGCAAGGTGGTCATCTCCTCCTATGTGCTGGCCAATGAGACGCAGTTGCGACGCGGGGTGGTGCTCAGCGTGCTGTCGGCCATGCTGCAGTCGCTGGTCGCGGTGGTGTTCGTGCTGATCGCGGCGGGCCTGTTGGGCATGACCAGTATTGCCATGGGCGATGCGGCCAACTTGATCGGCGTCGCCTCCTACGCACTCGTGGCGCTGCTGGGCCTGTGGCTGGTGGCGCGCAAGGTATTCGGCTGGGGCGAGCACCATCACCAGGATATGGCGCACAAGGCGCATGAGCATCTGCATGGGCATGAGAACCACGACCATGACCACCGTCACGGGGGCGACCATGACCACGATGGCCATGCGCATGTGGTGACGCCGGAGGCGGCGGGCGGCAGCCTGCGCGAACAGTTGGGCGTGGTGCTGGCAGTCGGGTTGCGGCCGTGTTCGGGGGCGCTGGTGGTGCTGGTCTTCGCGCTGTCGCAGGGGCTGCTGGCGGCGGGGATCGCGGCGGTGTTTCTCATGGGTGCGGGGACCGCAATCACCGTAGCAGTGCTGGCGACGCTGGCGGTGACGGCCAAGGGATTGGCGCGGCGGATCGGCGGGGTGGACAATCCGGTGACATCGGCCTTGGTGTGGTGGCTGGAGCTGCTGGGGGCGGCGCTCGTGCTGGCTTTTGGTGTGCTGCTGCTGATCGCCAGCCTCTAGCGCGACCCATGGTCGCCTTGCGGATGACGGGGGAGCGCGTATGGTGCGGCAGCCTAGAATCCCTCCAAACTGGCGCTTCATGTCCGATCACCTTCCCGCCGATCATCCATTTGTCCAAAAGCCGAAGATCGGCGTCGTCCTGCTCAATCTGGGTACGCCAGATGCGACGGACTATTGGAGCGTGCGGCGGTATCTCAAGGAATTCCTGAGCGACCAGCGGGTCATCGAGACGCCAAAATGGCTGTGGTGGCCGATCCTCAACCTGGTGATCCTCAGCGTCCGGCCGCAGAAGAGCGGCCACGCCTATGAGCAGATCTGGGACAAGGAAAAGAACGAGAGCCCGCTGCGGGTGATCACCCGCAACCAGACCGAGGCGCTGGCGGCGCGGCTGGCGGGACACGACGATATCGTCGTCGACTTCGCCATGCGCTATGGCAATCCCTCGACGCGGAGCGTGCTGGAGAAGATGCAGGCGGCGGGGTGCCATAAAATCCTGCTGGTGCCGCTCTATCCGCAATATTCGGCGACAACGACCGCGACCGCCAATGACAAGGCATTCGATGCCCTGGCCAAGATGCGCTGGCAGCCTGCGGTGCGTACCGCGCCGGCCTATTTCGAAGATGCCAAATATATCGAGACGCTGGGCAATTCGATCCGCGACGGGGTGGCTGCGCTGGATTTCGAGCCGGACCTGGTGATTACCAGCTATCACGGCATGCCAGTGGAATATCTCCAGCGGGGCGATCCCTATCACTGCCAGTGCTACAAGACGACACGGCTGGTGCGGGAATATCTGGGCTGGGACAAGTCCAGGATCATGGTGACGTTCCAGAGCCGGTTTGGACCGAGCAAATGGCTCGAGCCCTATACCGACGTGACGCTGGAGGCGCTGCCGGGCAAGGGCGTCAAGAAGGTGGCGATCCTGGCGCCGGCATTCTCGGCGGATTGCATCGAGACGCTGGAAGAGATTGCCATGCAGGGCAAGGAGACATTCATGGAAGCGGGGGGCGAGAAGTTCGCCTATATCCCGTGCCTGAACGATAGCCCCGGGGGCATAGACATGATCGAGGCGATGGTGCGCCGGGAACTGAGCGGGTGGCTCTGACCTGGCTGAGTGGGCGACCCTCGACCCCGAGGGCGTGGCCAAGAGCTCATTTCCTGGTCCTCATCAGGCTGCGGGCGGCGTTTTCGATGGCGGCGGCGTCGATGCCGAAATGGGCATAGAGGTCGTTGACCGTGCCGGTCTGGCCGAAATGTTCCACCCCTAGCGTCATGGTGCGGTGACCGAGGACGCTACCGAGCCAGCCCAGGGTCGCTGGGTGAGCATCAATGGCGGTGACGAGGCCGGCGCGATACGGGATATCGGCGAGCAGGGTTTCGATATGGCTGCGGGCCGCGTTGTCGCTGTGCAAGCGGGCGCGCTGGGCGGCGTGCCAGCCGGCATTGAGGCGATCGGCCGAGGTGACGGCGAGCACGGCGACATTGCGCCGGTCACCACCGATGGCGCCGGCAGCGGCGATGGCTTCATTGGCGAGGACGCCCTGGTAGGCGATGACCACGTCGCATTCGGGTGTAGGAGGCTTGAGCCAGTAGGCGCCGCGAATGATACCGTCGGCGAGGGCTTTGTCCGTTTCGCGGGGCACCTGCTCGATGCTGCGGGTGGAGAGGCGCAGATAGACCGAGCCGCCGGTGACGTCGCGGGGCCAGTCGGCCAGGTCCGGGCGGGCATCGCCGGAACGCTGCATATAGTCGAAGGCCCAATCCGTGATGATGGACAATTCGTCGGCAAAGGCCGGCTCGAAACTAGCAAGGCCATCCTGCGCCATGCCGATCAGCGGGCTGGCGATGGATTGGTGCGCGCCGCCTTCGCCGGCCAGCGAGACGCCTGACGGCGTGGCGACGAGCAGGAAGCGGGCATCCTGGTAGCAGGCATAGTTCAGGGCATCGAGGCCGCGGGAAATGAAGGGGTCGTAGAGCGTGCCGATGGGCAGCAGGCGCTCGCCGAAGAGCGAGTGGCTGAGGCCCGCGGCGCCCAAGGCGAGAAACAGGTTCATCTCGGCAATGCCCAGTTCGAGATGTTGGCCCTCGGGCGTGAAGCGCCATTTCTGGGCGCTGGGAATGGCTTCCTTCTGAAAGACATCGACCATTTCCTTGGCGGCATAAAGATTGCGCCGGTTGACCCAGGTGCCGAGATTGGTCGAGACCGTAACGTCGGGCGAAGTGGTGATGATGCGGCGAGCGAGGTCGCTGTCGGTCTTGGCGATGGCGTCGAGGATCTTGCCGAAGGCGGTCTGGGTCGAGGTGGGGCCGGTGCCGACGAATTGCGGGCCGATGGTGGCGACTGATGGCGCGGTGTGCCGGCGGGATTTTGTGGTGTTGAACGGGACCTTGGCGAGGAAGCGTTCGATAGCATCGGGATCGGCCAAGCCTTCCAGCTTATCCCATTCATGGCCCTCGCGGACCTTCATCGACTGGCGCAACTGGTCGATCTGGGCCGATGTCATCTGGCCGGCGTGATTGTCCTTGTGGCCGGCCAGGGGGGTAGCCCAGCCCTTGACAGTATAGGCGATGAAGACGGTGGGCCTGTCGCTGCCGGCGGCCTCGAACTGTTCGAGCAGGCTCGGAATGCAGTGGCCGCCCAGATTGGCCATGAGATCGGCCAGTTCGGCATCGCTGCGGCGGGCGAGGAGGGCGGAGACAGCGCCCTGGTCGCCGATCTCGTCGCTGAGCCGCTCGCGCCAGGCGGCGCCGCCGCGGAACATCAGGGCCGAATAGATGGCGTTGGGGGCGGCATCGATCCAGGCCTTGAGCTTGTCGCCGCCCGGTTCGGCAAAGGCGGCGCGTTGCAGGGCGCCGTATTTGAGGGTGACGACAGTCCAGTCGAAGGCGCGGAAGATGGCTTCGATGCGGTCGTAGAGCCCTTCGCGGACGACCCCGTCGAGGCTCTGGCGATTGTAGTCGATGATCCACCAGGTGTTGCGCAACCCGTGCTTCCAGCCTTCGAGCAGGCATTCGTAGACGTTGCCTTCGTCGAGCTCGGCATCGCCCACCAGGGCGACCATGCGGCCTTCGGGGCGGGATGTGTCGGCCCAGGGTTTTGCCCGCACATAGTCCTGGATCAGGCTGGCGAAGGCGGTGAAGGCGACGCCGAGGCCGACCGAGCCGGTGGAGATGTCGACGTCGTCAGTGTCCTTGGTGCGGCTGGGATAGGATTGCGCGCCGCCGAAGGCGCGAAATTGCTGAAGCTTTTCGAGGCTCTGCTTGCCGAAGAGATACTGGATGGCGTGGAAGACCGGGGCGGCGTGGGGCTTGACCGCGACGCGGTCCTCGGGCCTAAGCACGCCGAAATAGAGCGCGGCCAGGATCGCGGCCATGGAGGCCGAACTGGCCTGGTGGCCGCCGACCTTGACGCCATCGACATTGGGGCGGATGTGATTGGCGTGGTGGATCATCCAGTTGGAGAGCCACAGGGCTTTCCTGGTCAGCGCCTCGATACTGGCGATCCGGTCCATGCTTCCCCTCCCGACATAGCATCGTAATTTTGCGCCTTGGCTTGCGGCAATTCTCGTCTATTTTTGCCTCTTATGTGCAATATCGCGCAGGATTTGCGCAATCTGGAGCAGGAAAATGGTAGAAACCGCCGCAATGGAGCTGAGTGCCATCGACCGGAAAATCCTACGGGCACTGCAGGAAGACGGGCGGATGACCGTGCAGGCGATTGCCGACCGCGTGGGGCTCAGCGCCTCGCCCTGCCTGCGCAGGATCCGCCAGATGGAGCGGGCGGGGATTATTGCCGGCTACAGCGCGACGGTGGATCAGAAGGCGGTGGGGCTGCCGGTCTCGGTGTTCATCTCGATCAAGCTGGAGCGGCAGCGCAGCCATGAGCTGGATGCGTTCGGGGCAGCGATCAGCGGCTGGCCGGAGGTGATGGAATGCTACCTGATGACCGGGCAGTTCGACTTCCTGCTGCGGGTGGTCTGCGCCGACCTCGGGGCCTATGAGCAGTTTCTGCGCGAGCGGCTGACCCAGGTGGAGGGCGTGGCGAGCATCGAGAGCAGCTTTTCGCTGGGGCAGGTGAAATATTCTCGGGTGCTGCCGCTTTAGGAAGGCCCCCTCACCCGGCCTGCGGCCGACCTCTCCCCCGAAGGGAGAGGTGTTACCAGCCTGGCCCCGCGAAATTGGGCGGGGTCACCGGGATCTTGGCAGCCCAGCCAACGAGGTAGGAGCCGAGCACCCAGCCGGTATCGGTGACGAAGCACCATTCGTCGTCGCGGGTACAGTAATCGAGGGTGACTTCGGTGCCATCGGGAATGCGGCCGATGGTGGGATAGCGCATGCCCGGGCCGGTATGGACGGCGATATTGCCGCCGCTGACGCGGGCCGTGGGGGCCGCGAGGGCTGGCGCGGCGATGCAAGCGAGGAGGGCGGCAAGGGCGAGCGGGCGCATGTGGGGTCTCTCGAAGGGGCGGACATGCTGTGACATATCTCTGTGGCACGGCCAAGGCGCGCGGGCCGGGAGGAACCCCGCCCGGCGGCGAGACCGGGCGGTGCGATTTCAGTCCAGGCTGTTCGCGGGGCGGGGGACGGTGAGGTGGTGATAGCGCTCCTCGAAATGCAGCGAGGCGGCCGTCAGCCGCCCGACCAGGACGGCCAGGTCGGCATGAGCCATGGGTTTGTTGACGCTGACCCCGAAGAAGCGCGGCAGGTCGGCATGGCGGCGGAACAGGCGGTTGGCGATGATGATCAGGCCATTGAGCGCCATGAGGGTTTCGTCCTGCACCGGCTGGGGCTTCTTCGACTTGATCAGCATGGCATTGAAGGCGGCCAGCTCCTTGGCGAAGCGATTATAGGCGGCGATGGATTTGGGGCTGAGATTGGGCAACGTCATGTCTTGCGTCTCCGTGGTTTGAGGATGGCTGCGCGCATGCGGACAGCCGAAATCGCCGCCCGGCTTGCGCTTGCGGTTTCACGGGAGATGGGCGGCCTTTGACTCGTCCAGTTTACTAACTCAGGGAGCCACAGGCCGCCCATCACGGGTCTGGAGTTTCCTCACCGGGTCCGGACACAATCGCAAGCCCAGCTGCCGACTTTCTGCCCGGCCAAACGGGCGCCCCCGTCTCCAGCCTCCCCGCCCGGCCCTGCGTCGGGGCCGCGTGATTGGCGGGAATGGGAGGAGTATGCAGGAGGATTTCGGGGCGGGGATAAGATGGATAAGTTTGGGCTTGTGAGTACCCCCTCACTGGGGAGTGTTTGCCTCGAGCGCTTGGGGCTTTCCCTTCTCCCCTTGAGGGAGAAGGTGCCTCCCCGTGTCGCTTCGCGCACGAGGACAGGCTCCGGGCGGATGAGGGGTGTCGAGCCCTCCGCCGACATGGAAGCATGGGAGAGCGCAGCACCCCTCACCCGGAAATCCGCTGAACGCGGATTTCCACCCTCTCCCTCAAGGGGAGAGGGGTAACCGGCCTCAAGCGTCCAAGGGTGGGGTGTTGATCCGGCTACCTTGCGGCTGTGGTGCGATCTCGGGATGGGTCCCGGCTCAAGGCCGGGATGACATCGGGGGTGGGGCAGCCGAATTGCAACTAGGACCTATTTGCAACAAGGTGGGGTGGGGCGGTGGCGAGAGGGGGGACCGGAGAGGAGGGCGACGGGGGCCGGGCTGACGCTGGCCGACTGGACAGGGGAGCGGCTGGCGCGCGATGGTTCGGGCGGAGGGGGCATGCGCAAACTAGCCGGGCTACGGGATCGTGCAGCGGCAGACGGCGGCGTCCTGTCCGTCACGGCTTTATTGCTCGCAGATCGGGTCATGCCAGGAAGCGCGGTGGTATCTGGCCAATTGCAGTTGGGGCGGGGCGCTGGATGGCGATGGGGACGGCGTGTCGTGTGAGGCGATTTGCCGTTAGGGCGCCTTGCCGTTCCAAAGGGCCAGTCGCGTCAGCGCAGCGATTGGAGGCAAGATGGCCATGAGGGCTGGGCCCGAATGGCGCGCGGGCACACTCTTGGCAGGAAGAGCAACTAAATCTCAACCAACTTGCAAGGTCTTGGTCAGCGGAAATACATCATTGTATTTGACGAATCTCTTGGAGCGCAGTTACCTCAAGCTACTCTTTACGCGTTTTGAACCAGGCGTGCTTGGTTCCGTCGGGCGCTTAGCCAGACGTCCCGTTATTGATAGGTCTTATCGGCAGGACTAGACGCGAGAACTCATCTCTCGGCTACGCCTCGCACCTTCGGCACCGATGAGTCCTCCCGTCTACTCCTGCCTCTCTGAGGTAAAGAGCCTTTGCCCGATGCA
Source organism: Devosia sp. Root436 (assembly GCF_001426345.1). GTDB lineage: Bacteria > Pseudomonadota > Alphaproteobacteria > Rhizobiales > Devosiaceae > Devosia. Next base: position 215,931 of record NZ_LMEM01000009.1, on the reverse strand, counting down.
TTAAAGACACTTTTCAACGACCTAGACTTGGCGGGGCTGCGGGTAAGCAGACCTACCAAGTTCATTTTTTTGTGCGGCGGCAAAACTGGAGACGAAGCGAAGACGCCTGTAAGCCTTCGCCATTACCTGCTGTTTGAGAAGAAAATTGAGCCAAAAATCCAGGCGAAAATAATACTCGCGGACAGAGCTAATCAAATTTACCGTGACACTGAGTACCGAGATCTTATCTCTTTTGAAGAGGACATCGCTCTCATTTCCGCTAGTGTTATGGTCATTACTGAGAGCGCTGGGTCTCTCGCGGAATTAGGCGCTTTTACAGCAAACCAGGTTACCAGACGCCACGTCGCCATCATTAGCCAAACTGAGTTCAGCCAGGCCGAGTCGTTTGTTCGTTACGGTCCGATAGAGAGAGTCAAGAGAGACGACGAGGAGCGGGTCGCGTTCATTCCTTGGCGCATCAATGGCAAGGGACATGTGGTAAAATCGTCAGTAGCCGAGCATGTAAGCAATATCGTTTCGTTCATCAACGAGACGGTTGGAAAGGTCCCGTCCGAAGAATTGTATAGTAATGTTCCATCATTGCATAAATTCTTTCATGTTCTTTGGCTTTTGCATAATTGCAATGCGTTATCGATAACGCAATTACAAGAATATAATTCGAAAATATTTGGAGCTGATCTCTCTATAAACGACACAAAAAACATTCTATACTGTATGAAGTTTGCGGGTTGGGTCGAGAAGTACGATTATCTCAACAAGACATATTGGTACTCATTACATAGTCGCGACCCGTTTTCGAAGTACCGCTACAAGGAGGGTGTTGGCGAAGTCGACACATTGCGACGTAAGTCGGACTTGGCCAAAGAGGTTAAGTCGGAGCTCAAGCACCCGGCTCATGTAATCCAGCACGTTATCTCTAACAAGTTGAAGCCAGATGTCGCTGCTTGAGGAATTACAGACGTACTCTGGACTTGGCTACGGCGAATTGGGTGCCGTTCTTAGAACCGCGCCGCGAAGGTATAAGGCCTACCTAATACCGAAGCGGAGCGGTGGACATCGAATGATTGCACAGCCCGCGCGCGAGCTGAAGAATTTGCAGTACTTTCTAATTGACCGCACATTGAGCAAGTTGCCTGTTCACAGCGCGGCCGCAGCTTATCGGGAGAACGTGGGTATTCGTTCCAACGCGGCCGCTCACGCGCGAAACGAGGTCATTCTCAAACTAGATTTCTCGGATTTTTTTCCAAGCATAAAGCCTCGGGACTGGATGCTATTTTGCGGCTCGCTTGACCCTGAAGTGGCGGAAGCTTCTGGCTTGGCCACTGGTGCTGACGTAATGTTGGCAACAAGACTGCTGTTTTGGGGACGTGGCACATTTGAACCGAAGTGCCTGTCGATAGGCGCGCCGTCCTCACCGGTGTTGTCTAATGTATTGATGTTTGCGTTCGATACTGCGGTAGCCGCTCACGCGATTCAAAATGACGTGGTTTACACTAGGTATGCCGACGATATTACTTTGTCGTCCGACAGATCAAAACAGATACTGTTAGTTGAAGCTGCAATACGGAGGTACATAAAACGTTATCGTTCGCCTGCGTTGACGATCAACGAGGAAAAAAGAGGGCTATATACTTCTGGCCAGAAGAAGATGGTCACTGGGCTGGTCGTGACTCCGGAGAAGCGGGTTTCTCTCGGCCGCGATCGGAAGAGAATGATTTCCAGCTTGGTGCATCGGTTCACCCTAACTCAGCTGGAGCTTCCAAAGATTGCCTATTTGCAGGGGATGCTCGCATTCGCGCGAGACGTAGAGCCTTCATTTTATGCTTCGCTTGAAAGAAAATATGGCCAGCCGACCATGCGGGCACTGCTTGCCTTCCGGCTACCCAAATCGTAGTGGCGCACCAACGGCCGCGTTCTCGTCGAACACGCTTTGATCGTCTTAGCGATGCAAGGCCTCTTACCCGAAGCCGCTGACCAACCCTCGAGTCAGACTGAGGCCTGGGGGCGAGGTGATCAGGAGACCTCCCCACTCAGCGTATCCAGTTCCATCTCCCGCAGCCGCTTCACCTCGTCGCGCAACCTCGCCGCCTTCTCGAACTCCAAATTCGTCGCCGCTTCGCGCATCTGGGCTTCCATGTCCTTGATGACGGCCGCCAGGTTGGCACCCACCGCGACCTGTTCCTTGCCGTCCTTGCCCTTGCCGATGCTGACGGTGACGTGGTCCTGTTCGTAGACGCTGTCGACGATGTCGTGGATGTTGGAGCGGACCGACTGCGGGGTGATGCCGTTGGCTTCGTTATAGGCGAGCTGCTTTTCGCGGCGGCGGTTGGTTTCGGCGAGGGCGCGTTCCATGGAGCCGGTGGTGCGGTCGGCGTAGAGGACGACCTTGCCGTCGACGTTGCGGGCGGCGCGGCCGATGGTCTGGATGAGGGAGGTTTCGCTGCGCAAAAAACCTTCCTTGTCGGCGTCGAGGATGGCGACGAGGCCGCATTCGGGGATGTCGAGGCCTTCGCGCAGGAGGTTGATGCCGACCAGGACGTCGAAGGCGCCCAGGCGCAGGTCGCGGATGATTTCGATGCGCTCGATGGTATCGACGTCACTATGCATGTAGCGGACGCGGATGCCCTGTTCGTGCAGGTATTCGGTGAGGTCCTCGGCCATTTTCTTGGTGAGGACGGTCAGCAGGGTGCGGTAGCCCTTGGCGTTGGTCTGGCGGATTTCGTCGACCACATCGTCGACCTGGGCCTTGGCCGGGCGGATTTCGACCGGGGGATCGATCAGCCCGGTGGGACGGATGACCTGTTCGGCGAAGACGCCGCCGGTCTGGTCCATTTCCCATGAGCCGGGCGTGGCCGAGACATAGACCGATTGTGGGCGCATGGCGTTCCACTCCTCGAAGCGGAGGGGGCGATTGTCCATGCAGGAGGGCAGGCGGAAGCCGTATTCGGCCAGGGTGGCCTTGCGACGCAGGTCGCCGCGATACATGGCGCCGAGCTGGCCGATGGTGACGTGGCTTTCATCCACGAAGACCAGGGCATTGTCGGGGAGATATTCGAACAGGGTCGGCGGCGGCTCGCCGGGTTTGCGGCCGGAGAAGTAGCGGGAATAATTCTCGATGCCGGCGCAGGAGCCGGTGGCTTCCATCATTTCGAGGTCGAACAGGGTGCGCTGTTCGAGGCGCTGGGCTTCGAGGAAGCGGCCGGCGCCGTTGAGTTCCTGCAGGCGCGCAGCGAGCTCGGCGCGGATGGCCTTGATGGCCTGGTTCATGGTGGTGCGCGGCGTCACGTGGTGACTGTTGGCGAAGATGCGGATGAAGGTGAGGTCGGCGGATTTTTTGCCGGTAAGGGGGTCGAATTCGACGATGGATTCGATCTCGTTGCCAAAGAGGGAGACGCGCCAGGCGGCGGCTTCGTAGTGGGCGGGGAAGATTTCCACCGTGTCGCCGCGCACGCGAAACGTGCCGCGCACGAAGCCGGTATCGCCGCGCTTGTATTGCAGGGCCACCAGCTTGGCGAGCAGCTCGCGCTGGTCGATCTTCTGGCCCTTCTGCACGTCGATGGTCATGGCCGTGTAGTCTTCGACCGAGCCGATGCCGTAGATGCAGGAGACGGAGGCGACGATGATGACGTCGTCGCGTTCGAGGATCGCGCGCGTGGCCGAGTGGCGCATGCGGTCGATCTGCTCGTTGATGGTGGATTCCTTCTCGATATAGGTGTCCGTGCGCGGGACATAGGCCTCGGGCTGGTAATAGTCGTAGTAGGAGACGAAATATTCCACCGCATTGTCGGGGAAGAAGGACTTGAACTCGCCATAGAGCTGGGCGGCCAGCGTCTTGTTCGGCGCGAGGATCAAAGCCGGGCGGTTGGTGGCCGCGATGACCTGGGCGGCGGTGAAGGTCTTGCCCGAGCCGGTGACGCCGAGCAGAACCTGATCGGTCTCGCCATTGTTGATGCCTTCCACCAATTCGGCGATGGCGGTGGGCTGGTCGCCTGATGGCTTGTAGTCGGTCTGCATGCGGAAGGGGCGGGAGGGCGCGCGCTTTTCGAGCAGGTTGGCGGCCTTGTGCGGCACCCAGGGGGAGGAGCCTTCCACCTCCTTGCGGCCATGCAGGATGATCTGTTCGAGAGCTTTGACCGTGGCGGTGACGCCGACGGTCTGGGCGTCTTCCACCGTGCGGCTGGAGCCGGATTTGGAGCGGGCGGAGGCGAGGGCGTCGCGGAGTTTGCCGAGGGTTTCAGGATCGGCTGCGGCGGCGCGGGAAATGTCGCGGGCGGATAACGCTTTATCGGATGGCTTGTGGCCGAAGCCGGCCTGTTCGGCCTCGCCGAAGCCGAAGTCGATGCGGTCGACGGAGTTGATCTTGGTCTTGTTGGTCCTGGCCGACATGCCGGTGGCGGTGTCGTTGTTGGACTTGGTGGAGCGGCGCTTTTCGAGAGCGGTTTTCTTTTTCGCAGCGTCAGCGAGGGCCTTGGCAGCATCGGCCTGCGCCTGGGCGGCGTCGGCGGCTGCCTTCTGGTCGGCGCGGTCGAGGGCGCGCTTGTTGCGCATGCGCTCGGCGTAAAGCGGCTTGTTGGCGGCCAAATCCTCGGCCTTCTCGATCTCGCCGAGGAAATCGTCGATGGAAAAGTCGGCTTTGCCCGGACGGGCGGACTTGTCGGCCATGGAATGCTCGCGATCTGGGGAAGCGACTCAGATGGGGAACGAGGCGCTGACATGCAATGTTCCGCAGAGCATATCGGGGTTCGAACGGAGAGGGAACGGGAGCTGCTGACAGGGGGAGTCAGGAATGGCAGGGAAATTCATGGCTGGGGGTGTCGAAACGGCGCCCCGTCTGTCGTCGTGAGGGCATAGGGCGGCAGTGGGCCGCTATCGGGAGAGTGAAATGAAGATTGCAGGCTGGGTCTTGAGCGGGCTGATCGGGCTGTTTCTGGTCATTGTTTCGGCGGCGCCGAAATTCATGGGCATTGCGGCGGCCACCGATGCCATGGCGGTGGTGGGGTGGCCGATAAAGTATCTGGTGCTGATCGGCTGTATCGAGGTGGGATGCGTGATCCTGTTCCTCATTCCACGCACTGCCTTGCTCGGCGCCGTGTTGACCACCGGGTTGCTGGGCGGCGCGCTGGCGGCGAATCTGCGGGTGGATAATCCGCTGTTCAGCCACACGCTGTTTTCCATCTACCTGGGCGTGGCGGTATGGGTGGCGCTGTGGCTGCGCGAGGAAAAGCTGCGGGAGGTGTTTCCGCTGGTAAAGTAAGGATCAGACGCGGCGGCCCGGCCTGGTGGCGAACCAGATGGTGTGCCGGCCGCCCTTGCCCGAGCGCGTGGCGCGAACGCCGATTTCCTCGACGGTCATGTCCGACTGCCTGAGCCGCCTGGTGAATTTCGCATCGGGTGCGGAAGACCAGACGGCCAGGTGCCCGCCGGGCATGAGCGCGGCCCTGGCGGCGGCGAGGCCGGTGGCGCTGTAAAGCCGGTCATTGGCCGGGCGCGACAGGCCATCGGGCCCGTTATCGACATCGAGCAGGATGGCGTCGAACGGCTTGCCGGCGCCGATGGCGGTGGCGACATCGCCCTGGTGGATGCCGACGCGGGGATCGTCGAGGCTGGCGCCATGGATGGCGCCGAGCGGGCCGCGGGCCCAGGCGATGACCGCGGGTACCAGTTCGGCCACGACGATTTCACTGTCGGCGCCGAAGCATGCGAGGGCAGCGCGCAGGGTGAAGCCCATGCCGAGGCCGCCGATCAGGATGCGCGGCCCGGCTCGTCCGGCGAGGCGGGCGGCCGACAGCGTGGCCAATTGCTCTTCGGAGCCGCTGAGGCGGCTGTTCATCAGCTCGATCGTGCCGGACATGATGGAGAATTCACCGCCGCGCTGCATCAGCCTGAGCGGCCCGCCGCCCGGCATGGTAGTCTCATCGAGCTTGATCCAGGGCAGCATGGGGGAGTCCTGTGGTGGCTGGCCGCGCTGGGCTAGCACCTGAGGCCGGTTCGATACAAGGGAGTGGGCCTACTGCTTGTGAAGGGCGGGTGTCGATCGCTGCCTGGTGGTTAGGCAATATTGGACGCGCCGACCGGTAGGGGGATGGGGACCGACGGCTTTTGGCGTAAATGAGCCGTAGTCTGCCCTTTCGCCAAAAGCATATGTTGACCAGAAACAAGTGACGACCTACCAATTGCTGCATGAAGATTGAAAAAGGCTTCGTTGTAGTAGGTGGGCGCATGGGCATGGCAGCATAGCTGTCAGGCGAAAGCACCCATGCGCGGTAAATTCAGCCCCCAAGCGGGGCTTTTTTATTGCCCGTCCACTCTTCAAGTTAGCGGTCATCATTGTGCGAACTGCATCATCCAAACCACGTCTTTCGACGCTGATCCTGTTGTCGGCACTCGCCATTCTGCCGATCAATTTCTTTCTCCCGTCGCTGCCCGGCATGGCCAACGAGTTCGATGTCGCCTACGGGATCATGGGCCTTTCTCTCGCGGCCTACGCTGGGGTGTCTGCATGCCTTCAACTGGTTCTTGGTCCCCTTTCTGACCGGTTCGGCCGCCGACCCGTAATCCTTTGGGCACTGGCCATTTTCATCGTGGCGACGATCGGCTGCGCCTTGGCACCCGATGCGTGGACCTTCCTCGCCTGCCGGATGGTCCAGGCCATAATCGCCCCGACATATGCGGTATCGCTTGCCGCCATCCGCGACACCACCAGCAGGGAGCAGGCAGCAGGTCAGTTTGGCTATTTGGCCATGGCGTGGGCGATATCGCCTATGCTCGGGCCAACATTTGGTGGAATACTCGATCAGGTGCTCGGTTGGCGAGCCAGCTTCTACGTCCTGGCATTCTTCGGGGCTGCGGTTCTGGTCTTGTGCTGGGCTGATCTGAGCGAAACGAACCGCACGCCATCGAGCACGATAGCCGAACAATATCGGGCCTATCCCGAGCTCCTCGGCTCGAAGCGCTTCTGGGCATATTGCGTCTGCATGGCCTTCTCGGTGGGTGCCTTCTACGCCTTCCTAGCCGGTGCCCCACTGGCTGCCTCGGCTTTCGACCTGCCCCCAGCAATCCTCGGTCTTTATATGGGCTCGATCACAGGCGGTTTCATGGTCGGCAGCTTTCTGGCCGGGCTGCTCGCCGGCAGGTTGCAGGTGACCACAATGTTGGTTGTTGGACGGATCGTGGCCTGCGCCGGTCTTTTGTTCGGCCTCGTCCTATACGCTGCCGGCATCGATCATGTGCTGGCATTGTTCGGGCCCTGCCTGTTCGTTGGCCTGTCGAACGGCCTTACGCAACCGAGCGCCAACGCTGGGGCGATTTCAGTTCGCTCGACACACACGGGAAGTGCCGCCGGTCTCGCTGGTGCGATTACGGTCGCTGGGGCGTCCATCATGGCTGCGTTTGCGGGTGCGGTTTTGACCGAAGAGAATGCCCAGTCTGGCCTGTTCCTCGTGATGTTGGCATCCGCGGCTGTTGCCCTGGGCGCAGCCCTAGTCGCCCGAAATCTCGATAGCAGTGCGCCAAGATCAACATAATCGAGGGAGAAGCTGCCAATGTCCGTCCAATCCTCCGCACATCCTGTCGCTTCGGTTATCGGCGTGGTCGTCCATGATGCCAACGTGCTTCTGGTTCGGCGTATCAATCCACCTGATGCTGGAAAATGGGGTCGACCGATGCCTCGTGGAAGGTCGGGCGGGGAGCCGTCGGTCCGCTTTTGGATCAGCCAGTCGGAAAAGCTATCTCTGACATGGCCACGCACGCATAATGGGCGCCCTCAGCATCGCCTTCGGTGATCAGGCCGCTCCATGATACCCTTGGACCAGCAAATCGCCGCACGTCCATCGGACATGTGAGCTTTGCCTTGTTGAGGAGAGACGCGATGTTTGCTGAGAGATTGTTGCCTGCAGCCCGTGACAGGCTCACGACCATCGTCGATGACGCCCCTCTGATTGAAGCCGCGCGGCTTCTTCGGCCAGGAACCGATATCCTCGTCGTGTGCAGTTCAGCAGGATTGCTGCGTGGCGTCATCACCAAGACCGACGTGGTGGCTCAGATCAGCCAGTGTCAAGGATCGGGGTGCCTGGCACTGGCGTCCGTTGCCATGAAGCAGGACGTCCTGCTCTGCCGATCTGGAGATTTGCTGGAGGATCTGTGGAACCGCATGAGGGAGCGGAGCTTGAAGAACATCCCCTTCGTGGACCAGGACTCCCGTCCTCTGGGGGTGCTCAACGCCAGGGACATCCTTCAGGCACTCCTCAAGGAGTCCACGACCGAGGAAGCGATGATGCGGGATTACGTGATGGGTGTTGGATACCGCTGAGACGGTTGCTAACGGCACCATCGGTGAGCCACAAGTCCACCCCCTCCCCAGCTCTGCTACGGCCCTGCAGGCCGAGCGGCGCTACCCTCCCCTCAAGGGGGAGGGTGGGACAAGCCACAACTCCGCGATTTTTTCTGCCCCAAGAGCCCGAAGTAAACACGCCCCCCTTGAGTGGGAGGAGCCGTTCAGCGGGCTTGCAGAGGCCTGCCCTCCTCAGGCCCCCGTCACCCGCCAGATGACGTCGCCGACGTCGTCGGCCATCAGGATGGCCTGGTCGGCGGCGAGGGCGACGCCGACGGGGCGGCCGTAGGAGTATTTTTCGTCGGGGGACAGGAAATCGGTGAGGATGTCGCGCGGCACGCCGGAGGGCTTGCCGTCGGCGAAGGCGACGAAGGTCAGCTTGTAGCCGCTGAGCTTGCTGCGGTTCCAGGAGCCGTGCTGGCCGATGGCCATGCCTGATGGAAAGCCGGGCAGGGTACCGGCGGGCAGGAAGCAGAGGCCGAGCGAGGCGGTGTGGCCGCCCAGGGCGTAATCGGGATGGTCCTGCGCGGCGGCGGGGTGGGCCGGGTTCTGGGGGACGCGGTCATCGACGACGCCCCAATAGGAATAGGGCCAGCCGTAGAAACCGCCATCGCGCACCGAGGTCAGGTAATCGGGCGGGGTTTCGTCGCCGAGCCCGTCGCGCTCGTTGACTACGGTCCACAGCATGTCGGTGGACGGCTCCCAGGCCATGCCGACGGGATTGCGCAAGCCGCCGGCGAAGATGCGCGACTGGCCGGTGGCGAGGTCGAGTTCATGGATGCAGGCGCGGTTCTCCTCGGCCTCGATGCCGGCATCGCCGATATTGGTGAGCGAGCCGACGGCGACATAGAGCCGGGTACCGTCCTTGCTGGCAATGAGGTTGCGCGTCCAGTGGCCGCCGGGGACCAGGTCCATGAGCTTGCGGCCGGGGGCGGTGATGCTGGTGGCGCCGGGCTCGTAGGGATAGGCCAGGACTGCGTCGCTGGCGCCGACATAGAGCGTATCGCCGATAAGGACCATGCCGAAGGGCTGGCGGACGCCGGTGATGAAGGCGTGGCGGATTTCGGCAACGCCGTCGCCATCGGCGTCGCGCAGCAGGGTGATGCGGTTGGGGCTGGTGCCGGAGGCGCGGGCGCGCTTCATGGTGCTCGACATGGCGTGATCGAAGAGCGAGCTGGGCTTGCCCGATTCGCCCATGGATTCGGCGACCAGGACGTCGCCATTGGGCAGGACATGGATTTGGCGCGGGTGAACCAGCCCGGCGGCGAAGGCATTGACCTTGAGGCCGGCGGCCGGCGTGGGCGTGCGGCCGTTTTCCCAGCCTTTGGCGGTGGGCATTTTCAGCGTCGGAATGCTGCCCTGGGCCTTGGGCGCGGGAATGACGGGGGCCGCGCCATAGACTGCCGGGCGCGGACCATCGCCACGGTGGCGGACGGCGACGGCAACCGCACCGATGGCGGCGACGATACTGGCGAAGATGGACTCAGTCATGGGCTACTCGCATGGGCTATTCGATTGTCGGATGACGGGGCAAGCTAATGGCAATACGCCGCGAATGCCATGCCCGGCCTCGGCGGAAAATGCAGTGATGGCGTGTGTGGGGCAAAAGGCCGGGTGGCGAGTATACCCGCCACCCGAGGATGCGCGTGCTATGGGCGGGCGGGTGTCCACACCACCCAGGCGAAGAGCAGCACGCCGATGAAGGTGATGATGGAGGCCACGGCGACGACGGGCTCCATGCCGGTATTGCCGGCCAGCAGCAGATAGAGCGAGACGCCCATGAGGGCGACGCCGACCGTGTAGACCAGGTATTGCAGCATGGGCAGGCGGCCGGCGGCCTTGGCTGGGTTCAGGGCATAGTAGCCGCCGAACAGCGCCGAGGTGACCCAGCCGAGCAGGTTGATATGAGCGTGGGCGCCGATGACATTGTGGTTCTGGCTGATCGACATGTGGATGCCGATGGAAATACCGACGATCAGGAACAGGATGGCGGTACGGAAATAGTACTCGGATATGCGTGGCATTGTTTCCCCCAAAAGCTGGCCTCGACGTCCCCTCACGGACTTGGGTCCAGTAAGGCGACGGTAGGCCCGCGGCAGGGCAAAATCCATCCATGTTCAGGGGGGCGGGAGCAAAAACGCCGCCCCGGAGGGCGGCGTCGCTTGCCGGAGCCGGCGGGCGATCAGAGCGCCTGGAAGCTCGAGATGGCGTTGTTGTAGGAGCCGAGTGAGGGCTTGGAATTGATGATGGTGGCGCAGGAGCCGCCATAACCGAAATTCTTGCAGACCGTCACCTGGGCGCCGCCCTCGACGCTGACCGAGGAAATGGAGTCGTTCCAGCCTCCGGCCAGGTGCGCATTGCTGTCGCCGGGGCTGACGCAGAACTTGCTGCCGGCGAAGTTGGTACTCTTGAAGAAGCAGACCTTGGCCGCGGCGGGCGGCAGCGGGGCCGGCGGCGGGGCGTCGCCGATGCCGAAGGAGAAGGACGGGCCGCCGGGGCCGACGGTGACGCCGAAGTTGAACGGAATTTCGGGCTCGGACGGGCCGGGGGCCGGCTGGGCGGCAGCGGGCTTGAGATAATTGGCGGAAACCCAGCCGTCGGTGCCGGCATTGCGGTCGACGAAGCACCAGGAGCCCTGGCAATCCTTGACGTCTACGAGTTCGCCGGCGCTCAGCGTGCCGACCTTGGAATAGGAGGTGCTGGGCCCGGTGCGGACATTGACGGCGCCGGTCGCGACGCCGGGCTGGGCGAAAGCAGCGGCGGTCGACAACAGGACGACGGCGGCTGCGGAAGACAGAGCAGTGATGTGCTTGACGTTCATTTCAAATACCCTCGTTTGACTTGCAGTGAGCATGCCGCTCGCCTGTTCTGAGGGTGAGTAGACAGTATTGCGGCTGAACTGCTGCTGAACGGGGTGTTTAGCGGGGGCGGACGGAAATGGCCGCACTGGGCGGCGAAGATGAACAGTGGTGAGTGTACGCTCCGTTTCCTCAGTATACCCGGATGGAGGACAAGGCGCGGCGGAGGTATTGGTCGAGAGCGGGCTGAGAGGCGATGATGCGTTCGCAATAGGACTGGAAGCCGCGGTCGCGGCAGACGGCGGCCGAGACATTGCCCTCGACCTTGACGGAGGCAAAGCTGTTGTCGAGGCCGAGTAGAGCCAGATCGTGAATGACGCGGCCGGGGCCGACGCATAGCGCGCCGCCGGCATAGTTGGCGCCCTGGTAGAAGCAGACGCTGCCGGGGCCGCCCTGGGGATAATCGGGATGGACGCCGCCGGGCCAGTCGGTGGAGGTGAGGCCGAAGACAATGAACTGCTTGGCGGTCCAACCGCGGCCGCCCGGACCGTCGACCGCGCACCACAGCTCCTCGCAGCGCAGCACCTTGATCGGCAGGTCGGCGGCAATCTCGCCGGTGACGTCATAGGCAAGGCCAGGACCGTTGCGCAGGGTCAGCGGATCGCTGCTCCAGGCATGAGTGCCGGATAGCGAGGCGGCCGAGGTGGCCGATGTCGCCAGGATGATGATGCCGGCAAGAGTGGCCAGAAGGCGGCCGAAACGAAGCATGGCAGTACCCCGAGACGTGTCAACGGAGGGCACACTAGCGCGGCGGGGTGCCGGCTCCAAGGGCAAAGCAAAGGGCGCGACCGGAGCCACGCCCTTGCAGATAGTCAGGTGGCGCGATCAGCGCACGCGGATCGAGACGATGTAGTCGTCGAAATCGCCCAGCGAGGAGGCGCTGGTGGTATAGGTGCGGCAGTTGCGGTAGTTGCTCTCCGAGCAGACCTGGACCTGCAGGCCGTCGTCATTCTCGACCGAGGAAATGCGGTCGGCCCAATCGCCCAGGTTGCGGATGTTGTCGCCCGATTCAAGGCAGAAGCTGGTGCCGCGGAAGCGAGTGCGGTCATAGAAGCAGACTTCGCCGAAGACCGGCTGCGGAAGCGGCTGGACGACCGGGGGACGCGGCTGGGGCTGGGGCTGGTTGCCGACGCCGATGCTGATCTGCGGGCCGTTGGGGCCGCCGATGGTGAAGCCGAAGGAGAGACCCGGCTGGCTCGGATTGACCGGCCGGCCACCGGCGCTCAGATAGCTGGCGGAAACCCAGCCATCCGGACCGGACTTGTTGATATAACACCACGAGCCCTGGCATTGCTGCACATCGACCTGGGTGCCACGGGTAACGACATCGATGACGCCGTAATTGGTGCCGGGGCCGGAGCGCACATTGACATTGCCGGTGACGACGCCGGGCGCTGCATAGGCAGCCGGCAGGAACACCACGACGGCGGTGGCGGCAACGGCAACGCCGGTAGCGATGTTCAGCAACATCTTGCGGGTATGGCGGTTCATGTCTAACGCTCCTCTGTGCTGGTCCAACCGGTCCCGGGACGGGACGACGCCTTTGCGGCCGCCAGCTTCATTTGCTCAAGAAACGGGGAGACGGAGAAAAGAGTTCCGGCCCCCCGGAAATTGTCGAGTCATTGTCTTAACTTGGCGGCGTTTTGCCGGCGCCGCCCTTGTGCGCTGTCTCTAAAGTGCTTCGACGCGCTTCAGGTTTGTTTTACGCATGTCTTTGCCCCAATGCCGTAGCGGGTCGAGCCTGAACGCTGGCTGAACGAAACCGTTCAGGCAGGCAGGGGGGCGATGCGGCGCTTGGAGCCGTCTTCATCGAGCGCAACATAGATAAAGCGGCCATCGGTGACCTTGACGCGGTCGGCAATACGGTTGCGGCGGGCCCAGGCTTCCATGGAAATGGTGATGGAGGTGGTGCCGACGCGCTCGACACTGGTATAGACGCAGAGGATATCGCCGACCTTGACCGGGGCGATGAAGGTCATGGCCTCGACCGCCACGGTGACGACGCGGCCGCCGCTGCGCTCGACGGCGGCGATGGCGCCGGCAATGTCCATCTGGCTCATCACCCAGCCGCCGAAGATGTCACCGGCCGGATTGGTATCGGCGGGCATGGCCAGGGTGCGGATGGTCAGCGCGCCTTTGGGTTCGGTTGAGTCAGACAGCATCATCAGGGTCCTTTCACCGGCCAGCGGCCGACCGCTTCTTCCCAGTGCTTGCGGCACAGCGAGATATAGACGGATTTTTCGATCGATACCTGCTCGCCATCGGTGAGCACGCGGCCATCGACGCTCTGGCGGACGACCATGGTGGCCTTGGCGCCGCATTCGCAGATGGTGCGGATTTCGCGCAACTCGTCGGCAATGGCCAGCAATTGCGTCGAGCCAGGAAAAAGCTTGCCCTGGAAATCGGTCCTGAGGCCGAAGCACATGACCGGGATTTTCAGCCGGTCGCTGACGCGGGCGAGCTGCCAGACCTGATCGGGGGTGAGGAACTGGGCCTCGTCGACAAAAACGCAGTCGATCTTGCCGCTCTCGGTCTCTTCGCGAATGGCCTGGTAGAGATCGTCATCGGCACCATAGAGCGAGGCAGGCTCGGAAATGCCGATGCGCGAGGCGATGAGGCCGACGCCATTCTCGACATAAAGCGAGGAGGTGTAGAGCAGCGGCCGCATGCCGCGCTCGCGGTAATTATAGGCGGCCTGCAGCAGCAAGGTGGACTTGCCGGCATTCATTGCCGCATAGGAAAAATAGAGCTTGGCCATCGCTCCGTTGTGCCGGAGCGCCCTGGCATGCGCGAGCGGAAAACCGGATGCTCCACAAAAAAGAGGCCGCCCAACCGGGGCGGCCAGAATGCCGAGTGGATCGGCGGGAGAGCCGGGGTTGGCGGCCGCACTCTCCAAAAAGCCGGGCGCGACGTTGGGGACGTGGGGCGCGGCGGGTCCGGTCCATGGGGGATGGGCCGGGAACGCCTGAACGCTTAGCGAGTTTGTATGACGCGGCGGTGACGGGTTCGCTCAGGTATCGTTCAGTTGCAGTTCAGCTTGGCGATGGCAGGCTGGTTATCCACAACGTGGAGTTCTGTTGCGATGGGTAAATCTGTTCTTGTGCTTGGTGCATTGGCGCTGCTGGTCCAGCCGGCATTGGCCTCTCCCGTGGGCACATGGGAAATCGAAATGCGGGATTCGCGTTATTCCGTGGAGATGTGCGGGGACGGCACGCAGTTGTGCGGCACGCTGATCTGGCTGGGCAACGGCGCCGACAACAAGGAAAACCTGCCCTATCTCAACACGCTGCTGATCGACCATGCGCGGCAGGTGGCGCCCAATGAATGGAAGGGCGACCTCCATATCTATGGGCAGACTGCCGGCGGCACGATTACGCAAGTGAGCGAGGACGAGATCGTGCTTGAGGGCTGCGTAGTGTTCGTGGTCTGCAAGACGTATCGGATGTATCGATACGGGGAATAATCCGTTGCGCCGGTTGCGCGAGGCTCCCGTGGGTGCGGGGACTTTCGGGATAGGTTTTTAGTTCGTCGTCCGGGCCATATGTGCCTGCCGCCGGGCCCAGAGCGGGGGCAGCGCTTCGACGGCGAGGATGGCGACGAAGATCAATGCCGCGCCGGCATAGCCAACGGGGGGCAGGCGCTCGCCCAGCAGCAATGCCCCACCGATGGCGGCGAAGAGACTTTCGGCGGACAGGATGATCGCGGCATTGGCTGATGGCACATATTGCTGGCCGATGGCCTGGAAGGTGAAGGCCACCGCCGTCGAGAGGATGCCGGCATAGGCGATCTCGATCCAGCCGGCGGAAATGCCGGGCCAGGCCGGGGTTTCCATGACGAAGGCCAGCGACAGGGCCACGGTGCCCGCGACGAGGAAACTGACGGCCGAGACGAAGATGGGCAGGCCGGTGGCGCGGGCGACATGGCCGAGCAGGATGACGTGCATGGCCCAGAACACGGCGCTGGTGACGATGAGGCCGTCGCCCTGGCTGAAGCTGTCGAGCCCGCCGCCATTGAGATAGTAGATGCCGATCAGCGCCAGCGGCACGCTGAAGAAGATGATCGGATGCGGGCGGGTGCGCAAGATGAGGAAGCCGAGCAGCGGCACGAAGAAAACGTAGAGCCCGGTCAGGAACCCGCCATTGGTGGCCGATGTGGTGGCGAGGCCCGCCTGCTGCAGCCAGGAGCCGATGAAGAAGACGAGGCTCATGCCCGTGATGAAGCCCCAATGGACGCCAGTCAGCGGCGGGGTGCGGCGGCGCTTTTCCCAGAGCGCCAGCGGCAGGACGAGCAGGCCGCCGAGCAGGTAGCGCATGCCGGCAAAGGTCAGCGGGCCCATGGAATCCATGGCCGATTTCTGGGCGATGAAGGCAAAGCCCCAGAGCATGGTGCAGAGCAGGAGCAGCAGGGCGGCGACGGGGCGAGACATGGTTCGTGCTCGGATTATCGGTGGTGCGCCACCTCTCCCTTTGGGGGAGAGGTCGACCCGTCTTCGGGTCGGGTGAGGGGGCCTTTGCCCGGCCAGGAGCGAGAGGAAGGCCCCCTCACCCGGCCTGCGGCCGACCTCTCCCCCAAAGGGAGAGGTGAAGAGCCGCTTCGGCTATTTCAGTTCCGTATCCAGCGCGGCGATGAGCTGATCGATCTCTTCCGGTGTCGTGTAGTGCACGAAGGACAGGCGCAGGACGCCGTGGCTGGGGGCGATGCCGACGGCTTCGAGGAGGCGCCAGGCGTAGAAGTGGCCGCCGCCGGCCATGATGTTGTGCTTTGCCAGCCGTGCGGCGACGGCGGCGCCGGGTTCGGCGAGGCCTAGGGCGATGGTGGGCGCACGCAAGGTGGGATCGTCGGGGCCGATGATGCGGACGGAATTTTTCCTGCGCAGATAGTCGAGCAGGGGCGTGGCGAGGGCCACTTCCTGGGCGCGCATGGCAGCGTGGGCGCGGCGGAAGGGGTCGGTGCCTTCGACGCTGTTGCCGGCGATCGCGGCGACAGTTTCGAGGTAGTCGGCAATGCCTGACGCGGCGGCGATCTGGGCGTGGTCGGGGCCGGCCGGGGTCAGGCGGTAGCGCGGTTTGTCGTCGTTGAAGAAATGGCCCTGGTTGGGCAGCGACATGGCCAGGTCAGGCCGTACGGCCATGACGCCCTGATGGGGGCCGTATACCTTGTAGGCGGAGAAGACGTAGATGTCGGCGCCCAACGCCATGAGGTCCGGCAGGCCGTGCGGGGCATAGCTGACGCCATCGATGGCGGTGACGGCGCCGATGGATTTGGCCCTCGCGGCGATTTCGGCGACGGGGTTGATTTCGCCGGAGACGTTGGAGCAATGCGGGGCGGCGATCAGCTTGACCTTGCTGTCGAGCAGCTTATCGAGATCGGCAAGCGCGAGGCGGCCGGTCAGGGGGTCGATCTGCCATTCGCGGATTTCGGCGCCTATTCTGGCCAGCTTGCGCCAGGCGCCGGTATTGGCCTCGTGATCCTGATTGGTGACGATGACGGCGTCGCCGGGCTTGAGCCAGCCGGCAAAGGCATTGCCCAGCACATAGGTATTGGCCGAGGAGGAGGGACCGAAATGGATCCAGTCGGCGGTGACGTTGAGGGCCTGGGCCAGCCGCTCGAAGCTCAGGTCCATCGCGGCGCCGGCCGCCTGCGAGGCCGGGTAGTGGCCATAGGGCTGGACCTTGGTGGCGCGATAATAGTGATCGAGCTTGTCGAGAACGGCACGGGCCGTATAGGAGCCGCCGGCATTTTCGAAGAAGGCCTGGCCCTTGAGGGACGGTTGGGCAAAGGCGGGGAATTGCTCGCGGATGCGGGCCGGATCGAGGGGCAGGGCGGTCATGGTCTATCCAGTCGGGTGGTCTCCGATTGGTAGTGGATGGTGGGGCAAAAGCAAACCCCGGCCGTTGAGGGCCGGGGTTTGCGCAGCAGCCGCGGGGTGACGGACTGCCGCGGCGAGGCGCCGCCCGTGAAGGAGAGCGGGCGGAACCGGGGTCTAGCCGTTGGCGGGCGCGTCGGCCGGAGCCGGATCGGCGGGGCCGCCCTGCTGCTGGCCATGGTGGCGGGGGCCACCCTTGCCAAAGCCGGGCATGCCGTCGCGGTCTGGGTGCTGCGGGGTCAACTGGGCCAACTGCTCGGCGGTGAGACTGTCGAAGAAGGCTGTAGCCGCGGGCTGCACGGCTTCGAGCGCGGCAAGATGGGCGGTTTCAAAGGCGATGCGGTTTGCCAGCATTGCGGAGAATTCGGGCCGCTCGGCAACGTCGTCGCCCTGGGGCGCGGCAGGGCGGAGGTCTTCGGTGGCGGTGGTGAAGGTCTCGGCGGCGGCCAGTGCGTCAGTCTTGAGGGTGTCGAACAAAGCCTGTTGCTCTGATGTCATCTCGATGGCGTGGCTGAGGCGGACGAGGGCGATCTCGACGCTTTCGGTGTTGCCGCCAAGAAAATTGGCGAGACCACCGCGGTCGGGGCCGCCATGATCGTCCTGATGGAGGTGGATGCCCGGCCCACCGTGGCGGAACGCCTGTTCCTGAGCGGGCGCGGCAGCATCCTGGGCGTAGCTGGGCGCAATGGCGGAAAGGCCGAAACTGGCCGTCATCAGCGCCACAATGGCGGTCGTCGTGATCGTCTTCATGGAGGGGTCCTTTGCATGGGAACCGGTTGATCCGGCAGGAGTGACCCTAGAGGGTGCAGTCTGTTCACGACCTTGCGAGGGGATGAAGACTTGGTCAGGTTGGTAAGAAAGGGGATCGATTTGATCGAGATCGTGACGGACCCGTTTCCCAGTGACGAGGCGATGCGCCGGCTATGGCTGGCAGCCTGGGGCGATGCGGGACGGGAGAGCTTCCAGCCGCTGCTGGGGCGGAGCCTGGCGCATATGGGCGCCTATGACGGCGCCGTGCTGATCGGCTTCGTCAATGTCGCCTGGGATGGCGGCGTGCATGCCTTCATTCTCGATACCTGCGTGGACCCAGGCTTCCGGCGGCAGGGCATTGCGTCGCGGCTCGTGGCGCGTGCCGCCGAGGTGGCGCGGGCGCGCGGGGCGCATTGGCTGCATGTGGATTTCGAGCCGCATCTTGAGGGCTTCTACCGGCACTGCGGCTTCGGCCCGACGGCTGCAGGGCTGATGCGACTCCGCTAGGGCCTGATGTCGCGCAGGCCCGAAATGAGCAGGGTGAGGCCCAGGGCGCCAAAGGCGGTGCCGAAGGCGGCTTCGATCCAGCGCCAGAAGCGCGCATAGCCGCGGCTGGCGAGGCCGGTGGAGAACATGACGCCGTAAAAGCCGTAGATCAGCGTGGCCGAGATGGCCACAACCGGGCCGAAAGCCAGAACCTGTGCGGCATTGAGGCCGGCGCCGAACAGGAAGGTGGCGAGCGCCAGCCACATCAGCAGGGCCTTGGGATTGGTCATGACTACGAAGAAGCCACGGCGCCAGGCGGCGGGATCGGAGAGGGGGCGGGTTTCGGCGCGCAGGGCCGCCTCGGTGCCGCGCAATACGGCGCGCAGGCCGCGAAAACCCAGATAGCAGAGATAGGCGCCGCCGATGAATTTGAGCGCGGTGAGCAGGGCCGGGACCGCGGTGAAGACGGCGCCGAGGCCGAGCGAGGCTATTGCGGCCCAGACCAGGGTGCCCGAGGCAATGCCGGCCACGACCAACAGGGCCGAGCGGCGGCCGCGACCGAGCGCCGTTTCGATAACGGCGAACATGTTGGGACCGGGCGAGGCCTGTGCCGCGGCGACGCCGAGGAGGACGAGAAGGAAACTCTGCAACATCGAACGGCCCGGTGGATCAGGAGGCGATGTATTCCCTTAGCACTTCGGCCTCGTGTTCGGCTTCCTGTATCTTGTATTTGACCACATCGCCGATGGAGACGATGCCGACCAGTTTGCCGGTTTCGGCGACGGGCATATGGCGGATGCGCAGGCTGGTCATGCGCTCCATGACCTCGGCAATGTTGGTGTCGCGCCGGCAGGTGACGACGCCGCGGGTCATGACCTTGCCGATGGGCAGGGCCAGTGCGCCGGCCGGGTCCTTGCCGAGGCGGCGGATGATATCGCGTTCGGAAAGGATGCCCGTTATGGCCCCGGCGGTATCGGTGATCACCACGGCGCCAATATTGTGGGCGTTGAGCAGGCTGACCGCGTCGGCCAGCGTATCGGTTTCAGGCAGGGTGTGGACGATCACGCCCTTGGTTTGCAGGATGGTATCGACAAGCATGTTGTTGAAGTCCTCCTTGGTACGCAGTGCTGACTGTGGACCCGGAGCCGCCGGGCAGCAATAGGCCGATGGTCGGAAAAGAAAAGGGCCGGCGCAAGGCCGGCCCAGTAACGTCGGGAACCAGGGGAGGAGGTCAACCTTCGCCTTGGCCGGGAGACCAATGGCGGTGGTTGGGTCGGCGAACCGGCGCTTCGGCCGGAAGAGCGCCGCGCAAGGCAATGCGCGCGGCTTCGAACAATATCGCGACGACCAGAATGGTCAGCGGCACCATGAACACCGCGATCTGGGTGTCGGGCTGGCTGGCCAGGTTCGCGGCAGTAGCCGGTGTGACGCCGGCAATCAGGGCAACCATGGAGACCAGGCCCAGCAGGACCGAGGAGGCAATGGCGTAGAGCCTGAAACTTTTCCGCTTGGTGGACGTAGATTTGTGCATGGGATCCGTCGTCCGTGTCTTCGCTATGGGGGCATAAAGCCATGCGAATGCGGTTCGAGTTTGGATCGAATGGGGTGCGGCGCGTACCATTTGAGGGCGAAACTGTGGCGGCTGACCGCCGAGGAGGCGAGCATGCGGGTGATAATCGCAGTGGCAATGATGCTGGCGGCGCTGGTCGCTCCGGCCCTGGCGCAGGACGAGGCGGCGCCGTGGCAGGCTGTCGTGACCGGGCAGATCGAGGCGTTTCGCGCGGCAGACGGCGCGGGGGCACTGCGCTTTGCCGGGCAGGGGTTTCGCACGCAATTCGAAGGCCAGCCGGAAGCGTTCTACAGCGCGCTTCTGTCGTCGGGCTATGGTCCGATTGTAAAGTCGCGGTCCCACAGTTTTGCGGAATTCCGCAAGGTCGGCGAGGCGGCGGTGTTGCAGGTGGTCAAGCTGGTCGGCCCCGATCAAAGCCTCTACGAGGCGCTGTATCAGCTGGCCGACGAGCCGGACGAAGGCTGGCGGGTGCAGGGGGTGATCCTGCGGCGGGAGGCCGGGGTCGGGATATAGCTGCGCCGCCGCAGCAGGTCATTCATAGGCGTGGCTGCCGAAATGGCGGTCACGCGGCTTGCCGCGGCGCGGCAGCATGGCACCGACGAAGCCCGCCAGCGGGCGCAGCAGCCCATTGGTGAAGCGGCCATGCCGCTCGACGACGACGACGGGTGCATCGGGCTCTTCCCAATGCTGGTGGTAGATATTCCTGAACAGGTAGCTGGATGGGATCATTTTCAGTCTCCATATTTGAATCGATTCAATTCTTGAGGGTAAAAATGCGTTGAACCGGTTCAAAACATTAGGCCGGCGAGCCGCGGAGTCAAGCGGAATTTGAACCGATACAATAATTCTGCTAGACAAAGCTGTGCAAGGAGTTCCGCGGAAAGTGGCCAGGCAAGGCGAGACCAGCATCAAGCTGAGGGATGTGGCGAAGGCGGCCGGCGTGTCGCAGGGCACGGCGTCCAATGTGTTCAGCAAGCCGGAAGTGGTGCGCGAGGAAGTGCGCGAGCATGTGCTTGAGGTGGCCAGGGCACTGGGCTATGCCGGCCCCAGCGTGACCGGGCGGCTGCTGCGGCAGGGCAAGGTCAATGCGGTGGGCGTCGCCGCGATCGAGCCGCTGAGCTATTTTTTTGAAGACCTGTGGGCGCGCCAGCTCATGAGCGAGATATCGAAAATCTGCGATGCGCGCGGGGCCGGCGTGGCGCTGGTCTCGGCCCGCAGCGATGAGCGGGTGGACTGGAATATCCAGTCGGCGCTGGTGGATGGTTTCATCCTGCTCTGCGTCGAGGGGGGCGAGCGGCTGGTGGACGTCACCCGGCAGCGGCAATTGCCCTACGTGGCGCTGGCAATCGGGACGGAGGACAGCACCATTCCGGCCATCGGCGTCGACAATGTCAGCGGCGCGCGAATGGCGGCGGAGCATCTGATCGGGCTGGGGCACCGGCGGCTGGCCATTCTGTCCACGATGATCGATGAAGCGGACGAGCCGGGGCGGCGGAGCGAGGCCGAGGTGATGGCGACGATCTATTCGACCTCACGCGACCGCGCCCTGGGCTATTGGCAGGCCATGGACGCGGCCGGAATCGAGCGGGCGCCGGTCTTCGATACGCGGGAGCATGAAGCCGGCACGCATGCCATGATGACAGAGATATTCGCGGCGGAGCCGCCGACGGCCATCCTGGCCATGTCGGACAAGATTGCGCTCCATGCGGTCGACTGGCTGCTGCGCAACGGTCTTGCGGTGCCCGACGCCGTGTCGATCGTGGGGTTCGATGGGGTGCCGGAAGCGGCCATGGCCACGCCCAAGCTGACCACGGTCGAGCAGCCGATGCAGGAGATCGCGCGGCGGGCCGTGGATGCGGCGCTGGGCGGCACGCAGGTCGAGGGCCGCCAGGTGTTGCAGGCGCGGCTCGTCTTGCGCGAAACCACGGCGCCCCCACCTTCGTAGCGCTTGCCGCCGTCGGCGCGACCCCGTATCAGTCTGCCCGGCAATTCCGGGAGGTTGTTATGGGGTTCTTGTCCGAGGCACTGGAGCGCGTGGCGCCGTCTGCGACGGTGGCGATCAGCCAGAAGGCGCGCACCATGGCGCAGGAGGGGCGCGATATCATCGCGCTTTCGGCGGGCGAGCCGGATTTCGACACCCCGCTGCATGTGCGCGAGGCGGCCATCCGCGCCATGGAAGAGGGCAAGACGCGCTATACCAATGTCGATGGCATTCCCGAGCTCAAGGAGGCCGTTGCAGCCAAGTTCCGGCGCGATAACGGGCTCGACGTGACGGCGGCGGACTGTTTCGTCGCCTCGGGCGGCAAGCAGATCATCTTCAACGCGCTGATGGCGACGCTCAATCCCGGCGACGAAGTCGTGGTGCCGGTGCCCTATTGGGTGAGTTATCCCGAAATCGTAAGGCTATGCGGAGCCGAGCCGGTGTTTGCGGTGGCCGATTCGAGCACCGGCTTCAAGCTCAAGCCCGAGGTGCTGGAGGCGGCGATCAGCCCTGCCACCAAGTGGCTGATCCTCAACACGCCATCCAACCCGACGGGCGCGGCCTATACGGAAGCCGAGCTCAAGGGGCTGGCCGAGGTGCTGATGCGGCATCCCCACGTCCACATCCTCACCGACGATATCTATGAAGTGCTGGTCTATGACGGCGGCAAATTCGCCACCATTGCGCAGGTGGAGCCGCGCCTGCAGCCGCGCACGCTGACGATGAATGGGGTCTCAAAGTCGCATGCCATGACCGGCTGGCGCATCGGCTATTGCACCGGGCCGCGGCCGCTGCTGGCGGCGATGCTGAAGCTGCAGAGCCAGTCGACCACCAATCCCAGCTCGATCGCGCAGTGGGCGGCGGTCGAGGCGCTGAACGGGCCGCAGGAATTCCTCGCCGAGTGGCGGCAGGTGTTCCAGGAGCGGCGGGATCTCGTGGTCAAGGGGCTCAATGCCAATACCGGGCTCGATTGCCTCGTGCCCGAGGGCGCATTCTACGTGTTCCCATCATGCAAGCGGCTGCTGGGCAAGACCAGCGCCGGGGGCAAGAGGCTCGATACGGACGAGGATTTCGTCATGGCGCTGCTGGAAGAGACCGGCGTGGCGCTGGTGCATGGCGCGGCATTCGGGCTGCCGGGGCATTTCCGGCTGAGCTATGCGGCGGGGAATGCCGAACTGGAAGAGGCGGTGGCGCGGATACAGCGGTTCTGCGCGGGGATCAGCTAGGCTTCTTCCCTTCTCCCCTCGTGGGAGAAGGTGCCCCGAAGGGGCGGATGAGGGGGCACGGAGCCATCCGCAAGCATTAAAGCATGGGAGGGCGCAGAACCGCTCACCCGGTTTTCCGCTGGACGCGGAAAACCACCCTCTCACAAGGGGCGAGGGGTGTCTCCACTCATGGGCAAGTTCGTGCGCTTGCCCCTACTTCCCCATCCAGCTTAAAAAGCCGGTGCTGTCGCCGCCGGCCTGGGCGAACATCTGGGTGAGTTTGCTGGTGGTGGTGTAGCTGTCGACGGCGGCCTGGTAGAATTTTTCGCTCCAGCCGGCAGCCTGGCGTTCCTCGGCGCTCATCGAGGCGAAGATCGACATGATGTTCTGGCTGAAGGCGGTGGGGTCGCTGGACTTGGCAGCATTCTGGAAGCCGGCGAGCAGGGCGGCGCCGCTCTTGTCGCGCAGGGCCGTGTTGGCGGCGCTGACTTCCTGGGTGGTGAACTGGCCGGTGGCGTCGAGCACGATGGACGACAGCGTGCGGCTGGGGAATTTCGACATATCGATATAGGTGCCCACGGTGGTCGACTTGTTGAAGGTGGGCACCTTGCCGGCCTTGATGGCGTCGGCATAGAGGGTGTCGAGCGTCTTGCGGGCGCCGGTGGCCACATCCTCGATGGCCTGCGGTTCGGCAGCCTCGCCGGCTTCGACCAGCGCCAGATAGAGCGCCACGGGATCGTCGGCGCCGGCGTCGGGCATGGTCTTGGGGGCAGCCTGCAGCTGCTTCTGCGCCTCGGTGATGGCGGCGCGGCCGGCGATCCAGTCGGCGCCGGCCTTTTCCTCGGCGCCGAGGCTGTCGAGATATTCGGCGGCTGCCTTGTAGAGGCCGGTGAAATTGCCGGTGACCTCGGCAACGGCGGCAGGGCCGGCCAGGGCCGCCTCGAAGCGGCGTTGCATTTCGAGGCCGGCCGCGTCCTGCTCGTCCTGGGTAAAGCTGTCGTCGCTGGCCATGGCGAAGAGTTCGCGGGCATCGAGGCTGGAGAGGTCGAGCGCCAGCTTGTCGCCTTCGAGCGGCGAGGTGCGGCCGGCCTCGGTCAGCAGGGCGGAGAGCTTGGCGCGCGCATCGGCGACAACGGTGGCAAAGTCCCGTTCGGCGAGGGCGGCAAGGGCCTCGTCGGAGAGGGTAACCGAGGTCGCCGCCTGTTCGCCGGTGCCGCTCGCCGCCGTACTGGCTGTCGTGGTGGCGGTGGCGGCCTGGGCGGACGCTGCGGCCTTGTAATAGCTGTTGGTCGAATAGGCGGCGCTGCTGACGGCAACCATCGGATGCTCCTGCAATCGGTCAGGGACCGCGATGCAAGTCGCGTGCCGGAAGGAAAGCGAGCAAAATCAGTGCGTTGAGGTTCCTGCTCCGGGACGGGGCGGCAGAACTTGCCGGGAGGTAGGAAAGAATGGCGCTTGCTTGCAAAAGAAAGGCCCCGCCCGAGGGGATGGGCAGGGCCTTAGAGGTCTTCAGCCGAAGCGTCTGACCTTGGAGGAGCGGCGCCACGAACGCCGCTGAACTGGTCATCCGCACTATCGGATGCCGCGCGGCGCGACACAAACGCACAATGGGAAATGCTGCCATGCAGATTCGCCGATATGGGGGGCTTTGCCGCGTCGCTTTGGGCAAAAAAAGAGGCTCCAACCGAAGTTGGAGCCTGATGATAGGGCCGAAGCCAAATCGAAAGTATGGCCCTGCGCAAGGGAGGAGGATATGCGCCGAACCGGGTGGATGAAGGCCGAGGGAGGAGGATACGGCCTAAATCCGGTGTCGCAAGAAGCGGGTCCGAGGGAGGAGGATACGGAGCGGCTTCACCAGCGACGAGACCAATATAGGTTTTGACCGTTTGGTCAGCAATAGACAGGTCAACATGACTGCCATGCATTCTGCACAGCGACATTCTGTCAGTCCTAGAACACCGCCAGGTATTTCAGCAGCGAGATTATGCCGATGACGATGACCACGATCTGGATGATCTGGCGAATGCGCGCTTCGACGGGCAGGCGTTGAACCAGCCAGAGAATGAGGACGACCACCAGGAAGGTGATCAGGATACTGATCAGGACAGACATGTGACGCTCCGGGCGCGTGTATCGCGCCGGGAGGTAACGCATGCCGGCGCGGTTCGTTGCGCGGGCCGTTCTACAGGGCAAAAAAAGAGGCTCCAACCGAGGTTGGAGCCTGATGATAGGGCCGAAGCCAAATCGAAAGTGGGGCAGAGAGCAAGGGAGGAGGATATGCGCTCTGCCGTTGAACCTGGATCGAGGGAGGAGGATACGATCCCGGTTCGGTGTCGCGATACGGGGTCCGAAGGGAGGAGGAGATCGGAGCGCGCCTCAGCGACGGTTCGAATATGAACTCTATCGAGCTGGTAGACAATACAAGGTCTGACATGTCAGCCATGCAAATTCGCGCAGGCTGGAAAAGAATGTGGCCCCGCTCGAGGGGAGAGCGGAGCCACATCAGTTGCAGGAACAAGTTCCCGCAAGGAGGGAACGCAGCAGGGCGCAAGGGAGGAGGAGAAGCACCCGCTGTGCTTGAGGCGATATAGGACGCGAGCTTAGGCGCAACAATCGGGCAGGTGACATGGAAGCCATGCGCCGGGCGCATGTGACTTGGAATAGCTGGGCGAAATCACCGTAGGTGCTGCGCCGGAAGACGGGGCTATTCGCCATATCCCCCTTGAATGCGCCGAAGATGGATTGGCGCAGGGTGTCCGCCCAGTTGGCTGAATTGGCGATAAATGAGCTTATTCGGCGCGCTCAAGGCTGGCGATGGCGCCGGCAAGTTCACCGAGATGGGCGATCTTGCGATAGCGCGGCTCATCGGCCGGCTCGTCGGCATGCTCGTAGGACCAGGTCAGGTCGTGGGGCACGTAGATGGCGAAGCTGCCAGCCTCCAGCGCGGGCAGGATGTCGGAGCGCAGCGAATTGCCGACCATGACGGTGCGATCGGGCCCATCGGTGTGGCGCGCGAAGATGCGGGCATAGGTGGCCTTGTTCTTGTCGGCGACGATTTCCACGGCGGCGAAATAGTCGGCAAGGCCCGAGGCGGCGATCTTGCGCTCCTGGTCGAACACGTCGCCCTTGGTGATGAGGATGAGCCGGTGCGTCTGCTGCAACCGGTCGAGCGCCTGGTCGACATAGGGCAGGGTCTCGATGGGGTAGCTGAGCAATTCGCGCCCCGCGGCGAGGATTTCGGCGATGACGGTGCCGGGGACGCGATGATCGGTGATGTCGAGGGCGGTCTCGACCATGGAGAGGGCAAAGCCCTTCATGCCGAAGCCGTAGAAGGAGAGGTTCCTGGTGACCGAAGCGATGAGGCGAGCGTTGAGATCGGGCGCATCGGTATAGTCCTTGAGCAGGTCGGCGAAGCGCTGCTCGGTCAGGCGGAAGAACTGCTCGTTCTGCCAGAGGGTGTCATCGGCATCGAGGGCGATGGTGGTGATGGGCATGGGTGGCCTCGGTGGCACGCCCTCGTGGTTCGAGGCGCCACATGGCGCACCTCACCATGAGGGCTACTCTTGATCCGCTGTTCCAACAGCCTCATGGTGAGGTGCGAGCCCTTCGCGAGCCTCGAACCACGAGGGCGTGGCACGATGTCAGAAGCTCCATTCCCTGGCTTTTGCCACGAGGAAGTCGCGGAAGACGCCGACGCGCTTGGAGTTCTTGAGGGCCGGCGGATAGACGAAAAAGCCTTCATAGGCGGGCAGCTCGATCTCGGGCAGCACCTGGACCAGGCCGTCTTCCTGCTCGGTGACATAGTCGGGCAGCATGGCGATGCCGATGCCGGCGCGGCAGGCCTGCAGCATGCCATAGATGGCGTTGACCTTGAGGGCGGCGCGGCGCGGGCTCGAATCGGAGCGGCCCATGCGTTCGAGATAGTTGATGTCGCCCAGATAGGACGGCACCGGCTCGCCGAAGCTGATGATGCGATGGTCATCGAGCTGCTCGGCGCTGGCGGGCATGCCGAACTCGTCGATATAGGCGTTGGACGCATAGAAGTGGTTGTGGACGGTGAACAGCTTGCGCTGGATCATCTCGGACTGGTTGGGCCGGTGCAGGCGGATGGCCACGTCGGCCTCGCGCATGGCCAGGTCCAGCTCGGCGTCGTTGAGGCGGATTTCGAGCTGGATCAGCGGATAGAGCTTCAAAAATTCGTCGAGCCGCGAGCTGAGCCAGGTCGAGCCGATGCCGACCGTGGTGGTGACGATCAGCGGGCCGGTGGGGACGTCCTGGCTTTCGGACATCTGGGTCTCCACCTGCTGGAGTTCCCAGTGCATGCGGTGGGCGGTGCGGAAGAGCTGTTCGCCGACCTCGGTCAGTACCAGGCCGCGGGCGTGGCGGATGAAGAGCTTGAGGCCGAGATCGTCTTCCAGCGCCGAAATCTGGCGGGAAACGGCAGACTGGCTCATGCCCAGCTTTTCGGCGGCATGGGTGAAACTGCCCGACTCGGCGGCGGTATGGAAAATCCGGAGCTTGTCCCAGTCGAGCATTTGGTTGGACGCTTTCTAGTTGTCTATCAGCCGGGGTGCGGAACCTTGCCCGCCAACACGGCGGAGACATGGCAGGAGCAGAAGCAGGCAAAGTGCAAGTGGGACATCATGGCCGACTACTCCGCCGCTTCGGCGAGTTCGTGTTCGGCGAGGTATCGTTCCGCTTCCAGCGCCGCCATGCAACCCATGCCGGCCGCAGTGATTGCCTGACGGTAAACGTCGTCGGTCACATCGCCGGCGGCGAAGACGCCGGGGATGTTGGTTTCGGTGGTGCCCGGCTTCACCTGCAGGTAGCCCCCGGGCTTCATGTCGAGCTTGCCGGCGAAGATCGCGGTGGCGGGCGCGTGGCCGATGGCGATGAAAATGCCGTCGATCGGCTGCTCATAGGTGCGGTTGCCGGCAATGTCGCGCAGGGTCACGGTATTGACCGAAGGCGGCATGGGCGCGCCGCCGACTTCGACCACTTCGGTATTCCAGCGCACTTCGATCCTGGGATTTTTGAACAGGCGGTCCTGCAGGATGCGCTCGGCGCGGAACTCGTCGCGGCGATGCACCAGAATCACCTTGCTGGCGAAATTGGTGAGGAACAGGGCTTCCTCGACCGCGGTATTGCCGCCGCCGACCACCAGCACTTCCTTGTTGCGATAGAAGAAGCCATCGCAGGTGGCGCAGGCAGAGACGCCAAAACCCTGGAATTTCTGCTCGCTGGGCAGGCCCAGCCACTTGGCCTGGGCGCCGGTGGCGATGATGACGCTGTCGGCCGTATAGACCGTGCCGCTGTCGCTGGTCAGCACGAAGGGACGCCTGTCGAAATCGACACCGACGATGATGTCATTGACGATCCTGGTGCCGACATGCTCGGCCTGGGCCTTCATCTGGTCCATGAGCCAGGGGCCCTGGATGACATCGGCAAAACCGGGGTAATTCTCGACATCGGTGGTGATGGTCAGCTGCCCGCCGGGCTGCAGACCCTGGATCATCACGGGTTCCAGCATGGCGCGCGCCGCATAGATAGCGGCGGTGTAGCCGGCCGGACCGGACCCGATGATGATGACTTTCGCGTGCATCGCGACGCTCTCCGACAAATGCGAATACTCCCTCTCCCCTAGTTAAAGGTCGAAGGAGCATTCTTTCAAGGCAAACCATTCCATTGGCAGCCACGTGCCTGTGGAACAGACTGAAATGTCACACCCTGGTCAGGCAAATGCCCAACCTTTGGGCATCAGACATACTTTATCTTGATGATTTCGTAGCTTCGGGCACCACCGGGAGCGGCGACCTCGAACGAATCGCCTTCGGACTTGCCGATCATGGCGCGGGCGATGGGCGAGGAAATCGAGATGCGGCCGGCCGAGGCATCGGCTTCGGGATCGCCGACGACCTGGTAGGTCTTTTCCTCCTCGGTGTCCTCGTCGAGATAGGTAACGGTGGCGCCGAACTTGACCGAGGTACCGCTGAGCTTGCTGACATCGATGATATCGGCGAGCGCCAGGATGGTCTCGAGTTCCTTGATGCGGCCCTCGTTGAGGCTCTGCTGTTCCTTGGCGGCCGAATATTCGGCGTTTTCGGACAGATCCCCATGGGCGCGCGCTTCTGCAATGGCGTCGATGATACGACGGCGCTCGCTGGCAGTGCGGTGCTCAAACTCGACGGTCAGGGCCTTGTGGCCACCGATCGTCATCGGAATCTTTTCCATTTCGTCGCCTCCAATCGGCTCGGCATAAATAGCTTCTCCCAGCCAAAATTCCGTTCGGCGTGCGCTTCACGATTTTGTTTTATGGGGAAACAGCTTCAAATTGCCCGCCTGCCGCGTTTCGGTCAAGCGGGTGTCGTCAGGAACATGGTCATGTTTGCACGCGCGTTCAAGTTTTTGCCTCCGATCGCAGCGAAAGGCCCGCCAATGTACCGCTTCGCCACCACCTTCGGGGCGCTTCTGGCGCTGATCGCCACGCCGGCCGCCGCGCAGACCGTCGAATCCAGCGCCGGCAATCTCACCGCCACGGTCATCGCCGAAGGGTTGGACCATCCCTGGGCGCTCGGCTTCCTGCCCGACGGGCGCATGCTGGTGACCGAACGCAGCGGGCAATTGCGGGTGATCGCCGATGGCGTGGCGGGCACGCCGATCGCTGGCGTGCCCAATGTCTACAACCAGGGGCAGGGCGGCTTGCTCGACCTGGCCCTGGCGCCCGATTTCGAAAACAGCGGACAGATCTATCTCACCTTCTCCGAGCGGGCCGAGGATGCCGGCCAGCAGCGCGGGCAGGGGACGGCGGTGCTGGCGGCCCGGTTGGTGCTCGAAGGCGATGGCGGGCGGCTGGAAGACCAGAAGGTCATTTTCCGCATGAACCGGTTCACCACTACCAATCGGCATTTCGGGTCGCGGGTGGTGATCGGGCAGGACGGCAACCTGTTCGTGACTTTGGGCGAGCGCGGCGAGCAGGACCGGGCACAGGATTTCGCCGATCTCGCCGGGGCCATCGTGCGGATTGCGCCTGACGGTTCGGTGCCGGATGACAATCCCAAGCCGGAAGGCTGGGCGCCGGAATTGTGGAGCAAGGGCCACCGCAATCCGCAGGGCGCGACCCTGCGCGAAGACGGCGTGCTGTTCACGGTGGAGCATGGCGCGCGCGGCGGCGACGAGGTGAATATGCCCCGGCCGGGCGCCAACTATGGCTGGCCAGTCATCACCTATGGCGTCGACTATTCCGGCGTGCCGATCGGGGAAGGCACCGAGAAAGCCGGGCTGGAGCAGCCGCTGCATTACTGGGACCCGTCCATCTCGCCATCCGGGCTCGATTTCTATGACGGCGAGCTGTTGCCGGAATGGCAGGGTGACCTGCTGGCAGGCGGGCTCAGCGGCCAGTTGCTGGTGCGGCTCGATATGGAAGGCGATGCCGTTGTCGGCGAGGAGCGCCTGTTCGCGGGCCAATTGGGGCGCATCCGCGATGTGCGGGTGGGGCCGGACGGGGCGATCTATCTGCTGACCGACGAGGATAATGGCCGATTGATCCGCGTGGCGCCGGAGGGACGCTAGGTCTTTACCGCGCGCCAGGCGGCGTCGGCGAAGAATTCGGCGATGCGGGTGGCTTCGTCCGGGGGGGTGGCGCCGGCGCGGCAGAGATAGGCATAGGCCGGCCCCAGCATCAGCGCGTGCGCGATGGAGAAGGGCAGATTGCGCACCGCGCCGGCGGCGCTCATGCGGGCATATTGGGCGGCCCCCACGGTCTGGCCGTTGTCGAGCAAATCCCGCACCGCGGCGAAATCGGCATCGGCGGACTTCAGGGTGCGGATTTCGTCCATGAAGCGGAATCGCGCGGGATTGGCGAATCCCCAAAGCATCAGGCCGCGCACCGACGCCTTGAGGACGGCTTCCGCAGAGGCATCGGGATCGAGCGCGGGAGCCGAGAGGTCTGCCCAACCTGACACAGATTCGCGCAACAAGGCTTCGGCCAGCGCGCCCTTGCCGGAAAAGAAGTGATAGATGCTGCCGGTACTGGCGCCGCTGCGGGCGCGAATGTCGGCAATCGAGGTGGCCGCATAGCCCTTTTCGAGAAAGGCGGCGAGGGCGGCATCGAGTATCTGGCGGCGGCGGTCGATGGTCATGCGCACAATCTAGACGAAACTAGAATTATGTTCTATCACCTTTCTAGAACGATGTTCTATAGAGATTGAAATGACTGACAATGTTGCAATCGTGAGGGCGTATGTGGACGCCGTGACCCGGTTTGACGTCGGCGCCGTTGCGTCGCTGCTGCATCCCGATATGCAGTTTCATGAACTGCCCAACCGCATCCGTCCGGCGGGAGGCGTGGATGACCTGTCCGCCATGATGGAGGGGTTGCGCCGTGCCGGCGAGGGCAAGGTGCTGAGCGGGCAGCGCTATGTTTTCGACGATGTCATTGCTGTCGGCGACCGGGTGGTCGTGGAAGCGCGTTGGGAGGGCGACCTGGTCATTCCCGTCGGCCGATTGCTGCCGGGGGACGTCATGGTGGCCCATATCTGCATGGTGTTCCGCCTGAAGGACGGGCGCATCATCGAACAGCGCAACTATGACTGTTACGAGGATTTCAGCGCGGTGGCCTGAGGCTGG
Organism: Devosia sp. Root436; assembly: GCF_001426345.1. Lineage (GTDB taxonomy): Bacteria > Pseudomonadota > Alphaproteobacteria > Rhizobiales > Devosiaceae > Devosia. Next base: position 184,261 of record NZ_LMEM01000009.1, on the reverse strand, counting down.
TGGTAAGTCCGACCGTTTTGACTGGGCCTTGCCGGGTGTAAGAATATGATTGATCGCGGTGGAGATCACTTGCTTCCGCGCTGTGATCCATCGACAATGTATACACGCAGCAAGCCGGAGCCGTGCCATGGCCGATACAAGTCACATTGTTGGGGGCGGACCCAAGAAGGTTCTGTATACACTTGCGACCATTGCCCGCATGGGCGTGGGCAAGGCCGGCAAGGCGCTGACGGCCAAGAATGCGTGCAAGGCCTGTGCCTATGGCATGGGCGGGCAGCGCGGCGGCATGACCAACGAACTCGGCGAATTCCCGTCGGTCTGCAACAAGAGCGTGCAGGCGCAGTCGACCGATATCCAGCCGGCCATTCCATACGCGATCTTCGAGCATGAGCTGGAAGATTTGCAGGAGCTGAACGGGCGGGAAATGGAGCATCTGGGCCGGCTGGACACCCCCTTGTTCAAGGCGGCCGGGGCGGATCATTTCGAGCCGGTCGATTGGGATTTCGCCATCGAGCATGCGGCGGCCCGGCTCGGGACCACCGACCCGCAGCGGAGCTTCTTTTATTCCTCGGGGCGCTCGTCCAACGAGGCCGGCTTCCTGTTCCAGTTGCTGGCGCGGGCCTTTGGCACCAACAACGTCAACAACTGCTCGTATTACTGCCACCAGGCGACCAGCGAGGGGCTGGCGACCACCATCGGCAAGGGCACGGCCAGCGTGGAGCTGGAGGATTTGACCGGGGCCGACATGATCTTCGTGATCGGCGCCAACCCTTCGTCCAACCATCCGCGCTTCATCCATATGCTGAAGAACTGCCGCGAGCGGGGTGGGGAGGTGATCGTCATCAACCCGGCCAAGGAGCCGGGGCTGGTGAAGTTCGCGGTGCCCAAGTCGCCGGGCTCGATGCTCAAGGGCGGCAGCGAGATCGCCTCGGACTATGTGCAGCCGCGCATCGGCTCGGATGTCGCGCTGATGAAGGGCATCGCCAAGGCGGTGCTGGAACTGGGCCTGGAAGCGCGGGATTTTCTTGCGGCCCATACCAGCGGGTTCGAGACATTCAAGGCCGATCTCGACGCGCTGGGCTGGGGCGAGATCGTGGAAGCCTGCGGTGTCGGGCGCGAGGAAATCACCCATATCGCGCGGCGCTATGGGCTGGCCGACCGCGTGGTCTTTGCCTGGGGCATGGGCATGACGCATCACATCCACGGCGTTGCCAATGTGGAGGCCATCGCCAACCTGGCCATGCTGCGCGGCATGGTGGGCAAGCGCTATGCGGGCCTGTTGCCGCTGCGCGGGCATTCCAATGTGCAGGGCATCGGCACGATCGGGGTGAAGCCGGTGCTGGCCAAGGCGGTACTGGACAGGATGGAAGCCGCCTTCGGGGTGAAGTTCCCCGAGGAGAAAGGCTTCGATACCATGGCCTGCCTCAAGGCAGCGGAGGCCGGCGAGATCGACAGCGCGGTCATCATGGGCGGCAATTTGTGGGGCGCCACGCCGGACCGGGCCTTTGCCAGCCGGGCGATGGGCGCCATCGGGTTCAAGCTGTTCCTCACCACGACGCTCAATATGGGCCATGTGCATGGCCTGGGCGACGGCGAGGTGATGATCCTGCCGGTGACGGCGCGCGACGAGGAATGGGAGCCGACGACGCAGGAATCGATGTTCAACTATGTCCGGCTGTCCGATGGCGGCATTCGCCGGCTGGAGAATGTGCGGCCGGAAAGCTGGATCCTGGGCGAGCTCGGGCAACGGCTGCTGCCGGATTCGCCCATCCGATTCAAGGCGTTCAGCGCCCATGCGAAGGTGCGCGATGCCATCGCCGCCATTGTGCCGGGCATGGAGCAACTGGCCGATATCGACGTGGCGAAACAGGAATTCCACATCAAGCAACGGGTGATGCATACGCCCGAATTCGGCACTGCCGACGGCAGGGCGCATTTCGTGGTGACGCCACTGCCCAAGCCGCAACGGGAAAGGCTGACGCTGGCGACCGTTCGCAGCGAGGGCCAGTTCAACACCATCATCTACGAGGAAAAGGACAGCTATCGCGGCGGCGCCGGGCGGCATGCGGTGTTCCTCAATGGCGAGGACATGGCGGCGTTCGGCCTCAGCGAGGGGCAGGCGGTGACGCTGGCATCAGATACCGGCCGGATGCCGGCAATCGCCACCCTGTTCGACCTGCCACGGGGCAGCGCCATGGCCTACTATCCCGAGGCCAATGTGCTTGTGGGTACCGCGGTCGATCCACGCAGCAAGACGCCGGCCTTCAAGTCCGTGCCGGTGTGGATCGAGACATAGAAGAAGACAAATTTACCGGCTGGTTACCATATTCATTCATTGTCCGGCCGCTAATACTGTCGAACCAAGTGGCTGTCCTTTGCCGTAAACAGTGCCTGCGCGCAAATGACAATCGTCTGGCCGACCCAAGGTGCATTGGGACGCAAAGATGAATTCGAACGACAATGCGGCCGTAGCCGCATCGCCGCGCGCCATGCGTGTGGTGATGGAGGGCATCGGGACCGAGCTGCAATCCTATTCGAGCAGCAACCTGCAGATCGTCAAGCAGACCAAGCTGCTGGCCATCAATGCCATCATCGAGGCCGCACGGGCCGGGGACGCCGGCAAGGGCTTTGCCGTGGTGGCCGACGAAGTGCAGCGGCTGGCCGATCGGGCGGCCGATATCGCCACCCGTTTCCAGGATGTGCTGGTGGGGCGGATTTCGCTCAGCCGCGCCATGAGCGAGACACTGGTCGACGAGATGGAGGGCGCGCGCCTGATCGACCTGGCGCAATCGCTGGTGCAGCTGATCGTGCGCAACCTCTATGAGCGCACCGCCGACGTGCGCTGGTGGGCTACCGACACGGCGTTCTGGCAGGCGCTGGAGCCCGGCGCCGCCGCCGATGCAGTGGCCTTCGCCGCCGACCGGCTGGCCGCGATCAACAAGTTCTACAGCGTCTATTGCGACCTGGTGCTGACCGATGCGCAGGGCCGCGTGGTAGCCAGCGCCAATGCCAATCATGCCCGCAATGTCCTGGGCGCAGATTTTTCACGCGAGGCCTGGTTCCGCGCGGCGCGCAGCACCAGCTCGGGCGATGCCTATGCGGCGGGCGAGGTGGCGGAGAGCCCGCATCATGGCGGGCGGGAAGCGCTGGTCTATAGTACGGCGGTGCGCAGCAATGGCCGCGCCAATGGCCAGGTGCTGGGCACGCTGGGCGTCTATTTCGACTGGCAGGAACAGGGTCGTTCCATCGTCGAGACCGAGGCGGCGCTGCCACCCAAGATCGCCGAGCGCACCGAGGTCATGCTGCTCGACGGCCATGGCAGAGTGATCGCCTCGACGCGGCCGGAAAGCCGGTTCACCACCTTCGACCTGCGCCGCGAAGATCGCGAGCGCGGCAGCTATTATGACGGGCGGGGCAATATCGTCGCCTTCGCGCGCACCCTGGGCTACCAGGAGTATGACGGGATGGGCTGGTGGGGTGTCATCCTGCAGCGCACCGAGCAGGACGAGACCATCCGGCAGGCATTGGGCATGGCCGGGCGCTGAGCCATTGGTGGCCTTGCAACGACTGCCTTTTCGGTTTGTTTACGCGAAAAGCCGATCCTGAGCTGATCGATCGCAAGCTCAGGCGCCGCCGTGCCCAAACCGTCTGATCCCGACCTGACCAATGCCCTGACGCGGACCTGGGACATGGGGCGTTCCGGCCGCTCGTCCGAGGCGCTGCGGGACGTGCGCGTGCTGCTCGAGGTGGCCCGCGAGGCGGAAGACGATACCTGCGTTGCCCAGTGCCTGACGCAGGTCGGCTGGTTCTGTCTGCAACTGGGCCATGCCGAGCAGGGCATCGACTGCGCTATCGCGGCAAAGGCGCTCTGGGCGCAACTCGGCGATACGGCGCGCGAGGCGCATGCGAGCGCCATCTATGCCTGGCTGCTGGTCGAACTGGGCCTCGTGGATGAAGGCTTTGCCGAAGCCAGTACGGCGGTGAGCCTGGCGGAACTGGCCGATATCCCGTCCATCCTGGCCTTTGCCATCAATGCAAAGGCGGTGACGCTGATGTATTGCCGGCAGGACCAGCTCGTGGGGCCGCTGTTGGAGCGCAGCCTGGCGCTGGTGCGCGACGCGGACGACCCGTGGGCGGAGTCGCTCTATCTCTGCAACCTGGCATTTTCGCAGGTATCGATTGCCGAGGCAGCCGAGAACGACGGCAAGGTGGAAGAGGGACGGCTGTGGCGCGAGCGGGCGCTGGCCACCAATGACCAGGCCATCGCCATTGCCGAGGCCTGTGGCTGCAAGTGGTCGCTGCGCACGGCGCTGTGCAACGGCGCCGAATATTATGCCTTGCTCCAACGCGAGGACGTGGCGAGCGCCTATCTCCAACGGTGGGATGAACTGACCGGCGAGGTCGGCCTGCGCGAGCATATCCATTATCTCTATACGCGCGGCGAACTGCTGACGCGCACCGGGCGGCTCGCGGAAGCCCTGGAATTCTGCGAGCGCGCGGTGGCGCTGGCCGAGGCGAGTTCGCATGCGGATCACAAGGCCAATACTATCCGCAGGCTCTCCGAAGTGCAGGAAGCGCTGGGCAATACCGCCGAGGCGCTGGCGCTCTACAAGCGGTTCCATATCGCCTATCAGCGCCAGATGGGCGAGATGATCCGCCGGCGGGCGCAACTGGTGGAAATGCAACTCGAAACCAGCAAGCTGCGCGTGCAGGCGGCGGCGCTGGAAGAACAGGCGGGACACGATCCGCTGACGGGACTGCCCAACCGACGCAGTCTCGACGCGGCATTCAAGCAGTTGCAAGGCAGCCGCTTCTGCCTCGCCATCGCCGATCTCGACCACTTCAAGGCCATCAATGACCAATATTCGCATCTGGTGGGCGACGCGGTGCTGCAACGAGTGGCCGGAGTGCTGGCCGGGCTTGGCGACTATATGCGCGCCTTCCGGCTTGGTGGCGAGGAGTTCGCCCTGCTGTTCGCCGGACTTGACATCCAGGCGGCATCGGCTGTCGCGGAGGCGGTGCGTGGCGAACTCGAACGCGCGGACCTGACCGATCTGGCGCCGAGGCTGCGGCTGACCGCGAGCATCGGCGTTGCCGCCTCCCGGGGCGGGCCGCTGATGGAACTGATGACGGTGGCCGACCGACGGCTCTATCGAGCCAAGGCATCGGGCCGCAACCGGGTGATCAGCACGGACCTGGTCGAAGAGGTCAGCCTGACGGGCTAGAAGCGCGGATAGGCCACGTAAGCCAGACGCCGGCTGTCCGGCGCCCAGGAATTGACGTTGATGGTGCCCTGACCGCCGAAGAAGCTGGCCAAAGTGCGCTGATTTTCTCCAGTGGGAGACATCAGGCGCAGCAGGACGTCCTTGTTGGCCGGGTGGCCGAGCGTGCCAGGGGGAAAACTGAGGAAGGCCACCAGCCTGCCATCGGGCGACAGGTGCGGGAACCAGTTGACCTGGCTGTCGAAGGTGAGTTGCTCGAGGTCGCTGCCATCGGCGGCGTTCATGCGGAAGATTTGCGCATGGCCGGGCCGGCTCGCTGCCAGTTCGGAGTTGAAGTAAATCCAGCGGCCATCGGGGGAATATTCCGGGCCATCATTGGGCATGGACAGGTCGGTGAGCCTGGTGTCCGGCCCACCGGCCGAGGGGATAATGAAGATATTGGCCTGCCGCTCGTCGCCGCGCTGTTCCACCGCGACATAGGTCAGCGTGGCGCCATCGGGCGAGATGCCGTGGAGATAGTAGTGGAACGGGGTGTCGTGGGTGTTCGACACGCGGCGGGGAGGGCCGCCGGCAAAGGGCAGGGCATAGAGGTGGCCGTCGTCGGAACTGACATAGATGGTGGTGCCATCAGGCGACAGGACGTGGTCATTGTTGAGATTGGCGAGAGCGCCGGTATCGATGGGTTCCGGCATGCCGCCAGTCGGGGCAATGCGGAACAGGCGACCGCCGGCATTGAACACCAGAAACTGCCCGTCGGCGGACCAGTTGGGCGCCTCGATCACCTCCTGGGCGGTGAAGATCACCTCGGCTGCGCCACTGTTATCGATGACGACAAGCTCGGAACGCTGCCCTGGTGCCAGTGAACGGCCGCGGCGCGGGAAGATATAGGTCACGATGGGGCACCGCAGGTGGGAGGACGTGCGCGCAGCCTAGCATGCTGGGAAAAGCGATTTCCAGATGCCACGGCTTCGGCGCAAGCTGTCGCACGTGCCCTTCGGAGAGTTGCCTGATGACCCTGACTCCCCTACATAGGCGGCCAATCACCGAAAACGCCGAAGAGGTCAGCAAGCCGATGGCTCGCCAGTTCATCTACCACATGCACGGAATGTCCAAAGCCTATGCCGGCGGCAAGAAGGTGCTGGATAATATCCATCTCAGCTTCTACCCCGACGCCAAGATCGGCGTGCTCGGCCCCAACGGTTCGGGCAAGTCGACCCTGCTCAAGATCATGGCCGGCATCGACACCGAATTCCAGGGCGAAGCCTGGGCCGACAAGGGTGCCAAGGTGGGCTATCTGGCGCAGGAGCCGGAACTCGATCCGGCGCTGAACGTGCTCGGCAACGTGATGACCGGCGTCAAGGAAAAGAAGGCCATCGTCGATCGCTATAACGAACTGATGATGGACTATTCGGACGAGACGGCCGACGAGGCCACCGCGCTGCAGGACAAGATCGACGCCGAGAATCTGTGGGATCTCGAGTCGCAGGTCGAAGTGGCGATGGAAGCTTTGGGCTGCCCGCCGGGCGATGCCGACGTCACCACGCTGTCGGGCGGCGAGCGCCGCCGCGTGGCGCTGTGCGCGCTGCTGCTCTCCAAACCCGACCTGCTGCTGCTGGACGAGCCGACCAACCATCTTGACGCCGAAACCACGGCCTGGCTCGAGCGGCACCTGCGCGAATTCGAAGGCGCGGTGCTGATCATTACCCACGACCGCTATTTCCTCGACAATGTCACGGGCTGGATTCTGGAGCTCGACCGGGGCCGCGGCGTGGCCTATGAGGGCAATTACTCGGCCTATCTTGGCGCCAAGGCCAAGCGCTTCGCCCAGGAAAAGAGCGAAGACGCGGCCCGCGCCAAGGTGCTGGAACGCGAACGCGAATGGATGGGGCAGAGCCCGCAGGCGCGGCAGTCCAAGTCCAAGGCCCGCATCAAGGCCTATGACGACCTGGTCAAGCTCAACGAAGCCCGCACCATGTCGGGCACGGCGCAGATTATCATCCCGGCCGGCGAGCGGCTGGGCCACAATGTCATCGATATCGACGGGCTCACCAAGTCGTTCGGCGATCGCCTGTTGATCGACAATCTCACCTTCAAGCTGCCGCCGGGCGGCATCGTCGGCATTATCGGGCCGAACGGCGCCGGCAAGACCACCCTGTTCAAGATGCTGACCGGCCAGGAAAAGCCCGATGCCGGCAGCGTGACCGTGGCCGAGAATGTGCATCTCGGGTACGTCGACCAGAGCCGCGACAGCCTCAACCCCAACAAGACCGTCTGGGAGGAAATCTCGGAAGGCGACGAAGTGCTGATGCTGGGCAAGCGCGAGGTGAATTCGCGCGCCTACACCTCCTCGTTCAACTTCAAGGGCGGCGACCAGCAGCAGAAGGTGGGAAACCTGTCGGGTGGCCAGCGCAACCGCGTGCACCTCGCCAAGATGCTGAAATCCGGCGCCAATGTGCTGTTGCTCGACGAACCGACCAACGACCTCGACACCGAAACCCTCGCCGCGCTGGAAGAAGCACTGGAAGAATTCGCCGGCTGCGCCGTGATCATCAGCCACGATCGCATGTTCCTCGATCGCCTTGCCACCCACATGCTGGCCTTCGAGGGCAACAGCCATGTCGAGTGGTTCGAGGGTAATTTCGCGGACTACGAGCAGGACAAGATCCGGCGATTGGGCGCCGATGCGGTGAACCCGAAGCGCGCGACATACAAGCCGCTGACCAGGTAAGCGAACGGGGCACGCTGTCGATTTCAGGGTGCCCCCTTCGGGTCTGCCGAGATAGCACCCGCTTTGGGGTGGGGAGGGGACTGTCCGGTATGCGACTAGGAAGCAGGGTTAGCAGGCGTCATTCCTGGTGAAGGACCGAGCTCGCCACTGCCTGTTGGACGACAGCGACGCCAGACTTCGGTAAAAACGGCGACGCACAAGAGGCCGGACGACGCTAATATCCACAACGATGGCTTGGGACCGATGACCCCGAGGGTCACCGATAGCGCGAACGGCGCTAGTGCAGACAAGCCCAGGCGCCCCATGCCGATCCACCCTAGTCGCTTGCCGAAACCTGCCGTGCCAAAAATGGCCAGTGGCAGCGTGCCGGACACAATGCTGAACAAGCCACTGCCCAGGCCGAAGACAATGGCGAACGCGACGCCGCCCGCGGTCGATGGCGCGGACAGTGCCAAGGTGCTGAGCGCCAGCGGCATGGTAATGGCCGACACAACCGCCAGTGCAGCGGGCGTCAGGTCCTTGCCGAACGCCATGTTGATCAAGCGGCTGGCCACCTGTGCGGGACCGAGCAGCGTTGCCACCCAGACGCCGGCAGTTCCGAGCCCCAGAGCCCCAAGCACCGGCACCATATGGAACAGCGTCGCCGCAGACACGAAGCCGGCCAGGGAGAAACCGAGGACGATCAGGACAAAGACGAGGTCGGCATTGTCGACCGTCATCGGCCTCGGTGCGGCAGACGTTTCCACCGGCCGGGTGGCAGCGATCCGCGCGAATCTGGAGAGCCAGAGATGGAGAGGCAGGCAAACGCCCAGGTTCAGGCCCGCGAACAGGAAGTAGACCTGGTGCCAGTCCATGGCCTGCAGCAGCCAGGTGGTGAGCGGCCAGAAGATGGTCGAAGCGAACCCGGCGATGAGCGTCAGGTAGGTGATGCTGCGTTGTGCCCGGGAGCCCGTCGTCTGCGCCAAGAAGGCGAACGCGGTCGAATAAAGTACAAGGGCCGATGCCAATTCGACGAGGATCATGCCGGCTAGGAACATGGCCGTGTGGGCTGCGAGGCCGCAGACCGCCAGAGCCGCTGCCGCGCCTATCGATCCGAGCGACATGACCCTGCTGGCGCCGGCCCGGTCGGCCCACCCGCCCGCCCAGGGAGAGACGATTCCGCCGGCTAGCAAAGCTAACGAGATGCAGCCGTAGATCCACTCCACCGCGACGCCAAGGTCGTGGGAAATGCCCGGTGCCAGGATGCTGAAGCTGTAATAGAGGGTGCCATAGCCGATGATCTGGGTGACGCCGAGCGCCCATATGGCGCCGGCGTTCGAATGGGTATCGGCCATCGTTTCCTAGATCGACTTCAGGCCGACCCGCTCCTCGAGTTTGGCTGCCGCTTCCTTGCGCTCGCTGTAGCGGGAGGTCAGATAGCCGGACAGGCCGCGGTTGATCAGCGTGAATTTCACCAGCTCTTCCATGACGTCGACGACCCTATCGTAGTAGGATGACGGTTTCATGCGACCCGCCTCGTCGAACTCCTGGAACGCCTTGCCTACGGAAGACTGATTGGGGATGGTCACCATCCGCATCCAGCGACCGAGGATACGCATCTGGTTCACGGCGTTAAAGGACTGCGATCCCCCGGAAACCTGCATGACGGCCAGCGTGCGTCCCTGGGTGGGCCGGATGGCTCCACCCGGCAGCGGTATCCAATCGATCTGCGCTTTCATCACCGCCGACATTGCGCCATGCCGCTCGGGCGACGTCCACACCTGACCCTCGGACCACAGCATGGCCTCGCGCAACTCTTGCACCTTGATATGTGTGTCGGGCGCGTCGTTCGGCAGCGGCAGGCCGTTGGCGTGGAAGATACGAACCTCGGCGCCGAAGGTTTCCAGCAGACGCTGCGCCTCGAGGGTAAGCAGCCGACTGTAGGAGCGTTGCCGCAGCGAGCCGTAGAGCATCAGGATGCGGGGCCTGTGCTGCAGGTCGGGAGCGCTCAGCTTCGAGAAGTCCGGGATCTCGAGCGCTGCCGGCACGACGTTGGGTAGATCAGGCAATACGCTTCCCTTCTGCGTCTATGATGACCTCCCCGTCCTCCTTGGTGAACGGCCCGATATCGGGGTTCTCCAGGATGTCGAGCACTACCTCGGACGGGCGGCACAGGCGGGTGCCGACCGGCGTTTCCACGAAGGGACGATTCAACAGGATCGGGTGCGCCTCGATGGCGTCGAGCAGCGCCTGGTCGGACAAGCCGGCGTCGCCCAGGCCGAGCGCCGCATAAGGCGTGTCCTTCTTGCGCAAGGCATCCCGCAGCGGGATGCCGGCAGCGGCTACCAGTTCCATGATCCGCTCGCGGCTCGGCGGCGTCTTGAGGTACTCGATGACGGTAGGCTCTGCCCCGGATTGGCGGATCATCGCGAGAGTGTTGCGGGACGTGCCGCACTCGGGGTTGTGATAGATGGTGACGGTCATGCTCGGTCTTCCGGGTTGATGGGGAGGTCGCTCGAACCCGGCACGCGCAGGAGCCAGGACATCAGGGCCAGGGCGACCAGAGCGCCGGCCATCTGGGCGATGACGAACCCCGGCAGGTCGAGCGGACGTATGCCGGAGAAAGTGTCGGTAAGGGAGCGGGCGATCGCCACGGCCGGGTTGGCGAACGAGGTCGACGCCGTAAACCAGTAGGCCGCCGTGATGTATAAACCCACCAGCATCGGCACCGCCTTTCGCTCGAATTGAATGCCGGCAAGGATGATGGCCACTAGCCCGAAGGTCGCAACGCCTTCGGAGAACCACTGTGCTCCGCCGGTGCGGATCTTGGTCGACGCCTGTAGCAGCGGCAGCTCGAACATCGAATGGGCAATGACGGCGCCGATAATACCACCAGCGACCTGCACCGCGGCATAAAGGGCAGCGTCCCGGGCCGACAGCTCGCGGCGCAGCGCGAAGACCAGCGACACCGCCGGGTTGAAGTGGGCCCCCGAGATCGGCCCGAGCGTGCTGATCAGCACGACCAAGATTGCGCCGGTTGCGATGGTGTTCGCGAGCAATGCCAGCGCCACGTCGTTTGTCAGGGTCTCGGCCATGATGCCCGAGCCAATGACAGCTGCCACCAGGATGCCGGTGCCAAGGGCCTCGGCGGCGAGGCGGCGGGGAAGATCGATCATCAGGCGACGTTCGACGACTTGGTCGTCGTTCCGTCCATGGCGCCGATGCTCTCGAGCTTGGAGTTCAGGGCCATGCGATCGATGCTGGCGAGTGGCAGGTTGGTGAAAGCGCCGATCCGGTTGCGAAGATATCGCAAGGCGTCCTCGAACGCGGCTCGCTGCTTGAACTCGTGACCCTGTACGGCGGCAGGATCTTCGATGCCCCAATGGGCCGTCATCGGCTGGCCGGGCCAGTTGGGGCAAGACTCGCCGGCGGCGTTGTCGCAGACGGTGAAGATGAAATCCATCTTGGGCGCACCCGGCACGGCGAACTCGTCCCAGGCCTTCGAGCGCAGGCCTTTGGTGGGGATGCCAACCTTCTCGAGGATTTCCAGCGTCATGGGGTGCACCTCACCCTTCGGCGCGGAGCCGGCGGAGTACGCTCGGAAGCGACCCTGGCCGACGTGGTTGAGGACGGCCTCGCCCAGGATCGATCGGGCTGAATTGCCGGTACAGAGAAACAGGACGTTGTAGACGCGGTCAGGCATGGCTCGGCTCCATCGGGGAACAGCACGGGGTGAATTCGGCAACCAAGTGCTCGCACAACTCGGGGCGGCCGCCGCAGCAGTCCTGCACCAGGAAGCTGGCAATCTCCCGGACGCGCTCGACGACAGCCCGATAGACGATCGACCGGCTGTGGCGTTCCGATTCGATAAGTCCGGCACGTGTCAGAATAGCCAGGTGGCTGGACATGGTGTTCTGCGGGACATCGAGGCGGCGTGCGATCTCACCTGCCGCGAGGCCTTCGGGCTCATGTTCCATGAGCAGTCGAAAGGTATCGAGGCGCGTTGCCTGCGACAGGGCGGCGAATACCTCTATGGCGTGATTTGATTCCATATATCGACAAATATCGATATATCAGTCGAGGGTCAAGGCTTCGCGTGGGGGGCGTAAGCCACCAACCCTTATCCAACTTATCCCTCGCCAAATCCTCCCGGATCCTCCTCCCATCACTCCACACACGGGGCGGCGATCGCTTGGGGGTTCGCCTTCGCTGCCGGCCTTGGCATGCGACGCGACAAACGCGTGACCGGCGGGCGTCTGGGCATGCCTGCTTGTTCTTCTGTTCACCTGTGGGCGCAAAAATCCGCGACACCCCCACATTCCCGCGCTAAGAGAGAACCACGGTACTGCACTGGCTGATTGCTCTGGGGGCAAGACTTGAAACGGATGATTTGGGCGGCCGCGGTCATGGTCGCTGCTACGGGCGGGATGGTGACGCTGGCGGCGGGCGCGCCGGGGCAGTGTACGGTTACCGGGTATGACACGTTCGATTGCGATGTGGCGCTGGATGGCGGCGGGCTGACCTTTGCCCTGCCTGACGGCAAGACCTTTGCCTTTACGCTGGTGGAGGAAGGCGTGGGTACGGCTTTCCTGATCGCGGCGGATGCCGGGCCGGGGCAGGTGCCGGACGAATTGCGCGACTTCCGCGCCGTGGATGGCAGGCCCGGCTGCTGGGCGCGCGGCGACGAATTCGAATTCTGCGTGCTGGTCGAGCAATAGCCGGCGGACGCAAGCCGGAGTGGATGCGATGACTGCGTTTTCGGTGACCGTCGGCCGGGCCGCGCTGGCCGGATGGCAGGTGGGCGAGGGCCTGCCCGTGGTGTTCCTGCATGCCGGGGTCTGCGACAAGCGCATGTGGCAGAGCCAGATGGCTGTCGTGGCCGAGGAAGGCTGGCAGGCCATCGCCTATGATCGGCGTGGCTATGGCGAGACGGAAAGTCCGGACGAAACCTTCAACCACGTCGATGACCTGGAGGCCGTGCTGGCTTCGCTCGATATCCATGCCGCGGTGTTTGTCGGCTGCTCGATGGGCGGCGGGTTGGCGCTGGATTTTGCGCTGCGCCATCCGGGGCGGGTTATCGGGCTGGTGCTGATCGGCACCTCGGTCACCGGGGCGCCGTGGAGCGCGACACAGGTCGAGCAGATGATCGAGGCGGCCGAGGAAGATGCGTGGGAGCGTGGCGACCGTGACATGCTCAACCGGGTGCAGGCGCACGAATGGCTCGATGGGCCGCGGGCGAAAAGCGGGCGGGTCGGTGGCGCGGTGCGCGAGTTGTTTTTCGATATGAACGCCATCGCGCTGGGCAAGCCTGACCTGACGCAGGAGGAGCGTCCGCCAGCCGCCTGGCCGCGCGTCGGCGAGGTCCGCGCACCGACACTGCTGCTGGTGGGCGATGAGGATTTTACCGCGCTGATCGACCGGCACGAGCATCTGTCAGAAGAAATGCCCAATGCCTTTGCCGCGGTGCTGGAGGGGGTGGCGCATATTCCCAGCATCGAGCGGCCGGAACTGGTCAATTCCATGCTGCTGGAATTCCTCGACGCGATCGAGGGAGATGACGGGGAGGAAAGCGACGACGAGTCAGCGCATTAGCGCGCGCTTCTCGCTCGCTTCGTATCCCGGTTCAATGCGCTAAACGATCGATTCAAGACATTGAGAGGCCGATTCAACCTGCTGGCAGGCTGAATCGGCTTTTGTCGTTAATACATTGAATTTCAAAGGAAATTCGCTGTCAGGTCGCGATTATGCCGTCCAGGTGCTGGTCGAGCTGGGGTGTGGGCGTGTTGGTGAGGTCCTTGTTCAACTCGGCGACTACCGTTTTCTTCACCGCGGGGGAAATGGCCTGGCGGATGTCGCCCAAGGCGGTGGGGGCGGCGGCGATCACGAGGCGCTGGAAGGCGCCCTGCTGATGCTTGCGGTCCAGCGTGGCCGCAACCGAACGCACGAATTCGGCCTCGCGGTGTTCCACCGGGTCGGTGCGGGGCTCCATGCCGCCGCGGCTGAAGCTGCCGCCACCGCCCCTGCTGCCCGGACGGTCGGTCACGATCTCCTGCGCCTGCAATGGCTCGATGGCCCAATCGAGACCTTCCACCTGCTTGAGCCCCTTGCCCGGACCGGTGTTTTCGAGGACACGCGCCTGTGCGCCGTCGGCGATCAAAACCCAGGTGACGGTCTTTTTCATGAATGAGCTCCTGCTGGTCTGGTCGTGGGTGGGAGCGCCGAAGCGGCGCCGCTGAATCAACGCCCTAGTGGACAAAAGGTTGGCGGCACCCATCAGCTTTGCAAGGTGGCGGGATCACAAAGTCTGATTGGCCGGAGCTGAGCGGGACTGGTATCAGGGGGCTTTCAGGCATCCCGTTCGGGATGCGGAGTTTTTCTATGTCCCTTCCAGAATCCGCGCCGGAGGCCATTGCGCCGGCCGAGGTGTCCGCTCCATCCCAGCCTGCTGCGAGCGATGGCCGCAACGGCGTGCTGGCGGCTTTGGCCGCCTATACGCTGTGGGGTTTCCTGCCGCTGCTGTTCCGTGCGGTCGAGGCGGCCGGCTCGGTGCTGATCGTGGCCGAGCGCACCGTGTGGTCGCTGGTGCTGCTGGCGGCAATCCTGGCGTTTTCGGGCGGCTTCGGCGAGGTCCGCGCGCTGTTTGCCGACAGAAAGCGTGCGTTTGGCACGCTGCTTTCTGCCGTCTTGCTGGCGGGAAACTGGCTGCTTTACGTGTGGGCGGTGGAAACCGGGCAGGTGCTGGAAGCCAGCTTCGGCTATTTCATCAATCCGCTGGTCAATGTGCTGATGGGAATGATCCTGCTGGGCGAGCGGCAGAACCGGCTGCAGACCATTTCCATCCTGATCGCCGTCGTGGCCATCGGCATCCAGGCGGTGGGGCTGGGCAGCGTTCCGTTCATCGCGCTGGGGCTGGCGCTGTCCTTCGGCTTTTACGGCTATTTCCGCAAGACCGCGCATCTGGGGCCGGCGACGGGCCTGTTTGCCGAAACGGCCATGCTGACGCCGGTGGCTCTGGGCTTCATCCTCTATACCTTCATCACCACGGGCCCGGGCGTTCACGCCGATCCCTACCTCATGACGCTGATGGTGCTGAGCGGGCCGGCGACGGCCATTCCGCTGCTGCTGTTTGCCTTTGCGGTGCGCCGGCTGCGGCTGACCACGATCGGCATGTTCCAGTATATTGCGCCGTCGATCCAGTTCCTGGTGGCGATCTTCCTGTTCGGCGAGCATCTCAACGGGCTGCGACTGCTGAGTTTCGCGCTGATCTGGGTGTCGCTGATGGTGTTCAGCTATGACAGTTTCCGGCGCCGGGCGCGGGTGGCGGCTTAGGACGAATCCCTGTTGGTGGTGCATCGCAAAGCGAGATCCCCGCTTTCGCGGGGATGACGCAGCGGGTTAGTCCGTGGAAGCCAGGCTTGCCAGCGCGGCTTCGACCGCCTCGCGGTCGGGTGAGTCCGGCGCGATCTCGAGGAATTGCCGATAGCGCTCGGCGGCGCGCTCATTGCGGCCGGCGGCCTGCTGGATTTTGGCCAACAGCAATATTGCCATCGGCTCGGCTGGTTCGGCATCGGCAAGGGGCGTCAGGCCATCGATGGCCTGGGCATAGCGGCCCAGATCGAGCAGCGCCTGGGCGCGCGCCAGCGCGTAGGCGGGATTGGCCGGATCGAGCGCGACCAGCCGATCGTAATGCTCGACGGCATCCTCGCGATCGCCACGCTCCAGCAGCAGCTCGGCCAGCGTCAGATGGGCTTCCACGCTGTTGGGCACGTAGTCGGCCCAATCCTTGAACAGCCGTTCGGCCGCTGCCAGGTCGCCATCGGCGCGATAGGCGCCGCCAAGCAGGCGCAGGGCATCGGCATGGCCGGGGTCGAGATCGAGCGCCTCTTCGAGATGGGTGACGGCCGCCTTGGTGTGGCCAAGCTGCAGCTCGAGTTCACCGGCCCGCGCCAGCGGCGCCGGGTTGACCGGGTCGCGTTCGGCGGCGGTGAGGAAGGCAGCGATGGCCGCTTCCTTGTCGCCGCGCGCCAGTTCGATATCGGCCCGCGCCGTGGGCAGGCTCACGGCCTGTGGCTCCAGCGCCTGGGCTTCGGCCAGGGCTGCGTCGGCGCCGGGCAGGTCGCCGCCGGCGGCCAGGACGCGGGCCAGGTTGATGCGGGCGATGTTGAAACCGGCGTCGAGCGCCAAAGCGGCGCGATAGTCGGCGATGGCGGTGTCAGTGTCGCCGGCATTGCGGGCGATGTCGCCGAGCAGGTTATGCGCCCATTTGGCGTCGGGGTGATTGCCGATGGCGAGGCGCCGGGCGCGGGTGGCGGCGCCTTCCGGGTCGGTGATGGCGCGGGCGGCGATGGCGACGAAGGGATCGAGCACGTCGAACACACCCGCCGCGGCGTCGCGGAAATAGTCCGGTTCGGACTCGGCGCCGATCGGGGGCAGGTCGACGATTTCGGTGGTGCCACGAATGACCCGCAGGCGCAGGCGCAGGCCGGTGGACGCGCAATCGGCCGTTTCGCAGATGATTTCCCCGGCAATGTGGGTTTCATAACTGCCGAAGAACTGCCGCACCTGCTTGGCGACCGAGTCGACGGATATGCCGGTATCGGGCAGGGAGAATTCGACCCGCTGGCTGTTGGGAATGGCGACGATGGTGGTGCGAGCCACGCTGGCGGTGCGGGCGAAATCCTGCAGCCCGTCCCACAGGCGGTTGGCGGCGACTTCGGGGGTGAAGCCGCGCGCTGCCAGCGCCTCGGGTACGGCAATGGGCTCGATGACCACGGCATTGGCCGAGAACTGGCTGGTCAGTGCCGGGATCAGCAGCAGCATGGCGACGAAAAAGCCGACATTGATGAACATGGTGCGCAGGGTCGAGGACATGGCCTCGATGCCGATGAGACTCAGCGGGCGGGGCGGGGTCCCGGTCATTCAGCCGTCTCCCCGGCCGCGGCGGCGTCGAGGCCATCGAGAATGCCGATGAAATTCTCGGCCATGGAGCCGTATTGGGTGCCTGACGTATCGAGTTCGAGTACGCGCAGGAAATCGGCGCGGGCCTCGGCATTGTGGCCGGTGACGGCGAGCGAGGTGGCGCGCGAGAAGATCGGGGCAGGATTATAGGGGTCGAGGGTGATGGCCCGGTTGAGCCGCTCGACGGCCTCGGCCTGGCGGCCAAGATTCTGCAGCATATTGGCGGACTGGTAGAGCAGTTCGGTATCATCGGGCGTGATGGCCAGGGCGCGATCATAGGCGGCCAGCGCTTCGTCCGGCTTGTCGAGGAAGCTCAGGGCCGCGCCATGCAGGGCCTGCACCTCGGCGCTGCCGGGCTCGAAGGCGGCCGCCCGGCGCAGCAGCTGCTCGCCACCGGCGAAATCCATGCCGGTCAGCTTGAGGGTGAACATGGGCGTCAGCGCCAGTGGATAGGCCGGATCGACAGCCAGCGACCGGGTGAACCATTCCCTGGCCACGTCCATATTGCCGCGAGCCATCTCGACCTCGCCGATGCGGGCGAAATAGTGCGGGCTGGTCGGCTCGATTTCGGCGGCGTGCTGCAGGTAGGTGATGGCTTGGTCGATATTACCGGCGCCGATGGCAAGCTCGGCATAGCCCTCCTGCACTTCGGGCGAGTCCGGATCGCGGGCCAGGATGGCATCATACTCGGCGCGGGCGGCGACCGGGTCGCCCAGCTGCCGCAGGGCGCGGGCGGCATTGGCCTGGGCGATGGTGAATTGCGGATCGAGCGCCAGCGCGGCGCGGTATTCGGCAAGGGCGGGGCGATAGTCGCCAGCGGTGGAGCGCAGGTTGCCGATGAGGTTATGCGCCCATTTGGCATCGGGATGGTGCTGGCGGATCAGCCGGCGGGCCAGGGCGGTGGCGCGCACCGGCTCGGTTTCGGCAATGGCCGAGACGGCGACGAAGGGGTCCAGGATCGACAAGATCTGGATGGCCGCGCCGGTAAAGTAGCGGCGCAAATCCTGCTGGCCCACGGCGGGCAGGTCGATGACGTCGCTGCCGCCACGCAGCACGCGCAGGCGCAGCAGCATGCCTTCGGGGGCGCAGGCGGCGTCGGCGCAGACGAATTCGCCGGCAATGCGCGTCTGGTGCAGGTTGAAGAACTGGCGGGTCTGGCGGACGATGGAATCCATCGAGAGGCCGACTTCGGGCACGGCGAATTGCACGCGCTGGCTATTGGGAATGGCGGCGACGCTTTCCTTGGAGGTGCGCGCCAGCGCATTGGCGTCACGCAGCCCGTCCCACAGGCGGCTGGCCACGACTTCGGGCGTTAGGCCGCGGATCACCAGCGCTTCGGGCACGGCAATGGGTTCGATCAGCACCGGGTTGCGCAGGAACTGGCTGAACAGGATCGGGATGAAGATCAGGATGGCCAGCACGAAGGCGAGGTTGAGGATGACCTTGCGCAGCCGGGTCGAGCCGCTTTCGATGGAGGGCAGGGAAAGACGCGGTTTGGGCGGTGGCGTTGGCGCGGCCGTTTTTGGCGCACGCTTGCGCGGCGCAGCGGTTCTGGCCGCAGGTTTGGCAGGCGCACGCGCCATCTGTGTGAACTCCCCAACAGGGCAATTTTAGTGGGGAATTTTTACGCTGGATAGGGGCGCGTGCCCCGGATCACCTCGGCGATCTGCTCGAAGGTGTTGCCGAACGGCGTGGCCTCGCGCCAGACCAGCGAGAGGCGACGGCCGGCGCCGGGTGACACCAGGTCGTGGATGGCGATGCGCGGATTGGCCGCGGCTTCCTTGCGCAGGGCGATGGCCGGCAGCAGCGTCACGCCCTGGCCGTTGGCGACGAATTCGACAATGGTCGAGAGCGAGGTGGCGGCAAAGGTGCGGGCAGATAGATCGCTGTCGAGCCGGCAGGCGGCGATGGTCTGGTCGCGGAAGCAATGGCCCTCGTCCAGCAGCAGGATGCGCTCGGGGGCGAGGCTAGCCAGCGATACCGGCGCGACGGTGGGCTCGATGCTGCTGGTGGCCAGCATGAAGGGGTCGTCGAAGAGCGGCCGGCTGACCAGCCTGGGGCCGCCGGCGGGCGCTTCGGTGCCGATCAGCGCCACGTCGAGGCTGCCATCCGCCAGACCTGATATCAGCGCGTCCGTGCGATTCTCGCTGATGGTGAAGTCGAGGCCGGGCAGGCTGGCGGTCAGCGCCGGGAAAATCTCGGGCAGGAGATAGGGCGCGACCGTCGGGATCAGCCCGAAACGGACCGGCCGGTCGGGCTGGCCGGCATGGCCCTGGGCGAAGGCGGCCAACGCGTCGGCGCTTTCCAGCACCTGGCGGGCGCGGGCGATGAATTCGGCGCCGAAGGGCGTTGGCCGCGCGCCACTGCTCAGCCGGTCAAACAGGAGCGTGCCGCAGCTTTCCTCGATGGCCTGCACCTGCTGGCTGAGGGCCGGCTGGCTGATATTGCAGGCCTTGGCAGCGCGGCCGAAATGGCCGGTTTCAGCCACGGCGACGGCATAGCGCATCTGCTTGAGCGAAAGGGTCATGATAGGTTTTGCTTATCGACGAAGGCAGTATTATCGATTGGCCTAATGGTTGTCACCTTCCTATAACGGCGCCAGCAGCAAGACAGGAGCATCCCATGACCGATCCCAATCCTCACAGCCAGGCAGAGACGGCCGGCGGCCAGTGCCCGGTCGATCATGGCGGCAAAAGGCGCGGCAATCGCGACTGGTGGCCCAAGCAGCTCGACCTGCAGATGCTGCATCGCAATTCGGGCCTGTCGGACCCGCTCGGCGCTGATTTCGACTATGCCGAGGCGTTCAAGACGCTGGACCTGGCGGCGGTGAAGCGGGACCTGCATGCGCTGATGACCGATTCGCAGGATTGGTGGCCGGCCGATTTCGGCCATTATGGCGGCCTCTTCGTCCGCATGGCCTGGCACAGCGCCGGCACCTATCGCATCACAGATGGCCGCGGCGGGGCCGGGCAGGGGCAGCAGCGCTTCGCGCCGCTCAATTCGTGGCCGGACAATGCCAGCCTCGACAAGGCGCGGCGGCTGATCTGGCCGATCAAGCAGAAATACGGCAACAAGATTTCCTGGGCCGACCTGATGATTCTGACCGGCAACGTGGCGCTGGAATCCATGGGGTTCAAAACCTTCGGCTTTGCCGGTGGGCGCGCCGACGTGTGGGAGCCGGAGGAGCTGTTCTGGGGGCCGGAGGGCACCTGGCTGGGCGACGAGCGCTATAGCGGCGAACGCCAGCTGTCCGAGCCGCTTGGCGCGGTGCAGATGGGGCTGATCTATGTCAACCCGGAGGGTCCGAACGGCAATCCGGACCCGGTGGCGGCAGCGCGCGACATCCGCGAAACGTTCCGCCGCATGGCGATGGATGACGAGGAGACGGTGGCGCTGATCGCGGGCGGCCACACTTTAGGCAAGACGCATGGCGCTGGCGATCCCTCGCTGATCGCCGCCGAGCCGGAAGGCGCCGACCTCGAAGACCAGGGCCTGGGCTGGAAGAGCAAGTTCGGCACCGGCGTCGGCAAGGATGCCATCACCTCGGGGCTCGAGGTGACCTGGACGCAGACGCCGACGCGCTGGAGCAATTTCTTCTTCGAGAACCTGTTCGGCTACGAGTGGGAGCTTTCGGCCAGCCCGGCCGGGGCCAAGCAGTGGGTGGCCAAGACCAACGATGCGGTGATCCCCGACGCCTTCGTCGCGGGCAGGAAGCATCGCCCCACCATGCTGACGACGGACCTGTCGCTGCGGTTCGATCCGATCTATGGACCTATTTCGCGCCGGTTCCTCGACCATCCCGATCAGTTCGCCGATGCCTTTGCGCGCGCCTGGTTCAAGCTGACCCATCGCGACATGGGGCCGAAGGTCCGCTATCTCGGTCCCGAAGTGCCCGCAGAAGACCTGATCTGGCAGGATGTGATCCCGCCGGTCGATCATGCGCTGGTCACTGAGGCCGATATTGCCGGGTTGAAAGCCAGCATCGCGGCTTCCGGCCTGACGGTGTCCGAGCTGGTATCGACCGCCTGGGCTTCGGCATCGAGCTTCCGCGGCTCGGACAAGAGGGGCGGCGCCAATGGTGCGCGCATCCGCCTTGCACCGCAGAAGGATTGGGCGGTCAACCAGCCCGACCAGCTTGCCAGGGTGCTGGCCAGGCTCGAAGCCATCCAGGCTGCGTTCCAGGCGGGCGGCAAAAGGGTATCGCTGGCCGACCTGATCGTGCTGGCCGGCGGCGTCGGCATCGAGCTGGCCGCCAGGGCGGCGGGCCAGGCTGTCGACGTGCCGTTCACCCCCGGTCGCATGGATGCCTCCCAGGAGCAGACCGATGTGGCGTCCTTCGCGGCGCTTGAGCCGCGCATGGATGGCTTCCGCAACTACACCAGCAACCGCCGCTTCATGGAGCCCGAGGAGGCGCTGATCGACCGCGCGCAACTGCTGCGGCTCACCGGGCCCGAGATGACGGTGCTGCTGGGCGGGTTGCGGGTGCTCAAGGCGGGCGCCGGCAATCATGGCGTCTTTACCGACCGCCCCGAAGTGCTGAGCAATGACTTCTTCCTCAACCTGCTCGACATGGCCACGCAGTGGCAGCCCAAGGCCGGCGAGGAGGGCGTATATGAGGGCCGCGACCGCAAGTCCGGCGCGCTGCGCTGGACCGGTACGCGCGTCGACCTGATTTTCGGTTCGCATTCGCAGATGCGGGCCATTGCCGAGGTCTATGGCCAGTCCGACTCGCTGCCGAAATTCACGCGGGATTTCGTTGCGGCCTGGGTCAAGGTGATGAATGCCGACCGGTTCGACCTGCAGCTATAGCGGCAGAGGCTGGTTCAATCACGATGTGATTCCGGCGAAGGCCGGAATCCATCCTGAGACAGTTCAGCTTCCTCGGAACGTGGATAAACCTCAGGATGGATCCCGGCCTTCGCCGGGATGACATCGCGTAAGCTGGCGGCCCTTTGCAGCTACCGTCAAAGGCGGTCGCTAAAATTTGAATCAAATCCCCGTGCCGGCCTTCAGGGCCTGCAAGAAGGTGCCTGCGCATCGTCAGGCTCCAGATTTGCGGCAGAAGCCGGGAGAGCAGGCGAATGAACGAGCTTGATGAAGGCCAGCGGGCGTTTTCCAGTTTCCGTGTCCTGAATGGGGACGACAATCATTCCGAACGCGAGCAGCTGTTCCGCAACATGGCGCAGCTTTTCAGCTACGTGTCGGATCGGTGCGACGACGATCAGGTTGCCCAATATGACGAAGTTCTGTGCCAGTTGGCCGAACTGGTGGAGGTCGAGGCGCGGGCCCATGTGGCCAAGCTCCTGGCGCCGCTCGCCCGTGCGCCGGGCACCGTGGTCGTCAAGCTCGCCAATGACGACATCGAGGTGGCCAAGCCGCTGCTCGAATTTTCCAACGTGCTGTCCGACGACGACCTGATCGACATTATCGGCCGCCAGAGCGAGGAGCACCGCATCGCCATTGCCGGTCGCGCCAGCGTGCCGGAGCGGGTGGGCGAGGCCATTGTCGAGCATGGCGACCGCTCGTCGGTGGTGCGCCTGGTGCGCAATTCCAATGCCGAATTCGACAAGGCGACCCTGGAAAAGCTGGTGGAGCGCGCGACGCGCGACGCCGAAATGGCCGCCGACCTGCGCAATCGCCCGGAGATCGACTGGAAGAGCCTGCGTGGCGAAATCGACTCGGTGGCGTCAAAGGTGCTGGAGACGCTTGGCCAGGTGGATCGGGGCATCGATCCGGTGGCGGCCGGCAAGGTCAATGCCGTGGTCTATAACCGCCTGCGCAACCGCGCCGGGTTCTCCGCCACCGAATGGAAGGTGGCCTATAACCAGGTCAAGGCGCTGAGCGACCGCAAGCAGCTCGACGACCGGGCGCTGACCCGGTTTGCCCGCTTCGGCTATGGCCATCACGCGGCCGCCGCGCTCACAGTCATCCTGCATGTGGCGCCGGAAGTCTTCGTCAAATGGCTGGCCAGCCAGGATTATGTGGCGATCACCGTGGCGCTCAAGGCTGCCGGCATGTCGCCGGACCTGTTCGAGGCCACCGTGGCCACGCTGCCCTGGCGCGACCTGCCGAGCGAGGCCGACAAGGCCATGGTGGTGAGCCGCTTCGAAGCCATCGACAAGGAAGAAGCCATCGGTATCTTCGAACTCTGGCGCGCCCACTCCTTTCGCAAACGTGCGGTCAGCGAAGAACGTGCTGCGATGAGCGCTTAGGGGACGACCCTCAGGTCGGTCTGTTTGAATTCGTCTGCCGTGGCGAGGATTGGCACGTCATAGTGCCTGGCGAAGGCATAGTGCATGCAGTCGGCCAGGTTGAGACGACGGCGACCGGCACGGAAGCGCCTGGCTGCCTCGCCGGCCAGCAAGGCTATGGCAACGGGATCGTCCGCTTCCCGAACGGCGACCCCGCTGTCTTCGAGAAGGGTCAGCACCGAAGCCGTTACCTCGTCAACCGGCGCATTCCATTTTTCGGCCCGCGCCAGCGCGAGGGCGGCTTCGAGCACTGCCAGCGGCGAGGTAAACGCGGCTGTGGCATTGTTCAATACGGCTTCTATGCGGCCCTCTTCCGCCTCCGCCGAAAATGCGGCGACAAGAGCGGATGCGTCAACGAACATCAGTGTTCATCTCTTACGTCTCCCCACATCTCATCATAGATTTCCCGAGGAAGCGGCTCACTCGCCGTAGGACTGGGCTCGATTCCATGCTTCTTGAGAACGCGGCGCACCTTGTCGCGCATCGTTTCATTCGTCCGCCGACGCGCAATGGCTTCTTCCATCGCGATGGTCACGGCGTCGGATATGTTGACGCCTTCCATCTGAGCAAACCTGCGGGTCAGTTCATCGGCCTTGCGGTTGGTGATGTTCAGAGCCATGACGCCCTCCTTGTTCATGTAGACTATCCTATGTAGATGCAATTTTCTACATCGGTAGTGCTGACGGAGTCTGCCGTACGATCATGCAGCCAACATTTGTCTGGACCTCTCCGCTACGTTGATATAAAGATATCTTTATATCTCGTGAGGGACGGATGGCCGAGCTGGACGAACTGGTAAGTGTGCTCAAGGCGGCGGGGGAGGGCACAAGGCTGCGCCTCCTGGCGCTGTTGGCCGATGGCGATCATTCGGTCAAGGATTTGACCGAAATCCTCAAGCAGAGCCAGCCGCGGGTGTCGCGGCACCTCAAGCTCCTGGCCGATGCCGGGCTCATCGAGCGCAATGCCGAGGGTGCCTGGGCCTATTATGGGCTGGCGCAGGACGGCGATGGCGCGGCCCTGGCCGAGTGGCTGATCGCGCGGGTCGATGATCGTGATGCCGAGCGCCGGCGGGACGTCGAGCGGCAGCAGGCGGTGCGGGCGAACCAGCAGGCGCGCGCCACCGAATATTTCGCCAAGGTGGCCAGCAGCTGGGATCTGCTCAAGACGCTGCATGTGCCCGAAGAGGCCGTGGAAGCCGCCGTTGTTGCGGCGCTGGGTGGCCGGCATGTGGAGACCTTGATCGACCTGGGCACCGGCACGGGGCGCATGCTCGAAGTGCTGGCCAACTCCTACAAGCGCGGCATCGGTATCGATTCGAGCCGCGAGATGCTGGCGGTGGCCCGCTCGCGGCTGGCGACAGCAGGCATCACCCATGCGCAGGTACGGCTGGGCGATATCGGCGATGTCGATCTCGCCGCCGGCCCGGCCGATGTCATCGTCATCCACCAGGTGCTGCATTATTTCGACGATCCGGGGCGCATGCTGGCGCAGGCGAGACGCCTGCTGAAACCCGGTGGCGAAATGATCATCGTCGATTTCGCCCCGCACGATCTCGAATTCCTGCGCAGCGAGCATGCCCATCGCCGGCTCGGCCTGTCGCAACTGCAGATGAGCGGCTGGGCCGCGACTGCCGGCCTCGCGGTCGAGGCGGTGCACGAATTTCCCGGCGAGAGCAATGAACGTGGGCTGACGGTCTGCCTGTGGCGCCTCAGCGACAAGACTTGAACGGATAGACCAATGCTCGACGACAATCTCCGCGCCAGCCGCCAGACCGCCCATCAGCGGCCGGAGCTGCAAATTTCTTTCGAATTCTTCCCGCCCAAGACCGACGTCATGGAGGAAAAATTCTGGGACACGGTGCACAAGCTGGCCCCGCTCAAGCCGCGCTTCGTCTCGGTGACCTATGGCGCGGGTGGTTCTACCCGCGAGCGTACCCTGCGCATGGTGCGGCGCATCAAGGCCGAGACCGGCGTCGATGCCGCGGCGCACCTGACCTGTGTCGGGGCGACGCGCGACGAGGTCGATGAAGTGGTGCGCGGCTATCAGGAGGCCGGCATCAACCGCATCGTGGCTCTGCGCGGCGATCCGCCTGGAGGCGTCGACCAGCCCTTCGTGCCGCATCCGCAAGGCTACCAGAACGCGGCCGACCTGGTGGGCGGGCTGCGCCGCATCGGCGATTTCGACATCTCGGTCGCGGCCTATCCCGAAAAGCATCCGCAAAGCCCGGACTGGCACAGCGAGATCGACAATCTCAAGCGCAAGCTCGATGCCGGGGCCGACCGGGCCATCACCCAGATGTTCTTTTCCAACCCTGATTACCTGCGCTATCTCGAACGCGCCCGCGCCGCCGGCATCACGGCGCCGATCGTGCCGGGCATCCAGCCGATCCACAGCTTCAAGCAGATTGCCAGCTTCGCGGCGCGCTGCGGTACGGCAATCCCGGCCTGGCTGTCCGAGCGCTTCGACGGGCTCGACGAAGACCCCGAAACCCATGCCCTGGTGGCTGCGGCGGTGGCGGCCGAGCAGGTGACCGAACTGGTGGACGAAGGCGTCACCGAATTCCACATCTACACCCACAACCGCTCGCCGCTGGCGCTGGCGCTGGGACGGATATTGGGGCGGCGGCACGAGGCAGAGGCTGTTAACGCCGCCTGATTTTAACCTTGCGTTCACCATGATCTGGTGCCATTGGCTCTCGGCCCGCGCGGCTGGGGGCTGAAAGTGCGTCATTCAGCTTCGGTTCAGCTTGCGGGTTTCATTGCTGGAACCGTGCGCCCTTTCACAAAATGGCCACGAAAATCCGGCTCTTTCGCCTGCTGAGGGCGGAGCAAATCGGGACGTAGAACCATGAGCATCGACCGTCGTATCACCAATGGCCTGGCCTGGGCCGGTGTCATTCTCGTCGTCGGCATTCCGGCGGCTGACCTGCTGTCGGCACAGTTCATGGGCAATCCGGCCGCGCCAGCCCCGGCGCAGGTGGCTGTCATCGAGCCCGTGGCGCCCGTGCCGGCGCCGCTGAGCCAGCGCCCTGCCGCGCCGGTTGCCAGGCCCGCGATCGAGGTTGCCGTGGCCGCCCCGGCCAAGCCCGTCGCTCCCGTCGCCAAGCCTGCCGTGACGCCGGCCGCGCAGACGGCCGATGCCGTCGATGCCTTCCTGCAATCGGGCCGGGCGATGCCCAGCTATATCACCGGCGCCGATGCGCCGGCCGCGCCGAGCCAGGTCGCGGCGACCCCGCCAGAGCGGACGCCGATCGTCACCACGCCAGCCGAGCGGATCGATCCGGTCGAGGTCGCCGCCATTCCCCCGCACAAGGTTGCCCCGGTGCCGATGCCGCTATCGATGCGGCCGCAGCCGATTGCCGTGGCACTGGTGCGTGATCCAGTGGTGATCCCGCCGGGACTGACGCCGGCGTTGCCCGCAGGCGCGATACGTCCGCCGGCCGATGTCACCGCCGCCGACCTTGACGATTGGGAAACCGGCCCGCTGTCCGATTTCCTGGCCCAGCGCCAGGCCGGCAATGCCTATGTCGAGCCCACCTATGATGCGAACGGCTTCTTCCTCGACGAAGGCCCGAACCGCTCGCGCGCCCGCGTCATCGCGCGGGAAGAGGCGCCGTTCTTCCTCTTCGCCGACTAGGCATGACCAAATTCAGCCATGTCGCCTGGCGCGATGGCTTGACCCGCCGGGCGCAGGCGCAGCGCTTTCGCAAAACGCAACGGCCTTGAACATTCGGTAACCAACCGGCTGCTACAATTGGATTCAGTTTGTATCGAGTAGCCCGGCCTGTCCCATGATGTTCTCCCGCGCCGAAAAAACGCCTCTCGCCGAATGGTGGTGGTCGATTGACCGGGAGCTGCTGGGGGCGCTGATCCTGCTGATGACCTGCGGCATGGTGCTGAGCTTCGCGGCCAGCCCGCCGGTGGCCGAGCGGCTCGGCCTGTCACCCTGGCATTTCATCATCCGCCACGCCATGTTCTGCGTTCCGGCGCTGGGCGTGATGATCGGCACGTCGTTCTTCAGCCATCGCCAGGCGCGCATCTGGGGGCTGGTGACGCTGGTGATCAGCGTCCTGCTGCTGTGGGCCACGCTGCGCTTCGGCACCGAGGTCAAGGGCGCCCGGCGCTGGATTTCCTTTGCCGGGCAATCGTTGCAGCCGTCCGAATTCGTCAAGCCGGCCTTTGCCGTGCTGGGGGCCTGGCTGTTCTCGGAATCGATGATCCACAAGAATGTGCCCGGCAAGATAATGGCCTCGCTGATCATGCTGTCCATTGTCGGGGGGCTGGTGCTGCAGCCCGATATCGGGCAGACGGCGCTGGTCACCGCCACCTGGGCGGTGCTGCTGTTCCTCAGCGGCATTTCCTGGTTCATCATCTTCGGCATGGCGGGCGCGGCCGGGGCGCTGCTGTTCGGCGCCTATATGTTCTTCCCGCATGTTTCGAGCCGCATCGACACCTTCCTCAATCCCGAGGGAGGCGGTAATACCTACCAGATCGACCGCGCCCTGCAGTCGCTGCTGGAGGGGGGCTGGTTCGGCCGGGGGCCGGGTGAATCCATCGCCAAGAAGCTCATTCCCGACGCCCATGCCGATTATGTATTCTCGGCCGCTGCCGGTGAATTCGGCATCCTGTTCTGCCTGGCGCTGGTGGCCTTGATCGCCTTCATCGTCATTCGCGCCATGATGGGGGCACAAAGGCAGACAAGCCTGTTTGCACGCCTTGCCGCTTCCACCCTGGCCATCCAGTTCGCCATGCAATCGGGTATCAACCTCGCCGTGAACCTCAACCTGATCCCGCCCAAGGGCATGACGCTGCCCTTCGTCAGCTATGGCGGCACCTCGATGATCGCCATCGCCTTTGGCATGGGGCTGATGCTGGCCTTTACCCGCACCAAGCCCGAGGAGCGCATGGCCACGGGCCTGCCGAGCTACAAGAGCGCCGTGGCGCCACTGGCACCAGCCGAATGAAGACATTCATGCTCATGGCGGGCGGCACGGGAGGACATCTCTTTCCGGCCATGGCGCTGGCGCAGGAACTGCTCCGGCGCGGCCATGTGGTCGAACTGATGACCGACCATCGGGTGGAAAGCTATGGCGGGGATTTTCCGGCCAGCCAGGTCCATATCGTGCCCTCGGCCACCCCGTCGCTGCGCAATCCGGTCAAGTTCGTGGCAGGTGGCGTCAAAATTCTCCGCGGCATGGCGGTGGCCTTCGGCAAATTGCGCGCCAGCAAGCCCGATTGCGTCATCGCCTTTGGCGGCTATCCGACCTTTCCGCCGTTTCTTGCCGCGAACTTCCTGGGTATTCCGGGCATCCTGCATGAGCAGAATGCCGTGATGGGCCGGGCCAATCGCGCGCTGGGGCGGTTTGCCGACCTCCTGGCCATGAGCTTTGGCGAAACGCGGTTCGCCAGCGGCCTCAGCCTCGAAAAGGTCGTCACCGGCAATCCGGTGCGCGACCGGGTGCGCGCTGTCGCCACCACGCCCTATCCCGAACTCGGCCCCGACAGCCCGATCAACCTCGTCGTGTTCGGCGGCAGCCAGGGCGCCAGGGCGCTGAGCGAAATCGTGCCGGCCGCCATGGCATTGCTGCCCGAAGGGTTGCGCCACCGGCTGCGTGTGGTGCAGCAATGCCGCGCCGACGACCTCGATCGCGTGACCGAGGCCTATCGGCTGGCCAAGATCAATGTCGAGCTGGCGGCGTTCTTTGCCGACCTGCCCGAGCGCATGGCGCGCAGCCATCTGGTGATCGGCCGGTCGGGCGCCTCGACCATTGCCGAACTCACCGTTTTGGGCCGGCCGTCGATCCTCATTCCGCTGCCGGGATCGATCGATGCCGACCAGAAGCATAATGCGCTGGTGGTGGAGGCGGCCGGCGGCGGCTGGATCGCCGAGCAGGCCACGCTTTCACCGCAATCGCTTGCCAGTTGGCTGACGACGCTGCTAACCGACCCGGCAACCCTCATCAAGGCCGCCGACGCCGCCCGCTCGCTGGGCCAGCCGCGGGCTGTCGAGAAGCTGGCGGACCTGGCCGAGATGCTCTCGGGCAAGAATATCGAAGTGGATCATCGCTCATGAAAATGCCGCGCAATATCGGACCCGTCCATTTCATCGGGATCGGCGGCATCGGCATGAGCGGCATCGCCGAAATCCTGCACAACCAGGGCTATACCGTGCAGGGCTCGGATGCCTCGCTCAATCCCAATGTGCAGCGCCTGCGCGACATGGGGATCGACGTGCATATCGGCCAGAGCGGCGACAATCTCGGCAAGGCCGAAGTCGTGGTCGTGTCCTCGGCCATCAAGAAGGACAATCCCGAGCTGGTCGCCGCCCGCGCCAAGGCGCTGCCCATCGTGCGGCGCGCCGAAATGCTGGCCGAGATCATGCGCTTCAAGACCGCCATCGCCATTGGCGGCACGCATGGCAAGACCACGACGACCACGCTGGTCGCCACCTTGCTCGATGCCGGCAATCTCGATCCCACCGTCATCAATGGCGGCATCATCAATGCCTATGGCACCAATGCCCGGCTTGGCGCCGGCGAATGGATGGTGGTGGAGGCCGACGAGAGCGACGGCACCTTCATCAAGCTGCCGGCGGACGTGGCCATCGTCACCAATATCGACCCTGAACATCTCGATCACTATGGCGATTTTGAAGGGGTCCGGAAGGCGTTCCACCAGTTCGTGGAAAACGTGCCCTTCTATGGCTTTGCCGTGATGTGTCTCGACCATCCCGAAGTGCAGGCGCTGGTCGGCGAGATCAAAGATCGCCGCGTCATCACCTATGGCCGCAACCCGCAGGCCGATGTGCGGCTGGTCGATCTCGAAACCGTTGATGGCGTCAGCCATTTCGCCGTCGAGATCCGCGACCGCATCCGCCAGACCCAGTTGCGCATCGACGGGCTCGAACTGCCGATGCCCGGCGTCCACAATGCGCTCAACGCCACTGCCGCCATCGCCGTGGCCGATCAGCTGCATGTGCCCGCCGAGGCCATCCGCAAGGGGCTGCGTGGCTTTACCGGGGTCAAGCGCCGCTTCACCAGGACCGGCATCGTCGGCGGCATCACCGTCATCGACGACTATGGCCATCACCCGGTGGAAATCGCCGCCGTGCTCAAGGCGGCGCGTGAATCCACAAGGCGCGACGTCATCGCCGTGGTGCAGCCGCACCGCTACAGCCGCCTGCATGACCTGTTCGACGAGTTCTCGGCCTGCTTCAACGATGCCGACACGGTCATCGTCGCCCCGGTCTATGCGGCGGGCGAACAGCCCATTGCCGGGGTGACCCATGAGGAACTGGTGCATCGCATCATCGCCCTCGGCCACCGCGACGCCCGCGTGCTCGACAAGCCGGAAGACCTGGCAAGGCTCATCGCCAGCCGTGCCGAAGAGGGCGACTATGTCGTGTGCCTGGGCGCCGGCAACATCACCCAGTGGGCCGCGACGCTGCCGGCCGAACTCGGCGCGCTGCTCGGCAAGGAGCCCGAATGAGCTATCCCGATCTCATCCCCCAGCTCCAGCCCTGGATTTCCGAGGTTCGCGGCCGGCTGGTCCCCAACCAGCTGCTGAGCGAAGTCACCTGGTTCCGCGTCGGCGGGCCGGCGCAATTGTTCTTCACCCCGGCCGACGAGGAAGACCTGGCCTTCTTCCTCAAGCACCTGCCGGCCGATATCCGCATGACCGTCATCGGGCTCGGCTCCAACCTGCTGATCCGCGACGGCGGCATCGATGGCGTGGTCATCCGGCTGTCCGGCAAGGCCTTCGGGCAGATCGAGGTGCTGGACGATCACAGGATTCGCGTCGGCGTGGCTTTGCCCGACGTCAAGGTCGCCACCGCCGCGGCCGAAGCGGGCATTGACGGGCTCACCTTCTATCGCGGTATTCCCGGCGGCATCGGCGGGGCGCTCTACATGAATGCCGGCTGCTATGGCACCGAGACGCGCGACCGCATGGTCGAACTGCGCGCGGTGACGCGGCAGGGCGAGATCATCACCCTCAGCAATGCCGATATGGACTATCACTATCGCAAGTCCAACGGTCCGCGCGGCGCGGTGTTCACCTCGGCGGTCTATCAGGGCTTCGGCGGCGAGCGCGAAGATATCCTCACCCGGATGCGCGAAATCACCGAGAAGCGTGAATCGAGCCAGCCCACCAAGGCCAAGACCGGCGGCTCCACCTTCAAGAATCCCGAGGGTCATTCGAGCTGGAAGCTGATCGACGCGGCCGGGGGCAGGGGCCTCAAGGTCGGCGGCGCGCAGATGAGCGAATTGCACGCCAATTTCCTGCTCAACATCGACAATGCCACGGCCCATGACGTCGAGACGCTGGGCGAGACGGTGCGCAACAAGGTGCGCGCCCATTCCGGCATCGAACTCAAATGGGAAATCCGCCGCATGGGCCATTTCCTGCCGGGGCAGGAGGTCAGGGAGTTTCTGGATGGCGATGTGTTTACGGGGGCGGTGTAGGCCGTGCGTTTCGCAACCCCACAAGCGCAGAGCTATCGCGCACCGAGTGGAGCCGAAGTCACCTCTCCCCTCAGGGGAGAGGTCGACCCGAAGGGGCGGGTGAGGGGTCCAGCGCTGCGTCTGGCACGGCGTCTTTCACCTGCACTGAACCCCTCACCCCGCCCTCTCCCCTCAGGGGAGAGGGAGCCCGCGCTCAGTGGTTCTCTCCACGCACACCCCGCAAATGCAAGGACTACACCATGACCAAGCACGTCGCCGTTCTCATGGGCGGATGGTCCAATGAGCGTCCCGTCTCGCTCAGCAGCGGGGCGGAATGTTCGGCGGCCCTGCGCCGTGCCGGCTATCGGGTGACCGAGGTCGATGTGGGCCGCGACATTGCCAATGTGCTGCTCGAGCTCAGGCCCGACGTGGCCTTCAATGCCCTGCATGGCCCGTTCGGGGAGAGCGGCATGATCCAGGGCCTGCTGGAATTGCTGCAAATCCCCTATACCCATTCAGGCGTGCTGGCCTCGGCGCTGGCCATGGACAAGCACCAGGCCAAGATCATGCTCAAGGCTGCGGGCATTCCGGTGACGGATCACGTTATCGTGTCGCGCCCCGAGGCCGCGCGCAGCCATGTCATGGCGCCACCCTATGTCATCAAGCCGATTGCCGAGGGGTCGAGCTTCGGCGTGTTCATCGTCAAGGCCAATGTCAGCCATCCGCCGCAGGAAATCCTGCGCGAAGACTGGAATTGCGGCGAGGAAATCATGGTGGAGCGCTTCATTCCGGGGCGCGAACTCACCTGCGCGGTCATGGGCGATGTGGCGCTGGGCGTGACCGAGATCGTCACCGATCTCGGCTTCTACAACTACGAGGCCAAATATGCCGCAAATGGTTCTCGCCACATAATTCCTGCCGACCTGAAACCTAAAATTTACGACAAGGTGCAAAAGCTAAGCCTTGCCGCCCATGCGGCTCTCGGCTGTCGCGGCGTGACGCGGACGGACTTCCGCTACAACGACGCGGCCGGCGAGGATGGCGAACTGGTGTGCCTGGAAATCAATACCCAGCCAGGCATGACGCCGACGTCGCTTGCGCCCGAGCAGGCGGCCCATGCGGGCCATAGCTACGAAGAACTGGTCGCCTGGATGGTGGAGGACGCGAGTTGCAACAGGTAAAGAGCGAGACCTTTCTCGCCGGCGCAAGGGTGGTCGATCCCCGCGCATTGCCTGTTCCTGTCCGCTCGCCCCGCCGCAAGCTTGCCAACAATTTCGGTCGCGCCTGGGTGCTGCATCGCAGGCCCATCCTGCGTGCCGCCGCCATTGCCGCGCTGTTGACCACCACTGTCGCCGTCTATGAACTGCGCGAGCCCCTCGGCAATGCCGCCGTCGCCCTGGGCGAAGCGGCGCAGGGGCGCTTTGCCGCCGCCGGCCTCGCCATCGGCGAAATCTCCATTTCCGGCCAGGCGCTGACCAGCGAACAGGCTATTTTCGACGCGCTCGGCATCGAGCCGCATACCTCCACCGTCAGTTTCGATGTCGAAGCCGCCCGCCAGCGCATTGCCGAATTGCCGGCCGTTGCCGGCGTCACCGTGCGCAAGACCTATCCGGGCGATGTCATCGTAACCGTAACCGAGAAGGTACCGGTGGCCCGCTGGCGGG
This sequence comes from Devosia sp. Root436, assembly GCF_001426345.1. Taxonomy (GTDB): domain Bacteria; phylum Pseudomonadota; class Alphaproteobacteria; order Rhizobiales; family Devosiaceae; genus Devosia. Next base: position 151,019 of record NZ_LMEM01000009.1, on the reverse strand, counting down.
TAGATGGCATTACCTTCGTCGTCGATGGCGCGGGCGAGCAGATCGGCGAGGATCGCGGCGCCTATCGCGATCTGCCGCTGGTGGTGGGCGACGGCGCCAATGACGACGCCATGGTGATGATCCGCGCACTCGACCAGCATCCTGACCTCAAGAACAACCTCGTCGCCCTCTCGCGCATCGCCGACCGCCGCTGGGACCTGATCTACGATACGGGCCTGCGCGTGCAATTGCCCGAACTCGGCGTTGCCCGCGCCTTGCGCAATCTCGATTTCTACCAGGCCGAATACCAGTTGCTGGATCGCGACGTGACCATCATCGACCTGCGCGTCGATACGCTGGTCGCCGTGCGCCCTACCAAGACCGAAGAAGAACTGGCCAGGGACGAAAAGGCCAGGAAGGCCGCGATCGCAGAGCGCGCCCGTTCCGAGCAACCCTATCCAATGCCGCCACGTACCCTGCCGTCCATCGCCTTTCCCCAACCGACGACCACCCCGCAATGATGACCGACGCCATGACCTCCCGGCTTCGCCCCGTTCAGCCCGGCAAGACCACCTTGGTCGCCGTGCTCGATATCGGCTCCACCAAGATTTGCTGCGTCATCGCGCGCCTCACCCCGCGCGCCGAGGGCCGGGCGCTCAAGGGCCGCTCGCACCAGGCCGAGGTGATCGGCTTCGGCTATGGCCCGTCCTCGGGGGTCAAGAGCGGCGTCGTCACCGATATCGAAAAGGCCGAGCAGGCCATCCGCTCCGTGGTCGGCATGGCCGAGCGCGCCGCCGGGCTGACACTCGAAACCGTCATCGTCAACGTCACTGCCGGGCGCCTGGGTTCGGAAACCTTCTCCGCCGCCGTGTCGCTTGACGGCCAGGAAGTGGAAAAGGCCGACATTCACCGCGTGCTGCGCGCCGTCAACGAGCGCTCGGTCCGCCCGGAGCGCTCCATCATTCATGCGTTACCGATCGGTTACGCGATCGATGGCCAGAAGGGCATCCGCGATCCCAAGGGCATGGTCGGCGACAAGCTCGGCGTCGATGTTGCCGTGGTCAGCTCGGAAACGCTGGCCATGCGCAATCTCGAACTGGTGCTGCATCGGTGCCACCTGCAGATCGAGGCGCTGATCGCCACCCCCTATGCCTCGGGCCTGGCCACCCTGGTCGATGACGAAGCCCAGCTCGGCGTTGCCTGCATCGACTTCGGCGGCGCCACCACCACCGTCTCGGTCTTCAACGACGGCCACCTGGTCTATGCCGACGCCATCGCCATTGGCGGCCATCACCTGACGCTCGACATTGCCCGCCAGCTCTCGGTCAGCGTGGCCGATGCCGAACGGCTCAAGACGTTGTTCGGTTCGGTCTTGCCCGGCCAGGCCGACGAGCGCGACCTGATCCCGATCCAGCCGGTCGGCGCATCGCATGACGAAGCGCCGGGGCAGGTGGCCCGTTCGGTGCTCACCCGCATCATGCGCCCGCGCATCGAGGAAATCCTCACCGCCATCCGCGACCGCATGCAGGCTACCGGCATGATGGATGTGTGCGGCCGCCGCTTCGTTCTCACCGGCGGCGCCAGCGAAATGACCGGCCTGCCCGAAGTTGCCCGCCGCACCCTGGCGCGCAATGTCCGCAACGGCCGCCCCATGGGCATTGCCGGCCTGCCCGAAATGGCCAAGGGCGCCGGCTTTGCCACCGTGGCCGGCATGCTGATCTACCCGCAGGTCTGCGCCCAGGAATATGCCGAGCCCCGCGGCAGGGGCAAACTCACCGGCACCGACGGCTATTTCGCCCGCGTGGGCAACTGGCTGCGCACGAGCTTCTAGTTACCAGGCCCGTCCTGCGTCCTCGCCCAGCATCAGTGCTAGCCGTTTTCGCGTCGCTGCTTCGAAGGCGTCCGGCCAGTCGATATCGAGCCGCGCGGCCATGGCTCGGGCGCGGGGCATGAATGCGCGGGCGATGGCGAAATTGGCCGCGATCAGGGCGTCGCGTTCCGGGCCCGGATAGGGCAGATCCTCCAGCAGTCGTATCTGCTCCGCTGGCAGGAGCCGAGACAGATGCAGTATCCCGCCAGGGTCAGGATTGGTTACGTCCTGTAGCAGCAGTGACTCCAAGTGTCCGCGCAGCATGCCGACGCCGAGCACCATGGTTACATATTCGCCCCGTCCGAGCGCGACCGGCATCAGACCCAGCATACGAATGAATTCGTGGATCAGGTAGCGGACGAACCCGACTTCCGGCTGCTTCGGCGGCAGGGTATCGGGCAGGGTGTCGTAGATGCAGTCGCGATCGATCAGCGGTAGGATGGTATTTTTCGCCCGCCGGCCGAATGTGTGTTCGGCGACGATGCTGAGGTCACATCGCAGCCATTCCTCCGAGATGGCATTGAGCACGATCACCCCGCGCGGCAGCTCGTTCCAGAAGACGATGGGCGTGATCGCCTGGAGCGTTTCGTGCCAGTCGGCGGCGATTGTCGCGTGATCCCCAGGCGCGGCGAGCGCCACCAGGTCAACGTCGCTCCATTCGTCTGCAGTCTGGCGGCCAAAGCTGCCGGCGAGGAAGAGTCCGCGCACCGCTGCCTTGCCGGCCATTCGATCCGTGATGGCGCCAATCAGTTCCCGCTGGTCCATGGTCCCCTCCCCTTTTATGGCAGGGGACCACATCGCCGTCGCATAGGCAACGCGTCTCAGGCCTCCGCATACGCCTTCTGCAGCGCCGCCACATCGAGCTTGCGCATCCCCATCATGGCCTGCATGGCGCGTCCGGCGCCGGCAGGATCCTTGCCGAAGACGGTTTCGAAAACCTGCTTGGGCACGACCTGCCAGGAGAGGCCGAACTTGTCCTTGCACCAGCCGCACATGCTTTCCTCGCCGCCATCGCCGACGAAACGGTTCCAGAAATAATCCACCTCGGCCTGGTCGGCGCAGTCGATCACGAAGCTCACCGCTTCGGTGAATTTGAAGTCCGGGCCGCCATTGAGCAGCATGAACTTCTGCCCTGCCAGCTCGATGACGGCGGTGAAGGCCGGGCCCTTGGGGTCCTGACGCACCAGGTCGTGAACCTTCGCCGACTTGAAGGTCTCGGTGTAGAAGGCGATGGCGTCGTCGATGCGGTTGTCAAACCACAGGCAGGGCATGATCTTGGTCATTGTCGTTCTCCTCGATTGAGCGGCGCCGGATCTTATCCAGAACCAATATGTTATATTCCTAGTTGGTTATATAATGGATGTCAACAGGGTTTCCCGGTGTGGTTCGGCCGCGGCGTGGTTAACGCGTCGTCAATGGGTAACCGCGAGGTGTCGCAAATTGCGTTCACGTTAACACCGGAGAGACAATTGTTAGGGGCCGGTTAACGTTTGGGAGGGTAAATCTTTACCAACCAAGCCACTATGGGGCCCTCCATGACTATCAACCTCACCATTCCGGATATCCAGGAACTCAAGCCCCGCATCACCGTGTTCGGTGTCGGCGGCGGTGGCGGCAACGCCGTCAACAACATGATTGAATCCGGACTCGACGGGGTGGATTTCGTCGTTGCCAATACCGATGCGCAGGCCCTGGCGCTCTCCAAGGCACAGCGCATCATCCAGCTCGGCGTCGGTGTTACCGAAGGCCTCGGGGCCGGCTCGCATCCCGAGGTCGGCCGCGCGGCCGCCGAAGAGAGCTGGGACGAGATCAACGATCACCTCAGCGGCTCGCATATGGTGTTCATCACCTGCGGCATGGGCGGCGGCACCGGTACCGGTGCGGCGCCCGTCGTGGCCCGCGCGGCCCGTGAACAGGGCATCCTGACCGTGGGCGTGGTCACCAAGCCCTTCAACTTCGAAGGCAATCGCCGGACGCGCCTAGCCGATGACGGCATCGACGAGCTGCATCGCCATGTCGATACGCTGATCGTTATCCCCAACCAGAACCTGTTCCGCGTCGCCAACGAGAAGACCACCTTCGCCGATGCCTTCGCCATGGCCGACCAGGTGCTGTTCTCGGGCGTTGCCTGCATCACCGACCTGATGGTCAAGGAAGGCCTGATCAACCTCGACTTCGCCGACGTGCGCGCCGTGATGCGCGGCATGGGCAAGGCGATGATGGGCACCGGCGAGGCTTCGGGCGAAGATCGTGCCCGCCACGCCGCCGAGGCCGCCATTGCCAATCCGCTGCTCGACGATGTGTCGATGCAGGGCGCAAGGGGCCTGCTGATCTCCATCACCGGCGGCCCGGACCTGACGCTGTACGAAGTCGACGAAGCGGCCAGCCGCATCCGCGAGGAAGTCGACCCCGATTGCAACATCATCCTGGGCGCCACCTACGATCCGAGCCTGACCGGCACGATCCGCGTGTCCGTCGTCGCCACCGGCACCGACGCCACCATGGTTCAGGCGCTGGAGCCGGCCAAGCCGCATGCCTCGCGCACGCCGCTCGAAGTGCGCCGCCATGTGCCGGTCGAGCCGACCCGCACGCAGACCGAACGCGCCACTCTTGCCACGCCGGCCGCGCCGCAGGCCATCGAACACCAGTTCGCGGCTGCCGTCGCCGAAGCGTTCAACGCGGCACCGGCGCCGATGTCGTCGCATGACGAGGACGACGGTGTTTTCGTCGAGCCCTATATTCCGGCCGCCGAGAGCATGCACGAAGCCGAAGAATCGACCCTGATCGCCGAAGAGCCGGTTCCCAGCGTCTATGTGCCGTCCCATGCCGCCCGCCCCGAGGGCCAGCGCCGCATGCCGCGCACCGAGGAACTGCCGATTGTTGCGAGGCGGTCACAGGAACCGCAGGAACGTCAGGATGCCGAGCCGCGCAATGCACGGGCGCTGTTCAAGAAGCTGGCTTCCAATGTCGGTCTTAACCTGGGCCAGTCCCAGCCGGCCAGCAGCCCCGAAACCAGCTACGCGGCAGCCGACGATGCGGCGGCACGCAGCGCCATAGAGGCCGGTGGGGCAAGGGCTTCGCGCGTCGCACCTGCCGTCGAGGGCGCGCGTGGGCTGTCCGATGCCCATGGCCGCCAGCCGGCGCCAGCGCCGCAGAAGGACAGCCTCGAAATCCCGGCCTTCCTGCGCAAGCACGGTTAACATTCGGCCTGTGAATTCTGGAAACATTGCTCGGCGCGTCTTTCGCGCCGAGTTTTTTTTGGCTAACACAGTGTCGGGCGTCCCGGGCCTTGGGGTCGGAGTTATTTCGAGTATGCAAAAACTGTCCACGCGCCAGCGTACCCTCGCGGCCGCGATCACTTTCGCCGGATATGGCGTCCACAGCGCTCAACCGGTGACGATGACGCTCAGTCCGGGTGCTGCCGATAGCGGTATTACCATCAGCCGCGAAAAGGGCGATGGCACCAGGACCGCGCCGGTTCCCGTGCATTTCTCCCGCGTTACCCGCACCACCCTCTGCACCACGCTCGATCTGGGCGACAGCATCAGCGTCGCCACCGTCGAGCATGTGATGTCGGCCCTGTCGGGCATGGGTGTCGACAATGCCGTCATTACCCTCGATGGCGGCGAATGCCCGATCCTGGATGGCAGCGCCCGCCCGTTTGCCGAGGCCATCCTGCGGGTCGGCCTCGAAATCCAGCCGGTGCAGCGCCGCTTTCTCAAGATCATGCGCGCCGTCACCGTGCGCAACAATGACGCCTTTGCCGCGCTCGAGCCCTATAACGGCCGCGCGCTCGACCTCGAGATCGATTTCGACAGCAAGGTCATCGGCCGCCAGCGCATGATTTTCGACTGGACCCCGCGCCGCTATTACGAGGACGTGTCCAGCGCCCGCACCTTCGGCTTCGTACGCGATGCCAAGATCCTGCGCCAGGCCGGCTACGCGCTCGGCTCCAGCCTCGACAATTCCATTACCGTTCATGAGGACCGCATCCTCAATCCGGGCGGGCTGCGCTACGAGGACGAATTCGTGCGCCACAAGCTGCTCGACGCCATCGGCGACCTGTCGCTCGGCGGCCTGCCCATCTGGGGCCGCTTCCGTTCCTACAAGGGCGGGCACGCGCTCAATGCGCATGTGCTGACCGGACTCTTTTCCAGCGAAGCCAATTATGAGATAGTTGGTGCCGAAGACCTGCCGCTCGAATTCGAGGCGTTCGAAGATCAGCCCGAGGGGTTGGCGGTCAATCACTATCTGCGATCCGTGCGCTGATCTCTCACCGGGCAGCGGGCGGTGCCACAGTTTTGATCCATTTGCTAACTACGCCGCAGGCAAGCGGTTTTCGTTATAAGGACGGGGCAGTTCGTGACAGTTGACGCTATTGGTGGTCTCACCAGCCGGGCCGCCCGGTTTCTCACGGTTGCCCTGCTGGCCGCGGTTCTCGCCGGCTGCAGCCTGTTCGGTCCTGAAAAGCTCAAGGAAGAGCCGATCATTCCGGCCGCCACGCTGTATCAGAAGGCGCTGGACGATATGGACCGGCAGTATTTCGCTACGGCCATCAAGTCGCTGGAACAGCTCGACCGCCAGCATCCGCGCGATGCGCTGGTGGAAAAATCCAAGCTGATGCAGGTCTATGCCAATTATCGTGGCGGCAAGCTCGACGAAGCCATTCTCGCGGCCGACCGCTACATGGCGCTCTATGCCAACAAGCCCGATGCGGCCTATGTGCTCTATCTCAAGGGCAATGCCTACTACGCCCAGATCAAGGACATCACCCGCGATCAGCAGCTTTCGACCGATGCGATCGAAACCTACAACCTGGTGATTTCCAACTATCCGAAGTCCGAATATGCCGAGGATGCGCGCGAAAAGCTGCTGGTGGCCTATGACCAGCTCGCCGGCAAGGAAATGTCGGTCGGCCGCTACTATCTCGGCAATGGCCAATATACCGCCGCCATCAACCGCTTCCGCGTCGTGGTGGAAACCTGGCAGACCTCGACCCATGTCGAGGAAGCCCTGTTCCGCCTGACCGAGGGCTATCTGCTGCTCGGCCTCACCAACGAGGCCGCGACCGCCGCCGCCGTGCTGGGCCACAACTACCCGTCCAGCACCTGGTACAAGGAAGCCTATGACCTGCTCGCCAAGCAGGGCCTGGCGCCCGCGGTCAACGACGGCAGCTGGATGGCCGGGCTGCGGAACTAGGTTTGTTCGAGACCCCTCATGGCCTCCTCCTGCTGCCCCTCTCCCCTTGAGGGAGAGGGCGGTTCTTCCGCGTTCAGCGGAAGAACCGGGTGTGGGGTGCTGCGCCCTCCCATGCTTCAATGCGCGGCGATAGCTCGACACCCCTCATCCGCCCCTCGGGCACCTTCTCCCTCAAGAGGAGAAGGGAAAGCGCTCCCGACACCCCTCGAAAAACAATCATCTTCAAATCTGTTGCCAGTTTGTTCCGGTTTGCTAATATGCGTTCCGGCGCCATTCCCGTGCAAACGGGAATCTCCCTTCCTGTGCGAAAGGGGGATTCCCGCTTTCGCGGGAATGACGTGGTGGTAGTAGACTGGCGTGAAATGCACGCGCCCTGTGCACGAGTCCGGGAATAGTCCGCGCATGCTGAACGCGCTTTCGGTTCGCAATATTGTTCTCATCGACCAGCTCGACCTGGCGCTCGATGGCGGTATGACGGTGCTTACCGGCGAGACCGGCGCCGGCAAGTCCATCCTGCTCGATGCGCTGACGCTGGCGCTGGGGGGCAGGGGCGACGCCTCGCTGGTGCGCAGCGGGCAGGAGAGCGGCCAGGTGGTCGCCGTGCTGCAGCTGGCCGCCGACCACCCCGCCCGCGCTGCCCTGCGCGACAATGCCATCCCTGATGATGAGGACGTGATCCTGCGCCGCGTGCAGTTTGCCGATGGCCGCACCCGCGCCTTCATCAACGACCAACCGGTTTCCGCCGCCCTGCTGCAAAAGGTGGGCAGCCAGATCGTCGAAATCCACGGCCAGCACGATGACCGGGCTTTGGTCGATGTCGCCACCCACCGCGCCGCGCTCGATGCCTTTGGCGAGCTGGAAGCGGCTGCCGCCAAGGTCGGCGATGCCTGGCAGGACCTCAGCGACGCGCAGGATGCCGTGGCCGCGCAGAAGGCGCTGGTGGCGCAGGCGCTGGCCGCCGAGGACTATGCCCGCCACACGGTGGAAGAGCTGTCGAGGCTCAAGCCCGTGGCCGGCGAGGAAGAGGAACTTGCCGAGCGCCGCCAGCATCTGCAGCAGGTCGAGCGCGCCGCGTCCGATGTCACTGAGATCGACGACATGCTCAATGGCCCCGCGGCGCCCGCGCCGGCGCTGGCCAGCCTGATGCGCCGGCTGATGCGCAAGATCGACGGCGGCTCGACCCTGTTCCAGCCCATCGTCGATACGCTCGACGCCTCGCTGGGGGCGCTCGATCGCACCAGCGAAGCGCTCGAAGACCTCAAGCGCGAAATGGCCTATGATCCGGCCGAGCTGGAGGGTGTCGAGGAACGCCTGTTCGCCCTGCGCGCCGCTGCCCGCAAGCACCAGACCAGTTGCGACGGCCTGGCCGACGTGCTGGCCAAATACAGTGCCGATCTCGACACATTGCAAAGCGGGGAAACCCGCCTCGTCGCGCTCGAAGCGGCAGAGGCCAAGGCGCTGGAGACCTATCGCAAGCTGGCCGGGACGCTGAGCGCCGGCCGCGGCAAGGCGGCCGCGGCGCTGGGCAAGGCGGTCGGCGTGGAACTGCCCGATCTCAAGCTGGGCGCGGCCCGGTTCATCGTCGATCACCAGGTCGATGAGGCGCGCATTGCCGCCTCCGGCTTCGACCAGATCGCCTTTCACGTGCAGACCAATCCGGGCACGGCCGCCGGTCCGCTGCTCAAGGTGGCGTCGGGCGGCGAACTCAGCCGGTTCCTGCTCGCCCTCAAGGTGGTGCTGGCCGCGTCCGGCTCGGCCCCGGTGCTGATCTTCGACGAAATCGACACCGGTGTCGGTGGCGCCGTGGCCGACGCCATTGGCCGCCGGCTGTCGCGGCTGGCCGGCAAGGTGCAGGTGCTCGCCGTTACCCACGCGCCGCAGGTGGCCGCACGGGCGCAGCGGCACCTGCTGATCGAAAAGCAGTCGGTGAAGGAGGGGGCTTTCATGCGCACCCATGTCAAGCCGCTGGACGCGACGGCCCGGCAGGAGGAGGTCGCCCGCATGCTGGCCGGAGCGAAGGTGACGGACGAGGCGCGGGCGGCGGCGAGCAAATTGCTGAGCGAGGTTCATTGACTTCTTCCCTTCTCCCCTTGAGGGAGAAGGTGCCCGAAGGGCGGATGAGGGGTTTCTTGCTTGCGTCTGGCATGGGCTGGCGCAGCACCCCTCACCCTCGAAAATCCTCTGAACGAGGATTTTCTATCCCTCTCCCTCAAGGGGAGAGGGAACGGTGGACCGAACGAAGTGAGTGTTAGATGACCGACCTGTCCCAAAAGCCCGTCGACGATCTCACCGAGCCGGAAGCCGATGCCGAACTGGCGCGGCTCGCGGCGGCTATTGCCGCTGCCGATATCGCCTATCACCAGAACGATGCGCCCGAGATCACCGACGCAGAATATGATGCGATGCGCCGCCGCAACGATGCCATCGAGGAGGCTTTCCCCAATCTGGTGCGCGAGGACAGCCCATCGCTATCCGTGGGGGCGCCGCCGGCCGAGGGCTTTGCCAAGGTGCGCCATGCCGTGCCCATGCTCAGCCTCGCCAAGGCTTATACCGATGAGGATGTGGTCGATTTCATCACCCGCGGCCAGCGCTTCTTCCAGCGCGACGAGGGGCTGGAAATCGCCTTCACCGCCGAGCCCAAGATCGATGGCCTCTCGGCCTCGCTGCGCTACGAGAATGGCATATTCGTGCAGGGCGCGACGCGCGGCGATGGTGCGGTGGGTGAGGACATCACCGCCAACCTGCGCACCATCAAGGACATTCCCGAAAAGCTCAAAGGCACCGGCTGGCCGCAGAGCATCGAAATCCGCGGCGAGGTCTACATGACCTATGCCGAATTCCAGGCGCTGAAGGCTCGCTCCGCCGCTGCCGGCGGGCAGGATTACGTCAATCCGCGCAATACGGCCGCCGGCTCGCTGCGCCAGAAGGATGCCTCGGTTACCGCCAGCCGCAACCTCAAATTCTTCGCCTATGCCTGGGGCTATACCACCGAGGACCCGGCGGCGACGCAATATGACGCGGTGCAGAAATTCGCCGAATGGGGCTTCGAAGTTTCCCCGTTGATGGTGCGGGCGAAATCGGTGGACGAACTCATCGCGCAATACCGCAAGATCGAGGAGCAGCGCTCCTCGCTCGGCTACGATATCGATGGCGTGGTCTACAAGGTCGACCAGCTCGAATTGCAGCGCCGCTGGGGCTTCGTCACCGGCGAGCCGCGCTGGGCCGTGGCCCACAAATTCCCGGCCGAGCAGGCGACCACCACGGTCAAGCGCATAGATATCCAGGTCGGCCGCACCGGCACGCTCGCCCCGGTGGCGCGGCTGGAGCCGGTCACGGTGGGCGGCGTGGTGGTGGAGAATGTCACCCTTCACAATGAGGACTATATTGCCGGCATCGACAGCAATGGCCTGCCGATCCGCGGCGACGAGCCCATCGATATCCGCATCGGCGATACCGTGGTCATCCAGCGGGCAGGGGACGTCATTCCGCAAATCGTGCGCGTGGTGCTGGAAAAGCGCCCCGCCGATGCCGTGCCCTACCAATTCCCGCATATCTGTCCGATCTGCAAATCGCCGGCCACGCGCGAGCTCAACGAAAAGACCGGCAAGGAAGATTCCCGCCGCCGCTGCACGGGCGAGCTGATCTGCCCGGCCCAGGCGGTGGAAGGCCTGCGCCATTTCGTGTCGCGCGGGGCGCTGGATATCGAAGGGCTGGGGGCGGAGAATATCGAATTGTTCTTCTCCAAGGGCCTGGTCCGCACCGCCGCCGATATCTTCACCCTGCATGAGCGCCGCCCCGCCGTGCAGCAGGCGCTGGCCGAGCGGCGCGAGGAACAGGCAAAAATCCGCGAAGCCGCTTCGGGCAAGGTGCGCAAGAATGTCCGCGCGGTGGAAGACCGCAATTACGAAGGCCTCGACAAGCTCTTTGCCGCCATCGACGCGCGCCGCACCCCCGAGCTCGATCGCTTCATCTTTGCCCTGGGCATCCGCCATATCGGGGAAACCACCGCGGCCGCGCTGGCGCGCACCTTCGGCACGGTGGAAGAGCTGATCAAGGTAGGCAAGGAAACCGCCGCCGCCGAAGACCCCAAAAGCGTTTTTCCCTCGGTCGACGGCATTGGCGGCACTGTGATCGAGGCGCTGGCCGGTTTCTTCGGCAATCAGCGCAATGACGACGTGCTCGATGCTCTGCTGGCCCAGGTCCACCCCAAGCCCTATATCGTCAATGTCTCGGCCGACAGCGTCGTCGCCGGCAAGACGGTGGTGTTCACCGGCTCCCTCGAAAAAATGACACGATCGGAAGCCAAGGCTATGGCCGAGAGGCTGGGCGCCAAGGTGGCGGGCTCGGTATCGGCTAAAACCGATATCCTGATTGCCGGCCCCGGCGCCGGGTCCAAGCTCAAATCGGCCGAGGCACTGGGCGTCGAGGTGATTACCGAGGACGAATGGTTCGAGCGCGTCGGCAAATAGGGGAGAGCGCGATGAGGGGACTGACTGTTGCGGCCATGGCCGCCCTGCTGCTGCCGGGCGCTACCTCGGCCACCGAGGTCGGCGACCAGCTCGCCCAGCGCCTCTATGATGGCACGCTGGCCGAAATCGGCGACCTGGCCCTGCAGCGTTGCGACGAATATCACACCGATGCCTGTTTCGCGCTGGGCATGCTCGATCTGGTCACCGCCTATGAGCGCACCGCGCAGGCGCTCTATCGCCATGGCGCGACGGCGCCCAATTCGCCGGCCATGGCCATGCTGTTCGGCATGGGCATCGATGCCCCGGCGCGCCCGGCCAATCCCGATCCGGAGCCGCTGACCTATGATGGCCTGGTGGCCATTCTCGAGGATTTCGCCAGCACGCTCGATGTGGCCGCCGGCCATTTCCAGATGGCCGAAGTGGGTACCGATTTCGTCATTCCCATCGATCCGCTCAAGGTGCGCATCGACCTCGACGGCAATGGCACTGTCGAGGCGGGCGAAACGCTGGCCTCGCTGCTCGTTCCGCTCGGCGAATTCACCGACATTCCCGCGCCGGACGGCCCGCCTCCATCAGGCAAGAACAAGACCCCGCCCGAGGCCGCCGCGCCCGACCTGACTATCGGCTTCGACAATGCCGACGCCATCTGGCTGGCCGGCTACAGCACCATTATCTCGACCCCGGCCGAGCTGCTGCTGGCGCATGATTTCTCGCAATTCTACGACGCCTATCTGCACCGGGTCTTCCCCGAGGCCGGCCTGCCGATGCAGGATTATTCGCGCGGCGGCACCCTGTTCATGGACCCCGACAGCGACACCTTCATCGCCGATATCGTCGCGGCCATCCACACCGTGGATTTCCCGGTGACCGATGCGGCGCGACTGGCCGGGGTGCGCGAACGCCTCCTCTCCATCACCGCCCTGTCGCGCAAGAACTGGGAGATGATCCTGGCCGAAACCGACGACGATCACGAACTGGTGCCCGGCCCGCAGCAGACCTCGCTGGTGCCCGATACGCCGGTGACGCAGGAGACCGTCGATGCCTGGCTGGCGACGCTCGATACGCTCGACCGGATCCTAACCGGCGAATTGCTGCTGCCGCATTGGCGCTTCAAGCAGGGTTTCGATCTCAAGGCCTATTTCGATACCGCCACCGAGACCGACCTGGTCATGCTGTTCACCGGCCTTGGCGCGCTGCCCTATATCAAGGAAGGCCCCATTGCCGATGCCCAGGCCTTTGCCGACGCCAACCGCGTCTTCGGCGAAAACTGGCCCGGCTTTGCCCTTTGGTTCAATTGACCCCGGAGATATCCATGCGGCTCGCCGCCCTCGCCACCAGCCTGTTCCTGGCCCTGACCGGCCTTGCCGCCGCCCAGCCCTACGAGACGCCGCAGGCGCTGCTCGAAGCCTTCTATGAACCCTATTTCAGCGGCACGTTCTCCGAGGACGAAAGCCAGTTCCGCTCGCGGGCGCTGCAGGCGCTCTATGACAATGATGTGGAACTGGCCGGCGAGGGCGAAATGGGCGCCATCAGCTTCGATCCCTATATCGACGGCCAGGACTACGACATCACCGAACTTGATATCGGCACCCCCGGCATTGCCGGCGACTATGCCTCGGTCGACGTCACCTTCCGCAATTTCGGCGAGCCGCGTGCCCTGAGCTACGACCTGGTGCTGGAGGATGGCGGCTGGAAGATCGACGATGTGGTCTCCACCAATCCGGACAATGAATACCGGCTCAGCGAGATTTTCGCCGAGGCGGCGGCGGGGTATTGAGGGCTCCTTAACCTCTCCCTTTGGGGGATAGGTCGGCGCGCAGCGCCGGGTGAGGGGGCCTTTTCTGGCTGAGGTGCAAGGGTAAGGCCCCCTCACCCGACCCGAAGACGGGTCGACCTCTCCCCCAAGGGAGAGGTGAAGAGCCTACAATGCCCCCGTCGCCTCCTTCAGCCAGTCCTTGACCTTGCCCTTCACCAGCGGCCCGATCTCTTTCCATACCCGGTGATGATAGCCATCGAGCCAGGCCCGCTCCGCTTCCGACAGCAGCGACTTGCGGATCAGCCTTTTGTCGATGGGCGCCAGGGTCAGCGTCTCGAATTCGAGATAGCCAGGGAATTCGGCGCTTTCGACCACGGTGATCAGGTTTTCGATGCGGATGCCATAGGCGCCGGTCTTGTAGTAGCCCGGCTCGTTGGAGATGATGTTGCCCACCTCGAACGGCGCCGTGTAGCGCGATGAAATCCCCACCGGCCCCTCGTGTACGCCCAGATACGCGCCAACGCCGTGTCCGGTGCCGTGATTGTAGGTCACGCCCGCCTGCCACAGGAATTGCCGCGCCAGAATATCGATCTGGCCGCCGGTCGTGCCCTTGGGGAAGCGCGCCATGGAAATAGCGATCATGCCCTTGAGCACGCGGGTATAGCGGTCGCGTTCCTCGTCGCTGGGTTTACCGGTGCTGAGGGTGCGGGTGATGTCGGTCGTGCCCGAGAGGTATTGTGCCCCGCTATCGACCAGCATCAGTTCGCCGGGGGCGAGCTTGCGGTCGGTCTTGCCGGTCACCCGGTAATGCACAATGGCGCCATTGGGGCCGGCGCCCGAAATGGTATCGAAGCTGGCATCGACACAGGTCTCCTCCTCGCGGCGGAAGGCTTCGAGCGCCGTGACGATGCCGATTTCGGTCAGCCCGCCTCTGGGCGCCGCATCGTCGAACCAGGCGAGGAACTTTGCGAGAGCCACCCCGTCGAGTGCATGCGCCTCGCGCATGCCGGACAGCTCGGCCTGGTTCTTGCGCGATTTGGGCAGCAGCACCGGGTCGCGCTTTTCCACCAGCCTGGCCCCGGCATCCCTGAGCGCCGCGACGATGGCTTCGGGCGCGCTGGCCGGATCGACCAGCACCGCCTTGCCGGCCTTGCCCAGTCGGGCCAGCGCCGCAGGGAATGCCTTGCGGCTCGCCACCCGCGCCACGCCCGCCAGAGCCGCCTTCAACTCATCGGTGATCTTGGCCGGATCGAGATAGAGCGTCGGCTGGCCCTTTTTGGGCAGGATGGCAAAGCCGAGTACGAAGGGCGTATTGGGCACGTCGCGCCCGCGCATGTTGAGCAGCCAGCAGATCGATTCCGGCAGCGTCAGCACCACGGCATCGGCATGGTCGGCGGCAATGGAATGCTGAATTTCGGCAATCTTGTCCGGCGCAGTCCGGCCGGCGCGGTTATGCCCCAAAAACTCGATCTGGCTCACCGGGGCACCGGGCCGGTCAGGCCAGATGGCATCGACCAGGTTGGGGCTGGGCACCAGCGTCGCGTGGCCCGCCAGCAGCTTCGTCATTTCGCGCACTTCGCCCGGTGTGTGCAGCCAGGGGTCATAGGTCAGCTTTCCGCCCTTGGGGATGACGGTCCTGGCGGTTTCGTTCATGCCGCCACGGTCGGTCTGTACCACTTTGACCTTGCCGGTGTCGGTCTGGGCCGGCGCCTGCAGGGTGTAGCGGCTGTCGACGAACAGAGCCGCCTTGCGTGGACCCACCACCGCCAGGCCGGCCGAGCCGGTGAAGCCGGTGACATAGGCCAGCCGCGCGTCGCCTGGGGGCACCGACTCGCCGCGATGCGCATCGGCGCGCGGGATCAGGAACGCATCGACCCCCGCCTTCGCCATGGCGGCCCGCAAGGCAGTGAGGCGCGGCGCCACCGTCTTCCGGTCGGACTTCTCGTCGAAGCTCTGGAATACGGCGGGGGGAAAGCTCTGGGCGGTCATGGCGGCTCCTCGGGCCGGATTGCGCTCCGGTCATGGCTGGCGTGTGGTATCGGGCTATGGCAAATCGCCGCCCGCTCCCCAACTTAGTTGCAGAAACAAGGAGAGCGAAGATGGCACAGGACAAGAATTTCCTTACGCGGGCTTTTGACGCGCTGGTCGCCGGCCGCGAGCGGCAGGCCCGCGAGTATGTCGCGCGCTACGAGCGCGAATACGGCAAGCTGAACAGCAAATTAACGAAGCGGTAACGGGACTTGCGAGTCTTGCAGGGCTGGTCTGACCGCAGAGGCCTAACCAAACCTTACGCAAGCGCCTAGATAGCATTCGACGAAAGGCAACAGACCCTCGTCGCAAGTGCATGGAGACTGAAATGACCGAGAGCAAGAACGATTTCCGCAAGGCCCTGGGATCCGTCATCGACGCCCGCGGCCGTGAATCGAGCCGCCAGGTCAGCTATCGCATGCAGCATCAGCTGATCGGCGCATTCACCAAGCGCCCATAAGCGCTGCAGTTTACTGCTGACGATCTGTCGATCCCCGGAGCCCGCTTCGGGGATTTTGCTTTTCCGGGATGCCCTCAGACATCCCTGCAGGGCTTCGGTGCCGCCCCTCGCGATTTACGCGCCGCCTTCGTCAAACGCTAACAGTCTGCTAACCAATTCGGCCTTCGCGCTACGGCATTTCGAGGATTAGCGTGGTCCAGTCCTTGCGCTGCAATTTCTGGTTCAGCACCATGCCCTGGCGGGCATAGGCATTGATGACGCCGCGCGCCTGATGCTCCAGAATTCCCGACAGGATCACTGTCGCGCCCTTGCCGGCAATGCGGCCGATGGACGGCGCCAGCGCCATCAGTGGACCCGCCAAGATATTGGCGACGATGAGGTCGTAAGGCGAATTCTGCGTTATGGTCGGGTGGTTTACGCCCGTCGCCTCAAGCGCGATGATGTGCTTGCCCACCCCGTTCTGCGCGGCATTGTCGATCGTGGTGGTCACCGAAACCGGGTCGATATCGCTGGCGATGACCGTTGTCCGCGTCCGCTTGGCCAGCGCGATGGCCAGCACCCCGGTCCCGGTGCCGACATCGATCATGTAGCGCGGCCGCTTGCGCTTCAGCACCTTGTCGATGGCTTCGAGACACCCGGTCGTGGTTTCGTGGTGGCCGGTGCCAAAGGCCTGGGCTGCATCGATTTTCATCGGCGTCAGCCCGCCCGGAACCGGCCCGGTCTCGTGGCTGCCATAGACGTAGAATCCCCCCGCAATGACCGGAGCCAGGCCCTCCAGCGATTTGGCCACCCAGTTGATCTCCGGGTCGATCGGCGCCACCGAAAATTCCACGGCGCCACCAAGGGTTTGCCGGGCGAGCTCGACAAAGGAGTCGACATCGGGTGGGCTGTCGCAGGTCGCCTCGAAAATCCATTCGCCGGTCTCTTCATTTTCATGCGCCGAGGCGGTCAGCGCCAGGTCGTCGCGTTCCATCACGGCATCGACCAGCGCATAGGCCTGGTCCTTGGTGAGCGGAATGGAAGAGAGCTGGTCCACAGCCATGGCAAATTCCTTTGTTCCGAGCCTGGAGCGTTTTCAGGAAAGGTGGATAGCACTTTTCCGGTTCGAAAACGCGACAATACAAAGACTTAGAGATCGTTCAGCGTTTCAAGGAAACGTTGAACGGCTCTAGTTGCGCCATGTCCGCTGCAAGGTCAATCTGACTTATCCCCGCGCTGGCGGGGCAGTGTAGATTCGAACGGAGGAGAGGAATGTATGGATTGATCGGCAAGATGCTGGCGGCGCCGGGCAAGCGCGAGGAATTGCTGGCCATCCTGCTCGAAAATGTCGGCACCATGCCCGGTTGCCTGAGCTACATCATCGCACGCGATCCAGCGAGCGAGGATGGACTCTGGATCACCGAGGCCTGGGACAGCAAGGAAAGCCATGCCGGTTCGCTGCAATTGCCCCAGGTACAAGCCACCATCGCCCGCGCCCGCCCGCTGATCGCCGGCTTCGGCGAGCGCTTCGAGACCGAACCGCTGGGCGGGGTGGGGCTTTAGAGCTTCACCGCCGTTCCCGAGATCGACACCATCAGCATGGAGCCGCCCTGGCCGACCACTTCGTAGTCGAGATCGACGCCGACGATCGCATCGGCGCCCATGCGCTCGGCTTCGTAGCGCAACTCCTCATAGGCCTGGCGGCGCGCATCGCGCAGGGCGCCTTCATAGGCGCCGGCCCGGCCGCCGACGATGTCGCGGATATTGGCAAACAGGTCCTTGAAGATATTGGCGCCGACGATCACCTCGCCGGTGACAATGCCGAGATAGTCGCGGACGGGACGGCCTTCGAGCGTGGGCGTGGTCGAGATGATCATGCGGCTTCTCCTGTTGTGCTGCGCGAGAAGATAGGGCTGGTGTTGGCGCGGCGGAAGATGCGGCCAGAAATCTTTGGTCAAAATGTCGAAGTCCGCGCAAGCTGGACGACAAGGGTTAAAAGCCGGATGGTCCGGCCGCAGACAGGGGATGTTTCGCCGTGCTCGCCGTAACCAGCTATCCGGAAGTCTATGTGCAGCTCACCGCCGCCAAGGTGGAGGAACAACTGGCCGCCTATGCTGCCCTCGCTACTGCCGTGAAGGGCAATGCCAAGGCCGAAGCCGCCCTTGCGGCCTTCGCGCCGGGCTATTTCAACAGCATGCTGCTCGTCCTCGACCACCACTTCATGCATCGCATGCGCGGCGCCGAAGGCAAGGATGGCAATCCGCTCAACGAAGTGCGGATGCTGAGCGATTCCATCATGGAGCATGATGGGGTGCTTAGGGAGAACAAGACGATCAAGTACAAGGCGGACAAATCGGCCGTGGGCATCGCGGTGGGGCAGACGATCGCGCTGGACGCGGAGCGGTTCGGGACGCTGGCCAGGGCCTATCTGGCGGAGATCGGGAAGCGGTTTCCTTAGGCGGGACGCCCTCGTGGTTCGAGGCGCTGAAGAAGCGCACCTCACTATGAGGGCTACTGATACACCGAGCCATAAGTAGCCTCATGGCGAGGTGCGAGCTCTTGCGAGCCTCGAACCACGAGGGCGTGGCACTCAAGCCTTCTTGATAAAGCTCTCCAGCACCTTTTTCCGTCCGGCCTTCTCGAATTCGATACTGAGTTTGTTGCCTTCGATGTCGATGATCGCGCCATAGCCGAATTTGAGGTGGAACACCCGTTCGCCGAGGCCGAAGGCCGAGCGGTCATTGCCGAGATCGACAGAGCGGGCGACGAGGTCGCCCTCGATGGTGAGCGGGCCAGCGCTCTTGCGATTGGCCTGCTGGTTGCGCGCGCGCTGCCAGCCGGGCGTCTCGTAGACGCTTTCGAAGGGGTCGGCCTTGTTGAAGCGGCTGCTGGCACCGCCGCCATAGCCGTAGCCGCCATAGGATGAGCCGGTATCCTTGACCTCGACGGCGTCGGCTGGGAGTTCGTCGAGGAAGCGGGATGGAATGGCCGATTGCCAGAGGCCGTTGATGCGGCGGTTCTGCGCCACCGATAGCCGGGCGCGCTTGCGGGCGCGGGTGATGCCGACATAGGCCAGGCGCCGCTCCTCCTCGAGACCGGCGCGGCCACTTTCGTCCATGGTGCGCTGGCTGGGGAACAGGCCTTCCTCCCAGCCGGGCAGGAAGACGGTGTCGAATTCGAGGCCCTTGGCCGAGTGCAGCGTCATGATGGAGACGGCGTCTTCGGCCTCGGCCGTGTCGCGATCCATCACCAGCGAGATGTGTTCAAGAAAGCCGCCCAGCGTCTCGAAGTCTTCCATGGAACGCACGAGTTCCTTGAGGTTTTCGAGGCGCCCCGGGGCGTCCGGCGATTTGTCGGCCTGCCACATGGCGGTGTAGCCGCTCTCGTCGAGGATTTGCTGGGCGAGCTCCCAATGCGGCAGCGACTGCAGGCGGGCCGACCAATGATCGAACTGGGCCACCAGCTCGCGCAGGGTGGTGCGCTGCTTGGGCTTTAGCTCTTCGGTTTCGAGCAGCATGCGCGTGGCTGCCAGCAATGACACATTGGCCGAGCGCGAGGCATTGTAGAGAATCTGTACGGTGCTATCGCCGAGGCCGCGCTTGGGCACGTTGACGATGCGCTCGAAACTCAGGCCATCGGATGGGTTGGAGACGACGCGCAGATAGGCGATAGCGTCGCGGATTTCCTTGCGTTCGTAGAAGCGCGGGCCGCCAATGACCCGGTAATTCAGGCCCAGCGTGATGAAGCGTTCCTCAAAGGAGCGCATCTGGTGCGAGGCGCGGACGAGGATGGCCATGGAGTTGAGGGGTTCGCCCTGGCGCTGATAGTTCTCGATTTCGTCGCCGACGGTACGGGCTTCCTCCTCGCTGTCCCACAATGAGGTGACGGAAAGCAGTTCGCCTTTTTCGACAGTGTCGTTGTGCAGTGTCTTGCCCAGGCGATCTTCGTTGAAGGCGATTACGGAGGAGGCGGCCTTGAGGATGTTGCCGGTGGACCGATAATTGCGCTCCAGCTTGATGACCCTGGCGCCGGGAAAATCCTTCTCGAAGCGCAGGATGTTGTCGACCTCGGCGCCGCGCCAGCCATAGATGGACTGATCATCGTCGCCGACGACGCAGATATTGGCTTCGCTGGCGGGCTTGCCCTGCGCCAGCAGGCGCAGCCAGAGATATTGGGCGACGTTGCTGTCCTGATATTCGTCTACCAGCATGTATTTGAAGCGCCGATGATAGTCGGCCAGCACATCCGGATATTCCCTAAACAGGCGGATGTTTTCGAGCAGCAGGTCGCCGAAATCGGCGGCGTTGAGCACTTTGAGCCGGGCCTGATAGTCGCCATAGAGCTTGGCGCCCCGGCCATTGGCGTAGGAGCCGCTATCGGCAGGCGACACGTCCCTGGGCAAGAGGCCACGGTTCTTCCAAGTGTCCATCATCCCGGCAAACTGGCGGGCCGGCCAGCGCTTCTCGTCGATATTTTCGGCATCGAGAAGCTGCTTGATGAGGCGGATCTGGTCGTCGGTATCGAGAATGGTGAAATCGGACCTGAGCCCCACCAGTTCGGCATGGCGGCGCAGGATGCGGGCGCCGATGGAGTGGAAGGTGCCCAGCCACGGCATGCCCTCGACGCCTGATCCGACGAGGTGGCCAATGCGCTCCTTCATCTCGCGGGCGGCCTTGTTGGTGAAGGTCACAGAGAGGATTTCTGACGGCCAGGCGCGCTTGGTGGTGAGGATATGGGCGATGCGCGTCGTCAGCACGCGCGTCTTGCCGGTGCCGGCGCCCGCCAGGACGAGCAATGGTCCGTCGATAGTCAGCACCGCCTCGCGCTGCTCCTCATTGAGACCTTTGAGGTAATCAGGCGCCTGGCTCCGGCCGAACTGGCTGGTGATCGGCCCTGATGACGGGCGGTCGATTGGGTGGGGTACACCGGGCATTAGGGGCCTTTCCATCGCCGCGTGCCGGGGCCGGCAGACGCAGCGCGGGGATTGACGAATCTTATTTTGTTCTCGTCGGCAATATAGGGTCTGGCACGCCCGGTGTATAGAACGGCGGCCTGTCACCGATCCGTCATGGCTGTGTCACGTCGCTGTCTTTCGGCCGCCCTAAGCGGAGCCTATTCCAACAGGGGCTCCATCATGCTTAAGCCAAGACATCTGGTTGCGATCACCGCCGCATTGCTGGCCACGACGGCTTCGGTCACCGCCGCCGAATATTTCAACCGCATTGCCAGCTTTCCGGTGGCGCTGAACAATCCCGACTCCGAAGCCGGTGTCGAGAATTCGGCCGAAATCATCACCGCCACCGAAGACGGCATGACGCTGGTCTATTCCAATGCCCTGCTGGGCGGCATCGGCTTTGTCGATATCACCGATCCGGCCGCGCCCAAGCCGGCCGGCTTCGTGGCGCTCGAGGGCGGCCCGACCTCGGTTGCCGTTATCGGCGGCAAGGCACTGGTGACTTCGGACACGACCGAGGATTTCACCGCGCCAACCGGCTATCTCTCGGTCATCGACATCGCCAGCAAGACCATCGAGGTCACCTGCGATCTGGGCGGCCAGCCCGACGCCATCGCCAAGAATATGGATGCCTCGCTGATCGCCATCTCGATGGAAAACCAGCGCAATGAAGAGTTCAATGACGGCGCGATCCCGCAACTGCCGAGCGGCAATATCACCTTATTCGACGTCGCCGATGGCACGGTCGATTGCGGCACAATGCGCGTCACCGAACTGGCTGGCGTCGCCGACTTCGCAGCCGAAGATGCCGAGCCGGAATATACCGACTTCAACAGCCTCAACGAACTGGCCGTGACGCTGCAGGAAAACAACCACATCGTCATCCTCAATGGCGAAACCGGCGAAATCATCAATGATTTCAGCGCTGGTACGGTCGATCTCGAAGGGGTCGACGCGACCGAAGACGGCCGCCTCAGCTTCACCGAGAGCCAGCCGGGCCGCAAACGCGAGCCCGATGCCGTGCAGTGGCTCGACGACAATCGCATCATCATCGCCAATGAGGGCGATTATGAAGGCGGCTCGCGCGGCTTCACCATTTTCCACAAGGACGGCACCGAGCTCTACGAAAGTGGTCCGTCGATGGAATATATCGCGGCGCAGCTCGGCCATTATCCGGAAGGCCGTTCGGACGCCAAGGGCGTCGAGCCCGAAGGCATGGAAGTCGGCACGTTCGGCGAGACCAGGTTCATCTTCGTCAATCAGGAGCGCTCCTCGCTGGTCGCCATCTACAAGGATACCGGCGATGTGCCGGAATACTGGCAGTCAGTTCCCTCGGGCCTTGGCCCGGAAGGCGCGCTGGCCATTCCGTCGCGCAACCTCTACGTGACGGCCAATGAAACCGACCTCAGCCCCGATGGGCTGGCCGGCGCCCATGTCATGATCTTCGCGCTCAGCGAAAGCGAGCCGGCCTATCCGCAGATCATCTCGGACCTCGATGCCGACGGGAGGCCGATCGGCTGGGCCGCGCTTTCGGGCGCCGTGGGCGACGCCGAAAAGCCGGGCATTATCTATGCCGTCAGCGACAGCGCCTTCACGGAAGCCGCAATCTACACCATCGACGCGACCGCCAAGCCGGCCCGCATCGTCAAGAAGACCGTGGTGACCCGCGATGGCGTTCCGGCACAGAAGCTCGACCTCGAGGGCATCACGCTGGACGGCGAGGGCGGTTTCTGGCTGGCTTCGGAAGGCGATACGGGCAAGCTGACCCCGCATGCGCTCTACCACGTCAATGCCGAGGGCGAGATCGAAGACGAGATCGCCTATCCGGCGGCTCTGCTGGCCGGTGAAACCCGGTCGGGTGCCGAAGGCGTGGCCAGGATCGGCGATACGCTGTGGATCGCCATCCAGCGCGAGTGGAAGGATGACGAGAAGGGCTTCGTGAAGCTCGTCTCCTACAATACCGACACCGAAGAATGGGGCGCGGTACGCTACCCGCTCGAAAAGGCGCCGGAAGGCGGCTGGGTGGGCCTGAGCGAAATCACCGTCCATGGTGACTACGCCTATATCATCGAGCGCGACAACCAGATCGCCGGCAACGCCAAGCTCAAGGCGCTCTACCGCGTGCCGGTGACCGCGTTGGTTCCGGCCGAACTCGGCGGCAATTTGCCCACCGTCGGCAAGGAACTGGTGCGTGACCTCGTGCCCGATCTCGCCGCCAATAATGGCTATGTGGTCGACAAGGTCGAGAGCTTCGCTGTCGATGCTGCCGGCAACGGCTTCGTGATCACCGACAATGACGGCGTCGACGACAGCTCGGGCGAGACCTTCTTCTGGTCCATCGGCGCGCTGTAAGGCATTGCAACCGCGATGAGAGTGGCCGGGCCGAAAGGTCCGGCCGCTTCGTTTTGGGCGGGACAAATCTCATATGTATCGAGGCAATGGCGGGGTTGCGCCGAAAGCCCGCATGCCTACACTCTGCCGCGGGAAATCGGATAGTCACGCACAGTGCTCAATCGCATCTACATCGTCGTCGGCCTGCTGGCGATCATCGTGCTGGCCGGCGCGTTCATCGCGCCGCATTTCATTCGCTGGAGCGATTATCGCGGGCGGATGGAAGAGCTGGCGACTGATGTTCTCGGCACGCCGGTCACGGTGCGGGGCGATATCGATTTCACGCTGCTGCCGCAGCCGCGCCTGCGGTTTTCCGACGTGCTGGTGGGTTCGCCCGAGGAGCCGGCTGCGACGGTGGACAGCGTCGAGGCCGAATTCTCGCTGATGGATTTCCTGCGCGACAATTACAATGTTACCCGCCTGGTACTGCGCCGTCCGGTGGTCGATTTCACCATCGACGAAAGCGGTTTTTTCGGCAGCGGGGTCGCCCTGGCATCCGGCACCGGTGGGGTAGGCCTGGGGCAGACGACGGTCATCGATGCCACGGTGCGGCTGATGGACCGCCGGTCGGGCGAGAATTTCGTCGCCAACGCGGTCAGCGGGGACTTGCGCCTCGCCAGTTTCAGCGGCCCGTTCTCGTTCCAGGGCAATGGGAGCTATCGCAACGAGCCTTATGGCGTACGCTTCAATTCGGGCATGGTCGACGAGGCCGGCAAGGCGCGGGTGTCGCTGTTCCTGCAGCCGGTGTCGAATGCGTTCTCGCTGTCGCTGGAGGGGCTGCTGGCGCCCGGCATGGCGCCCAAATTCGACGGGGACATGGTCTATCGCCAGAGGCCGCCGGCAACCGACGTCGCGACCGATATTCGCGGCGATCTGGTGCTGGAAAGCAAGGTCACCGGCTCGACCGACCGCATCGTGCTCTCGGGCTATACGCTGCGGCCGGACGAGAACCGGGCCGGCACGCGACTGACCGGCGCGGCGAGCATCCAACTCGGCGATGTCAGGAGCTTCGACGCGGTGATTTCGGGCGGCGTGTTCTCCTTGTCGCCGCGCGATGCCAAGGAGGACGCGACCACCTTGCCCTATGAGGCGGTGCGGCTGCTCTCGGAACTGCCCGCGCCGATCATTCCGCCCATGGCGGGCCGGGTGGGGATCGACCTGGCCGAAGTGGGTCTGCGCGGCTTTGCTCTGCGCAATGTCCTCATGGATGCGCGGACCGATGGTTCGGCATGGCAGATCGAGCAATTCATCGCCCAACTGCCTGGCGATACCGAGTTGCGGATCAACGGACAACTGACCAGTGAAAGCGGGCGCCCGGCCTTCAGCGGCGATGTTTCGCTGGCAAGTGCCCGGCTCGATGGCCTGGCCGCCCTCTGGCGCAAGGCGGATGAGGGCAATGCGTTGTTCAACGAACCCGGTGCGCTCAGTGGGCGCGTCATGCTGGCGGGCGATGCTCTGGGGCTCGTCAACGGCGTGCTGACGCTCAACGAGCGCCCGCATGGTGTCGAAGTCCGCCTCGGCTTCGGCGAGGAAAAGCGGCTCGACCTGGTGGCGCATTTCGATGAGCTGGGCGCGAGGGGCAGCGCGATGGTCGCGGCTTTGCTGCCCGATATCGTGGCCGAACCGTCCTTTGGCATCAGCTTTCCCTATGGCAGCTTCTCGCTGACCAGCAAGGGCGCCCGCGTGCTGGGGCTCGATGGAACGGGCCTCGTGGCGGAGGGACAATGGCGCGGCGGCGAAGTGAGCTTTTCGCGGCTATCCGCCGATGACTGGGGGGGCGTCGGATTCGACGCGACCCTGACGGCGGGGGGCACGGCCGCCGCGCCTGATATTTTCGGCTCGGGCATGGTGCGGATCGATGCGGGCGACGCACCCGCCCTGGCGCGCTTCTACAGCCTGCTCGATGTGCCGCAAAGCTGGCGCGACGCACTGGCCTTGTCCGCCCCGGCAGACCTGCTGGTCGACCTCGGCGAGCCGGTGGATGGCGGGCAGACGGTGACGCTGGCGGGCTCGCTGGGCGTGGGCAAGTTCAATATGCGCGCCGAACTCGGGGCTGGCATCGGGACGCTGGCCACGGCGCCGCTGCGGGTCACGATGGGGCTCGAATCCACCGATATTGCCGGGCTAACCCGGCAGATCGGGCTTGGCGATATTCCGCTCTTTGCGGGGGATGGCTCCATGCTGGTGAGCCTGAGCCTAGAGGGCGCGCCGAGCAACAGCCTCGACAGCACCGTCACGGCAAGCCTGGGCGGTGAGAGCATCAGCTATGCCGGCAATCTGCTGTCGCTGGACAATGGCGAAATCCAAGGCACGGGCCGGCTGGACATTGCGCTGGCCGATGCCGGCGGGCTGGCGCGGATCGTCGGCGCGCGCGGCCTGACACTGCCGATGGCAAAGGGCAGCGCGCAACTGCATTTCGAGGGTGAGCGGCTGGCACGGCTGACCGAAATCAGCGGAACATCAGGCGAGACCGGCTTTGCCGGCGAGCTGTCGCTGTCGCGCACCGGCAGCACGGCGGCCGTGGCAGGCGATATCGCGGTGGACCTGGTGTCGGCCGAAGGGCTGGCAGTGACGCTGTTCGGCCCGGCGGCACTGGTCGGCGGCAGCGAGGTCTGGCCCGAGGGACCGATTTCGCTCGGCGGGAGCGCCCGTCAGACACGCGGCACGGTGGCTGTGACGGCCGGTGCGCTGGCGGCTGGCGGTGTCGAACGGCTGGGCAAGACCAGCTTCGAATTGAGCTGGGACGAGACGCGGACACGGCTCGCTCGCTTCGAGGCGGTGGCGGACCTGGGCACGGTCGGTCTCGATGTCACGGTCTGCTGTGCCGGCCCGCTGGTCGACAAGACCGTGAGCGGGCGCGTGAGCCTGACGGCGGCGCCAATTGCGGTGATCGCGCCGCCGGCCGTCGCCGCTATGCTCGACGGCGTGCTCGATGGCGGGCTGCGTTTCGAGGCCACCGGCGCCAGCCTGGCGGAGGCGATGCGCGTCATGGCGGGCGAGGGCAATTTCACGCTGACCGGCCTGACGATCGATCAGATGTCGCCCGAGATCTACCCCACCGTGGCCGGGCTCGATGGTGTGCTCGAAATGGAGCCCGACGCCATGAGCACCATTATGGGGCTGGCACTGGGGCGAGGCCCGCTTACCGCCCCGACGGCCACCGGCGCATTCTCGATAGCCGGGGGCGTGGTGCGGCTGGCCAATTTCATCGTCGATGGCGAGGGGGCCAGGCTGGCCGGGGATATCAACCTGACGCTGGCCGACCTGGGTCTCGGCGGCGGGTTCGTGATGACCCCACGGGACTTCGCGGATGAAGGTGGTCTCGTCGGTCCCGATACGTCGCGTATCATCACGCGGCTGGCCGGCACGCTGCTGGCGCCTGAGGTGACGCTGGATCTGGGCGAGATGGTGGCGGCGGTGATGGTGCGGGCCAATGAACTGGAAGTGGACCGGCTCGAAATCCTGCGCGCCGAGGATGCGGAGCGCCAGCGCGCCGCCGCCGAGGAGCGCAACCGCCTGATCGAGGAACAGCGCCGCCGTGCCGCCGAGGAAGCGGCGCGGCTTGCCGCCGAAGAGGCGGCCCGACAGGCCGCGGAGGAAGAAGCGCTGCGGCTGCAGCAACAGCAGGCACCCCAGACCAGCCCGTCGATCCAGACGCTGCCGACCCAGCCGATCCAAGGGCCGCTGGACCTGGGCCTGCCGCCCGTGGTCAATCAGCCCATCGGCTCAGGCGTGAACCAGCCGCTGTTCTAGGGCGATTCAGCCGCTTTGGCCGACCTTGCCCTGATACCAGCGCAATACGGCAAGCCGCGCCGCCGAGGACAGGTTGGCGGTTTCACGGTTTTCGTCGATGGCACGAATCAGGCCCGCCATGGTCAGGGATTTTTCGGCGGCCATGGCTTCCAGCGCGGCCCAGAATTCGGGCTCCAGCGCGATGGAGGTGCGATGACCTGCGATGGACAGGGAACGCTTGTCCATCAGGGACTTGTCAGGGTTTCTTGCGGAAAGCGTCGAGGCTGACGACTTTTTCGCCGGGCTTTTCCTCGCCATCGGCGGCATCGGTCCCGGCGGCGGCTTCGACATCGGCGTCGGCCTTGGCCTCGACGGCCGCTGCACCCGGTGCGGTCGCCGGGTCGAACTGCAGGCCGAACTGGACGGACGGGTCGAAGAAGCCCTTGACCGCCGAGAACGGGATCACCAGCGTTTCGGGGATACCATCAAAGCTGAGGCCGACCTCGAAGCCGGTCTCGTTGACCTTGAGGTCCCAATACTGGTTCTGGATGACGATGGTCATTTCCTTGTCGTACTGGCCGAGCAGTTTCTCGCTCAGGCGCACGCCGGGCGCGCGGGTGACGAAGGAGATGAAGAAGTGATGCTCGCCGGGCAGGCCGGTCTTGGCGACCTCGGCCAGTACCTTGCGCACGACGCCGCGCAGGGCTTCCTGGGCGAGAATGTCGTATCGCATGTGGTCTTCGGCCATCGGCTACCTTCCAGTCTTCTGGGATAGAATCCCGAACGGCCCATATCAGCCTCACGTTCCACGAGAATTCAAGAACAAAGGCGCGCGCAGTCTGAGAATGGGAAGTGCAGGCTTCTGTTGCCAGGTGCCTGCGAACCCCGCCTGTCACCCGGCTAGGGGTGGAGGACTTAAATTCCCAGTGCTAGCACCGCTTACGCGGCGAGAGCGACCGGAGCCTTATGGTTGTCATTTGCAACTATAAGTTTTGGACCGATAACGGTGGTACCTCACCGAGCAAAAGCACACCCTTTACGCCCTCGTCGATCCTGTTTCGCCCCCATTGGCTGCCCCTGGCAGGGGTAGATGGTGGAGGCGCCGGGTACTGCCCCCGGGTCCGAAAGGTTTATTACGATGACCGTTTATCGCCATAGCTCTTGCGAGCATTCCCTATATAGGCGCGGTCGGGGCGGGATGCAAATCACGGGCAATGCCACGCCGCGTATTGTCCCCTAGGTGTTGAACCCGGCTTAACGCTTCCCCGCCATGCTGCCATTCCCCGGGGAGGGAGGTGGCCATGGCAAGTTCGAGAACGCCGTTGCGGCTGGCGGTGCGCACGCGCAGCCGTCAGCCGATATCGATCTGGATGCTCGCTCCGGCGTTTCTTCTTGCCGGCGGGTTGGGTGGCACCTTGCTGGCGTCATTGCCCGATACGGGCCTCGCGCGGCTGCTCGATGCGCCGGCGGTGCAGGGAACCAGGACAGCGGCGCCACAGAATTTTGCCGTTTGTGCCGGCAGCATCCGGATCGATTGCGTGGTGGATGGCGACACGTTCTGGCTCGACGGCACCAAGATCCGTATTGCCGACTTCAACACCCCGGAGGTGAGTTCGCCGGGCTGCGCCGCCGAAGCGGCACTGGGCCGGCGTGCCGCCGCGCGTCTGCGCGACCTGCTCAGCGCCGGGCCGTTCGAACTGGTGCCCATCGACCGGGACGAGGACGTCTATGGCCGCAAGCTGCGAATCGTGGTCCGCGACGGCCGCTCGATCGGCGATACGCTGGTGGCCGAGGGGCTGGCGCATACCTGGCGGGGCCACAAGGAGAACTGGTGCTAACAAGTCAGCCCTTCCAGGCCATGCCCATATAGACGCCGCCGGCCTCCAGCTCGTCGAGCATCTGCGCCAGGTGCTTGAGCTTGGTGGATTCGAGCCGGACTTTGTTGATCCACAACAGGTAGTCGTTGCGCTGATAGGGCGGGCGGGCATCGTATTTCTCGCGCAACCCGCGCTTTTCGAGGGCATCCCGAACGAAATCGGGCATCTCCTCGCGCTTGCGCAGGGGACGGAGGACGGGGCTCATGGCAGTACCGCCTGTGCCTCGATCTCGATGAGAAAATCGGGATTGGCGAGACCGGCGACGCGGAAGCCCGTCACGGTTGGCGGGTTGGGCCGCTGGCCCCAGACGCTCATCCACACGCCGAAGGCGGCGCCCAGGTCGATATCCTGCTGCATGATGATGGTGGTCTTGACCAGGTCTTCCAGGCGCCCGCCGGCAGCGGCGAGCACCTTTTGCAGATTGTCCAGCGCCTGCCTTGTCTGTGCGGCGACGTCCCCCTTGCCGACGATCTCGCCCTTTTCGTTGAAGGCGTTCTGTCCACCGATCAGCAATAGCCGGGCGTTGGCCGGCAGGATGATTCCCTGGGAGTATATGGGGCTTTTATGCATACCAGCGGGATTGATGTATTCAACGGACATGGTCGTCCTCCTTTTGCGTCACGGCCGGTGTAGCCTGGCCTGCTGACAGTGTTGGTCATCAGGCGTGGTGGTATTCTATTACCATTTTTGACTTTGCCTCTCGACCCGCCAAACATGTGTGAGGTTCATCATGACCGATACGTCTGCCAATAAACTCATCCACGCCGCTGAACGCTTCCTCGGCAAAGGCGAAGCCACACTGACCGATCGGGAGCGCGATGTCCTGGAGCAGGCCATTACCAAAAGGGCACTTTCGGTCGATACCAGCACGGTCTTCGATGAAAAATCCACGTTCGGACAGCGGCTGGCAGACGCGGTTGCGTCTTTTGGCGGCTCCTGGACCTTCCTCATCGGCTTCGGCGTGGTCCTTGTGGCCTGGGTCGTGACCAACCTTTTGCTGAGCCGGTCGGCTCCCGACCCTTATCCCTTCATCTTCCTCAATCTGCTGCTATCCATGCTGGCCGCCATGCAGGCGCCCGTCATCATGATGAGCCAGAACCGGCAGGCGGCCAAGGACAGGCTGGTTACCGGCCACGACTACGAATGCAACCTCAAGGCGGAAATCGAGATTATGGCTCTGCATGACAAAGTCGATCAGCTTCGAAATGATGAATTGAGGCAATTGCTGGCCAAGCAGCAGGAGCAGATCGCGCTCCTGTCGCGCCTGGTGGAAACGCACCTGGCGCCGGCCCCGGAGTGGGGCGAATCAAGCTAGGTTGCGGCCATGCAGCCCTATCTCAAACTCCTTTGCGACATTCTCGAACATGGCGCCGACAAGGCCGACCGTACCGGCACCGGCACGCGCTCGCTGTTCGGCTACCAGATGCGGTTCGACCTCAATGCGGGTTTCCCGCTGCTGACGACCAAGAAGCTGCATCTCAAATCCATCATCTATGAACTGCTGTGGTTCATCCGCGGCGAGACCAATGTGCGCTGGCTGCAGGAGCGCGGCGTCAGGATCTGGGACGAGTGGGCCGACGAGAACGGCGACCTCGGCCCGGTCTATGGCTCGCAGTGGCGGAGCTGGCCGGCGCCGGACGGGCGCAAGATCGACCAGCTCGCCAATGTGATCGAATCCATCCGCACCAAGCCGGATTCGCGCCGGCATATCGTTTCGGCCTGGAACCCGGCCGAGGTGGACGAGATGGCGCTGCCGCCGTGCCATTGCCTGTTCCAGTTCTACGTGGCCAATGGCAAGCTGAGCTGCCAGCTCTACCAGCGGTCGGCCGATACCTTCCTCGGGGTACCGTTCAATATCGCGTCCTATGCGCTGCTGACCCATATGGTGGCGCAGGTGACGGGGCTGGGGGTGGGCGACTTCGTCCACACCTTTGGTGACGTGCATCTCTATTCGAACCACTTCGAGCAGGCCCAACTGCAGCTGACGCGCGAACCGCTGCCGCTGCCGGTGCTGAAGATCAATCCTGACGTGACGCGGCTGGAGGATTTCGTGTTCGAGGATTTTGCGTTCGAGGGCTACGATCCGCATCCCCATATCAAGGCTGCGGTCGCGGTATAGGTCTAACCGTTCCAATCTCGGCGTCATTCCCGCGAAAGCGGGAATCCCACTTTTGCAACCGGCTGACGGGAGATTCCCGCTTTCGCGGGAATGACACCGTGCTAGATCAGAGGCGTCGATCATTCGGGAGGATGCGATGAGGTCTGTGCTGGTTGTCGGGCTGTTGCTTGCTGCCGTGCCTGTTGTCGCCAATGACACGTCGGCGGTGCTGACCACTGGCGGGCTCGAATTCATCACCAACCAGGATATCGTGATGGAGAGCGAGGAGCTGTTCATCTCCAAGGATGAGATCCGGGTCGTCTACCAGTTCAATAATACCGGCCAGGCCGACCACACTATCCTGGTGGCGTTTCCCATGCCCGATATCGTGCCCAATTTCTGGTCGCCCGTGGCGTTTCCGATGGGGCCGGACGATAACCTGTTCCAGTTCGAAACCACTCTCAACGGCGTGCATGTCGATACGGAACTGCACGAATACGCCTATGCCTTCGGGGTGGATCGCACCAAGACGATCAAACAGCTGGGCCTGCCGCTAGTGCCGATCACCAGCGCCGCCAGCGACGCGACCGATGCGCTCGACAACCAGACCATCGAGCGCCTGCTGCATCTGGGACTGGTGGTGCCGGACGAGTATGACGCCGGCGAGGGCTGGGAAAAACACTATTGGCCGGCATGGACTTACAAGGCGACCTACACCTGGGAAGGAAACTTCCCGGCCGGCGAGACGGTCACGGTGGAACATCGCTACAAGCCGAGCGTCGGCGGCACGGTGGGCGTCAGTTTCCTTGGCGAACCCTATGAGGGCTATGACCCGGCCACCGAATACAAGACCAAGTATTGCACCGACGAAGGCTTCCTCAAGGCGGTGCGGGCGACACTGACCAATCCGGACGAGCCCTGGTCGGCGCCCTTCTTCGAAAGCTGGATTTCCTACATCCTCACCACGGGCGGCAATTGGGGCGGTGGCAGCATCGGCAAGTTCCGCCTGGTGGTGGACAAGGGCAGCGCCGATAACCTGGTCTCGTTCTGCGGGGAAGGGGTCAAGAAGATCGGGCCCACCACTTTCGAGATGGTCAAGGAGGATTTCTGGCCGCAGGAAGAGCTGAATATTCTCATTCTCGAACGCCAGCCGAGCCAATGAGTCCTTCGACAGGCTCAGGACGAGGTCTCCTGAGATTTCCGAATAGACCTCATGGCGAACCTGTCGAACCACGAGGTCGTGCCAAGCAGGTTCAATGACTGACCAACTCACCATTCGCCCCGCCACGTCCGCCGATGCCGCAACCATCATCGGTTTCATCGAAGCGCTGGCCGCCTATGAAAAGCTGAGCCACGAGGCCAAGGCCACCGAGGCCGATATCCTGCGCGACCTGTTCGGCACCGAGCCGAAGGTGTTCTGCGAGATCGCCGAGTGGGACGGCAAGCCGGTCGGCTTCACGCTGTGGTTCTATACCTATTCCACCTTCCAGGGGCGGCATGGCATCTGGCTGGAAGACCTGTTCGTCGATCCGTCCATGCGCGGCAAGGGGATCGGCAAGGCGCTGCTGGTCAACCTGGCGCAGCGCTGCGTGGCCGAGGGTCTCGGCCGCTTCGAATGGTGGGTGCTCGACTGGAACGCGCCATCGATCGACTTCTACAAGTCGCAGGGCGGCGTGATGCAGGACGAATGGACCAAGGTGCGGGTCGATGGCGAGGCGCTGCTGAAACTGGGGGCATCATGAGCGTGAGGATCGCCATGATCGCCGGCGTGGCGGAAAACGGCGTCATCGGCAGCGACCAGGCCATCCCCTGGCGCGTGCCGTCCGACATGGCATTCTTCAAGCAGACCACCATGGGCAAGCCCATCGTCATGGGCCGCAAGCAGTATGAGACCGTCGGCAAGCCGTTGCCGGGGCGGAGCAATATCGTCATTACCCGCCGGCAGGGCTACCAGGCTGAAGGCGTGCTGGTCTTCCACGACATCGACGCGGCTCTGGAAAAGGCGCGTGAAATCGCGCAGGCGGACGGTGTTGACGAAATCATGATCATCGGCGGAGGCGAGCTTTACGCGCAGCTCATGGATCGCGCCGATCGGCTCTACATCACCCATATCGACCTCAGTCCTGCCGGAGACGTGCTGTTTCCAGCGATCGAGCCGGAGCAATGGGCGGTGGTCGACCTGCCCGAGGTAACGCCTTCTCCCAGGGACGAGGCAAGCTACCGCGTCAAAGTGTACGAGCGTCGCCTGCCCGCCGCGCATTGATCGCATGAAGGCCTTACCTATATAAGTCCGTAACGAAACGAAAATTATCCGAAAGGGACGCGATGCCGTGGGAGAGTAACGGAGGCGGGGGTGGCCGCAATAACAATGGCGGTCCCTGGGGCCAGGCGCCTGGCGGCGGTGGTGGCCCACGGCGTCCCAGTGGCGGCAATACGCCCAATCTCGAAGATATTCTCAACCGCGGCCGCGACCAGTTCCGCGGTGGTATTCCCGGCGGCCGCTGGGCGCTGATCGGCGGCGCACTCGCCATCGTGGCGTTCTGGGCCCTCAACTCGATCTATACAGTCGATCCGCAGGAAGTCGGCGTCGAGCTGCGCTTCGGCGCCCCCAAGCCCGAATTGTCGATGCCGGGCCTGCATTTCCATCTCTGGCCCATCGAGACGGTCGAACGCGTCACCGTCACGGTCAACCAGACCACGATCGGCTCCCCCGCCGCCGCCGGCTCCCGCAGCAATGGCGATGACGGGCTGATGTTGTCGGGCGACCAGAACATCGTCGATGTCCGTTTCTCGGTGTTCTGGGCAGTGGCCAATCCGGTCGAATACCTGTTCAACGTGCGCGACCCCGAAGACATGGTGCGCAATGCCGCCGAGAGCGCCATGCGTGAAGTCGTCGGCCGTCGCCCGGCCAATGACGTGTTCCGTGACGACCAGGCGGGGATCGAATCCCAGGTCCAGGAAATCACCCAGACCATTCTCGACAGCTATGGCCTCGGCGTTGCCGTCAGCCAAATCTCGATCGAAGGCGCGGCGCCGCCGGCCGAAGTGGCCGATGCCTTCAACGAAGTGCAGCGTGCCGAGCAGGACGAGGACCGTGTGCAGGAAGAAGCGCGCTCCTATGCCAATACGCTGCTGGGCGATGCCCGCGGCCGTGCGGCAGCCTTGCGCGAAGACGCCGCCGCCTACACCAATCGCGTGGTGCAGGAAGCAACCGGTGAGGCCGAGCGCTTCAACGCTATCTATGCCGAATATGTCAATGCCCCCGAAGTGACCCGCAAACGCCTGTTCCTCGAAACGATGGAAGAGGTTTTGGGCGGGTCCGAGAAAGTGCTGATCGAGAATGGCGCCAATGGCCAGGGGGTCATCCCCTACCTGCCGTTGCCCGAATTGCGCCCCGGCGCCACGACCACCACGACGACGGGGAACTGAGCCATGAACAATCGTCTGATCATTATTGGCGTCGTTCTGCTCGCCGCACTCTACGTGTTCTTCTCGTCGATCTATGTGGTCAACGAGCGCGACCAGGCCATCGTCACCCGTTTCGGCCAGATCACCGATATTCGCACCGAGCCGGGCATCTACTTCAAGATTCCGACCGATATCGTGGACAGCGTGCAGATCATCGAAGATCGCCTGCTGCGCCAGGACATCCAGGATCTGCGCGTGCAGGTTTCGGGCGGCGCCTTCTATGAAGTCGATGCGTTCCTCACCTATCGCATCACCGATCCGCGGCTGTTCCGCGAACGCGCCCAGGGTCAACTGGCGGTGGTGGAAGATCGTATCGCCACCCGCTTTGCCGCCGTGCTGCGCCAGGTCTACGGCCTGCGCGAATTCAACGCGGCCCTTTCCGAGCAGCGCCCGCAGATGATGCTGGAAGCCCGCGACCTCATCCGTCCGGACGTCGAGCAGCTCGGCATCGAGGTCATCGACGTGCGTATCCTGCGCACCGACCTGGCAGCCGATGTGTTCGAGCGCACCTATGAGCGCATGCGTGCCGAACGTCTTGCCGAAGCCGCCTTGCTGCGAGCTCGCGGCCAGGAACAGGCACAGAGCCTGCGCGCCATCGCCGACCGCCAGGCCGTGGAAATCGTGGCGGCAGCCACCCGCGACTCGGAAATCATCCGCGGTACCGGTGACGCCGAGCGCAGCCGGTTGTTCGCGGCGGCCTATGGCCAGGATGCGGAATTCTTCGAGTTCTTCCGCTCGATGGAAGCCTACCGCACCGCCCTGGCCGGCACCGGCACGACCATGGTGCTGTCGCCCGATAGCGAGTTCTTCCGCTACTTCGGTTCGGGCGGCTCGATCCCGCCAGCCAATACCAACCTGGCGCCCCCGATCCAGCCCACCGCTCCGCCGATCACGGCTCCGCAGACCGACGAGCCGGCGCTTGATGGCCTCGGCATCGAGGAGACCACCGTTCCCAGCATCACGCTGGAAGACGGATCGGAATTGGCGCCGACAGTAGGCACCGAGGTTCCCGCACCTGCCGAGGAACCGGCCCCAGCAGCGCAGTAAGCGCTTCCGACATATGCAAGAGGCCGGCGCGGTAATGCGCCGGCCTTGCTATTGGAGCCTCTCGGCCTCTCCCTTGAGGAGAGGTGAAGATGTCAGCGCACGATATCTTCGTCGCTATAGCCCTGGAGATAGAGCAAGGCGGTGAGGTCGCCGTGGTCGATGCGGATGCCCGCCTCGGCCGCCACGGCGGGCTTGGCATGCAACGCCACGCCAAAGCCGGCAATGCGGATCATGTCGAGATCATTGGCACCATCGCCCACGGCAATGGTCTGGCTCAGCGGCAGGTTGCGTTCGGCTGCGATCGCAGTCAGCCGCTCCCGCTTGGTGTTCTTGTCGACGATGGGCTTGGCCACCGTGCCGGTCAGCGCGTCGCCGTCGAATTCGAGCACATTGGCGATGGCTTCGTGGAAGCCGATGCGCTTGCCGAAATAGTCGGCGAAGAAGGTGAAGCCGCCCGAGACCAGCGAGGTATAGGCGCCATATTCCTTCATGGTCTGGATCAACGCGCGCCCGCCCGGCGCCAGCGTGATCTGCTCGCGGCGGATTTCCTCGATCACCTTGCGCTCCAGCCCCTTGAGCAGGGCCACGCGCGTATCGAGCGCCTGGCCGAAATCCAGTTCGCCGCGCATGGCGCGATCGGTGATCTCGGACACCTGGTCCTTGATGCCGAGGGCAGCGGCGAGTTCGTCGATGCACTCCTCGTTGATCATGGTGGAATCCATGTCGGCGACGAGTACCTGCTTGCGGCGATTCTCCGTCGGCACCAGGGCCGCATCGACCCGGCGATTACCGATGATCTCGCGGGCCTGCGCCAGCGGATCGGTTGACTTCGGCTCGATGATCTCGCAGGCAATGGAGTGGTTGAGCCAGTTGAGTTCGCCGCCTGTCGCCTTCACCACCGCAGCGGCCAGCGCCGGGTCGAGATCGGAATCGGCGGGGTTGGCGATGAGGCAGAGGACTGGCATGAGGTCTACTTTTTGGAGGAATGCGTGACAGGCCGCAGGCGCGCCGTTCTGATAGCGGGTCCGACTGCCAGCGGCAAGTCGGCGCTGGCGCTCGCCATGGCGCAGGAGCAGGGCGGCATCGTGGTCAATGCCGATGCCATGCAGATTTACGATACGCTGCAGGTGGTTACCGCCCGTCCGAGCGATGGGGAAATGGCCATGGCCGAGCATCGGCTCTACGGCACGGTGCCGGCCGCGACTCGGTTTTCGACGGGACAGTGGCTGGCGGCTGTGCGCGCGATCATCGATGATGCCGATCCGGAACGGGTGCTGATTTTCGTTGGCGGCACAGGGCTTTACTTCGATGCGCTGCTAAATGGATTCGCCGATATCCCGGAGATTCCGGCCACGCTGACGCTTCAAGTTCAACAAGAGATTCAAGCGCTTGACGGGGCGCAGCGGCTGGCTCTGCTGCGGCAGGAAGACCCGGCGACGGCTGCCCGGCTCAAGGTGGCCGACCCGCAACGGCTGGTCCGGGCAGTGGCGGTAAAGCGGGCGACAGGCCGCATGCTTTCCAGCTTCCAGGACGAGATTTCTGCCGGCATGCTTGCCGATTTCCTGCGGGTTGACCGCATGGTGCTCGATCCTGACCGGGCGGTGCTGCGGGAGCGGATTGCGCGGCGGTTCGAGGCCATGTTCGCCGGCGGCGCAGTTGAGGAGGTCAAGGCGCTGCTGGCGCTCGATCTCGATCCGTCGCTGCCTGTCATGAAGGCCATCGGCGTGCGCGAAATCGGCGATTGGCTCGATGGGGTTGTTGGGCGCGATGAGGCGATCGCGCTGGCCACCATCGCCACCCAGCAATATGCCAAAAGGCAGCGCACCTGGTTCCGCAACCGCTTCGGCGATTGGCCGCGGCGCGGGCTGGCGGGCGGCTAGCGCAGCCGCAGCAGGCCCAGCCGTTCGCGCAGGGCAAAGCGAGTCACCAGCACCACGGCGACAAAGGCGAGGCCGGCTGCCAGGCCGATCCAGATGCCGACGCCGCGCCAGCCGACCACAAAGCCGAGAATGTAGGACACCGGCAGGCCGACGCCCCAATAGCCGAGAATGGCCAGCAGCATCGGTATCTTGGTGTCGCTGAGGCCGCGCAGGGCATGAGCCGCAACCACCTGTGCTCCATCGACAAGCTGAAACACGCCCGCCACCACGAGGAAGGTGGCAGCCAAAGCCAGCGCATGGGCATTTTCGGGTACGCGCGGATCGAGGAACCAGGTGACGATCACCGGTCCCAGGGTGAGGAACAGGATGCTGGCGATAGCCATGAAGCCAACCCCGAGCGCGAAGGCGGTCCAGCCGGCCTTGCGGATGCCCTCTGGGTCAGTGCGACCGTAGGCGTGGCCCACACGTACCGTCGCGGCGATGCCCAGGCCGAGCGGCACCATGAAGGCCATGGAGGCACATTGCAGCGCGATGGCATGGGCGGCGATCTCGTCGGTGCCGATACGGCCCATCAGCAAGGCGGCGGCGGTGAACAGGCCAACCTCGGCCAGCACGGTCAGGCCAATGGGCGTGCCGATGCGGAAGATTTCGCGGAAGCGCGGCCAGTCCGGTTTCCAGAAACGGAGCAGGACGTGGAAGCGCTTGAAGCGACGATGCCGCAGCACATAGACCAGCATCAGCACGAACATCACAATGTTGGTCAGCAGGGTCGATAGCGCAGCGCCACGGAGTTCCAGCCGGGACAGGCCGAACGTGCCGAACATCAGCAGGTAATTGCCGATGGCATTGAGCACGACACCGCCGACGGTGATAATGAGGATGATGCGCGTGGCTTCGAATGCCGACAGCAGCGAGCGCGGGACGATGATGGCCAGCGCTGGGAACAGCATCCAGACGGCGACCTGGATATATTCCTCGGCCCGGATGGTGGCCGCCGGGTCCTGGCCGAGCAGGGTGAGGACGGGCCTGATCTGCAGAACGACGGGGATCAGCAGCACGGCGAGCAGGATAGCGACCCAGAAGCCCTGGCGGGCGATGCGGCGGATGGCCTTGATATCGCGGGCGCCGCGCGCCTGGGCCACCAGCGGCGCGACGGCGCCGACGATGCCGATGCCCATCAGCAGGAAGGGCATGAGGAAGGTCGTTGCCAGCGTGCCGGCGGCCAAAGCCTGCGGCCCAAGCCAGCCCATCATGATGACATCGGTGGTGGTGAGGGCGGTCTGCGCCAGTTGCGCGATGACGAGTGGCCATGCCAGCGCGAAGGTGGCGCGCAACTCGGCGCCCCAGCTGCCGGGGGAATGGCTGACGTCGGCTGCGCCGGACGCAACCGTGACTGGCTCGTTCATCTCACTGTCCTACTCGCGGGGGATTGCTCTAGAGGAAACCGCCCGCTAGCGGAAGAGGCAAGGCAGAGACACAGGACGGAGCCCAGGCATGAGCGGATCCGATAGCATGACGCAGCGGCTGACACTGGCAGCGGCCGGCCTGATCGGCGCGGCCGGTGTGATGGCCGCTGCTGCGGCCTCGCATGGCGGGGATTCGCGGAACCTTGCGGCCATCGCCGCCATCGGGCTGGCGCATGGGCCGGCATTGCTCGCGCTGGCCTTGGCGGGGCGGGGGCGCGTGCTCGGCATCGCGGCGGCGTTTCTGGCGGCGGGCACCATCATCTTCGCGGTCGATCTGGGACTGCGCGAATGGCTGGGGCAGGGGATTTTCCCCGGCGCGGCGCCACTGGGCGGTGTCGGCATGATCGGCGGCTGGCTGGCGATCGTGGTGGCGGCGCTGCTGCCGGGGCGGCGCTGATCCAATTTTAGTAAAAGCCCGCCGGAACCAAATGCAGGCGTGCCGCATTCATGCCTCGATAGTATCTGGAGGGTTACCCATGCATAAAATCCTGATCATTGCCGCGACGGCACTTTCGCTGGCGGCCTGCACGACCACCCAACAGGGCGCGGTCGTTGGGGGCGTCGGTGGTGCGGTTATTGGCGCAGCGGCGACCGGCAATGTTGTCGGTACGGCGGTTGGCGCAGGTATCGGTACCGTGGTTGGCGCGGCGGCAGGCAACGTACTGGGCCGGGCTTCCGGCACCGACAATATCTGTATCTACGAACGCGCCAATGGCAGCCGCTACCGCGACACCTGCCCGGCATACTAAGAAGTTGCAGCATCGCCCCATGCTGCACGCGCCCTCGGGCGCCATGGCCCTCGATCCGGAGTCCCTCCTGGATCGAGGGCTTTTCATCGGCAAGTGAATCGCCTTGAAATTCCGACAGACAGCCGACATATTTCCGACGACGACACATTGCGGCGCTGTCCGATCGACCGGCAGAAGGCCGGGAACCTGGCTACCTCCTGATTTGTGAATCGTTCAGGCCGGGCCCTATGGCCCGTTTTCAACCCTTAGCCGCCTCGGCGGCGACCACTTGCGAGGACCACATTCCATGGCCACCATCACTGGTACCGTTAAATTCTTCAACACCACTAAGGGCTTCGGCTTCATTTCGCCCGAGAATGGCGAAAAGGACGCTTTCGTCCACATTTCCGCCGTGCAGCGTTCGGGCCTGCAGGGGCTCTATGAAGGCGACAAGGTGACCTATGAGCTCGAAACCGGGCGCGACGGCAAGGTCTCGGCGACCAACCTGACCCTGCTGCCGTAGGGGCGGCTACGGGATTTCGAAGGGCCCCACGGGGCCCTTTTTGTTGGGTTTTTGCACAGGCCACTGCATCGACAGCCAGGCGCCGGTTATGCGAATGTCCGGCCGTCGATCCGATGGAGAGTACCATGCTGCGCGAGTTCCTGAGCAACTGGAGCCCGAGGGTGGAGACCACGCCCGGCCTGCGCCAGTCCGGCGCGCTGCCTTATTCGGTCGTCGAAGGTCGCGTGGTTTTCCTGCTCATCACATCGCGGCGCACCGGCCGCTGGATGTTTCCCAAGGGTGATATCGAAGTCGGCATGACGCCCTGGGAGAGTGCGGCGCTGGAGGCCCTGGAAGAGGCCGGCATCAGTGGCCAGATCGGCACAGAGCCGGTCGGCAGCTATCGCTCGGGCGCCAGCACCGACGGGTCCAGCCTGGTCGATGTCGATCTTTATCCGCTGTGGGTCGAAACCCAGCTCGATGTGTGGAAGGAAATGGACCAGCGGCTGCGCCACTGGGCCGTGCTGCCCGAAGCGCGGCGGCTGCTCAATGACAGCGCGCTGTCGCGGCTGGCGGTGAAGCTGCAGACGCAGTTGCGCAAGACGGACCAGAGTGCCGCGCCAAGCCACCCCTAGCCGATCAGCCAGTCGAGAATCCAGAACAGGATGGCGGCCAGCACGGCCGAGGCGGGAACGGTGACGATCCAGGCCGCTGCGATGCTGGTCACATGCTGGCGGCGCACCAGCTTGCGCCGCTCGCTCTTGCGTTCCCTGGACAGCGCATCTTCCGGTGTGGCGTTGAGCGCGGCGGGATCGACATGCTTGGCATGAACAGGCACGGCGGCAAAATCGAGGTCGCGGCGCGAGTAGTATTCGCGCAGGAAACCGACGCCGAAGACGCCGCCCACCGCGATATGGGTCGATGACACCGGCAGGCCCAAAGCCGAGGCGACAAGTACGGTCACGGCGGCGGACAGTGCCACGCAATAGGCCCGGATCTCGTTCAGCTTGGTGATCTGCTCGCCCACGGTGCGGATCAGTCGCGGGCCGAACAGCGCCAGGCCCAGCGAGATGCCGATGGCGCCGATGGCCAGCACCCAGAAGGGCAGAGCGAGGTCGGCTGCCTCCATATGTCCCGATTGCAGGGTGGTGACGATCGCGGCGAAGGGGCCGATGGCGTTGGCGACGTCATTGGCGCCATGCGCGAAGGACAGCAGGGCCGCCGCGACGACCAGCGGCAGCCGGAACAGCGACGATACATGCTTCTTGCGGTTTTCGAGGCCGACGGACTGGAAGCGGACCAGCGGCATGGCGCCGATCCAGCCCAGGGCGGCAAAGCCGACGCCCAGGGCGATGACGACCGGGAGGTCCGGTGACCAGACCCGGCTCAGGCCCTTGGTGGCGATATACATGGCGAAGATGCCGGTCATGCCGGCCACGATGATCGGCACCCAGATGCGCGCCGCCGACACCTTGTCGATGCGGTCGGTGATGGTGTGCTTGATCAGCGACAGCAGCAGCGCCGCCGCGATGCCACCCAGGATGGGCGAAATGACCCAACTGACGGCGATGGTGCCGATAACCGGCCAGGCCACGCTGCTCATGCCGGCCGCCGCGACGCCGGCTCCCACCACGCCGCCGACGACCGCATGGGTGGTGGAGACGGGCGCGCCGATATAGGTGGCGAGATTGACCCAGAGCGCCGAGGCCAGCAGCGCCGCCATCATCAGCAGCACGAACTGCCCAGATGGAATGGCGCTGCCGATCAGCAGGTCGCGTGCAACGGTGCTGACCACGTCGCCGCCGGCCAGCAGCGCACCGGCAGCCTCGAAAATGGCGGCGATAAGCAGGGCGCCGCCCATGGTGAGGGCCTTGGAGCCCACTGCCGGACCCATATTGTTGGCGACGTCATTGGCGCCGACATTGAGGGCCATGTAGCCGGCAATGGCAGCGGCGATGACGACGAGATAGCTCATCGGGCCATCGGTGACGACGAAGCTGGCCCACACGGCTGCCAGCAGCAGGAAGACCAGGGCTATGCCCGGCGCCGCCAGCGCCCGCGCCAGATCATGGGTGGCATGTTCCAGCCCGGAAACCCGTTGCAGGTCCTTGTCGAGGACGCTCTTGGCCATGTGTCATCAAACCGTCATAAACGCAGCTCCCGCGCCAATAGCATTGTCTGATGCAATGGCCACGTCTTTTGCGTGCAGCGGGTCCAGTCCTCCACGGTTTTTCGCGCGGGCAGGGGATGGCGGCCGCAGGGCCATGTCGCGTGCACTTGACACCTCCGCGGCAATGCTCCTATCAATGCCACCGTAATTTCATGGAGCGGTCCCGTGCGGGCACTCATTCTCGTAGTAGGCAGGCGCATCGGCAACGTGGGGTAAAACCCCGCGCGTAAGCTGGTGCGCCGAAAACAGGTCCCTGATGGGGCCTTTTTTATTGCCCGGTTTCTGCCGCTACGAGACTGGGCCAGGTGGTTAAGAAGGGAATTGACGATGGCCGAAAGAATGACCGGCGCGGAAATGGTGATCCAGGCGCTCGCCGACCAGGGAGTCGAACACATATTCGGCTATCCGGGCGGCGCGGCACTGCCGATCTACGATGCCTTGTTTCAGCAGGATGACGTGCAGCATATCCTGGTGCGGCACGAGCAGGGCGCGACCCACATGGCCGAAGGCTATGCGCGTTCCACCGGCAGGCCGGGCGTCGTTCTCGTCACTTCCGGTCCCGGCGCCACCAATGCGGTCACCGGCCTCACCGATGCGCTGATGGATTCCATCCCCATGGTCTGCATCACCGCGCAGGTGCCGACGACGCTGATCGGCACGGACGGCTTCCAGGAATGCGACACGGTCGGCATCACCCGCAGCTGCACCAAGTACAATTACCTGGTGAAGCGCGTGGAAGACCTGCCACGCATCATGCACGAGGCCTTCCTCATCGCGACCACGGGCCGTCCGGGGCCCGTTGTCGTCGACATTCCCAAGGACATCCAGTTCGCGCTGGGCGACTATTACAAGCCCGATCTCGAGACGCTGCGTCACCAGAGCTACCGCCCGCAGATGGATGGCGATGCCGATGCCATCGAGGCGGCGGTGGACCTGATGCTCAAGGCCGAGCGGCCGATCTTCTATACAGGCGGCGGCGTCATCAATGCCGGCCCGCAGGCCTCCGAGCATCTGCGCGAGCTAGCCGAGCTGACCGGTTTTCCAGTGACGTCCACCCTGATGGGGCTGGGCGCATTCCCGGCCTCCAATCCGCAGTGGATGGGCATGCTGGGCATGCATGGCACTTACGAAGCGAACCTGGCGATGCATGACTGCGATGTCATGATCAATATCGGCGCACGGTTCGACGATCGCATTACCGGCCGCGTCGATGCCTTCTCGCCCAACAGCCGCAAGATCCATGTCGATATCGATCCCTCCTCGATCAACAAGGTGGTGCGTGTCGACGTGCCCGTCATAGGCGATTGCGAGCGGGTGCTGGCCGAGATGGTGCGCGTGTGGAGGAGCAAGACCAACCAGCCGCGCAGCGAGGCCATCGCGCCGTGGTGGAAGCAGATCGACAAATGGCGGGCGGTCAATTCGCTCGGCTATAAAAACTCGGACACGGTCATCAAGCCGCAATATGCCATCGAGCGCCTCTACGAGGCGACCAAGAAGCAGGGCAAGGAAGTGTTCATCACCACCGAGGTCGGCCAGCATCAGATGTGGGCGGCCCAGCATTTCCACTTCGATCAGCCGAACCACTGGATGACTTCCGGCGGCCTGGGGACGATGGGCTATGGCCTGCCGGCCGCGGTCGGCGTGCAGGTGGCCCATCCCGATGCGCTGGTGATCGACATTGCCGGGGAAGCCTCGGTGCAGATGACGATGCAGGAATTGTCGACGGCGGTGCAATATCGCCTGCCGGTCAAGATTTTCATCCTCAACAATGAGCGTATGGGCATGGTCCGGCAGTGGCAGGACCTGCTGCATGGCTCGCGCTATGCCCATTCCTATTCGGAATCGCTGCCCGATTTCGTCAAGCTGGCAGAGGCTTACGGCGGAAAGGGGATTCGGTGCGAGAACCCGGCCGAGCTCGACGCCGCCATTGCCGAAATGCTGGACTATGATGGTCCGGTGCTGTTCGACGTGATCGTGGAGAAGGACGAGAACTGCCTGCCCATGATCCCCTCGGGCAAGCCGCATAACGAGATCATCCTGCCCGACACCGCCAATATCGGGGACATCATCGACGAGAAGGGGCGGGCGCTTGTCTAGGCGGCGCAGAGGAGAAAGCAAATGAACGCACATCTGCAGCCGACCGGCTCGGCCTATTTCATCACCAAGGAAACCCAGGAGATCGAGCGGCATACGCTCTCGGTCCTGGTCGATAACGAGCCGGGCATCCTGGCCCGCGTCGTGGGCCTGTTCTCGGCGCGCGGCTATAATATCGAAAGCCTCACCGTCAGCGAGACCGAGCACGGGCGGCGACTTAGTCGCATCACCGTCGTCGTCACCGCCACGCCCCGGACGCTGGTGCAGATCAAGCTGCAGCTCGAACGCCTCGTGCCCGTGCACAAGGTGCATGACCTGACCTCGGAAGGCGCCTCGCTGGAGCGTGAACTGGCGCTGATCAAGGTGGCCGGTTCGGGTGATCATCGCGCCGAGACGCTGCGCCTGGCGGACGCCTTCCGGGCGCAGATCGTCGATGCGACGGTGGAAAGCTTCGTCTTCGAGGTTACCGGCAAGCCATCCAAGATCGACAGCTTCATCGCGCTGATGACACCGCTCGGGCTGGTCGAAGTGGTGCGCACCGGCCTCGCCGCCATCTCGCGCGGGCCGCAGGGCATGTAATGCGTATCGGCTGCCTC
The DNA here is from genome assembly GCF_001426345.1 of Devosia sp. Root436. GTDB lineage: Bacteria > Pseudomonadota > Alphaproteobacteria > Rhizobiales > Devosiaceae > Devosia. The sequence continues at coordinate 106,276 of NZ_LMEM01000009.1, read as the reverse complement.
CACACCGCGGACGGCAATGTCGCGGTGCTGGAGCGTGCCGCGGCAAAGCTCGGCGACGTGTCGTTGTGCCATGTGGTGCGGGCCGACCTGCTGCAGGCTGCCGGGCAAGCCGGCGGTTTGACAGCGGCGATAGCGCGCGAGACCCGCATGGCGGTCGGGGCTCTGGCGGATGATTGTGACGCCGTCTTGCTCACCTGTTCCAGCCTGGGCGGGGTGATCGATGGGCTCGGCGACGCGCCTGTTCCCATGCTTCGCATCGATCGGGCGCTGGCCGAGCATGCGGTGGCCGCAGGCGGCAAGGTCATCGTTCTTTGCACTGCGCCAACCAGTCTTGAGCCGACCGGCAACCTGTTCCGGGCGGCGGCGGGGCAGACCGGCGCGCAAATCGAATTGAGGCTGGTGCCGGATGCCTGGGCCGATTTTCTCGCAGGCGATGGAGCGCGTTACCATGCGCGCATTGCCGACGCCGTCGCCGCGGCATTGGCCGAGAGCGCTGCGACGGTGGCATTGGCGCAGGTGTCGATGGCCGAAGAGTTGGGGTCTTCGCCGCGCGTGCTGACCAGCCCAGCAATCGGGTTGGCTGCGGCGGCGATGCGCGTGTTCAGCTGTCGCTGATGGGCGTCATCACAAGGTTCGATTGGGCGGACCCATCGTGTTGGTGTATGGCAGGTTGCAAATCCTGCAGGCACGCCCATGACCCTTCTCTCCGTCAATCTCAATGCCGTCGCGCAACTCCGCAACCGTCGCGACCTGCCCTGGCCGAGCGTGGTCGGATTGGCGCGCGTGGTGCTCGATGCCGGGGCGAGCGGGGTCACGGTGCATCCGCGGCCCGATGAGCGGCACATCCGGCGCAGCGATGTGTACGATCTGGCCGACCTGTTGCGCTACGAATACCCGGCGGCCGAGTTCAATATCGAGGGCTATCCGAGCGAGGACTTCTTCACCCTCATCGACAAGGTAAATCCGCAGCAGGTGACGCTGGTGCCCGACGATCCGGCGCAGGCCACGTCCGACCATGGCTGGGATTTCCGCGGCAAGGGCAATTTCCTGACCTCGGTGGTGCAGCGCCTCAAGGCACCGAACCGGCGGGTTTCGCTATTCTGCGATCCCGATGCCGGTGTCGAGGGCGTGACCGCGGCGCGGGCGACCGGTGCCGATCGCATCGAGCTTTTTACCGGGCCCTATGGTGGCTGCCACGATGATCCCGATCGCGCGGTGCGCGAACTGGCGGCGCTGGCCCATACGGCCCAGGCCGCCCACCTAGCGGGCCTCGGGGTCAATGCCGGGCATGATCTGACGCTGGCCAATCTGCCGGCCTTCCAGTCGGCCGTGCCGCATGTCGATGAAGTGTCCATCGGCCATGGGTTGACGGCCGATGCGCTGCTTGTCGGTTTCGCCGAGGCCGTGCGGCAATACCGGGCGGTCCTCGGAAGCTAGGCGGGTGCCCAGCCTAGTCCGTATAGTTGAACTGGGCCAGTTCGCAGACATTGTTGTCATACTTGACCAGCTCCTCGCCGTCCTCGAAGACCGCGAGGAAGTCATATTTGCAGTAGCCACTGCCGTCGTCGATGTTGATGACGACGCTGTTACCTGCCGGCAGGATGTTGCGGCCCAATATGTCTTCCTCCCATGAGCGCGAGCCCTTGTTGGACGCATAGAACTCGACGATGTCGTAGGATGTGTAGTTGTTGATGCGCACGCGCCGGTCGATGGCGAATGCGTCGCCGACCCCAAAAGCCGAAATGGCCAATGCCAACAGCGCGGCCGAAAGTCTGGTCATGATGTCCCTCATGTGTCTGTGCCCAGCGGCTAGCTAAGCGCTGGCCACGGCTGCCGCCAACCCGCATTCATGGGGGTGACTCGGTGGAGATGCGGATTGTTGCCTCCTGTCGAACGCTCCGTCATCGACACGTGCCGATAGCGGGTTCCTGAGGGCAGGGGCGCCAGGATAACTGGAAAATCCTCAGCTATCTCCAATACTTACATGGATGTTCCCTAGGCAGGCCAATGTCCCCGCACCACAGCAAGGTGCCTCCTTGCGGGTCGTGGTCGAGGTAACTTATATCGCCTCAGTTACGATTTGTTACCAAGGAGGGCTCAAATGTCCAAACTCAAGATTGCCGTCATCATCTCGTCCACCCGCCCGACCCGCTTTGGCGACCTGCCTGCGCAGTGGATCCTGGAAAAGGCCAATGCCCGTCCTGAAATCCAGGCCGAGATCGTCGATATCCGCGACTTCGACCTGCCGTTCTTCGACGAAATGGCTTCCAACGCCTGGATGCCGTCGGCCAACCAGAACGCGGTCAGGTGGCAGAACAAGATCAGCGAATTCGACGGCTACATCTTCGTCACTGCTGAATATAACCGCGCCATCACCGGCGCGCTGAAGAACGCGATCGACCAGGCCTATACCAACTGGAACAAGAAGGCGTTCGGCGCCGTCGGTTACGGCTCGGTTGGCGGCGCGCGTGCCATCGAAAATCTGCGGACCATCGGCGTCGAGCTGCAGATGGTTTCGACCCGCTCGGCGGTCCACATTGCCGGCGCCGACTTCATGGCCGTGCATCCCGGCTTCGGCGGCACCAAGTCGCTGAACGATCTGGAAGCCTCGATCGGCAATTCCGCCAAGGACATGCTCGACCAGCTCGTGTGGTGGGGTACGGCCACCAAGGCGGCGCGCAATGACGATGCCGCTGCCGCCCAGGCCGCCGAATAAGCTTACGGAGACCTCCATATCTTCGTTTACCGGCAGGAGCCGCTCCGAAAGGGGCGGCTCCTGCTGTTTCATGTCCCATGACCGCTCCAGGGGGCCTGGTGGTTTTGAACCATTGTGAGGGGATTGTGTTGTGTGTGACGGTGGCGCGGTGTATAGCGGCGCCCGCCTTTGACAAGAGAGCACAAGGTTTATGACGCAGACGAACACGGCTGGCGGCTCCCCCGCCGGCGTCGATGCGAGCGACCTCACCAGCCACTCACATTCCCGCAAAGATCTTCCCATGCTGACCTTGGGCGCAATCGGTGTCGTCTATGGCGACATCGGTACCAGCCCGATCTATGCCTTCCGGCAGGCCATGCAGGTGCGCCCCGGCGCGGCCGAAAGCAGTACAGAGATTCTGGGGCTGCTCTCACTGATCGTCTGGGCGCTGACGCTGACCGTCGCCGTCAAATATGTGTTCTTCGTCACCCGGGCCGACAATAACGGGGAAGGCGGCACGCTGTCGCTGATGGCACTGGCGCGCAAGACCTTCACCAACCCCCCGGTGTGGATCACGGTTCTGGGCGTGGTCGGCGCTGCGATGTTCTTTGGCGACGCGATCATCACCCCGGCCATCTCGGTTCTGTCTGCGGTGGAAGGCGTGCAACTGGTAACGCCGGGTATGGCGCGCTGGGTGGTGCCGATCACGCTGGTCATCATTGTCGGCGTTTTCTTCGTCCAGCGCTTCGGCACGGCCAAGGTGTCGATCATCTTCGGGCCGATCACGGCTATCTGGTTTCTGACGCTCGGTATTTCGGGCCTTGTGCACATCATCGAACAACCAGGCGTGCTGTGGGCGGTCAACCCGTTTCTCGGCCTGCAGTTCCTGATCACCCATTTCGGCATAGCCTTCGTGGTAATCGGCGCCATCTTCCTGGCGGTCACGGGTGCCGAAGCTCTCTATGTCGATCTCGGCCACTTTGGCCGCAAGCCGATCGTGATGGCCTGGTTCGGTTTGGTCTTCCCATGCCTGTTGCTGAATTATTTCGGCCAGGGGGCCTTTGTTCTCGAGGTGGGTGTCCACAACGTTGAGAGCCCCTTCTTCGAGATGCAGCCGGAATGGGCGCTGCTGCCTTTTGTCGGGCTGGCGACGCTGGCCACCATCATCGCCAGCCAGGCCGTGATTTCTGGTACCTACAGCCTCACCCAGCAGGCCATTGCCCTCAACATGCTGCCGCGCATGCAGGTGCTGCATACGTCAGAAACCCAGAGCGGGCAGGTCTACATGCCCCAGGTCAACTCCATGCTGATGGTGGGCGTGCTGCTGCTGGTGGTGGCCTTCGGCAGCTCGGAAGCATTGTCCAACGCTTATGGAATTGCCGTGTCGGGCGTCATGGTCGTCACGCTGTCACTGCTGGTTGTGGTGATGTGGCGAAACTGGAAGTGGCACCCGGCTGCCGTTATCGGGTTCGGGCTGGTCTTTGCTTTGATCGACGGGGGCTTCTTCTCCGCCAATGCCGCCAAGCTGTTCCAGGGTGGCTGGGTGCCCGCGGTGGTTGCCGCCATGGTCGCACTGGTCATGTGGAGCTGGATGGCCGGCCGCCGGCGGCTGTCGGAAAAAACCCGGCGCGACGAGGTGCCCCTGGAATTCCTGGTCGATAACCTGCAAAAGAAGAAACCGACGCTCGTGCCCGGTACGGCAGTATTCCTTACCAGCGATATCGAAGGCGCGCCCACGGCGCTGCTGCATAGCCTCAAGCACTACAAGGTGCTGCACGAGCAGAATGTGATTCTGACCGTGCGCACGTCGCCCTCGCCGCGCGTGCCCGACAACGAGAAGGTGACCATCGATGCCTATAACGAGCTGTTCAGCCGCGTGGTGGTGACGTTCGGCTATATGGAAAGCCCCAACATTCCCAAGGCTCTGGCGCTGGGCCGCAAGCTGGGTTGGAAGTTCGACATCATGTCGACCTCGTTCTTCCTGTCGCGGCGATCGCTGAAGCCGGGGCCGAAATCGGGGAACCTGCTGCGCTACTGGCAGGACCGCCTGTTCACGCGGCTGGCCCGCAATGCCAGCGACGCCACGGAATACTTCCACATCCCGACCGGGCGCGTGGTGGAGATCGGAACGCAGGTGGTGCTGTAGGGAGTAGAGTAGCGAACAGGAGCCTGAAACTATTCGCTATTCGCTATTCGCTATTCGCTCTCTTATTTCACCATATCCGGGCACACATAGGGCACCTCCGCTACGGTGAAGCGCTGTTCCTGCACCTCTTCGCCGAGCTTGAGATTGAGCACCAGTTCGCTGTCGCTGACGCTGGCGATGTCGGCATTGATGGTCATGCCGTCCTCGTCCCAGCTGATGGCGCTGTCGGAGACCTGCTGCCATTTCGACAGCCGATAGGTTTCCCAGCAACTGTCGCTCACCAGCGTCCCGTCGCCGAGGAATATCTGCATGGGACCGGGCAGGGATGGGTCGGCGTCGGCGCGGACCCACACCTTGTTGAGCAGCGGGTTTTCGCTCTCGCCGATAGTATCGGTTGCGTCCTCGGTCGTGTCGTCGGCGTCCTGGGCGGTGGCGGGCAGGGTGGCACAGGTGCCGACGCCCCAGACGCTCATGAGGGCGATGATTGCGGCCTTGGTATCCATTGCACTGCTCCCTGTTGCCAGCTGATCTGGTGACGATGCCAGCGATGAACAAGAGTGGCCGGCCAATCGCGGCAAATTTGCGTTGCCGCGAAGGTCGTTTGGCGGAATTGTCCTGTCGTCAGGACGTGGCGAAGCCGCGCTGGCCGAGCGAGCGGTCGCGCTCGCGCACGCGATTGGTCGGTTTGGGCCACAGGTCATAGTCGTGGTTGCCCAGCTCGTGGCGGATATGCACTGGCCAGTTGGGATCGTCGAGCGCACCGCGGGCCAGGGCGATGAAGTCGGCCTCGCCATTGGCGATGATCTCCTCGGCGCGCCTTGCATCGCCCAGCAGACCCACCGCCATGCAGGGCAGGCCGCCCTCGTTGCGCACGGCGCTGGCAAAGGGCACCTGATAGTCGGCGGCAGCCGGAATGACCGCGCCTTCGAAGCCGCCGCTCGAGGCGTCGATGGCGTCGACGCCGCGAGCCTTGAGTTCACGCGTCAGCACAATGCTGTCTTCCACCTGCCAGCCGTCCGGGTGCCAGTCGCTGACCGAGAGGCGAGCCAGCAGCGGCTTTTCTGCCGGCCAGACGGCGCGGACGGCCTCGGTGACCTCCAGCAGCAGGCGCATGCGGTTTTCGATGGAGCCGCCATAGCGGTCGGTCCGCTTGTTGGCGAGGGGAGAAAGGAACTGGTTGAGCAGGTAGCCATGCGCGGCGTGGATTTCGACGATATCGAAGCCGGCCCGGTCGGCTCGCCTGGCGGCGGCGGCGAAGGAAACGATGACGTTGCGGATCCCGGCCTCGTCCAGCGCTTCGGGCTGGGTGAATTCCTTGTTTTCGGCATGGATCAGGGCGCTGGGCGCCACCGGGGTCCAGCGTTCGAAATGTAGCGCGAGCTTCTCTTCGTCGGTCTCGTCGAACCCCTTGCGCCACGGCACCGGCGTCGAGGCCTTGCGCCCGGCATGGGCCAGTTGGATGCCGGCGGCGGCGCCCTGGCTGTGCAGGAAGTCGACGATGCGCTTGAGCGGCGCGATCTGCTCGTCCTTCCACAGGCCCAGGTCGCCATAGCTGATCCGGCCCTCGGGAACGATGGCGGTTGCCTCCTGCATCACCAGGCCGAAGCCGCCAATGGCGAAGCGTCCGAGATGGACGAGGTGCCAGTCATTGGCGAAGCCGTCCTGTGCCGAATACTGGCACATGGGGGCGACGACCGTACGGTTGCGCAGGGTAAGGCCGCGCAATGTGGCGGGGGAGAACAGCTTGGACATAACAGGCTCTTGGTTGGTCTGCCGGAGATTGACGGTGCATAGATGCCCTGTCCGCAGTCCATCGGCAAGTGCCGATGGACGAACGCACTGTTGCAGCCAGCGCATGCAAGGCAATGTTTTCCGGCGGTCTTTTCGGCGCGGACGACGCAGGCTAGGCTCCGCCCCGAATGGGAGACCGGCATGAAGATCACGCTCGACCTCGATGCCCTTGTGAGCGAGGGCAAGCTGAGCGCCGCCGAAGCGGAACGGCTCAAGGGATTCGCGGCGGCCGATACGGGCGAGTTGGGCAGCAATGTGCTGTTCGCTCTGGGTGCAGCCGCCGTGGCGACCGGGATCGGCGTGCTGCTGCCGGCGCTCGAAACGCTCGTCGCGCTGGGCGCGGTGCTGTTCGCGGGCGGCTTCTGGCTCCGCATGGCGCGCGTGGCCCGCTGGAACGTGTTCGCGCAGATCGTCATGGTCATCGGAGCGCTGGCGCTGCTGGGCGGGCTGGGCGGCCTGTTCGGCGAGCAGCTCTGGGTGCGGATCGTTCTCACCGCCGCGACCGGCGCTGCCGCGATCTTGGCGACATCGGGCCTGCTGGCGGCCTTGGCGGTGTTAGCCTTTGCCGCCACGATCACCATCGATGTCGAGCTGTGGACGCCGACGCATTATCTTGCCGTCGCCATCGTGGCGCTGTCGGCGCTGGTGCTGGGGCTTTACCTGCTGTCGCTGCGGCTCAAGCCGGTCCATGAGCGGCTGGCCATCATCGCCATGCGCACGGCGATCCTGCTGGTCAATGTCGCTTTCTTCACCGGGTCCATCTTCGGCGACGACCTGCTGGGCTGGTCGGGGCTCTATTTCTCGGTGGCCTGGGCGATTGCGCTGCTGGCCTTCGGCTCCTGGGCGGTGTTCGCCAACCGGCGCTGGGTGGTCAATACGGTGGCGGTGTTCGGGGCTATCCATTTCTTCACGCAGTGGTTCATGGCGCTGGGTGCGCAGCCTTTCTCCATCCTGGGCGGCGGGTTGCTGCTGATCGTCTTCGGGCTGGCGCTGGCGCGGTTCAACCGCTGGGTCGGCCTCCGCCGCGCCGACGCGCAGAAAGCATAGCCATGTCCATCACCCGCATCCGCATGCGCGAGCTTATCGGTCTCGATGAACCCCCGATCAGCCTGGTCTCAAGCCGGGCCCAGTCCGCCGATGGCTATGTGGTCGAGCATCTGCGGCTGCGCCTCGGCGAGATCGAGGTTCGCGGCATCCTCACGCGCCCGGCCGATAATTCCCGCCGCCTGCCGGCCATCCTCTACGGCCATTCCCATGGCGGCGGCTATGCCATCGGCGCCAGCGAATTGCTGGATGGCCGCGAATACCTGCTCGATCCGCTCGGGCCGGTTTTCGCTCGCGCCGGCTATGTCACGCTGTGCATCGACATGCCGGTCTTCGGCGAGCGCGCCACGGTCAGCGAAGGCTATGCGGCCAAGGCGCTGCTGTGGCATGGCAAGTCGCTGTTCGGGCAGATGCTGTCGGACCATGCGGCGGCGCTGACCTACCTGGCCGGCCGCGACGATGTCGATCCGGCCCGGATCGGCGCCTTCGGCATCTCCATGGGCTGCGTGCTCAGCTACTGGCTGGCGGCCATGGACGAGCGGATTGCCGCGGTGGCGCATCTCTGCTGCTTCGCCGATTTCCGCACCATGATCGAACTGGGCGCGCATGACGGGCATGGCATCTACCTGACCGTTCCCGGCCTGCTGACCGAGGCCGATGGCGGCAGCATTGCCGCGCTCATCGCGCCGCGCCCGCAACTGGTTTGCATTGGTGAAGCCGACAGCCTGACGCCGCCGGAAGCGGTGGCGCGCGCATGGGCCGAACTTGAACCGGCTTATGCGGCGGTGCCGGAGCGGCTGGAGCGGGTGAGCGAGCCGGGGGTAGGGCACCGCGAGACAGCGAGAATGCGCGCGGCAGCGATGGCCTTCTTTGCTGCCCATCTGGTGCAGCCCAAGCGGTGAATGGCGGATGAACAGGCCGTTCCGGTTGCAGCAAGACCACTTGTGGTCTGGTGCTGTTCAAACAGGAGGACGCCATGATCCGCACCGTCGCTATCGCCTTTGCCCTGCTCACCGTCACACCAGCCTTTGCCGCGTTGGAGATGATCGAAACGCAATTGAGCGTACCGTCGGCCGAAAGGGTCCTGATTGCAGAGGCGGCCACGCCCCAACCCAAGCCCAAGCCGAAGCGGAGGGCTGTCGAGGGCGGGGCATCCGACTATCTGGTCGTTACGCTCACGGACGCCTCATAACCGGAGGGCTGAAAGAAGAAGAATCCGACGGACTCCCCACAAATAGCACTTGCCTCGAACCGTACCGTACGGTACGCCTGCGGACGGAATTGGCCGAAACCGTTCGGCCCATAGCCGGGGACAAGCCGTGGCATTGACCATCAAGGTCAACGAAGAGACGTTCACTCCGCGCCAGCAGGCTGTGCTGACCGCGGCGCTGGATTTGCTCGTCGAAAATGGCGATGGCCTGACCATGACGGCGGTGGCGCGCCGCGCCTCATGCTCCAAGGAAACGCTCTACAAGTGGTTCGGTGATCGAGACGGACTGCTCACCGCCACCGTGCAGTGGCAGGCGGCCAAGGTGCGTATGCCGGTCGTCGATCGCAGTCATCTCAATGCCAAGGCCCTGCGCCTTTCCATCGAGCAGTTCGCGCGGGACCTGCTGACGGTCATCACCGGTGAAGTCTCCATCACGCTCAACCGCACGGCTGTCACCCATGCTGCCCAGGAAAAGGACAGCCTGGGCATCATCGTGCTGGAAAATGGCCCTCTGGCCATCCGCCGCCGGCTCAAGCCGATCCTCGAAGCCGGGCGTGATGCGCGCCTGCTGCGCTTCGAGTCCAGTGAAGATGCCTACCGCACCTTTTTCGGCCTCGTGGTCCGCGATGTGCAGATCCGCCTGCTGCTGGGCGACAAGGCGCTGACCCAGACCAATGTCACGGCCAATATCGAAGCCGATGTGAAGGCCGCAACCGACCAGTTCTTTGCCCTCTACGGGGCGAAAGCCAACCCATAACTCACATTTCCAGGGAGAAACCCATGCGCGTCTATTACGATCGGGATGCCGATCTCAACATCATCAAATCCAAGAAGGTCGCCATCGTCGGCTACGGTTCGCAGGGCCATGCCCATACGCTGAACCTGCGCGACAGCGGCGTGAAGGATGTCGTCGTCGCCCTGCGCCCCGGTTCGGCTTCGGCCAAGAAGGCCGAGGGCGAAGGCCTCAAGGTGATGTCGGTCGCCGACGCCGCCAAGTGGGCCGATGTCATCATGATGCTGACGCCGGACGAACTGCAGGCCGATATCTACAAGCAGCACATCGAGCCGAACATTCGTGACGGCGCCGCCCTGGCTTTCGCCCATGGTCTCAACGTGCATTTCAACCTGATCGAACCCAAGTCGACCGTGGACGTGATCATGATCGCGCCCAAGGGCCCGGGCCATACCGTGCGTGGCGAATACCAGAAGGGCGGCGGCGTGCCGTGCCTGATCGCCGTGCATCAGGACGCTTCGGGCAATGCCCATGATATCGCGCTGGCCTATGCCTCGGGTGTTGGCGGCGGCCGTTCGGGCGTCATCGAGACCAATTTCCGCGAAGAATGCGAGACCGATCTGTTCGGCGAGCAGGCCGTGCTGTGCGGTGGCCTGGTGGAACTGATCCGCGCCGGCTTCGAGACGCTGGTGGAAGCCGGCTACGCGCCCGAAATGGCCTATTTCGAATGCCTGCATGAAGTGAAGCTGATCGTCGACCTGATCTACCAGGGCGGCATCGCCAACATGAACTACTCGATCTCCAACACCGCCGAATGGGGCGAATATGTCAGCGGCCCGCGCGTCATCACCTCGGACACGAAGGCCGAGATGAAGCGCATCCTGACCGACATCCAGACCGGCAAGTTCACGGCCGAGTGGATGCAGGAAATCAAGGCCGGTGGCAGCCGCTTCAAGGCGACGCGCCGCCTGCATGACGAGCACCAGATCGAGGAAGTCGGCGCCAAGCTGCGCGACATGATGCCCTGGATCAAGGCCGGCGCGCTGGTCGACAAGGCCAAGAACTAAGCATCAGGACGGGGGCTTCGGCCCCCGTTTTTGTTTTTGGGCGACTTCTGGATCGCTAAGTCAGTTCGCGTTCAACTATCACTACCGCATCGTCCAGGAACGCGCGCAGAAGGCTTGGGTCGCTATATTTGATGTTGGCATCGCTTGCCGTATAGAATCGGTTGAGCTCCTCGTCGGTGAACTGGCCGCCTAGCATCTGGCGCAAGCAGGTCGCCAGTTCCAGCAACTCGGCCTGACGATTCGACCCGTAGAACTTGGAGAGGCCCCAGAGGATCATCTCCTCGTTTGATGAGTCGTAGTTGGGAGTGGCGTCTCGGACATTGTCGGCGAATTTGTAGAAAATCTTGGGAGCGCGCGATTGGATCATCTGACGAACTCTTCGTTCGGGGTCTCATTTCGTGGATAAGCGGTAAGCACGACATATCCCGGTGGAGACTGATGCCGGCGGATGAATACTTCTACCCAAAAAGTCGGGCGGATGACAAAGGGAGAAACGGTGTCCGAGCTGAAGGCTTCCCGCCCCGTCGGAAAGTCGAAGCGATGCAGAAGTGTTGCCCTGGATATTTGCCCGCTGATGACTCGTTGAACATCTTCTGCATTGAACCTTAATACTTGCGAGACCAGGTTGTTAGCTTCGCCGGGAGAATTAAAAGATCCTTCGGCAGGGTGAGCTTTTCCTGGCTTTTCTGCGCGCCAAAGCAATTGGTATGCGATGAGTTGCGTATTGCTTCTGGCGACGTGCTTGGCGAAACCATGCCCGCCCTTGATGTCCTCGCGTTCCAGATCGACATAATATAATCCCGGATTGTCGAAGGCCGATACAGCAACGCGGACGCGCGTCGGCACTTCCGCTGTAGGGCCACTATCAATCCATTGCCCGCCCATAGCCGATCCTGCTGGAGCGCGCGGCTGGTCTGGATTGAAATCGGCCTTGCGCATCGCCAGCTCGAGCCGGGCGAACTTGACAATGACGCGCAGCGCCGAGATCTGCCCAGCAGGTCGAGGGTGGTGGATTGTCTGCTATCGAGCATGTCCCGCATCCGCTTTTCGTGCGGACATTCTCGCACCGGCGCAGGTGGCGGGGATAAGTCGGCCGCCGAGTGACGCTGCCCCCTACTCAGCCATGCCGGGCTGTTCTAAAGCTGACGGGGCAATTTATCCCGAGTCGTGGAGCCTCAAATGGCCACCGAAACCGATATCGCCCTCGTCAAGCAGCAGGAGCAGGACCTCGTGCTTGCCCAGTTCGATGAGTCCGTCGCCTTCAAGCTGGGCAGCGCCATTCGCGAGCGCGCGCTGGCCGAAGGCCTGTCGCTGGTGGTCGATATCCGCAGCTGGGACCGGCAGCTGTTCTTTGCCGCCACCTCGGGCACCAGCGCCGACAATGCCGAATGGGTGCGGCGCAAGATCAATTCGGTCCGCCGCTTCCAGCGCGCCAGCTACCGGCTGGTGCTGGAGCGGGGCGAGGCGCCGTTCCCGCCACAGGCAGGCGCAGATCCGGCCGACTATGTCATTGCCGGTGGTGGTTTTCCCATTCGCGTCAAGGGCGCGGGTATCATCGGGTGCCTCACCATTTCAGGTCTGCCCGGCCGCAGCGATCACGGTGTTGCCGTGGCGGCCTTGTGCGACCATCTGGGATTCGACCGGGCCGACTACGCCCTGCCGGCAGAATAGGGGCCGATGTGAAGCTCAATTACCTGCTGCTGGACGTCTTTACCCGCGAGCGGCTCAAGGGCAATCAGCTTGCCGTCGTCACCAAAGCCGATGGTCTGCTCGATGGCGAGATGCAGGCCATTGCCCGCGAGTTCAACCTCAGCGAAACGGTGTTCATCCTCAAGCCGCAGGCCGAGCGGAACACCGCCGCCATCCGCATACTCACGCCTTATGCCGAATTGCCCTTTGCCGGCCACCCAACTGTGGGGGCGGCCGTGGTGCTGGGCCTGCAGAACAAGGTCAGCGCCGTGCGGCTCGAGGAGAAGGTGGGGCTCATCACGGCCTTGTTCGAAAAGGCCGACAAGCGCTCGGGCGAGGCGCGTTTCGCCCTGCCGCGGCTGCCGTCGCGCATCGCGCCGTTGAGCGACAGGCTTGGCATGGCGCAGGCGCTGGGCATCGATGTCGAGGATATCGGCTGCGATGTCTACGAACCGGCGGTGTTCTCGGCCGGGGTCACCTTCCATCTGGTGCCGGTGCGCAATGCCGAGGTGCTGCGCAGGATCAAGGTCAACCAGGCCATCTGGAACAAGGTTTTCAGCCACGACCACAACTCGGCTTACGTCTTCACTCTGACGCCGGACGAGCCCGACAACGATCTGGCCGCCCGTATGTTCGGCATGGATATCGGCGAGGATCCGGGAACCGGCTCGGCCGCGGCAGCGCTGATCGGGCTGCTGGCCGAACACGCCAACCTGGCCACCGGCCAGGCCGATTTCGTGCTGCGCCAGGGCCACGAAATGGGCCGCCCCTGCCGCATCACCATCCAGTTGCGCAAGGAAGATGACGTGCTGATCCATGGCGGCATCGGCGGCCATGCCGTCATCGTCGCCGAGGGCATGCTCGATCTCGACGCATGACGGCTGCGTGGGCCCGTGTTAGCGTTCCCGCCGGGGAATAGCAGCAAGGGAGGATCGGGCGATGGATATCGTCGTCAATCTGCTTATCTGGGCGCATATCATGGCCTTCGTGGCCGGGGGCGCCAATTCGGTTGTCGGGCCGGTGATTGCTTCGCGGCTGCCCGGCGCAACCGCGGATGCGCGTGACGGCTATTATGCCGTCATGAACAGGCTGGCGCAGGTCGGCAAGGGTGCCATGGGCGTGCTGCTAATCAGCGGGCCGCTGATCCTCTGGCTCAAATATGGTGGCCTCGGCGGCGCCAGCATCTGGTTCTGGATCAAGATGGCGCTGGTCGTGGTGATGCTGGCGGCCATCATTTACGGCGGCATCAACTTCAAGAAGGCCCAGGCCGGCGACAGCGCTGCGGGCGCGCGGGCCGAAATGGCCCACAAGGTGACGGGTCTCGCCTTTGCCGGCGTTATCCTCGCGGCGGTGTTCGCTTTCGCCTGAGCGGACGTTCGCAACAAAAATCAAACATGCGCCGCAGCTTGGGCTTGCGCCTTGCTGCGGTTTCGCGCATTCTTGACGCAAATCGGAACTGAACCCATGCAGCGCAAGCGCGCAATTGCCATCGCCGTCGCCCAACGCCAGGAGCGCACCCGCGTCCTGACGATTGCAGCCGGCCTGCTTTTGCTGCCTGCTGCGCTTCTCCTCCTTCTTATCAGCCCCTGATCACCGGCAGCTCGAACGAGCGGGTCGTCAGGGGATAGTGCCATAAGCCGAACAGCAAATGTCCGGCCTGCAGAGCTGTGACTCTGGGCCGACCGATAGGAATTCGAGAATGTCCGCTGCATCAGATACCAACAAAGACCGCGTCTTCATCTTCGACACCACCCTGCGCGACGGCGAGCAATCCCCCGGCGCCACCATGACGCTGGAAGAAAAGCTGCAGGTCGCCGAAGCGCTCGACGACATGGGTGTCGACATCATCGAGGCGGGCTTCCCCATTGCCTCCAACGGCGATTTCGAAGCCGTAGTCGCCGTGGCCAAGCAGGTCAAGCGCTCGACCGTTGCCGGACTCGCCCGCGCCATATCGGCCGATATCGATCGGGCCGGCGAAGCGGTGCGCCACGCCCGGCGCGGCCGCATCCACACTTTCGTTTCCACCTCGCCCATTCATCTGGCCCACCAGATGAAGAAGACCGAGGACGAGGTCATCGAGATCATCGCCCGCACCGTAGCCCAGGCGCGCAACCTCATCGACGACGTCGAATGGTCGGCCATGGATGCCACCCGCACACCGCTGGAATTCCTCAAGCGCTGCGTCGAGACCGCCATCAAGGCCGGCGCCACCACGATCAACCTGCCCGATACGGTCGGCTATGCCGTGCCCGACGAGCACGAGAAGATGTTCCGCGACATCATCACCATGGTTCCCGGCGCCGACAAGGCGATCTTCTCGGCCCATTGCCACAACGACCTGGGCCTGGCCGTCGCCAATTCGCTGGCCGCGGTGCGGGGCGGGGCGCGGCAGGTGGAATGCACCATCAACGGGCTGGGCGAACGGGCGGGCAATGCGGCGCTCGAAGAGGTGGTCATGGCCCTGCGCACCCGCGCCGACGCCATGCCGTATCACACCGAGATCGAAACCACCCATCTGGCGCGCGCCAGCAAGGTCGTCTCGGCGGCCGCCAATTTCCCGGTGCAGTATAACAAGGCCATCGTGGGCAAGAATGCCTTCGCCCATGAAAGCGGCATCCATCAGGATGGCATGCTCAAGAATGCCGAGACCTACGAGATCATGACGCCGGCCAGCGTCGGCATCAAGGAAACCACCCTGGTCATGGGCAAGCATTCGGGCCGCGCCGCCTTCAAGGACAAGCTGCGTGAACTGGGTTACGAGCTGGGCGACAACGCCTTCCAGGAAGCCTTCGTGCGCTTCAAGGACCTGGCCGACCGCAAGAAGCATGTCTACGACGCCGATATCGTGGCCCTGGTCGATGACGAAGTCGGCTCGGTGGGCGACCGCATCAAGCTGGTCGACATGGAGGTGGTCTCCAAGACCGGCGGTACCCATAAATGCACCATGACCCTCTCGATTGATGGCGAGGAATCGTCGGTCACCTATGAAGGCACCGGCTCGGTGGATGCCATCTTCAACGCCATCAAGGCGAGCGTCGGCCAGCAGCCGCATCTGGTGCTCTATGCCGTCGACGGCGTTACCGGCGGCACCGATGCCCAGGCCAGCGCCCATGTACGGCTCGAAATGAACGGCCGCATCGTCTCGGGCAACGCCGCCGAACCCGATACGCTGGTCGCCTCGGCCCGCGCCTATCTCAATGCCTATAACCGCCTGCTGATCGAACGCGGCGCCTCGGCGCAAGGCGCGATGGCCGGCTGACCATCGCCCACCCTTCTCCCCTTGCGGGAGAAGGTGCCCGAAGGGCGGACGAGGGGACGGCGCTTACGCCAACCCCGCCAACACCTCGCCCAGCGCCGCGTCCAGCAAGCTCCGGTCGGCGTCGGTTCCGGCGCTGATGCGGATACAGCGGTTAAGTCCGGTGACAGCCGGTTTGCGCACGAAGATGCCGCGGCTCGCCAGGCCGTCGAGGATGGCCTGCGCATGGGGGCCGTCGCGGCCGCAATCGACCGCCACGAAATTGGTGGCCGTCGGCAGGGGCGTCAGCCCGTGTCGTCGCACGATAGCGGCGGTGTCTTCCAGCGCCAGTTGAACCGCGGCCACCGCCTGTGCCAGGTAGGCGCTGTCGGCTAATGCCGCGATGCCGGCGGCCTGTGCCACATTGCTGATGCCGAAGTGGTTGCGGATGCGGTTGAAGGCCGAAATGCTGCGTTCCTCGCCGAACACATAGCCCACGCGCGCGCCGGCCAGGCCGTAGGCCTTGGAAAAGGTGCGCATGCGCAACAGGTTGGGGCGGCCGATATCCAGCGGTGGCAGTGTGCCTGGCGGCGCGAATTCGCCATAGGCTTCGTCGAGCACGATCATCGTCGTTTCGGGTACGGCGGCGATGAAGCGCTCCACCGAGGCGGCGTCCCACCAGCTCCCCATCGGATTGTCCGGATTGGCGAGATAGACCATCGCCGCATTCGTTTCCTGCGCGGCGCGGGCCAGCGCGTCGATATCCTCGCGGTCCCCGATGTAGGGGACGGTGTGCATCTGCGCGCCGTAGCCGTGAATGTGGTAATTGAAGGTGGGATAGCCGCCCAGCGACGTGACCACGGTGCTGCCGGGCGCCGCATAGAGCCGTACGGCCATGCCCAGGATGGCGTCTACGCCCTCGCCGGGCATCACATTGGCGAACGGAATGCCGAGATGGGCGGCGATGGCTTCGCGCAGATCGTGGTTTTCCGGGTCGCCATAATGCCAGCTTTCATGCGCCGCCGCCGCCATGGCCGCCAGCACGGATGGCGCCGGGCCGAACGGGCTTTCATTGGCGCCGATCCGCGCCCGCAGCGGTACGCCGCTGCGCCGGGCAATGGCTTCCGGCCCGACAAAGGGCACGGTCTCGTCGAGGGTGGCGGTAATGGGCGAGAGAGAAGGGCGGGACACGGGGCTACGACTCGCTGTTCTTGATCGATCTATCCTAGCCACCCATGCCGCTTGCCGGGAAGCGATTCGGGCGCCGCGTGACCTCCCGCCAGGCAATTTTTGCTCTGATTCTGCCGCTTTCAGGCCACTTCGCCAATCCTGACGAAATTGGGGCAGGCTTTTGCACAGGCCGCCAACATGGCGCCGCCGCCGCGCCCCCACGAAAACAGGGGCTTTCACGCGGGTCGTTCAAACCGATGGCTTTTGCATTAAAGGCGAGGCGTCCTGGCAAGGTTGAGGAAGGTATGCGCGGGCACCCTTTTGCTCGCGTCACACCTCCCTGGCGCTCCCGAAATCTGATTTCTCTTTCAAGGAGCCTCGTGCCATGCCGCCCACCTACGTTCTCGCTCGAGATCACCTGCAGCGCGCCGCGACGATCCTGCAGGGTGTGGACAGCCGTTCGCGCCAGTTGCGTTACATTATCGAACGAACCATCAGCCTCATGGATGAGACGCGGCAGGAGCCGGCATCCAGGGCCAGCAATGTCCTCGACTTCGCTGCCTTCCGCGAGAGCCGGGTCGACTGATCATTCGGACGCTGGCGGGGCCCGCCAGCGTCACGGCCTCAGGCGCCAGCCTGCGTTTCCGGGCTCGGATTGGCCGGATCGGGCGTCACGGTAATCCCTGCCTTGTCGGCCTTGCTGCCGGTCAGTTCGCGATTGAGCGCAATCTTTGCCTCTTCGGTCAGCGCGTAAAGCGCTTCCAGATAGTCGGGCGTCGCCACCCAGGCCCGCAATTGCAGGTTCACCGCCGCGCCCGAAAAGCTCTCGACATGCACATTGGGTGCCGGATCGGCCAGCGTGCGCTTGTCTGACATGGCGATGCGCAAGAGGATTTTCCGCGATTTGGCGATGTCGATACTATCGGGCACGCTGACATTAACGTCGATGCGGCGGCGCGGTTCGCGGCTGTGATTGGTAATGGCAGAAGCCCAGAGTTTCTGGTTGGGCGTGAAAATGTAGAGCCCGCTCGATGAGCGAAGCCGCGTGCCGAAGAGGCCGATTTCCACCACTACGCCCGCCACGCCGTCGCCCTGGATGAATTCGCCGATGGCGATGGGACGCAGCCAGATCAGCATGATGCCGGCGGCGATATTGGCCAGCGTGCCCTGCAGCGCCAGCGCAACCGCCAGGCCGGCCGCGCCCAGCACGGTCAGGATCGAGGCGCTGGAGACCCCAAGCAGGTTGAGCGCCGTCACCATCGCGAAGATGATGATGCCGTAGCGCGCCACCTGCGACAGCAATGGCGCGAAATTCTTGTCCACGCCATAGGCGCGCGGCAGCAGCTCCCTGATAGCCCTTGCGGCGAGCCGCGCCAGGTACCAGCCAACCACCAGAATCGCGAGGGCTGTCAAAAGGCTGAGGGCGTTGGCGGAGAGCCAGCCAAGCGGGATCGTCAGGATTTCGGAATTCGTCATGCCGCACCGGTTTGTTGGCGCGATTTGCGCCGCTGACACTCTAGCAAACCTCCCATGTGAGGAAAGTGGCGTCGGGCGCTAGACAGGGCGGAATCCCTTTGATAGAGAGGCGCCACTTTGGAAGCTCCGGCATTGGGGCGAGTAGCTCAGCTGGTAGAGCAGACGACTCTTAATCGTCGGGTCCACGGTTCGAATCCGTGCTCGCCCACCAAAGTCCTCCCGACATCGACAGTTTCCCTGCCGCACTGGTTTCGGTTCCCCCTCGCAATTGCCTGGCGGTTGCGGCACATTGCTTCTTCGTGGACTGGAGGTGGCAATGCGGTTCCTGCTGGTTTCGGCCCTGTGCCTCGCGATCATGCCGGTTGCGGCGCAGGACATGCCCCCCGATTTCAAGAAGTGCCTGCCTTGCCATGCCATTGGCGAGGGTGCGATCAACAAGGTCGGGCCGCAGCTCAATGGCGTTGTGGGGCAGCCGGCCGGTCGCGTGGCTGGCTACGCTTATTCGCAGGCCATGCTCGCGGCGCAGGCCGATGGGCTGGAATGGAACCGCCAGACGCTGACACAATATCTCAAGCGCCCCAAGCATCTCATCGTGGGCACCAGCATGACGTTTGCCGGCATGACGGATCGTGCCGCGATCGATGCCGTCATCGATTATCTCGCCAGCTTCGATAGCGAAGGCGAGCGCGTGACGCCCTGATAAAGGACGCTCCGGCGCCGGTGCATTTGCGTATATGCTGGCCGCTACCGGGAGTCGCATGGCGCTTGCTGCACGATGAAGTTCGAAGTCACCGCCTATAGTTATGACGCAGCGGCGCACCGGCTGCATTTTACCGCCAGCGGCCTTCGCGATGGCATGCGCTTTACCGTCGCGAGCCATGTGCGGTGCCTTAAGGATCCGGTCACCCCGCAGAATGCCCATCTCGTCGCCCTGGTGGCGCTGACCGAAATCTTCAAGCGGCCGGGTGCCTCGGGACGGTGAACCTGTCGCCAGGCTGTCAGGATGGCGTCAATCCGCCACTGATCCTCAGACTTTCGTTTATTTTGGACGAGTTCCGCTTCCCAGCAACCGACCGGACCGTTATAGGGCGACCATTAGTTGCGCCAGACGAGGACCATTGCATGTTCGGTTTCGACCCGAGTTTCCTGAGCTCGCTTGTTCAGGTGATCCTCATTGATCTGGTTCTCGCCGGCGACAACGCCGTCGTCATCGGCCTCGCCGCGGCGGGCCTCTCCTCCGATATCCGCCGCAAGGCCATCCTTATCGGCATCATTGCCGCTACCATATTGCGCATCTTCTTCGCGCTCATCACCACGCAATTGCTGGCGCTTGGCGGCGGCCTGCTCATCGCCGGCGGCGTGCTGCTGCTCTATGTATGCTGGAAGATGTTCCGCGAGCTCACCGTCTCGCAGGCCGACGAACATGAGGCGCAGGAAGCGCTCGAAGACAGCGACAAGAATGCCGATGGCGTCGTGGCCGGCAGGGCGCCGCGCAAGACGCTGCGCCAGGCCGTCATCCAGATCATCATCGCCGACGTATCCATGTCGCTCGACAACGTGCTGGCCGTGGCTGGCGCGGCGCAGCACCATTTCGAGGCGCTGATCATTGGCCTGGGCCTGTCGGTGGTCATGATGGGCGTTGCCGCCACCTTTATCGCGGGCCTGCTGCACAAGCATCGCTGGATCGCCTGGGTGGGTCTGCTGATCATCCTGTTCGTGGCCGTGCGCATGGCGCTCGAGGGGCTGGGCGCTTTCGTCGCCATCCCGGAGATCCCGTTCGTCTATACGCCGCATGCCGTGGCTGGCGCTGCTGCGGCCGTCCATTAGCCTTTGGTAACCACGGCCCGAACTTTGCAGCATTTGTCATGCTGCAATAGGGATTTGCACACTTGGCAGGTCTAGTTTCCCGCTCAACTGTTACGAGCGGGAAGCAATTTCGATGTCCCTTATCGCTGATCGACTGATCGATGCCGGCCAGCCCGGCCATCAGGTCCAGCGCGCCGGGCTGGCCACGGGCCGGCTGCAGACCCGCATTGTCGATGGCGCGGAATGGGACAGGACCATCGCCGGTTTCGACGAGGTCTGCCAGGAGCAGATGTACGCCTTTGCCCTCACCCGTTGGCCATCGGTCAAGCAGGAGCCGATGCTGTTTCTGCTCGATGGCGAGATCGTTGGCGGGGCGCTGGTCATGGTGCAGTCGCTGCCACTCGGACTGGCGCGGATCGCGGTGTCCAAATGGGCGCCCATGCTGAAGGACGTTTCACGCCCCGATGCCGAAGCCATTCATGCCGGCATGGCCGAGGCCATGGTGGCCGAATATGCCAATGGCCGCGGCCAGATGCTGTCGGTACTGCCACGCGCTTCAATCAGCCCGGTCAATCGTGAATATGAGCGGCTCAGGGCGCGCGGCTTCAGGCGCGGCTCCGAGCTGGGTTTTCCCAATCGCTACATCGTCAACCTGCGCCTCACCGACGAGGAGCAGCGCAAGAGCTTCCAGCAGACCTGGCGGCGCCAGCTCAACAAGTCGGAAAAGGCGGGCCTCAGCTTCGAGCATGCCGGCCCGGAAAAGATCACCGACTTCGAAGCGCTCTATACGGCCATGACCGACCGCAAGCAGTTTTCCGACCATTCGGCCTACGAGACCGTGCCGGCCCTGATGCAGGTCGACGTACCGGCTTTGCGGCCCGAACTGTTCTTCGTGCGCCATGAGGGCGAACTGGTTGCCGGCGCGCTGATCTTCAAGGCAGGCGACCGGGCTGTCTATCTCTATGGCGCCACCAATGACAAAGCGCTGCCGCTGCGCGCCGGCTATTTCATGCACTGGCACATCATCCGCTGGCTGCGCGACAATACCACCGCCACCTGGTACGACCTTGGCGGCACCGATGGGTTCCAGGGGCTGCACCAGTTCAAGAAGGGCATGGTCGGCGAGGCCGGCGTCATTCGCCCGGTGCCGCCGGTGGCCAATTATGCCAGCCGCCCCCTGGCCCTGCTGCTGGGAACCGGTGCCTTTGCCGCGCGCGATGCGCTCTATGCGGTGCGCCGGGCCGTGGATGGCTGGCGCAATCCCAAGACCAGGGCAACCCAGGCCAAGCCCGGCAGCGACGAGGCGCCGGAATGAGCCTGCATCGGCGCCTGGCATCGCAATCGACGATCATCTTCGGCGCGCGGCTGGCCGGCGCCGGGCTGATCTTCCTGGTGCAGGCACTGATTGCCCGCATCTGGGGCGCCGACCTGCTGGGCGAATACATGATCGTCATCGCCACGGTGAACCTGGTCGCGGTGGTCATGCCGCTGGGCTTTCATACCGTGGGCACCTATTTTGCCGCCGAATACCGGGCGCGAGGTGAACGCGGGCATTTCGTCACCTTCATCGTCAGGGCCTATGGCCATGTCGTGGGGGCGCTGGTGCTGTTGCTGCTGCTCGGCCAGCCCATACTTGCTCTGCTGGGGCAGGGCGGCAGCGTTCTTGCCGATCACTTCATCCCGGTGGCGCTGCTCGCCTTTGCCACGGCCATGGTCTATGTCAACGGCGCGCTGCTGGTCGGGCTCAAGCGCCCGTTTGCCGGCTTTTTCGCCGATACCATGTTTCGTCCGATCATCGTCATCGGGGCCTTCCTCGCCACCATGAGCTTTGCCGTGCCGACCGAAGGGTTCTCGGCAATGCTCTGGATCGTGGCCGCGGGCTATGTGGCGATCGCGCTGGTGCATTTCGGCTTCGTCGTCACCTCGCTGGATCGTATCCCCGATACTGCCCCGCAACGCCCGTCCGAGGCGGCCCGCTGGTGGCGCTTTGCCTTGCCCTGGGTGCTGATCTCGCTGGCGACCGATTTCTTCTTCGATATCGACCTGCTGCTGCTCAGCCACGCGCTCAGCCGCGAGGAACTGGCCATTTTCGGCATCAGCACCCGCATTTTCTCGCTGATTTCCTTTGCCGTCGCGGCCGTCTACGCGGTCACCTTGCCCGACATGTTCGAGAGCGAGGCCAATGCCGACCGCGAGTCGTTCAAGCGCAAGGTGGGTGACGCCAATTTCGTCGCCAGCGTCATTTCGGTCGTGCTGTTCGGCGGTATCGCCGTCGCCGGCCCGTTCGCGCTGATGCTGTTCGGCCCGAGCTTTTCAGCCGGCGCCGCGCCGCTGGCCGTATTGTGCCTGGCGCTGGTGGTGCGGTCCGTCATGGGGCCGGCCTCGCTGGTGCTTTCCATCCACGACCGCCCCTATGCCAGCCTGCCCTCGGTGGGGCTGGGCGTGGTGACGCTGGTGCTGTGCAACTGGCTGCTGGTGCCCCGTTTCGGGCTGATGGGCGCGGCATTGTCGGCCATCATAGCCATTTCGATCTGGTCGGTCGGGCTGTGGTGGGTTGCCCTGCGCACCGCCAAGCTTGATGTCTCGATCCTGCAATGGTTCCGCACCCGCCGCGCCGGTGCACTGCCGGCGGAATAATCCTTCCGGCCGGGCCTCTTTCCCTTCGCCCCTGAGGGGAGAAGGTGGCCCGAAGGGCCGGATGAGGGGTTCAGCGGTGGTGTTCTGCTGATGGGCCTTCACCCCTCACCCCAGCTCTGCCAGATCGCTTCGCTTTCGGCGGCGCTACCCTCTCCCCTGAGGGGCGAGGGGGCGATGGAGCCGGCAATTTCGATAGCTATCCACGCAATCTAAGCCGCCTTCACCAGCCCCAGCCGCCGTTTCAGCAGGCCCAGCCGGCCGATGTTGGCGCCGCTGTCATAGTCCTCGGTGATCTTGGCATATGGCTTTTCGATCAGCAGGTAATCCTGCCCGAAAATGTGCTTTTCCAGCAGGCACGTCTCCTTGTAGCCGTAGCGCTTGAGCAGCATGCGGGCGACGGCGTTTTCGGGTCGCACGAAGGTATAGGCCTTGTGGAAGCGTCCATTGTCCCAATGCTCGTCGAAGGCGCGCATGCCGAACATGCCCAGCTTGGTCTGGCGGTGGCTGGGGAAGACCCAGCTCCAATAGCGGAACACGGAGCCGCATTCGGGCCCCGAGACCATGGCGCCGCCCGGTATGCCATCGGCGCACATGATCATGATGTGCCAGGGGTCGAGCGCCAGCAGGGTGCGCAGGAAATTCTTGTTGAGCCGGCCCATTTCGTGGGCCTTGAAGCGGTCGCTGTAATATTCGGACGTAGAGATCACATCCAACAGCTCGTGGTGGATCAGATCGATATCGGCCGGCGTAGCGGCGCGGATGGTCATCTCTGCCATAGGCGGCTCCTCCATGCGCCCAGAATAGCAAAGACCGCCCGGCGCCCGAAGCATCCTAGGCCAGTGCAGTTAATGGGCGGTACAGGCGCTGCTACCCATTAAGTCGCAGCGTCAAGGCCTTGCCCGGCGCGGGGTGGGTCAGTAGAACGGGAGCGGGAGAGATAAGGGAGGATAGTATGAGCGAGCAGCTCGTATTCCAGCCAAGTGCGGCTGCGATCGCACGCACCCACGTCACCAAAGCTCAGTATGACGAGATGTATGCGCGTTCGATCAGCGATCCGAACGGATTCTGGGCGGAGCAGGCCAAGCGCCTCGACTGGGTGAAATTCCCCAGCACGATCAAGAATACCAGCTTCGCCTATCCCGATGTCTCGATCAAATGGTTCGAGGACGGGATTCTCAACGTCTCCTACAATTGCCTCGACCGGCACCTGGCGACGCGCGGCGACCAGACCGCCATCGTCTGGGAAGGCGATACGCCGGGCACCGACAGCAAGGTGACCTATCGCGAACTGCATGGCCGGGTCTGCCGCTTCGCCAATGTGCTCAAGGCCAATGGCGTCAAGAAGGGCGATCGCGTCACCATCTACATGCCGATGATCGTCGATACGGCGGTGGCCATGCTGGCCTGCTCGCGCATCGGCGCCGTCCATTCGGTGATCTTTGGCGGATTTTCGCCTGATTCGATCGCCGGCCGCGTCAGCGACTGCGGCAGCACGATCATCCTGACGGCCGATGAAGGCCGCCGCGGCGGCAAGACCGTGCCGCTCAAGAAGAATGTCGATGAAGCCCTGGCCAAGGTGTCGGGCGTCGAGACGGTCATCGTGGTCAGGGTCACGGGCAATCCGGTGAACATGGTCGAGGGCCGCGACATCTGGTACGACGACGCGGTTTCCCTCGTTGACGCCGATTGCCCGCCCGAGCCGATGAACGCCGAAGACCCGCTCTTCGTGCTCTACACGTCGGGCTCGACCGGCAAGCCCAAGGGCGTGCTGCATACGACGGGCGGCTATCTGCTATGGGGCTCGCTGACCCATGAACTGAGCTTCGACTATCGCGATGGCGAGGTGTTCTGGTGCACGGCCGATGTGGGCTGGGTCACCGGGCACACCTATATCGTCTACGGCCCGCTGGCCAATGGCGCCACCACGCTGATGTTCGAGGGCATTCCGAGCTATCCCGACGCTTCGCGCTTCTGGCAGGTGGTGGAAAAGCACAAGGTCAACGTGTTCCACACCGCGCCGACAGCCATCCGCGCGCTGATGGGCGCCGGGTCCGAATTCGCCGACAAATACGAGATGCCGACCCTGCGCCTCCTGGGTACGGTGGGCGAGCCGATCAATCCGGAAGCCTGGCTCTGGTATCACAAGCATGTCGGCAAGGGCCGCTGCGAGATCGTCGATGCGTGGTGGCAGACCGAGACGGGCGGGCACATGATTGCGCCTTTCCCCGGCGCCATCCCCACCAAGCCGGGTTCGGCGACCAAGCCATTCTTCGGCGTGCAGCCGGTGGTGCTGTCGCCCGAAGGCGTGGTGCAGAGCGAGACCAAGGCCGAGGGCGTGCTGGCCATCAAGGATAGCTGGCCGGGCCAGATGCGTACCGTCTACGGCGACCACAAGCGGTTCGTGGAAACCTACTTCACCCAGTACAAGGGCTATTATTTCACCGGCGACGGCTGCCGTCGCGACGAGGATGGCTATTACTGGATCACCGGCCGCGTCGACGACGTGCTCAATGTCTCGGGCCATCGCCTCGGCACCGCCGAGGTCGAAAGCGCGCTGGTCAGCCACCCCAAGGTCTCCGAAGCCGCCGTCGTCGGCTATCCGCACGACGTCAAGGGGCAGGGCATTTATTGCTACGTCACCCTGATGGCCGGCGAGGCCAGCGACGATGCGCTCAAGGCCGAGCTCAAGACCTGGGTTCGCAAGGAAATCGGGCCCATCGCTACGCCCGATCTCATCCAGTGGGCGCCGGGCCTGCCCAAGACCCGCTCCGGCAAGATCATGCGCCGCATCCTGCGCAAGGTGGCCGAGAACGACTTCGGCTCGCTGGGCGATACTTCGACGCTGGCCGATCCGGCCGTGGTCAATGACCTGATCGAGAATCGGCAGAACCGCTAGTTTGGACCAATACCCCCGCTGTCATTCCCTCCCCACAAGGGGAGGGAAGCCCGCTCCGTGGTTGGGGGAGACATTCGAGATGATCCTTGACGGCCTATCTGGCGCCTCCCTCCCTTGATGGGGAGGGATCGAGGGTGGGGTGGGCCACACGAACCGATGTGGCGCTCAAAGAGTCACGGGCGGGGACCCCAAGATCCCCGCCCGATCAAAGGCAACGGCTTCACGGGCTGAAGGTTGAAAACGGCCCATGCTCCAAGTCACCGCCGCCAAATTGGCATGGCCGGGCAGCGTCCCGCATCCCCCAAATGGGGGTGATAGGACAATGATCTTCTGCGACAGCCATTGTTTCGGCCGGATTTGCCGATCATCGTCGGACCAGTGATTCCTGCCTGGACCGTCCCGTGACCCGTCATGCCTTTCTCGCTGCCGCCCTGGCGCTGCTGTTCCTGCCCGCTGCCGCCCATGGCGCGACGCTGGAGCAGATGGCAGGGCAGATGATCGTGGTCGGCTTCCAGGGCGACGACGTCGACGATGCCGCGGTTGCCGGCCTGCGGGACGATCTGGCGGCCGGCCGGCTCGGCGGCGTCATGTTGCTCAAGCTCAACGTCAAGAGCCTCGATGCCGTAGCCGAGATGAATGCCGCTTTCCGCGCGGCTTCGCCGGACCTGCCGCCATTCTTGACGCTCGACCAGGAAGGCGGTGCGGTCGAGCGGCTGACCAGGGATGTCGGCTTCAAGGAAATTCCCAACGCCGCCACCATTGCCGCCGAGAACAGCCCCGAAGAGGCCGAGGCGATTTATGCCGAAATGGCCGCGTCGATCGCCGAATACGGCTTCACCGTCAATTTCGGGCCGGTGGCCGACATCAGTATCAATCCCGATAACCAGATCATCGCCAAATATGGGCGCGCCTTCAGCGCCGATCCTGATGTCGTCGCTCGCTACGACGCGGCCTTCATCGCGGCCCATCATCAGGCGGGCCTGCTGACCGCGCTCAAGCATTTTCCCGGACATGGCTCGTCCACCGCCGACAGCCATGAAGGCTTCGTCGATATCACCCAGACCTGGCAACCCGCCGAGCTCGATCCCTATCGCGCGCTGATAGCAGAGGGTCTCGTCGACATGGTGATGGTCGGCCATCTCTACCATGCCGACTATTCCGACGCCGGCGCCAGGACGCCCGCATCGCTGTCGCCACAGTGGATAGATGGGGTGCTGCGCGGCGAGCTGGGCTATGATGGCGTGGTCATCAGCGACGATCTCGAAATGGGCGCCATCCGTGACCATTTCACCCTCGAAGAGACCGTCACCCAGGCGGTTCGCGCTGGCATGGATGTGCTGCTGTTCTCCAACACCGCCAAATATCGCGCCAGCCTGGGCCAGGAAATCCTGGACATCCTGCTCGCCCAGGCCGAAGCCGACCCGGCCTTCGCCGCGCGGATCGAGGAGAGCTACAACCGCATCGTGGCGCTCAAGGGCCGAATTCGGTAGGCAAGCCTTTCCCCACCTTCTCGCCACCGGCGGTTCCCTCCGCATCCATCGCCAGATAAAGTGCGCCCCCACGAGGCAGGAGTCGTTGCTTGATGACGGATGATCGCGAAATCCGACAGGTCCGGGCGATGTTCATTTCGGACGTCCATCTGGGCATGAAGCCGATTCGAACCGGACAGCTCATCGAATTCCTGCGTGCCCACGATGCCGAGACCATCTATCTGGTCGGCGATATCCTCGATGGCTGGCGCCTGGCCAAATCCTGGCATTGGCCGGCCGAATACAATGTTCTGGTGCAAGTGCTGCTCGACAAGGCCAATGCGGGGACGCGCGTGGTCTACCTGCCGGGCAATCACGACGAGTTCCTGCGCGAATATCTCGGCACCTATTTCGGCGAGGTCGAGTTCGTCGATCGCACCGTCCACACCTCGGCCTCGGGCAAGACCTACCTCGTCATCCATGGCGACCAGTTCGACGTGGTGGTGATGAATGCCAAGTGGCTCGCCCATGTCGGCGACTGGGCCTACAATGCCGCCTTGCGCGTCAATATCGCCATCAACTGGGTGCGGCGCCGGCTGGGCCTGCAATACTGGTCGCTGAGCGCCTGGGCCAAGCAGAAGGTCAAGAACGCCGTCTCCGTCATCGGCCGCTTCGAGGAAGCCCTGGTGCATGAGGCCAAGGAATCGGGTGTCGATGGCGTCATCTGCGGCCACATCCATTTTGCCGACATGCACGACCGGCTGGGCATCCACTACATCAATACCGGCGACTGGGTGGAGAGCTGCACCGCCATCGTCGAAACCGCCGATGGCGGATTCGAGCTGGTTAAATGGACCGAAATGGTCGCTGGCGAACCCCGCAAGTTCCGCCTCCGCCGCGCCGCAGGGTAGGGCGCCGCTTACCTCTCCCTAAAGGGAGAGGTAAGCTAAGAACGCACTTGCCTTGTGGCGCAATGCGGGGCACCAAGGGTTCCGGGCGCTGATTTGCCCGGAGTTCATTTTTCCATGCTTTCGGCATTTTCGCGCCCGGCCAGTCCCGAGCTGCGCGCGTCCGTGTTTCAGTTCACCGTTTACATTCCCGGCGGCGTGGCTTCGGTCTTTCTGGGCATCTGGCTCAATGAACACGGCATTCCCGCCGACCAGATCGGCATCATCAATGCGCTGCCGACGCTCTGCCTGCTGTTGCTCAACATCGTTGTCGGCCGTATCGCCGACAAGGCCGATGACTGGCGCACGGCGCTCATCGTCATCTCGCTGGCCTCGGCCCTGGCGCCGCTGCCGCTGTTCTTCGTCTCCGAATTCTGGGGCATCCTCCTTATCTGGGCTCTCTGCGCCACCTCCAACGGCCTGGTGGCGCCCGTCATCGACGCGGCCACCGTCCGGATGACGCGCCGCAACGGTACCGATTTCGGCACGGTCCGGGCCTGGGCCACCGTGGGCTATGTCTTCGCCGCCGCCGGGCTTGGCCTCTTCCTCAACGTGCTGGGGTCGGGCGCCTTTGTCGCCCTCTATGTGGTGACGGTGGTGGTGCGGGCCGCGCTCGCCTATCTGCTGCCACGCTTCCGCACGCCCGCGCCCGAGATGACCCTGGCCAATAGCGACCCGGCGCTCGTGGCCCAGCCCAGCCGGCTCAGGGATTCCCTGCAGCCGTGGTTCGTGCTGCCGCTGCTGGCCTTCGCGCTGGTCAATTCTAGCAATGCGCTCATTGGCAGCTTCGGCGCGCTGTTGTGGCACGAGAACGGCATTCCCAGCTTTTTCCTCGGGCCGCTGCTGGGCATCGCGGCGGTGGGGGAGGCGATCCTCATGTTTGCCTGGCGGCGCTTCGGCGGGCGGGTCACGGCGCGCAACATGATCCTGGTGGCGGCCTTGGCGGGCCTCGTGCGCTTCACTATCATGGCGTTCAATCCGCCGGTCCAGGTGCTGTTCTTCACCCAGCTGCTGCATGCCTTCAGCTTCGGCATGGGCTATTTCGGCGTCGTCCACTTCATCGCCAACTGGACCAACGAGGCCAATGCCGCCGAAGCACAGGGTTTTGCCAATATGCTCAACATGGCCACCGCCATGTTGGCCCTGATCGCCTTCGGCGTGCTGGTGGAGCATTTCGGCGCTTACGCCTTCTTCTATTCTACGGTCACCTCGCTGCTGGCCATTGGCTGCGTGCTGCTGTCGCTGAAGCTCCGCCCGCCGAAGTCGCTGGCGGGATAGGGGGGCGAGAGCCGGCCTCCTGCTGGCGTTGCAGGGAACTATTCCGGAGAACCTTCAGAAAGCTTGGTCCGGACTGGATAGGGCGGTGGAACCGTGTCGCGGAATGGCTTGGCGCACGGCTCATCTTAGGCGACGCCGAGTGCGGGATATTCGTTGTCAGTGAGTCGCTCTTTTCGATGGAAAGCGACGTTACCGATCTAGTTGAGATTCTCGCCATCTGTCGTCGCTATCAAGCTGCAGAGCTCTAGGTGATTATCGAGCGTCTGCTATTCTCGCCAGTCGATGCCAGAAGTTCGCTGACCTGACGGTCCGTTCCCACCCCAGGTCGGACGCTGCGCAGCGCTGCTACTGCGCCAGACAAAAGGCCCCGGATCGTGCCGGGGCCTTTTCAATTCGTTCTGGTTGCGATCAGTTCAGCCGGCCGCTGGCATGGGCCAGGGTCGTATAGACCTTGCCGCGGTCGCTCAGCAGGTATTCCCGCGTTTCGGCGGCGGGATGGGCTCCGGCGGCGGCGCGTTTCAACAGCTGTTCGAACTCGCTCATATAGGCCTGCGCGGTGCGGGCGAATTCGGGCTCCCGCTGCAGCTTCTTGCGCACTTCGTCATAGGTGCCCTGGCCGCTCAGCGTATAGATGCGGCGCGAGAACACATTGGATTCGCCAGCCTGGTAGCGGGCCCAGGCATCGGCCAGCGCGCCATCGTCGATGGAGCGGGCGATCTCGTCGGTCAGGCCGGAAAGGCCGACCTGCTGGGGCTGCGTGCCCTGCTGCTTGGCGGTGGCGTTGCGCAGCACGTCGCGTAGCCAGCCGCCATTGTCGCTGGCCACCGGGGCCTCGGCAGGCTCGGCTTCGGGCTGCGGCTCGGGCTGGCGCAAAGGTTCGGCGCGGCGGGCCGGCTCGGCCGCGCGGATCGGATCGACCAGCGTTGCCGCCTGCCGGGCGGGTTCCTCACGATAGCTTTCGCGCGGCGCCTGGTAGGCTGGGGGCTCCTGGCGGATTTCGGCGCGCGCAGCCGGGCGCGGCGGGCGGCGATCGTTGAGATCATGGGTAGCCGGCTGGCTGCGCACGATGGCGTTGAGCTCGGACAGTGCCTCGATCTGTTCGGCCACGACGCGGCGCATGGCGGCGGCGCTGGCGCGGGTTTCCTCAGGCAGTTCGTTGACGCCGCGCGCCAGTTCGGCGCGGGTGGCCTCGAGCTCGCTGCCCACTTCGCGGGCCGTCTCGCGCATGGCGCGGGCGGTGTCGTTGAAGCGGAGCGTGGCTTCCTCGATGGCGCGCTGCATTTCCCCGATCATCATCTGCTGCGCCTGCTGCAGGGCGGCATTGGCGCGGCGGCCTTCGGCATCGGCGGCACCGCGGAATTCGCCCAGGCGGCTGGTAACTTCGCTCGAGGTCTCGTCCAGCGCCTGGCGGAAGGTGCCGGTGGTCTGGTCGATGGCGTTGCGGAGCTGGCCGGCATTGGAGGCGACCGCGTTGCGCACCGATATCGAGCTGTCGCTGATCGTATCCGCCAGCGTGCTGGTGGTGGTGGTGAGAACGTCGGTGACGTTGCCGGCGGTGGCAGCCAGCACATCGCTGACCTTGTTGGCATTGTCCTCGAGCGCGTTGTTGACCTGCGCGGTCTGGTCGTTGAGCGCCATGCGGACCGAGGAAGCGGTCTGGCTGAGCGCTGCGGCGGCGGCATCGGCGGCGCGCTGCACGGCATTATCGACCTGGCCGGCATTGGCCGCGAGGGTCGTGGTGAACCGCTCGTTGGTGGCATAGAGCGCTTCGGTGACGCTGTCGGTGGACGACTTGATCGTTTCGGCAATGGTGCCCGACGTGGCCGTCAGGGCTTCGTCCATGGCGCGGCGGGCGCCGATCAGGCGGCGTTCGGTATCGTTGACCGTATCGGCAATCGACTGCGCGAAGAGGCGCATGCGGCCGTCGATATCGTCGGCGCGGGCGGCGAAGCTCTGCGCCAGCGCATCCATGGCGCTGCGGCGATCTTCGAGCGTCTGCAGGGCCTCGTCGCTGGTAAGGGCCAGCGCATTGGAAGCCTGGGACATGTTGGCCGCTTCGGAATCGAGCCGCCCCAGCACGGTCGAGAACTCGTCGACCATGCCGCGAATGGTGGTCTGGAGGGCCGAGACATGCTGGCTGACCATGGCGCCAGCCTGTTCGGTCTGGCCGATGGCTTCGCGCACCGTGGTCGAATAGGTCGAGGTCTGCTGGGCGACACTGGTTTCGAGATTGGCCAGGTTGGCCGTGGATGCATCCAGCACCCGCTGCAGCAGCAGGTTGGAGTCGTTGAGCTTGCCCAAGGCCGCGGTGACGTCGGTGAGAATGCGCGAAGTCGAAACGGCCATGATGGCCTCGGCTTCGCGGGCATTCTCGCCCAGTGCGTCGCGCAGCAGGTTGCCGTGATTGTTGAGGGCGCCCTGCAACTGGTCGGACTTCTCGCTGACCAGGTTGGCGAAGGCGCTGGTATGCTGTTCCACCGAGCGGTTGATGTCGCTGAGGCGGGTCTCGATCGTATCGACCGCACCCACCGCCTTGACCGTGAGCAACTGGTCGATATCGGTGGCCGCCACGCGGATCTGCTCCAGCGCGGTGCGCACGGCGCTGTCCATGCGGTTGGCGGTATTGGTGATATCGCTCGAGATGTTCTGCGTCGCCGCGGTGATGCGGGTGGCGATGGTTTCCTCGATCCGGTCGGCGCCAGCTTCGAGATCGGCCATGGACTGGGTGATCGATGTGTTGATCGAGGCGTTGAGGGCGGCCAGGCGTTCGGCCGTGATGTCGGCGCGGGCGGTGATCGCCTCGGGCAGGGTGCCCAGGCGCTGGTCGACCATGTCGCTGATGGCCTGGCGGGCCGAAGTAACGCCGGTCTCGATGAGGTCGGCAGCCTGGCGGGCGCTTTCGCTGACCGTGGCGCTGGCGGCATCGATGCGCGCGGCCACGCCATGCTCGGCGTCGGAAATACGGGCGATGGCGCTGTCGAGGCCTTCGCCGAGATTGCTGTTGAGCTCGGCGACCTTCTCGGTGATCAGCGCCGACATGGTGGTCACACGCTCGCCCATCGTGTCGGTGGCGGTGCGCAGCGAGCCGTCGATCTTGGCGCGGGCTTCCTCGCCCTGCTGGGCGATGGTGTCGGCCAGTTCGGCCGTGCGCAGCCCGATGGTTTCCCCGATCGAGGCGGTATGGGTGGCCAGTGTGTCGCTGAGCGCCTGGGTGCGGCCGCCCAGCGCTTCGGAAAGCTGCTGGGTGCGGGTGCCGATGGCCTGGGCCAGCTGCTGGGTGCCGCCGTCGAGCGCGGTACGCAATTCTTCGGCGCGATGGTCGAGTTCCCCGGTCAGCGTGGTGGTGCGTTCCTCGATCTGGGACACCAGCGAAGTGGTGCGCTCGTCGAGCTGGCTGGCCAGCGTGCCGGTGCGCGAATCCAGTTCAAGCGACAGGGCGGTGGTCTTTTCCGTCAGCGTATCGGCAAGGCGCTGGGTGCGGCCGGCAATGGCCTGGTCGAAGGCTGTGGTGCTGCCGGTCAGCGTCTCGCCCAGCTCTTCGCTGCGGGCGCGGATGGCTTCGCTCATCTCGGTGGTGCGGGCGGCCAGCAGTTCGTCCACGGCCTTGGTGCGGCCATCGAGGGCCTCGGCGATGATGCCGGCATGGCCTTCGAGCGAATCCGAGATTTCGCGCGTGCGGTTGGTCAGGCTCTCGGTGATGGCCTTGGTGCGCGCGCCGAGCACTTCGCCCAGTTCGCGGGTGCGTTCGGCCACCACGTCGTTAAAGCGCCCCGATTCCTCGTTGAGCGCCATTTCCAGCACATTGGCGCGGGCGGCAAAGCTGGTGCCCTGCTCGTCGAGCCGGGCGAGAAGGCTGTCGCCCTTGTCGCCGATGACATTGTCCAGCGTGTGCAGGCGCGTGTCGAGAATGGCGGCGATCTCGTTGAGGCGCGCGTCGAACTGGCTGAGCGAATCCTGCCCTGCAGTCGCCAGCGTGATGCGGGCGCGTTCCGACGTATCGTCCAGCGCGCCATTGATCTCGATCACCGCCGATTGCAGGCGGCTATCCATGGCGTTGAGCTGGATGGACACCGATTCATCGAGCTGGCGGGTCAGCGCATTGAGCAGCACTTCGGCTTCGCGCGAGCGCGAAGAGATATCCTCGGCAATGCGCTGGCCGATCATGTCGAGGCCGCCGGTAACTTCATGGCCGCGTTCGCGGAGCTGGCCGAGCA
The DNA here is from genome assembly GCF_001426345.1 of Devosia sp. Root436. Taxonomy (GTDB): domain Bacteria; phylum Pseudomonadota; class Alphaproteobacteria; order Rhizobiales; family Devosiaceae; genus Devosia. Next base: position 72,773 of record NZ_LMEM01000009.1, on the reverse strand, counting down.
AAGCGGCGCCGCCATCCGTCAGCAGATGCGACAGGGCCCCGGTATGCTGCTCGAAGGCCGAGGAAAGGGCCAGGGTCCGCTCGTCCAGCGCCCCGGTCAGCGCGCCCATGCGGCTGTCGATGGTGTTGCTCAGTTCGCTGGCGCGGTTCTCGAAGTTGGACGACATGGTCGCCGAATGGTCTTGGAAGCTCAGCGACAGGCGGCCGGCGCTGTCATCGAGCGCCGAGAGGAAATCGGTGGTCCGGTTATCCACCAGCGAAACAAAGTTCTCGGTGCGCTCGCCGAAGGAATTGGTCAGCGTATTGCCGGCGGTTTCGAGCGCGCGGGTCAGGTTGCCGCCGCTTTCGACAATGGTGCCCGCGATGCGCTGGCTGATCATGTCGAGGTCGAAGACCAGGCCCGTATGGCTTTCGGTGATGGCTTCGCGCACCCGCTCGGTATTGGTCAGCACGCTTTCGCGCTGGCTGGCCAGTTCGGCGATCAGCGCGCGCATGCGCGATTCATTGTCCGAATAGGTGCGTTCGAGTGCGGTGACCTCGTTGTGGATCATCACTTCGAGCTCGCCGGCGCGGCTCAGCGCACGTTCGAGGCCATCGCCCAGCGCATTGACCTCGCGCCGCACGGCCTGGCCCACCGAGGCGACCTTGTCGGCGGCGGTGACTTCGGGCTCGGCGAGCCGAATGGCGGCCTGGGTGATCGAGGAGGCGGCATTGCGCAGGTCCTGCGCGCGGCGGAACAGGGTGGCGACGGCGAAGAAGCCGAGCACCGGCAGGATCATGATGGCGAGCAGGCCGATGAAATCGATGGTGCCGACGAATTGGCCGAAATTGGCCATTTGCGCGCCATAGCGCAGCCACGCCACGGTTCCGGCGACGGCCAGCCAGACGATGGACAGCACCAGCGCGATCCAGGTCGGGGCGGACGAGGAGCGGTTCTGCAGGTTGTAGAGGATTTTCGAGGTCGGGAAGCGGTCGTCATTGGCGACGCTGCCGGCCTGCTGGGCAATCTTGTCGGCGGCGCGCAGGCGCTCGGAGCGCGCGCTTTCCGCCGGCTTCTTGTCCGCCGCCGGCTGGGCCGGGCTATCGAGGCTGAACACCGATTCCTTCAGAGCGTCTTCGACGGCCGAAAAGGCCAGCGCGGCGGGATCGTTATGGGGGGTCGGATTCTTCGCCATACTCTTTACAACTCTCGCGTCGGCTTGACAGCAACAAGGCGGACTACGGGAGTTATCATGACTCCGCAGCCGTTTCCGGTCGCATCGTCAAATGGAAGCAATTCGATGCAAATGCCCCGCATCGTCCCCCCCAACCGTCGCCGCCGCGCGCTGGTTCAAAGCCCATTAATACATTCAATTTTACCCAAACCGAACGGTTTCTTACCCAAAGGTTAATTTTCTGGGGAAGGACCGGCGCCATCAGAGCCGGCAAACAAAGGCAAAGGTGTGGCTTAATCCCCTGTTCACCTGCTCGTTCTAGGCTGGCGGGTGCGGCATTGTCCTGTGGGCGCGTCGCCGCACCAGTCAGGGAGCCGCCAGGATGGCGCAGCGATCAGCAGCAGTCGAAAAGCACGATCAGCTCGTCCATGTCCGGCCGATGCGGCCCATCGACCTGGTGCATCTGGCCAAGCAGTGCCTGGGCGACGAACATCTCGAATACGAGATCCTCCGCCTGTTCGATACCACGGTCAGAACCTATTTCGGGCGCCTCGAACTGGCCGCCAGCTATGACGACCTGGCGATCAACCTCCATTCCATCAAGGGGGCTGCCGGTGGCGTCGGCGCCTGGACCATTGCCGAACTGGCCAAGGCCGCGGAAGTCGAAATGCAGGCCGGACGGCCCCTGACCACCGAACGCATAGCCGATCTGGGCATGGCCATCGAGGAAGTCCGCGTCTTTATCGATCGCATGCTGAGCAACGAGCCGGCCTGACGCCGCCGGCCCTCACGATCGAGGTGCGCGTGGCGAGTATCAGATAGCGATCTGATTACCGTCGCGATCCGCTGCCAGCGTGGCGCGGCTCCAAAGCCGTCATTTGACCCTCTACTTGTCTGCCCCTATACAGCGGCCAATATCTGACGCGCCGCGCCGTTCCCGCGGCCCATGACCCGACACGTTCCCATGACCTTATCTTCTGCCGCCGAGGCTGCGCCCCGGTCCAATGCCGAGCCGTTCCGTACCCGCCGTACCTTTGCGATCATTTCGCATCCGGACGCCGGCAAGACCACGCTCACCGAACGCCTGCTGGCGGCGGCCGGCGCCATCCAGTCGGCCGGCGCGGTGCGCGGCAAGGCCGGCGTCCGCTCGACCCGTTCGGACTGGATGGAGATGGAGCAGCAGCGCGGCATTTCCATCACCTCGTCAGTGATGACCTTCGAATATGACGGGCTGACCCTCAACCTGCTCGATACGCCGGGCCACTCGGACTTTTCCGAGGACACTTACCGCACCCTGACCGCCGTCGACGCGGCCATCATGGTCATCGACGCCGCCAAGGGCATCGAAAGCCAGACCCTGAAACTCTTCGAAGTCTGCCGCCTGCGCGACATTCCCATCATCACCTTCATCAACAAGGTGGACCGCGAGGGCCTCTCGCCGCTCGATCTGATCGACGAAATCCAAGGCAAGCTGGCGCTTGACCTGACCCCCGTCCTCTGGCCCATAGGGCAGGGCGTCGATTTCCACGGCTATCTGGACCTGCTCGAAAAGCGGGTCGTCTCGCCCCAGGGCAAGCCCATCGCCGAATACGACGCCATCGAAGACCTGCTCGACAATGACAAGCTGGTCGATGATCCTGTCTTCATGGTGGCGCTGGAAACGCTCGAAATGGCCACGGCCATGCTGCCGCCTTTCGATCTCGAAACCTTCCATGCCGGGCATCTCAGCCCCGTGTTGTTTGGGTCCGCGCTCAAGGGCATCGGCGTCGCCGAATTGCTGCGCACGCTGGGCGAATGGGGCCCCGAGCCGCGCCCGCAGCCGGCCATTCCCGCCCCCATCGCGCCTGATGACAAGAAGGTCACCGGCTTCGTCTTCAAGGTGCAGGCCAATATGGATGCCAACCACCGCGACCGCATCGCCTTCGTGCGCCTCTGTTCCGGCACCTTCACCCGGGGCATGCGCCTCAAGAATGTCCGCTCCGGCAAGGACATGGCGGTCTCCAACCCGATGTTCTTCTTCGGCAATGACCGCGAACTGGCCGAACAGGCCGTGGCCGGCGACATTGTCGGCATTCCCAATCACGGCACCCTCTCGGTGGGCGATACGCTCACCGAAGGCGCGACGATCAATGTCACCGGCATTCCCAATTTCGCCCCGGAAATCATCCGCCGCGTCCGCCTCACCGACCATATGAAGACCAAGCAGATGGCCAAGGCCCTCTCCGATCTCTCCGAAGAGGGCGTGACCCAGGTCTTCCGCCGCGTCGTCGGCGCCGACTGGATCGTCGGGGTGGTCGGCCAGTTGCAGCTCGAAGTGCTGTCCAGCCGCGTCGCCAAGGAATATGGCGTGCCGATTACTTTCGAGAGCCTCAATTACGAAGTGGCCCGCTGGATCGAGAGCGACGATCCCAAGGAGCTCGACCGCTTCATCGCCGCCCAGAAGATGAACATCGCCGAGGACCGCACCGGCGCGCCCGTGTTCCTCGCGCAAAACGCCTGGTGGGCCGACCGCGCCAAGCAGGATTTCCCCAAGATCGCCTTCCTCACCACGAAGGAACGGCATTGAGCACCGAGCGCATCGAGGAGTTTCTTGGCGCGGTGAAGGCGGCCTTCGCCGCCAACACCCTGATCGGGCTCAAGCTGGGCGGTTATCACGGCGCCGAGGCCGACCTCAAGTCCATCGACGTCAAGAAGATCGTCGCCAAGGGGACCGAGAAGTTCAGCTTCACTTTCCACTACAAGACACGCGACATCATCAAGAACCAGATCCAGCCCGAAGCGCTGGGCAATCTGCGCACGGCCCTGCGCGACGAATTTCGCAGCGCCCGCCTAGCCACCACCGAATTCGACCTCACCTTCGAGCGAAACGGCGACAAGGTCCGCCTCAAGCGCACCGATGTCGCGGGTCGTGTTGCCCCTTCGACCGGGCATGATCGTGCCAAAAACCGTCCCCTGACCGCCACCGACAAGCCCTGGCTCCACGCCCTCGGCATCACGGGCAAGGACGGCCAGGTCCGCAACGACGCCCAGGATAAGTTCAGGCAAATCAACAAGATGGTCGAGATTTTCGCGCCATTGATTCAAGCCATCAAGGTCGACAAACCCCGCATCGTCGATATGGGAGCCGGCAAGGGCTACCTCGATTTCGCCCTCTACGACTATCTCGATGGCAAAGCCGACATCATCGGCGTCGAGTTGCGCGACAAGCTGGTCGCCGACGGCAATGCCACCGCCGCGGCTTCGGGCTTTGCCGGCCTCAGCTTCGTCCCCGGCACCATCCTCGACTATGACGCCACTGGCGCCGATGCCGTCATCGCGCTCCACGCCTGCGACACCGCCACCGACGACGCCATCTATCAGGGCATCAAGGCCGGCGCCTCCCTGATCGCCGTCGCCCCCTGCTGCCACAAGCAGATCCGTCGCCAGATGGAGGCCGGCAAGCCCGCGACCGAACTCGGCGTCCTGCTGCGCCACGGCATTTTCCTCGAACGCCAGGCTGAAATGGTCACCGACACGTTCCGCGCCCTGCTGCTCGAACTCAGCGGCTATCGCGTCAAGGTGTTCGAATTCGTCTCGGATGCCCACACGCCCAAGAACAACCTTGTCGTCGCCGAAAAAGACGGGCGGGCAGGGCGCGACCGCGACGCCGTACTCAAGCAGATCGCCGAGACCAAGGCGCTGTTCGGCGTGGAGCGGCATTATCTGGAAGGCTTGCTGGGCTTGTAGGAGAGCTTTTCCAAGCTATGGCTTTTTAAATCCCCGCCCATCGCCTATATACGATGCAATCAGCAAGCCCGAAGATACCATGACCAAGATCACTTTCGTCCAGCAGGACGGCGAACGCATCGAGACCGAGGGCGATAACGGCGCCACGGTGATGGAAACCGCCATCATGAACGGTATTCCGGGCATCGTCGCCGAATGCGGCGGCGCCTGCACCTGCGCCACCTGCCATGTCTATGTCGATGACGCCTGGACCGAAACGGTCGGCGGTCCCTCGATGATGGAAGAAGACATGCTGGACTTTGCTTTCGATGTGAAAGCCTCCAGTCGCCTGTCGTGCCAGATCAAGGTCAAGGACGAGTTGGACGGGCTGGTCGTCCACGTCCCCGGCCGCCAGGGCTAGCGCCACGCCTCGTGGTTCGAGGGGCGCTGCGCTGCCGCCTCATCACGAGGGCGGGCCACGATGATCTAACTCGCACCCTGCAAACACCGGACGTAAACATAAGGCCGGCCCCAGCCCGCATCGTCCGGGGGAACCTCGTCATAGAGGTAGAACAGGTCGTGGCCGACCCAGAAGGCGAAGAAGTTCGGCCCCCCGGCAATCGGCTCCCACAGGGCGCCGCCATTCAGTTCCCGAAGGGCCATGGCCGCGTCGGCCTCCTGGTCACGGGGCCCGAGATAGAAGATGTGCGTCGCATCGGCCGCCTCGATGCGGACCGGCAGTTCGCACCGCGCCAGCACTGTGTCGGGGATGCCCACCTCCATGGTTGGAACGGTGACCGCCCACGCGCCGGCAAAGGGTGCGGCGTTGCCTGGATCGATGTCCGGAAATGCAGCGGGCTTCGCCAGTGGCATGAGGGCATTGGCCGCCGTCAGGCTACCGGCCAAGGCTGCGGTCACCACGAGGCCCCTGAAGGCATGCTGCATCATTTTCCCGCTCCGCCTGGCCAGGCACCGTGCCGTTGTTCGCATATTGGCAAGCAAAATTTTCTCCGGCTTCCCCGCGCAAAGATTCATTTAGCGGCTTTGCGCCAAAGCCATAGCTGCCATTCCACGCCGGCCCTTTGCAGGGAAATATAAAAGCTATTGAATTTCAAAGCCTTGCCGGGTTGGGCTGGTTTGGATTATTTTCCTGTCGTTCACACTAGGGTTCCAATGGGTCAACTCAACACATTTCCGTTGAGCTACAAAGTTCAGGGTCAGCGCATCGTCATCCTCGGCGGTGGAGAAGAAGCCCTCAACAAGGTCCGGTTGGTCACTAAGACGACTGCTTCAGTAGTCATTATTTCCCGTCACATCGACGCCGCTTTCACAGGTTTCCCCGTCGAGCTGATCCAGCGGGCCTTTGCCCCGTCCGATCTCGACAACGCCGCGTTGCTCTTCGTCGCCGAACAGGGCCCGGATGCCGATCTGGCCAAGGCTGAAGCCCGTTCACGCGGCATCCCGCTCAATGTGGTGGATGTTCCCGCCGAGTGCGATTTCTACACGCCCTCCATTGTCGACCGCGCGCCGCTCACCGTCGCCATTTCCACCGAGGGCGATGCGCCGGTGCTGGCTCGCCTGGTGCGCGCCCGCATCGAAGCCATGCTGTCGCCGCGGATCGGCAAAATCGCCGGCCTCGCCGGGCGCTTGCGCAAGGCGGCCGAGAGCCTCATCCATGATGGCGCCGCCCGCCGCCGCTTTTATGAGGCGCTGGTGACCTCACCCGAAATTGAGGCCGCCGAAAGCAAGGGGCAGGGGCTCGATGCCGCCGAGGCCCTGCTGGCGCAGCACGCCAATGGCCGGACGCAGGGCGTCGTCTGGCTGATCGGTGCCGGCCCCGGTTCGGAAGATTTGCTCACCCTGCGCGCCCAGCGCCTGCTGCAGGAAGCCGATGTCATCGTCCATGACCAGCTCGTGCCCGGTGTCGTTGTCGATATGGGCCGCCGCGACGCTGAGCGCATCGATGTCGGTAAGGCCAAGGGCCATCACAGCTTTTCGCAGGCGCAGATCAATACGCTGATTGTCCGGCTGGCCTTGCAGGGCAAGCGTGTCGCCCGTCTCAAGTCGGGCGATCCGATGGTGTTCGGCCGCGCTGGCGAGGAAATCGCCGCCCTGCGCAAGGCCGGCATTGCCTACCAGATCGTCCCCGGCATTTCCTCCGCCCTGGCGGCCGCCGCCGATACGGCGACCCCGGTCACTCTGCGCAAGGTCTCCAGCGGCTTCGTCACGGCGACGGCGCATGGCGCCGATGATGGCGACCTCGCCCATTGGGCATCGCTGGCGCAGGCCGGTCTGACGCTGGCGCTTTACATGGGCAAGTCCATCGCGCCCGACGTCGCCGCCCGGCTCGTCGCCCACGGCGCGCGGGCCGATCTGCCGGTGGGCATCGTGGTCAATGCCGGGCGCAGCACCATGACCACATATTCGGGCTGCCTGCAGTCCCTGATCGACTGTCAGGCGACGTTCAGCGACGGTCCGGCAATCATCTTCGTAGGCGAAGCCGTTGGGGCCGGAGACTGGGCAGACGCTGCCCAACTCGCCGGCATGAGCTTCAAGGTAGCGTAGCAGCAATGGAAATTTTGACAGGCAACGAGCTGACATCGGGGGGCACAGTGTACCTCGGCAACAGCAACAACTGGGTCGAGGACCTGCAGGCGTCGCGCCTCTTCACCAAGGAAGAGGCCGCCGAGCGCGATGCGGCGCTGGCCACCACCAAGGCGGGCGGCCGCATCATCAGCCTCGAGATCGAGGAAGTGACGCTGCAGGATGGCCTGCTGGTGCCCAAGCGCCTGCGCGAACGCATTCGGGCCAGGGGGCCGACGGCGCCGCTGACGCTGAAAGGCGAGATTTACGACCGCCAGCATCTGGATGAGGACGGTCATGTATCGATATGACGAATTCGACGCGGCCTTCGTGGCGGGCCGCACCGCGCAGTTTTCCGATCAGGTGAACCGCCGTCTTTTGGGCGAGCTGTCGGAAGACCAGTTCCGCCCGCTGCGGCTGATGAACGGGCTCTATCTGCAACTGCACGCCTATATGCTGCGCATCGCGGTGCCCTATGGCACGCTGTCCTCGCGCCAGTTGCGCAAGCTGGCCCATATCGCCCGCACCTATGATCGCGGCTATGGCCACTTCACCACGCGCCAGAACATCCAGTTCAACTGGCCCAAGCTCAGGGACGTGCCAGAAATCCTGCGTGAACTGGGTTCGGTGGAAATGCACTCGATCCAGACCTCGGGCAATTGCATCCGCAACACCACCACCGACCAGTTTGCCGGCGCTGCCGCCGACGAGATCATCGATCCCCGTCCGGTGGCCGAGATCATCCGCCAGTGGTCGAGCCTGCATCCCGAATTCAGCTACCTGCCGCGCAAGTTCAAGATCGCCATGAGCGGTTCGCCCAGCGATCGGGCGGCCATCCGCTTTCACGATATCGGCCTGCAGGCCGTGGCCAATGCGGCCGGCGAGATCGGCTGGGAAGTGTGGGTCGGCGGCGGGCTGGGGCGTACGCCCATTGTGGCCAAGCTGATCAACAGCTTCGTGCCCAACGAGCATCTGCTCGCCTATCTCGAATCCATCATGCGCGTTTACAATCGCTATGGCCGCCGCGACAACAAGTTCAAGGCACGCATCAAGATCCTCGTCCACGAAGAGGGCCTTGAGACCATCAAGGGCCAGGTGGAAAACGAGTTCGCCCAGGTGCGCGGTGGCGAGCTGACGTTGCCGGCCGAGGAAGTCGACCGCATCACCACCTATTTCGCCGCACCGGATTTCAAGGTGCAGACGGCGACGAAGATCGATGTGGCTTACCAATCCATCGTCGATCCCGCCTATGGCCGCTGGCTCGATAACAATATCAATTCGCACCGCCAGCCCGGCTATGCCTCGGTTACCATTTCGCTCAAGCCCATCGGCGGCGCGCCGGGCGATGCGACCGATGTGCAGATGGATGTGGTGGCGGACCTCGCCGAACGCTACTCGTTCGATGAATTGCGCGTCACTCATGAGCAGAACCTGGTCCTGCCCCATGTCGCCATCGCCGATCTGCGCGCGGTCTATGATGCACTGGTGGCGGCCGAACTGGCCGAGGGCAATACCGGTCTCATCACCGATATGATCTGCTGCCCCGGTCTTGATTTCTGTGCGCTGGCCAATGCCCGCTCGATCCCGATCGCGCAGGAAATCTCGCGCAAATTCGCCGCGCCGCAGCGCCAGGCCGAGATCGGCGCGCTCAAGATCAAGATTTCCGGCTGCATCAATGCCTGCGGCCACCACCATGTCGGCCATATCGGCATCCTCGGCGTCGAGAAGAAGGGCGGCGAGCTCTACCAGATCACCCTGGGTGGCGACGCCACGGAGAATGCTTCGGTGGGCAAGATCATCGGCCCCGGTTTCGAGGCCGAAAATGTCCCCGGCGCCATCGAGACGCTGGTCGATACCTATATCGCCCGTCGCACCAGCGCCGACGAAACCTTCATCGAAGCCTATCGCCGCCTGGGCGAAGCGCCCTTCAAGGAGGCCCTTTATGGCACTGCCTAAGCTCGCCCCGGTCCAGCCCGCGCATGACAAGCTGCGCGCGCTGGGCATCCTGGCGCTCAACGGCATGTTCGACGAAATGGACGCGCTGGGCGTGCTCCGTTACGCCGTCAGCGACGTGCTGCCGGGGGATCTGGCCATCGTTTCGTCCTTTGGCGCCGATTCCTCCGTGCTGCTGCATCTGGTGGCGCAGGTCGATCCGTCGATGCCGGTCTATTTCCTCGAAACCGGCAAGCATTTCCGCGAGACGCTCGACTATGTCGAGACGCTCAAGAAGCATCTAGGCCTGATCAACGTCCATGCCATCCATCCCAGTTCCGATGACGTGAAGCGCTTCGATCCCAAGGGCGACCTCTGGGAAACCGATCCCGATTCCTGCTGCCATATCCGCAAGACCGAGCCGCTCGAGCCGATCACCGAGATGTATGGCGGCTGGGTCACCGGGCGGAAGCGCTTCCAGACCAGGGAACGCGGCGTGCTGCCGCATTTCGAGCTGACCAGCGACAACCGCATCAAGGTCAATCCGTTGGCCTACTTCACCGATGCGGACGTCAACCAGTATAAGATCGACCACGGCTTGCCCGAGCATCCGCTGTTCGCTAAGGGCTACAAGTCCATTGGCTGCGCGCCTTGCACCTCGGTCGTTGCCGAGGGCGAGGATCCGCGCGCTGGACGGTGGCGCGGTCTCAACAAGAAAGAGTGCGGCATCCACTTCGATTTCAACGGAGCGATTGCCAGGCCGATGACTGCCGCGACCCGCCATACGCTGTGGAAAGACGGCGCCTTCATCGCCGATCCGTTCCATGAGTGGACCGAAGACAGCGATCCGGCCACGGCCAGCTACACCCATGTTCCGCTGCCGGTGTTCCTCGCCAATCGCGCGGCGTTCCTGGCCAACCCGCATCCGCTGGGGCTGCTGGTGTCGCCGGGTGACCGTGCCGAGGATGTGGAGGCCGATGTGGGGCGCTTCGCCTCGATCGCCATCAAGTTCCCCGGCTTCACCGATGGCCGTGGCTATTCAACCGCACGTCTGCTGTCTCAACGTTACCAGTACGCTAACGAAATCAGGGCCATTGGTGATGTTTTGCAGGACCAGATTCCGCTGATGCGGCGTTGCGGCTTCACCGCCTTCGTGGTCACCCACGAACCGACGCGCCAGGCGCTCATCGAGGACCGCCTGCCAGAGGTGGCGCTGTTTTATCAGCCGGTCGGCACCAGGGAAGTTCCCGTCGGCACGCGCCCCTTTCTTCGTCGCGTTCTCTAGGGTAAGTGGATCGCACTCGTCAGGATTTGATCCTTTCCATTCACGGCGTTATTTCCGCTTGCGCGGGGATGAGGCCGAGCAAAGTATGGCCATGCTGGCCTGAGAAGAGTTTGAAATGACCACTGAAATCACCACCGATGTCGTTGTGATCGGCGCGGGCCCCTGCGGGCTGTTCGCAGCCTTCGAACTCGGATTGCTCGATCTCAAATGTCATTTCATCGACATTCTCGACCGGCCCGGCGGCCAGTGTGCCGAACTTTATCCCGAAAAGCCCATCTACGATATCCCCGGTTTCCCCGTGGTCACCGGCCAGCAGCTGACCGACAATCTGATGGCGCAGATCGCGCCGTTCGCGCCCGAATTCCACTTCAACCGCATGATCAACACCATCGAGAGGCAGGAAGACGGCTCGTTCAGGCTGTCGACCGACGCCGATGAGGTGTTTCACGCCAAGGTCGTGGTCATCGCCGCCGGCGGCGGCTCGTTCCAGCCCAAGCGTCCGCCGGTCGACGGCATCGAAGCCTTTGAAAACAAGTCGGTTTTCTATTCCGTCCGCAAGATGGACGATTTCCGCGGCCAGGACGTGGTCATTGTCGGCGGCGGCGATTCCGCGCTCGACTGGACGCTCAATCTCCAGCCCATCGTCCGCTCCCTGACCTTGGTGCACCGCCGCGCCGTGTTCAAGGCCGCCCCGGCCTCGGTCAACAAGATGCAGGAGCTGGTGGGCGAGGGGAAGATCAACTTCCTCACCGGCCAGATCGCCAAGCTCGACGGCGAAGACGGCCAGATCAATCATGTGCATCTGACGACGGATGCAGGCGATCTTTCAGTTCCGGCAACACGTTTGCTGCCTTTCTTCGGGTTGACCATGAAGCTGGGTCCGGTTGCCGATTGGGGTCTCGAACTCAACGACAACACCATCGTCGTCGATACCGAGAAGTTCGAAACCTCGGTGCCGGGCATCTTCGCCATCGGCGACATCAATTCCTATCCCGGCAAGCTCAAGCTTATCCTGTCCGGCTTCCACGAAGCCGCGCTGATGGCCCAGGCCGCCAAGGCGATCGTGTCGCCGGGCGAGCGGGTGGTCTTCCAGTACACCACCAGCTCCACCAAGCTGCAGAAAAAGCTCGGCGTCGCCTAAATGATCATCCATGTCACTGACCAGGCTGGGGAAAACCACGAGCTCGAAGGGCTCGAGGGCTGGCGCGTCATGGAAGTGATCCGCGACTGGGGCCTCAATATCAAGGCAGAATGCGGTGGCGCCATGAGCTGCGCCACCTGCCATGTCTATGTCGACAAGGACTGGCTCGATGTGGTCGGCGCCCCCAGCGACGAAGAGGAGGACATGCTCGACAGCGTCGGTGACGTCCGCTCCAATTCCCGGCTCTGCTGCCAGATCCTGTGCAGCGATGCGATCGATGGGCTCAAGCTGACCCTGGCGTCGAGCGCCGCCAAGGACGCGTGAGGTCTACTGAGGGCTTTTTGCCTGGGCAGTAGTGACGTTGGTCAGTTCGGGGATGAAGTCCCGTACCATCGGCTGTTTCTGCGTCTCGAACGGCAGGGGGCGCACGACGCGCATGGCGGCGATGCCGACGCGCACGGTCATCAAGCCATTGACCACGCCCTCGCCCAGCCGGGCGGAGAGCTTGGCCGCCAGCCCCTGGCCCACCAGCTGCTCCACCACCCCGTCAGTGAGCACCAGGCCGCCCGTGACGGCCAGATGGGTCAGGATGGCCCCCAGCAGCCGCCAGGAGCCGAAAAAGCCCGGACGGGCCCCGTAGAGCCGTGCAATGGCACCGGAGAGGCGGAAGCTCTCATAGATGACGAAGGCGATGTCGACCAGCGCGCGCGGCGACACCGTCGTCACCAGCGCGACGCGGCGGGCCGAGGCGGCCGTCAGCACCTTCGCCCTGGCGTCGAGCGGCGCCATCAGGCTGCGCTCGGCCAGCGCGATCATTTCGTGCCCGTCGAACATATGGGGCAGGTTGTCGGCCACGCCCTGCCGCGCCCGCGCCAGGTCGGGTCGGCCGGCATAGATGCCCTCAAGGCTTTCGACGACGTGCTTTGCCTTGTGTCCGTCATTGTCGGCCGTGGCTTGCGCCGCACCTCGCCTCAAGGCATCGAGCACGCGCAGGCGGCGCAAGGCGAAGACTTCGCGGGTGGCCAGTGCCAGCACCGCGATGAGGAAGACCCCCAGCACACCGAGCCCCAGCCAGCCCAGCCATTCATTGGCGGCAAAGAGGTCGCGGATCAGCCGGTCGGCCGCGAGGCCCAGCCCGGCAGACACCAATACGCCGCCCGCCGTCCAGGCCAGCCGCCCGACCCAGCCCATGCGGCGCGGTGCCGGCGCGATGAGTGTTTCGTCGGTAGCAGCATCGAATTCCGGTTCGACTATTTCCACCTTGGCCGGCGCAAAGGCCCGCGGTGCGCGGAAGCTTTCGGGGGAGTCGTCAGCCGGTGTGGTCGGGCGGGCGATGGGGCGTTTCATGCGAGCCAGTCTCCCACCAGATAATCGAGCGCGCGGTCGAAGCGGATATGGGGCAGCACCACGTCGCCATTGGCGTTGCGATCGAGCTTCTGCGGCGGCGTGAAGCGCAGAAAGTTGAGCGCAACGGGCGTGCCGTCCTCGAACAGTGAATCCGGCCGTTCCGGCAAGTCACCGGGAAACAAGGCGATTTCCGTCTTGCCGTCATAGCTGGTGCCATCAAGCGTCTCGCCGTGCATCGGCGTGCCGATTATCGTCGGCAGCGTCTCGCCACCCTCTGATATCGTGCCCTCGCGCGTGGCGCGGATGCCGGCCATGGCGATGGATTTGACCTCGGCCCCGGCAAAGCGCGCGCGCTTTGAAGCATTGGCCACGAGGCGATTGAGGATGGCTTCCAGCCGGTCATGGCTGGTGTGATGCACATGGTCGGCCTTGGTGGCGGCGAACAATATCCGATCGATCTTGCGTACGAAGGGGCGCAGCAGGGGATTGGTCTCGCCCTGGCGGAAGCAGGAGAGCACAGCCGTCAGCGCCGTCTCCAGGTCTGCCACAGCGGTCGGGCCGGCATTGAGCGCCCGCAGCGCGTCCACCAGCACGATCTGCCGATCCAATCGGGCGAAGTGATCGCGGAAGAAGGGGCGCACTATGCGGTCCTTATAGGCCTGGTAGCGGTGCTCCAGCATGGCATAGAGGCTATTGCCGCGAATGGCCTGCCGCTGCGGCGGCAATGGCGCGAAGGTCAGCGCGGGCGATCCCTCCAGGTCTCCCGGCAGCAGGAAGCGGCCGGGCGGCAGGGTCGAGAGCGCCTGATGTTCGCGGCTCTTGCGCAGATAGTCGGTGAAGGCGGCGGCCAGCTTTTCCGCGTCGGGGTCGTTAGCCTCCTTAAGCGGATCGATGCTTTCGAGCAGGTCGAGGAACGGACCGGCCTCCTTGCCGGAACCGGGGCGGTCGGCGCGCTCCAGCGCCTCGGCGCTCCATTCGGCAAAGCTCAGGCCCAGCAGCGGCAGGTCGAGCAGCCATTCGCCGGGATAATCGACGATATCGAGGTTGACGGTGGAAGGCCCGGTCATGCCGGAATACCAGTTTCTGGACTGGAATTTCAGCACCACGCGAAGCTGGGAAATCCGCCGTGTGCTTTCCGGCCAGGCCGGCGTCTTTCCGGTGAGCGCATCGAGATGCTGCTCATAGGCGAAACGAGGAATGGTGGCGTCGGGATATTCGGCCAGCCTTGCGCCGATGAAACGGCCCTCGGCCAAAGGCGCGAAGCCGGGCAGGCGGCCGCCCGTGAGCAGGTTATGCACCAAAGCAGTGATGAAGATGGTCTTGCCGGCCCGGCTGAGGCCGGTGACGCCCAGCCGCAATGTCGGGGTAAAGGCGCCCGTGGCGACGTCGGCCAGGTTGGACAGGGCGATGCCCAGTTCGTCGACGATGGTCGTGGGTGGCTGGGGCACGCTTTTGTCTCGCTTGTCCCTACGCAAGATAGGGATTTGTGGCGGCGGTTCAAGCGTTTGGGCTCCGCCGTGGCGGAGCCCGACCGGGTCAGGCGCCGGTGCCGATCCTGTCCATCTCGTATGGCGTAGTCTGATAGATCTCGTTGATCCAGTTCTGGAACAGCAGATGGGCGTGGCTGCGCCAGCGGTTTTCGGGCATGGCCGACGTGTCACCGTTGGGAAACAGGTTTGCCGGTGGGGGCGTGCCCAGCCCTGCCTTGACGTCGCGCTCATATTCGTCGGCCAGCGAGCGGTTGTCATATTCGAGGTGGTTGAGGAAATGCACGGCGCGATGCTTCTGGTCGCCCAGCATGCAGATGCCGATATTCGGATTGTCGATCAGCACTTCCAGATCGGGGCCGAAGGTCGTGCGGTCGATATCGTTGTAGCGTGACACCGGGATCATCGGGCTGTCCGAGAAGCCGCGCAGGAAGGGCGAGCGCGGATTGATGACCTGATGGCGGAACACGCCGAAGGCCTTCTCGGCCATACGATAGCGCCGGGCGCCATGGAAATGGTGCAGAGCCGCCTGCGCACCCCAGCAGATGAACATGGTGTGGTGAACGTTGGTCTGAGTCCAATCCATGATCTCCAGCATTTCGGGCCAGTAGCGCACCTCCTCGAAGGGCAGATTGGCGATCGGCGCGCCGGTGATGATGAAGCCGTCGAACTTCTTTTCCCGCACCTCTTCCCAGGTCTTGTAGAAGGTCTTGAGGTAATCCTCGGATGTGTTCTTGGACTGATGATCGGTGACGCGCACCAGCGTCAGTTCCACCTGCAGCGGCGTCGAGCCGATGAGGCGGGTGAACTGGGTCTCGGTGCGCTCCTTGTTGGGCATCAGGTTGAGCAGGCCGATTTCGAGCGGGCGGATGTCCTGCCGCGCGGCGCGCGCGGAATCCATCACATAGACGCCCTCGTCTTCGAGCGTCTTGCGGGCGGGCAGGTTGTCAGGAATTCGGATAGGCATATCAGCCTCTTGAGCGAGTTTGATCGAAAAGCGATTCAGGCATTGCGCGTCTCCAGTGGAGTCCGCGCTAACGCATTCGCTGCTCGATCGCGGCGGCCATGAGATCAATGAATTCGTCGCCGTCGCGCACGGTGGCGAGGTCCGAAGCTTCGACCACATAGCCGAAATTATCGGCCAGCGCCTGGTAGCGCGGCAGCCGGTCATGCAGCAGGGCCTCGAAGCCCCAGGCGCCGAAGCCGAGCGGGTCGACATCGCAATCTTCTACGATGCCGTGGATCAGCTTGTATTCAGACCATTTCTCGATGAGGAAGGGCGGGCGGTAATACATCGGCTTGGGTGATTGCCTGAAGCGCCGTACCAGTTCGGCCGCGTCCTTTTCCGTGCCGCGGATATAGAGCAGGGCGGTCGAAGCGGCCAGAGTCTTCACCACCGGGTCTTGCGGATCGGTGGGGTCGATCACCTCGATCAGCGAGCCGCCGGTATCGGCGATGAAGTCGTCATAGCCATAGAGCGCCTTGGCGCGCTCGATGAAATGCGGCACGTCCTTGAGCGCATCGACCTCGGCGATCCGGTGCTGTTCCTGCCGGCGCTGGTATTCGGCCAGCGGCAGGCCGCCCTTGTCGGGATTGCCGGGCGTGCCGAGATAGCTCGACAGCGGATCGAGATTGTCGAAGGTGATGTTGGACGAGATGTAGATCGAGTCCGAGCGCAACAGCTCGGCCAGGAACGGCACCTTCATCGCCTCGCGTTTGAAGTTGTCGACGATGTACTCGCCCATATAGCGCGTGCCGATGCGATAGTCGGCGGAGTAGTGAAACCAGTTGCTGGCGCGCAGCATGGCGCTCAAGCGCGTCTTGCCGACGCCAGCCATGCCGAACACAGTCACCGCGCGGCGCGGGGCGTTGACGAACTCATCGGCACTACTGAACAGCATCCGTAGACACGGCTTTCGCCGCCCCATCACCGTGTCATTCCCGCGAAAGCGGGAATCTCCCTTCTTCCAGCGCACCAATGACGCGGTGGAAGAATGCCAGGTTGCATTTAATGCAACCGCCCACTGTTCACAAGCGGGCGGCAAATTCTGCCGCCGGCTCGGACTCAATTGCCGGGATGTCGCCACATTTCGGCTCGCCCGCACCAGATAACTCAGCAAAATCAACGGCAAGGCGAGTTGGCACCCCGCTTGCATCGTTATTGTCGAACGCGTCCGACGACGCAAACGGGTTTTACGGAGTTTCACATGGGCATTTATGGCGCTCTTTCCAGTGCGGTGACCGGTCTGCGGGCCCAGGCCCACGCACTGGAGAACATCTCGGGCAATATCGCGAACTCGCAGACGACGGGCTACAAGCGCATCGAAACCGATTTCATCGATCTGATCCCCGATGCTCCGATCTCGCGCCAGGTTCCCGGCGCCGTGCTGGCGCAGTCGCGCGGCACCAACAATGTGCAGGGCGATATCAAGACGGTGTCGGACGAAACCTTCATCGCGCTCAATTCCAACGGCTTCTTCGTCGTCGAGCCCAAGATCGGCCAGTCGGACGGCAATGCAGTGTTCGCCGGCACCAATTTCTATACCCGCCGCGGCGATTTCGAGATCGACAAGGATGGTCTGCTGGTCAACGGAGCCGGCTACTACCTCAAGGGCCTGCCGATCGACACGCTGACCGGCAATATTTCGGGGTCAGTGCCCGAGGTGATCAAGCTCTCCAACAACTTCCTGCCGGCCCAGGCGACGACTCGCGTCAACTACCAGGCCAACCTGCCGCAACTGCCCAAGAATACCGGCTACAACCCGACCATCTACAACAGCGAATTGATGGAGGCCAACGACTACCTGGCCGGCTCCACCACGGCGACGAAGGCCGGTGCCGGCGGTCTGTTGACGGATGGTACACTCAACGCGGCTACGGTGATGACCCCGGGCGAATCCATCACCGTCACGGTAAATGGCACTGCGGTCAAATTCGACTTCTACGACAGCGATGTGGCAGCCTATGCCGGCACCAACACCGGCATCGACGTATCGGCCACCACCGTTCCGGCAGTGACGATCAACGCTGCTCTCGCCGCAATGCAGGCGGGATTGATCTCGGCGGGCGGCCCGGCTGCGGCGACGGCCACCGTCGGCATCAATGGCGCCGACAACCTCGAGATCACGCTGGGCTCGGACTTCCATGCGTCCTTCTCGGTGACAGGCGACGCCGCAGCCATGACGGCCCTGGGGCTGACGGATGGCGCGTCCAGCGCGCCGACGCGGCCGGACGTGGAGACGGTCGCGGCCGACCTCGATGCCGAGTTCAAGGCCAATTCGATCGCTGGTGGTGCCATCACGGTCTATGCCGAGAACGGCGCTCCGGCCAACGTGCAGATGCGCTGGGCCAAGGTGGACAGCGCTGCCGCGGGTGGCGCGGACACATGGAACCTCTATTACATGTCCAACAGCGCGGCGACGGGTACATCGCCGATGTGGACGCGGGTGGATCAGGACTATGTGTTCCGTGGCGATGGCTCGCTGGTGCCTCCCGGCGTTCCCACGGCGATGATCAACGATCTCGTCGTCAACGGCGTGGCCTTGGGCGATGTGGAGCTCAAGCACGATACCAACGGCGTGTCCCAGTTCGCCGACGTCAACGGCACGGTGAACGTCTCCACGCTGAACCAGAACGGTTACGGCGCCGGCGAGTTCGTCTCGGTGGCGATCAATGACAGCGGCCGTGTCGTGGCCACCTATTCCAACGGCGAACGCATCGACATGGCCCAGGTGGTGACGGCCGAGTTCAACGCCATCAACAAGCTCAAGCGGCTCGATGGCGGCGTATTCGCCAGCACCTCGGAATCGGGCGAGGCCATTCTCGATCTCTCCGGCTCTGGCGTCATCGGCGGGGCGCTCGAAGCCTCCAACACCGATATTTCCGACGAGTTCACCAAGCTGATCGTGACTCAGCAGGCCTATGCGGCCGGTACGCGCATCGTCAGTGCGGCCGACGACATGCTCCAGGAAGCGCTCAACATGATCCGCTGACGCGGAGCAAGCCAGTGGGGCTCGGAGCCAGGCTCCGGGCCGGTCCTTCAGTTCGGAGTCCTGTGAATGGGTCTGACGGCATCACTCACCAACGCTGTGTCCGGTCTGCGGGTCAATCAGGACTCTCTCGACATCCTGAGCCGCAACATCGCCAATTCGGGCACGCCGGGCTATCACCGGCAGTCGCTCAACATTGTCGACTATAATTCGCAGGACAGCAGCTACGCCCGCTCGGTGGGCACGCATCGCGCCTTCAATTCCAGCCTGCAGGCCTATTACAACCGCCAGGTATCGGACACCGCCAATTCCGGCATCCAGGCCGGCTATCTCGATCGCCTCCAGGGTTTCATGGGCAAGCCCGGCACGGCCGGCTCGCTCGATACCGTGTTTGGCGACTTGCAGAATGCCCTCCAGGGCATTGCCACCAGTCCCGATGACTACAACTCCCGGGCCCAGGCCGTTGCCTCGGCACAAAGCATGGTGGAAACGCTCAACCGGCTTTCCACCACCATCCAGGGCATGCGCCAGGAGACGGAGGGGCAGATTGCCTCCAACGTCCACAATCTCAACGGGATGTTGAACTCGCTTGCCGAGGTCAATAACCGCATGCTCGATCTGGGCATGACGGAGACGTCCCGCGCGGCCCTGCTCGACCAGCGTGACCGCCTGATCGGTTCGGTCGCCGAAATGATCGACGTGCGGGCGGACTATCGGCCGGACGGCACCGTGGCGCTGATGACGCGTTCAGGCGTCGGCCTGATCGACAATGGCGTATCGACCTTCAAGTTCGAGAGCGCCGGCAACCTGTCGCCGAATTCGGTGTTCGACGTCGATCCAGCCAAGACCAAGGTCGGCAAGATGACGCTGACCACGCCCTCCGGCCTCACCATCGACCTGGTGACGCAGGGCGTCCTGCAGGGTGGGGAACTCGGCGGCCTCGTCACGCTGCGCGACAAGACCCTGGTCGAGGCGCAGGACCAGCTCGATGAAATCGCCGCGGGCCTGGCGCAGGCTTTCTCGACCAACAAGACCAATGGCGTGGCCGCTACCGATGGCGCTGGCGCCGAAGGCCTCGATGTCGACATTTCCAATATGGCGCCGGGCAATGATGTCCTGCTCACCTATGCCGAGAACGGCGTCGAAAAGCGGGTGCGCATCGTCAATACCAGCCAGGCGCAGGACTATGTGGATGCCTCGGGCCAACGGGTCATCGGCGTGGATTTCTCGGCCGGCGCGGCGGCGGTCGCCGCGGCGCTCGATGCCAAGCTGCCGAACCTCGATATCAGCAGCACTGGCGCTAACAACCTGCGCATTCTCGACGATGGCGCTGCCGGTAAGACCGATGTGCGCACTGCCGTCGCTCGCTCCAGCTCGACCAGCCTGCAGGGTTCGGGGCTGGGGTTCAACCTGTTCGTCGATCAGGGCAACTCGGCTTTCACCAACAATCTCGATACCGACCCGCCGCAGAAGCAGGGCTTTGCGGCGCGTATCTCGATCGATCCGGTGATCCTCGCCGACAACCGCCTGCTGGTGCAATACGAGGTCGGCGGTACGCTGGGCGATGCCGACCGCGCCGATTATGTGATCGACCAGCTCAGCAAGATGCAGTTCGTCTCCGGGGGCAATCCTGCCGCCAATACCGGACGCTTCCAGTTGAGCGGCAATCTCAGCGAACTGATTTCGCAGGTGGTCGGCTTCCAGGGATCGACCATCAATGCGGCCATCAGCAAGAATGACGACCGCCAACTGACGCTGGATACCATCGTCGACCAGATGGAATCCGACTACGGCGTCAATGTCGACGAGGAAATGGCGCGGCTAATGGAATTGCAGAATGCCTATGCCGCAAATGCGCGCGTGGTTTCCGTCGTCAAGGAACTGCTCGACGCGCTGCTTGCTTCGACGTGACGGCAGCGGTGGATGCGAAGGAGTAGAGTAAGATGATCGTCAACAAGTCGATGTTTCCGCTGCAAACCGGATTCGGCGTCATCTCGAAGATGCAAGGCCGCTTCGCCACGCTGCAGATGCAGCTGGGTACCGGCGAACGCGCATCCAAGCTCTCCGAAATGGGGCGTGACCTGCCCATGTCGCTGTCGGTGCGCGCGCGCCTCAGCAAGATCGAGGGCTTCTCGGCCAATATCGACACAGTCAACCTGCGCCTGAGCTTTCTCGACAAGACCATGACCCGTCTCGATGCCATCGAGGGCGAGGCCCGCAATTCGGCGGTGCAGGGGCAGTACGGCACCAACAATATCAACATGGCCACGGTGCCGGGCCTGTCCAAGGCGCGGTTCGACGAGATGGTCACCCTGCTCAATGCCGATGTGGCGGGGCGCTATCTGTTCGGCGGCTCCAATACCGACAGCGCGCCGCTGCCCGATACGACCAGCCTGCTCGAAGGCATTGGCGGCAAGGACGGCTTCAAGAGCGTGGTGGGCGAGCGCAAGGCGGCCGATGCCGGCGCCGATGGCCTGGGGCGCCTGAAGCTCGACCAGCCGACGACAAACTCCGTCAGCCTGACCGAGGACGGCATTCACCCATTCGGCTTCAAGCTGCTGCGCGTGACCAGCACGGCGCCGGCGACATCGGTCAATGTCGGGGCGATCGCCGCCTCGCCCGTCGCCGTGCCGCAGCTCGGCAATACCAACACCATCACCTTCGAAGCGCCGCCCGCCGAGCAGATGCTGCCGGGCCAGACCATCACGCTGGGCCTGCAATTGCCCGATGGCCTCGATACCCAGATCACGCTCACCGCGATCGCTCCCGAGGATGCCCCGCCGGGCAAGGGAGAGTTCGTGGTCGATCCCGGGGTTGTCGGCCCGCCCGCCGTTCCTGCCGATCCGGCCATTACCGCCACCAACTTCAAGGCGGCCCTCCAGGCCAGCCTCGAAACAGTGGCCGGGTCCGATCTGGCAGCGGCATCGACTTTCGCTGCCGCGGAAATGTTCTTTAACGGTCCGGGCGAGCCGGCTTTGCGGGTCGATGGCGATCCTGCCACGGCGACGGCCCTCAAGGTGGCGACCGACGCCGACACCGTGCTGTGGTATCGCGGCCAATCCCCGGCGGTGGCGGCAGAGGGACTGGGCCGGCTGGGAATACAAACGGCCAGCGGCGTCGTGACATTGCAGGAAAAGTCGCCGGTTTCGGCAGCGCATGGCTTCCAGATCACCGCGGTATCGCCCGATACGACCAATATCGACACCACCTACACCCCCGCCGATCCCAGCAGTGTCGCGGTCGCGTTCACGGGGACGCTGACGGCCGGCGAGAAGGTCAGCGTTACCCTGACCGAACCCAATGGCACGACGCGCATGGTCGAACTGACCGCGGTAGTGGGCAAGGCGATAGCGGGCCAGTTCAGCATTGGCACCACCGCCGACGAAAACGCCGAGAATTTCAGCAAGGGATTGCAGCAGGCCCTCACCGAGACGGCGATGGTTGCCGAGGGCAATCCCCGCCAGAGCGTCACCGCCCAGGTCGATGACGCCACGCGCGTCAGCTACGGCCTCGAAGCCAACGAATCCGGCCTGTTGCGCATGGTGCGCTCCCTCGGCGCCATGTCGGTCGAGACCTATCCGGATGCCGATACCAATGCGAAGGCGCGGTTCGACGCCATGGCGCGGCGGCAGCAGTCGGAATTGTCGGAGTCGCACAATTCCGAGCGCGGCTCCATCGAGGTTCTGACGATGGAGCTGGCCGTGGCCCAGATCGGCATCAACAACGCCGCCGATCGCCACACCAACTACAAGGCGCAGCTCGACAACCTGCTGAGCGATATCGAGACGGTGAGCAAGGAAGACGTGGCGATGGAAATCCTGGCCCTGCAGACGCGGCTACAGGCCAGCTACCAGGCCACTTCGATGATAAGCCAGCTCAGCCTCGTGAACTTCATGTAGCCGCGCATCACGGCCAACAAAAACCCTCGGCACAGGCCGAGGGTTTTTTGTTTAGGGGGTGTCCGGTCAGTTGCCGCGCAGGCCGGCGGCAATCTGGCGGTTGAGCCGCACCAGCACGTCGAGCTGTTGTGGCTGCGGATTGACTTCGAGCAGGATGTCGCGGGTCTGGTTCATGATGAACATGCCCAGATTGGCGATGTTCTGGCGCACGTCCTGGGGCAGGGGATTGTCTTCCTTGGTCACCGAGGCCATGAAGATGGTCCAGAGCTTGCGGTTGAAGGCCAGGGCCGACTTGAGCTCCTGCTGGGTGCCGATATCCCACTCATCCTTCACGCGTTGCAGGCCGGCGGCCGCCTTCATCAGCAGGGCAGATTCGCGTTCACGGGGCGATTCAACGACTTTCGTCGTCTGCTGGTAGGCCAGAGCGCCTTGCTGATGCATGGTCTAGGAGTTCCTGTTCGTACTCGGTAAGCCGTTGGGCAGCTTTCAGAGCTTTGTACAGGGCGCCAGTTAATATCTCGTTATTGATTTGGTTAATGATTTCAATTGCCGAGGGGACGGCTTCGAGGAAGTCTTTCGACAGGTTGGTGTAGGAAATCCTGGCCGCTTCCAGGTCCTCGTCGATATACATCAGCTGTATTGCCAGGTAGATCCGCTTCGCTGGCGTCGTGGCGGTCTCCGATGTCAGGATGTCCTTCTCGCGAAGGATGGGCGCCCGGCCATCGATAAACAGGCGCGTGCGCTGGTCCGAATTGGTGATGATGCAGTTGCCCACCAACAGTTTTTCGCCAGGTTTCAGTTCCACCTTGAGCGCCATTCAGCCAAGCCTCCCGACTCGCAATTATCCTCTTTGATCTAGCTTGCGACTGTGGCGAAAACAATGAAGGCGGGCCTTGGCCCGCCTTCATCGCTGGTTTGTCCTGAATGGAGCGTTTACCGCAGCAGCTGCAGGATCGACTGGTCGGCCTGGCTGGCCAGCGACAGCGAGTTCTGCGACAGCTGCTGGCGGGTCTGCAGCGCCAGCAGGTTGGCCGCTTCTTCGTTCATGTCGGCCAGGGTGAGGTTGCCGGCGCCGGTCTGCAGCGTGTCCACCATCGAGTTGGTGAAGGTCTGGCGGTTTTCGACGATCGACAGGTTCGAGCCGAAAGTGGATGCCTGCGACCGAACCTGGTCGAGCGCGGCCTTGACGTCGGTCAGCAACGCATCGATCGACAGATCGCTGTCGAGCTGTTCGGGCAACAGCGAGGTCGGCACGCCCAGATTGCTGGCGTTGATGGTGTCGCCGCCCTTGGTCTGGATGTCGATGGACGATGTGCCCGTCTCGTTGAAGGTGATGGTCAGCTTGTCGCCGCGCAACAGGTTGATGCCGTTGAACGAGGCGTCGTCGGCGAGCTTGTCGAGCTGGTCGCGCAACTCGTTGAACTGGTCGGCCAGGCCCGTACGCACCGAATTGCCGCCGATGGTGGAGGTGCCGGTGCCGCCATTGATGGCCCCGTCGGCATCCTTGCCCTCGACAGTCAGCTCCTGGGTCGACTGGTTTTCGATGCGCAGCTTGCCATTGTCGTTGGAAGCACGAATATTGCCCTTCAGCGCGGTATTGGCGTTGATGACGGCCACCATTTCGTCGGTGGTGCGGGCAAAATTCAGCGTGCCTGAGGTGCCGGCAACGACGCCGCCCGCCGGGATGCCGAAGAAGTCCGCATCGGGCCCGCCGATGGTCAGGGGGCCGGCATTGTCCTTGATTGCGCGCAGGCCGATCTTGCCGCCCAGGGCGTCGTAAGCCTCGAACTTGGCGTCGCCGCCGAGCTGGGTGTTGATCGAGGCAATGGCGGTATCGAGATCAAGGCCGGTCGTGGGCGTGAGCGTGATCTTCTTGCCGTTGATGGTGAAATCGTGCGTGCCGTTGGAGCCTTCGGCGGACTGGCGTTCGGCGGTCGTTGGCGCATCCGGATCAACTGGAGCAGTGCCAAAGAAGGCGTCAGCGTCGCCGCCGGTAACCTCGAACTCGCCGTCGACATTGCCAACAGTCTCGAGTTTGAAGACACCACCGACCTGGGTAACCGTGACCTTGCCCGCATAAACGGAGGACGCGTCGATCTTCTCCTGCATCAGGGTAGCAGTTTCGGCCAGCGTGCGGGTCGCGTCGAGCGACAAGCTCAGGTCGAGCTCATCGCCGCCGTCAAACTTAAATTTGAGGTCGAGCGCGGCCTGGACGTCGGCATCGACGAGAGGGGTGACGGCGCTGCCCGGTGCCAGCGAAGCCTTGCCCGCAGCGGTCGGTGCCGCATAGGCATCCGTCATGGCAGCCGAGAAGCCCGTGCCGGTCTTGATCAGGTCGACATTGACCGTGTTGGTTATCGCGCCGCCCGAGAAATTCAGCGTGCCGAGCAGCGGGTCATTGGCGTCGATATCGGCCATCACGAAGGATTCGGTCTGGAACGACTTGTCCTGGCGCGCCTGGCGCAGGGTCGACTGCATCGATTCCAGCGTCTTGGTCATGGCGGTGAGGCCATTGTCGGCGGCTTCCAGGGTCTGGACGCCATTGGCCATCGAGTCGAGCAGGGCGCCAAGGTCGCTGGCGCGATTGTTGAGGCCCTGGGCCGTGAACCAGTTGCTCGGATTGTCCAGCGCGGAATTGACCTTGTTGCCGGTCGCCAGGCGATCCTGGGTGCGCGCCATCATGTCCGCAGTGCCCTGCAGCGAGAGCAGGTTGGAGCGAACTGCTTTCGAAAGAGAAATGTCGGACATCTATGTGATCCTTGCCCTATTGGTCCTTCGGGCCTGTTCTGGCCCCGTTGGTAACCATTTAGGCAGCCTTTCGTTAAAGCGGCGTTAACCATGAAAATTGACGCGGCATAAACCATAACCGGTTGGCAGGCACAAAGAGAAAGGGCGGACCTTGCGGCCCGCCCTTCCAATTTATGTCGATGTAGCCTGGACTTAGCGGATCAGCTGGAGAACCGACTGGTCGGCCTGGCTGGCCAGCGACAGCGAGTTCTGCGAGAGCGACTGGCGCGTCTGCAGAGCCAGAAGATTGGCAGCTTCCGCGTTCATGTCGGCCAGGGTCAGGTTACCGGCACCGCTCTGGAGGGTGTCGATCATCGAGTTGGTGAAGGTCTGGCGATTCTGCACGATCGAGAGATTCGAGCCGAAGGACGAAGCCTGGGCACGAACGTCGTTCAGGGCAGACTTCAACTTGCTCAGCTGGGCATCGATCGAAGTGTCGCTGTCCAGATCGGAGGCTTCAAGAGTGGTCGACACGCCCAGGTTGGCCGAGTTGATCGTCTTGTTGTCCTTGGTCTGGATATCGATCGAGGACGTGCCGGTCTCATTGAAGGTGATCGACAGCTTGTCGCCACGCAGCAGGTTGATACCGTTGAAGGCAGCGTCATCGGCAAGCTTGTCGAGCTGGTCGCGCAGTTCGTTGAACTGATCGGCCAGGCCGGAACGAACCGAGTTACCGTCGATCGACGACTTGGCAGTGCCGCCGCTGATCTTGCCGTCGGTCAGGCCTTCGACATCGAGAGCCTTGGTCGACTGGTTCTCGATACGCAGCTTGCCATTGTCGTTGGAGGCGCGGATGCTGCCCTTCAGCGACGTGTTGTCGTTGATGGCCGTCACCAGTTCGTCGACCGAACGTGCGAACTTCAGCGTGGTGCTGGTGGTGGGAGCGGCAAACAGGGCAGCGTCAGCGCCACCGATCGTCAGCGTGCCGGCATCGTCGGCGATGGCGCGAATGCCGATCTTGCCGCCGGTGTCCTTGAACGCTTCGAACTTCTTGTCGGCGCCAAGGGCAGTGTTGATGGTGGCAACGGCAGTCTCGGCATCGGCACCAGTCGTAACGTCGAGCGTGACCTTCTTGCCGTTGATCGTGAGCTCGTGCATGCCATCGGAACCGGTGGTGGCAGTGCGTTCGCCGGCAACCGGAGCGTCCGGGTCAGCCGGAGCGGTACCGAAGACCGCATCAACGTCGGTGCCGCCAACAGTGATGTCGCCATCGGCGTTTTCGGCTGTCGAGAAGGTGAACTTGCCGCCCGTGGAGGCAAATTCAACAACACCGGCGAGCTCAGAGTCGGCCAGTTGATCGGCGATCTGTGCTTCCATGTCGGCCAGCGTCGGCGTGGTCGCGTCTGCAACATAGTTGAAGGTTGCAGTCTTGCCACCAAACTCCACAGTGAAGGTGGCGTCGACTGAGCCGTCATTGGCCACGTCGCCGACGGCGGTTGCCTTGGCAGCGGCGGCAGGCGCTTCGTACTTGGCGGCGGTAGAAGCCGTCGAGCCCGAACCGGTCTTGGTCAGGTCGATACCGACAGTGTTGGTGACCGAACCACCCGTGAAGGTCAGCTGGCCGAGGTCTTCGGCATTGGCATCAACCTTGTTCAGCACGAAGGACGAGGTCTGGAAGGACTTGTCCTGACGCGCCTGGCGCAGGGTCGACTGCATAGATTCAAGGGTCTTGGTCATGGCGGTCAGGCCATTGTCGGCGGCTTCCAGCGTCTGAACGCCGTTAGCCATCGAGTCGAGCAGGGCGCCGAGATCGCTGGCGCGGTTGTTGAGGCCCTGGGCGGTGAACCAGCTGGACGGATTGTCGAGAGCCGAGTTGACCTTGTTGCCGGTGGCGAGACGGTTTTGCGTCGACGCCATCATGTCCGCGGTGCTCTTGAGCGAGAGCAGGTTCGAGCGGACGGCTTTCGAAAGAGAGATGTCACCCATTTGTAGAGTCCTTTTCTAGGATTACGCAAACTAAAGCGCCTCTTCCTGAGGCAAGGCGATCCTCATCCGACAGGCTCTAAAGAAGGATTAAGCGGCTGATGAATATTTGGGCAAATTGCGCACGATACCTGACGGCCAAAAATAAAAAGCCCCGGATTGCCGGGGCTTTGTTCTGGTGCGGTCGTGCGCTGCGTTAGCTTGCGTTTAACCTAGGCCAGCAGATCCTTGATCCGGGCCTCGGATTCCGGCGGTAGCGGAATGGAGCCGATGCGCATGATCAGTTCTTCCATCGTGGTGGGTACCGGCGGCATCTTGCCGGCAATTACGGCGGCGGCAAACAAGGAGGCGACGCCAAAGCTTTCCGCGTCTTGCTTCGGCAGTGGTTCGGCCGGCGTGTCATGCTGGGGGAAGGTGCCATTGTCGCTGGCGCCGGAATTCTTGGGCGCCGGCGGCGGGCTATCGGGCAGCAGGCTGCGCTCCCCAAGGTTGGGGCGCGTGCGATAGCCAGCGAGGCCGCTGCTACTGATGATTGGATCTGCCGCAATTGCAGTAATCATGACGCTGTCCAGTGCATTCACGAATGCCAGCTGTCATCATATATACACCGCTCTTGCAGCGCCTTTACTTCAATCCGTTACAATTGGTTAAAATTGACCTCAAGTCAAAGCGCCCGATTGACTGCGATGCCACGGGCCGATGCTGCTGGGTCTGTTGCAATGGCGCCGCCGCGTCCATAGGTCTTTGCCTTGTTCTGCTGTCCCACGATCTTGGCGACATCTGTCAGCAGGTCTTCGGTGACCATCCGCGCCGTTGCCAGAACGCGCAGGTTCTCGGCCATCTGCGTGGCCAGGCGCTCGTGGCCCAGGCGCAGGCGCTCGACGGCATCGGGCGCCTGCGCCTTGAGGCGCGCACCCTGGCGCTGCACCGAGCGGGCAAAGCTCACATAGTCCTGCGCCAGCCGCGTCTTTTCAGGCGTCAGCGTGCCAGCCCGCCGCATATGGCCGGCGCGAAGCAGGGTGGTTTCCTGGTTCATCACGTCGACAAGGGCGGCGAGGGCGATCTCGGCCATGCGGCAGAGCTCGTCGGCCGGCAGGCTGTCGAGGGCGGCGAGGCGTGCGGCTGCGGTCATTTATAGGCTCCCGGCAAGGTGTTCTGGTTATTGGCCGCTTCCTGCATGGCGAGCAGGTCGGGCAGGAGTTGTTCGGCGATACCCAGCCCGCCATTCTGCGCCATGGTGTTGGCAAGCTGTTCGGATTGCATGGAGCGCCAGGTCTCTTCGCCAAAGCCGCCGCCCATGACGCTGGCGTCGGTCTTGATGGACGAGAAGAGTTCCTTGGTCAGCGTATTGAGGAACACGCCCTCAAAATCTTCGGCCTGCTGACGGACCTTGGCGATCTGGCCCGGCGTGAGCGTCGAGCCGGCCTGCTTGATGGTCTCCAGCATCACAGCACCTCGATTTCTGCCTGCAGCGCGCCGGTCGCCTTGATCGCCTGCAGGATGGCGATCAGGTCGCGCGGGGAGATGCCCAGCGCGTTCAGCCCGTCCACCAGTTCCTGCAGCGATACGGATTCGTTGACGACCGACAGGGCGGTCTCGGACAGGTTGGCGTTGAGGTCGGTATTGGGTTCGACGGCCGTCACGCCCAGGCTCAGCGGATTGGGCTGCACCACATTGGGGTTCTCGGCGATGGTGACGGTGAGGTTGGATTGTGCCACCGCCACGCTCGACACGCGCACATCCTTGCCCATGACGATGATGCCGGAATTTTCGTCGATGACGATCTTGGCAATCTGGTCAGTCTCGACCATCAACTGCTCGATGTCGGTCAGCAGATCGACGATATTGCCGTTGAAGCCATAGGGCAGGGTGACGCGCACCGTGGCGGGGTCTTCCGGCGTTGCGGTGGGGGCGCCGATGAAGTCGTTGACGGCCAGGGCAATGCGGCGTGCGGTCGTCAGGTCCGGGTTGCGCAAGGCCAGGCGCAGCGAGGTCTGGCTGCCGAGGTGGAAGTCGATCTCGCGCTCGATCAGGGCGCCCGAGGAAATGCGGCCGGTGGTGGGCACGCCGGAAATGATGGTGGCGGCGTCGCCCTCGGCCTTGAAGCCATTGATGGAAACCGGGCCCTGGGCGATGGCATAGACTTCGCCATCGGCCCCGAGCAGCGGGGTCACCAGCAGCGTGCCACCCTGCAGGCTATCGCTGTCACCCAGTGCCGCGACCGACACGTCCATGCGCGAACCCTGGGTAGCGAAGGGCGGCAGGTTGGCGGTGACCATGACGGCCGCCACATTGGCGGTGCGGACATTCTCGCCAGCCGTATTCACACCAAGCCGCTCCAGCATCGATTGCAGCGACTGCTTGGTGAATGGGGAATTGTTGAGGCTGTCGCCGGTGCCGTTGAGCCCGACCACCAGGCCATAGCCGACCAGTTGGTTTTCGCGTACGCCCTCGAAGTCGACGATATCCTTGATGCGCGCGGCCGCGGCCTGGGCTTCGAGCGTCGGCAGCAGCACCATTATAATGGTGAGTGCCCCCGCGATCAGCTTGTGCAGCAGTGATTTGGTCATTCGGCATCCCCGTATTCCGGCCGTACCATCCCCATGGCCCAGCACTCGCCGATCACATTGCGAAAACCGTGCCAGTTTGCTCCGGCAGCGACAGTGCGTTGAGATTCAAGGGGATTTGTCCTGGTCTGGGTCGGGTTTGGCCCATCCGGGCGGCCTGGTGAGCAATTCTTGCCGGGCGCGTTAAGGCCTTGTTAACGGCTGGCGGCAGATTTTGCCGGTGACCGCAGCAAACCGATTTGAGTCCAGCCTTGCGCATCGAAACCACCAACCGAACGACGGGCGCCGGCCGCGGCAGTGCTGTCGGCCGTTCCGGCGCGAGCGGAGATTTCGTGCCGGCCGGCGGCAATGCCCCGGCGCGGGTGGCGGGCAATGTGCCGATGCAGGTCACCGGCGGGATTGACGCCATCCTGGCCCTGCAGGCCGTGGACGGTCCGCTCAGCGGCCGGAAGAAGGCGGCGCGGCGCGGGGCCTCGCTGCTTGATCTGCTCGACGATATCAAGGCGGATCTGCTGGTCGGCCGGATCAGTGCCGATCGGCTGGACCGGATGGTAGCCATGCTGTCCGAAGCGCGCGAGCGCTCGCTGCCGGGGCTTGACGCGGTGCTCGATGACATCGATCTGCGCGTGCGTGTGGAACTGGCCAAGTTCGGGCGTTTCCCGGCCGTCTGACCCCTGGTCATCAAAATGTTGTCAATATCGCGCTATGCGCCTGACGCGCCGGGGCTTTCCTGTGTTAAGCACCGCCGCTTTTGTGCGCTTGCCCGGTGGGGTCGAGGCGCATATATAGGCCGCCTTAGGGGTGCATTGGAGTTGAGTCTGCTGATGTCTTCGGTTGCAGAAGTGGTTGAATACCGGCCCAGTGACAACGAGCCGTTCATGAACCCGCGCCAGCGGGAGTATTTCCGGGCCAAGCTCAACGCGTGGAAGGATGATATCCTCCGCGAGAGCCGCGAGACCCTGGAGAACCTGCAGGAAGAAAGCCAGAATCACCCTGATATGGCGGATCGTGCCAGTTCCGAAAGCGACCGCTCGCTCGAACTGCGCACCCGCGATCGCCAGCGCAAGCTGATCTCCAAGATCGATGCGGCGCTCAAGCGCATTGACGATGGCACCTACGGCTATTGCGAGGAAACCGGCGATCCGATCGGCATTGCCCGTCTCGACGCCCGCCCCATCGCTACGCTGAGCCTGGAAGCCCAGGAAATGCACGAGCGCCGCGAGAAGGTCTATCGGGACGAATAAGCTCTCCGGAAAATGACAATGCAATGAAGGCCCGCGGACAATGCGGGCCTTTTCTTGCTGGATTGGCAAACGTTAATCTTCTGGCGATCCGATATTGTTGTGGCCTTGTTTCCGCCTCAGCTTCGCGTCCATATGATGGCGTTGAGCTTGGGAGGGACAACGATGCTGCAGATCGTCTCGAAGATGCGTGCGCTGGGCCTGGCTGTTATTCTCGCCCTGGGCTTGCCGGCAGCGGCGATGGCAGCGGACTACAAGATCACCCAACTGCCGAATACCGATCTGCCGGGTTACGATTATTCGATTATCCGCAACACCGACCTCGACGCCTGCAGCGCGGCCTGTGCCGGCGATAATATCTGCCGGGCCTTCACCTTCAATTCGCAGTCGAACTGGTGCTTCCTCAAGGGCACCGTGGGCGAGCCGACAGAATTTTCCGGCGCCACGTCCGGACGGGTCAGCCGCGCGCCGTCGCCTGCGGTGATCGAGGCTGTCCGTCAGGCCGAACTGCCATTCCCCGCCCAGGGTATCATCGGCGACGCCCGCAGTTTCGCCAACAACCTGCTCCAGACCGACGCGCCGCCGCCCAAGGTGACCTATGCCAGCCTGGTGCAGTCCGGCAATGAAGCCGCCGCTGCCGACAACCCCGCTGCAGCTATCGTCGCCTATCGGCAGGCGCTGGCCATCAACGCCAATGACCGTGCGGTCTGGCAGGCACTGGCCCAGGCCGCACTGACGCAGGCCGAGATGGTCGCGGGGCAGTCGGAAGGCGACAACAGCGCCGATCTGGCGCGGGTTGCCACCGCCGCTGCCATGAATGCCTTCCTGCGCGCGAGTGCACCGCTGGATCGCGCCAATGCCCTGGCCACCCTCGCCAATGGCATGGAATATCGCGAAATGTGGCGGGAGGTGATCGCCACTTATCGCGTGAGCCTCCAACTGGCCGCCAATGATGGGGTCGCGACGCATCTCGACGATGTCGTTGCCCAGCATGGCTTCCGCGTGGTCAATCACGTCGTCGATGCCGAGGGAGCCGCGCCGCGCATCTGCGCCGTCTTCTCCAGCCCGCTCCCTTACAGTTCCACCGACCTTTCGGCCTATGTGGTCGTCACCGATACGCCGCAGGCCGCCGTCGAGGCCGAGCAGGACCAGATTTGCATCGAGGGCGTGCAGCATGGCGGGCGCTATGCCATTCGCCTGCGCGCCGGCCTGCCGTCGGTCGATGGCGAGGAACTGCTCAAGGATGTCGTGCTCGACGTCTACGTGCCCGATCGCTCGCCCTTTGTCGGCTTTGCCAACAATGCCTATGTCATGCCCGCCGGTCTCGGCGGCGGTCTGCCGATCACCTCGGTCAATGCCGATGTGGCTCAGGTCATGATCTATCGCGTTGGCGACCGCTCGATAGCGACCGCCGTACGCGATGGCATCTTCCAGGGCAGCCTCACCGAGTATGACGCCGAGGACATTGCCGGCCGTGTCGGCGAACAGGTCTGGCAGGGCGAGGTCGATCTGGCGCGCGGTCAGCCGAACGAATTGACCACTACGGCCATTCCGGTGGCCGAGACGATTGGCCAGATGGAGGCGGGCGCCTATGTGATCACCGCCAAGATCAAGGACGAAAATACCGAATACTGGGACAGCGTGGCCACGCAGTGGTTCATCGTTACCGACCTCGGTCTCACCACCATTTCTGGCGACGACGGCGTCCATGCCTTCGTGCGCGGCCTCGATGATGCCCAGCCGGTCGAAGGCGCCACCGTGCGCCTTGTGGCCGTCAACAATGAAATCCTGGGCGAAGCCACCACCGATGCCGATGGCCGCGCCATTTTTGCGCCGGGCCTGGCGCGCGGCGAAGGGGGCAGGGCGCCGCAATTGCTGGTCGCCGAAACCGATGATGGCGACTATGCCTTCCTCGACCTCGGCCGCCCGGCTTTCGACCTGACCGATCGCGGCGTCGAGGGCCGGCCCTCGCCGGGTCCGCTCGACCTGTTCGCCACCACCGAGCGCGGCGTCTATCGCCCCGGCGAAACCGTCTATCTCACTGCTTTGCTGCGTGATGAACGGGCCGTTGCCGTAACCGGCCTGCCGCTGACGCTGGAGGTCGAGCGCCCGGATGGCGTCGTCGCCAGCACGCAATTGCTCAACGACCAGGGTGCGGGCGGCTATTTCGTCGCCTTGCCCATGGTGGCCGAAGCCATGCGCGGCTCGTGGACCGCCCGGCTCTATGCCGACCCCGACGCGCAGGCTCTTTCCAGCACCAGCTTCCTTGTGGAAGATTTCGAGCCCGAGCGCCTGGCCTTCGAGGTCAGCGCCGCCGATGCGCCCGTCGTGGCCGGCGAGGTCACCGAGGTCGATATTGCTGCCAAGTATCTCTATGGCGCCACGGCGCCCAATCTGGCCGTCGAGGCCGATGCCATCGTCAGCCCGAGGAGCACGCTGGAAGGCTTTCCGGGCTACACGTTTGGTCGCCTCGACGACACGATCGAAACCACCCGCGAACCGCTGGGCGTTGTCGGCACCACCGATGACGCCGGCAATGTCGTTGCCGAAATCGTGCTGCCCGAGCCGCAGGCCACGACGCGACCGCTCACGGCGCAACTGCTGCTCCGCCTCATCGACAGCAATGGCCGCAGCATCGAACGCAGCATCAGCCGGCCGTTGCTCGCCACCGTCGATCGCATCGGCATCAAGCCGGTCTTCAGTGACGCTTCGGGCCTTGCCGAAGGCAGCGAAGCCAGCTTCGATATCGTCGCCGTCTCTCCGGATGGCGAGGCCATTGCCAGGACAGGCCTCAACTGGACCATCGCCCGCATCGAAACCAATTATCAATGGTACCGCAATGGCAGCACCTGGCAGTGGGAGGCCATCACCACCTCGCGCGAAGTCGCCAGCGGCACCGCCGCTACGCCTGACGGCGGCCCGGTAACCATCGGTGCCAATGTCGATTGGGGCCGCTATCGCGTCGAGGTGCAAAGCACCGGCGAGGGCGCCACCTCGTCCAGCTACGAGTTCTATGCCGGCTACTATTACGCCGATGCGGGCAGCGACACGCCCGACACGCTGCAGGTGGCGCTCGACAAGCCAGCCTATCGCGTCGGCGAAACCGCCAATCTCAAGCTCGATCCGCAGTTTGCCGGCACGGCGCTGGTGATGGTTGTCGATAACCGCGTCATCGCCATGCAGGCGGTGGACGTGCCCGAGGGCGGCACCACGGTTCCGTTGGAGGTCACTGAAGAATGGGGCCCCGGCGCCTATGTCACGGCGATCCTCTATCGTCCGTCCGACGCCGCCGAGAAGCGCATGCCATCACGGGCCCTGGGCCTCGCCTTTGCCGATGTCGAGCCCGGCGACCGCAAGCTCGACGTGACGCTGGACACGCCCGAGGTCACCCTGCCGCGCCAGAGCTTCACCACCACGGTCGAACTGGGCAATCTGGCTGCCGGCCAGCAGGCCTATGTCGCGGTGGCGGCGGTGGATCTGGGCATTCTCAATCTCACCAATTTCAAGGTGCCGAACCCTGACGGCTGGTATTTTGGCCAGCGTCAGCTCGGCATGGATATACGTGACCTCTATGGCTCGCTGATCGATCCGACCCAGGGTCTGGCCGGCGCCATGCGTTCGGGCGGCGACGGCGGTGCCTCGCGCACCGGCACACCCCCGGCAACCTCGGTCCTCGTTGCCCTCCATTCAGGCATTGTGGAAGTCGATGCCGAGGGCAAGGCAATCATTACCTTCGACATGCCCGATTTCTCCGGCACGGTGCGGGTCATGGCCATGGCCTGGACCGAGACAGCGGTCGGCCATGCTTCGGCCGATGTCATTGTGCGCGATCCTGTCGTTGTCACCCTCAGCCCGCCGCGTTTCCTGCGGGTCGGCGATGAGTCTCGCCTGCTGGTCGAGATCAACAATCTCAGCGGTGGCGCGGGCAGCTATGGCGTATCGCTCTCGACCGGTGAAGGCATCGCCACCCCGGCCGCGGATACCCAGGTCGAACTGGCGGTCGGCGATCGAACCGCGCTTGACCTCACGCTCAACGGCATGCAGATCGGCGATTGGCCGGTGGTGCTGACCATCACGGCGCCCGACGGCGCGATGCAGACCAAGGAACTGCTCCTCGGCGTGCGGCCCACCTCTGCGCCGGTCACCACCAGCCGCGTGCTGCCGATCAAGGCCGGCGAAAGCATCACCGTCGGACCGGACTTCTTCGACAGTTACATGTCCGATACCGGGGCGATGACCCTGGCTATCGGGCCGATCGCGCGTCTCGACGTGCCCGGCCTGCTGCTGGCTCTCGATCGCTATCCCTATGGCTGTGCCGAGCAGCTATCGAGCCGGGCCCTGCCGCTGCTCTATCTCAACGACGTGGCCAAGCTCGTGGGCATAGCGGGTGACGACAAGCTCAACCAGACGGTCATCGACGCCATCGCCAACCTGCTCTCCAAACAGAGCTCCAACGGCGGCTTCGGCCTCTGGGGGCCGTTCGATGGCGGTGACCTGTGGCTCGACGGCTTTGTCACAGACTTCCTGCAGCGCGCCGTGGCCGCCGGCTACGATGTGCCCGAGCAGTCGATGACCATGGCCTTCGACAATCTCGCCAACCAGCTGTCCTACGCCGCCGATTTCGACAAGGGCGGCGAGGATATCGCCTATGCGCTCTACGACCTGGCGCGGGCAGGGCGGGTCTCCATGGGCGATCTGCGCTACTATCACGAGGCGCGCCTCTCGGCCTTCGGCTCGCCCCTGGCCCAGGCGCAACTCGGGGCGGCACTGGCGCTCTACGGCGATCCGACACGGGCCAATTCCGCCTTCGAAGCGGCCGTGGCCGGGCTCACTGCCCCTGACAACATCCGGCGCTATCGCGGCGACTATGGCACCCGCCTGCGCGATCTGGCCGGTGTGCTGGCTCTGGCTGCCGAGTTCAAGCCCGACAGCGTCAACCTGACCGATCTGGCCAACCAGCTCGCCAAGCTGCGCGACCGCGCCACCTATACCTCGACACAGGAGGATAGCTGGACCCTGCTCGCCGCCGCCGCACTTGGTGCATCCAGCACCGATGGCTCGGTGACGCTCGATGGCGAGGCCCTGACCGGCCAGGTCTACCGCCGCTACGAGCAGCAGGGTTTCGCAACGGTCGAGGTCGCCAATACCGGCACTGATGATACCGAGGCCAAGGTGACCGTGACCGGCTATCCGCTCACGCCGCCGCCAGCCACCAGCAGCGGTTTCACCATCACGCGCGAATACTTCCTGCCCGACGGCACGCCGATCGATCCGCAGGCTGCGCCCATCGCGCAGAACGAGCGGCTGATCGTGGTGCTGCGCGTGCGGCCGCAGACGCTCGGTTCGGGCCAGTATGTGGTAGCCGATCCGCTGCCTGCGGGCTTCGAGATCGAAAATCCCGACCTGTCGGCGGGCGGTGGCGTCAATGACTTCAGCTGGCTCGAGCTCGACAGCGCCAGCCATGTCGAATCCCGCACCGACCAGTATGTCGCGGCCTTCCGTTACTTCGACGAAACCGGCAGCTTCACCACCGCCTATCTGGTGCGCGCGGTGTCGCCGGGTACGTTCGTACTGCCCGGCGCCACGGTGGAAGACATGTATCGTCCCGAATTCCGGGCGAACACGGCTGCCGGCGCCATCGAGGTCACGCCGGCCGGGCCATGATGACCGCGTTGGTGCATTGCGGGTCGTACGCACTCCCACCTCTCCCTTTGGGGGAGAGGTCGGCGGCGAAGCCGACGGGTGAGGGGGCCTTCCACACCCACCAGCCGTCACCCTCGGGCTTGACCCGAGGGCGTTACACTTGCGGAGCAAGCGGTAAGTATAGAGCCCTCGGGTCAAGCCCGAGGGTGACGCTCCGTGATGGGTCGCGAACCTATGAGTGATACCGGCCCAGCCAATCGCCGCCATTGGACGCGCTGGCTGACCCTCACCGGCTTTGGCCTCTTCGTCCTCGCCTGCGCAGGGGCGATCCAGCTCAATTCCACCATCATCGGCATAGCCGCGACGTTGCCGCCGACGCCCGATCTGGCGACACTGCCGGTTTCCGTCGCCGTAACCGACCGCGATGGCCTGCTGCTGCGGCCCTTCACCACCGGCGATGGTCGCTGGCGCCTGCCGGTGGACCGGACGGCGGTCGATCCGCGCTTCATCGATATGCTCATTGCCTACGAGGATCGTGGCTTTGCCGACCATCACGGCATTGCCTGGAGTTCCATGCTGCGCGCCGCCGGCCAGTTCGTCGGCGCCGGTGGCCGCGTCGTCTCGGGCGGCTCGACGCTCACCATGCAGGTGGCGCGGCTGATCGAGGGCGAGCCGACCCGCAATGTCTGGGGCAAGCTGCGCCAGATGGTGCATGCCGACCGGCTGGAACACGATCTCGGCAAGGACGAGATCATCGACCTCTACCTGACGCTGGCGCCCTATGGCGGCAATATCGAGGGCATTCGCGCCGCGACCCTGGCCTATTTCGGCAAGGAGCCGACGCGCCTCACTACCGCCGAAGCGGCCTTGCTGGTGGCGCTGCCGCAATCGCCCGAGGCCCGCCGCCCCGACCGCGATCCGGTGGCGGCCCGGCGCAGCCGCGACATGGTGCTCGACCGGCTGGTGGCCATGGGCGCATTGCTCGAGGAGGACGCCATCGCTGCCAAGCGAGAGCCGGTGTCATCGGCCCGCCGCGATTTCCCCATGCTGGCTGCCCACATGGCCGAGCAGGCGGTCAGGGCGCAGCCGGAGGCGCGTTCGGTAGAACTGACCATCGACAAGCGTTTGCAGGATGCCCTGGAGCACCTCGCCGCCGGTCGTGCCCGCCTGATCGATCCAAAAGTGTCGGTCGCCATCGTAGTCGCCGATATCGCCAGCGGCGAAGTGCTGGCGTCGGTGGGCTCGGCGGGCCTGCTGGCCACCGAAAGCGCCGGCTTCGTCGACATGACCAATGCCATCCGCTCGCCCGGCTCGACCCTCAAGCCACTGATCTACGGCCTCGCCTTCGAACTGGGCCTGGCCCATCCCCAGAGCATGATCGAGGATCGTCCAACCGCCTTCGGCGCCTATGTCCCGGTCAATTTCGACGGCTTCAATCGCGGCACGGTCACCATCCACGATGCCCTGACGGAATCGCTCAATATCCCCGCCGTGGTGGTGCTCGATGCGGTCGGCCCGGCGCGCCTCGTCTCGCGCCTGCGCCGCGCCCATGCCGAGCCCCGCCTGCCGGTCGATACCGCACCCAGCCTCGCCGTAGGACTCGGTGGCGTCGGCATCACCCTGCGCGATCTGGTCTCGGTCTATGCCGCCATCGGCAATGGCGGCATGCCGATCCAGCTCCATGACGGCATCTATCCGGCGCCGGCCGCCGAGATCGCTGCCCCGGTGCTAGACCCGATAGCCGCCTGGTATGTCTCCGACATTCTCGCCGACGTACCGCCGCCGCTCAACGGATCGCCGGGCCGTATCGCCTACAAGACCGGCACCTCCTACGGCTATCGCGATGGCTGGGCCATCGGCTTCGACGGCAAGACAGTTATCGGCGTCTGGGTCGGTCGCCCCGATGGCGCCCCGGTGCCGGGCCTTGCCGGCATTACCGGCGCCGCGCCGATCCTGTTCGAGGCCTTCGACCGCCTGGGCAATCGCAAGGCGCCATTGCCCCGGGCGCCGCAGGGCGCGGTCCTGGCCTCCAACAGCGAGTTGCCCACCCCGTTGCGCCGCTTCCGTCACCCGGACGAAGATATGGTCGCGCGCGTCGCCGCTCCGGAAATCGCCTTTCCCGGCGATGGCGTCGATGTCGATCTGGGGTTGGCCGAAGGCGCTATGTCGTCACTGATGGTCAAAGTGCGCAATGGTGTGCCGCCCTTCACCTTCTTCGCCAATGGCGCGCCCTTCGGCCGCCCCGAATTTGCCCGCCAGAGCTTGTGGGAACCCGACGGTCCCGGCTTCGTCACGCTATCGGTGGTAGATGCCGAGGGTCGGGCGGACACGGTGACCGTGTTCTTGAACTAGGGCCTGTGCTCGGCTGCCCATCAACCACGGCCGGGGCAAACGAAAACGGGCCCCGAGGGGCCCGTCGTGTCGAGATCGGTTGCTATCAGAACCCGAAGACAGTCGTGATGCTCGACTGGCCGTCGCCATTCTGCACGCACTGGCCGTTGGTGTTTTCGCCGAACTGGAACAGTCCGCAATTATTGTTGTTGCCGTTCTGCTCGATGGTGCCCTGGTGGCCATCGCCTTCCTGCACGATCAGGCCATGATTGCCGGAACCGTTCTGATTGAAGCCGGCCGAATTGAAGTTGCCATGCTGGCTGGCATTGGCGCCGGTCGAGGACAGGCCCTGCATCAGCGAGAAAAGCTGGAGGCCGGTGCCGAGCGCCTGCTGCTGGTCCGGGTCGGTCGGGGTGAAGCTGATCGACACCTGGCCGGCGGCCATGGCGGGGGCGGCAAGGCCGGCGACGCCGATGACGGCGGCTACGAAGGCGGCGGCGAAGGTTCTGGTGAACTTGGTGGTCATGGCATCTCTCCCTGAGGGTCTGGTTGGTGCTGGTGTTCCAGCCGATGACCTGACACTAGGGGGAAGCGACTGAACCGGTTTGGAGCGGGATGTTCAGAATGGGTTCAGCGATTCAGGCGGGGGGCGCCTTCACCTCTCCCCCAAAGGGAGAGGTAAGAAAAAGGGCCCCGGTGTCCCGGAGCCCTCAGCCGTCTCGATGTCGTGTTTTCAACGCAGGCTCGCAATGTCCTGGTCGCAATCGATCGTGGCACCGCCGGCGGTGACATCGAAGTCGATGCTGTAGCTGGAGCCGGCATTGATCAGCACCTTGCCGAGCGGCGTGGCCTCGTTGGCATTGGCGGTGAAATAGCCGCCCTGGCTGATATTGGACGAGCCGCCATTACCTGAACTGCGAATGGCGAGGCGGTATTCGCCGCTGATGGCGACCGGGCTGATGATGGTGCCCTCGAGCGCCAGCATGCCGCGTTCGGAACTGGTGGCGAGGCCACATTGGGCGGTGCTGGTGGAATTGGCGAGGCCGGCACTGGCTGCCAGCGTGGCGACGACGAGGCCGATGGCGATGGCGCTGCTGCGCCGGGATGGGATGGTCATGGCTTCCTCCTGAAATCGGTTGGGCAGGCGAGCCGGAAGGGTTGGCCCTTCCGGCTATTTGCAGCTCACGTAAGGAGCCGATCAGGGGCAGGCCTGGACGAAGGCGGTGACATTGCCCGAGCCGGCCTGGACCACATTGGCGTTGCAGCCATTGCCGACCTGCACGCCGGCCGCGACATTGCCATTGCCGTCCTGGGTCAGGACTGCGGTGTGGTTGTCGCCGAACTGGCCGACGCCGGCGGCGTTGTTCCAGCCGTTCTGCCAGGTGTCGCCATAGTTGTTGTTGCCCTGCTGGCCGATGGCGCCGACATTGTTGCCGCCATTCTGGTGGCCGACTGCGGTGTTCCAGTTGCCGGTCTGGTGCATGCCGAGCTTGTTGTTCCAGCCGAGCTGGCTGCCGCCGGCGGCATTGCCGAAGCCGAACTGGTTGACGAAGACGTCGTTGGCCATGGTGGGGGCAGCCGAGGCAGCGATGGCGACGGCGGCGACTGCGGTGATGAAGAACTTGGCGATCATTTGGTCTCTCCTGTCTTGGCTGCGCTCCCTCCGAGCGCTTCTTGCCGATGACACGAGGATTAGCCCACTGATTTGGAACGGCCTCTGAGGAGCGAGTTCAGTTTGCGTTCATCGACAAGGCAATTGTTCGGTCGATGCCGATGGCCTCGAGGAACGCGGCGTCATGGCTCACCACCAGCAGCGCGCCGTCATAGCCCCGTAGTCCCGCTTCCACCTGCTCGATGGCGTGGATATCGAGGTGATTGGTGGGTTCGTCGAGCACCAGCAGTTGCGGTGGGTGATTGCCGCCGATGGTGCAGGCCAGGCCCGCCCGCAGCATTTCGCCGCCGCTCAGCGTGCCCACTTGCTGCAGGGCCGTATCGGCCCGGAACATGAAATGGGCCAGCGCCGACCGGCAGGTCTTCTCGTCCGCATCGGGGTTGAGGTTGCGGAAATTGTCGCGGATGGAAAGCGCCGGGTCGAGCAGGCTAACGGTCTGGTCGAGCATGGCGAAGGGCACGAGGATGCGGGCTGTTCCGGACAAGGCGGGCAGGACGCCGGTCAGCAGCCGCAACAGCGTCGTCTTGCCCGATCCATTGGGGCCGGTGATGGCGACGCGTTCCGGCCCGGTCAGTTGCAGCGACAGATCGCGGATGACCGGCAATGTCTCATCCGGCCCACCGGTCAGGCTATCCGCCTGCAATATAGTGCGACCGGCAGGCAAGCCGGTGGACATCAGGACTACCGATAGCGGCGTCAGGATTTCCACTTTGGCCCGGGCGTCGCTGGCCGCCTCCGCTGCATCGCCGCGCAGGCGGCTGGCAAGGCGGGCGCCCTCGCCGCTGGTATTTTCCGAGTTCTCCTTCATGCCGCCCAGCATGATCTTGGGAATATCGCCTCTGGCGGCCCTGTGTTTGCCGGCGCCGTCCTTGCGGGCCTTCTTTTCGGCCACGGCCTGAATCTTGCGGGCGATCTCGGCGACCTTGCGCTCGGCCGTGGAGAGTTCATGTTCCGCCGCTGCCAGGTCCAGCGCCTTGCGCTCGGCATAGTGGTCCCAGTTGCCGCCGTAGGTCCTGGCGCCCAGCGTCGTCAGCTCGACAATGGCATCCATTTCACCCAGCAAGGCGCGATCGTGGCTGACCACGATGGCCGCGCCGCGCCAGCCATGCAGCAGGTCGATCACCGCCTGCCGTCCGTCGGCATCCAGGTTGTTGGTGGGCTCGTCGAGCAGGATGATATCGGGCGCCGCCAGGATCAGCCGGGCCAGGGCCAGCCGCGTGCGCTGGCCGCCGCTCAGCGTCGATAGCAGCCGGTCCGGCGCATAGGCCAGCAGGCCGACATCGGCAAGCGCCGTTTCGATCCGGCCGGGCAGGGTCCAGTCCGCTTCGGCGGCATCGTCGATGGTGCCCAGTTCCTGTTCCAGCCGATCAAGCCGCGCCAGTTCGGCGGCGACGCCGAGATGATCGCCCACCGTGTCGCCGGGCGCGACCTGGACCGACTGGTTGAGCATGCCGATGCCGCCCTGCACCGTCACCGACCCGGCGGTGGGTTGCAGGTGCCCGGTGATGATGCGGAGCAAAGTGGATTTGCCCGTGCCGTTACGGCCGATGAGTCCGGTACGGCCACTGCCAAAGGCAAGATCGAGACCGGTGAAAAGCGGCTGGTTAGCTGATGTCGAATAGGAAAGCTGACGCAGGGAAACGGAGGCAGGCATGGACGGATTCCAGGTGAGCGATGCAAGCGAGGCAGTCGTTCAGCGTGGAATCCATGAGAACCGTCCGGTCAGTGCTGCGGTTGGGTGGAAAATAGGGACGGTGGCAGGGATGTCAAGTTCTGGCCTCTCTTACCTCTCCCTTTGGGGGAGAGGTCGGCCGTAGGCCGGGTGAGGGGGCCTTTACTGGTGCGGTGCGTGGGGAAGGCCCCCTCACCCGCCTTGCTTCACAAGTCGACCTCTCCCCCAAAGGGAGAGGTGAAGAGGTGCCTACCCCAAATACCGCTTCTTCAAATGCGCCTTGAAGAAGTCCGCATTCAGCTTCTCACCCGTTGCCCGCGTAATCAGCTCCGGCGTCGACCAGCGCGAACCCTGGCTCCAGATATTGTGGCTCCGCCATTGGTTCACCCCGCCGAACTCGCCCTTCCTGATATCCTCGCGC
Organism: Devosia sp. Root436; assembly: GCF_001426345.1. Classification (GTDB taxonomy): domain Bacteria; phylum Pseudomonadota; class Alphaproteobacteria; order Rhizobiales; family Devosiaceae; genus Devosia. The sequence continues at coordinate 29,995 of NZ_LMEM01000009.1, read as the reverse complement.
ACATCAGGCTGGGCCTTTTCCAGCGCCGCCCATTGCTGTGCGGCGATCATGGCGCCCAGCGTGTAGCTCGGGAAGTAGCCAAAGGCGCCGCCGGGCCAATGCACGTCCTGCATCGGGCCATCCTTGGGGTCGTTGATGGTCGAGATGCCGAGATATTCGGTCATCTTGGCGTCCCAGGCCTCGGGAATCTGGCTGGCTTCGAGCTTGCCATTGACCAGGTCCTGTTCCAGCTCATAGCGCAGGATGACATGAAGCGGATAGGTCACCTCGTCGGCATCGACGCGGATATAGCCGCGCTCGACGAAGTTCACCTCGTTGAGGATATCGGCGATATCCCAGCCGGGAATGGCGCCCTCGCCCAGATGCAGATGCACCAGTGGCAGGGCGAATTCCCAGAATTCGGGGCTGCGGGCAAGCTGCATTTCCACGAACAGGCTCTGGCTTTCGTGGATGCCCATGCCGCGCGCCTTGCCGAGCGGCCAATGCGACCAGTCCTTGGGCAGGCCCTGCTCATAGAGTGCGTGGCCGGTTTCATGCAGCACGCCCATGAGCGAAGACAGGAATTCGTCCGTGCGATAGCGCGTGGTCATGCGCACATCGGTCGGTACGCCGCCGCAAAAGGGGTGATGCGACACGGCAAGCGAGCCATGGGTAAAGTCGAAGCCGACGGCGCGCATGGCGCCCAGGCCCAGTTCGCGCTGCTTGTCGATCGGGTAAGGCCCGTTGAGGCTCTTGCGCGGGCGCCTGGCCAGCCGGCGCTCCTGCGCATCCAGCGCCTCGGGCACGAAGCCCTTGAGGAAGCTCTTGAGATCGTCGAACACCCCGTCGAGCTCGGCCGTCCGGTTGCCGGGATCATACTGGTCCATCAGCGCATCATAGGGCGCCAGCTTCAGCGCCTCGCTACGCAACTGCGCCTCCTCGCGCACCAGAGCCACCACGCCTTCCAGCGCCGGCAAAAAACTGTCCCAGTCGCCCTTGGCGCGCAGGTCGCGCCACAGCTGTTCCGAGCGCATCGTGGCGGCCGTACGCCGCTCGACGAACTCGGTCGGCAGGCAGGTGGCGTTGATATATTGCCGCTTGAACTCGGCCAAAGCGAGTTTCTGGTCCTCGCTCTCTGGCTTCGCCGCCTCGATCCAGTCGGCGATTTCGGGCGCGGTGGCCTGGGCATGATACATGCCGGCCAGGTTGGACATGGCCTCGGCCCGCTTCTCACCGCCGCCCACCGCCATATGCGTGGCTTCATCGGCGCCCAATATGGACAGCGCATGCTCCAGCGCTTCGAGCTTGCGGCCGAGGGTGTCGAGTTTCTGGAAGGACATGCGGGCTAACTCCGGTATTTGCCCAAGCTCTTTCACAGAGCGCAAATTCGATCAAGCCGCGCCGCGTCGATGCGCTATGCTGGTGCCATGACAGACGACAGCGCCATCAAGAACCGCCCACACCGGGTCAACGGGGTCATGGTCGATCAGGCCATGCTGCTGCCCAGCGCCGAGGCCGTTGCCCGCCAGATCGAGGCCGTGCCCTTGGGCGAGACGCGCTCGCTCGCCGAGTTGCGGGACAATCTGGCGCGGCAATATGGCGCCGAAGCGACCTGCCCGGTGACCACCCAGCGCATGATCAAGCTCGTTGCAGCCAGGTCCGTCGCCGACCATCAGGCCGGCCGCAAGGCGCTGCCATTCTGGCGCGTGGTCGATCCCGACAGGCCCAATACCGCGCGATTGCCCGGCGGGCGGGAATTCGTCGTGGCACGCCGCAGCGAAGAGAAGGCGGACTAACGCTACGCAAGAGGCGGCCATGCGCTGCCGGCAATGGACCTGGCAGCCCGCACTCGTTATCGTGCACGTCCTGATCGGGCAGATGATCGCCCGATTCCCCTCGCAAAGGCGCAGCCGGTAGTGGATTGCATGCGCAAGCCTGAAGAGAAAATCGACATGTGGCAGAGATTGAGCGACTTCGTCGGCTCGTTCGGCCAGCGAACGGGCCTGGCAGGGTCGTTGGTCAATGCGCTCGACCCTGATACCTGGCTGCCGGGCGGGCGCGATGCCGCCTTCACGCTGGCGCTGATTGCGCTTGCCGCCAAGATGGCGGTGGCCGACGGCGCGGTGACGGCTTCCGAGGAGCGCGCTTTCCGCGCCACGGTGGAAATCGCCCATGGCCACGAGGAGCAGGTGGCGCGGGTGTTCAACCTGGCCAAGCAGGATGTTGCCGGCTACGACGCCTATGCGCGCAAGGTTACCCGCTTCTTCGCCGACAGCCCCGATACGCTGGAACATGTGCTCGATAGCCTGTTCTATATCGCGACCGCCGATGGCATGGTGCATGAGGCCGAGCTCGACTATCTCAAGAATGTCAGCGACATTTTCGGCTTCGACGAGATGCGCTTCGAGCAGATGGCCAGCCAGCATGTGCGGCTGGAAGCGGGCGTTGATCCCTATGCCGTGCTGGGCCTGGCGCCCAATGCCGATCCGGATGAAATCCGTCGCGTCTATCGCTCGCTGGTGGCCGAGCATCACCCCGACCGGCTGATCGCCAAGGGCGTACCCGAGGATCTGATCGATGTGGCAACCGCGCGGATGAAGGCGATCAACCTCGCCTACCAGGCGCTGACCAAGCCCCGGCAGACGCCGCTGCTGACTGCCGATCCGGCCAGCGCTTGACGCGGGGGCCTCTAGCTCTCTACATCACCCCTGCCAGTTGACCGGGTGGCCGCTGGCAGTGGGGTAACCTGCTGCTGGAGGAAAGTCCGGGCTCCTTCGAAACACGGTGCCGGCTAACGGCCGGCGGGGGCGACCCTAGGGAAAGTGCCACAGAAAGCAAACCGCCCGGCCTCGGCTGGGTAAGGGTGAAAGGGTGCGGTAAGAGCGCACCGGGTGCCTGGCAACAGGGACCGCACGGTAAACCCCACCGGGAGCAAGACCAAATAGGGATGACGCGGGGCCAAGGATAAACCTTGTCCCCAGCCTGTTTCGAGGCCAGATCATCCGGGTTGGTTGCACGAGCGTCCTGGCAACAGGCGCCACAGATGAATGGTCACCACGTCGCGGAAACGCGGCCCTACAGAACCCGGCTTATAGGTCAACTGGCGTAGAATATGCCGCCGATCTCCAGAGATGGAGGTCGGCGGTGCCATTTTAGGCGAGCAACGCCGGAGGAAGGCGAATTGGGCTGCTGCCACCAGCGCGCTGGTTGCGGCCGGTGGATGCCAGCTCAAGGACATGGACGTACTCGTCGCACTGGTCGAAGCCGGCGCGGTGCGGGCGGTGACCGACCGGCGCTTTCCGCTGACCCAGGTCGCCGATGCACATCTTTACGTCGAGGCCGGGCGCAAGGCCGGCGACGTCGTGGTCCAGCTGAGTGATGCGGATCATGCCGTGAAGCGCAGTGAAACCTTGGTGCCGCTGCCGGTGCTGCCATAGCCCACCCTGGCGCCGAGGCTGTGCGCCATCGCCTTGACGATACGGCTGCCGAGTCCGGTGCCCTGCGGCTTGCCGGTACCATCCCAGCCGATGCCGTCATCCTCGACGCGGAGGTCGATGGTCTGGTCCTGGTCGCGCGCCATGATGATGCGCACGTCGCCGCGGGCCCGGTCGGCATAGGCGTATTTGATGGCGTTGGTGACCAGTTCGGTGACGACCACCCCAATGGATGCCGCCTTCTCGGTGGGAATGGTGAAATTCTCGACCGTCACCAGGATGCGGGAATCGTTGCCGGCCGCCTGCATGGTGGCTTCGAGTTCGGCTGCCAGACTATGCAGATAGTCCCCGATCTGGACCGAGCGCACGTCGTCCGACGTGTAGAGGTGGCGGTGGACCCCGGCAATGGCCTGGATGCGGACCTGCGTCTCGGCGAGGGCGCCCCTGGCCTCTTCATTGTCGACGGCATTGGCCTGCAGCCCGACCAGGGCGGCGACCATGGCCAGGCTGTTGGCGACGCGGTGATTGACCTCGCCCAGCAGCATTTCGGCGCGCTCGCGCGCTTCGCGCATTTCGCGCTCGGCCTGCGCCTGGGCACGGTTCAGCCGCAGCAGTTCGGCAGCCTGCTCGATGGCGGTGCAGAGCAATTCGAGAAAGTCGCTGTCGACGGTCTTGAGCACATAGTCCGCTGCCCCGGCCTTGAGCGCGGCGACGGCGACGGCGGTTTCTGCCGTGCCCGTCACATAGACCACGGCCGGCGGGTCCTGGATGCCAACCATGTGGGCCAGCACGTCCAGCCCGGTGCCGGCGGGCAGGTAGTGGTCGAGCGCCACTACGTCGATGCCGCCCTGGCGGATGCGGGCGAGTCCATCCTCGCCGGTGGTGGCATGCTCGAAGACATAGCCACGCCGCTCCAGCGCCTTCTGCACCAATCGGGCGAGGCCGGCATCGTCATCGACATAAAGGACACACGGCGTCCGGTTGGCCATGATCAGTCGGTTTCCGGAACCTGCATGACCGAGAAGAACAGCCCAAGCTGGCGGATCGCATTGGCAAAACCGTCATAGTCCACCGGCTTGGTGATGTAGACATTGGCGCCCAGGTCATAGCAGCGCTGGATTTCGCGCTGATCGTCGGTGGTGGTGAGAACGACTACCGGGGAGCGCCGCGTATGCTCGTTGCCCTTGACCTTTTCGAGAATGTCCACGCCGGTCATGTCCGGCAGGTTGAGGTCGAGCAGCACCAGCAATTGCCGGCCCTTGTTGGTAATGCCGCTGCCATCGGGCCCCATCAGGAAGGCCAGGGCATCGGTGCCGTTGGCGAAGGGAATGATCTCGTTGGCGACGCCGGCGCGGCGGATGTTCTTCTCGATGAGGCGCGCATGGCCCTCGTCGTCCTCGATCATGATGATGGTTACGGGCTTGCCGTCATTGCTCATTTGCCTTGGCTCCCTAGATAGCTGCGCAGGTCGCGCGGCAGGGTGATGATGAAAGTCGTGCCTGCATCCGGCTCGGAGCGCAGGGTGATGTCGCCGCCCAGGCTGCGAACCATGGTCCGCACATGGGCCAGGCCGATGCCTTCGCCGGGCTGGCTCTGGGTGCCGGCGCGGCGGAACAGCTCGAACACGCGCTCGTGGTCGGCAGCGGCGATGCCACGGCCGTTATCCTCGATCTCGATTTCGATCCGGTTGCCCCAGGCTTGCCGCGCTCGGACTACAATGTTCAGCGGCCGTCCGGGTTGCTGATACTTGACGGCATTGTCGAGCAGGTTGCCGAAAATCTGTTCCAGCGACAGCCGGTCCGAGGTGATGCGCGGCACCTGCACATCCACGGTCGCCACGCCGCCGCTTTCGGCAATCTGGTGCTGCACGCTGGCCACGGTCGCCGCGATGATATCACCCAGGTCCAGCGTCTCGGCCTTGAGCTGCCGCCGGCCTTCGCGCGAAATCTTGAGGATGGCGTTGATCAGGCTGTCCATCTTGCGGGTGGCCGCTCGGATGAAGGTGATGGCTTCCGGCAGATCCTCGGTCGCGGCCACCCTGGCTTCCGCGAGGTGTGGATCGCCGTCGTCGGGGTGGTCCTTCATATAGCCGGCAAGCTGGCCGACGCTGGTTTCCAGCTCGCTGGTGAAGCCCATGATATTGACCAGCGGCGCCCGCAGATCGTGCGTCACGATATAGGCGAAGCGCTGGATTTCCTCGTTGGCCCGGCCCAGCTCGGACGTGCGTTCGCGCACGCGCTCCTCCAGGCCGGTATTGGCAAGATCGACTTCGCGGCGGGCACTGGCCAATTCGCGCGTATGGGTCATGACCGTCCAGATCGCGCCGCCCGCGACCGCTAAGATCACGAAGGCGCCGACAATGGTCACCCAGCGCAGCGCGGTGGCGGCGTCGCGCTGGTCTCTGACGCCCGTGCTCAGCCGATCGTCGGCCGCCTTGATGAGGGCGTCGAAAAATACCCGCGAGCGATCCATCGCCGCCTTGCCGTTGTCGGTATCGACCACGGCAAGCGCCTCGGCAACCCGCCCGGCGCGGACCAGTTCGATGGTGTGTTCCATCTCGGCGAGCTTGAAATCGATGTCGGCGCGCAGGGCCGTGAGCGGCTCGGCGGCCTGGGGGTAGGGCGCCAGCACCGCCTTCAGCTCCGCAAACTGGGCCTCGACCGTCTGCAGCGCCGCCGCATAGGGCTCCAGATAGGCCTCGTTCTGCGTCAGCAGGAAGCCGCGCTGCCCGGTTTCGGCGTCCTGCAGGGCGGTGCGCAGGTCCACCGTCACGGTGCGCGCATCACGCGCCTCGACCACTTCGTTGAAATAGACCTGAGTGCGTTCGACCAGCCAGATGGTGGTGCCGACAATACCGGCCAGGGCCAGAAAGGCGACGACCAGCAAGGCGACGGTCGAGCGTACGAAGACGTTCGATGAAATGGGCAATGCGCGGGCTCCCCTCGTCACATGTTCATGGCCCGGAACCCAAGCGTCTCGCAATATGCAAATATTAAGAGTGGCCGATTTTATGCCGCGCTTTTCCACCGGAACCCGCAAATCCGCCGCCAAACCGCTAATGGGAAATAGAATCTTAAGCGTCGTGACGCAAAGTGCGGGGAAGTTTACGAACCGGCTTGCTTGGCCGGGAGTGGAGTAGTGACCTTTATGGGCAAGCGTTCCGTGCCCGAAACCAGCCAGAATACTGGCCCGCATGTTCCTGTCCTGCTGGACGAGGTTCTTGCGGCGCTGTCCCCGCTCTCAGGCAAGCGCATTGTCGATGGCACGTTTGGCGCGGGTGGTTATTCGCGGGCGCTGCTCGAGGCGGGCGCCGTGGTCATCGCCATCGATCGCGACCCCTCCGTCACACCCTATGCCGACGCGCTGATGGCCGAATTCGAAGGCCGCTTCATCTTTGTCGCCGGCACGTTTTCCGAGCTCGACAGCCTCGCCGCCGAGCATGGCCCGATCGACGGCGTGGTGCTCGATATCGGCGTCTCCTCCATGCAGCTCGACCAGGCCGAGCGCGGCTTTTCCTTCATGCGCGAGGGGCCGCTCGACATGCGCATGAGCGGGGCGGGCGAAAGCGCCGCCGATCTCGTCAACACCCTTGATGCCGAGTCGCTGGCCAATCTGCTCTATGCCTTTGGCGAGGAACGCAAGTCACGCCGCATTGCCCAGTTCATCGTCGCCGCGCGCGAGACCGCACCGATCGGGACGACGCTGGAGCTGGCCCGCATCATCGAAAAGGCCATTGGCCGCAAGCCGGGGGATGCCCACCCGGCGACCCGGTCGTTCCAGGCCCTGCGCATCGCCGTCAATGCCGAGTTCGAACAGTTGGTGGAAGCCCTGTTCGCCGCCGAGCGGCTATTGGCCGAAGGCGGTCGGCTCGCCGTCGTCACCTTCCATTCGCTGGAAGATCGCATCGTCAAGCGCTTCTTCGATCCCGACAAGGGCGGTCCGGCGCAGTCCCGGCATCTGCCGCAGGTGGTGGGCGAGGAACGGCGTTGGGTCGAGGTCGCCAAGGCGCAGAAGCCGGGCGAGGCCGAACTTGGCCGCAATCCACGTGCCCGCTCGTCCATCCTGCGCGCCGCCACCCGTTCCGGCGCCGCGGCGCGCCCGGTGCGCTTCGATGGCCTCAGCGTTCCCCAGGTGCGGGGCGCTGCATGATCCGCAACCTCAACATCATCCTGATCTTCACCAGCGCGCTGATGCTGGCCGGGGTCTATGCGCTCAAATTCTCCATCGAGAACACCGCCAGCATTCGCACCGCCCTCATTGCCGAGATCGACAGCCAGGAAGGCCAGCTCTCGCTGGTCAAGGCCGACGAGGCGGTGCTGAGCCAGCCCGGCCATATCGAGCCCATCGTGCGCCGCCATGAAATGGCGCTGGCCATCGCGCCGGTGAAGCAGGAGCAGTTCGGCGCCTTTGCCGACCTGCCGATGCGCCCGGCCAAGCCCAATACAGCAGCCATGGACTCCCTGTTTGAATCCCTGGCAGCCGGCGTCGACCCGATCGATGCCATCCTCGAGGTGGAGGGGATCGAATAATGGCCGTTACCGCAGAAGATTTCGGCCCCACCATCTCGCTCGACGGTGCCCGCAAGGTGCGCGGCAACCTCACCCAGGCGCGCATCCGCTGGATGGTGCTGGCGCTGGTGATGGGCTTCGGCCTGGTCGGGGGCAGGCTGGTGCAACTGGGCATGGTGGTGCAGGATTCCACCATCGAAGGGCAGGCGCGCGATGTCATCACCGCGACGCGCCCGCCGATTCTCGATCGCAACGGCCTCGAAATGGCCGTCGATATCCGCGTGCCCTCGCTGTTCGCCGAGCCGCGCCGCATCATCGATGTCGAGGAGGCCGTGCGCAAGCTGCGCACCGTGCTGCCCGAACTCGACGAGGCCTGGCTGCGAAACCGGCTGACCGGCGACAAGGGCTTCGTCTGGGTGGAGCGCGAGCTCAGCCCCGCTATCCAGGAAAAAGTCATGCGCCTGGGTATTCCGGGCATCGACTTCATCACCGAATCCAAGCGCTTCTATCCCGGCATGACCGAGGCCAGCCATATCCTGGGGTCGACCAATATCGACAACCAGGGCATATCGGGCATCGAGAACCACATGGATGGCGAGAATGTCGCCCTGCTGCAGGATTTGGGCCTGGCGCGCGGCAATGCGCTGGCGCCGGTCGAGCTCAGCGTCGACATGCGCGTGCAGCATGTCATGCACGAACAGCTCGTGGATGCCATGACCCGCTACCAGGCCATCGCCGCGGCCGGGGTGATGATGGATATCCATACCGGCGAGATCATCGCGCTGGCCTCGCTGCCCGATTTCGATCCCAACGATCCGGCGACAGCTCTGGTCAAGGACAGCTTCAATCGCATTACGGCGGGTATTTTCGAGCCCGGCTCGATCTTCAAGACCGTCACCATGGCGGCGGCGCTGGATAGCGGCTCGGTGACCATCAACGACCAGTTCGACGCGCGCTTCGGCATCCGCTTCGGCCGCTTCACCATCGACGATTTCCACGGCAAGCACCGCATTTTGAGCCTGCCGGAAGTCTACAAATACTCGTCCAATATCGGCACCATCCGCGTCATGCAGGCCATGGGCAAGGAGGCCTATCGCGCCTTCCTCACCACGATGGGGTTCGACATACGCGTGCCGTTCGAGCTGCCGGAAATGCGCCTGCCGACTGTGCCCAAGGAATTTTCCGATGTCGGCGCCGCCACGGCCTCGTTCGGCCATGGCCTGTCGGTGTCGCCTTTGCACATGGTTACGGCCTATGCCGCCTTCGTCAACGGCGGCAATTATATCGCCCCCACGCTCTACAAGCGCGACATTGCCGAGGCCGAGGCGCTTTATCGCCGCGTGCTGAAGCCCGAGACGAGCGCGGAAATCCGCTACCTGATGCGCCTCAATGCGCTGGAAGGTTCCGGCTCGCAGATGAACAAGGAAGCCCTGGGCTATCGCGTCGGCGGCAAGACCGGCACGGCCGAAAAGGTGGTCGATGGCCGCTATTCGTCCAACAAGGTCACCAACTTCTTCGGCTCGGCCTTCCCGCTCGACAATCCGCGCTATGCCATGATCATCATGGTGGACGAGCCGAAGCTGGAAAACGCCCAATCGGGCACCACCGCCGGCTGGAATGCCGGCATGGTGACCGGCCGCATCGTGCAGCGTGTTGCGCCGATGCTTGGCATCGCCCCCGATTTCTCCGAGATTCTGGACCAGAATCTCGTTCCCTCCGTCCTCAGATAGATTGATCCAGAAGGATTCATCGCCGTGTCACTCAGCGTAACACAACTGCTCGAAGGCTCCGGCGCCCGCCCAAAAAAGGGCCTGGGCGCCGTATTCGGCCTCAATTCCGACAGTCGCCGGATCGAGCCTGGCGACATATTCTTCGCCCTGCCGGGCGCCAATGTGCATGGCAACCAGTTCGTGGCCGACGCGGTCAAGCGCGGCGCCCTGGCTGTCATCAGCGACAGCGCGCCCGTAGGCGACCCCGGCGTGCCTGTCATCATCGTCAAGGATGTGCGGGCCTCCTATGCCCGCGCCGCCTCGCGCATTTTCGAGCCGCAGCCGGAAATCACCGTGGCCGTCACCGGCACCAACGGCAAGACCTCTGTCGCCGCCTTCGTGCGCCAGATCTGGCACTATGCCGGCATTGCCGGCGCCAGTGTCGGCACGCTGGGCGTGGATACGGCGACGCGCCATATCGATGGCAGCCTCACCACCCCGGATTCGCGCACGCTGCATCAGTCGATGCGGGCGCTCAAGGCCCAGGGCATCAACCATGTAGCGCTTGAGGCCTCCAGCCACGGGCTCGAACAGCGCCGGCTCGACGGCATCCATTTCGAGGCCGTCGCCTTTACCAATCTCAGCCGCGACCATCTCGACTACCACAAGGACATGGACGCCTATCGCAACGCCAAGCTGCGCCTGTTCACCGACCTGCTGGTCGATGGCGGCGCGGCGATCGTCAATGTCGATGACCCGGAATACGAGCCCTTCATGTTCGCAGCGCTCGGCGCCAGCGCCACGCTGCTGACGGTGGGCCGCGAGGGCGCCTATATCGAAGTGCTCGATATCAAGCCCGAGGGCTATGGCCAGCGCGTCGAGGTTCGTCATGTTGGCGAGAAGCTCAGCTTCCACCTGCCGCTGACCGGGGAGTTCCAGGTCAGCAACGCCATCGTGGCGGCGGCGCTGGCCATGTCCAGCGGCGTCGACAAGGCCCAGGCCTTCCCGGCGCTCAGCGAATTGGTGGGCGCCAAGGGGCGGCTGGAGCTGGTAGCCGAGCATAATGGCGCGGCGGTCTTCATCGACTATTCGCACACCCCGGACGCCCTCAAGACGGCGCTGGAGGCGCTGCGTCCCTATGCGACCAGCAAGCTGACCGTGGTCTTCGGCTGCGGCGGCGATCGCGACAAGGGCAAGCGCCCCCAAATGGGCGCAATCGCCAGCGAGCTTGCCGACAACGTGATCGTGACCGACGACAATCCGCGCACCGAGGATGCCAGGACCATCCGCGCGGAAATCCTCGCCACGGCCAAGGGCGCCAGGGAAATCGGCGACCGCAAGGCGGCGATCACCGAGGCGGTCAAGGGGCTCAAGTCCGGCGACGTCCTGCTCGTCGCGGGCAAGGGACACGAGGACTACCAGATCGTCGGCACGACAAAGACGCATTTCTCCGACCACGAAGTGGTGGCGGAGGCGATCAAGGGGTAAGATTTTGAGCGATCCGCATACTCGATCCCACTCCCTCCCCCTTGCGGGGAGGGCTGGGGTGGGGGACGGTAAGCCCCGATATCGTGGCTCCCATCACCCCCTCCCAACCTCCCCCGTCAAGGGAGAGGAGCCGCATCCAGTTCGCGGGCGCCATTGATGACCCACCCCCTCTACACCATCGCCGACATCCTTGCCGCCACCGGCGGCTCCACCACGCTCGATCCATCCACATCCATCAATTCCATCTCCATCGATTCCCGTGAGCTGGGGCCCGATGCGCTGTTCGTCGCCATCAAGGGCGACCGCTTCGATGGGCATGATTTCGTCGACAAGGCGCTGGAAAATGGCGCCGTCGCCGCCCTGGTCAGCCGGGGCGAGGGCGAAGCGCGCATTGTCGTCCCCGATGCACTTGCGGGCCTCAGCGACCTTGCCCGGGCCGCGCGCGCGCGCAGCCGGGCCATCGTGGTCGGCGTCACCGGCAGCGTCGGCAAGACCACGACCAAGGAAGCCATCCGCATGGTGTTCGAGGCGGCAGGCGCCACCCATGCCTCGATCAAGAGCTTCAACAATCACTGGGGCGTGCCGTTGATGCTGGCGCGCTTTCCCGAAGACGCCCAGTTCGGCGTGTTCGAAATGGGCATGAGCGGGCCGGACGAAATCCGGCCGCTGGCGCAACTGGTCCGGCCCCATGTCGCCGTCATCACCACTATCGCGCCGGCACATCTGGAAGCCTTTGGCTCGCTTGACGGCATTGCCCGCGCCAAGGCCGAGATTTTCGCCGGGCTGGAGCCCGATGGCACCGCCGTCCTCAATGCCGACCACGCCCAGCTTGCCGTGCTGCTCGATGAAGCCAATGCGGCTGGCGTCACCAATATCGTCACCTATGGCGAAGCGCGCGGCGCCGACTGGCGCATCATCGAGGTGGAAACCGCCGCCGATCGCAGCTTTGCCACCATCGAGCATGCGGGCGAGCGCCACGCGCTGGTGCTCAGCGTGCCCGGCCGCCACATGGTCGCCAATGCCACGGCGGCATTGGCGGTAGCGCATCTGGCCGGCGTCGAGCCTGCGGTGGCCCTGCGAGCGCTGGCCGGGTTCGGCGCGCAGCCGGGCCGTGGCGAACGACGCCTGCTCGGTCCATCCGAGCGGCCGCTGCTGCTGATCGATGAAAGCTACAATGCCAATACCGCCTCGATGATGGCGGCCCTCGATGTGTTCGCCGCGCAGGCGGCGCCTGATGGCCGCAAGATACTCATCCTGGGCGACATGCTCGAACTGGGTCCGCAATCGGCGAGCCTGCATGCCAGCCTGATGCCCGCCGTCACCGCGTCGGGGGCCGAGCGGGTCTACCTGGTCGGTCCCGCAATGGCGGCGCTGGCCGGGGCCCTGGGGCCGGGCCGTGTGGCCGCGCATACACAGACGGCCGCAGAGATGGGGGACATCGTGCTCAACGATCTTGCTTATGGCGACGCTCTTATGGTCAAAGGCTCCAACGGCGTGGGGCTTGCTGAAATCGTCGACCGGATCCGCAAGCAGTTCGAAGACAACTGATCCCAGCCAACGAGGACTCTCCGTTTCATGTTGTACTTTCTCGGCCAGTTGGGCGAAGCGTTCGCGGCCTTCAACGTCTTCCGCTACATCACTTTCCGCACTGCGGGCGCCGTCATCACCGCGCTGTTCTTCGTGTTCCTGTTCGGACCGGGGATGATCGCCATGCTGCGCCTCAAGCAGGGGCGGGGCCAGCCGATCCGCGAGGATGGTCCGGCCGGCCACCTGCTGACCAAGAAGGGCACTCCCACCATGGGCGGGCTGATGATCCTGTCGGGCGCGGTGTTTTCGACGCTGCTCTGGGCCAATCTCGCCAATGGCTATGTCTGGGTAGTGCTGTTCGTGACGATCGGCTTCGGCGCCATCGGCTTTTACGACGACTATCTCAAGGTCAAGCGCATGAGCCATGCCGGCTTCGGCGGCAAGCAGCGCCTGCTGCTCGAAGCGCTGATCGGCTGTATCGCCGCCTTCGCCATGTCCCAGCTGTCTTCGGGCGGCTACGGCACCTCGCTGCTGTTCCCCTTCGTCAAGGACCTGGCGCTCAACCTGGGCTATTTCTACATCCTGTTCGGCGGCTTCGTCGTCGTGGCGGCCGGCAATTCGGTCAACCTCACCGATGGTCTTGATGGCCTGGCCATCGTGCCGGTCATGGTTGCCGCCGCATGTTTCGCGCTCATCGCCTATCTCGTGGGCAGCGTGACCTTCTCGGACTATCTGTTGCTCAACTACGTGCCGGGCACGGCTGAGCTGTCGGTGGTCTGCGGCGCGCTGATCGGGGCAGGCCTGGGCTTTCTGTGGTTCAACGCTCCACCGGCCCAGATATTCATGGGCGATACCGGCTCGCTGGCCCTGGGCGGCGCGCTGGGCTCCATAGCCATCGCCACCAAGCACGAAATCGTGCTGGCCATTATCGGCGGGCTGTTCGTGCTTGAAACCGTGTCGGTGATCGTGCAGGTGGCCTCGTTCCGCCTCACCGGCAAGCGCGTGTTCCGCATGGCGCCGATCCACCACCATTTCGAGCATCTCGGCTGGACCGAAAGCCAGGTCGTGATCCGCTTCTGGATCATCTCCTTCGTGCTGGCGCTGATCGGGCTGAGTAGCCTCAAGCTGCGCTAATCCTTCGGCTTGTTCCTGTCATAGGCCTGCCAGGCGCCGCCCATGGCGATGCCGATCGCAATGCCGATGCCGATCCCCATCGCGACATTATCCATCGCGGCACCGATCGCGACGCCAATGGCGATCCCCACGGCAATACCTGCGCCCATGGACATGGCAATCTCCTTGTTCACTGCTGGGGTCAACCATAGCAGGCCCGATACGTTCCCTGAAAAGGGGAAGAGGCGCAGCCGGGGGCTGCGCCTCTTTTAAGGCCGGGCCTGTTCTGGAGCCGGCCGGGCAGGGCCATTCTGGCCTGCCGGGGAGCCCTGCCGCGCCATTGGGGGAATGCGGCGGCAGGGAAGGCTGTTGGCAACTCGCCGTGGTGAGTCAATTGGCGCCGGAAGCGCGTTGGCCCCACGGTAGCGTTGCTAGAAGGGCAGGATGGCGTCCATGGCCTGCTGGCCATAGCGGGGCTGCTGCATGTTGGTGATCTGGCCGCGGCCGCCATAGGAGATGCGGGCCTCGGCGATCTTTGAGGACAGGATCGTGTTGTTGGCCTGGATATCGGAGGGCCGCACGATGCCGGCGACGATGAGGTCGCGCACTTCGAAGTTGACCCGCACTTCCTGGCGCCCCTCGATGACCAGGTTGCCATTGGGCAGTACCTGGGTCACCACGGCGGCGACCGACGTCTCCAGGCTTTCCGAGCGGTTGACCGAGCCGTTGCCGCGATTGGTGAGGCCGGATTCGAAGTCGATGGCGGCGGACGGGTCGATGGCCCCGCCACTGAGATTGTCCACGGCGGCGCCGAAGATACCGCCCATGCCGGCCGAATTGGTCGAGGTGCGGTTCGACTGGGTGGTGTTGGCGATCTGGGCGCTGTCGTCGATGGTCACCATCACCGTCAGGATGTCGCCGATGCGGTGGGCGCGCTCATCCTTGAAGAAGCCCTTGGCCGAGGTGCGATAGAGCGAATTGGGCTGGTAGGTGTCGGCGATCGCTTCCGGCATCGGCATATGCACCGGCTGGTAGCCCGCCGTGGTGGTTGGGTCGGCAATGGCGGTCAGCGGCGGCGCCTGGCCGATGCTGGCAAGCTGGTCCATGGTGCTGCAGGCACCAAGGCTGGCCGCAAGCGTCAGGAGGGTGGCTATCTTGATAAGGTTCATGGGTCTGGTCTCCTGAGGCTTAGAGGCCCGCAACGGTGAGCGGGTCGGCGCTGACTTCGACGGCGCCCGCGGAAATGGCGGTGGCGCTGATGACGCGCTTGGACATGAGGTTGAGAACTTGCATGGGCGCGCCCGAGACGGCGCCGGTGACGGCCTGGCCCTTGACGGTCAGCGTCATCGGGCCCTGGCGGAAGTAGATGGTGACGGGGTCATTCTTGCTGATCAGCAGGGGCACGACGACGTCGGCGGGCTTCAGCATCATGCCGTCGCGGCTCTGCCGCACCAGCGCCTTGCCGACCACGTCTTCCAGCCGAGGGACGCCGGTGCTTTCGACGAATTTCAGCGGCACCGGGCGCATCTCGATATTGCCGGCCGTCAGCAGGGTACCCGCAGGCAGGCTGGCATTGAGATGCGGGGCCTCGATCATCAGTTCGATCGTCCCGCTGAGATCCAGCGGCTGGGCGATGCCGGCAATGGCGAAGCGGGCGGTGAAGGCGCCGGTGCCGGGCAGGTAGCGCAGGCTGATGATGCTGGCCGGCTGCGCCACCGCTTCGGCATTGAGCGGCTGCACCGGCGCCGAAAACAGCGTATCGACGCTCATGCCGGCGCCCAGGATGCCGCGGGCGGCCAGATCGGCGGCGATCAGCTCGGACAGCGCGGCTTCGTCGATGACGGCTGCAGCGCGGGAGACGCGCACGCCGTCGAGGCCACCGGCGTCGAATGTGTCGATGCCGATGCGCGCCAGGGCGGCGTCGATATCGGCGAGGCCCACCAGGCCGCTGGTGCCGGGCAAAGGCGCCCGGAACAGCGCCTGTTCGGCGGCCGCGCCGGCATCCTCGAACATGTCGCCGACCGTGACGATGGCGGCACTGACCACGATATCGGACCTGAGGACCGGGCTGGCCCAGGCGGCGCCTGACAGCATCAGGCCGGCTGTCATGGCGATAGCGGAACGCAGGATCATCTTCACCCCTCCCATCAACGCAGCTGGCTCGTGGCCTGCATCATCTGGTCGGCGCCGGAGATGACGCGGGCGTTCATCTCGTAGGCGCGCTGGGCCGCGATGAGGTCGGCGATTTCGGTGACGGAATTGACGTTGGCCATTTCCAGATACCCCTGCAGCAGGTCGCCTGCGCCGTCGGTATTGGGCACGCTGACTTGCGCCGGGCCACTGGCGGCGGTTTCGAGGAACAGGTTGTCGCCCATCGATTCGAGGCCCGACTTGTTGACGAAGCGCGCCAGCTGGAGCTGGCCGAGCTGGGTGGGGGTGGTGTCATTGTCGAGATAGGCGCTGACCATGCCGTCGGGCGAAATGGCGACGCCGTCGGCGGTGCCGGGAATGGTGATGCCCGGATCGATGGGGTAGCCCGTCGAGGTCACGATCTCGCCCTCGGGCGAGCGTTCGAACGAACCGTCGCGGGTGTAGCCGGTACGGCCATCGGGCAGCTGTACCATGAAGAAGCCTTCACCGCGCACCGCGACGTCGAGTTCGCGCTCGGTGATGTTGACCGTGCCCTGGCTCATCACGCGCGGGGTGGAGACGGTGCGCACGCCGGAACCGATTTCGAGGCCGGCCGGGATCAGCGTGCCCTGGTCCGAGGTCGGCGAGCCGGCGCGGGTGACCTGCTGGTAGAGCAGGTCCTCGAACTCGGCGCGCTGGCGCTTGTAGCCGGTGGTCCGCATGTTGGCGATATTGTTGGAAATGACTTCGACGTTGCGTTCCTGGGCGCTCATGCCGGTCGATGCGATATAGAGGGCTTTCATGGCATATCCTCAGGGTTAGCTGTTGGCGTCGCCAAGGCGCTGGATGGCGCTGCGGCGCAGTTCATCCTGCTTCTGGGCAAGGTTGGCGGCCGATTCATAGGCGCGGGTCACGCGGATCATCTCGGCCATTTCGGAGACGCCCGAGACGTTGGAGCGCTCCACGAAGCCCTGCATGGCCCTAGTATTGGTAGCCGCGACCGGCGTGCCGCCGGCAAACAGGTTGTTGCCCTCGCGGGTCAGTTCCTGCGGATTGGCGAATTCGACGAGACGGAGGCGTCCCTTGGGGCCGGCGCTGGAGCTGACCGAACCGTCGGCGGCGATCAGGATGCCGTTTTCCTCGGGGCCGAACTGGATCGGGCCGGCTTCGCCGAGCACCGGATTGCCGTTGAGGTCGACCAGGGTGCCGTTGGCGCTGAGCTGGAAGGCGCCGGATTTGCTCCAGCGTTCGCCGCCAGGCGTTTGCACGGCAAAGAAGCCGTCGCCATTGAGGGCGACATCGAGATCGTTGCCGGTCTGCACCATGGCGCCACCGGCCAGATCGTGGATCGTGGCCCAGTCCTGCACATAGGAGAGGGGCTGGTCGAGGCGCGGGAAATCCTGGTCGCGGGCGACCGGCATCACATATTCCTCGAACAGGATATTCTCTGCCTTGAAGCCGGTCGTGTTGATGTTGGCCATGTTGTTGGCCACCACATCCATCTGCCGCTGCAGCGCGATCTGCCTGGACAGGCTGATCAGTTGCGCATTCTCGATCATTGCTGATCCCCGGAATGTTAACGTCCCCGAGACTGCCCACTTCCCCAAGCAAACGGCCTCGCCATTCACATTGCAGAAACCATGCCAGCCGGTGAAATTTAATAAAATCAAAGAGATAGCGATCAGGCGGGGTTAGCCCTGCTGCGCTAGTCTTTCCGGGGCAGGCAAAAGCTGCCCGGCAAATTTTGCCGCTTCGGGTCAGTTTGTAACCAATCGTTAACCATCGGGCGCTTAGCTGGACGAACAGCCGGAATCGTCCGGAAAAGCCTCATATTCTGGCAGGTTGGCATGGCCGCTGAAGCAGACCTTGAAGACGGTGCCCCAGCCCGGAAGGGGATCCCGAAGCTCTTCATCATCATCGGTGCGGCGGCGATCGTCGTGCTGCTGGGCGGGGCGGGGCTCTATTTCTTCCTGTCATCCTCCTCCGCGCCGGCGGTGGACGCCGAGGGCGCGGCAACTGCCGACGAGCAAGCGGCTGCGGCTGCGGCTGCGGCGGGCCATACCTTCATCTTCAACCTGCCGCCCATGATCGTGAACCTGCATGACGAGAACGGTCAGAGCGGCGCATTCATGAAGCTCACCATCGCGCTCGAAGTCGCCAATCAGGAAATGATGCTCGAGATCCAGCCGCGCATGGCCAAGGTGGTCGATGCCTTCCAGATTTACCTGCGCGAACTGCGCCGCTCGGACCTCGAGGGGTCCGCCGGGGTCTATCGCCTCAAGGAAGAGCTGCTGCGCCGCGTCAATGTGGCGATCTATCCAAGCCGCGTCGAATCCGTCCTGTTCAAGGAAATTCTGGTGCAGTAATGGCGGGCCCCACCGAGCAGGACAAACTCGCCGAAGACTGGGGGCTCGATGATACGGCCCCCGGCGCCAGCATGGCCGATGTCGTCAGCGACGACGATATGACCGACGACGAGCGCGCGGCCGCCGCCGCCGCCGAATGGGCAGCGATGCTCGAGGGCGACAATGGCGACGGCGAGGGTGGCCCCGACCGGGTGCTCAACCAGGACGAAATCGATAGCCTGCTCGGGTTTGACGCCAGCGTGGGCAGCAATGTCGAGCTGACCGGGGTCCAGGCCCTGATCAATTCGGCGCTGGTCAGCTACGAGCGCCTGCCGATGCTCGAAATCGTCTTCGACCGCCTGGTGCGGCTGGCGACGACCTCCCTGCGCAATTTCACCTCCGACAATGTCGAAGTCACCATGGACTCGATTTCGTCGGTCCGCTTCGGCGATTATCTCAATTCCATTCCGCTGCCGGCCATTCTCTCGGTCATCAAGGCCGAGGAATGGGAGAATTATGGCCTGCTGACGGTCGATTCCAGCCTCATCTACTCCATGATCGACGTGCTGCTGGGCGGCCGCCGCATCGGTGGCAATATCCGCGTCGAGGGCCGGCCCTATACCACCATCGAAATGGCGCTGGCCCGCAAGATGATCGAGCTTATCCTCGATGATACCCATCGCGCCTTCGAGCCGGTGACGCAGGTCAATTTCAAGCTCGAGCGCATGGAGACCAATCCGCGCTTCGCTGCCATTTCGCGGCCCGGCAATGCCGCTATCCTGATCGAGCTGCGCATCGAGATGGACGATCGCGGCGGCAAGATCGAAATTCTGCTGCCCTACGCCACCATCGAGCCCATTCGCGAACAACTGCTGCAGATGTTCATGGGTGAAAAGTTCGGCCGCGACCCGATCTGGGAAGGCCACCTGGCGACCGAGATTTATGCCGCCGATGTCGAGATCGAAGCGGTGCTGCATGAGCAGGACCTCCCGCTCTCGCGCATGCTGGCGATGAAGCCGGGCGACACCGTGATGTTCGAGCGGTCGCCCAACGATCCGGTGCGGCTGCGCTGCGGCGATGTCGATCTCACCGAGGCCATCATGGGCCATATCGGCAACCACGTATCCGTGCGGGTGTC
Organism: Devosia sp. Root436; assembly: GCF_001426345.1. GTDB lineage: Bacteria > Pseudomonadota > Alphaproteobacteria > Rhizobiales > Devosiaceae > Devosia. Next base: position 10,624 of record NZ_LMEM01000009.1, on the reverse strand, counting down.
GCGCCCGCTTAACCCGCCCAAGGTCACCATGGCGGCCTTCGAGGCGATTGACGAGAAAATGGAACAACAACGATGATGTTCGGCTTGCCTCTCGGGCTGCTCGTGGAAAGCGCCGTCGCCGTCCTGCTCGCGCTGACAATCGGATATTGCATCGTGCTCAACCAGCGTCTCAAGCGCCTGCACGCCGACAAGGACGTGATGCGCCAGATGGTGGCCGACCTGGTGGGGGCCACCAACCTCGCCAACCAGGCGATCAAGGAGCTCAAGCAGACGGCCGTCGAGGCCGACCTGTCGCTCAATTCGCGGCTCGAGGAAGCCGAGCGCTTCGGCATCGAGCTGGCCAATCACGTCAATGCCGGCACGGTGCTGATGGAGCGTATCGCCAAGATCACCAGCGTTGCCCGCCACAGCCAGGCCATCGAGCCGGTGGAACAGCCCAACAAGGTGCAGTCTGCCCTTGAGCAGCTTTCGGCGCGTGTGCGGACCCGCGGAGTTGCCGCGTGACCAGGATTCGCCTGCTCCCTGTCGTCGTCATGGCCATTGCCGCCCTGCTGGTGCTCAAGACCCTGGGTCTCGTCACCAATGGCAGCTATGTGCTCGGCGGCGTCAGCGTGGTGCAGGCGGCAGGCGCCAGTGGCGCCAGCGAGGCGGGAACCACCGAGGCCGATCTGACGGTGACGCCGGTGGGCGAGCCGACCATGGAAGATACCAGCCCCACCCTCGCCGATTCCGCCCCGACCATCGGTGAGCAGCCGGCCGAGGCGAGCAGCGATCATGGCGCGCCCGCAGCCGAAGGCGGGGATGCGGCGGTTGAAGCGGCTCTGCCGGCCATCGGCGCGGCGCCGGCCCCCGACATGGCGGTCCCCGGCGCTGCGTCGAGCATTTATTGCGTCGAATCCGACGCCACCATCACCGATAGCGGGGAAGTGGTCCTGCAGGGTATGTCCACCGAGCTTGCCAGCGGTGGGCAGGCCAAGGCCGAACCCGCGCCCGTGCCCGAAGGCAGCTTTGCTGCCCAGATGGCCGCCGATTGCCTGCCTTCGGGCGATGTGGTGCCCATGGAGATCACGACGGGTGGCGACGTCGTGCCATTGGCCGGCGCCGATGGCGTATCGGCGACTGAACAGCAGCTGCTCGAGCGGCTGACCGCCCGCCGGACCGAGCTGCAGCAATATGAGAGCGATCTGGCGCTGCGCGCCTCCATCGTCGATGCCGCCGAAAAGCGCATCGCGGAGCGGGCATCGACGCTTGAGGCCCTGGAAGCGCAGATTTCCACTCTGGTCGATCAGCGCACCGAAATGGAAACCGGCCAGTTTGCCGGCATCGTGGCGATGTACGAGGCCATGCGGCCCAAGGACGCCGCCAATATCTTCAACGAGCTCGACATGGAGGTGCTGCTGCGCGTCGCCAAGACCATGAATCCGCGCAAGATGGCGCCGATCCTGGCGGAAATGTTACCGGCGCGAGCGCAGGAACTGACGGTGCAGATGGCGGCGCTGGCGGACAAGCCGGCAACCGAAATGACACCCGACGATCTGGCTGCCTTGCCGCAGATCGTGGGTCAATAATGCTTTATCGTTCGGCGTAAGGTGACGTTAAGCACGGAGCGATAGGGTCGGCACAGAATATGTGTAACCCATGCGTTTTGTGATCCCGGAGCCGAAGGCTTCGCCATGAGACGCACAGAGTGCGTCGGGCGGGCAGAAGCCGGTGAAGACCGCAATCATGGCTGGTTTGCGGCACGCGAGGCGGGCCGTCCTGGTTGGCGCTATCGCGGTGCTGGGCCTGGTTGCGCCCGTTTTCGCCCAGGAACAGGGCCAGCTCTTCGCCACGCAGGAAGACGGCTATGGCCGCCTGATCCTCAGCTTTCCCGGCCGTGACGACCTCCCCGACTATACGATGCGCATCGAGAATGGTGTGCTGTCCCTCGAATTCGACGAGAAGGTGTCGGTCATCCTGCCCGATGTCGGTACGACGATGGGGCAGTATCTGTCGGTGGCGCGCGTCGATCCGGACGGGATGGGGCTGCGCCTGGGCCTGCGCTCGGCCTTCACTTTCAATCGCATCGAGGCCGGTGAAAAGCTCTTCATCGATCTGTTGCCGACCACCTGGCAGGGCATGCCGCCCGCTCTGCCGCAGGAAATCATCGACGAGCTGGCCGAGCGGGCCCGGCTCGCCGCCATCCGTGCCGAGCGCGAGCGCAAGGCTGCCGATGTGGTGGAGCTCGACCCCCGGGCCAGCGTCCGGGTTGGCCGCAACCCCACTTTCATGCGCATCCAGTTCGACTGGACCGTGCCGACGACGGCCGAATATGTCCAGGAAGGCGACGTCAGCCATATCGCCTTCGAATGGCCTGTCGGCGTCGACCTGCGCGATCTGGCGGTCAATCTGCCCCCCGAAATCGCCTCCGTGGAAAGCGCGGTCAGCCCCGATGGCGCCATGGTGTCGCTGACCCTGGCCGAGGGCATCACCCCGCGCTTCTATGAAAATTCGCCGCGCCAGTTCGTTCTCGATATCGATATTGCCGGGGTCAGCCTGCCCAGCTTTACCGCCGCCAGCCTGGCCGATGGCGTGGCGGCGGAGGCCGAGCCCGAGGTCGAGACGCCCGGCGGGCCCGACGAGGCCCAGGTCGACAAGCTCTTCCCCGAAAGCGCGGCGCGCACCGTGACGCCGTTTGTCAGCGTGCTGGGCTCGACCGTCCGCGTGGTGTTTCCGTTCGAGCAGGATACGCCGGCCGCCGTGTTCCGCCGCGGCGACACGGTCTGGATGATGTTTGACACCGTCTCGGGCATCCTGCCGCCTGATCACTCCGAGGAACTCGATGCCCTGGCCAGGGAATTTGCCGTGGTGACGTCTGGCGATACGCAGGTCGTTCGAGTGGAACTGTCGCAGGATCGGCTGGCGACGCTCGGCTCGGAGGGCATGGCCTGGGTGCTGTCGCTGGGCGACATCATGCTGACGCCGACCGAGCCGATCGAGCTCAGCCGCCGCCGCGACATCGAGGGTAATTTCGAGGTCGTGGCCGATGTGGCGCGTCCGGCCCGCATTCACGATTTCCGCGACCCGCTGGTGGGCGACATGCTCAAGGTCGTCACCGCCTATCCGCCCGCGCGCGGCGTGACCCGCACGCTCGACTATGTCGAATTCTCCGCCCTGCGGAGCGTGCATGGCCTCGTCATCAAGCCGAAAAGCCCCGAGCTGGACATTGCCCTCGAAAGCGATCTGGCGGTGCTGTCCACCGCAGGCGGGCTCACCGTCTCGGCGGTCGATGCGCCGCGCACCATCGGCAATGGCATTACCGAAAGCCTGCGCGGCAGTTTCGTGGATTTGGGGGCATTGGAAGAAAAGGACTTCGGCGTCCTCAACGATCACGTCGAGGCCCTGCTGGTCGCGGCGGCCGATGGCGAGGGCAGGGAGCGCGACATCGCCCGCCTGGACCTGGCGCAGTATTATGTCGCGAACCGCTTTGCCCACGAAGCGCTGGGGGTCCTCGATGTGATGGAATCCGAGCTCGAGGCCGAAGACCTGACGCGCAAGCTGCGCATAACGCGCGCCATTGCCGATACACTGGCCAACCGCCCGGCCGATGCGCTCAGCATCCTCAATTCCACCGGCGTCGGGCAGGAGCTCGACGCGCTGCTGTGGCGCACCATGGCCCGAGTGGAATCCTACGATTTCAAGGGCGCGCGGTTCGACGCCATCGAAGCCAACAGCATCGTCGAGAATTATCCGCTCTGGGTCCGCAACAAGTTCTACTTCGCCGCCCTGCGCGCCGCCGTCGAGACCGACGACATGGCGCTGGCCGAGCGTTTCCTCAACCAGATCGACTTCGCCAGCCTCGATCCCGAGGATTCCAGCCTCTATCACCTGATGTCGGGCCGGATCGACGAGGGCCGCGACCGGATTTCGGAAGCGATCGACACCTATGGCCAGGTGATCGCCGCAGATATCCGTCCCACGCGGGCCGAGGCCATCTATCGCACCCTGCGCCTGCTCGACGAGCAGGGCACGCTCGACCTGGCCAAGGCCACCGATACGCTGTCGGCGGAATCGCTGCTGTGGCGGGGCAACCCGCTGGAAGCGGACATGCAGACCATGCTGGCGGATTTCTATTTCCGCGATGGCGACTACCGGCAGGGCTTTGAAACCGTGCGGCAGGCCGTTGCCAATTATCCCGAGAGCCCGCCGGTCAATGCCCTGCGCGACACGGCGCAACAGATGTTCAGCGAGCTGTTCCTCGATGGCGTCGCCGACTCGCTGGGCCCCATCGATGCGCTCAGCCTCTACTACGATTTCCGCCAGCTGACGCCGCCCGGCGCCCGCGGCGACGAGATGATCCGCAACCTGGCCCGCCGGCTGGTGCGCGTCGACCTGCTGGCGCAGGCGGCCGAATTGCTCGAATACCAGCTCGAAAACCGCCTGCGCGGTGTCGCCCGCACCCAGATCGCCGCCGACCTGGCCGTCATCTACCTGGCCGATCGCCGGCCACAGGAGGCCTTGCGCGTGCTCAACGAGACGCGGCTGCCGGATTTGCCGGAATCGCTGCAGCGCCAGCGGCGCATTCTCGAAGCCCGCGCCATGATCGATGGTGGCCGCGACCAGCTGGCGCTCGATCTGCTGCGCGATATGGATGGCCGCGACGCGACCCTGCTGCGCATCGACGCGCACTGGAAGGCCAAACGTTACGACCGGGCCAGCGAGATGCTGGAGGCGCTCTATGCCGAGCAGCCCGCCGGTGTGCCCCTGGGCCAGCCCGTGCGGCTCGGGCTGATCAAGGCCGCTGTCGGTTTTGCCCTGTCGGGCGACGCTTTCGGGCTGTCGCGCCTGCGTGCCAAGTTCGGCGATGCCATGGTGGTGACGCCGGAATGGCCGATGTTTGACCTGGTCACCGGGCAGGTCGCCGTCACCAGCCTCGAATTCAAGGCCGTGGCCAGCCAGGTCGCCGATGTCGGCGGCATCAACGCCTTCCTGGCCTCCTATCGCGAAACCTATGCCGGCGAAGGCGCCCTGGCCCCCATCAACGCCGCCGAGCCGAGCGCGGGCCTGGCGAGCCTGTAGCTCCTGGCAGCTTCCGCAAACTCGGTGTCATCCCGGCCTTGAGCCGGGATCCATCCTGAGATGGTCTTATTCGGCAGGATCTCGAGATGGGCCCGGGCTCAAGGCCGGGGTGACATCGCGAGTATGGCTAACCTTGAGCGTACCCCGCTACCCACTCACGAAACTGCGCACCAGCGATCCCGCCACCAGATACCAGCCATCGACCAGCACGAAGAAGATCAGCTTGAACGGCAGCGAGATCACCACCGGCGGCAGCATCATCATGCCCATGCTCATCAGCACCGATGCCACCACCATGTCGATGACGACGAAGGGCAGGAACAGGAGGAATCCGATCTCGAAGGCACGCCGCAATTCGGAGATCATGAAGGCCGGGATCAGCAGCTGCAGTGGGATCGCCTCGGGCTCGTCGGGCACCGGTGCATCGGTCAGGTCGAAAAACAGGGTCAGGTCCTGCTCGCGCACATTGGCGCGCATGAATTCGTGCAGCGGGGCGCTGCCCAGCTCAAACGCCTCGGCGATCTCGATGTCGCCGGCCAGCAGCGGCGCGATGCCCTGGTCATAGGTCTGCTGCAAAGTCGGCTGCATGACGAAGATGGTCAGGAACAGTGCCAGCGACACCATCACCGAATTGGGCGGGGCCGTCTGCAGCCCGATCGCCGTGCGCAGCAGCGACAGCACCACCACGATGCGGGTGAAACTGGTGACCATCACCAGGATGGACGGCGCCAGCGACAGCAGCGTGATGAGGCCGATGATCTGGACGGCGCGTTCGGTGATCGTCGTGTCGTCGCCGAAGTCGATCGACACGTCCTGGCCGAAGGCGATGGTCGGGATCAGCGCCGCGAGCGCAAAGGCAATGAGGCCGGCATAGGGTGTGAGCCGCCGCAGGCGCGACGGCAGCGCCTCAGTTCCGGTTTGCCTCGCTGTTGTCCTCGACAAGGTCGGTGCCTTCTACGTCATGCCGCGCGTTGTCCTCTTTAGCTGAGTCGGCGGCCGGCACGACCGGAGGGGACGAGTTTTCGGGGGAAACCGGCATTTCCATTTCGCTGACCGGGCGGAGCAGACCGGTATGGCGCAGCGACAGGTGCGCGCGCTTGTTGGTGGGCTGCCCCAGGTCGCGCAGGCGCTCGATGGCGGTGCCGGGAGCCGCGGGGGCCGGTTCGGCGGGCGGCACCACCACGACGGGCGCCGGGGCGGCGGGCGCGGCCTTGGCCGGCGCGGGCTTGCGGGTGGCCACCATGGGGATGGGGCGCCGCGTCGGCTGCGCCGCCGGAGTCTCTTCCACGGCAATGCCGGTTTCCACCACCACATCCTGCGCGCCACCGGTGAGGATCAGGTGTTCCACATTGTCCCGCCTGATGATCAGCAATTGCCGCTTGGGGTCGAGCGCCAGCGAATCCACCACCGCCAGCCGCCGGTTGCGGCCACGGGTGACATTGCCCGAGGCGCGGAACAGCAGCTTGAGCAGCCACAGCACCAGCAGGATGGCCACGATGACCGCGCCGAGCGCGAAGATCGCGGTGAGGAAACTGTTGCCTGAGCCACTGAACAGGCTGGTGATGAATTGCATGTCGGCTCCAAATCGCGTTCCGCCCGAATCCGGCGGCATATATTGCCTATCACATAAGGCAAATGTGCAGAATGCGAGGCTGCAGCTGCCCTAAACCGCTCGGGTTAACGCTTGATTAACCATAGGTCGGCAAGATTTGCCCATCACGCCGCGCTTAAAGCGACTCCGGGGGACTCGGCCAATGGGCCTCATGAACATGCCGGTCTTTTCGGCGCTCACCGACAAGATGCGCTGGCACCAGACCCGTCAAGGCCTCCTGGCCGAGAATGTGGCCAATGCGGAAACCCCCGGCTATCGCGGGCATGACCTGGCCCAGTACGATTTTGCCGATCGAGAATCCGGCTTTTCCGCCGCCACGGTCACCACCTCGGCGACCCAGCCCATGCACTTTTCCGTGTCCAGCAGCGAAGGGGGCGCCTTTGACGCCCAGCGCATGGCCAATTTCGAGATCACCCCGGAAGGCAATGGGGTGACGCTCGAAGACGAGATGATGAAGGTCACGACCAACCTGATGGACTACCAGGCCGCGACCAGCCTCTACCAGAAATCGATCAAGATCCTCAAAACGGCCTTGGGCCGGCAGGCCTGAGAGAGCTAGCGCCACATGGACTTCAATTCATCGCTCCGCATCGCCGCTACCGGGCTTCACGCCCAGACGGCCCGCATGCGCGTCATCGCCGAAAACCTCGCCAATGCCGATTCCGCCGGCAAGGCGCCGGGGGACGAACCCTATCGCCGCCGCATCCCGACCTTCGAGGCGAGCTTCGATCCCGATGTCGGCGGCAAGATCGTCGAGGTGGGCAATCTCGCCTATGACATGAGCGATTTCACCTCGCGCTACGAGCCCGGCCACCCGGCCGCCGACGCCAGCGGCTATGTGCAATATCCCAACGTCAATCCGCTGATCGAGGCGATGGACATGCGCGAGGCCCAGCGCACCTACGAGGCCAATCTCAACGTCGTCACCGTCACGCGACAGATGCTCGGGCGCACGCTCGACATCCTGCGCGGCTGACGGGGAAGCGCGACGAGAGAGTTCAGGAGCAATAGATGGCCATCAATACCCCCTTTAACGCCGCCACCGCCGCCTATGGCAATGCCAGCCGGCTGATCAACCAGGCCGCCCGCCCGCAGACCGATCTCACCGCCATGACCTCGGGCGGCAATGGCACCAATTTCGCCGACATGCTGGCCCAGCAGGTGCAGGGCGTGGTCGATACCGGCGCGGCCAGCGACCGGATGGCCATCGACATGGTCAACGGCAAGGCCAATGTCGTCGACATGGTGACGGCCCTCAGCGAGACCGAAATGGCCATCGAAAGCATGGTCACCGTCCGCGACCGCGTCATCTCCGCCTACGAAGAAATCATGCGGATGCCGATCTAGGAACCACCATTGTCTCGCCCAGTCCTTGCGTCATTCCCGCGAAAGCAGGAATCTCCCTCGGTACTGGGTGGAAAGGGAGATTCCCGCTTTCGCGGGAATGACGCGGCAGGCGTACAATGACCGCGGACGACGATTCGTCCGGCAGGAACCGACAATGACCGGCGCAGAAGTTCTCGACATAGCCAGCGACGGCATCTGGACGCTGATCATCGTGTCGGCGCCGATGATGCTGGTGGGCCTGGTCGTCGGCGTCATCATCGCGCTGTTCCAGGCGCTGACCCAGATCCAGGAACAGACCCTGGTCTTCGTGCCAAAGATCATCGCCATCTTCGTCACCATGCTGCTGACCCTGCCGTTTCTCGGTGCCACCATGGGCGGCTACATGAACCGCGTGGTCGACATGATCATCGTGGGCGGCTGAGCGTGACCGTCGGCCTCGATTGGCTGCCCGATACGGCCTTTATCTATATCCTGCTGTTCACGCGCATCGGCGCCATCCTCATGCTGATGCCGGCGCTCGGCGAGGACATGATCCCGATGCGCATGCGCCTCAGCTTCGCGCTGGCCTTTACGCTGGTGGTCTATCCGCTGCTGTCGGCCAGCATGCCCGCGATGCCCGCCGACTTCATGAACATTGTCGGCCTCATCTTTCACGAACTGGCCATCGGCATCATGCTGGGCGCCATCGTTCGCATCACTGTCATGGCGACGCAGGTGGCCGGGGCGATTATCGCCTTCCAGACCGGCCTTTCCAGCGCCATGGCGGCCGATCCGACCCAGGTCGGCGTGCAGGGCGCCATCTTCGGCAGCTTCCTCAGCTTTTTGGGCATGGTGCTGATCTTCGCCACCGACCTGCATCATGTGGCCCTGGCCGCGACCTATGACAGCTACGTGGTGTTTCCGCTCGATACGCCCCTGATGTTCGACGACGCGGCCCAATTGGCGATCCGCACCGTGTCGGGCGCATTCAGTGTGGGCATCCAGATGGCCGCGCCCTTCATCGTCTTCGGGCTCGTCTTCAATCTCGGCGCCGGCATCCTCGCCCGGCTCATGCCGGCTTTGCAGGTGTTCTTCCTGCTGATGCCGGCCAATATCATGATCGGCCTCGTGCTGTTCGCCATGCTCCTCACCATGATGATGGGCTGGTATCTCAGCCATTTCGAAGCCCATCTCGCCATGTGGAGGGGTTAGAGGGTGCCCCGAAATCCACGTCAGGACGAGCCGAGAGGGGGGGGCGAGAACCGGCGTGCAGCCAATCGCCGCTCGCAGGCCGTCATTACGTGGATAGCGGGGTATCCTGATGTCTAGCGAGGCCCCCGAACAGGACGCCAAAACAGAAGACCCTTCCCAGAAGAAGCTTGAGGACGCCCACAAGAAGGGCGATGTCGCCAAGAGCCAGGAAGTGGTCACCTGGTTCATGCTGCTCGGCTCGGCCGCCATCTTCGCCATGATGGCGCCGGGCACCGCCGCCAGCCTGTCGGAATCGCTCAAGCTCATCATCATGAATGCCGACCAGTTCGAGCTGGGCGGGGCGGGCTTTGCGGCCTTCTTCAACGGGCTGGCGCTGGCACTGATCGGCACCGTGCTCATACCGCTCGTCGTACTCTCGACCTGCGCCATCCTCGCCAACCTGATCCAGCATCGGCCGTTGTTTTCAGCCGAGCCGATCACCCCGAAGCTCTCCAAGATTTCGCCCCTGGCCGGGGCCAAGAGGCTCTTCTCCATCGAGTCGCTGGTCAATTTCGGCAAGGGCCTGCTCAAGATCGGCATCGTCGGCACCGTGGTCATCATGGTGGTGTGGCCCGAGCGCGACCGGCTCGACACCATGATGACGGCCGATCCACTGATGATCCTGGCCGATTTCCAGGAAATCGGGATCAAGATTTTCGTGGCGGTGCTGGCCATCGTCACCGTCATCGCCTTTGCCGATTATCTCTATGTCCGCCAGAAATGGTGGAAGAAGCTGATGATGACGGTCCAGGAGACGCGCGACGAATACAAGCAGATGGAGGGCGACCCCCATATCAAGGGCAAGCTGCGCCAATTGCGCCAGGAACGCTCGCGCCGGCGCATGATGGCGGCGGTCCCCGATGCCACCGTGGTCATCACCAACCCGACCCACTTTGCCGTGGCGCTCAAATACGACAAGGGCATGAAAGCCCCCAGATGCGTGGCCAAGGGCGCCGATGCCGTGGCCTTGCGCATCCGCGAACTGGCCAGGGAGCACGACGTGCCCATCGTCGAAAACCCGCCGCTGGCGCGCGCGCTGTTCGCCAGCGTCGATGTCGACGACGCCATCCCCAACGAACATTTCAAGGCCGTCGCCGAAGTCATCGGCTTCGTCATGCGCCTCAAGCGCGGGGCAGGGTGGAAGGCGAACTGATTATGGCCCCGATGGTGCAAGGGCCGCCGAACCCACCCTCCCCCTTGTGGGGAGGGAAGCGAGATAGGACTTAGCGTCAGCTAAGTCCGTTGAATCGAGCAGGGTGGGGGTATCTCTCCGCCAACTCAGTGCGTGTGGCCCACCCCCACCCTTGATCCCCCCACAAGGGGGAGGGTGTCGACTGCGGCATCGGGGCCAAATCCTGCACACCTTGGCCCCCCCCC
>NZ_LMEM01000008.1 GCF_001426345.1 Devosia sp. Root436 | reverse complement strand
AAGGGAACGCCTGAACCAGGCGATCCTCAATCAAGCCGTGACGCTGGTGCCTTGCCATCACCTCACCACGCGCACCCTCCCGCGCAGCGGGTTAGTTCCTCGACCCCATTTCCGCCGCTTGCGTCGCCCGTGCGGCTGCCCGCAAGCGGACGTTGCGGAGCCAGGGGCTCCATTCTAACCTTAGTCATGCAAAAACGTCCCTCATCGCGTCTTCTCGTCCTCAACGGTGAACAGCACGTACTGCTGTTCAAGTTCGAACATAAGCGAGGGCCGCTGGCCGGTCAGGCTTTCTGGGCAACTCCTGGTGGGGGAGTCGACGAAGGAGAGTCCTTTGAAGATGCGGCCCGACGAGAGTTGTACGAAGAGGTTGGTATGAGGGTATCCGAGATCGGAATGCAGGTTGCACAACGCACCGCGATATTCGCGATGCCAACCGGGGAAATGGTCGAGGCAGACGAGCGCTACTTTCTAGTAAGAGCCGAGACGGGCGCCGCAGTCTCTCACGAATACTGGACAGAGTTGGAAAGGGAGGTCATGGCCGCTCATCGCTGGTGGAGTCCAGCTGAGATTCAATCTGCCAATGAGCAGATATGGCCGGAAGATGTTTCAAAAATGCTCATCGATGCTGGAGCGTGGCCGTCCATTTCGTAGCTGCTTGAACGGAACGCTACCAGATCCGTTCACAGTAACCGAAGGCAAAGAGGGGGCGTTGCCGATCGGCAGCAAACGACCCATTTCTGTCAGCCACTGGCGTTCCGGAATGGGCATTGCGCGAATGCATAAATCTCAAACTGTGCACAACCGATTTTCCGATCGAGCGCCTATTGCTTGATCGACCCCTCGATGTGACCGTGCGCCATGGATCAGTCGCGCGCATTTCTACATCATCTTGAATCCGTAGTATCCCGCTATCGAGGCGAAGTGGCCGCAAAGAGCGAACATCTCTCAGTGCTTCGCTGGCAAATATCGCAGCGGGATTCCCTGCATGACCGGAACACGATGCCCGGTCACATTACGACAAGCGCCATCATACTCTCGCCAGATCTTAAGCAGGTTCTGCTGATCGACCACATCTCCATTGGACGTTGGCTTCAGCCCGGCGGGCACTATGAACCCTCCCAATATTTCTACCAGTCGGCGCTACGGGAGGCCGTAGAAGAGACCGGCGTGGTTGGGCTGAGCCTGCACCCTTGGCATCACGGGGATGTGCCGTTTGTTATCGACACGCATGACGTTCCGGGGAAAAAGTTACGGCATGAACAGGACCACGTCCATCATGATCTGCAGTACCTGTTCCTAGCGGATCCATCCCCACGATTGACGCCTCAACAGGAAGAAGTCCACAGGGCCGAGTGGAAGCCATTTGACGAACTGAACGAGATTTCTCCAAAGGCGGTGGCTCGCCTGCGGGCCATTTCCGATCTGTAGCGGCGCGTCCAGCGGGATCACTCTCCGTTAGACCCTAAGGCTTTTTGGCTTCCTTGTTCGCCCGGTGCTCAAGGTCACCGCCGCAGGCCCGAAACTCCTTCTATAGATCCTTCAAAAGCTGGGAGCTGATGACTCCCGGCACATGGTGCAAGATACATGCGAACGCAGCAGCGCCGAAGTCGTCGCCCGCTTAGACGTCCGATTAGGGCGCGTTGCGGTCGAAGTACGGCGGCCACCTGAATGGCCGCTTTCCCGGCTCCGCCGCCCAGAAGCGGTCGGACAGGAATCCACCCCGTTCTAGACTTGGCGGCGACCTAAGCAGACTTGCAGCTTTCAGGAAATCCGAAAGGCGGTCTGAACGGCTTCTGTGGATGGCTCCCGCATTGCAAGAGATAATTCGACGTTCTGGCGCATTGGTCGGGTGCAGTCTTCTGTCCGGCCTGTTGATGCAGCCATTAGAGAC
>NZ_LMEM01000007.1 GCF_001426345.1 Devosia sp. Root436 | reverse complement strand
CAGACAGGCCCATCACCACTGGATAGTCGCTGTAGCCGAGACTATCGAGGAAGAGGCGCCCCATGCCGGGCCAGGTGAAGACGGTCTCTGTCACCAGGGCGCCCGTCAGAATGCTGGGGAGCTGGATGCCAGCAAGAGTGATCATCGGCAGAAGTGCGTTGCCGACGACGTGCTTGAGGATCACGCGGCGTTCGCTCAGACCTTTGGCACGGGCGGTTTTGACGTAGTCCTGACTGATGGCGTCCAGTGTCGCCGACCGCATGTAGCGGCTCCATATTGCAATATGGACGAGGGCCAGGACTGCACTCGGCAGGATGAGATGATGCAGATAGTTCAGGAATGAACCATCGCCGATCTTGTACATGTTGCCCGCCGGCAGCCAGCCGAGCTGCAGCGAAAACTGCACTCGGCAGGATGAGATGATGCAGATAGTTCAGGAATGAACCATCGCCGATCTTGTACATGTTGCCCGCCGGCAGCCAGCCGAGCTGCAGCGAAAAGACATAAATGCCAACCAGGCCGAACCAGAAGGTCGGAATGGACAGCGCCACCATGGCGCCGACAGTGGCAGCGTAGTCGAACACCGAATAGCGGCGCGTCGCCCCACGAATGCCGATCCAGATGCCCACCGTCATGGCTATCGCCGTCGAGGTTCCCATCAACAGCAGGGTTGCAAACACATGCCGGCCGATCACCGACAGGACCGGCGCACCATCACGGAAGGAAGTACCCCAATCGCCCTGCAAGAGGCGCCATGCCCAGTCGAAATACTGAACCCAAAGCGGGCGGTTCAGTCCGAGCTGCTCGGTAATGCGGGCCATGTCGTCCTGGGTCATGCCAGGATCCAGCCCATATTGCGCCAGCGGTCCACCTGGAATGAGGTTCAGGATCACGAAGCCGATGATGGAGACCATCACGAGCAACACGATGCTTTGGAACAGTCGGTTGATCAGGAAGCTGCGCATTGAGCCCTCCATGTGTAAGGCTTCAGACTGAACATGCCGCCGCCCCTGAGGGCGGCGGCAACTGCGTCAGGCCTGCCAGTACCAGGCAGCAGCATTCCAGGACTCGGTGCGGGTGTTCGCGTTAGCGACGAAGCCTTCAAGGCCCTCCTTGTGCCCCAAGACGGAAGTGTCCGCGTACAGTGGCAGGAATGGCAGATCAGCACGCACAAGCTCTTGCACCTTGAAGTAGATCCTGCGTCGTGCCTCTGAATCAAAGGTCCGGGCGCCTTCCTCCAGAAGCGCGTCGACTTCCGGGTTGGAATACTGCGCGTTGTTGGAGCCGCGGCCCCCCTTGGCGACGATCGACCCGGAGTGCAGGCGGTTGGTGACGTCCGGGTCTGCGCCAATCAGGTAGGCGCTGCCGACGATAACCGAGTCGAACTGCGACTGCTGCCAGAACTCCCCCCACATAACCGCGGCCGGCAGGTTCGAGATGGTCATTTCTACACCGATCTCGGCAAAGGTCTGCTGCAGAAACTGTTGCACCTGCTCGCGCAGATGGTTGCCTGAAGTGGTCGAATTGGCAAAGGACAGCCGCACGCCGTCCTTGGCGCGAATGCCGTCGCCTCCAGTTACCCAGCCGGCCTCGTCCAGAAGCTGCTTAGCGCGGTCATAGTTGAACTCCTGGGGCGGCAGGCCGGGATTGTAGAAGAACGACTGCTGCGGCATGAAGGTTTCGGTGGGCACCGGCACGCCGTAGTAGAGCTTTTCGATAATGCTCTGCCGGTCAATGGCGGCATAGAGTGCCTCGCGCACCGCCACTTCCTTGAACTGGGGGCGTTCGACGTTCAGATAGAACGACTCCATCGATGACCTCGGCACCAGGGCGACAACACGGTCCGGGAGGGCGCTAGCCTCGGCATAGTTGTCGGGGCTGATGATGCCCACCAGATCGATGTCGCCGCTTCTGAACTGGGTGTAGAGCACCGTGTAGTCGGGGATGTATTTGAAGATCAGTTGTTCGATATGCGGGCCGTCGCCGAAGTAGTTGGGGTTGGCCACCAGCTCCAGGCGATCGCCGGCCACCCGCTGGCCCCATTTGAATGCCCCGGTGCCGATTGGCGCTTGGTTGAAAGGGTTCTCGTTGAGATCGGTCGCAGCCTCCAGTATGTGTTTGGGCACGATGAAGGTTTCTGTCAGAAACGTCAGATAGGGGGCGAAAGCCTCTTCCATCCGCCAGGTGATCTCCGTGGGCGAGACTACAGTGATGTCGCGCACCAGCGAATGGCCGGTAGTGCGCCAGGCGCGGAAGTTCGGGTTGACGATCAGCTCGAGGGTGAACTTCACATCCTCGGCGGTGAAGGGCGTCCCATCGTGCCAGGCCACGCCATCGCGCAGCTTCACACTCCACTGCAGCCCGTCCGCGGAAATACCGCCATTGTCCTGACTGGGCACCTCGACCGCCAGATTGGGGACGATCACGCCCTGCGGGTCGATACGGAACAGCGCGTCGAACACCGAGAAGTTGACCCCGTCGTCAACCTCGATATGCGGCATCAGCGGGTTGAACACGGTGGGTTCCTGTGAGAGGCCGACAACGACCCGGCCCGTCGGCGTTGCCGGAGGCGTCTGGCCGAAAGCCGGCGCGAGCAGCAGGTTTGGTGCTACCAGGCTCGCCACTCCGCCCAGGCCCATCAGGCGCAGGGCGTCGCGTCGCGTGAAGCTGGATGTCGTTGAATTTTTAGTCATGATTGAGGTCTCCTCCCTCGTGGCTGCAAAGCCGTTGCCCTACTGATTTGCCGCAACCGGGCGGGCACTTGCCGGTCGCTCTCCAGGAATTGCGGCCACCAGCTCTCGCGTGTAGGCCGACTGTGGATTCAGGAAGATCTGAGTTGGCGGGCCGTGTTCTACGATCCGCCCTTTCTGCATCACCGCGATCTCGTCACAGATCTGGCTGGCGACGCGAAGATCGTGGGTGATGAACACCATCGAAACGCCGGTCTCGCGCTGTATCTGATCGAGAAGTTTGAGGATTTGCGCCTGAATGGGCGCCTGAAATACGCTGGCGCTGCCCACCGGAAAATTCATGCGGGAAACGGTCGAAGGCGCCGGCGTCAAGGCCTACATGAGAGAGCAACGCGCGCGCCTCCTCGCTGGCTTGGGCATAGGATGATCCGTGTGCGATCGGCCCTACCGTCAGTATGTGGCCGATCGTCGATCTCGGGTTTAGCGACGCAAAGGGGTCCTGGAAGATCATCTGGATCGCCGGTCGCAAGTGCCGGAACTCGCCCTCTGACAGCGGGGCGATGTCGAGCCCATCAAATTCGATCCGACCCGCGTCGCTGTCCATCAGCTTGATCAGCACGCGCCCGAGTGACGACTTGCCAGACCCGCTTTCGCCAACAATTCCGAGGGTCCGGCCCGGCATGAGGCTGAACGAGACATCGTTCACGGCAGGCACGATGCGCTGCGTGCGGCGCTGCGTGCGG
>NZ_LMEM01000006.1 GCF_001426345.1 Devosia sp. Root436 | reverse complement strand
AAAACCCGTCGACCACGCGCATCAGCACAGCACCAACCCAGCCACCGCGATAACCGGCGATGACGCCCACAAGCGTGCCCACCAATGTCGATAGCACCATGGCGAAGAAGCCSACCAGGAGCGAGATGCGGCCAGCTTCGAACAACCGGGCTGCCACGTCGCGCCCCAGTGGATCGGTGCCGAAAATGTGGCCACCGGTGAAAGGAGGCGCAAAGCGGGCACGCAGATCGATGTAAAGCGAGTCATAGGGCAGCAGGTATGGGGCGAAGATGCACGCCAGCACCAGGCAGATGATCATTGCCAGTCCCAGCAAAGCCAGGTGATGGCTCATGAAGCGTCGGGCCGCGCGACTCTGCCACCAGTGGCTGGCATGTACGGGCGCGAAGATGCACGCCAGCACCAGGCAGATGATCATTGCCAGTCCCAGCAAAGCCAGGTGATGGCTCATGAAGCGTCGGGCCGCGCGACTCTGCCACCAGTGGCTGGCATGTACGGGTTGGACGAAAGCGGTCATGGCGGCTGTCTCCTGATGAGCGTTCAAGCCARRCGRATGCGCGGGTCGACGATTGCGACGACGATATCTGCGATGAGGTTGCCGAGGATGACGATGATCGCCGAGAATATCAGCAGGCCCATCACCACTGGATAGTCGCTGTAGCCGAGACTATCGAGGAAGAGGCGCCCCATGCCGGGCCAGGTGAAGACGGTCTCTGTCACCAGGGCGCCCGTCAGAATGCTGGGGAGCTGGATGCCAGCAAGAGTGATCATCGGCAGCGAGGCGCCCCATGCCGGGCCAGGTGAAGACGGTCTCTGTCACCAGGGCGCCCGTCAGAATGCTGGGGAGCTGGATGCCAGCAAGAGTGATCATCGGCAGGAGTGCGTTGCCGACGACGTGCTTGAGGATCACGCGGCGTTCGCTCAGCCCTTTGGCACGGGCAGTTTTGACGTAGTCCTGGCTGATGGCGTCCAGTGTCGCCGACCGCATGTAGCGGCTCCAGATCGCGATATGGACCAGGGCCAGAACTGCACTCGGCAGGATGAGATGATGCAGATAGTTCAGGAATGAACCATCGCCGATCTTGTACATGTTGCCCGCCGGCAGCCAGCCGAGCTGCAGCGAAGACTGCACTCGGCAGGATGAGATGATGCAGATAGTTCAGGAATGAACCATCGCCGATCTTGTACATGTTGCCCGCCGGCAGCCAGCCGAGCTGCAGCGAAAAAACATAGATGCCAATCAGACCGAACCAGAAGGTCGGAATGGACAGCGCCACCATGGCGCCGACAGTGGCAGCGTAGTCGAACACCGAATAGCGGCGCGTCGCGCCACGGATGCCGATCCAGATGCCCACCGTCATGGCTATCGCCGTCGAGGTTCCCATCAACAGCAGGGTTGCAAACACATGTCGGCCGATTACCGAAAGGACCGGCGCACCATCACGGAAGGAAGTACCCCAATCGCCCTGCAAGAGGCGCCATGCCCAGTCGAAATACTGGATCCAAAGCGGGCGGTTCAGGCCGAGCTGCTCGGTGATGCGAGCCATGTCGGCTGCTGTCATGCCAGGGTCGAGCCCATACTGCGCCAGCGGTCCACCTGGAATGAGGTTCAGGATCACGAAGCCGATGATGGAGACCATCACGAGCAACACGATGCTTTGGGACAGTCGGTTGATCAGGAAGCTGCGCATTGGTCCCTCCATTTGTAAGGCTGCAGAGTGATTATGCCGCCGCCCCTGAGGGCGGCGGCATGTGGCTTAGCTCTTCCAGTACCAGGCAGCAGCGTTCCAGGATTCGGTGCGTGTATTGGAGTTGGGGATAAAGCCTCCCACGCTTCCCTTGTGCCCGAACACAGAGGTGTTCGCGAACAGCGGCAGGAAGGGCAGATCCCGACGGATGATTTCCTGTATGCGGAAATAGATCTCACGCCGCGCTTCCGGATCGAAGGTGCGGCTGCCTTCTTCCAACAAGGCATCGACCTCGGCGTTGGAATACTGCGCGTTGTTTGACCCGCGACCACCCTGGGCCGCGATCGACTTGGTGTGGAAGCGGTTTGTCACGTCGGGGTCGGCGCCGATCAGATAGGTGATGCCCGATATGGCAGTGTCGAACTGAGACAGAGCCCAGAAATCGCCGAACATCACCGCCGAGGGCAAGTTCGAGATGGTCATCTCGACGCCGATTTCGGCGAGGGTCTGCTGGATGAACTGCTGCGCCTGCTCGCGCAGGTGGGCTCCCGACGTGGTCGAATTGGCGAAGGACAGCCGCACGCCGTCCTTCGCGCGGATGCCGTCGGCCCCCGGCAGCCAGCCCGCCTCGTCGAGAATCTGGGCGGCGCGCTCGAGGTTAAACTCCTGCTTGGGCAAGTCTGGGTTGAAGTAGAAGGACTGCTTCGGCATGAAGGTCTCGGTCGTCGTCGGCACACTGTAGTTGAGCGCGTCAATGATCGCCTGGCGGTCGATTGCCAGGTAGAGCGCCTCACGCACGGCGAGTTCCTTGAACTGCGGCCGCTCCAGGTTGAAATAGAAAGTCTCAACCGAGCTCTTCGGCACAAGCGTCACCACGCGGTCAGCCAGTGTGCTGGCCTCGGCATAGTTGTCAGGGCTGATATAGGCCTGACCTACCAGGTCGATATCGCCGCTCTTGAACTGGGTGTAGAGCACCGTATTGTCCGGGATGTATTTGAAGACCAGCTGCTCAAGATAGGGGCCGTCGCCAAAGTAGTCGGTGTTGGCCACAAGTTCGAGGTGATCGCCGGCGACCCGCTGGCCCCACTTGAACGCGCCGGTGCCGATGGGCGCCTGATTGAAAGCGTTCTCGTTGAGGTCGGCTTCTTTCTCCAGGATGTGCTTGGGCACCATGAAGGTTTCGGTCAGGAAAGAGAGGTAGGGCGCGAAGGCCTGCTCCATCCGCCAGGTAAGCTCGGTGGGCGAGACCACCGTGATGTCCCGCACCTGTGAGTGGCCCGTGGTGCGCCAGGCGCGGAAGTCGGGGTTGACGATCAGCTCAAGCGTGAATTTAACGTCTTCGGCGGTGAAGGGCGTGCCATCGTGCCAGCGGACGTCATCCCTCAGGCGGATACGCCAGTTGAGACCGTCCTCGGATATGCCGCCATTTTCCTGGCTCGGAACTTCAAAGGCCAGATTGGGCTGGATGACGCCGTATGGGTCGATACGGAACAGTGCGTCGAACATCGAGAAGTTGACCCCGTCGTCAACCTCGATATGGGGCATCAGGGGGTTGAACACCGTGGGTTCCTGCGAAAGACCCACCACGATCCGGCCTGTCGGCGTTGTCGGCGGCGTCTGGCCGAAAGCCGGCGCGAGCAGCAGGTTTGGTGCTACCAGGGTTGCCACCCCGCCCATTCCCATGAGGCGCAAGGCGTCACGTCGCGAAAACGTGGATTTCGTCGTTGAACGATTGGTCATGATGAAGTTCTCCGTCGTGGCGATAACCGCCGCTGCCCTTACCAGTTGGCCGCAACCGAACGGGCATTGCCCGGTTGCTCTCCAGGAATCGCGGCCACCAGCTCTCGCGTGTAGGCCGACTGCGAATTCAGGAAGATTTGAGTTGGGGGGCCATGCTCAACGATCCGCCCTTTCTGCATCACCGCGATCTCGTCACAAATCTGGCTGGCGACGCGAAGATCGTGGGTGATGAACACCATCGAAACGCCGGTCTCGCGCTGTATCTGATCGAGAAGTTTGAGGATTTGCGCCTGAATGGATCTGGCTGGCGACGCGAAGATCGTGGGTGATGAACACCATCGAAACGCCGGTCTCGCGCTGTATCTGATCGAGAAGTTTGAGGATTTGCGCCTGAATGGACACGTCGAGTGCCGAGACCGCCTCATCGGCGATGAGCAGCTTTGGCTTGAACATCAGGGCCCGCGCGATGCCGATACGCTGGCGCTGCCCACCGGAAAATTCATGCGGGAAACGGTCGAAGGCGCCGGCGTCAAGGCCTACATGAGAGAGCAACGCGCGCGCCTCCTCGCTGGCTACGCTGGCGCTGCCCACCGGAAAATTCATGCGGGAAACGGTCGAAGGCGCCGGCGTCAAGGCCTACATGAGAGAGCAACGCGCGCGCCTCCTCGCTGGCCTGGGCATAGGATGATCCGTGCGCGATCGGCCCGACCGTCAGTATATGGCCGATCGTCGACCTCGGGTTCAGTGACGCAAAGGGGTCCTGGAAGATCATCTGGATCGCGGGACGCAGGTGCCGGAAGTCACCCTCAGACAGGGGGGCGATATCGAGCCCCTCAAATTCGATGCGACCCGCGTCGCTGTCCATCAGCTTGATCAGCAGGCGCCCGAGCGAGGACTTGCCAGACCCGCTTTCGCCAACAATTCCGAGGGTCCGGCCCGGCATGAGGCTGAACGAGACATCGTTCACGGCAGGCACGATGCGCTGCGTGCGGAACATAGCGCTGCCACTGCGATAGGTTTTGACCAAACCCTCCACTTTGAGGATCGGCTCCTTGTCGGCCGCCTTTGTGTGGGTGCGGTCGGCCCCTGCAAGACGGGGAACGGCGGCTATGAGACGCTTGGTGTATGGGTGGGGGGAACGGCGGCTATGAGACGCTTGGTGGATGGGTGGG
>NZ_LMEM01000005.1 GCF_001426345.1 Devosia sp. Root436 | reverse complement strand
CGCCTCTCGACCAACCCGAAACCGAACGGAAACCAGCCAAGTGAACGGGGCAAAGGTCGCTGATACCAACACGCCTTACTGGTAGGAGGCGGCGCCCGAAATACGATGCACCTGGGTGTGGACCGGCCCGGTCTTTCGCCGAGTTCTCCTTCGACCTGATTGGGGAAGACGTGCTGGTGACCGGGCCGGGCCGATTGGCATCACGGGCGCCCTTGTGGCGCAGGCGGTTGGCGACCGCAAGGTCGTCATCACCGACATAAATCCCACGCGGCTCGAGCTCTTCGTCACGTCGTCGACGCTTCCAGAAAGCCGCTGGCCGAGGTGATGTGGCAAGTCAGCATGATGGAGGGTTCGACGTCGGCCTTGAAATGTCGGGTTCGGCACGGGCCTTCCGGGACATGATCGACGTCAATGAACAACGGCGGCAAGATCGCCGTTCTCGGCATTGCGCCGACGGGCTTCGAGATCGATTGGAGCAAGGTTATCTTTAAGATGCTGACGCTTAAGGGCATCTACGGGCGCGAAATGTTCGAGACCTGGTAAAAAATGATCGCGCTGGTGCAGGGGCCGCTCGACGTGTCCGGCCTGATCACGCACCGCACCGGCATTGACGATTACAAATCCGGCTTCGACGCCATGCGAAACGGCCTGGCCGCCGACGCCATGCGAAACGGCCTGGCCGCCGACGCCATGCGAAACGGCCTGGCCGCCAAAGTGGTGATGGACTGCTGGGCCGGCAACACCGCTACCGGGGCTACAGAGCCCCGGTCAGTTCCGCTGGCCTTTGGCGCGGATCAGCGCGTCGGCCATGAACAGATCCTGCAGGGAAATCCCCGAACTGTCGAACACGGTGATCTCCGACTCGCTGCCACGCCCAGGGGCGCGCCCCTCAATGACGTCGCCGATGGGCGTTACCGCAAGCGTGCCAGCGTCGATCGCGTTGCGCGCATGCTGGAAGTCACCGATTTGGATGGACTGGGATAGCAGATCGCAGAATAGGCTCGCCCTGGGATAGAGGTCCGCGGGAAGTTCATGCTTACCGGGCGCATCGGACCCCATGCTCACGACATGTGTACCCGGTCCAACCCAGGCGGCGTCGAATAGGGGTTCGCGTGATGGCGTTGCCGTCACTACGATATCGGCGGCACGCACGGCCTCCTCAGCGGAAGCAATGCGGGCATCGAGGCCGCTTTGGCGAATCTCTTCCACGAAGGCATTGCGCCGCTCCGAAGGGCGGGAGACGATCAGCACCTCCTCAATCGGACGAACCCTCGCTAAGGCCGCAACTTCATAGCCGGCCTGATTGCCCGCACCGAAGATCGCCAGGACCTTGGCATTTTTTCTCGCGAGCAGATCGGTCGCAACGGCGTCGGCGGCCGCGGTCCTGAAGGCATTGACCTTGCCTGCTTCGATGACGGCCCGGAGGCGCCCCGTATGTTGGTCGAGCAGCACGATGGTGGAATTGTGCCGCGGCAGTCCGATCGCCGGGTTGCCAGACCAGAACGAGCCAACTTTGACGCCGGTCAGTTCGGCCGACCAACCCGACTTCACGGAAAAGGTATTCGTTGGTTCCCTGGAGCGTCCGAGAACGGCGGGAAAGACGCCGCTCAGGTCAGATGCCGCGGCCACGAGGGCCTGCCGCACCGCCTCGAATGCCAACTCATGCGTCACCAATGCAGCAGACACGTCTTCGCTGACATAGATCATCGGTTTCTCCGGTTGTGTCTGAAACGCCACAAACAACGATTGGGGGCTGGGCATATCTCTAGCCGGACCTGAGCCGCGCATTGTGCTGATTGACGAAGAAAAACGAACGATCCCGCCGATTTGCCCAGAGGAAACGGCAGCGTCGCCTGCTCAGGGGGTGACACCTTGTGCTCGACTTCAACGGAAGCCGGACTTCGTAGCTCCCATGGCCATCGACAGCGAGAAAGAAACAGCGGTAGCCCCGATCGCGTTAGGGCCATTCGATGCTGCATGCCTGCGAGGCGGTCTGAGCCTGTCGCAGGAGATGGGCTGGCCCTACCGCCTGGAGGATTGGGCCTTTGCCGCCCAGCTCGGCGAGGGCTTGGTCCTGGTGCGCGCAGGCGAGGTAATCGGCACGGCCATGTCATGGCAATATGGGGCAGACTTCGCCTCGGTCGGCATGATCATAGTGACGGCCTCGGCGCAACGTGGCGGTAACGGCTCCCGCCTCTTTGACGGCCTGCTGTCGGCGCTCGAAGGCCGCAATATCCTGCTCAATTCCACCGACGAAGGGATGGCGCTTTACCAGCGGCGCGGATTCGTGCCGTTCGGCCGTGTGCACCAGCATCAGGGCGTGCCAACCGCATCCTTCGAGAACAACAAGCAGGAGGGTATCCGCCCGGCCGCCGCTGCCGACCTGTCCGCAATCCAGGCGTTTGATCAACGCGCTACGGGGCTCTCTCGGCCATCCATGGTGGCAGCGCTCTGCGGAGTGGGAGATACGCTGGTCCTGGAGCGTGCCGGCCGCCTTGCCGGCTATGCCATCGCCCGCAGATTCGGACGCGGATACGTCATCGGCCCCTGCGCTGCAGAGAGCGCAGAGAATGCCCGTCGTCTGATCCAGGCCCAGCTTGCCACGCTCCAGCGCGAGTTCGTGCGCATCGACGTCTATGCCAAGGACGGACTGAGCGGCTGGCTTGAAGAAATCGGACTGAAACAGGTCAGCCAGGCCGTCGCAATGGTCAGGGGCCGACCCCCTGAGTCCGATGGTGCGGCCACCATGTTTGCCCTTGCAAATCAATCTTTCGGCTAGTGACGAGGACCGCGCCAACCATGCAAACCGCAGCAAAACCAAGCCTGCCGCCGCAGTCGATCCATGAGCTTGTCACCCCTTCGCTTCTGCTGGATCGTGGCCGGCTCGACCGCAATATTGCCCGACTGGCCGATCACGCCCGGCGTTTGGGCGTGGTTCTGCGCCCACATATGAAGACCGCGAAGAGCATCGACGTGGCGCGACGTGTCTTTCCGGCTGGTCCGGGTCCCATCACCGTTTCCACGCTTGCCGAGGCGGAGTACTTCGCAAGCCATGGCTATCGCGACATGACCTACGCGGTGGGCCTATCGCCAGCTTCGGCCCTGCGCGCCATGGAGCTTTGCCGCCGCACCGGTGCCGAGGTCAAGCTGCTGCTCGACACGGTCGAGCAGGCCGATGCCCTGGCCCATGTGCGCGAGGCGACCGGGATAGTTCCTTCGGTGCTGATCGAGCTGGACGTCGACGATCATCGTGGCGGCCTCAAGCCGGACGACCCAAGGCTGACCGAGGTGGCCGATCGCGTCGTGGCGGCCGGCGCCAACCTCGCTGGCGTCCTGGCCCATGCCGGGGAATCCTATGGTCTGAACACGCCGGCAGCCCTGATCGCTGCCGCCGAGAGTGAACGGGCGGCCACGGTTCGCGCCGCCGAGATCCTCCGCGCGCATGGCCACGCCTGTCCGATCGTTAGCCTGGGCTCCACGCCAACCGCACACTTTGCGCAGAATCTCGATGGCGTCACCGAGCTTCGCGCCGGGGTTTACATGTTCTTCGACCTCGTCCAGAACGGGGTCGGCGTCTGCAGCGAGGACGATATCGCCGTTTCCGTGCTGGCTTCGGTTGTCGGCGCCAAGCCCGAGAAGGGTTGGATCCTCGTCGATGCCGGATGGATGGCGCTTTCGCGCGATCGCGGAACGGCAAGCCAACGCGTCGACCAGGGCTATGGCGTGGTGTGCGACGAAATCGGGCGTATCCTGGAAGACGTGATCGTCTCGCAGGCCAGCCAGGAACACGGCATCCTTTCGATTCGCCCGGGGTCGGGCAAGACCATGCCCCACCTGCCTGTGGGCTCGCGGGTCCGCATCCTGCCAAACCATGCCTGCGCCATGGCCGCCCAGCACGAATTCTACAGCGTCGTCGATGGCGAGGGCGCAGGCATAGAGGCCCGCTGGGAACGCATTCGCGGCTGGTGAGGCCCCCGGCCAGGACTGAAGCGAGGCTCGAAGCAAGATGAAGCTGACATCACACTGGTTGGACGCCGTCCGGCCCCTCCGCGACAACTTCCTGCCGATTGCAGGCACCCACCACAGCACGAAGGATTTGGTCTAGTGACGTCTCCGCTCGAGCACCTATCCGGCAACGGCCATATCGACCGGTTCTATATCAGCGGAAAGTGGGTCGCCCCGAAGGGGAGCGCTCACGCCGCCGTCATCAACCCGGCCACCGAAGAGGTCATTGCGCAGATTCCGCTGGGGGATGGACGCGATGTCGATGCTGCCGTTGCCGCAGCCCGGCGGGCCTTCATTGCCTGGGGTCGGACAGCACCTGAAGAGCGTGCCGCACTCCTCGAACGCCTCCAACACCAGCTCGAAGCGCGCGCTGAGATCATTGCCCAGAGCCTCACGTTGGAAATGGGTGCGGCGATCGGTTATGCGCGCAGTGCCCAAGTGCCGTTCGCCATCGCCCACGTGCGGACGGCGCGCGAAGTGTTGGCCCGCTTCTCGTTCATCGAGCGGCGGGGCCAGACCGCCATCGCACGTGAGCCGATCGGCGTCTGTGCTTTGATTACGCCATGGAACTGGCCGCTCTACCAGATCACCGCCAAAGTGGCTCCGGCACTGGCCGCGGGTTGCACGGTGGTACTCAAGCCGAGCCAGTTGTCGCCCCTCAGCGCGCTGCTATTTGCCGAAGCAATCGAGGCAGCGGGTTTCCCGGCCGGCGTCTTCAATCTCGTGCATGGCAATGGTCCCGATGTGGGTGAGGCGCTCGCCTCCCACCCGGATGTCGACATGATTTCGATAACCGGATCGACCCGCGCCGGCATTGCGGTAGCCCAAGCCGCCGCCGTGACGGTAAAGCGGGTCGCTCAGGAGTTGGGCGGGAAGTCACCAAACGTGGTTCTGCCGGATGCCGACCTCGCCCGCGCTGTGCCCCCCGGCATTGCCGCAAGCTTCCGGAATCTGGGCCAATCCTGCAGTGCCCCTACGCGCATGATCGTGCCGCGTGACCGTCTGGCGGAGGTCGAGGCGCTCGCGGCACAGGCTGTGGCAGAGATCGTCGTCGGCGACCCGACGCTTGAGGCAACGACCCACGGGGCCATCGCCAATCGCGGGCAGTTCGACCGCATCCAGACCATGATCGGTGACGCCGTCGCGGAAGGGGCCAAGCTGCTGGTCGGCGGCCAGGGGCGTCCAGGCGGCCTCAATGTTGGTCTCTTCGTGAAGCCGACAATTTTTACCGACGTGCGCACAGACATGCGTATCGCGCAGGACGAAGTGTTCGGGCCGGTACTCTGCATCATTCCCTATGACACGGTCGAGGAAGCCGTCGCCATTGCCAATGACACGATCTATGGCCTGGGCGCCCATGTTCAGGGTAGGGACATGGACATGGTGCGGCAAGTGGCGTCCCAGATCCGCTCGGGCCAGGTGCACCTGAACTACCCTGCCTGGGATCCGCACGCGCCCTTTGGCGGCTACAAGCAATCCGGCAACGGCCGCGAATATGGGCTCGAGGGCATGCTGGAATATCTCGAGGTCAAATCCATCCTGGGATACTACCCGGCGGAATAAGGCGCTCTGCCGCCTCCCGATCAGCTGACAGCGTGCAGCGCGATTGCGCCGAACGCTGTCAGGTTCGCTTCAGCTCTGCTGCTCCCTGTATCGCCCGGTGCCGCCATGCCGGGCGGCTCTCAGGGCGCCACGCGGGTGAAGGCCCGCTGCACCGACGCGAGGAACAGGTCGACATGCTCGGCCCCACATACGAGCGGCGGCCGCACCTTGAGAGTGTCTTCATGGGCCCCGGTCGTGCTGATGAGCACGCCATCCTCGCGCATGAGGTTCACCACATCCACTGCCAGCGCGCGCCTTTGGGCCGGCGGTGTTGTCTCGATGCCTATGTCGATGCCGAAGAATAGTCCCGCGTTCCGGATGGCGCGAAGCGACCGGTGCTGCCGTGCGATTTCTTCGAGGCCGACGCGAAGCCGCTCGCCCATGGCCAGCGCATTCTGTGCAATCCGGTCACGCTGCAGGATCGTCAACACGGCGTCCGCCGTCGCTATACCCACCGTATTTCCGGCGAAGGTATTGGAATAACGGGCGGTAGCGCCGAATTTGTCCATGGGCGCCTTACGCCCGACGACGGCACCAATTGGAAAGCCATTGCCCATTGGCTTGCCGAGCGTCACCAGATCTGGGACGACCCCGTGCCGCTCAAATCCCCACATATGTGCCCCGGTCCGCCCGAAGCCCGGTTGAACCTCGTCGGCAATGAGTAGGCCGCCTGCATCCCGCACCCCAGCAACACCCTTGGCGATGAAGCCTGGCGGATCCACCCACACGCCGTCGCTGGAGAAGATGCTGTCGATGAGCAATGCTGCCACGCCGATACCGCGACGGTTCAGGTCGAAGATCGCCGCGCGCACTTGTGCTTCGAAGAAATCAGCCGCCTGGGCTTCGGGGGCTCTCTCGGGACCAGGCAGGCGGACCATGCGGACGTTGGGGCTCAGCTTGACGGCATCGCCCAGGTTGGGAGAAACCGCGGCAACGGCTGCGCTTGTGCCATGGTAGGCATAGGTCGATACGATCACGCCTTCGTTGCCGCTGGCTAATCGCGCGATACGCAAGGCCAGGTCGTTGGACTCGCTGCCCGTGCAAGTGAAAACGACGCGGTTGATCTCTTCCGGGAAAGTGCCGACCAGCCGCTCCGCATAGTCCACGAGCCTTGGCTCAAGATAGCGTGTGTTGGCGCTTATCCTGCCCGCTTGCTCCGCCATGGCAGCATTTACTTCCGGATGACAGTGTCCGAGCGAAGGCACGTTGTTGTAGAAGTCGAGGTAGGCCCGCCCGTCGGGATCATAGAGCCACATGCCCTCGCCGCGAACGAAGTGCACGGGATTGCGGTACTGCAACCGATATGACGACCCCAGGACGCTGTCGCGGCGCGCAATCAACTCGGCCTCGCGCCGGGGAAGCTCGATTTCGCCGGGTCTGTAGCGATTGGGCATGAGATCTGTTGACATGTGCTGCTGCCTATCGGGGTACGTTATATTCAGGAGATTTGCCGGGCCGCGGTGACGATATGGCTGCCAGGATGGCCGTCTCGGCCGAGGCGGCATCAAGACGCGCCAAGATGGCAAGGCCACGCTCGGCGCGCGCGACGTTCTTGTTGATGTATTCAGCGTCGTCCGGAAACAGGTGAGAGCGCCAATAGTTGATCAGGATCAGCGCGCTTTGCCGGGCCCGCATCAAGCCGACGAGCAGCCGCGCTTCCAGCCCGGAGAGCGGGATGACTGAGGCATAGCCCGCGATGACGTGTTCGGCCCCGCCAAGGGGAAGACCCGGGTCGGTCACCATATGGCTGGCCGCGATTGCGAGATCTTGTATCCTCGGGCTCCAGCAGCCATCGCCGAAATCGATGAAGCCGAGGCCCCGGTCGGTCATGATCATGTTGAAGGGGCTGGGATCATTGTGCGTAACCTGCCAAGGTAGGTTGGCGAGTTTGGGGGCAATAGTGTCCGCATAGTTTGCCATCGCCGCGCGGACCTGGTCGGAAATCCTGCCGGCAGGCAGGTATTGCTCGAACGACATCAACCGCGGCCAGCACCCGATATGCCAAAGGACAGGTCTGTGAACGGCCGGCGGCTCGACCCGCCCGAGGGCTCTGTCGAGCCGGGCGAGTGCACAGCCGGTGTGGAACAGCAGGTCTGGCGATGGGAATTCCCGGTGGAGCGGGACGCCATCGATGCGAGTCTGAAGGTAGCCGTGGACCCCATCATCCTCGAACGTCCGGCTGCCACTTCCGGTATGAACCAGTTGGGGAGCGAGGAAGCCGCTTGCCCCGTCCAGCCCGGCCAGTGCCGCCGCCTGGAAACCGAAGCTATCGGACGCCTCCGGGCGGGTCGAGGTCTTGAGGATTAGCCTGCGTCCGTCCGGCAGTTGCACCTCGGCGGTGCGCTCAACCTCGGAGGACAGGATCGTAACCGTTCCAGCCAGTCCATAATGCCGATCGAGCAGCGCCGCCGACGCATCGGGTTTGTCGCGGTCCGGCTGCGCCGCCAGGATTGCCGCGGCGGCGCGAAAGTAGGCTTCTGCCGAGCCGGCGGGGGCCAAAGCACCATCGAGCGCCGTCGGCCTGGAATGGTCGGTTCGACCATCGCCTTCAATCGGGTTCGGGTAATGGATAATACGCAACTGCAGGTCCCCGCGGTCGTTGGAATTATGCCCATATTCGCGAAAGATCAGGCGCCGGAAACCGGCGCTTGAGGTGTGTCAGATGCCGAAGACGCCCGGCAGTCGCGACACATCCTTGATCTCGGTGTACTCGTAGTAGGGATTAGCAGGTTCGTGGCGGCGATTGACCCAGACCTTGCTCTTGATGCCCAGGTCATAGGCGGACATCAGATCGTGGCGGAAGGACGAGGAGACATGCGTGATGTTTTCCGGACCGCAGCCGAGCATGTCGAACATGTATTCGAACGCCTGGAAATGCGGCTTGTAGGCGCCCGCGTCTTCCGCCGTAAGGACGGCGTGGAACGGCGCGCCAAGCTTGGCCACATTGGAGGGAATCTGGGCGTTCATCGAGTTGGTCAAGATGACCAGCGGGATTTCCTTGGCCAGTCTGGCCAGGCCCTCCGGCACATCCGGGTGCGGCCCCCACGAGGGGATACGGTTGTAAATCGTCTGCGCATCCTCGGGGCGGAAGGCAACCTTGTTGCGGCGGCAAGTGCGCTCAAGGGCGTTGTGGACGATTTCGGCATAGGGCTTCCAGGCCTGCATCACTTCGTCAAGGCGGTAGCCCTGGAAGTTCTTGATGAACTCGTCCATGCGCGGCCCATCCAGAAAGTGGCCGAACAAGCCTCGCGCGGCTTCCGCCATCTGAAAGTTGATCAGCGTGCCGTGGCAATCGAAGGTTACGAATTTCGGCCGAAAGCGGTCCATGTCCCTGGTTCCCGTATTGTAGACTTGGAACAAGGCTAACGACCTTCATCCGAAATATTGTGCCGGAGTGCCTGCCACTTTGGCAGATATCCCTTCATCCGGCCGGCGATCCTGCGCAAATATGCGTGCCAGGCGAAGACGCAGCTCAATGCCGATTGCGCACGCGCACTACCACACCCGAATTCGCGCGGCAGGTAAACCTGCGGTTGCACATCTCTGCCTCTCGGCGCAGCCGACTGCCAGTTGCGGCTTCAGCGACAGTCTTGGACGCTATTCCACCGTTCTGACGGTTTCCGGCGCTTACCCAAACACCCGTGAGTTGACTCTAGCTCGAAGAGTTCAGGTCAAGTGGCAGCCACGTGCTTCTTTCGCATCATTAGAAGGAAGAAGACCCCACCAACGATGCCGGTAATTACGCCCAAGGGAACGTCCTGAGGGGGGATGATGATCCGGGCGAACATATCGGCCATAACCAGGAAGATCGCGCCGACCAGGGCGGACAAGGGAAGCACCCTTCGATAATCGCCGCCTACCACCATGCG
This sequence comes from Devosia sp. Root436, assembly GCF_001426345.1. Lineage (GTDB taxonomy): Bacteria > Pseudomonadota > Alphaproteobacteria > Rhizobiales > Devosiaceae > Devosia. The sequence goes on along the minus strand of NZ_LMEM01000005.1, from coordinate 2,293 downwards.
CACCACATGCGGCACCATCAGGCCTACAAAGGATATCACGCCTGAAAAGGCAAAGTGGCTCTGAGGGACAAACAGCTCTCGTCACTGACAACGTCATTGCGCTCCTACGACGTTGAGAAAGCCGCGACGGCAAAGAGTCCGCCGTCAACCTTACCCTCCTCTAGTATTGCAGCGTTGGCCCGTTTGCGGGCCAACGCACAGCTCTGGTACCTGAGCACAACCTGCCAGTCAGCTGGCCACCTCCAATTTGCCGCCCTCATTCTGGTCGCTCGCCACATGAACGCGTCCGCCAAAGTTTAGCCAAGGGCGCGGTCGCGCAAATCTCGCTCTGCTGGCCCATGTCACCTCAGCGGGCATCGCGCTCGGTGTCAACATGGGCAACGGCCTGCCACGGACCAAGCCGCCCATTCGCCCGAGGATGCGGGGGAGGGGCCGCATCGACGGTAGGAGTTGCAGGCCCCTAGCGGTTAGGCTGCTTGCTTGAATGTCTTTCGGGCGAGTAGCCTTCTTAGATATGCGTCCCATTTCTTCATGGCTGCGCGCTTCTCAGGCATGTAGGTCCAGCGATCGTAACTTTTGGAACTTACGTCCTGCAGCGCATGGTTTTGCAGGCGATCGCGGATTTCCTTGGAGAGGCCGGCTTTGCCCGCCAGAGTCTTGAAGGTCCTGCGCAGGTCTCTGTTCGTCGCGTAGGGGATGACGCCACGGTCTCGCTGTCGCCAGACAAAGCTGTAAAGCGAGCCGTGGCTGACCGATCTTGAAGGGTCATGCGCTGACGGAAAATACCAGCCGTACTCGTTTGGAATGATGGATTCGATGAGCTCTGCTGCCAGCGAAGGGACCGGTACAGCGTGCGGCTGGTCGTTCTTCGTCTTCGACCAGTCAATGATCTTCTCGGCAGCATCCCATTGATCGACATGGAGGCGGGCAATCTCCTCAACGCGCTGACCGGTCAGCATGATGAGCTGAATGGCACGAGGGTAGGAGGGGTGCACCGGGACGTCGGGGGAGTCGAGCCACCAATAGAGACGGGAGAATTCAGCTTCGTCGAGCCAGCGTGTTCCCCGCACCTTTGGCTCAGTCGGGATCGCGGCTGCGGGATTGAACGATATGCGGAACCGGCGAGGTGATGAGTTCCGATAGTCGTGCTCCGACTTCATGCCCCAACTATAGGCGGCATGGACATAGCTTCGGACGTGGTCTGCCATGGAGCGGGCGCCGCGCTCGTAGATCGGCCGGATCAGCTCAACAATCTCCTCTGCGTCGATTTCGCGCGCAAGGCGATGGCGACCGAGCGTGTTGGCGATCTTGTTGAGACCTTTTTCTGTCTCCTTCCAGGAGGGCTTGTCCGCGGATTTGAGTGCGGCCACATAGCCCCCGAAAAGATCCTCAACAGTTCCGGCGCGGGCGTCGGTCGCGATCTTGATGCTTCGGCCCTTCTGGATGATCTTGGCGAAGTCGCGGTCGAATATCTCGCGCGCACTGGCGAGAGACATCGAGGGGTAGGAGCCGATCTTTTTTTTGACGCGCTTCCCGTCACGCCATTGTTGCGCCATCCAGTCGGCGGTCACGCGCGTGGGCATGGGTTTCAGGACCAGGATGAGCCGGCCGGTGCCGTGCCCGTCGCCATCAACCAGCGTTTCCTGTTTTCCGATTTGTTCGATCCGCTTAATTGCGGCGCGAATTTCTCCATCAGAGATGACCGGCATGTGTTTCTCCCTTGCGTTGAGAGTGGACCTGCCGACAAAGGAGAAGTGGGTACACCCACCGAAAATGGAGTCGGCAGTTGGGGTCTGTTGGGGTTTTGATCCCCCGAAAGACACCCAGAATCTGCCACACCATCCGGGACTACGACAAGTCAAAAAAAGCAGGTGAATCAGTGTGATACAGCGTGATCCTGCGTGATCTAAATAGGCACTTTGGGGTGGTTGTGCATCACGGTCATTCACGTGGGATCACTGATGGTCACGCTGGGTCATGATGGCGCAAGACTGGGGCCCGGACCTCCTGGGCGACACGACATCCCTTAGGGCCCGGAGTTCCGCTGGGGCAGGGGGCAGGTAGCTGCGCTGAGACCGTGGAAGTGGGGTGAGCCGTGATCATCCCACTCGGCAGATTTGGGGCCGGTAGCGGACTGGCGCTTTTAGGTTCAATGGCCGGATAGCTGCCGTTCAGCACCAGAACGCCAACGGCAGCTTCCGTGAAGAGTTTCGGCTGCCGGCAGGCGCCCGAAAGTCCCCGAAGAACGAACCCGCGAGCCACGGGATGGGAGCTATGGGTTTTTCCCGATTTG
>NZ_LMEM01000004.1 GCF_001426345.1 Devosia sp. Root436 | reverse complement strand
AGCCAAAAGGGAACGCCTGAACCAGGCGATCCTCAATCAAGCCGTGACGCTGGTGCCTTGCCATCACCTCACCACGCGCACCCTCCCGCGCAGCGGGTTAGTTCTCCGGCCCCATCTCGGATGTTGGCTTTCTCTATCTGCACATCGCCAAGGTCGTCCGCCTCTCCCACCCTCATAATGTCGCTTGGCTCGATCTGGTCCGCTAGTGCTGGACCAGACAGATGATGTGGGCGCCGCTTGCGCTGTCGCGCACATTTTGAGGATGGGGCCCGGAGGCTGACTTGACTCCGGATTTGTCCGCTGCGCCTGCGGCGCTTGCCCCAGCTTCAATGGAAGCTGGGGTGGGAGAGTGTGGGCGGACCTCTCCGGCGTCAACCTCTGGCTTTGATCGTCTTGCTTTTGAGCTTTGGCTGCCGGAACGGCATCTTTGAAGGGATCTCCGATCCCTTCCGTCATTGAGAAGGCCGGTTCGCCGGCCGCACCGGGTCGGTTACCCTGAGACCCATTGGTCGAACGGAGTAACCGAACCGATCTGCTTCTGGCTCTCGGATGAGCCAGAAGCAGAACACTTGCTGTATAAGGGTTAGAGCAGAAGTTTAGGGCAGGCGCTGATGCGGCGGCGTGCCATTGGGTGCCTTGGCCAAGAGCCAGAAAGCAAGCCACGGATGCAGGGCCGAGATCATGTGGCGATGATAAGCGTGCATCGGGTGCAGCTTGCCGGGCGAAGCTTTGAGCCTCATCATCTTGGTGCGAAAATCAGGGGTGAGCACGGCAGCCGCAGCTGGCACGGCATCGGCAATATGCTCGATGAGCTGGATCCAGTGCTTGCCGGTGCGAGCGGCAACAATCGCCGCAGCACATGCCGCCACCACCTTCCCAGCCACTTCTTTGTCCTGGACGGTGGCGTTGTTCAACCGCTCGACCGCCTGCAGCCAGCGCAGCACGCGTGGCAGTTCATCCTGGATGGACTGCCGCAGATCGCGGGCCCCAACCAGCTTGGCCAGCGCACTCCATTCCGCTGCAACGAGGTTGAGGTCTGCCCCCGACGCAACGGTGCCGGCGATCTTCTCCGTTAACCCCGGCGCCTTGGCCTGGAGCTTCTCCGCCAGTGCAGACCCATAAGCCCGCTGCCCTTCGGCATGGCGCTGCCCCCCCGGCATCAGGATGACCTCCGGACCAGCCATGCGGCTGCGCCAGCGGTTATAGATCGCGAACGGGTGCTGGATAGCGGGCTCAAGCGAGAGCTCGTGCAGGTGCAGGACGCTGGTCTCTTCGGAGCGCTCATAGCTGGCCACATCCACAGCAAGGATGCGGCCACCAGCGGCAAGGTACAGGTCGCGGAAGCTCTGGTTGTTGAGCAGAGCGAGCTCGTGGGCGCTGGTCACCCAGACCAGGGTGATCCCGACCGCCCGGTATGCAGCGGTGCGCTCTGTGATGGTCGTGAGCGGCATGCGGGCAAGCTGCAGCTCAAGGGCGATCGGCTTGCCCTTGTGCGTGGTGAAAACATCGGGCTTGCGGTGCCCGTTACCTATCTGGATGAAGTGCTTGTCGACGACGGGCTTGGAGAAGTCCGGGTCGCAGCGAATGCTGTCGGCAAGGAGATTTTTGAGCCGCCAGTGAGGTTCACCTTCTTGCAATCCGGCAAACTGCTTCGCACCCGTGGAGCGCTGTGCTTCAGCCGTGTACCAGCTGCAGCCCTCCGGGGTACGGTGAGAATGCTTGAAGAAGGCTCCACGACCGTCTCCTGTCGAGCTTTCGCGGCTGGACGAAAGCTGAAGAGGACTGTTGCACTGACCGCACCGGAACAGAATGTTGCCTTCGCCACGCTCATGCACAATGGCCCGCCGGACCGCGGTGAGGTCGACTGCAGTCATCCCGTCCAGAAGGGCATCGACCGGCATGATGACCGGCTCGACGCCGCGGAGGTCGATGACCTTCTTGATGGCGCGGCGAGTCTTGCGGTTACCAACGATGGCGGGACTGGAGCCACTGCGCGGCACAACAGCACTGACGGCGGGAAGGTTGGGAGTGTTCTGGAAGGTCGACATAGGTGAAAGCCTTTTGATTTTTTGATTTTTTCAAGAAATGGGGTTCAGTGAAGACGTGGACGACGCAGGGTTGCCTCTGCGGCATCGAGTGCCTTGTTGAGCTTGCGCAGGCTTTTGATCTGGCCCTTCGCGCACGCGCGGGTCAGTTCCGCGATGAGCTCGGGTTCAAGGTGACGGCGAAGAACTTCGGTCTCTGCCACGGCGGCCAGGTCCTTGGGCGTTAGCGGCGGGATCTGGATGACCTTGCAGCGGTCCCGAACGGTCCTGGGCACCTTGTCGAGGTCGTTGCCGAGCAACACCCAATTGAGGAAACGCAGGTCGAGGTCGATTTGCAAGAAGTGCTCGCGGACGCGGCTGGCGGTTCTCGGCTCAAGAAACGGCAGCAGAGACTCCGCTGGGTTCTCCCGCGCACCGCGGCTCACGTCGGCGAGCTTGTCGATCTCGTCGAAAGCCGCAATGGGATTGCCGACCCCGTGTTGGATTAATCCCTGCAAGATCGCGCTGGGCCGGGACGACCTGAAGACCGAGTCACCGCCGGTCAAATCGACGGTGGTCATCATGGTCGAGCCGTCGAGGTGGATGATCGGAAGCCCGGTGGCTTCAGCCAACAGCCGAACGATGGTGGACTTGCCCATGCCCGGAGGTGACACGATCAGCAATGGGCGGAAGTGAAAATAGTTGGCGCCGCGCATCAGCGCCAAATGAGAGCTGTCACGCAGCGCCTGCAGGAAGGCGGCGAAGGCCGGTGCACGGGCAAAGAGAGAACTGATGACCTCATCGATGGCGTGCTCGGTTGCCGGTCCGATCAGCTTTACGGGCGTATCTGCCTCAACCTTGAGCCGAGCCCTTTGCTGGTGTTCAGCCCCTTCACCACCACCAGCGCTGATGGTGTCCTTGGTCAGCGGATCTGTGAGCCGCAGATAGGTGGTTGGGCCGCTTGGCAGGAACACGGTCCGAGGCTTGCCCATTTGGACAGTGCTGATGGCACGATCCTGACGGTCGACATCTTCCAGGGAGAGGCCATCGGGGTGAAACCACCGCCATGGGTTTAGGGACTCCTCGTCGCCCTGGTCGGCGAGAGCAGAGGGATGCAGGTCCTCCTGCTCGTAGTCGGTGAGCGCGTTGGCAAGATCAAGCGGGTCGAAGTCTTCGTCACCATACGGACGGGGCTTGAAGTTGGAGGCGGGCTTCGGTGCGGCGTCGTTGCCGTCTCCTGAAGCATCATTCGCCTCATCGTCGGAGCCAGAGCGCAGCATTTTTTGATTTTTTGCAATTTTCGTCATGTTGACCATCATCAGGACGAGCCAAGCCGTGGCGCCCGAAGACGCAAGAGCAGGGCTCAAAGGGAAATTGGATGCGCAGCAGCGCTGCCTCAGCCGATCGGCCTGAGATCAAGCAGCGATGATATGCGAGGGAGCGGAACGGCTAAGCGCGCGCCGATGCCAGGCAGGCGCTGTGCATCGCACGGGCGCCAAGCCATCCAGTCGACCAAAGGTCGAAATGATCAGAAAGAGAAGGGTTGCTGCGAATCTTGTCGCAGCCATAAATGCGGTCAGCCATGTGGCTTCTCCTGTGTGAGCAGGTTGATGATCACCTGGTCAGGCCGTCAGGGTTGGTTCCAAGCAACTCTGGCGGCCGCCAATTGGTGGCCATGAGTCCGGCTGGACTCGGTTCGCAGCCTGACATGCAAAGCGAGAATGTCACCCGCAATTGCCGCTAATGGTTAACCGACGTTGCCACTTTTGTTTCGAAGGATTTCGAAATGACCGACGACGAAGCGAAGGTGATACTGGAAGCGTTGGGCGATAAAACTCGGTTCGATATTTTTCGAAAGGTATGTGGCCGTAGTGGTTTAACAGCTAGCGACCTGTCTGCAGGCAAGGCTGCGTCCACGAACTCACATCATCTCGCCAAGCTCGAGAAGGTTGGTCTTCTGAACGCCACCCGAGCAGGCAAGACGAAGCATTATGCCGCGGACTCGGACAGGCTTTATGCGCTTGCCGCATGGATGACCGCATGCGCCGAAGACGCAGTATTTGCTAAACTGGATCATGACCTTTTGAATTCGGCAGATGAAGGCTAGTCGACCTATGTTTTGATTGCCTTACGCCGAGCCGGGATGATCTCGCGCTCCCGGGAAGCTTTGATGGCTGCCTTTGTCAAATCTGGAAGCCGGGACATTGCTTCGAGCATCACCTCAAGCTCGGTGGGATCCTTGTAGATGCGGTCCGTTGTGCCGACGTTTTCATGACCCACGATGTCCTGGATCGTCTTGTCCTTAAGATCCTTGAAGCGACCCAACTCAGTGCAGATGTAGTGTCGAAAGCTATGGAAGGTCTTATTCTTGTCATTCTGCACCCTCGCTGCGCCAAGTGCATTCGCAACTGCAATGTTGAAGCCATAGTGGGTGCGGTCGCCCCAGGAGGTTTTGGTACCAGCATTGGGACGAAGATCAGGAAACAGGTCCTTCTTTTTGAGCTTTTTCTGACTGGAAACGTAACGAATAAATCCAAGTTCGATAAGCACAGGGTGGATGGGAACTTTACGCTCGGACGCCACAGTTTTGAGGCCGCGGCTTTCGTTCTCATGGAAAACAAAGTGCGGTACGGGGTGGTCAAGGATTACTTCGGCGAGCGATAGCGCTGCGATTTCCTCGAGGCGCGCGCCCGAATAGGCGCTTATGAGCGGGCACCAGTAGAGGCCATCCCAAACGATGTGATTTCCAGGAATGTGCCTCCTTGCGGCAGAAAGACAACCCGTCCAGATCGTATAATTAAACAGGGTCTCGACGTCAGAGGTCGAATAGGCCGGGCGTTTTTCGCTTACCTTGCCTTTCTTTTTCATACGAAAGCCGCTGATCTCGAGCTGCGGTAGCCCCTCAAGGCCTGCCATGCGAGCTTGCCGCATAAGCTTCGTTAGGTATGACAGGTTTCTGTTTACCGTCGACGCTCCCAGCCCCACTTGTGTCTTCGGCAGAGATTGACTCTCAATGAGTAGCTCGTCCACGCTCATCGCTCGCTGTGCGACAGAACGCCCCCGCACTTTCGGCAGCATCGCCATGACGTCCACGAACTTTTTGACGTCAGCCTGATGCAATCTTTGAAATGTGGATTTTCCCGTGACCTCAACAAACAGGGCGAAAACCTGAAGCTTTTGGCTAGCGGTCGACGCCCGAATGATCTTGTTTTCTAGGTCGAATGAAGCTGCGGACCGGGCGAATGCCAAGATGTCATCATCGGACTGAACAGGACTATTGAGCGCTGGTGCGCCGGATGCTTTTTCCGAGTCAGCCGTCGCCACTGTTGGGACGCCGACGAGGACGTCTGCAGCACTCGTTGCTGCAACCTCTGCGCCACGATCCACCAAAACCTCGCTCGCTGGCGGCGTTTTAACAGGCTCGCTAAAACGGGACGCAAGACTGATCAAGTCGTCCAAAGACTTCGGACTGGCGCTGAACTTGGCGGCCGTCGCTGCGCCAGCGGCTGCATATGCTTCCAACGTGGCTGTCCGAGCCTCGGCGACATCCAAAGGTGATGGGTTGGGGAGGGACAGCTTCTCGGCAAGGTCGGACTGCAAGCGCTTGGCGCGAACATCAGACCAATAGTCGAGGCCGTAGGTTTCAAGCATTGCCTGCGCGCGTTGCATAACCTCCGTGCCAAACTCACCATCGGCGATACCGGGGAAGTCGGATAGTTGCGCAGAACGACCATGATGAGCCAGCAATGACATGGCGATTGCGGCAGCGCGGGTAGCAACAATCTCATCCTGCCATGGAGTCTGCCGGTCGCGCGCCAGCAGATGCACCGCGCTTAACCTGGCGCTGTGCTCTGCAAATTTCTGTCTGGCAAACGTGTCGACTTGCTCCGGTGTCATCTTACCCTCACGCAATACTGCAAACGCGCGATCTGTCTCGATCGTGAGCATGGAGGATAGTCCGCGGGCGACGCGCAGGTCTTTAGTGCCCAGGCTGAATTCCACGGACATTTTGAAGGGGCTTGGCAGGCGGCGGCGCCAGTAGAATGTGGTGCCCCGCAGGATGCAGAACGGCAGTTTGGTACCCATGCAGATCTCGCTTTGGAGTCGGCGTGTGTGGGACCTTGTGTGGAAGTCTGTGTGAAAGATTCACACAGCACACAAATTTCGCTGCAAAATCAATAACTTACGGGAGTTTTGGCTGGGGAACCTGGATTCGAACCAAGATTGACGGAGTCAGAGTCCGCTGTTCTACCGTTGAACTATTCCCCAGCAGGGGTTCCGGGCTATGCCCGGCGGTGTGGCGGGAGGCGGTAACGCGTCCGGCGCGGGCACTGCATAGACAATGCGGATTGAGATTGCAAGCGCATCCGACATGGCGGCTGCGCGTGACGCTGGCATTGCGCTTGTCGCCCCCTTGCACTACCGTCATCGGCGACACGCAATGAAGAGTGCGTTCGGGCGCGACTGGCTTGGCCAGTTCTGGCGACCGCGCACGACAGGAGATTTCTGTGACCGATTCCGATCGGTCCGCTGCCGGGCTTTCGTCACTTGACGAGCCGGCAATCCGTGCCCCGTCCGTTCCCGGACCGGCGGGGAGGGCAGGGGCCGGCGCGCCTGTGCTCGCAGCGGACCAGCGGACGCCCGCCGCCCCCAATCCGCGCAAGCATCGCGGCCCCATCTATGCCGCACTCGATCTGGGCACCAACAATTGCCGCCTGCTGATCGCCCGTCCGCACGATCATGGTTTTCGCGTGCTCGACGGCTTTACCCGCATCGTTCGCCTGGGTGAGGGCGTTTCCGTCACCGGGCGGTTGAGCGATGCGGCCATGGAACGCACCATGGAAGCCCTGCGCCAGTGCCGCAACAAGCTGCGCGAGCATCAGCCCGCCCATATGCGCCTGATCGCCACCGAGGCTTGCCGTGCCGCCGAGAATGGTCCGGCTTTCCTGGCGCGCGTCAAACAGGAACTGGGGCTCGATCTCGAGATCGTCGATCGCCGCACCGAGGCCGAACTGGCCGTCACAGGCTGCGCCGACCTCATCGAGGGCAGTGCCGCGGGTGCCTTGATGTTCGATATCGGTGGGGGCTCGTCCGAACTGGCCTGGCTCGATTTCCGCGGCGGCCGCCCCCGGGCCCAGGGCCGCATGTCGGCCTCGATCCGCTCCTGGCAGTCCCTGCCGGTGGGTGTGGTCTCCATTGCCGAAAAGTTCGGCGGCGTCGATGTTACCGCCCAGGTGTTCGAGGCCATGGTGGCCCATGTCTCCGAGCATCTGCGCCAGTTTCGCGGCCGCGAAAAGCTGCGCCAGATGATCGCCACCCACCCCATGCACCTTATCGGCACCTCGGGTACCGTGACCACGCTGGCGGGGCTGCATCTGGGGCTGGAGCGCTATGAGCGGCAGAAAGTGGATGGGTTGTGGATGAAGCGGGGCGAGGTCGATGACACCATGAAGGTGCTGCTGGCCATGCCCTTCGACCGTCGCGTCTCCCACCCCTGCATCGGGCGTGATCGGGCCGATCTGGTACTGCCCGGCTGCGCCATTTTCGAGGCCATAAGGCGCGAATGGCCGACCGATCGCGTGCGCGTGGCCGATCGCGGCCTGCGCGAGGGCATCCTGATTTCCCTGATGGACGCCGACCGCGCCCATAGAAGCCCGTCACGCTATGTCAGGAGGAATGGCAATGGTGGATAAGGCTCTCGGCACGGGCGGCCGCAAGTCCGACAAGGATCTCAAGATCCGGGTGAAATCGGCCAAGGGCCGCAAGGTGTCTTCCACCAAATGGCTGGAGCGCCAGCTCAACGATCCCTATGTTGCCCGCGCCCGCGCCGAGGGCTACCGCTCCCGCGCCGCCTTCAAGATTCGCGAGATGGATGAGAAGCACAAGCTGTTCCGCAAAGGCATGCGCATCGTCGACCTTGGCGCGGCCCCCGGCGGCTGGTCGCAGGTCGCCGCCAAGGCCATAGGCTCGACTTCCGCCAATCCGCTGATTGTTGGCATCGACTATCTCGAAATGGACCCTATTCCCGGCGTCATCCTGCTGCAGAAGGATTTCACCGACGACGATGCGCCGGCCCAGCTCATCGTGGCCATGGGCGGCAAGAAGGCCGATCTGGTGATGAGTGACATGGCCTGGCCCACCACCGGCCATCGCCCCACCGATCATCTGCGCATTGTCCAGCTCATCGAGATCGCCGCCGATTTCGCGCTCGACGTGCTGGCGCCGGGCGGCACCTTCGTCGCCAAGGTGTTCCAGGGCGGCACCGAGCATGAACTGCTGCATATGCTCAAGCGCCACTTCAAGTCGACCATGCACGCCAAGCCGCCCTCCAGCCGGCAGGATTCGGCCGAGGCTTACCTCATCGCCAAGGGCTTCAAGGGCAGCAACGATACCGTACCCGGCGAAGGCGAATACGACCGTTGAATCTCTTCACCGCTCTCCAGGGGAGAAGTGAAGAGCGGCCTGCTCTCAATGCGCGTGCGGCTCTTTCGTCAGCTGGTGTCCGGCATCCTTGGGCAGGCGCAGGAACATCGCCGTGGAAATGGCGCAGATCGCGCCTACGATGAAGAATGCCGCATGGAAGTCCGACAGCAGCAATTCGCCGTCCCCCCGCAGCGCCTGCGACGCCTCCAGCACCCCGCCGCCGACCGCAATGCCCATTGCCATCGTCAACTGCCCGGTGACCTGGCTGATGACATTGGCCTGGCCGGCATCCTTGTCATCGATATCGGCAAAGACGAAGACGCTTGAGCCGGTCCAGAACGTCGAGTTCCAGAACCCGGTAAACACCAGGATGCTGATGATCAGCGGCACCGACGTTTCGGGCGTATAGAACCCCATCACCAGGATGCCGATGGCCGAAATACCGGTCGATATGGCCAGCGACAGCTTGAAGCCGAGTGCCTTGAAAATCCAGTCGGCGAAGAACTTGGCGATGATGGCGCCCAGCGCCCCGGCAAAGGTTACCATGCCGGATTCGAACGGCGTCATGCCGAAGATCAGCTGCAGCATCAGCGGAAACAGGAACGGCGTTGCCCCCTGGCCCAGCCGGAAGGCGGCCCCGGCCACGATGGCGCTGCGAAAATAGGGGAAGCGGAACAGCCGCAGGTCGAGCAGCGGATATTCGGTGTTCAACGCATGGCGCACATAGATCGCGCCGATGCCGACACCGATCACCGTGGCGATCACCCCGTAGATCGGCGGCAGCGCCGGCAGGCTGATGACCGAGGTGCCGAAGGCGAACAGGGCGAAGGCCGTTCCGGCCAGCACGAAGCCGCCCATGTCGATCCGGCGCGGCGCATTGCGCTGCGTCTCGGGCAGGAAGCGCCCCACCAGCAGCACCCCGGCAATGCCGATCGGCACGTTGATGAGGAAGATCCAGTGCCAGCCCAGAAACGTGGTGAGAAAGCCGCCAAAGGGCGGCCCCATGATCGGGCCGATCAGGCCGGGAATGGTCAGCCACGCCATGGCATTGACCAGTTGGTGCCGCGGCGTGGCCCGCACCAGCACCAGCCGGGCCACCGGCGTCATCATCGCGCCGCCCATGCCCTGGATGAAGCGGGCGATCACGAAGGCCAGCAGCGAGTCCGACAGCGCGCAGGCCACCGAGCCGATCATGAACACCACCATGGCTACGCGGAACACGTTGCGCGCGCCGAACCGGTCAGCCATCCAGCTCGAGATCGGGATGAAGATGGCCAGCGCCACGAGATAGGCCGTCAGCGCCAGCTTGAGCGAGATCGGATCGGTGCCGATATCCTCGGCAATGGCCGCCAGCGAGGTCGCAATCACCGTCGCGTCCATGTTTTCCATGAACAAGGCGGTGGCGAGAATGAGGGGGATGATGCGCGACACGGCAGCTTGCCGGGAATTTCCCGGTCACTCCTTTTGAACGGCGACGGCCCTGTGTCCGGAAACATTGCTTCCGGCATCCGCCGGCAGCCGCCAGTAAATGAAGGCGGCCAGGGCGCTGAGCCCCCCGACCACGAAAAATGCAATCTGGAAATCGATCAGCGCCAGCTCGCTTCCCCGCCACCGCGTGGTGAGCTCGAGAAGCCCGCCGGCCACCGCCACGCCGAAGGCGACGCTCAATTGCTGGCACACCGCCACGATAGCTGTGGCCTGGCTGGCCTCGTCGTCGTTGACATCGGCATAGCCGAGGGCGTTGGAGCCGGTGAAGAACACCGATCGCAGGATGCCGCCGGCCAGCAGCACCGACATGATGACAGGCACCGGCGTATCCATGTTGAACAGGCCCTGTCCGGCGATCAGCAAGCCACCGAAAAAGGCCGCAAAGCCGAGCGTGCGGGGAAAGCCGAACCACGCATAGACCCGCTCGGCGATGAACTTGCTCATGATCGCGCCTATCGCCGAGACGAAGGTGATGGCGCCCGACTGGAACGGGCTTAGCCCAAATCCAAGCTGCAGCATCAGCGGCAGCAGGAACGGCACCGCGCCCACCCCGATGCGGAAAAACGACCCGCCGGTGATCGAGGAGCGGAACAGCTTGTGGCGGAACAGTTGCGGGTCGAGCAGCGGAAATTCGGTGCGCCGCGCATGCAGCAGGTAGAGAATGCCCGAGGTCACGCCCACGGCCAGCGTCAGGTAGCCATAGATGATCGGCAAGGCCGGCAGGCTCACCACCGACAGGCCGAACACCGTCCCGGCAAAGGCGATTCCGGCCAGCACGAAGCCCACCAGGTCGATCGGCCGCGGATTGCGCGCATCGGGCACATTGAGAAAGATGCCGGCCAGGATGATCCCGGCAACGCCGATGGGAATATTGATCCAGAAGATCCAGTGCCAGCTGAGATACGTGGTCAGGAACCCGCCGATCAATGGCCCCGTCAGCGGTCCCAGTAGGCCCGGAACGGTCAGCCAGGCCATGGCCGCCACCAGTTCGTTTCGCGGAGTCGAGCGCACCAGCAGCAGGCGCCCCACCGGCGTCATCATCGAGCTGCCGACGCCCTGGAAGAAGCGCGAGATCACGAATGTCTCGAGCGAGAATGAGAACGAGCAGGCCAGCGAGCCCAGCATGAAGACGAAGATCGCCAGCCGGAAGATGTTCTTGGCGCCAAACCGGTCGGCCATCCAGCCGCTGATTGGGATGAAGATGGCGAGCGCCACGAAATAGGCGGTCAGCGCCAGCTTGAGCGCGATCGGCTCCGTGCCGATATCGGCCGCGATCGCCGGTAGCGACGTGGCGATGACGGTCGAGTCCATCTGCTCCATGAACAGGGCGACCGCCAGGATGAGAGGTGTGACGCGGATCACGGGATTTTGGGTCCGGGAGGAATCGAGGCCGCGACAGGCGACGCCGGTATTATGGACGCCGTCACCGCCGCTGAAAAGGTCCAAACCCAATCTTGTATGGTAGATTTCTGCCTTATCGGCACGCCTTTAGTCCAACAGCATGACGATCCGGCGCGGGCCGCGACCCTGGCAGTGGCGGCACCGCTGCCATGCAAGCCAATCCTGCCCTTCCCAAACCCGCAACCCGGTGCTATTCACCCTCGCCAACCTGAGCCCGGCGAGTCCATCGCCCTGGCTCGCACTCCAACATTTCTGATTGCATCAGAAGGCAGGAAAGGTCTGGCCTTGGCGAAGATTATTACCACAGCAACCGGCGACTATGCGCTGACCTTCGACGATGTGCTGCTGCAGCCGGCGCGCTCCGATGTCCTGCCCACCGAAACTGACATTTCCACCTATGTCACCAAGGACATAGCGCTCAATCTTCCCATCCTGAGTTCGGCCATGGATACCGTCACCGAGAGCGGCATGGCCATCGCCATGGCCCAGGCGGGCGGGCTGGGCGTCATCCACAAGAACCTCACCGCCGCCGAGCAGGCCGAGCAGGTTCGTCAGGTCAAGAGCTTCGAGTCGGGCATGGTGGTGAACCCCATCACCATCGGCCCCGACGCCACCCTGGCCGATGCGCTGGCGCTGATGCAGGCCAATCGCATCTCCGGCATCCCGGTCGTGGAAAACGGCGGCACCGGCGGCCGCTCCATCGGCAAGCTGGTCGGCATCCTCACCAACCGCGACGTGCGCTTCGCCTCCCATCCGGCCCAGCCCATCCGCGAACTGATGACCCGCGACAACCTGGTCACCGTGCGCGATGGTGTCTCCAAGGACGAAGCCAAGATCCTGCTGCACAAGCACCGCATCGAAAAGCTGCTGGTGATCGACGCCGATGGCCGCTGCACCGGTCTCATCACCGTCAAGGATATCGAAAAGGCCCAGCTCAATCCCAACGCCGTCAAGGATGCCCAGGGGCGCCTGCGCGTCGCTGCCGCCTCCACCGTGGGCGATCAGGGCTTCGAGCGCTCGCTGGCCCTGATCGATGCCGGGGTGGACCTGCTGGTCATCGACACCGCCCACGGCCATTCCGTGCGCGTTGCCGAAGCCGTCGAGCGCGTCAAGCGCGAGAGCAATTCCACCCGCATCGTCGCCGGCAATGTCGCCACCGCCGAAGCCACTCGCGCCCTCATCGATGCCGGCGCCGACTCGGTCAAGGTCGGCATCGGCCCCGGCTCCATCTGCACCACGCGCATCGTTGCCGGCGTTGGCGTGCCCCAGCTCGCCGCCGTCATGGCCTGCGCGGAGGAGGGGGCCAGGCACGGCGTCCCCGTCATCGCCGATGGCGGCATCAAGTTCTCCGGCGACATGGCCAAGGCCCTGGCCGGCGGCGCCTCCTGCGTCATGGTCGGTTCGCTCCTGGCCGGCACCGACGAAAGCCCCGGCGAGGTCTATCTCTACCAGGGCCGCTCCTACAAATCCTATCGTGGCATGGGCTCGGTCGGCGCCATGGGCTCCGGCTCCGCAGACCGCTATTTCCAGCAGGATGTGCGCGACCAGATGAAGCTGGTCCCCGAGGGCATCGAGGGCCAGGTTCCCTACAAGGGCGCTGCCGGCGCCGTGCTGCACCAGCTCGCCGGGGGGCTGCGCGCCTCCATGGGCTATACCGGCGCCCACAATCTCAAGGATTTCCGCGACAATTCCGTCTTCGTGAAAATTTCCGGCGCCGCCCTCAGCGAAAGCCACGTCCACGACGTGACCATCACGAGGGAAGCGCCGAACTACCGCAGCGGGCGGTAGGCCGACCCTTCCCAACCACCGTGTCACCCCGGCGCAGGCCGGGGTCCATCTCGAGATGGCACCACAGCCGCAAGGTGGCTCGAACAACCACGGCGCCAGATCATGCATCTCAGGATGGATCCCGGCCTTCGCCGGGATGACATCGAGATGGCTGGATGGCAGTAGCAGAACAGAAAACTCCGCGGATTGCCCCGTGGGTTACCCCATCTTCCGCTTGCGCTTGTCGTTATACGGGTTCTCGCTGCCCCCGCGTACCCAGAGACGGATCGGCGTACCCTTGATGTCGAACGCTTCCCGCAGCCCGTTGATGAGGTAGCGCTGATAGGCCATCGGCAACACCTCCGGCCGCGACGCGAAGAGAATGAAGCTCGGCGGCCGCGTCTTGGCCTGCGTCATGTAGCGCAGCTTGAGCCGGCGCCCGGAAACGGCCGGCGGCGGATGCCCATCGACCATGCCGGCCAGCCAGCGATTGAGCCGCGCCGTCGACACATGCGAATTCCAGCTTCGCTCGATGGTGAAAATGGCGTCCATGAGCTTGTCGATATTCTTGCCCGTCAGGCCCGATAGCGTCACCAGCGGCACGCCGCGCAACTGCGGCAGCAGCCGGTCGCACTCCTCGCGCAGCATCTTGAGCGTCTCGTTCTTGTCCTCGATCAGGTCCCACTTGTTGACCGCGATGACCAGCGCACGCCCCTCGCGCTCGACGAGGTCCGCCAGCGCCAGGTCCTGCTTTTCGAACGGAATGGTCGCGTCCAGCATCAGCACGACGACTTCGGCATACTGGATCGAGCGCAGGCTGTCGCCCACCGCCAGCTTTTCCAGCTTCTCGGTGACGCGCGCGCGGCGGCGGATGCCGGCGGTATCGACCAGGTTGATCACCCGGCCTTCCCATTCCCACGGCACCAGGATCGAGTCGCGGGTAATGCCCGCTTCCGGCCCCACCAGCACACGCTCCTCGCCCACCATGCGGTTGATCAGCGTCGACTTGCCGGCATTGGGCCGACCGACGATAGCCACGTTGAGGTAGCGCTTGGGATTCCAGCGCAAAGTCGCCTCGTCGCCCTCGCCCTCCAGCATGTCCTCGGTGATGTCGATATCGGTCTCGGGCATCTCGTCGAGATCGCCGACCTCGATCGCCGCGCTCTCGGCATTCTTGCGGTCGATCGTCGCCGACACGATGGAATAGAGTTCCGACAGCCCCAGTCCGTGCTCGGCCGAAAGCGCGATGGCCTCGCCAAAACCCAGCTTGAAGGCTTCCACCAGCCCGGCCTCGGCCGCGCCGCTCTCGGCCTTGTTGCCGACCAGATGCACGTCCTTGCCGGCCTTGCGCAGCACCTGCGCGAAGCGCTGGTCCAGGGGCACCACGCCGGCGCGGGCGTCGATCATGAACAGAATGACATCGGCTTCCTTGATCGCCAGCTCGGTCTGCTGGCGCATCCGGTCTTCCAGGCTCCCGTCGGTCACGTCCTCGTAGCCGGCGGTGTCGAGAATGCGGAACGTCAGGTCGGCGATGCGGCCTTCCGCCTCGCGGCGGTCACGAGTCACGCCCGGCGTGTCATCGACCAGCGCGATCTTCCGCCCGACCAGACGGTTGAACAGCGTGGATTTGCCGACATTCGGACGACCGACAATGGCAACGGTGACGGTCATATATGCGTGTTCCGATCCGGCGTAAGGCTTGGGCGACCGCTACTGCGCGGCCGGCTCGGCCTCGGTGGTGGCAGCAGGCACATCGGCTGCGGGCGCTTCGTCGCTGACAATCTCGTCGATGGCGGTGGCGGCGGCATCGGCCGTCGCCGGCTGTTCCGCAATGGCACCCTGCGACAACAACTGGGCCAGGTAATAGCCCATGCGGTTGCGCACATTGCTCTGTGCCATCGGGTCGTTGACCACGGCCTCGAAGCTCGCCTGCGCGGCCGCAAAATCGCCGGCCTTGTACTGTGCCAGCCCGAGCGCTTCACGCGCGGCATTGCGCAACGGGCTGCCTTCGGCGGCAATGCTGCCGACGCGCGATTCCACATCGGCCACCGTGCCGGTATCCACCATCAGCGTGGCGCCCAGCACCAGTGCCAGTTCGCGCAGGCGGGGGTTGGACTGGGTATTGGCCAGCTCGTCATAGGCGGCCACGGCTTCCGCAATATCGCCCTGCCGGGCCAGTACGCCGGCCTTGCGGAACTGCGCCAGCACCGGATAGCTGCCGCTGCCATTGACCGACAGCGCCGTGAGCTGGTTCTGCGCCGAGGCCAGGTCGCCGCCATCGATCGCATCGAACGCGGCATAGAGCTCGTCCGATGATTGCGCGGCATTGTTGGCGTGATACCAGGTCCAGCCTTCGTTGACGGCGACGATAGCCACCACCCCGACAGCCGCGCCGATCACATAGGGGGCGAAACGCCGCCACAGGGCGCGCATGCGATCGCTGCGCAGCTCCTCATCGACTTCGCGGAAAATATTGTCCTGGGACATGGCCTGCCTAAGGTCATCACTTCAATTGCGCGCACGTTTAGCATGCTGCCCGGGGAAAGCAAATGCGCGCGGAAACCGGCCGGACGCCTATCCCAGCGCCCACTCCGCCAGATAGTCCGGCTTTCGGATGCCCGGCACGGTATGCACCAGCCAGAAGCTCCGTACCGCCCAGCGATAGGGGCGCCGCAAGCGCCGCTCCGTCACCCGCTCGGGCCCGTACCAGATCGTCAGATGCGGCGCGATCGCGCGTGGCCCTGTGCGCAGGCCGCGGCGCTGCATCTGTGTCCTGATATCGCCATAGAGCCCCAGCAGGTCCCGCGCCCCATTCGAGCAGCTCAATACCGTCGGATATTGCGCCCGCCCACCGGTCCTGGGGCGCTGCCCGGCAAAGGTGGTCACCGTATCGAAGGCCATGTCGAAGCCCGGTCGCCGGATCGCCTCGCCCACCTCCAGCGCCTCGCCCAGCAGGTCGTCGCCGATTTCCCGCCCGCGCTGTACGATATGCAGTGACACATGCTGCCGCTCCGCCCGCACCACATTGCGCACCCCCAGCCGCCGCCCCAGCGCCGTCGCGCCGCGCTCGATCTCCTGCGCCAGGGCAGGGGGTGGCAGCAGCGTAAAGTAATACCGGTGCTCCAGCGCCTTGGCCTCAACCGGCATCCCTCCAAAAAGCTCGAACTGCATCTCCATGGCACGGCTCTATGTTCGCTGTTTGTTCTCTTATAAGACAGCAAAAGACGGCGGTCAATTGCCACCGCGTTAGCCTGTGGATGAAGTGGCTAAGCCGTCATTCCCACTCGATCGTGCCCGGCGGCTTGCTGGTCACGTCATAGACCACGCGATTGATGCCGCGCACTTCGTTGATGATGCGCGTCGCCGTCTTGCCGAGGAAGTTCATGTCGAACTGGTAGAAGTCGGCCGTCATGCCGTCCACCGAGGTCACGGCCCGCAGCGCGCAGACGAATTCATAGGTCCGCCCGTCGCCCATCACGCCCACGGTCTGCACCGGCAGCAGCACGGCAAAGGCCTGCCAGATCTTGTCATACTGGCCCGACTTGCGGATTTCATCGAGATAGATGGCGTCGGCCTGCCGCAGGATATCCAGCTTCTCCGGCGTGATCCCGCCGGGGCAACGGATGGCGAGGCCTGGGCCGGGGAAGGGGTGACGGCCGATGAAGTTTTCGGGGAGGCCCAGCTCACGCCCCAACGCGCGCACTTCGTCCTTGAACAGCTCGCGCAGCGGCTCCACCAGTTCCATGTTCATGCGCTCGGGCAGCCCGCCCACATTGTGGTGGCTCTTGATCGTCACCGACGGCCCGCCGGTAAACGACACGGATTCGATCACGTCGGGATAAAGCGTGCCCTGCGCCAGGAATTGCGCCCCGCCCAGCTTCCTGGCCTCTTCCTCGAAGGTCTCGATGAACAGCCGCCCGATGATTTTGCGCTTGGTCTCGGGATCGGACTGTCCGTCCAGTTCCCGCAAAAACACCTTGGACGCATCCACATGCACCAGCGGAATATTGTACTGGTCGCGGAACATGGTCACGACCTGCTCGCTCTCGTTGAGCCGCATAAGCCCGTGATCGACATAGATGCAGGTCAACTGGTCGCCGATCGCCTCATGGATCAGCACGGCGGCCACCGAGGAATCGACGCCGCCCGACAGCCCGCAGATCACTCGGCCAGACCCGACCTGCGCGCGGATCTTCTCGATCATCTTGCTGCGATAGGCGGCCATGTTCCAGTCGGACTCGAGGCCGACGATCTTGTGCACGAAATTGGCCAGCAGCTTGCCGCCATCGGGGGTGTGAACCACCTCGGGGTGGAACATGGTGGTGTAGCGTTTGCGCGCTTCGTCGGTCGCGATGGCAAAGGGCGCATTGGGCGAGGTGCCGACGACCTTGAAGCCGTCAGGCAATTCGGTGACGCGGTCGCCGTGGCTCATCCACACCGGATAGCGCCCCCCGACCTCCCAGATGCCCTCGTAGAGCGCGCTGGGTTCGAGGATTTCCACATCGGCGCGGCCGAATTCGCGGTGATGCCCGCCTTCCACCGTGCCGCCCAGTTGCAGGCACAATGTCTGCTGGCCATAGCAGATCGCCAGGATCGGCAGGCCGGAATCGATGATCTCTTGCGGCGCCCGCGGGCTGCCCGCTTCGGTGACCGAGGCTGGCCCGCCGGAGACGATCACCCCCCTGGGCCGCATCTCGGCAAAGGCGGCTGCCGATTTGTTGAACGGGTGGACTTCGCAATAGACGCCGGTCTCGCGAATACGGCGCGCGATCAGCTGTGTGACTTGCGAACCGAAGTCGACGATGAGGATCGATTGCGGGCGGTCGGACGTGTCTGTGCTGTGCATGGCGAGCCATTATCGCCACGCGGAAGATTCCGCAAGCATCTCCCGCGCAGGCGAGGCCTGCGGCTAATTCAATATGGCGATGGAAAGGTTGAGCAGGCTCGCAAAGCCCACCCACGCCAGATAGGGCACGAACAACCAGGCCGCGGTTGGGTCGAGCTTGCGCCCCGCAACGATGAACGCCACGATCAGCGCCAATATGGCCATGATGACAGCGAAAGCCGGCCACAGCATCTGCCCGATGAACCAGATCGGCGACCAGGCCCAGTTGAGCGCCATCTGCGCGAACCAGATTTTCATGGCGCCGCTGCCGGCATCGATCATCCAGATGCGCCAGCCGGCCACCGCGATCATCACATAGAGCGCGAACCACACCGGCCCGAAAATCCAGTTGGGCGGATTGAACCATGGCTTGGCCAGCCCCTCGTACCAGGCGCCCGGTACCGATTGCGTGCCGATCAGCGCCCCCACGCCAATCACTACGACAAGGAATATGCCCAGCGTCAGCCAGGGGCGGGGTGTCTTGTAGTCGGCAAGGGAGGGTACGGTCATGGCTTTGGCTCAACGGGCTATTGTTCAATCAACGCGCGAGCCCGCTCGCGGTTCACTCCGTCCGCCGCAAAGCGCTGAAATAAAACCCGTCCGTGCCGGTCAGACGCGGCGTCAGCGCAATCCCGCCCTTGCCGGTCGCCAGGCTGGCGGGCGGGGCGGTGCCAAAAGCAGCTGCCCACACGTCCTCCGGCGCCAGCGGGGCAAAGCCGGGATTAGCCGCAAGAAAGCCAGCTATTTGGTCGTCGTTTTCTTCCGGCAGGATCGAGCAGGTGATGTAGACCAGCGTGCCGCCGGGCCGGAGGTAACGCCGACCCTCGGCCAGGATCGCGGCCTGTTCGCTGATGCGCTGGCTCAGCAACTCGGGCGTCAGCTTCCACTTGGTGTCCGGCCGCCGCCGCCAGGTGCCGGTGCCGGTGCAAGGCGCGTCGATCACCACGCGGTCCATTTTCCCCACCAGATCGTCCAGCGCTCCCGGCTGCGGCGCCCGCACCTGCACATTGCGCGCGCCATTGCGCTTGAGCCGGTCATAGATCGGCGCTAGCCGGCTGCGGTCGCTGTCATAGGCAAAGATCTGCCCCTTGTTCATCATCGCCGCCGCCAGTGCCAGCGTCTTGCCGCCGGCCCCGGCGCAGAGGTCGAGCACCTGCTCGCCTGGCTGCGCCCCCGCCAGCGCTGCCACGATCTGGCTGCCCTGGTCCTGCACCTCGAACCAGCCCTTCAGATACCCCTCGTCGGTGGTGACATTGGGCGTCCGCGCGTCGCGCGGCCCGGCCTTCATGGTCACGCCGAGCGGGGCAATTGTGGTTTCCTCGGGCGTGAACCGCGCCAGCGACTTCATCACCCGCTCCCGGCTCGATTTGAGGCTGTTGACCCGCAAATCCAGCGATGGCCGGCCGGCCATGTCCTGTCCCTCGGCAATCCAGTTGTCGCCAAAGCCGCGCTGCAGCGACGGCGTCAGCCATTCGGGCACATCCGCCAGCACCCAGCCCGGCGTGTCATCGTTGAGCTCACCCACCGCCCGCGCCATCTCGTCCGCGCTCAGCACCTCCGGCGCGTGGCTGTCGTCGGCAAAACTCCCGCTCAGCGCCGCCGGGTCCTCGCCCCAATCGCGCACCGCCACCGCCAGTACCAGCGCCCGTGGACTGTCGCTGCCCATCAGCGCCGCATGCGAAGCCCGCCGCCGCAGCGCGTCATAGACCAGGTTGCCGATGGCGGCGCGGTCGCCGGCCCCCGCAAAGCGGTTATTGAGTCCCCACGCCTTCAGCGCCTCCGACACCGGACGCTTTCGCGTTTCGACATCGGTGAGCACGGCAATGGCGGCAGACAGGCGGCCGGGAAGGCGCATTCAGTTACTCGGGGCTAGAACAACAAGTCGCAGCACGAGCCATAGCCACAGAAGCCCCAGCACCACAAGGCCCGCCGTATAGGCGCCGAACCGGCGATAGACCCGATTGCTGCTCACATGGATCGCCGCATGGACATACCGCAGCGCCACGAACAGCCACGCCAGCACCAGTTCCACCCACCCAGCGCCGCCGCTCCATAGCGAGAGCAGCCCCGCCACGTAGAACAGCACGGGCAGTTGAAACTGGTTGTCGAAATTGTTCGACAGCAGCCGCGCCCGCAAAGGATAGGCGTCGCCGGCCGTGGCGATGTCCCTCACCGCAATCTCGCCCCGCGCCACGCGCGGCACCCGCTCAAAGCCCAGCCACATCAGGATGCCCAGCGTAAGCAGCACCTGCGCGGCTATGGCCAGGATCAGCAATTTCTCGGTCAGGGGCATCTTGCAAACTCCGCCAGCAGGTACGGCTATCTAGCGCGATTGGTTGCGTATGCGGTCAAATCATCGAGCCCGTGCCGCGACAAATTTTCCATGCCCATGGTGCAACCGAATGCTTTGCCCCTATATTGTCCGGGCACAAGCGACCCGATGCTGAGAGCGGGGCCGCATTCCCATGAAAAGACCTTGTTCGCAGAAATATTGATCGTCGTCGTCCTGACCATCATCAACGGCCTGTTGGCGATGTCGGAACTGGCAGTCGTTTCCGCCCGCCCCGCCCGCCTCCGCGCTATGGCCGACCAGGGCAACCAGGGCGCCGCCACCGCCATCCAGCTTGCCGATGATCCCGGCAAGTTCCTGTCCTCGGTGCAGATCGGCATCACTCTTGTCGGCATCCTGTCCGGCGCCTTTTCCGGCGCAACGCTCGGCCTGCGTCTCACTGTCTGGCTCGAATCGGTTGGCGTTGCCGACAATGTCGCCGACGTGCTGGGCGTTGGCGTCGTCGTTGTGCTCATCACCTATATCTCGCTTATCATAGGCGAACTGGTGCCCAAGCAGATCGCCCTGCGCGATGCCGAAGGCGTTGCCGCGCGCGTCGCCCCCTCCATGAAACTGCTGGCCGCCATCGGCTCGCCCGTGGTCTGGATTCTTGACGTTTCCGGTCAACTCGTGCTGCGGCTGCTGGGGCAGCACGGTGAATCTGAGGAAAAGGTCACCGAGGAAGAGGTCAAGACCATCATTGCCGAGGCCACGACGGCCGGCGTCATCGAGAGCGACGAGCACTCGATGATCTCGGGCGTGATGCGCCTGGCCGATCGGTCGGCCCGCGGCCTCATGACCCCGCGCCTCGATGTCGATGTGGTCGATCTCTCCGACGATGGCGGCGAAATCCGCCGCACCATCCTCGATACCCACCGCTCCCGCCTGCTCGTGCAGGATGGCGATGCCGATTCCATCATCGGCGTGGTGGCGATCAAGGACATTATCGGGGTCTTCGCCAACGGCCAGCCGCTCGAGATCCGCAAATTCGTGCAGCCGGTGCCAGTGGTGATGGATCATGCCGATGCGCTGGACGTGGTCCGCGCCATCAGAAATTCCACCGTCCACATGGCCCTGGTGGTCGATGAATATGGCCATTTCGAAGGCATCGTCACTTCCGGTGACATCCTCGAAGTTATCACCGGCGTCTTCCAGGAAGAAACCGGCGACGATCCGGCTCTGGTCCGGCGCGACGACGGGTCATATCTCGTCGCCGGCTGGATGCCCGTCGACGAGTTCGGTGACAAGCTCAAGCTGTCCATCCCGCGCGACGCCAAATACGAGACGGTAGCCGGCTACGTCCTCTCCATCATCAACCGCCTGCCCGGCGTTGGCGAAACCTTCGAGCACAATGGCTGGAAATTCGAGATCATGGACCTCGACGGCCGCCGCATCGACAAGGTGCTGATGACGCGGCTGGATTGACGCCCAAGAGTGGAGCTACCCCTCTCCCCTTGAGGGAGAGGGTGGTTTTCCGCGTCCAGCGGAAAACCGGGTGAGGGGTTCTCTCCACGAGTCCAGTGCTTACGGAAGAGACCCCTCATCCGCCCTTCGGGCACCTTCTCCCTCAAGGGGAGAAGGGAAGAAAGAGCCCTAAAGCTCCATCCCGAACCACACCGCCCCTTGCGTCCGCAGCGGCGTAAACCCGCTGCGCGTCCAGAAGGCGATGCCGCCGGCATTGCTGGGGCTGGCCCCCAGGTGAATTCCGCTCACTCCGGCCGCCCGCGCCTGGTCCACCCACAGCTGCAGCAGCCCGGTGCCCACGCGCTGCCCGCGCAGCCGCGGCAGCAGGTTCATGTGAATATGCGCCGGATATTGCGCCACGATATCGGCCGGATTGTCCCCCGGCCGGTTCATGGCCGCCACGCGCTCCCGGTCAGCCGGCGTCAGCTCTGTGGCCTGCGCATAGTGCCGGCGCAAGGCCGGCCACCATTCCCGCTCCAGCCGTGCGCCGAATGCAGAGGTGTCGTAGGTGCCGACTACATAGCCGGCCACGCCCTCGGCGTCCTCGGCCACGAACACATTGGCTGGCTCCAGCACCCCATAAGGCGCCGCATAGATATGGCCCACCGCCTTGCGGTCATTATGCAGCGGCGCGGCATCCGCGCCCGCATCGCCGGTGGCGAGGCAAATCTGGTAGAGCGCATCGAGATCGTCGGCGCGATAGGCCCGCAGCGCGACCATCAGATATCCTCGAAGGCGCCGGTCTCGACGTTGAACAGCCTGCCGCTTTCCTTGACGGCGGGGCTGATCAGGTCGATCAGCCTGGGCGCGATTTCGGATGGCTTGGGCAGCGTATCCGGGTTCTCGCCCGGCATCGCCTTGGCGCGCATCGCCGTGCGCACCGCGCCGGGATAGAACACGTTGACCTTGACCTTGGTCTGCGCCACTTCGCCGGCATAGGATTTTGCCATCGCGTCCACCGCCGCCTTGCTGGCGGCATAAAGCCCCCAGAACGGCCGCGCCGAGCGGGCCGACGAGGACGAAACGAACACCGCCCGGCCGGCCGTCGACTGGCGCAGCAGCAGGTCGGTGGCGCGCAGCAGGCGATAATTGGCGGTCACGTTGACCGCCATCACCTTCTCGAAATCTTCCGGCTTCACATGGGGGAGGGGGCTGAGCACGCCCAACTGCCCGGCATTGGCGACGAGCCCGTCGAGAGCCCCCCAGCGCTCGAAGATCGCCGCGCCCAGCCTGTCGATGGCGTCGCCGTCGCGCAGGTCGAGCGGCACCAGCGTCGCCGCCGAGCCGAGATCCTGGATTTCGTCGTCGAGTTCCTCGAGCCCGCCCACTGTGCGTGCCACGGCCACCACATGGGCGCCGCGCCTTGCCGCCTCGATCGCGGCGGCATAACCGATGCCCCGCGAGGCGCCGGTAACGAGGACGACCTTGCCTGCAAGATCCTGATTTCCAGCCATTAACCGGCCTCTTTGAGCAGGGAGATTTGTTTCGGCTCGTTCTTGGAGCGGCCGTTGAGATCGGTCAACTGCGTCGGATAGTCGCCCGTGAAATAGTGGTCGGTGAATTGCGGCGCGCCATTGTTGCGCTTCTCGCCGCCCACCGCCTCATACAACCCGTCGATGCTGAGGAATTCCAGCGAGTCGGCGCCGATGAACTTGCACATCGATTCCAGGCTCTTGTGCTGGTTGGCCAGCAGCTTTTCCGGGTCCGGCGTGTCGATGCCGTAATAGTCCGAAAAATAGATCATCGGGCTGGCGACGCGGATATGCACCTCGGTCGCCCCGGCATCGCGCATCATCTGCACGATCTTGACCGAGGTCGTGCCGCGCACGATGGAATCGTCGATCAGAACCACGCGCTTGCCCGCGATTTCGGCCCGGTTGGCCGAATGTTTGAGCTTGACGCCGAAGGCGCGGATCGACTGCGTCGGCTCGATGAAGGTGCGCCCCACATAGTGGTTTCGGATAATGCCCAGCTCGAACGGAATGCCGCTCTGCTGCGCATAGCCGATGGCCGCCGGCGTGCCGCCATCGGGCACCGGAACCACCACATCGGCATCGACAGGCGCCTCCTTGGCCAGGTTCATGCCCATGCGCTTGCGCGCCGCATACACGCTGCGCCCGGACACCACGGAATCGGGGCGGGCGAAATAGACATATTCGAACAGGCACGGCCGTTCCGGCGTCGGTCGCGCCGGTTTGCGCGCCTCGATGCTGATGGAGCCATCGGGCTGGATTTCGCAGATCACGACCTCGCCATTCTCGACGTCGCGGATATATTTGGCGCCGATCATGTCGAGCGCGCAGGTTTCCGAGCAGAAGATCGGCTTGCCGTCGAGTTCTCCCATGACCAGCGGGCGGATGCCGATGGGGTCGCGCGCCGCGATCAGCTTGGTGCGGGTCATTGCCAGCATGGCATAGCCCCCCTCCATCTGGCGGATCGCATCGATGAAGCGGTCGGTCGAGGATGAATGGCGCGAGCGCGCCACCAGGTGCAGCACCACCTCGGTATCCGATGTCGATTGGCAGATGGCGCCGGTGGCGATGATCTGCCGCCGCAGCGTCAACCCGTTGGTGAAATTGCCATTGTGAGCAATGGCGATGCCGCCATCCTCCAGCTCCGCAAACAGCGGCTGCACATTGCGCAGCGCCACTTCGCCTGTCGTCGAATAGCGCGTATGGCCCATGGCCATCGATCCGGGTAACTTCGCCAGCAAGGCCGGGTCGGTATAGTGGTCGCCCACCAGGCCCATGCGCTTTTCGGTGAAGAACTGCTTGCCGTCGAAACTGACGATGCCGGCCGCTTCCTGCCCGCGATGCTGCAAGGCATGCAGGCCCAGCGCCGTCAGCGTCGAGGCGTCGCTATGCCCCAAAATGCCAAACACGCCGCACTCTTCATGCAGCGTGTCGCCTTCAAGATCGTCGAAAGACTCGCTCGGATGGTTCACCGGGCTCTCCATGCCAATGCTGCCTCAACCGCAGGCTAGAGCGTTTTCGGCAAAAGTGGACCACTTTTGCGGTTCGAAAACGCGTCTCACAAATGCGCGCCGCCAATGGCGACGGGGCCAGGGGATGAGTGGTTGCCCACCCCATAGCCCATTTTGCTTGTCCCGACCAATGCCCCGAAAGCCGGTCAGGGTTGTGGCAAGCGCGCCGCGCTCACCAGATTATGATCAGGTCTGCGTCGCGGGCACGGCAGCCGGCGGTTCCACCGTGCCGTCTTCGGTCGCGTCCGTGCCTTCGTCGAGCGGAATGGCGGGCGACTCGGAATCCTCGGTCAGCCCCGTGCCACCCTGCAGCATGTCGGTCACCTGCTGCTCCAGGTCCTCCGGCAGCAGCGAGATCAGTGTCTGGCCCATGCTCTGCAGATGCGGCAGCGATTGCGAATCCGCCGCCCAGCTCGGCAGCTTGTCGGCCATCAGCCAGGTGCCGAAAATGGTAATGACGATGGCGATCAGCACGCCGCGCAGCACGCCGAACACGAAGCCCAGCGTCCGGTCGATCGGCCCGATGCGGCTGTCGACCACGAAATCGGCGATACGCATGGTAAGCAGGTGCAGCACGATCAGCGCCACGATGAAGGTCACGACCACAGTGGCGATATTGGCCACGAGTTCCTCGGCGATGTACTGCTGGGCAATCTCGGGGTGGTAGAGGTACATGTACATGGCAATGGCGGCCGAACCGGCCCAGGTCGCCAGCGACAGCACTTCGCGGGTCAAGCCGCGTGCCGTAGCCAGGATCGCCGAAATCAGCACCAAAACACCAACACCAACGTCGAACGCTGTCAGCATATGTCTTTCACCTGGCTCCAGTTGCCGCCCCGGCTTGTTGGGCTTCGTTTAGCCGCTTTGTGCCGCGCTGCCAAGGGCAAGCGGACCGGGTCCGGAGGCAATCTCCAGGAAACTGCCAACCGCCACGCTGGCGCCACTGCCTTGTTGTACAATATGCGCCACCCGATAAACTGCCGGCTCAGGAAGGGAAGGCGTCATGAACAGCAAGAACAACCAGCGCGTCTATGCCATGAGCGTGGCCAGCGTCTATCGCCTCTACCTCGAAAAGGCCGAAAAGAAGGGCCGCACCAAGGACGAGGTCGACGAAATCATCCGCTGGCTCACCGGCCACAGCCAGGCATCGCTGGAGCGTGAACTGGCCAACGAGACCACATTCGAGACCTTTTTCACCCAGGCCAGGCTCAATCCGGCGCGCGCGCTCATTACCGGCTCGGTCTGCGGCGTCAAGCTGGCGGAGATCGACGAGCCCCTGATGAAGGAAATCCGCTACCTCGACAAACTGGTGGACGAACTCGCCAAGGGCCGGCCCATGGCCAAGATATTGCGGCAGCCGGTCGAGGCATAGAGCGCGGGCCGGGAGCGTTTCACCTTGGTCTTCCATCACTGATGTCATTCCGGCGAACGCCGGGATCCATCCTGAGATATTCCAACATGCGGTGAGGGCGAAACGATCTCAGGATGGATCCCGGCCTGCGCCGGGATGACATCGTGGAAAGTACCTGCTGAAATTACCATTCCTCCCGCTCCGGCTCCCGCGGCTTGCCCGCCGCCGCGATCCGCCCCACCAGTTCCGACAAAGCCGAAAACTCGGACACCGCCAGCCCGGAGGCCCGGTCAGCCGTGCCCAGCCGCCCGGTCGAGACCGATTTGAACCCCAGCTTCTGCGCCTCGCGCAGCCGCAGCGAGCCATGCGCCACCGGCCTGATACCGCCCGCCAGCGAAATTTCCCCGAAATAGACCGCATCGGTCGGCAGGGGAGAACTGGTGAGCGAGGAAATCAGCGCCGCCGCCACCGCCAGGTCCGCCGCCGGTTCGTTGATTTTCAGTCCCCCCGCGACGTTGAGATAGATATCATTGGCCCCGATCCGCACCCCGCAGCGCGTCTCCAGCACCGCCAGCACCATCGAGAGCCGCGAAGAGTCCCAGCCCACCACGGCCCGCCTTGGTGTGCCGAGCGGGGAGGGGGCCACCAGCGCCTGGATTTCGATTAGCAGCGGCCTTGTGCCCTCCATGCCGGCAAACACCGCCGAACCGGCCGCGCCCTCGTCGCGCTGGTCGAGGAATAGAGCCGAGGGATTGGCCACCTGCTCCAGCCCCAATTCGGTCATGGCGAACACGCCGATCTCGTCGGTCGCGCCATAGCGGTTCTTCACCCCGCGCAAAATCCGGAACGTATGGCTGGCATCGCCTTCGAAATAGAGCACCGCATCGACCATATGCTCGACCACGCGGGGGCCCGCGATCTGCCCGTCCTTGGTCACGTGCCCCACCAGCACCACCGCCGCGCCGCTCTTCTTGGCGAAGCGCGTCAGCGCCTGCGCCGAGGTGCGCACCTGCGTCACCGTGCCCGGCGCGCTGTCCACCCGGTCGGTCCACAGCGTCTGGATGGAGTCGATGATCACCAGGTCCGGGGCAGGGCCGTTTTCCAGCGTCGCGAGAATGATCTCCACATTGGTCTCGGCCGCCAGCATCACATTGGCCTCGCCCAGCCCGAGCCGCTGTGCCCGCAGGCGCACCTGGGCCACTGCCTCCTCGCCCGACACATAGACGACCCGCTTGCCGCGGTTGGCCAGGGCCGCCGCCGATTGCAGCAGCAAGGTCGATTTTCCGATCCCCGGATCGCCACCCACCAGCAGCGCCGAGCCCTTGACGAACCCACCCCCGGTCACCCGGTCCAGCTCCCCGAGCCCGGTCACCACCCGCGCCGCGCTCTCCGTTTCACCCGATAGCGGCACCAGGTTGGTTGGCCGCCCATTGGCCTTGGCCGATTTCGGCCCCGCGCCCACCCCGCTATCGGTGATTTCCTCGACGATGGTGTTCCACTCGCCACAGGCATCGCACCGCCCCTGCCAGCGCGTGGTTACGGCCCCGCAGGCCTGGCAGACAAAGGAAGATCGGGATTTGGCCAAGACGGGTCTCTATGTATGCAACTGTGCAAAGCCTAGCCGGTCCGTCCCTGTGGAGCAAGAACAAAAAGTGAACTTAGTCAAATCTGGAACCTGAGACTGTTCTTCCCTCGCCCCTTGAGGGAGAGGGCGGTAATTTCCTCGTCCAGAGGAAATTACCGGGAGAGGGGTTCTGCGCTCTCCCATGCTTCAATGCTTGTGGGAGCAACCCTCATCCGCCCTGCGGGCAGCTTCTCCCTCAAGGGGAGAAGGGAAGTGCTCACCCCGCTACCCCCGCCCCGCCGCCCGCTCGGCCAGCGCCTTCACCGTGTTCCAGTTGCGCGCCGTCACCGTGCCCGAACGCTTCTCGATCAGCCCGGGCAGCCGCGGGCTCAGCGAAGCCCGCCCGGCATAATCCACGAATAGATGCGTGCCCTCGACATGCACGCGCTCCGGCCCGTCATAGCCCGCCAGCCACGAAAAGTCCGGCTTCGCCCCGGCAAAGAAATACACCGCAAGCTCGCTGGCGCGTTCCGCCGCCGCGTCCGGGAACGGGTTGGCCTTGACCAGCTTGCGCAACGCCCCGGCCTTGCGCACCACTGCCACATTGCCCTTTCCCAGCCCGAGATCGCGCACCACCGCATTCATCTCCGCCGTGACCTCGGCAATTCCCTTGCCGCTGCCCACGATCATGTTGCCGGTCGCCACATAGGTCTGCGGATCGTCATAGCCGGCCGCCGCCACCGCCTCGCGCCACTGCGCCATCGACATGATCTTGTGCGTGATCGGCCCGATGGCCCGCAGCAGGATGACGAACGTGCTCATCCCGGTGGCAGGTTGCCGTCGCCCACATAGTTGCGGCTGTAGCGCCCCTTGAGCGAGGTCAGGATTTCATAGCCGATCGTGCCGCCGGCATCGGCCAGCTCGTCCACCCCGATGATGTCGCCGAGGATTTCCGCGGCCTCGCCTGGGTTCGGAATATCAGGCCCCAGTTCGGTGATATCCACCGTCACCTGGTCCATCGAAACCCGCCCGATCACTGGGCACACCTTGCCGCGGATCACCACCTTGCCGCCTGGCCGCGTATTGCTGCCCGAAAGCGACCGCAGGAAACCATCGGCATAGCCGTGGCTGAGAATGGCCAGCCGGCTGTCGCGTGCCAGCGAGTGGTTGGCGCCGTAGCCGACGGTTTCGCCGGTGCGCGCTTCCTTCACCTGCACGATCGGGACATGCAGCGTCACCACCGGTGCCATCGGATTCTTGCGACCGTTGACGGCGCGCCCGCCATAGAGCGCGATACCCGGCCGCACCATCTGGAAATGATAGTCCCGCCCCGTCATCAGCCCGGCCGAATTGGCCAGCGAGGCCGGAATCCCCGGAAACTGCGTCATCACAGAACCGAATAGCGCCAGCTGGGTACGGTTCTTTTCGTGGCTCGGCTGGTCGGCACAGGCCAGGTGGCTCATCACCATCTGCGGCGCATAGCCCAGCCCCTGGATGCGCTCGCGCACCTGGGCCGCCTCGTTGAGCCGGAAACCCAGCCGGTTCATCCCGGTGTCGAAGTGGAAGGCGCTTGGATAGGCCTCGTTGCGCTCCGTGCACTTGGCCAGCCATTCCTCCAGCATCGCCATCGAGGATATGATCGGCATCAGGTTCTGCCGCACATAGAGGTTGGCCGCGCCCGGATAGAGCCCGTTGAGAATGAAGATATGGGCATCGGGCACCGCCGCGCGCACCGCCATGCCCTCGTCCGGCGTCGCCGCAAAGAAGAACCGCGCCCCCGCCGCATGCAGCGCCTTGCTGGCCATGGTGATGCCGGTGCCATAGGCATCGGCTTTCACCACCGCGCCTGTCAGCGCGCCGGCGCTCACCTTGTCCAGTGCCCGCCAGTTCCGGGCCAGAGCCCCGAGATCGATACTGAGTTGCCCCCCAAGGCCAGACGTCAGCGCCATGCCTATTCCATGCGCTCGGGCAGGTAGTCGGCGCGTGCCAGGTTGCCGAAGCGCGTGAACTGCGCCTCGAAGCTGAGCTGCACCGTGCCGGTGGGGCCGTGGCGCTGCTTGGCGATGATCACTTCGGCCTTGCCGTGCACCTTTTCCATTTCCCCCTGCCAGCTCATATGCTCTGGCGTGCCCTCTTTGGGCTCCTTGTTCTTGAGATAATACTCTTCGCGATAAACGAAAAGCACTACGTCGGCGTCCTGCTCGATAGACCCCGATTCGCGCAGATCCGCCAGTTGCGGATGCTTGTCGTCGCGCGACTCCACCTGGCGCGAGAGCTGGCTGAGCGCCACGATCGGCACTTCCAGTTCTTTGGCCAGCGCCTTGAGCGTAGTGGTGATCTCGGTCAGTTCCTGCACGCGGTTCTGGCTCGATGCCTTGCTCGAGCCGCTCAGCAGTTGCAGGTAGTCGATAACCAGGAAATCCAGCCCCTTCTGCCGCTTCAGCCGCCGCGCCCGCGCCGCAAGCTGTGCCACACTGATGCCGCCGGTATCATCGATATAGAGTGGCAGCTTGCTCATCATGTTGGACACGTCCACGAGCTTGGAAAACTGGCTGTCATGGATACGCCCGCGCCTGATATCCGACGACGAGATTTCCGCCTGCTCGGCCAGGATACGCGTCGCCAGCTGTTCCGAACTCATTTCGAGGCTGAAGAAGCCGACAATGCCGCCATTGGTGGTTTTCTGGTGCCCGTCCGGTGCGATTTCGCCCTTCCAGGATTTGGCGACGTTGAAGGCGATATTGGTGGCCAGCGACGTCTTGCCCATGGCCGGGCGTCCCGCGAGGATGATCAGGTCGCTTCCCTGTAGTCCGCCCATCTGACGGTCGAGATCATCAAGCCCGGTGGCGATGCCCGACAGGCCCCCGTCGCGCTGATAGGCCTCGCCCGCCATCTGGATCGAGGCGCTGAGGGCATTGGAAAAATTCTGGAAGCCACCGTCATAGCGGCCCTTTTCGGCCAGCTGGAACAGCTCGCCTTCGACCTTTTCGATCTGCTTGTTCGGCGTCATTTCGACGTCGCTGCCGTCATAGGCAACGGCCACCATCTCCTCGCCGACAAGGATCAGGTTGCGGCGGATTGCGGTGTCGTAGATCGCCTGCCCATAGTCGGCGGCATTGAGCACCGTGGTCGCCTCGGCGGCCAGCTTGGCGAGATACTGCGCCATGGTCACGTCGGGCAGCAACTGCTCGGGCAGGTGGGTCTTGATCGTGGTCGGGTCCGCCGACTTGCCGGCGCGGATGATCTTGCCCGCCACTTCATAGATATCGCGATGCACCGGCTCGTAGAAATGCGGCGGCTCAAGGAAGTCCGACACCCGGTAGAAGGCGTCGTTGTTCAGCAGGATCGCGCCCAGCAGCGCTTGTTCCGCCTCCACATTGTGGGGCGCCAGACGGAACGATTTGTCTTCGGCCGGATGCAGCCGCGCGATCTCTGCCATGATGCCTCCGGGGAAAAGTTAACCTTTCTTAACCACGCGATGCGGGCAAGAGTCTTGGCCTATCGACCCGCTGGTTAATGTCTTGTGACCGCCCCTGTGAACTCTGTGGACAACGGGGAATGTGACGACTTCACCTTGCATGCGAACAGGGCAGCAGAATGGCATGAGTCGGGCGCCACGCCCTCGTGGTTCGAGGGTCGCTGCGCTCCCGCCTCACCATGAGGGCTACTGTTAGCTCAATGTTCCAGTAGCCCTTGTATTAGCGCTTTGTGGTTAGCTCGTGCCATCCTTTTGGATGCCGCGATCTGGATGGCGACCCAGATCGCGGCTGCGGTGTCGGATCGATT
>NZ_LMEM01000003.1 GCF_001426345.1 Devosia sp. Root436 | reverse complement strand
GACTTCGGCCAGCATTTCCATGGCGCGGCTTCGTCGGGATTCAGACGTTCCGATGCCATGGGCGGCCATGACTTCCGTGATCTGATCTCCCACGGTCATCAATGGATTAAGCGCCGATAGTGGATCCTGAAAGATCATGGAGACAACGCGACCGCGCAAACTGCGGAGTTCGCCGGGAGGCAGGCCCATTATGCTGCGGCCTTCAAGATCGACAGCGCCGCCGGCGACCCGGATCATCTTGGGCAGAAGGCCCATGATGGCATTGGCGGTGACCGACTTGCCCGAGCCGGATTCTCCTATGATGCACAGGATCTGGCCACGTTTGAGATCGAAGGACAGGTTCTCGACTGCATGCTGCCGTTCCATGCCCTCGGGCAAGCTGACGGTGAGATTGCGCACGGAAAGCGCCAAATCCTGGGTCGAAGCCGACTCTATAGACACGGTCATTGTGCTATCCTCTCGCCCCAGTGCATTGGGATCAATTTGCGACCCGGCACCTCGGCCCACACTAGGCAACAGAGTCGCATCGTCCATCTGGTGGCTCCAAGACATTGTTCTCCAGGCGGCTTGGGCTCCCACGAGAGGTGCCAACCGATCGCTCGTCTCCAAGGCGCCCTTTCCTCCTCAGGTGGACGCCTCAAGTTATGAGCAGTGTCACGCTCGCAAGCCCCACAGAGTCGCCGAAAGTGTGCCGCCGGGCAGCATGAAGTGCTAAATCCGCCGGGCCAGACAGCGGTTCGTCCTGTGACCCCGCCGAGAGGCACCAAGTCAGCCCGAATGGCGCTGGGAAGCGATGGGGCTTCCGGGTCTCCAGCCCGACGACCGCACATTCTGCCACGCATACAGGCATTAACAGCAGATAATTCTGACAGATAGCAATCGGCTGCCGCACGTTGCCGGGCAGGTGCGCTAGAATGACCGGAACAAAGCAGTTCCCATGCCCGCGCCCCTCCTACATATCGAGTCCAGCGCCGATCTGCCTCGAGAGGCGGACGTCGTCGTCATCGGTGGCGGCGTGGTGGGCGTATTCACCGCCTATTACTTGGCGCGCCGGGGCGTTCGGGTTGCTTTACTCGAAACGGGACGCGTCGCCGCCGAACAGTCGAGCCGGAACTGGGGCTGGTGCCGTCAGCAGAATCGCGACGCACGCGAACTACCGATGGCCACCAAGAGCCTCGAACTCTTGGATAATGTCGCAAAGGAAACCAGCGAAGACACAAGCTTCCGGCGCTGCGGGCTGCTCTATCTTTCCGACGATGAGAGCCAATTGGCCGCCTGGGCGAAATGGCGCGACTTTGCACGCACCGCCGGGGTCACCACGCATATGCTCTCCACCCGGGAGGCGAGCGAGCGGTCAGCGCCACCGGCCGCAGATGGAAGGGTGGTATGTTCTCACCTGATGGAACGGCCGACCCCTCACGCGCTGTGCCAGTTGCGGCGTGTGGCATCATGGCCGCGGGCGGCTCTGTGCAGTTCTGCGCTGCCCGGGGCATTGAGCTGAGCGCCGGACGGGTCAGCGAGGTGGTTACAAAAGCGGTCGCCACCACGACGGTGGTCATGGCAGGCGGCGCATGGGCTTCCTCCTTCTGTCATCAGCTCGACATCAGGTTTCCGTAGGCCTCCGTGCGCTCGTCGATCCTGGCGGTTGCACCGGGCATGCCCGAGCTGCCGGCCGCCCTCGCAGCGCCCGACGTTGCCGTGACGCGCCGCAGCAATGGCGGCTGTACAATGGCGATCAGCGCCGGGCGCGACGAATTGCAATGCGTGGCAGTGCGTGGCAGTGCGGCAAGGTTGTATGATGCAGGACCGGGGAGCATTTGGACCGACACACGACATCATTCCCCCGCGAGACGATTCACTGGACGGCTGTGCCGAATGCGTGAACAACTGGGAGGATGCTGCGCGGCGTCCTGTCGGTCGGTGAGTGCGGCAAACGCGGCGCGCCCGCCTACGGCAGCACCGCAGCCGGTTGCGCAGAGCCCCGCTGAGGAGCGTCGGAGCACGGATATTGGAGTGGGTACTGCTATGAAGCTCGAGAGGATCGACATCAGAATTTTGGCCGAACTGCAAAAGAACGGGCGGATTTCCAATGTCGAACTCGCCGAACTGGTCAACCTGTCACCCAGCCCCTGCCTGATGCGGGTCAAGAAACTGCAATCGGAAGGCTTCATTACCGGCTACAGCGCGCAGATCGACGTGGCAAAGCTGGGACAGACCTTGACCGTCTTCACGGAAATAACGCTCCGCAATCACCGCCCCATCGATTTCTCCCGCTTTCTCTCGACGGTTGAGAAGATCGATGCCGTGGTTGAGTGCCATCTGGTTTCGGGCGGATATGACTACCTGGTGAAATTCGTCACCGCCGGTATCAGCGAGTATCAGGCGATCATCGAACGGCTGATCGAGCTGGATCTCGGCATCGACAAGTATTTCACTTTCGTCGTTCTGAAGTCTCCCCTCGTAAAATCCCATGTGCCGCTGGAGAGCATTTTCACGGCTTGACGGCAATCGCACCAACCATCGAGCGGCGGAGCTGAGCGCGCGCGAAGCTGAGGCCACCGCGCGCTCGATCGTGATTATTCGTACACGCAGACGAAAATCTTGCGAACTGTTTCGATGGTGCGCCAGACGCCCACAAACCCTGGCTTCATCACGAAGCTGTCGCCGGCGCGGTATGTGCGGGTCTCGCCACCCTTCTCCTCGATCTCGATCACGCCGGACAGGATGTGGCAGAACTCGTACATCGTGCCCTTGCTCGAATGGGTAACGCCTGGTGTGGCCTCCCAGACCCCCGTGCGTATCTTGTCGCCCTTGTCGGAATCCTGTGGTCAGGACTTGAAGGCGGGGTCGCCGGAAATCAGGCGCCCGGCTTCGGGCTTGGCATGAGTGGGTTCGAAGGCGGGATTGGGGTCGATGGTCTTGAGAAGTGACATAGTAACGTTCCTTGCTAATAGCCGAGCCTGCGATCGACCAGTCCGATCGGTTCCTCACCGGCGCGGTGACGCCGGATGTTTTCCACCACCGTCCGCGCCGCGCTGTGCGGCTGCGTGACGGAGGCGATATGGGGGGTGATCAGCACCCGCGGATGTGACCAGAGCGGATGGTCGGGTGGCAGCGGCTCCGGATCGGTGACATCAAGCATGGCCGCGGAGAGCTGACCTGAGTTCAGCGCGGCGACCAGCGCCTCCTGGTCGAGATGCGGGCCCCGGCCGACATGCAGCAATTGCGACCCATGGGGCAGCCCTGCGAATAGCTGCGCATTGAGGATACCGCGGGTCTCCTGCGTCAACGGCAAGAGGCATATCAGGATGTCAGTCTGGGCGAGAAAGCCGCGCAGAGCCTCGGCCCCGTGAAAGCACGTGACCCCGTCAATACTCTTCGAGCTCCGGCTCCACCCGGCTATCGGGAACCCAAAGGGCTTGAGGCGCTCGATGGCCGCGTTAGCCAATACGCCCAATCCGAGAAAGCCCACCCGACGCTGGCTGGCCTGATGTGCCGGAAGCGGCTTCCACACGCGATCTTGCTGTTGCGCCCTATAGGAGGGCAACTGCCGGTGCAAGGCAAGTACGCCGAGCGCCACATACTCTTCCATCATGCGGATGATCCCCTCCTCGACCATACGCACCAGCTTGACGCCATCGGCCAGCCCCTCCCAGTTGAACTGGTCGACGCCGGCGCCGATCGAGAATAGCATTTCGAGGTTGCGGTAGCGCGCCAGGTCTGCGGGCACAGTCCAGGTGATGAGGTAGCGCACCGCTTCGGGATCGATGGAATCGGACGGCTCGAAGAACTGCAGATCGGGCACTTCGCGCGCGAAAACATCGCGAAAGACAGCAGCACGGGCCGCGTCGGAATTGAACAGGAATGCTGCCATGGGAGCGTCCTTTCCTTATGCGGCCAGCCGCGCGCCGAGGTTTTCGATCAGCGACTGGCAGGCGACGAGTTCGGTGGTTTCGATATATTCGTCGGGCTTGTGGGCGCGCCCGATATCGCCGGGGCCGCAAATGATCGCGTCGATGCCGGCCTGCTGGTAAAGCCCTGCCTCGGTGCCGTAGCTGACGGCCGGCAACACCTGTTGCTGCGTCAGGTCCGCAAGCAGCGATGACAGGGCGCTGTCCTTTGCCAGCGACAGCCCCGGATAGGTGGCAAGTTCGCGCCAAGCGATCTCGTACCCGCTCTCGCCCAGCGCAATCAGCGCAGCCTTTATTGGCTCGAGCAGCGCGGTTGGGCTGACACCCGGCACGGCGCGGAGCTCGATCTCGGCAACACAGCGGTCGGGAATGATGTTGACGGACTGACCGCCCTGCATCACACCAACCTGCACGGTCGAATAGGGTGGCTCGAACTGCAAATCCAGCGCCGCCCCTTCGAGCTGACGGCCATATTCGACAATCTGCGTAACGATACCTGCCATCGCGTGGACCGCGTTGAGCCCCAGGTCCGGACGGGAGGAGTGGCCAGACCTGCCGGTCACCTCCAGTCGCGCAGCGGCCTTGCCCTTGTGCGCCCGCACCGCCTGCATGCGGCTCGGCTCACCGATGATGGCGCCCAGTGGGCGCTCGCAGAGACCGGACAAGGCCGCGAGGAGGTGCGGGGCACCCCGACAACCGGCTTCCTCGTCATAGGAAAATGCAAAATGCATCGGCTGGCGCAGACCCTGCCTGGCGAGCACGGGCAGCGCAGCCAGGGCACAGGCGAGAAAGCCCTTCATGTCGCTTGTGCCGCGGCCAAAAAGCTTGGTTCCATCGCGGCGCAGCGCGAAGGGATCGCTGGTCCAGCCGACTTCCTGCGCCGGTACCACGTCCATGTGACCCGAGAGGATATAGCCCCTGCCCTGGCTGGGTCCGATGGTTGCAAACAGGTTGGCACGGTCGCCTTCGGGACCCGCGAGAACCGTGACCATAGCTCCATGAGACCGACAATAGGAGCTGATCCAGTCGACGATGGCATGGTTCGGCGTGCCGACGACGGTGGGAAACGCAACCAGCTTGGCGAGGATCTCCTCCGCGTTCATCCAGTCACCCTGCCTTGCATAAATTGTTGAATGCCGACAGCATGGGGGGTGGAACACAGTGTTCCCTGCCGAATGGCGCTTCGCTTCAGGCAAAGATTCCGAATTGCTGAGGGAAACCAGTCGAACCTGCCGACCTTCTCACGGCACTCTGCTGCAATAGCCTGAGGCAGCGCTGCAATATCCAGCGGATGTCATAACCTGCCGCTGGAATGGGACCCACGGCGAGATAGCGGATGAGTTGAATGCGACAATCGGTGCGGCTGAAGTCTTTCGAACTTGTCGCGCGCGACATCGCCGATGTTGACGTGCACCTGTTGCACGCACTGACTGCTTCAGTTGGCTGGCCGCATCGGCCCAAGGACTGGGACTTCCTGATCCGCGCCGGCAAAGGACTCGCCGCCATCGACGGGATCGGGAGGGTCTTCGGCACCGCCATGTGGTTTCCGCACGGCGAGGACTTCGCCACAGTGGGCCTGGTGGTCACCTCGCCGCGCACCCAGGCGCAGGGTGGTGGGCGCTGGCTGATGGACCATGTGCTTGAGCATTGCCGCGGGCGCGACCTGGCGCTCAACTCCACCCGGGCCGCCCATGGCCTCTACCTGTCGCTTGGCTTTGTCGATGAGGCATAGGTCCATATGCGTCAGGGTGAACTGGTTCGCAAGCTTCCGTCGCTTCCGCCCGTGAATGGCGAACTGAGCGCCCTTGGTACCGACCGGCTCGCGGAGATTCTGCCCATCGACAGCCTTGCCTTCGGCAGAAGCCGCGAAAGACTCCTGACCCTGCTGTCGGGGAATGCATCAATCTGCGTCTTGCGGCGCGGAGGCCAAATCGTCGGTTATTCGATGAAGCGCGATTTCGGACGCGGTTACGTCGTCGGCCCGGTTGCAGCGACCAATAGCGAGGACGCACTCCATCTCACCGCCGCCCACCTGGAAACCCTCAAGGGCCAGTTTGTTCGCGTCGATACTCGTGAAGGCGACGGTCCCTACGCGGCCTTTCTTGAGCAATGCGGACTCTCAGTTGCCGAGGTGGTGACCACCATGTCCAAGGGGCATCGCTTCCTCAACCGCCAGAAGGACGAACCTTGGTTCTATGGTCTTGCTGGTCACGCCTTGAGTTGATCAAGAAACGCCGCGGCGTTTGCGGCCAGATCATGGGCGACGAAGGATCGAACGCGTTCGTCCCGGAGCCACTCCGCCAGCATGCGAGCACCCCGCCCTAGCTCCCGGTCGCCCGCCTGAATGAGCCGTAGTGGCTGCCGTCAGCATCACATCACGCTGGGGGGGCACGAGGCGACCTCCCTCCACGTTATCGATCGCGGGCGCGTGCCGCTTCGATGCTGAGGAAATGGTGTTCATGGAAGCGCTCTTTTTTTGGGGCGGGGAACCGGAGCGAGGATGCGTTTGGCTACCCATCTCGACGTCGATCGCAGTGCCGATGGCGCGGCAAGCGCTGTGGTTCGCCAGTCTGCTGAAACTCGGCGACAAGGAAAGACCGGGCCTCCTGAGAGCCGGTCATCTTTGTCAGTCGAGGCCGCCGATGTGGAAGCTCTTGGTTTCGAGGTACTCCTCTATGCCGGCCTGTCCACCCTCGCGGCCGATGCCGGACTGCTTCACGCCGCCGAAGGGGGCCACTTCCATGGAAATGACGCCCGTGTTGAGTCCGACCATGCCGAACTCCAGGGCTTCGCCGACGCGCCAGGCGCGCTTGAGCCCCTGCGTGTAGAAATAGGCAGCCAGCCCAAAGGGTGTCCCGTTGGCGATCGCGATGGCCTCTGCTTCTGTGTCGAAGCGGAAGAGCGGCGCCACTGGCCCGAAGGTTTCCTCATTGGCCAGCAGCATGTCGGTATTGGCGTTAGCCAGGACCACGGGAGCCGCATAGTGGTCGCCATCGGGCAGCGCTGGTCGCGTCCCCAATATGCTTGCGCCCTTGGCCAGCGCATCTTCGATATGCCGCTCGATCTTGTCGATGGCGGCCCGGTTGATCATCGGGCCGATCTGCGTGCCGTCTTCGGCGCCCGGGCCGACCTTGAGCGCGGAGACCCGCGCTGCCAGCCGCTCGGCGAAGGCATCATAGACGCCGCTCTGCACCAGGATGCGGTTGGCGCAGACGCAGGTCTGGCCGCCATTGCGGAACTTGGATGTCATGACTCCTTCGACGGCCATGTCGATGTCGGCATCGTCGAAGACGATGAACGGGGCGTTCCCGCCGAGCTCCAGGCTGAGCCTCTTGATGCTGTCCGCCGATTGACGCATCAACAAGGCACCGACGCGGGTCGAGCCGGTGAAGGAGATCTTGCGCACCGCCGTGTTGCCGGTCAGTTCGGCACCGATCTCAGCCGGCAGGCCGGTGACGACATTGACGACGCCACTGGGGATACCGGCGCGCTGCGCAAGCACGGCCAAGGCCAGGGCTGAATAGGGCGTGAACTCCGAGGGCTTGATCACAGTGGTGCATCCCGCGGCAATGGCCGGAGCGAC
Source organism: Devosia sp. Root436 (assembly GCF_001426345.1). GTDB lineage: Bacteria > Pseudomonadota > Alphaproteobacteria > Rhizobiales > Devosiaceae > Devosia. The sequence goes on along the minus strand of NZ_LMEM01000003.1, from coordinate 30,999 downwards.
CTTGCGGGTGATCATGGCGGCCGGGAAATTCCAGGGCGTGACGATGCCCGCGACGCCCACAGGTTCCTTGAGCACCAGGATGCGCCGGTCCGCTTGCGCCGCCGGGATGGTCGTGCCGCCAATGCGCCGAGCTTCCTCGGCATACCACTTGACGAAGGAGGCGGTGTAGACGATTTCGCCCCGCGCCTCGGCCAGTGGCTTGCCCTGCTCTAGCGTCATGATGCGCGCCAGGTCTTCCTGGTGGTCGAGGATCAGGCCGTACCACTTCTCCAGCATGGCCGCGCGCGCCGCATGGCTGGTGCGCCGGAAGCTGGCAAAGGCCTTTTCGGCCGCTTCGATAGCCCGCCGGGTCTCGTCGCGGCCGAGATCGGGAATTGTGCCAATAGTCCTGCCGCTGGCGGGATCGACCACATCAACGGTCTTGCCGGAGGCGGCGTCGATCCAGTTGCCATCGATAAGGGCCTGCTGGCGGAACAGGTCGGGGTCGGTCAGTGCGGTCATTTCGTGCTCCATGTCAGTGCAGGGCCGTTAGGACGGCTCGGGTGATATCATCTGTCTTGTGCTCGCCGGGGACCGTGCCCATCCCCCGCGCGGTAATGGCTTCTATGGCTTGCATGATGCGAGCGGCCGCATCGGTTTCGCCCAGGTGGTCCAGCATCATCGAGGCAGACCAGATCGCAGCAATGGGATTGGCGATGCCGAGATGGGCAATGTCAGGCGCAGAGCCATGGACCGGCTCGAACATGGATAGCGTGCTGCGATCCGGATTGAGATTTGCGGATGCTGCGAAGCCGAGTCCTCCCTGGATCGCAGCGCCCAGATCCGTCAGCACGTCGCCGAAGAGGTTCGAGGCGACCACCACATCCAGCGTTTCCGGCGCCATCACCATGCGGGCCGCCATGGCGTCGATGTGATAGCTCGTCACTTCCACATCGCTGTATTCGCGCGCCAGTTCGTGGGTCACTTCGTCCCAGAAGACCATCGAGTGCCGCTGGGCATTGGACTTGGTGACCGAGGCCAGCTTGCCGCGCCGACGGCGGGCCTGCTCGAAGCCGAAGCGCAGGATACGTTCGACACCCTTGCGGGTGAAGATGGCGGTTTCGACAGCGACCTCGTCTTCGGTTCCCTGATGCACGCGCCCGCCGGCGCCTGAATATTCACCCTCGGTGTTCTCACGTACGCAAAGGATGTCGAACTCGGATTTCCTCAGCGGCCCCTCCACGCCCGGCAACAGCCGATGGGGCCGGATGTTGGCATATTGCCGAAAGGCCTTGCGGATGGGCAGCAACAGTCCGTGCAGCGAGATGGAATCGGGGACCTTCCTTGGCCAGCCAACAGCACCCAGCAGGATAGCGTCGCGGCCGCGCAGGATTTCCACGCCGTCCTCCGGCATCATGGCGCCGGTTTCCAGGTAATGGTCGCATGACCATGGCAGGCGCGTGGCATGCACCGTGAAATCCGCGCCGCGTGCGACAGCCTCGACCACCTGCCAGGCAGCCTCCGTAACGGCTGGTCCGATTCCGTCACCGGGGATGAGCGCTATGGAATAGGTCTTCATCTTACTCACAATGCGGATGCTCCTGGTCGTGTGTTCGGCCTGGTACCGCAAGCACATCGGGAGGTGCAGGAGCGATCTGGTCAGGTCCATCATCGGCTCTCGGCGCGGCATGTTGCGCTGAAAGCACTGCTACCGACGGCATATCTCTTTGAATTTGCATGCCTGGGCACCGGGCCGTGCGCCAGGGCCCCTGATCGCCGACCTGGCGGCGAAATGTCCACGTCCGCACAGCAGGGCCGAAGCGCGTCTCCGAAAAGAAATATGATGCAAATACTCTTGTTTTCTGCCGGACGGGCGCCTAAAGCAGCCGCGCCGACTGCTTCAGACCGATTTCAAACGCGCAAGAAAACACCATGTCATCCACCAGAGTCCTTACTGCAACGCTCGCCATGGCCCTTTGCGCCAACGCGACGCCGACCTTCGCCGCTTCCACCACCTACCCCCTGACGATCGAGAACTGCGGCGTCTCGGTAACCTTCGACAAGGCCCCGGAGCGGGCCGTCGCCCTGGGCCAGAACAGTGCCGAGATCATGCTGTTGCTCGGGCTTGAAGACCGGATGGTGGGAACCGCATTCTGGCCGACGAAAGTTCTGCCCGAACTGCAGGAAGCCAGCGACAGCGTCAAATTGCTGAGTGTCGAAACGCCTAGCCTAGAGTCGGTTCTAGCCGAGGACCCCGACTTCGTTTCGGCACAACTGCCCATCCTGATGGGTCCGGACAGCAAGGTCGCCCAGCGCGAGGACTTCGATCGCCTCGGCATTGGCAACTATCTCGCACCCGGAATCTGCGCAGTGACTAACGACACCAAGGACGCCTATGGCAGCCGCGACTACCTCTGGAGCATGGATTATGTCTATCAGGAGATCGACGAATTGGCGCAGATCTTCGACGTGCAAGACCGCGGTCAGTCGCTGATCGCTGAGTTCAAGGCCCGCGAGGCAGCGCTGCGCGCGCGCGTCGGCACCGAGGCTGCTGACCTTTCCTATGTCTTCTGGTTTTCCAGTCCCTCGCCCGCCGATGACGCATATCTGGGTGGCAAGAACGGCGCCTCGGGCTTCATTGCCGACCTGCTTGGCGGGCACAATGCCATCGACACCGAGGCTGAATGGCCGACTGTGAGCTGGGAAGGCATCATGGCTACCAACCCAGACGTGATCGTGGTTGGTGAGTCCGATCGCAATCGCTGGGAACTCGACAGGGCCGAAAACAAGATCGCCTTCCTCAACTCCGATCCGGCGGTGAGCCAGCTCGATGCTGTCAAGAAGGGTCGTGTCGTGATGATGCAGGCGTCGGCGATGAACCCGACCATTCGCACCATTTACGGCGCCGAAGAAGTGGCTGATCAGCTGGAAAAGCTTGGTCTCGCCAAGTGAACGCGACGACTGACAAAACATGGGAACACGCCGGTCTCGGCCTGTTCATCACATTGGGTGGGTTGCTTTTGCTGCTGACCATAGCGGCAGGCACCGGGATCGGCGAGATGTCTATTTCGATCGAGACCACCTTCGCCGCAATGACCAACAAGATTGGCTGGTCGGCAGTCGCGCTCAACCCCATCCAGGAAAGCGTGATTTGGGACTACCGGCTGAGCCGAGCGCTGGTCGGTGCCTGCTGCGGCGCAGGTCTTGCGGTAAGCGGGGCCGTTTTGCAATCGCTGTTGCGCAACCCCTTGGCCGAGCCATACGTGCTGGGCATCTCGGCGGGTGCCTCCACCGGCGCCGTCAGCATCATCATTCTAGGTGTCGGCGTCGGAACGGTCACGCTTTCTGCCGGCGCGTTCGTGGGTGCCTTCGTCGCCTTTGCCTTTGTGGCATTGCTCTCCCACGGCGCGCGCGGCGGGGCCAGCAAGACAATTCTGGCGGGCGTTGCGGCCTCGCAGTTGTTCAATGCCTTGACCTCCTACGTGGTGACGACCTCAGGCAATGCGCAGCAGACGCGCGACGTCATGTTCTGGCTGCTGGGCAGTTTTGGAGGCGTGCGCTGGCCTGAGTTTCAACTCATCCTGATCGTCGTGGTCATCGGCTTTTTGATATGCATGTACTTCGCCAGCGCGCTCGATGCATTCGCATTTGGAGACGATGCTGCCGCCTCACTCGGTATTCCCGTCAACATCGTCCGCATTGCCCTCTTCGCCACCACGGCGCTGATGACGGCAACGATCGTCTCCATGGTCGGCTCGATCGGTTTCGTCGGTCTCGTGGTGCCGCATGGGGCGCGCTTCATCGTCGGCCACAATCACATTCGACTGCTTCCGACCTGCATGGTGGCCGGTGGCATTTTCATGGTGTTGGCGGACATCACATCGCGGGTCGTTCTGCCCCAGCAGGTTCTGCCCATCGGCGTGGTGACGGCGTTGGTCGGCGTACCCGCCTTCTCGATCATTCTCTATCGGGCAAAGAGCACGACATGAGCATTAGGGCAGAGAACCTGGTCTGGTCCGTAGGCAAGATCAGGATTATCGATGGGGTGTCCCTCTCGGTACGGCCCGGCAAGGTCCTGGGCGTGCTCGGGCCGAACGGATCGGGCAAGTCGTCGCTACTGCGTCTGCTGGCGGGGTTACGGCGACCGGCCGGTGGACAGGTCTTTCTTGAAGAACGCGATCTCCGGACAATTGGGCGAGGCGCCTTGGCCCGACGCATGGCGCTGGTCGAGCAGCAAGCAACGACCGAGGCCAATGTGCGGGTGCGAGACGTGGTCAGCCTCGGTCGTATCCCGCACCGCTCTCCATTCAGCGGCTGGAGCCAGGGTGACGAGGCAGCCGTCAACGCGGCCCTGGATCGGGTAGGCATGCGGGAGCGCGCTCACAGAACATGGCACAGCCTCTCAGGCGGTGAACGCCAGCGCGTGCATCTGGCGCGCGCGCTGGCACAAGCACCCCGCGAACTACTGCTGGACGAGCCGACCAATCACCTCGATATTCAACACCAGATCGCGCTGCTGAAGCTGGTCGGCGAGCTCGCTCTAACCACCATAGTCGCACTACATGACATCAATCATGCTGCCATGTTCTGCGACCAGCTTCTGATCCTCGACGGGGGCAGACTCGTGGCTCAGGGCACGCCGGAGGCGGTTTTGAGCGAGGCTCTCATGCGGCAGGTCTTCCGCGTGGAAGCCCGGATTGAATCCAGCCCACACCACGGAAGACCTCATATCCACTACATGATATAGTCTCTCAGCCGGCCCGGGGCCCTCACCCCGTTACAGACTCCGGATATCCGGGTCGGCCAAGGTCAGATCGAGGACCGTGCGGGTCCGCTCGACAATGGCGTCAATGTCCGCTTCTGTGCAGCAGAGCGGCGGTGCAAAGCCCAGCACACCCTGCGCAAAGGCGCGGATGATAAGACCGTTATCCCAAGCGCGATCGAAAATGCGCCGGCCAGGCTCGGCGGCGCCGGGCAAAGGCGTCTTCGCGCCCTTGTCCGTCACAAGCTCCACGGCCGCCAGCATGCCGCGGCCACGGACGTCGCTGACAAGGGGAATAGGTGAAGCCGTGCCCCACGGGTGAAGCGCCGGCGCCGTCGGGCAGCGCCGTCGGCGTTTAGTACTGCATGCGCCCGCGCGGCCCTCACGGCATTCCGCCGTGCGGACTCTCTCGAAAGCGCGAAGCGGTCATCGCCTCCAAGGCACCTTTCCTCCGCAGGTAGAATCCTCGAATGACTAGCCGTGTCACCCCCGCCAGCGCCGTGGAGGCGCCAAAAGTGTGCCGCTGGGCAGCATGAAGTGCCAAGTCCGGCGGAGCAGACAGCGATTCGTCCCGCGGCACGCCCGACGGTGCGAGGTCTGCCCGCACGAGACCTACGGTATGTGACGCATCCATTAACGCGCGAATTCTGCCGCTCCGACACAAACTAACAGCAGGATATTCTGCCCGCCAGCAATCGGCCGCAGCACGTTGTCGAGTGGCTGAGCTAGAATGAATAGAACAAAGGAGTTCCCATGCCCGCGCCCCTCCTACATATCGAGTCCAGCGCCGACCTGCCTCGAGAGGCGGACGTGGTCGTCATCGGTGGTGGCGTGGTGGGCGTGTTCACCGCCTACTACTTGGCGCGCCGGGGCGTTCGGGTTGCCTTACTCGAAAAGGGACGCGTCGCCGCCGAACAGTCGAGCCGGAACTGGGGCTGGTGCCGTCAGCAGAACCGCGACGCACGCGAACTACCGATGGCCACCAAGAGCCTTGAGCTGTGGGAAAACGTCGCCGCGGAGACCGGCGAAGACACCGGCTTCCGACGCTGTGGGTTGCTTTACCTTTCTCAGGACGAGACCCAATTGGCCGGATGGGCAAAGTGGCGTGACTTCGCGAGCACCGTCGGGGTCACGACACACATGCTGAGCGGTCAGGAGGCCACCGAGCGGGGCAAGCCGACCGGCCGCAAATGGAAGGGTGGAGTGTTCTCGCCAACCGACGGAACGGCGGATCCCTCACGTGCAGTGCCGGTTGCCGCTCGCGGCATCATGGCCGCGGGCGGCTCCGTGCATCAGTTATGCGCCGCGCGGGGCATCGAGCTGAGCGCCGGTCGGGTCAGCGGGGTGGTTACCGAAAAAGGCACGATAACCACCAGAACCGTGGTCATGGCAGGCGGCGCATGGGCTTCCTCCTTCTGCCATCAGTTAGGCATCCGGTTCCCACAGGCCTCCATACGCTCATCTATCCTGGCGGTCGCTCCGGGCACATCAGAACTGCCTGTCGCCCTTGCCGCGCCTGATGTTTCATTTACGCGCCGCGGCAATGGCCATTATACACTGGCGATCAGCGGCCGGGCGCGCGTCGACCCCACGCCACAGCAAGTTCGGTTCGGGCGGGAGTTCCTGCCCATGTTCGCTCGCCGCTGGCGCAGCCTCTCTCCTGGGGGGCTGGACGGGTGGCGGCAAGGTCATGAAAGCCTGGAAAAGTGGTCGCTAGACGACATCACTCCAATGGAGCGTAACCGCATTCTCGATCCTCGGCCCGACATGGCGCAGATTCGCCTGACCTATCAGCGCGCGTGTGAGCTGATTCCAGAGGTTCGGAACCTGTCGATTTCAGACGCCTGGGCCGGGTATATCGACAGCACACCTGACGGCGTCCCCGTCATTGGCGAGATAGAAAGCATTCCCGGCTTCATCCTTGCGGCCGGGTTCAGCGGCCATGGCTTTGCGATCGGACCTGGTGCAGGGCACATGATCGCAGACATCATCACAGGAAAGCCACCGATCGTTGATCCGGCGCATTTCCGGCCCGAGCGGTTGAAAACCGCGGCCTGGGGCAAGGTCGCCGAGTTCTGATTGACATCAAAAGGCATGGGAAGAAAAATTTAGCCTGGTTGCATCCTCATGCCGACTTAATCGAGGAGAGCGACCGCCTGCTGTCCCGCCCTCCGCTCGCGCTGAGTACATGAAACGGAACTCTATCTGGCGCAGGAGATGACATTCAAGCGATGTCTGGCCGTGGAAGCAGCGCACTAGGTCCGTAGCTGCATGGGCGAGGATGCCCGGGGGCGCAGGCGGCTGCCCGCGAAAAGCGACCACCCGTCCTCGTGAACGGCTAGCGGCTACATTGCGGCATAGTTGGGGCCGCCGCCGCCTTCGGGCGGAACCCAGTCGATGTTCTGGTTGGGATCCTTGATGTCGCATGTCTTGCAGTGCACGCAGTTCTGCGCGTTGATCTGCAGCCGAACATCGGAGCCGTCGGCGACCCACTCATAGACGCCAGCCGGGCAATAGTGCTGCGACGGCCCAGCATAAACGCCATACTCGCTCTGACGCTGCAGTGCGGGGTCGTTGACATGCAGATGTGGTGGCTGATTCTCCTCGTGGTTGGTGTTGGACACGAATATGGATGACAGACGGTCAAACGTCAGCTTTCCGTCGGGCTTTGGATAAGAGATGGGCTGGTGCTGTGCTGCCGGCTCGATCGATTCATGATCGGCCTTCCCATGCGCTAGGGTCCCGAAAGGAGAAATGCCAAACAACTGCTGGCACCACATGTCAAAGCCCCCCATGGCGATGCCGCCCAGCCCGAAGCGCGACCACAGCGGTTTGACATTGCGCACCGGCTTCAGGTCGCGGCCGATGGCGCTGCCCCGCCACGCTGAGTCGTAGCTATCGAGGCTGGCCGGGGCGTTGTCACTCGCCAAAGCCTTCACGAGCGCGTCGGCGGCCAAGATGCCGGACTGCACCGCGTTGTGGCTGCCCTTGATGCGCGGCACGTTGACGAAGCCGGCCGCGTCACCCACCAAAATTCCGCCGGGAAAGCTGAGTTTGGGAACCGATTGCCAACCACCCTCGGAAATAGCGCGCGCGCCATACGAAATGCGCCGCCCACCTTCCAGGGTGGCCCGAACCAAGGGATGGGTCTTGAAACGCTGGAACTCTTGGAACGGCGACAAGTACGGATTTTTGTAGTTCAGGTGGACCACGAAGCCGACGGCGACTTGATTGTTCTCGAAATGATAGAGAAACGAACCGCCGCCGGTCTTCCAGTCCAGCGGCCAGCCGAAAGAATGCTCGATGCGCCCCGGCTGGTGCTTGGCCGGATCGATTTCCCAAAGCTCCTTGAGGCCAATACCGTATTTCTGCGGATCCCGACCGGCTGCGAGGTCGAAGCGGCGAATCACCTGCTTGGAGATCGAGCCCCGCACACCCTCGGCCAGCACCGTGTAGCGGGCGTGCAATTCCACACCTGGCTGAAAGCCGGGCCCCGGCAGGCCGTTCTTTTCAATGCCGACATCGCCCGTCGCTACGCCGATGACCTGACCGTTCGCGTCGTAAAGCGCCTCTGTCGCCGCAAAGCCCGGATAGATTTCGACACCCAGCGCTTCCGCCTTGCCCGCCAGCCAGCGACAAAGAGCGCCAAGCGATCCTACATAGTTGCCGTGGTTGGACATCAGGCGAGGCATAATCGGCGTCGGCAGGCCGAGGCTGCCCTTGCAAGTTAGCAGGCGAAAGATGTCCTTGGTCACCGGGGTGACCAGTGGACTGCCGTCGCTCCGCCAGTCCGGCAGCAGCTGGTCGAGCCCACCCGGATCGATCACGGCACCTGACAGGATATGGGCGCCGATCTCGCCACCCTTTTCGACGAGTGCCACCGACTGGTCGGGTGATTTCTGCTTGAGCCTGATCGCGGTGGCGAGCCCGCCGGGCCCGCCACCGACGATGACAACGTCATAGGACATAGTCTCTCGAGCTGTCTGCTCATCAGTCATGAGTAAAGTCCGTGTCATGAAATGAAATTAGTGCCCACGCCAGGTGCATGATCCGCGATATGCAACCCACCGCATTGCTGATCAGGGCCGGCGAGAAACCCTTTCAGAACGCGCGTGGCAACAGTGAGATCGGCGGGGTCGATATCCACCAGTTGTTCACCCTGGTAGCGCGACAGGTATTCAATCATCTGACGGCGCCGCTGATTTCCGGATTCCGTCAGCGCGAAACGGTGACCATCAAACAGTGCAACGTGGCCGTCAGCCAAGAACACGTTCAAGGAGTCTTCGACTTCGCGGCGGTCGAGATACATGCCCCTGGCGAGTTCGTCCGCCGTCAGAGGGGCCGACTGATGGAGGCCGGCGAGCACCTTGCTTCCTACCGGGGTGTAGCCCGCCACCGAGCGCCACCGCTCCAAATCGGCGTCTTCCTTATAGTGGGCCTTCGCAATCAAGGTCAGGAACGGCAATTCGTCGAGACCACGCTCTATACGCCTTTGGTCCCGCGCATTCCCTGCCACTTCGGGATGGTCCAGCATGATCCCGTATCGCCCTTGCGAAAAAGTCAGCGGGCTTCCCTCCAAGCGCCCGAAGTCGACGACCCGGCCGATCATGATGGTGTGGTCGCCGCCCTCGTACCGAGCCTCGCAGACGCAATCCAAATAGGTCAGCGCATCGTCGATCAACGGCGATCCCGTACGCCCACTGTGCCAATCCACCAGGCTGAACTTGTCGTCGCTGGCGCTGGCGAAAACCTGCGAGACGCCCACCTGATCCTCGGCGAGAATGTGTATCGCGAAATGCTCGCACTGTCGGAATGCTGCATGGCTGCGCGAGGTATGCGCGATCGACCAAAGTACCAGAGGCGGATTGAGGGATACAGAAGCGAAGGAATTGACCGTAACTCCGGCGGGGGCGCCCACCCCAGCTGTGGTTACTATAGTTACCCCCGTTGGAAAATTTCCAAGTGCGCGTCGAAATGCTCTAGCATCCGCGGCGGGGTCCCCGCCCTCTAGTATCAACCGTCTCTTGTCAGCCATCAACAACCCCGTCCTGCATTCATAATCTGAATTCAATTTAAGCGTTCGAGTACAGCACCCATTCTTTCCGCTTAAGCTTTCGCGCGTGCAGCACCCATTCTTTCCGCCTCGGAGTATGGGCCCCCGCCAAACCGCGACCGTCAGCTCATGTCCGGAACGCGCCAGCGTTTTCCAAATGCCGGACTGGGAAACGCTCCGTTGCCGATGCTCCCTTCTTCATGAATGTCCGGCCGAACGGGTCGAATGTGACCGTCCGAAAGTTGACGACAAACGGTCCGTATCGACGGATTGGCTCGAAGACCTTGCTGGCGAAGCCGATGGGATCATTCCCGCGGCGGTCACCACCTCAGAGCCGATCGGCCCGTCCCCCGGGGCTCTCAGAAGCTCTGCCTGCCGCTCTCGACTTCCTGGTTTGAGTTGACATTGCTTGCCTTAGCCCCTTTTGGCGCCAAAGCTGTTCAGGATCTGAACGACGGCGATGGACAGACCGACGATCACCAGGATGAGAGTCGAGACTGCTGCGAGCGACGGATCGATCTTGTAGCTCATTTCCTGCCAGAGCTGCTTCGGCAGCAGCGGCGTTCCCGCATCGGCGACGAAGAGTGCAATTGCTAGCTCATCCATCGCCTTGACGAAGGCGAAAAGCAACGCCGTCACCATCCCCGCCTTGAGAATGGGCAGGGTGATGCGCCGGAAGGCAACACCGCGAGTCGCCCCTAGCGTCCAGGCGGCTTGGTCGAGCCGCTCGTCGTAGTTGCGCAGCACCGCCATCACAGTGATTACCACATAGGGCAGCGAGAAGATGGTATTGCCTATGATGAGCCCGATGTTCGTGCCGACGAGGCCCACCTTCGCGTATAGATAGAATAGGCCTACGGCGACGATGATGTGGGGAAGCACCATGGGTAAGAGCATCAAGCTGAGAATAACGCTCTTCCCAATAACCCGTTGACGGGCCAGCACGAACGCCGCCGGCACGCCCAGGATCATCGATAGCGCAGCCGTTGCAAGTCCGACGCCGATTGAACGAACAGTCGCATCAAGCCAGACCGCGGACGAGAAATAGACTTGGTACCACTGCCACGTGAAGCCTTCAGGCGGCCAAGCAAGGAACCGATTCTCTGAGACCGAGATGGGAATGAGGAAAAAGGTGGGGAGCGCGAGGAACGCTATTCCGATGAGGCCGAGGATCCATAGCAACGATCGGCGTTCCTCCCCGAGACGCTGGCGGCGGTAAGGCAAGATCTTGCCGAGGAAGATTCCGGCATAGACCGATCCCCATCCGATCGCGGAGACAAGCTGCCGACCAAGGCCGCCAGGCAGCCTGCCGAACCCTCCCTTGCGGGTGCTGGCCCCTGCTCGAACTTCTCCGGTGAGGCTGGAGAGGCCGAGAGTACGATCAAAGACCACAACGACCAGAATGGTTGCTGCAAGGAGCACGACGCTCAGCGCCGCCGCGAACTCCCAATTCAGCGCCTCCTCGAGCTGGACGATAATGAGTTGTGCAAGCATGATATTAGACGGGCTGCCGAGGAGCTGCGGCGCGATGAAGAAGCCGAGGGCCGAGACGAAGACCATGAGACCGCTGGCCGCGACGCCCGGAAGAGAAAGCGGGAAATAGACCCGCCAGAAAGCCATCGACTTACGCGCTCCAAGCGTGCTTGCGGCGCTCGAGAGGCTGCGGTCGATGTTCAACATCACCGACAGCATCATGAGGATCGCAATCGGCATCAGAGCGTGGACCGAGCCGACCATGACACCGAAGAAATTGTAGATCAGGTCCAAAGGCCGCTCGATCAACCCAAGCGAGAGCAATGTCCGGTTGATCACGCCATGAGAGCCAAGGATCACCATCCAGGCGAGCACACGCACCAAAAAGCTAGTCCAAAGCGGCACCAGGATCCAGATCAACAGCGGATTGCGGTGACGCGCGGAGATGGTCGCGACCAGATAAGCAATGGGATAGCCGCCGACGATGCAGAACAACGTCGTCCACGCCGAATAGCTCAGCGTGTTGAGCACGACCCGGAAATAGGTCGGGTTGGCAACCAGGCGCTCATAATGGGCGGCGGTCGGGACACCCGTGTTATCAAAAAAGCTGAGAAAGAGAAGCTGCGCGACCGGAATCACGAAGACGATGGCCAGGAAGGCCACCGCAGGAACAAGCGGCAAATAGCGGGCAAGCATGCGCCTGTCGGCTCTGGTCGTCGGAAACTCGGTTGCTATCACCGTCATCGTCCAGCTTCCGCAGCTAGGTGCACCGTGTCGCACGCGTCCCAGCCGAGACGTATGGCCTCGCCCGGACGATGCGTTGTTCCCTTCTCTTCACTCCAGTTGACGGCGACCAGCCGCTCGCCGGTGACACTTCTAGCGACGTGTCGGCTAAACGCGCCGAGCATGATTGTATCCTCCAAAATCGCGTCGATGACTGTGTCAGCCCTTTCCGCCTCCTCCAGTATGCGAATGTTCTCGGGCCGCACCATGCATTTGCTGTTTGCTCGGTCGGATGCGGGAGCAATGAAGTTGGCATGGCCTACGAACTCGGCGGCGAAGACGCTACGCGGGCGGAAATAAATCTCTGATGGCGTTCCCAACTGGGCGATACCGCCGTCGTTCATCAGGCAAATGCGGTCGGACATTGCCATCGCCTCCTCCTGGTCGTGTGTTACGTAGAGGATAGTCGCTCCGAGTTCCTTGTGGAGACGCCTGATCTCCGTCTGCATGTCGTCCCGCAGCCTTTTATCGAGTGCGCCGAGCGGCTCGTCCATTAGGATGATCGACGGCTCGTATACCGAGCATCTTGCAAAAGCCACGCGCTGCTGCTGGCCGCCAGAAAGTTCACGTGGAAGTCGATCACCGACATGCGGCAGTTGTACGACCTCGAGCATCCGGGTGACTCGCCGGTCGATTTCGGCGCGCGGAAGGCGACGCATCTCAAGCGGGAAGGCGATATTTTGCGCAACTGTGAGATGCGGGAACAGAGCATAGTTCTGAAAGATCAGACCGACGCCGCGATCGTGCGGCGGCGTATCGGTGGACAGGCGGCCATCGATCCAGACGTCTCCCTGGTCGCAGGCCGTCAGCCCGGCGAGTATCTGCAAGAGCGTGGACTTTCCTGAACCGGAGGGGCCAAGCAGCGTAAGAAATTCTCCCTCCGGTACGTCGAGAGTAGTTGGCCGCAGAGCCCGGACTGGCCCGTAGCTCTTGGCGACCTGGTCTAATCTAAGTTTGGTCTTCATCGCATATCCTGCTCGATCGTGCGGCGCCACGCGCCGGGCTGGCTCCAACGTATTCCTCAGTGTGCATACCGGCTCTCCGGGGAACCAGAGACCAAGATTCTCGCTTCGAAGTCGTCCAGGTGAGAGGCCGCGACGTTAAACCCATCGCAGACCTCTCGCTCGGGGCGAAGGTATCCGCTACTTGCTCTGCACCTCCCCACAAGAGAGAGATGAGTGCGCACGCGCGCTTGAACATCGCCGACCATCGTGCCGGTCAGCGACTTTCCCAATGCGGGCAGGATCAAAGATAGCAGCTCGCACTGTTTCTCCAGCACCTCGACCTCGCTGCGTTCGATGATCGCCCACGCGCCCGGCAGCACCTTGAACTCGTGGCTGCGCCTGCTCCCCGGCATTTTCGCGGATGGCGACGCCGCCTGCGAAAATGATGATGTCGAAAGTCCCCCGCTCGGCCGTCCGGGCTGCCGCCAGAGAGTGCGACAGTCCGATTTCGCGCGCGAATTGGAGTCGCAGTGCCGCGAATCCGCCACGGTGTGGCCTACGCCCCGGACCGACTGTCCGAGCTTCATCTTGTCCTGACGGCCCACGACCCCGATCGTCAGCTGCCCAGGATCCATTGCTCGAAACGGGTGCGCGCGTCTTCGCCATGATCGAGCCAGAACTGCGCGTCCTGCTCGCGCATCTTGGCCAGGTTGTCCGGGTAGGTCGGTAGTGTTCGCGCGAGGTCGGCGTCGAGATGGTCGAACGCCTTCGGGTGCATCGGCCCCATCAGCGTGGACTTCATGAACTCTGCCTCATGTGCGGGCTGGGCCGCGAACTTGATGAATTCGCGAGCGACGTCGCCCTGCGGGCTGCCTTTGGGGATGGCCCAGCCTTGCGTGGTGAAGTAGCCGTCCGTGTAGCTGATCCCAACAGGAGCTCCGTCGTTCTTGAGCTTCTGCGCCCGGTGACTGCTGATGGGGAAAATGTCTAGGTCGCCGCTGCCGATAAGCTGGTCCATCTGCGGATCGGATTCCCACCACACAGCTATGTGCGGCCGGATTTCGTCAAGCCCGGCGAATACCTTGTCCCATCCTTCGGGGGTCTTGAGCATCGGATAGATATCTTCAGCCGGAATGCCGATTCCGCGCGCCGTCATTTCGATTGCGTCGACCGCACGCTTGCGCAGCGATCGACGGCCTGGAAACTGCGTGACGTTCCACATATCGCGATAGGAATCCAAGCCCTGGGGGAACGACGTCTCCCGGTAGGCCATGGTGAAGCAATAGAGGCCGTAAGGTAGCCAGTCGGGCATCACATTCTCGGCAGGTCGGGCGGCAATGTCCGGCGAATTAACGTCGATGGGATCCATCAGATCGGCGTCCCGCAGCCGGAAGTAAAGCTCCTTGGTCACGCCCGCTGCCATGCTCCAGCGATAGGCGCCGGTCTCAACGGAGATCTTAAACTCGTTGAAGGGAAAGTCCTTGGATACGACGCCGGTCGCCTTGATCCCGGTTGCGGCTTCGAACGGTTTGAAGAACGCGATGTCCCATATGTCACCGTAGCCCCCCGGCACCCGTACGGTAAAAGGTTCTTGGGCCCAAGCTTTGCGCAGGAAGGCTGGAGCAGCCAGGGTGCTTGCAGCAGCAAGGGCCCCGGCCTTCAAGAAAGTGCGGCGCGACGTTCCGATAGGCATGTTTTCCTCCGTCATGAGACTCGCTTCTTTTTCCCGAAGCCGAGGAGATCTAGCTCCCAACCGCGGCAGCGCAGACTGAATACATTTTTGAATTTTTCTCTGCACTTCATCCACCATGACTCCCACATTCCCGTTTGGCAACCCCAAAGATGGCCCATTCTGAATATCGTAGACAAAAATGTATTCAGCAACGTGCACCATATTGCATCACGCCGACGGACGGGATATGAGACTGTTGCAAACCCTGGTAAACACCTATGCGCACCAATACGACTGCTGTAATTGGAGCCGGTATGATCGGCATCAGCTCGGCTCTCTGGCTTCAGCGAGCAGGCCAAAAGGTCGTCGTGATCGACCCCCATCTTCCGGGCACCGGCGCCAGCCACGGCAATGCCGGCTGCTTCAACGGGTCGTCCGTGGTGCCGATGTCGATGCCGGGAATTTGGACGAGCGTACCGCGCTGGATGCTCGACCCGCTCGGTCCACTTTCGATCCGATTGGCTTACATGCCCACCCTCTTTCCTTGGCTATGGCGTTTCCTTCGGGCCGGTCGGCGGGAGGAGGTGAGGAAACAAGCGGCGGCACTGCGCGCCTTACTCGGGCCCACGCTTCCCTACCTCAAACAGCTCGTCGCAGGGGTGGGTGTCGACGACCTGATCCGGGAACAGGGTCACCTCTATGTCTATAGTTCAGAGAAAGCCCTGGCAGGCGACCATTTCGCCTGGGAGCTTCGCAGGGACGCCGGGGTTCAACTCGACTTGTTGGATCGGCGCCAGTTACGGGAATTCGACCCCGCTTTGTCGTCGTCCTACACGAACGGCGTTCTCATCCGCGAAAATGGACATACGACAGATCCGGGCGGCCTCGTCCTGCGCCTGGCCGAGCATTTCGTGAGACAGGGCGGCACCATCCACCGCGCAAAGGCAACCGGTTTTCGGCTTGATGGAGGACAGCTGCAATGCATCGAGACTGAAGACGGGACCGTGTCGGCCGACTCTGCCGTTATAGCTGCCGGAGCCCATTCAAAGGCGCTCCTGAAAATGCTCGGCGACTGGGTGCCCTTGGAGACCGAGCGCGGATACCACGTGATGATAAGTGATCCGGAGTCGCAGCCGCGAGTTCCAACCTGCGACGCGTCCAGCAAATTCATCACTACGCCGATGAAGCATGGCCTGCGCCTGGCGGGGACCGTGGAGCTTGCGGGGCTCGAGCAGGGGCCGGACTGGAAGCGAGCCCGCGCTCTGGTCAAGCTGGGCCAGAAGATGCTGCCCGGACTGCCAGCGTGCGTCGCAGAAGAGCGCCTCGTGCTCTGGATGGGTCACCGCCCAAGCCTGCCCGACTCGCTGCCGGTGATCGATAAGGCGAGCCGGTTTCCCGACATTGTATATGCCTTCGGACATGGGCATGTCGGCATGACCGCAGCGCCGATGACCGGACACCTGGTCGCTGACTTGATCCTCGGCCGCACTCCAAAGATAGACCTTGCGCCGTTCCGGCATTCACGGTTCTGACAGGAAAGGACTAGATATGATACAGCGAGGCCAGCAGACCCCCCTCTTCCATCGCTTTGTACGGCACGGCGATACGCTCTACGTCAGCGGCCTTATCGCCAACAACCTAAGCCAAACTATTGGTGGCCAGACACGGGAAATCTCGGACCGGTTAGCCGATATCCTGGGCGAAGCCGGTTCCGACATGGGCCGCATCCTTCAATCCACGGTTTACATCACCGACATGTCTATGAAGGCCGAGATGAACGAAGCCTGGAAAGCGAGTTTCCCGGCAGAGACGCTGCCCACGCGAGCGACGATCGGAGTTGCCGACCTGGGGCCGTCGGTGCTCATCGAGGTCGTTTTCGTTTGCGCCGTCTGAACGGCTGGAGCGGGTCTAAGGAAAATACGCCAATCACGCTGAGGGCAGGACATGATTGCTTGGTCGCGACGTCTCCCAACCAGGCGTAGCCGCCGAGACCTGCGATGACCGACCTGGGCACATCACGCGGCCAGGGGAGCGATAGCGGTGACTACGGTCGGCCTCCGTGAGGCACAATGGTCTCTCAGGTCAATCCTGGGCGTCCGCACCGTCCGGGTCTCCTGCGGCAGCTAAATATCATTGCTGCTCCCGCTCTACCTTCGCGTGGCTTCGACGCCGCAGCAGTCGGCATGATCATCTCCTATATGTTCCTTGGCCCTCACCTCGGGCGCTGCCGGGGCTCACGCCCCCACGCCTAGGCCTGAGGGCGCTGCTCTGTGTCGTCCGCCACGGCATGGTTGTCGCGGGAGTCCGCTGATCGACGTAAGCATCCGGCGAGGACTCCGCCGGAGGCTTACTGATCGACGGACGGCCACCCTACCTTCGCTGATCGCTCCCTCGCGGGCGCTTTGCGGATGGACGACTTCGACGGTTATTTTTGTCCGCTACGTCCGGTTGGGCCTTGCCGTCTGCGCGATCTATGAGCGGAAGCGCCGCGCCAGCGCGCCCTGCTTCCGGTTCGCTCAGCAAGTTGCAGCTGACTGCGATCATCTCCGTCGACGCGTTCAGCGGCAGGTTCAGCTTCAACGCTCTGATCCTTACGAACCGCTTCCGCGATACGATAATGGAGAGCGGGGCCCTGTTCTTCACGGCGGGAAATTTGGCCGCGGCGGCTCAGCTTCTCGCGGCGCCGATCAGCCGCCGCATGGGCCTCGGCTGCACGATGTTTTGTGGGCGCGTCCCCGCAAACCTGCTGCTGTTCCTCGCCGCGCTCGCTCCCAACTTCGGCATCGCAACGGCCTGCTTCACGCTGTGCGACTTCCTTTCGAAACTCGACGTTCCGACACTCGCAGCCATCGGCCTCAGCCAGTCGGGCCGGAAGACGGCCGCGATCAGGTTCACCCTGATGTCATTCAGTTTGGCTGCGGCAGTGGCGCCCCTTCTTACCGGGTGGCTTTGCTGTCATTCTCGACTACAACCGCGAAGATAGTACTTCTGGGCGGCCGCTACGCCTGAACCCAGCCTGACCGGCAGCCCCAAATCCGCCATGACCATCTCGGCTGTGGCAATACCAGAAAGAGCCATCGCCTCTGTCAGGCTGCCCAGATGACCAATGCGGAATGCCTTGCCGGCCAACTCCCCTAGCCCAGTGCCGAATGAGACGCCATAGGCGTCGAGCGCATGCGCCACGAGCCTGTTTGCGTCAAATCCGTCCGGAACGCGAATTGCGCTGACGGTATCGGAATAAAGCTCCGGTCGTACCGCGCAGAGCTCCAATTCCCAGGCGCCAGCCGCACAGCGTATGCCTTGCGCTATACGATGGTGCCGTGAAAAGACGTCTTCAAGACCTTCTGCAAGTAGCATCTCAGTGGCGACCTTCAGGCCGTTCAGCAGGCCGACCGGTGGTGTGTACGGGAAGCCCCCCGCGGCATAGGCGGCGACCATGTCGCGCATGTCGAAGTAGCTGCGCGGCAAACCCACCTCGCGCATAGCCTGCATCGCTTTCGCAGATAGGCCGAGGATCGCGAGCCCCGGCGGCAACATGAAGCCCTTCTGCGAGCCCGTGACGGCAATGTCGACGCCCCACTCGTCCATGCGGAAATCCATCGAGCCGATCGAGCTCACGCCGTCGACGAAGAGCATCGCAGGATGCACGGCCGCGTCGATGGCGCTGCGCACAGCTGCAATGTCAGAACGCACGCCCGTCGCCGTCTCGTTGTGAGTAGCGAGAACAGCCCTGATCCGGTGGGATCCGTCGGCGGCCAGAATCTCCTCCACGCGGTCTGCGGGAATGCCTTCGCCCCACTCCTGTGGGATCACGATAACATCGAGCCCGTGCTTGCGGCACATGTCGATCCAGCGATGGCTGAACATACCGTTGCGTGTTGCCAGCACCTTGTCACCAACCGAAAGTGTATTGCCGATCGCCGCTTCCCAACCGCCCGTACCGGTTGCCGGGAAGACTACTATCTCGGCCAGCTCGCTCTTCAAAACCTTTTTGACGCCGCGGAGTGCGGGGCGGAGGATATTGGCGAACACCGGGCTACGATGATCGAGCGTCGGCATGTCGACAGCCTTGCGCAATGCTTCCGGGATATTCGTAGGTCCAGGGATGAAGATTGGATTTTGGCTGCTCATGACGGTTGATCTCCGGATGAAGGGACAATAATCACGGCTGCTCCGCCCGGTAATTTATTGAGATTTTTTCTATTGTGTATAGGAGCAATTGTTGTGATATATCAACATGTTATCGCGGGCCACGCGCTTGCCCGCGCCTCGTGCCCCCGTGACAGGAATACGAGATAGGCACAGTCGCCAACGATTCCTTCGACATCAATCGGTGAGGCAATAGGAAGGGTCAGTTCGCTGAGTCGCTTGCCAGGGATATCAGTTGCTTCTCCAGCTCAGGGAGGGCCTCGAAGAGATCGGCGACGAGGCCGTAGTCGGCGACTTGGAAGATGGGGGCCTCCTCGTCGTTGTTGATGGCAACGATTACCTTGGAGTCCTTCATGCCAGCGAGATGCTGGATCGCGCCGGAAATGCCGACGGCGATGTAGAGGTCCGGCGCCACCACTTTGCCGGTCTGACCGACCTGCCAGTCGTTGGGTGCATAGCCGGCATCAACCGCCGCGCGCGAGGCGCCCATAGCCGCGCCGAGTTTGTCTGCAACCGGCTCGATATATTTGGTAAAGTTCTCACGGCTCTGCATGGCTCGGCCGCCTGAGATGATGATTTTGGCCGCAGCGAGTTCCGGTCGCTCGCTCTTGGAAACCTCCTCACCGACAAAGCTCGAGATAGCCGGTACCTTCACTACCTTCGCCTCTTCGATTGGGGCAATGCCGCCCTCGCCTGTCGCTGGGAAGGCGGCAGTTCGCACTGTAACTACCTTCTTCTTGTCCTTCGACTTCACTGTCTGGATGGCGCTACCGGCGTAGATAGTCCGCTCAAAGGTGTCAGGCCCCTCGACTTTCAGAATGTCGGAGATCTGCATGACGTCAAGGAGCGCCGCGACGCGGGGCATGAAGTTCTTACCTGAATTGGTCGCCGCCGCGATGATCGCTTCATACGGTTCGGCGAGCGACAAGATGAGCGCGGCAAGCGGCTC
Source organism: Devosia sp. Root436 (assembly GCF_001426345.1). Taxonomy (GTDB): domain Bacteria; phylum Pseudomonadota; class Alphaproteobacteria; order Rhizobiales; family Devosiaceae; genus Devosia. The sequence continues at coordinate 11,235 of NZ_LMEM01000003.1, read as the reverse complement.
AGCGAGCGCATGCTGGTAAGCGGCATCGTCGACAAAGAGGACCTTGGCGACGCCGTCGAGCCTGGCGGCCGCTTCAGCCGCCGGTCGGCAGCCCTTGCCCGCAACGAGGACATGCACGTCGCCGCCCATCGCCTTTGCGGCCGTGAGCGTCCTATTCGTCGCGTCTTTGAGCGTCGTGTTGTCGTGCTCGGCAATCAAAAGCGTTCTCATCAGAGGACTCCGGCTTCGTTCTTGAGTTTAGCGAGGAGATCGGCGACGCTTGCAACCTTTACCCCCGCCTGCCTTATTGGCGGTTCTGTGGTCTTGAGCACTTGAATGCGCGGCGCGACATCGACGCCGTAATCGCCCGGCGTCTTCTCATCGACCGGCTTCTTCTTCGCCTTCATGATGTTCGGCAGCGACGCATGACGTGGCTCGTTGAGGCGCAGATCGGTTGTGATAATTGCCGGCCTGTTGAGCCTTACCGTTTGCAAGCCCCCGTCGATCTCTCGGGTGACCAGGAAAGCAGTGTCCTCGACAGCGACCTTCGAGGCAAAAGTGCCCTGTGGCCAGCCAAGCAATGCCGCCAGCATCTGTCCGGTCTGGTTGCAATCGTCGTCAATTGCCTGCTTGCCCAGGATCACAAGGTCCGGTTGCACGGCCTCGACAACACCCTTGAGAATCTTCGCCACTGAAAGGGGCTCGACCGTGCCATCGACCTTTACCAAGATGCCGTGGTCGGCGCCCATGGCGAGCGCAGTGCGGATCGTCTCCTGCGCCTGCTGTGGCCCGATCGAGACGATTATCACCTCGCTCGCCTTGCCGGCCTCCTTCAGGCGCAATGCTTCTTCTACAGCGATCTCGTCGAACGGGTTCATTGCCATCTTCACATTCGAAAGCTCAACCCCCGAACCGTCCGGCTTCACCCGGACCTTCACATTGAAATCCACCACCCTCTTCACGGCTACGAGTACTTTCATCAAAACACAACCTCCCGTTCCAACACGAAAACTCTCCAGACGGCGCTTACGTCGAGGCCCCAATTCCCCCGGAGCGGCGATTGATCCATGCGTTGACACGCGTCGACAGTACGAAGATGCTCGGACGAAGCATCGTCATGTCCTCCTCAGCTACTGACACGCAGGCTCTCTGGATCATGCAGGGCACGCTCCAGAATGTTTACGGGCAGTCTACTGCCTCGCACCAAGCAGTTGATGGTCTTGCCACCCCTCCCGAAACCATCCTTTACGGAAGCGAACGCGATGCCCGAACCTATGGATGGCCCATAGGCCGACGAGTGGACATGTCCAACCACGTCGTCGCCGTCGAACAAGAGGCTGCCCATTTCGGGGGGAGATCCATCGAGATCGAACGATATGTGGACGAGGCGAGAGAGCACGGGTTGTGCCGTATCGAGGATCGCGCGACGACCAATAAAGCCTTCTTTACTGGGATCGACGAAGCGGCTGAGACCCGCTGAAGTTGCTGTCTGACTTGAGTTGAAGTCTGCGCCCCAGAGTGGCCATCCAGCCTCGAGCCGCAGTGTGTCGTAAGCCTTGAATCCAAAATCAACGATTTGGAATTCCTCACCCGCGGCCGCAAGCGCTTCGTAGATACCGGTCTGATATTCGAGAGGGTGGTGAAGCTCCCATCCAAGCTCGCCGACCATGTTGAAGCGCAACGCGCGCGCGCGACCGTACGCAATATCGATATCTGAGACCGTCAACCAAGGGAAAACTTCATTGGACAAGTTCGCTTCGCTCACTTTAGCGAGTACTTCGCGGGCTCTTGGCCCCGACAATAGCAATGCTCCATAGCGACCGGTGACATTCTCAAGCTGTACGCTTCCGTCCCGCGGCAATTGTTCATTCATCCAAGAGTAATGGTGTAGCTCCGCTTGCGGAGCAGCAGTCAAATAGAAACGATCAGGCTCAATGCGCGCGATTGTCGTGAAGCACATCACTTGACCGCGCTCATTGAGCATGGGGGTGGAAACAATACTTCCGACGGCGGGGAGACGACGAGCGCAGAGCCGGTCAAGAAAGGTACTGGCGGCTGGTCCAGATACTTCATACTTCGCAAGCGCCGTGAGATCGAGAATGCCGACGCTTTCGCGCACATCTAGTGCTTCGGCGCGCGCCTCCTCGACGCCATTTGAACGCGCATTGCCTCGCGAGAACCACATAGGCGTTTCCCACCCGAGCTGGGCTGAGAAATGCGCACCTTTAGCCTTGAAGCGATCGTAAAGCGCGCTCGTCCGCGCCGGCCGACCCGCTAACCTTTCTCCTGAGAGATCAACAGTTCCAAACACATGCGCTTCGCTTAGCATGGCGCGAATAAACCGCTTGTTGGCGTAACTGCCGAAGCGGCTCGCGTACAACTTAGAGACGTCGATGCTCGGACTGCCTTCGATCAGCCATTCGGCGGCGACGTGCCCCAGTGCGGCTCCCTGGCTAATGCCGTTGGCGAATCCCGCCGATATGTGAACGTTCCGTAGTCCGGGTATGGGACCAATCAGGCCCTGCAAATCCGGGGTACGACTCGTTGGACCACAAACCTCGGTCTTAATCCCAACCCTGCTGAGCGCAGGAACGCGCGCGATTGCGGATTCGAGACTATGAGCGCCCCGTTCCAGATCTACCGGAAAGAGCTCTTGACCAAAGTCGTCAGGAATTCCGTCGAGGAAACAGTACGGTGTATGCGGCTCGTGCACGCCAACGAGCAAACCATTGCGCTCCTGGCGAACATAGAACGGAACCGCGAAATCGCGCAGCATTGGCACCTTGCGATCAAGTTCCATGAGCTCCGGCACCTCGTCGGTGACAAGATATTGCCGCTCGGTCGGCACGATTGGAACGTGTGCGCCGGCCATCCGCGCAATGACTGGCGACCAAAAGCCAGCGGCAATCACCACGTGCTCGGTGATGATATCGCCTTTGTCAGTGCCAACCTTCCATTCACCATTCAATTGCTCAGTCAGACCAGTAACTTTGGTATGGCGATATATCTCCGCGCCCTTGGCGCGCGAAGCGCGCGCAAAGGCGTGGGTCGTCATGCTCGGATCAAGTACCCCTTCGTCTGGTATGTAGGCTGCGCCGAGAATACCGTCGAGTTCCATCAGAGGATGCAGCTTCTTGATCTCGTCAGGACCGATCATGTGATAGTCGATGCCGGCCGCTCGAGCGCTTTCCGTGCGGCTCGCGTATCGCTCAAGCAGATCATTTGTCTTTGCGATCAGGATTGATCCCGTGCGGGTCCAACCGAGATGCTCTCCCGTCTCGTTCTCCATTTCGCGATAGAGCTTATGAGCGAGCACATTAAACTGATTGACGGCTGGATTGCCGTCTACCAGAGAGACGTTTCCAGCAGCGTGCCAGGTCGTTCCTGCGGTGAGGTCCATGCGCTCGATCAGCACCACATCTGTCCAACCGTTCTTGGCCAAGTAGTAGAGGATGCTACAACCGATAACGCCTCCGCCGATCACGACGACACGAGCATGACTCTTCATCTGGAAACTCCCAATCATTTTGAAGTCTCTTCGCCTGCGGCGAGGAGAATAGTTGCATACGCGGCCATGCCGAGGCACCCACGCTTAGCAGCGTCGGGAATTCACCCTGCAAATTGACAGATCGACAACTGCTAGCGCAGTCGCGCGCGGCATGATCGACCGACCCCGACAGCTCCTGGTACTCGCCTTCGACCGCTACTGGTAGGAGAATTGCAGAAATGCCTCCGGTCCGCAATACAAAAGTGTAGACAGAACGACACACACAAAAATAGGCACGCCGTTTTTTGGGCTTCTCTGCGTTGCTGTGTCGCCGCGCGCGCGTTCCCACAGCTGTTCGGGGACCTAGGTGTCGCCGACTTGATCGCGGCCTTCCACGCCCGATCTACCACCGCCAAGTCCCGGTGGCGAAGTGACCTGACTTGATCGCAAACCCTACTGTCACCGACGCCATTCTCAACACTGAGACGCGGGTCCAACCTGGGACCTCTCAATGACCTTTTGCAGGCCGAGCCGACGAAGGGCGCTTGTCTCCATCTTGGCAGGGAGCATACTCCGAGGCCGGAGACGTTGATGCGGAGGGACCAGGACAGATGACGAATCGCGTGCAGTCGGCGTTCCGTAGGTTGAAATTGGACAAACGATGCCTTCTGCGCTGGCGCAGCCCAACTACTTCGTTACAATCATTCTGCAGCAGTCTTACTGTTATCCGCGCTGATACTGCTAATTTCGTTCGCCCCTGCGAATATTTCGCCATAGCCGATTTTGATGATTTCCACGATCTGTTGATAGCGGCGGCGTATATGGCTATCCATCAATCGACCAGCCTCATCCGGATCCCGTGAAGCGATAGCGCGCGCGATGGCAATGTGTTCCTCGCGCGAATTGCGCCGCGCGCGCCTATCGATCCAACGCGCAAAGTGAATTCGATTATTCACGCCGCGCAGCATGTTGACGAGTTCTGGATTGCCGGTCAGTTCCGCAATCTTAATGTGGAAGGCCTCATCTTGGCGAAGCAATTCAAGTTCATTGTCCGGCTCTTCCTCGGCCGACACCATTTGAACTAAGCTTTCCATAGCCTCATCGGTTGCCCGTTCTGCTGCCAGTTTGCTGGATTGGACCTCTAGTGAGCAGCGCAAATCATAGAGGTGATATACCTCCTCGGGATCCAGAGACCGGCGGAAGAAACCGAGGTTGGGCTTCACCACAAGGAATCCCTCGGCAACCAGCCGATTAAGTGATTCCCGCAACGGAGTACGACTCACGTTCAGTTTCGCTGCTAGCTCTACCTCATTGATTCGTTCACCTGGCTTGAAGGCATAAGTGATCGCCATCTGTTGGACACGATCATAAACTCGGCTAGCCGATCGGGCCAGTTTGGGCTTGGCTTCAGTTTTCATGCGTTCCTCGCAAAATTGCCGGAGTTGTATGATATCCAGTGGACGGCTTTGTGTACAGATGGAGATGGTTGCACACCGCTGCCCGACCCGCGTTTCGGTCGGGGCTGTGAAGTCCGGCATGGGGCTAATTGCGCGCCCCTGATGGGTGCCGACCGGATAGGTCGCGCGGACGGACCGGCGCAAGGTCGTGAACGCGCTGCTCTACATCGCATCAGCGGGGCTGCGCATGCCGGCTGCTTGCCAAAGGACCTACCGTTCTCGACTATGCAAAAAAATACTTCAGTTGCGCGCTGTAAACAACAAACTTGTCGTACCGGCGCACGAACCGAAAGGTGGGAAGTCAGCCCGAAGGCGGACGTTAAATAACGGCCAACGCAAAAATGACGGAGAGCGGCGGAATCCGAGGATCCGATGCAGGAAAGAAGATGACGGGGCGCAAGCGCCGCATCGTCGTCGACACGCTGGGCCCGCTACGTGGTAGTCCGTTCCACCCGCCACCGGTCCACCATAGCCTGGGCGCCCGCCTCAACCTGGCTGTCGCGGCACTTTGCCCGATTCGCAAAAAGGGGGGCGGACAGACCGCCCCCCATTCTCGATTAGACGGCAGGCTGCCGACGCAGCTTCAGGCGCTCCTTAGGGCCGGCTCTAAACCCACGGCTGCTGCCAGTCCGCCGATATCCTTGATCTCGGTATATTCGTAGAACGGATTGGCGGGCTCGTGGCCGCGGTTGACCCAGACCTTGCTCTTGATCCCCAGGTCATAGGCCGGCATCAGGTCATAGCGGAAAGAGGACGATACGTGGGTAATGTCTTCGGGACCGCAGCCGAGCTTGTCGATCCTATACTCAAAGCCCTTCATCAGCGGCTTATAGGCGCCAACCTCTTCGGCGGTGATGACGGTGTGAAAGGGCGCACCGACCTTTTCCACATTCGACATGATGAGGTTGTTCATCGAGTTCGACAGGATCACCAGCGGAATTTCCTTGGCCACCTTGATGAGTCCTGCCGGAACGTCCGGGTGCGGGCCCCTGGTCGGCACTTCGTCGTTGATGCGTTGCGCGTCTTCGGCCTTGAACGGGATACCAATGCGCTTGCAGCTGCGCTCCGCAGCATTGTGAACTACCTCGGCGAAAGGCTTCCATGCGCCCAGGACCTCGTCCAGGCGATAGCCCTGAAAGCCTCGACGAAGCTGGCCATGGCCTCGGGAGAGAGACGCTCGGAATACACGCGCCGCGCGGCGCCGGCCATGTCGAAATTGGTCAGCGTCCCGTAGCAGTACCGCAGCCCAGATACTCGTCACGCAGGGCCTGTTGCGCCAGATACCGAACCGAGGCTTCGTGCTGCCCGAATTCGGACCGGACGACATTGTCGACATCACACGCGTACGCGGCGCATAGAAGGCGAGGCCATTCGTTTGGTCGTGCTGACCGGGATCATTCCCCCCCTGGCGCTCGAGGCGGTTGCGGTCATGCATACGACCCTGTCCCCCACAGGTCCGCGCTAGTGACCGCGGACCGTGACTTCCATCGCGCCATCATCGCGGCGAGCGGCAGCGCTCGGTTGAAGCGAACCTATTCGGGCCTTGAAGGCGAGATCGAGCTTCTCCTCGCGCAGCGGCAGGATTTTTACGGCACGCCTGAAGAAATGGCGGAAGAGCACGAACGAATGATCACCAGCCTAAGAAGCCGCCACTACGACACGGCCCGGGACGCGTTCAAGGAGCACTGGGAAGATCTTCAGATCAAGCTGCTCGATCAGCGGTGACGCCGAGGCGCCCATCACCGATCTTATTCAGCGCGCCGTAGTACCAGACTTGGTGCCCATCGGGCCTTACTTTCGGGAGTTCTTCAGATAGCGGCGATGTCCAGCTTCGAGCCGTCAACCAGCCGTGATAGGCGGAAAGGCGTAGGATCGACGCTTGGCTTGTCGTTTGCAATAAGCTCTGCGGCCAGATAGCCCAGCCCAGGGCCCAAACCGAAGCCGTGGCCCGAGCAGCCCGCCGCAAGGACTAGGCCCTCCACCGCATCCACCTGCGACACCACCGGCACCGCGTCCGGCGTGCAATCGACGAACCCGCCCCAGGCACTGTCGATCTTTATATCGCCCAGTTGGGGAAAGGTCGTCCGGACACTCTCCACCACCTGGCTTATCAGCCATTTCAGGGGTGGAGGATCCAGCACCCGGTTCTGTTCGAAGATGCGATCGTCGCTGGCCAGCAGGGACGACAGTGAATCCGGTCCAGAAAGGAACGATTGGCCAATGCCGAGCCTGACGTTCTTCAGGCGACGGAAGAATTGCGGCATGAATTCGCGGCTATACCTGATAGCCTGGGGCGTGATTTCTAGGTTCGCTTTGCCGCTGATGGCGAGCGTATAGCTTCCATCCAGGCGACGCGTGATCGTACAGTAGGGTGTGGAGATCGCCTCGCCTATGTTGATTGTCGGGGTAGAACGCAGCGCGGTCTGCCGGATGCTCGCCTGGGGGAAACTGATCCCGAGCGGCCTCAGGAAGCGCGAGGACCAGGCGCCAGCGGCGCACAGGATCGCGCTGGTTTTAACGTAACCCTTCTCGGTGTGTACGCCCGCGATCTTGCCATTGGCCAAGTCGAGCGCTCGCGCGGCGCATCCTTGGTGGATCGTGGCGCCCAGAGCTCTGGCGCCCTCGGCGATAGCCGGCGCGGCGAGTGCAGGTTCGGCCTTGCCGTCCCGTTCCGAATAGGTCCCGCCGACCCATTTGCCGCGCGCTTCGGGGACACGCTCGGCCAGCTCAGCCCGGCTGAGCAATCGGGTGTCGACGTCGTACTCCTTGGCGACCTCGCGCCACTTTTCCCAGCCGGCGAGCACCGCCTCGTCGTGCGTCGCATAGATGAGACCGCAGCGTCGAAATCCGAGGTCCCGACCGATATCGCGCGTCAGCTCGTCCCATAGCCGCATGGAGAGAACCGAGAGTGGCAGCTCGCGCCGGTCGCGGTTCTGCTGGCGACACCAACCCCAATTTCGGCTCGATTGTTCACAGGCGATGTGGCCCTTCTCGAGTAGAGCCACAGACAGGCCACGCTTCGCCAGGAAATACGCGGCCGTGGAGCCGAGGATGCCGCCGCCTACGATGACGACATCGACCTCGGCCGGGAGGCGTTCGTCGCTGTGAATGCGTTCGACCCTAGGCGACATATTCCAACCAACCTCGGCAGCTAAAAATGCGGAAGCAAAGTTCCGATTACCCTCATTAATCGCATCGCCCGCTCGAAAGAATGTGCCGAAATCACTCAGGACTTCGCCGGGTGCACGGTTATTTTGGTCGCTCAACCGATACGATCTGCTGGCCAGCCCGGTGCGTCGCCGTCATAGACAGTGACCTGCTTACCGGCCCTTGCAAGGACAAGAGCGGCGTTGAGGCCCGTGAAGCCACCCCCGATGATCGCCACTTCCGTGGAGGAGGTCAGTTCGTCGGCGCTGCTCCCGTTCGGACGGGCTTCATCCCAAAACGGGCGGCGGCGGCATCATCTGTAAAGAACGGCGCGTTTAACCCAGACATGTCGCGCTCTATTGGAAAAAGATCCGCTGCCCGCAAACGACAGACCACCTCAATCTACCGCCCAGGCAGTTCAGAGGACGACGGATCGCGAGACATTTGGTGTTGGAGTTCGCCGTAGCGCAGAACAAAATAACGCTGATTGGCGCGCTCGTCCAACTTCTGGACGTTCTGGCATGGACTGCCTACCAGGTTAGTGCGTCTCCACCCGGAGCGGCCGTCCCATTAGCGTTGCTTCCTAGTGCTGGCGCACAATTGGAGGTGACGGACTAATTGCGGGATCATTCTAGTTCACCGCTTTGCCGAAGCGTGCCTCCGACGATTGGAACTTCTGGGCCAGCGGGGTCATACAGGTGCATGCGCTTTAGATACTCAGCATAGTCCTTGACCTCCCGCACCGTGCGCGTCTTATCCCAGCCTAGGATTTCCCCGGCAATTTCAGCAACCCATGGTGCTTCAGACAGCCCCATGCCGGCCGACCACCCCATATGCAGGCGACGAAACATCAAGTCGACCAAGCTTCGTGGCGTCGCCTCTCGTGCCGCGTTGCGGACCTCCTCAGGCGTCACGGTCGGCACAAAATTTTCAAACAGCTGCCATGTTCGTCCGGTTGGTGGCAACTTGGCGGCATATGATAGCTGCTTTGCGGCGCCGCTGGGGGAGAGATATGCTTTGGCGATCGCCATCGCGTCTTGCCCGGCCGATCGATGACTGTTGAGCGGTCCGCCGGTCATCGCGTATAAACCAGGCATCCCTTGATCGGCCAGATCGTGCATAACGCGTCTCCTCAAGCCATGACCGACAGATTTGGTCAAAGGTCGAACCCCCGCCCACGAGAAAATCACGTGTTCGCGGCGAAGCCCCATCCCTGGCATCCAGTACGCCGCCTCATCCAAAATCCAGTCTATGTCCGCCTCTGTTGGTCGGATGTCGTCTAGGCTACCTTCATACGGCGTTTCGGTGGGACCAAGATAGTGAAGATTGCCCCATGGCAAGATATACATGTACTCGTTTTTGCGGTTGTACCAAACGCATGATTTATTTCTGCAATGCTCTGGCAGTTGGAGCATTACATGAACGCCCTTGGTTCCCGCGATCATTTGGGGCGCCTGCCGGGGTGCCATACGATTGACCTCGTCGATCCAGACGCCGGCCATACTAAAGACCATGCGGCACTTTATAGTTGCTTCCGATTCACCCGCGCCGGTGCCGGACTCGACTATAGTTGCCTTCCAATTCCCATCGGGTTTCTGTTCCAGTCGGGACAAAGCGGCATAGTTTAAGGTCAACGCGCCAAGATTTTTAGCATCCAGAACCGTGTCCACCACGATGCGCTCGGGTGAACGGTAGAGAAAATGATCGATGATCGCGATGGAGGAGATCCTCTCTGGTTCGCGCATCCACTCCACAATTGGCATATTCTTGGCTTCACGCCCTGAAACACGGCGGTAATTCAGCTTTTGCCCGCCTGTGCCTAACAACTGAAGCAGCAGTACCCCCGCGTCAAACTGCCAGGGTTTGACTGATCCGCCCTTTATGATCGGAAAGACGAACCCCATCCGTGCAAGACGATCCGGCGTCTCGCGCGCAAACTGGGCTCGGTTGGAGAGTGCCGCTTTGGCCATCCGGCAGCCAGAAATGAACCGCCCCGGTCGTAGCAGGGGATCCCATGGAGAGTGTCCCAATGCCAGGTAATTCATACCGTTTCCGAGGCTGCGGCTGGAGCGACTGCTGGAACCCGAGCCAAAGTCACCTTTGTCGACAAGCAGCACCGAATAGCCAGCGGATGCCAGATGTTGCGCAGTGGCAGAACCGTTGATCCCGCCGCCGACAACAAGTACGTCGAACTCACTGCCATCCAACGCTTCAAGCTCAGATTGGGACATGATGCTGTGGTCTCCTGATTATTTTGTAATCTTGGCCGCATCTAATACCACCGGAAGGCTGCGGCAGCGGCCTCACGGGCGCCGCCTCCTACCAGTAAGGCGTGTTGGTATCAGCGACCTTTGCCCCGTTCACTTGGCTGGTTTCCGTTCGGTTTCGGGTTGGTCGAGAGGCGATCAAATCTGATCGCCGCGCACTCAGCCGCTCGACGGGTGGATGGCGATCATCCATGCGGCAGTGTTNCGGGCGCCGCCTCCTACCAGTAAGGCGTGTTGGTATCAGCGACCTTTGCCCCGTTCACTTGGCTGGTTTCCGTTCGGTTTCGGGTTGGTCGAGAGGCGATCAAATCTGATCGCCGCGCACATCCAGAGCGTCACGCAGACCGTCACCGATGAAGTTGAAGCTGGTCACCGCAATAGTGATCATGGCGCCGGGTACGATCGCCAACCAAGGTGCGTTGCCCAGATATTGCTGGGCCCCCTGGAGCATATTTCCCCAGCTTGGTACCGGCGGCTGAATGCCGTAGCCCAGGAAGCTGATATAGGCTTCGAGCAGGATAGCGTGGGCGACAGTCAAGGTGGCCGTTACGATGATCGGTCCCACGGCATTTGGCAGGATCTCGCGGAACATGAGATGCGTCCCGCTCAGCCCCAGCATGCGACCCGCCAGGACGAATTCGCGTTCGCGCAGCGAGCGGACTTCGGCTTCGACGATACGGGCAACTTGCATCCAGCTGGTCACCGCAATGAGGACGGTGACCATCAACGGACTGGGACGCAAAGCGGCGGCCAACGCAAGGAGCAGGAAGATGGATGGAAAGGCGAGAAACCCGTCGACCACGCGCATCAGCACAGCACCAACCCAGCCACCGCGATAACCGGCGATGACGCCCACAAGCGTGCCCACCAATGTCGATAGCACCATGGCGAAGAAGCC
>NZ_LMEM01000002.1 GCF_001426345.1 Devosia sp. Root436 | reverse complement strand
ATCCGACACCGCAGCCGCGATCTGGGTCGCCATCCAGATCGCGGCATCCAAAAGGATGGCACGAGCTAACCACAAAGCGCTAATACAAGGGCTACTGGGAATGCTGAGTTTGAAGTAGCCCTCATGGTGAGGTGCGCTTCTTCAGCGCCTCGAACCACGAGGGCGTGGCGCTAAACTACCAGTTCCATCCGCTCGGCCGGAAACCGGCTCAGCGCATAGGATATTGGAATCCCTGACGAATCCACATCCACGGCCTCCGACACCAACAGGATGGCGCCGGGCGAGAGGCCCAGCAGCTTGGTTTCCTCGACATCGGCATGGCGGGCCGAGATGCGGGTCGAGGCGCGGGCATAGTCCACTATGCCATAGCTGGCAAATACCTCGGTCGTGGATTGCAGCCGGGCGATGCGTTCGGCGAAATCGGGAAACAGCCGATAGCTGAGCCATGTCGTCGAGCGCGAAATCGGCCTTCCATCGGCAATCGACAGGCCCTCGGTGCGCACCACCTTGGCGCCGGGCTTGAGGCCAAGGGCGGCGGCTATTGTGGCAGTGGCGTTTTCGATGCGGTCGCTGAGGCTGTACGAGGTGAGGCTGTCAGCCTGGCCCCTGAGCCCCTCGCGAAACCGGGTGCGCCGGCCGATGGGATAGGAGAGGCGGCGGGCGCTGCGGACAAAGGTGCCGCGCCCCTGCTCGGCGCCAACCACGCCCTCTTCGGCCAGCACCGCCAGGGCCCGCCGCACCGTATGCCGGTTGGCGGAAAAGCGTTCGGCCAGAACAGCTTCGGTGGCCAGCCGATCCCCGCTCGCCAGCTTGCCGCCCACGATATCGAGGCGAATGGCATCGGCAATCTGCCGCCACAGGGCCACGCCGCCGGAAACGTCTTTGGAAACTGTCATTGCTTTTTCACACGAGAAGCGTAGGACCGGAACAAGAACAATAGTTGTCTATTCTATTAGACAAATCGAGGCAAGCATGCAGACGCAATCCTCCATCGACAGCAGCGCACGCAAGGCGGCGCTGGATGTGCTGGCCGCCGCCCCGTCGCGGGCTCTGGCGGAGCTGTGGGACCGCTGGGCCGACAAGCCCGTGCATAAGTTGGTGCGCGGGCCCGAGACCGGGCTGGTCATGGTACGCGGCCGCGCCGGGGGCGGCGGGGCGCCGTTCAACCTGGGCGAGGCCAGTGTCAGCCGCGCCAGCGTGCGCATTGTAAGCGGGGAGGTCGGGCACGGGTATTGCCTAGGCCGGGATCTGGCCAAGGCCGAGGCCATCGCTGTCATCGATGCGTTGTGGCAGCGCGACGCGGCTGTGGTGGAAGCAGAAATTATCGAGCCACTGCGGGCACTTGCCAATGGCGCCGACCAGCAGCGCCGCAATGAATCGGCGGCTACGCGGGTCGACTTCTTCACCATGGTTCGCGGGGACAACTGAGATGGATATCGGTCTGGACGGCGGTTTTTCCGAGCCGGTGCGGCAGGCGCAGAGCAGTTTTCGCGCCATTATGGACGCTTTTGCCAATCCCGGAACGGTGCAAAAATTCGCTCATTTGGCGCCCGCACATGGTCTCCTCCAGGGCGAATTGGTTAGCACACTGTTAACGTTGAGCGACCAGGACACGCCGATCTGGTTGAGCGGGAAATTGCGCCAGACGCCCGGCATGGAAGACTTTGTGGCGTTTCACACCGGCGCCCCCCTTGTCAGCGAAACCGGGCATGCGGTGTTCGCTTTTGCCGGGGCTGCGGACGAGCTGCCCGATCTCGACCGGTTCAATCCCGGCACGCAGGAATATCCCGATCGTTCGACCACTATCGTCCTCGCCGTGACCGCTTTTGCGGGTGGCGACGAACTGGTCATTCGCGGACCGGGGATCAGGGATCAGCGCACCATCAGCCCCATCGGGCTGCCCCGGAATTTCGTGGCGCAATGGGCGGCCAATCGCGCGCTGTTCCCGCGTGGCGTGGACCTGTTGCTGGTGGCCGGGGGCGCAGTGATGGGCCTGCCGCGCTCGACGCGGATTGCGGAGGGACAGTGAGATGTATGTAGCCGTCAAGGGCGGGGAAGCCGCCATTGCCAATGCCCATGCTTTGCTTGCCGACCGGAGGCGCGGCGACCGCTCGGTGCCGGCTCTGCGGCTGGACCAGATCATGGAGCAGTTGGGGCTCGCGGTGGATCGCGCAATGGGCGAAGGCTCGCTTTATGACCGGGAGCTGGCGGCCTTGGCGCTGGTGCAGGCGCGAGGCGATTTGATCGAGGCGATCTTTCTGGTGCGGGCCTATCGCACGACGCTGCCGCGCTTCGGCTATTCGCTTCCCATCGATACCGGCGCCATGCTGATCGAAAGACGCATTTCGGCGACCTTCAAGGACCTGCCCGGCGGGCAGATGCTGGGGCCGACCTTCGACTATACCCACCGGCTGCTGGACGCGGCGATTGTCGATGGCGAGGTGCCGGCGCCGGTGATGCGGGAAGCCGAGGAAGCACAAGCGCCGCGCGTGACCGACCTATTGGGACGGCAGGGGCTGATGGAGCCAGATGGTGAAACCGACCCGGCGCGCGCGGTGGGCGACCTGACGCGCGAGCCGCTGGATTTTCCGCTCGACCGCGATTTGCGGCTGCAGGCGCTGGCGCGGGGCGACGAGGGATTTCTGCTGGCGCTGGGCTATTCGACGCAGCGCGGCTATGGCCGCAGCCATCCCTTTGTCGGCGAAATCCGCATCGGCGAAGTCGCGGTGGAATTCGACGTGCCCGAACTGGGCTTTGCGGTGAGCCTGGGGCGCATCCGGGTGACCGAATGCCAGATGGTCAACCAGTTCAAGGGTTCGGCCAAGGTACCGCCGCAATTCACCCGCGGCTATGGGCTGGTCTTCGGGCAGGCCGAGCGCAAGGCCATGGCCATGTCGCTGGTGGATCGTGCTTTGCGCGCGAAAGAGTTCGGCGAGGACGTGGTGGCGCCGGCGCAAGACGAGGAATTCGTCATTTCCCACTCGGACAATGTGCAGGCGACCGGGTTCGTCGAGCATCTCAAGCTCCCGCATTACGTGGACTTCCAGGCGGAGCTGGACCTGATCCGGCGCATGCGGGCGGAGCATGAAGCGGCGGCGATGCAGGAGGCGGCGGAATGATGCTGGATTTTTCTGCCGTGGATAGCAGGGCGGGCGAGTCTTTACCTCTCCCGTTGGGGGAGAGGTCGGCGCGACAGCGCCGGGTGAGGGGGCCTTTACCGGCTGAGGTGCGTGGGGAAGGCCCCCTCACCCGACCGAAGACGGTCGACCTCTCCCCCGAAGGGAGAGGTGAAGAAAGTAAGGAGTGCGCCCAATGAACGCCACCGCCCAATACAATTTCGCCTATCTCGACGAGCAGACCAAAAGGATGATCCGGCGGGCCATTCTCAAGGCCATCGCCATTCCGGGCTATCAGGTGCCGTTCAGTTCCCGCGAAATGCCCATGCCCTATGGCTGGGGCACCGGCGGGGTGCAGGTGACGGCGTCCATTATCGGGCCGGATGACGTGCTCAAGGTCATCGACCAGGGGGCCGATGACACCACCAACGCGGTCTCGATCCGCGCCTTCTTCGCCAAGGTGGCGCAGGTGGCGACGACGACGCATACGGGCGAGGCGACCATCATCCAGACGCGGCATCGCATCCCCGAGCGGGCGTTGGGGCCGGGACAGACCCTGGTCTACCAGGTGCCGATCCCCGAGCCATTGAGATTTCTGGAACCGCGCGAAACCGAAACGCGCAAGATGCACGCGCTCGAGGAATACGGGCTGATGCATGTCAAGCTCTATGAGGATATTGCCCGGCACGGGCGGATCGCCACGACCTATGCCTATCCGGTCAAGGTCGAGGGGCGCTACGTGATGGACCCGTCGCCGACGCCGAAATTCGACAATCCCAAGATGCACATGTCCGAAGCTTTGCAACTGTTCGGAGCGGGGCGCGAGCATCGGATTTATGCCGTGCCGCCGCATACCGAAGTGGTGAGCCTCGACTTCGAGGACCACCCGTTTGCCATCCAGCATTTCGAGGAGCCCTGTGCTTTGTGTGGGGCGGAGCAGGTCTATCTGGATGAGGTGATTTTGGATGATGCGGGCGGGCATATGTATGTCTGCTCGGACACCGACAATTGCGAGACCCGGCGGGCGGCAGGGCATGTGGGGGCCCTCGGTGTGCGGGAGGCGGCGGAATGATCGCTGATCGGAATATCGAGCGTGGCACCTCTTTACCTCTCCCCCAAAGGGAGAGGTGAAGAAAGAGCCGCGAACGAGGGCGTCCAATGACCACCGAACCCCTGCTCCGCGTGGAGAACCTGACCAAATATTACGGTTCACGCCTGGGTTGTGCCGATGTGAGTTTCGAGCTTTGGCCGGGGGAAGTTCTGGCCATTGTGGGGGAATCCGGCTCGGGCAAGACCACGTTGCTCAATTCCCTGTCGGCGACGCTGGAGCCGAGTTCGGGCCGGACCCTTTACCGCATGCGCAACGAACAATGGCGCAATATCTATGAGCTGAGCGAGGCCGAGCGGCGGTTCCTGGTGCGGACCGATTGGGGCTTCGTGCACCAGAACCCGGCCGATGGCTTGCGCATGACGGTGTCGGCCGGCGCCAATGTGGGCGAGCGGCTGATGGCGGTGGGTGACCGGCATTATGGGCACATTCGCGACACGGCGCTCGACTGGCTGGGGCGGGTGGAGATCGCCGCCGATCGCATCGACGACCAGCCGCGCAGTTTCTCGGGCGGCATGCGGCAGCGGCTGCAGATCGCGCGCAACCTGGTGACCGGGCCGCGGCTGGTCTTCATGGACGAGCCGACGGGTGGGTTGGACGTTTCGGTGCAGGCGCGGCTGCTCGACCTCTTGCGCGGGCTGGTGGGGGAACTGGGGCTGGCGGCCGTCGTGGTGACCCACGACCTTGCCGTGGCGCGGCTGCTGAGCCACCGCATGATGGTGATGAAGGACGGGCGCGTGATCGAGGCGGGGCTGACCGACCGGGTGCTGGACGATCCGAGGGAGCCCTATACGCAGTTGCTGGTGTCCTCGATCTTGCAGGTTTAGCGATGACTGAAACATCCCGACCCCTCACCCGTCTCGGCCTGCGGCCGATCCACCCTCTCCCTCAAGGGGAGAGGGGAAACCCGGTGGCGGTTCAAGCACTGAGCCTCCCTTCTCCCCTTGAGGGAGAAGTTGCCCCGAAGGGGCGGATGAGGGGTCTCTTTTACACATACGGAGCCTTCCAATGACCGCGCTATCCGTCCGCAACCTCGCCAAGACCTTCACCATGCATCTGCGTGATGGGGTGATCCTGCCGGTGGTGGAGAATGTGAATTTCGAGGTCCAGCCCGGCGAATGTGTCGTGCTGGGCGGGCCGTCGGGGGCGGGCAAGAGTTCTATTCTCAAGATGGTCTATGGCAATTACGGCGTCGATGCGGGGACGATTGTCATGCGGCATCACGGCGAGGCGGTCGATCTCGCCACCGCCGATCCGCGGACGGTGCTGACACTGCGGCGCGACTCTATCGGCTATGTCAGCCAGTTCCTGCGCACCGTGCCGCGCGTATCGGCGCTCGAGGTGGTGGCCGAGCCGCTGGTGATCAGGGGCGTCGACAGGGAGCAGGCGCAGGCCCGTGCGAAAGAACTGCTGGCGCGGCTCAACCTGCCGGAGCGGCTGTGGAGCCTGCCGCCGGCGACATTCTCGGGCGGCGAGCAGCAGCGCGTGAATATCGCGCGCGGCTTCATCACCGATCACCCGGTGCTGCTGCTGGACGAACCGACGGCATCGCTCGATGCAACCAACCGGGCCGTGGTGGTGGCGATGATCGCGGAGAAGAAAGCTGCCGGCGTGGCTTTGCTGGGCATTTTCCATGACGAGGATGTGCGGGTGCAGGTGGCCGACCGCGTGGTCGATGTGACGGCGTTTGCGCCCAAGGTGGCGGCGTGACCCGGTTGGGTGAGGAGCCCTATGTGCATCCGACGGCGCAGGTGAGCGGCTCGACGCTGGGGCGCTATACCGAGGTGGGGGCGGGCAGCCATGTGTCGCGCTCCACGATCGGGGACTATTCCTACTGCGTCGAGAATACGCAGATCGCCTATGCCGATATCGGCAAGTTCGCCAATATTGCCAGCCATGTGCGGATTTATGCGTCGATGCACCCGATGGAGCGGGCCTCGCTGCATCATTTTACCTATCGCTCGAGCTGGTATTTCGAAGGCGAGGCGGATGACGCCGAGTTTTTCGACTGGCGGGCGGGGCAGGGGATCACTATCGGGCACGATACCTGGATCGGGCATGGCGCGGTGGTGATGCCGGGGGTGCGCATCGGCAATGGGGCGATCATCGGGTCGAACGCTGTGGTGACCAGGGATGTGGCGGATTTTGCCATTGCCGTGGGGGTGCCGGCGCGGGTGATCCGGCAGCGGTTTTCCGACGACGTGGCCGGGCGGCTTGATGCGCTGGCCTGGTGGGACTGGGACCACGACAAGCTGCATGCCGCGCTGCCGGATTTCCGCAGGCTCGGGGTGGAGGGGTTTCTGGACAAGTATGAGAGGTAGGACGCGGCACCCTCTTCCCTCTCCCCTTGAGGGAGAGGGACGTTCTTCCGCGTTCAGCGGAAGAACAGGGTGAGGGGTTCTGCGCTATCCCATGCTTCAATGTTGGCCGATAGCGCAGGACCCCTCATCCGCCCTTCGGGCACCTTCTCCCTCAAGGGGAGAAGGGAAGCAGCGTCCCGCGACACCCCACCGCACCGGCCTTGTGCATAGTCACCGAACGGTCATTCAATCGTTATCCCAGCTTCACGTCCCCGCCCTAGGTCTGCCGCACACGAATGGCGGGGCGCGGTGATGCTGAAGATTTCCAATGTATCGCGACGGTTCGGCGACAAGGTCGCCGTCAGCGGCGTGAACCTCGAAATCCCCCAGGGGCAGATGGTCGGGGTGATCGGCCGCTCGGGCGCCGGCAAATCGACGCTGCTGCGCATGATCAACCGGCTGGCCGATGTGTCGTCGGGTTCTATCGACTATGGCGGGCTGCGCGTCTCGGAGTTGCGCGGGCAGGCGCTGCGGAACTGGCAGCGCGACTGCGCCATGATCTTCCAGCAGTTCAACCTGGTGCCGCGGCTCGACGTGATCACCAATGTCATGCTGGGACGGCTCAATGGCCGCAATCCGGTGCTGAACCTGCTGCAGGTCTTCTCGCCGGCCGAGCAACTCGAAGCGCTTAAGGCTCTGGAACGGCTCGATATCGCGGCGACGGCCCTGCAATGGGCCCAGACGCTGTCCGGTGGCCAGCAGCAGCGCGTGGCGATTGCCCGGGCGCTGATGCAGGGGCCGAAAATGATCCTGGCGGACGAGCCCATCGCCAGCCTCGATCCGCGCAATGCGCAGATCGTCATGGACAGCCTGCGCGACATCAATGCCGAGGGCATCACCGTCATCACCAACCTGCATACGCTCGATACGGCGCGCGCCTATTGCGAGCGCATCATCGGCATGGCCGCGGGCAAGATCGTGTTCGACGGCACGCCGGACGAGCTGACCACCGATGTCGCCCGCACCATCTATGGCGCCGACGGGCTCAAGGAAGCCTTTTCGGAGGCGATGACCTCGACATCCATCGCCCCGGTCGCCCCCCTTCGCCTGCCGCGCACGCCGACTAACGCGCAGCAGGCGCCCTGATTACCCGAAGTTCCGCGGCCCGCTTTCCGGGCCTGCCGACAAACCGCGTCACCAAAGGAAGATATCCATGACCGCGATCCGCACGATCCTGCTGGCCTCCGTGGCCCTGACCCTGTCCACCGCTGCTTTCGCCCAGGACGCCAATGTCCTGCGCATCGGCCTCGATGGTGGCGAGAACGAGAGCGACCAGATCCGTCGCTCCGAATGTGTCGTCGACAGCCTCAAGGCCGCCACCGGCGTTGCCGAAGTGCAGTTCTTCCCGTCGCCGGACTATAACGGTGTCATCCAGGGCCTGCTCGGCGGCACCATCGACATCGCCATCATGGGCGCCTCGTCCTATGCCTCGATCTACCTGAGCGACCCCGAAGCGGTCGATCCGATCCTGACCACCAAGCAGGAAGACGGCTCCACCGGCTATCACTCGATCATGGTCGCCCGCAAGGATTCGGGCATCACCGACCTGGCCTCGACCAAGGGCAAGAAGCTCGGCTTTGCCGACCCGGATTCGACCTCGGGTTACCTGGTACCGAACGTGTCGCTGCCTACCGATATCGGCGCGCCGATCGCTGAATTCTACAGCGAAACCGGCTTTGGCGGCGGCCACGAAAACCTGGTTCTCGGCGTGCTCGATGGCACCTGGGATGTCGGCACCACTTTCGGTTCGGGCGTTGGCGATTTCGCCGAAGGCTACACTTCAGGCAACCTGCGCATCATGGTCGACAAGGGCCTGCTCGACATGGACGACCTGGTGGAAGTCTGGCAGTCGCCGCTGATCCCCAACGGTCCGCTGATGGTGTCCAACAAGCTCAGCGACGAGATGAAGGACAAGATCGCGGCCTATTTCGTGGGCCTGCCGGCAGCCGATTTCGAATGCTTCGACAGCTTCACCGGCGGTGGCTATGTGGACTTCGCCCCGGCCAACCAGGAATTCTACCAGACCATCATCGACGCCCGTAAGTCGGTGATCGGCGGCTGAGGCCAGAACGTCCAACAAGCACGGTGTCACCATTTTGAAAGTCCGGTGCCCCATGACCGATGTCGCGCTCTCCCCCGCCAGCCAGACCCTGCTGCGGCATTATCGCGGACAGGTTCTCACGCGGCGGATTTACTCCGTCATCGGCGTGGTACTGGTGGTGGTCGCGCTGCTGGCGGCGATGAATTATGCCAATGCGGCCAATTCGGGAAAGTTCTTCGAGCGGCTGCCCTATCTCTTCGATTTCCTCAAGACTTTCACCCCGAACGACCCGATGGAAATCTTCCGGGCCATGTTCGATATCGAGTCGCCCTATTATGATGGCTCGCTGAAATTCGACTACACCTCGGACCGGCACTACCTGACCGAGAGCCTCTATATTCCCAATTTCGTCTACCAGCTCATCATCACGGTCAATATCGCGGTGGTCTCGACCATCATCGGTGGATCGATTGCCTTCGGCCTGTGCTTTTTCGCGTCCGCCAACCTGGTCGGCGCGGGCGTGGTGCGCTGGATCGTGCGGCGCATCATGGAAGTGCTGCGCGCCTTTCCCGAAATCGTCATTGCGGGGCTGCTGACGGCGGTGCTGTCCATCGGCCCGATCGCGGCCATCGCGGCGGTGTCGCTGCATACGATCGGTGCGCTGGGCAAGCTGTTCTTCGAAGTGGTCGAGAATGCCGACATGAAGCCCGAGGAAGGGCTGCGCTCGGTGGGGGCGACCTGGCTGGAGAGGGTGCGTTTCGCGATTCTGCCGCAGGTGCTGCCCAATTTCGTCAGCTACACCCTGCTACGCACCGAAATCAATGTGCGCGCCTCCACCATAATCGGCGCGGTGGGCGGTGGCGGCATCGGCGAGGTGTTCCGCCTCTCCATCGGCCGGGACCATGCGGCCAAGACCTATGCCATCGTCATCCTGCTGCTGGTGACCGTGGTCTGTATCGACCAGTTTTCCGGCTGGCTGCGGCGCCGGCTGGTGGGCAACCAATCGTTCGAACTGGGAAGGGGAGCCGCGTGATGACCGCGATCAGCATGGCCGAACGCAACCGGCTCGAAACCAAATATCCCGCCGTGTTCCATCAGGGCTTCATGCGCCGCTGGGGACTGCTGGTCGGCATCGGGCTGGCGCTGGCCTATCTGGTATTCTGCTGGTTCTTCTTCAGCGTCGGGCCGGCTCTGCAGAACGGCAAGTGGGACCGGGCGGGCATCTATATCCAGGATTGGTATAGCTGGCGGGCGCAGCCGCGGCTGCGCTTCGAGGATGGCGTGGTGGTGCCGCAATGGTCGAGCCGCGGGCAATATGCCGAAGGGGCCGAAATCGACTGGCTGACCCCGCATGCCGATGGCGGCATGACCGCCACTTTCGGCGGCGCCGAGGATCGGCTGGAGATTTCCACCAGCCAGGTGGACGTCTATGTCGACGGCGTGGCCTGGCCGGTCATGATCACGGAAGACGGTGCGCTGGCACCAGGAAATCCACCGGCAAACATCGAGCAGGATGGCAGCAAGGTGCTGGTTTCCTATGGCTTTGCCGGGCAGGCGGAAATCCGCGGCAACCAGGTGGCGGTGCAGCGGCGGTTCCTCGGCTGGGCCAATTTCCTCTACGACACGCGCTCGCCGCTCTGGGGCAATGACCTGTTCGATACTATAGGGCTGGTGGTCAGCGGCCATGGGCAACAGGTGCTGGAGGAATGGCTGGGCAACCGGGCCTGGCAGCATGCCGATATTCTCGCCAAGCTGATGCAGACCTTGGTCATGGCCTTTGTCGGCACGCTGTTCGCCACGCTGATCGCCTTTCCGCTGGCCTTTGTTGCGGCGCGAACCATCACGCCCAACCGGGCGGCCAACTGGCTGATGAAGCGCGGCTTCGACTTCCTGCGCTCCATCGATATGCTGATCTGGGCGCTGTTTTTTACCCGTGGCTTCGGACCGGGCCCGATCCCCGGCATCGCCGCGATCCTGTTCACCGACACCGGGGCGCTGGGCAAGGTCTATGCCGAGGCGCTGGAAAATGTGGACGACAAGCAGCGCGAGGGCGTGAGATCGGTCGGGGCAAGCCCGGCTTCGGTCAACCGCTTCGGCGTGGTGCCGCAGGTGTTGCCGGTGTTTATTTCCCAGTCGCTGTATTTCTGGGAGAGCAATACCCGCTCGGCCACCATTATCGGCGCTGTGGGGGCGGGGGGCATCGGGCTCAAGCTGCTCGAGGCCATGGGCACCAATTCGGACTGGGACAAGGTCGCCTATATGGTGCTGCTTATCCTGGGCGTGGTCTTCCTGTTCGACAATGTCTCGAACGCGATACGATCAAGGTTGATCGGGCCGGCGGCGCACTGACCCATTCGGGTGGCCATGCCAAGGGCCGGCCACCCGTTTTCGTTTGTCAGGCGAGGCGGTCGAGCAGGGGCTGGACCAGTCCCCACTCGTCGAGTCGCGGGGCGAAGACGACGAAACCCGCCATCAACACCACGAGCACTTCGCCCGATCGCCGCAGCCGCCGGCGGACATTGGTGCGCAGATACATTGGTATCACCGGGCACGGTGGCTGCGGCCGCGACGGAGATTGTCGAGGGCGTGTGGCGTGATGCCGATATCGGCGAGAATATGGGGGCTGAGTTCGCTGAGCGTGCGGCCGGCGGCACGGTTGCGGCGACGTTCAATCCATTGATCGATGATGTGCATTTCAAGGCTCCTCTTGGTTGGCGGCGTCTCTCTAGGGCGCGCTCCGGAGCAATCCACCCCCTGTTTCGGGTGGGGCAGTATTTATTTCGCTGACTTTCGTTTTTGCTTCGTATTCACCATTGCAACGTCGCAAACGAAAATAACTCGCTGCCACACCTGAACAGGGGGTGGAGCGTTCCGACGGGCGTGATCAAAGACCGGCACCGCGCGGCAGACAGCCGCCGACCTATTCCGACAGACCAGACGAGGGCCCCATGCGGCGCACCATCCTGCTTTCCAGCTTCTATGTCGTCAGCCTTGCCATGCTCGTGCTGCCCTACAGCCTGCTTCGCTAAGAGAGGAACCAGAGCGATGAAACTGCCCAGATTGATGGACTTCGATGAAACGGCCTATCCGGAACTTCTGGCGATCTTCGCGGAGATCGACAGCGCCATCGCCGCCATGGTGGTGAGCGATCCCGGTTTCCAGGCACGCGGCAGCAATGCCCGCCGCAGCCGGCAGGCGGTTTCCGCCGCCAAGATCGGACAGAGGAAACGCCGCGCCGCGCCGCGAGCGGCCGCCTGACGCTATCGGGGGGGCCGAATGAAGTTTCTCAAGACGATTCTGACCGACGGAACGTTCCTGCTGGGCGCCGCCATCGTCGCGGCTTCGCTGTGCCCGGCACCGCCATGGGCCCTGCTGGCCGGGTGGCGCGTTTCCCAATTGGAAACCATATCGGCGGGCGATTGATCACATTTCAAGCAATTGACCGCCCGGCGGGCGCCGCGTAACCGAGCCGCATTGGGCATAGTACCCCGGTCGCTATGGGCAGGCAGCCCCGGTCTGCCTGTCCATGTCACCGAGAACCGCCTCGGGGTCCCCAATATTGATCGAGGTCGTCCTGGCCAGGCCCGGATCGCTGTCATGCAGCTTGACGAGGAAGGCAACCAGCGCCTTGGCCGCGTCGCAGTTTCCAGCTTCAAGCAGGCCCGGCAACAGGTCCTTGTCGCGCCAGGGACGCGCCTTGAGTTCGATTATCGATGCGTTGATGCGCGCGAGACGGCTGTCGCCCGCCAGGATCGGCCCCACCATATCCTCTATAATGCCCCCAAGGCGCAGCGAGCGTCCGTCCGTGACGATCGCGGCGTAGAGCGCGTCGAACCAGGTCGTCATCATGAACTGGGTTTCCGCTTTGGCGCGGTCACCCAGGCTGGACCGGTAATGCTGGACTAGCGCCTGCGCCGCCAGGATCTTGTCATAACGCTGGTGGCGCGGCAGGCTATCGATCCGCTGCCGCTCGTCTATGCCGGTGGCGTTGAACAGCCCGAACGGTACTGTGATCGTTCCCGTATCCATCGGTCGAAAGCTGAAGGCCAGTTCGAGCGTCAGCGGAACGGTCGTCAGGCCATTGGCAAGAGTTCTGGGTGGCACGGTGATGACGAAGACAGGCTCGCGCCTCCAGAGCGCGGGGTTTTGCGGTACTACGAAGGCGAATTTGCCGTCTGCGAGCGCAAGTCTAGTGCCCACCGTGTCCTGGCTGTCGCTCAGCGCGACGATCTTCAAGGCAGGCGGCGCGTCGCCTTCGAATACGAACTCCACGGTCTGGGCATGCGCCAGGCCGGCCTGCAACACTAGCAGGGCCATCGCGGGAAGAAGCAGTCTCGCCCAGTGCTGCATGGCCTAACCCTTTGCCTGTCCGAGGGCCGGATCGGGAACGTCCTCTGGTTCCTGAGGCACCGGCGCCGGCGATGGTACAGAGGCAGGATCACCGGGCTCATCGACTACTGGCGCCGGCGTCGGCATGGCGTCGTTAAGCTTGAGGCCGATAGTCGCGGCGAAGACGACCGCGGCGAAGTTCCTGATGCTGCTTGCAAAGCTTTCGAGCGTACCTTGTGCCGTGCGGACATCGCCGGGATAATCGGCAATACCGATGGCCTGTAAGGTTTCCTCGGACTGGAAGATCACCTGTGCATGCAGATAGGCCAGCCAGACCAGCGCGGACAGGCTCATCAGGAATACCGTACGCAGGCTTGAATTCCGCAGCGGCGCCGTCCATGCCAAAAGCCCGCCCAGCACCGCGGGCGCCAGTTCGCCCGGCAGCCGCTCCAGCGCAAGCGGAGCTATCTTTACGAAAGCGACCAGGCCCGATCCGAACATGCTGGCGGAAGGGGCAAGCGAACCCGCAACTATGAAGCCGTAGAGGACGAAAAGCAGGCCGAATATGCCGTAGAAAATGGCAAAACGCAGCCCTGGCGCCAGTTGCGACATTCCCTCACCCCTTGAACGTCATTTCAGAAAAGCCGAATTGACCCATCCCGATATTTCAGGTCGGCCGGCCATATTGAGAACCGAAACGAAGAACCAGTTCATCGAACGCTCATGCATCTCGACGCGCGTGCCTATCGGCAGGACTCGCAGGACGACGCCTGCAGTGGACGCCACGCTGCGCAGGTTCAGGCCTTCGCTGGCTGTTACCTCGAAAAAATTGTCCTCATCGACACCCCGGCCGCCAAAGACGAGCGCGCGGAAGCGGTCGAGATCGAAAGCCGGACCCGGATCCCATTTGCGGCCGCGCGATATATCTTCATGCCCGACGATCGTATCAATGCCATAGCTGTCCACCAAGCTGCGTGCCAGGTTTGCCGCCACTTGCACCTGCACTTCGGGATAAGGCTCCCAGCCGATCGGCTGGGAACTGCCATCCGGATTGCCGAAGCGATGGGCGGCCAGGACCGGCTCGGCGATCCTGCGCTGGGTATAGCTCTGCCAGCCATCGGGTACGCGCTGCAGGTAGCCCCAATTGGCCAGTTCTATGCCAAGCGAATATTGATTGAGACCGACCAGGTCGCCGTATTTCGATTTTCCAGCGTGCCAGGCCACCGTATTGAAGTCCACGCATTGAATGATGGTGCCGTCGCGCTCGATGACGACATGGGCGGAGGAGCCCGGATTTTGCGGGCTCTTGAACCACTGGGCGCTGGACGCCGCCGTTCCCCCATAGGTGAAATGCATCACCAGTATCTTCGGTTTTTTTGAGAGCGGGCCGCCGGTATAGGGTGATTTTACGTATTCGACCGGGGATCCGTCGACGGAAACCTTGTGATTTTTAATAGAAACCACCATAGGCCATCCTCCCGCGTTCCTCGTGTAAGAAGGACTCGTTTTTAGTCTTTAGTCAATTCATCATTAACCAGACAATACGGGCATCCGGCAATGAACGTGCCGGCTATAGTTTGGAGAGTGCGGGGGAGCCCGTCGGTGGTGGCCATCCGTTGGTGAATTGGAAACCATATCGGCGGGCGATTGATCACATTTCAAGCAATTGACCGCCCGGCGGGCGCCACGTAACCGGCGCTTAAGTGGAACTGCGTAGCGTCGCCGCATCGTTTCGTGGCGGGTCCTGCCCTGTTGTCAATCATAGATTTTTTCCTGCGCGGTCACGACCCTGGCCTGGTCGTCCTGGCGGCGGTCGTGTGCCTCATATCCTCCTACGCCTGCGTGGGGTTGTTGCGGCACGCCCATCGCGCCGAGGGGCGGATGCGGCTGACCTGGACCATCGTGGCGGCGCTGGCGGTGGGTTTCGGCATCTGGGCCACTCATTTCGTCGCCGTGCTGGCCTTCAGGCCCGGCTTCACGCTGAGTTATGATGTCGGCCTGACGACGACGTCGCTGCTTGTCGCCATTCTGGTCTGCGGCGCCGGCATTGCCATGGCCATCCGCGGCAGCGGCACGGCCGATCATTTCCTTGGCGGCGCCGTGGTGGGTGTCGCCATTTCCAGCATGCACTATGCCGGCATCGCCGCGCTGGTGATGGGCGGCGACCTCGGCTGGAACCCGGCGATGATCGCCGCCTCCGTCCTTGCCGGCATCGTGCTGGGCGGGCTCGCCTTCGTCAGCGCCATGGGCAGCGGTACGCGCCGGTTGCTGGGCGGGGCGGGGCTGCTGACGCTGGCCATCTGCGCCATGCATTTCACCGCGATGGGCGCGGCCGATTTCTCCCGCTGCTTCCCGCTCGTCGCCAATGGCAGCATCCACAACGGCTGGCTGGCCGTAGCGCTGGCCTTCATTTCGGTGCTGATACTGGGGGCGGCGCTGGGCAGCGTGCTGCTCGACGAGGCCGACCGCCGGCGCACGGCGCGCGAACGCGAGCGGCAATTGCGCGACGCCGAGCGCATCAATGAAGCCACCAGCCGGCTCGAACTGGCGATGACGCATATGGCGCAGGGGCTGAGCCTCTACGATGCCGAGGGTCATTTGCGGCTCTATAACCAGCGCCTGCCGCAATTGCTGGGCATCGATCCGGAGCGGGATCTGGCGGGGCTGTCGTTTCGCGACATCTGCCAATTGACCATTGTCGGGCGCGGCCAAGCGCCGGACAATCTCGACGAACTCACCGAACGGGTGCTGGAGCAGCACCTGCCGCTGATAGCAGGCAAGGGCGGCGAGATCGTCCATACCTTCGCCGACGAGCGCACCCTGCGCATCAATCACAGCCCGGTCGGCGATGGCTCCTGGGTTTCGACGGTGGACGACATCACCGAACGCCAGCGCAGCGCCGCGGCCATTGCCCACCTGGCGCGCCATGACGGCCTTACCGGCCTGCCCAATCGCGCCATGTTCAACGAACGCTTCGAGGCGGCCCTGGCCAATGCCGAAGAGACCGACAACAACCTGGCGGTGATCGCCATCGACCTCGACCGCTTCAAGGAGGTCAATGACAGCTATGGCCACGCCGCCGGCGACGTGGTGCTCAAGACCCTGTCCGCACGGCTGAACGAGGGCCTCAAGGAGGGCGAACTGATCGCGCGGCTGGGCGGCGACGAATTCGCCGCGCTCAAGAGCTTCACCTCGATGGATGCGGTGCGCGAATTCCTGGCGCGACTCGAAACCGCCTTGTTCACGCGGCTGGTGATCGACGGTTCGGCGATCAATACCGGGGGCAGCATCGGGGTGGCGATCTATCCCGAGGACGGGGCGGATCGCTCCAAACTGCTCAACAATGCCGACCTGGCCATGTATCGCGCCAAGGCCGAATTCGACCGCCGCGTCGCCTATTACGAAAGCGAGATGGACGAACATGCCCGCCAGCGCCGGGACATGGCGCGCGATATCTGGGCGGCGCTGGAGGAGAACGCTTTCTATCTGGCCTACCAGGTGCAGAAATCGGTCGCGACCGGAGATATCACCGGCTACGAGGTGCTGCTGCGCTGGGACCGTCCGGGCCATGGCAATGTCTCGCCGGCCGACTTCATCCCGGTGGCCGAGGAATGCGGGGCGATTGGCGCCATCGGCAACTGGGTGCTGAAGATGGCCTGCCTCGACGCCGCGTCATGGCCGGAGCCCTACAAGATCGCGGTCAATATTTCGGGCCTGCAACTGGCGCAGGTGGAACTGATCGAGACCGTGCGCAATGTGCTCGTCCTCTCCGGCCTGTCGCCGGAGCGGCTGGAGCTGGAGGTGACGGAAACCTCCATCATCGCCGACAAGCAGCGGGCCTTGCATATCCTGCGGCAGATCAAGGCCATGGGCGTTTCCATCGCCATCGACGATTTCGGCACCGGCTATTCCTCGCTCGATACTTTGCGCAGCTTCCCCTTCGACAAGATCAAGCTCGACCGCTCCTTCATGGACGAGGTCGAGGTGAACGAACAGTCCAAGGCCATCGTGCGCGCCATCCTGGCGCTGGGACGGAGCCTGCATGTGCCGGTGCTGGCCGAAGGCGTCGAGACGCGGGCCCAGCTCGAAGTGCTGCGAATGGAAGGCTGCAACGAGGCCCAGGGGTTTTTGCTCGGCCGGCCGGGAGTGATCGACTGGGACGATGCGCTGGAAGCGGGCATGGGGGCTTGAGCAAAGGGTTGGGTTGGGTCAACCGACCTCTCGGTCGTCACTTTCTCCCCTTGAGGGAGAGGGTGGTTCTTCCGCGTTCAGCGGAAGAGCCGGGTGAGGGGTTCTGCGCTCTCCCATGCCTTGATGCCTGTGGAGGCCACCCCTCATCCGCCCTTCGGGCACCTTCTCCCTCAAGGGGAGAAGGGGAAGAGCCTACGGCATCAACTGGCCGCCATTGACCTCGATGACCTGGCCGATGATGTAGCCCGACAGGGCCGGCGAGGCGAGGAACAGGTAGGCGCCGACGCATTCTTCGGCCGTGCCCATGCGGCCCTGCGGGATGGTGGCGACATTGGCCTTGAGCTGGGCTTGGGTGGAATAGCGCTCGTGGAAAGGCGTATCGATGACGCCGGGGGCCACCGCGTTGACGCGAATGCCGAAGCCGATCAGCTCCTTGGCCATGCCGCGGGTGATGTTGGAGACCAGGGCCTTGGATGAGCCATAGAGCCCGGCCCCATTGCTGGCCCCGTTGCGCGCCGCGATGGAACTGGTGTTGATGATGAAGCCGCCCTCGCGCTTGAGATAGGGGATGGCGGCACGGCTGGCCGCAATCACCGAGCGGCCGTTGAGATCCATGACGCTGTCGTAATAGGCGTCGTCCATATCGGCGTAATTCATGCGGCCGACCATGCCGCCGGCATTATTGACCAGTCCGTCGAGGCGGCCGAAGGCGTTGGCGGTATCGTCCACCGCGCGGGCGATATCGCTGGAGCTGGAAGCATCGGCGCGGACCAGGAACGCCTTGCCGCCGGCATCCTCGACGGCACCGGCAACAGCCTCGGCGGCGTCCTTGCTTGCATTGTAGTGGACGCCCACCATGGCGCCCTGCGCACCCAACGCCCTGGCGAGAGCGGCGCCGATGCCGGTGGAGGCGCCGGTGACGAGAACGGCCTTGCCGGCCAGGTCGGGAATGGAAAGCTGGGTCATGGAGGACTCGACTTGGTAATGCCAAGTCGAAGTGATAGGAGGCGGTTAGCGCTAATACAAGAGACCGGCATGGGCAGACCGATCACCCGCCTGAAGGACATCGCCAACAGGACCGGCTTTTCGGTGAATACCGTCTCGCTGGCCTTGCGCGACAGCCCGCGCATCCCCGAGGACACCCGGTTGACCATCCGCCAGGCGGCCGAGGCGCTGAACTACCTGCCCAACCACATCGCCAAATCGCTGGTGAGCCGCGAGACCAAGACCGTGGGGCTGGTGCTGACCTCGATCACCAATCCGGTGCTGACGCGGGTGGCCCAGGCCATTGAATTGCGGCTGGCCGAACGTGGCTACTCGACGCTGTTCGCCACCTCCAACGGCGATCCCGAGGAGCAGAAGAAGGTGATCGAGATGTTCCGCTCGCGGCAGGTGGACGGCATGCTGATCTATCCGAGCAGCCACCGCGATCTCGACCATATCCGCCGCGTGCGGCAGGCGGGCCATCCGGTCGTGCTGCTGGTGGGCGACCCCGATGCCGGCGTCGATGTGGTCAGCATGGATACGCGGCAGGGCGGCTACAAGGCGGTGCGCCATCTGCTGGAGCTTGGCCATAGGCGCATCGGGCTCATCGATGGCGGGCATGAGCGGGGGAACCTGGAAAAGGCGGAGGGCTACCGGCAGGCGCTGGCCGAGGCGGGGATTGGCGTCGATGACGGGCTGCTGGTGGCGCCGCGCACCCATTCGGTGGCCGGGGGCCACGCGGCGATGGCGGAACTGATGGCGCGGGGCGCCGGCATGACGGCTTTGCTGGCTGCCACGGACTCGCTGGCTCTAGGGGCGTTGCGCTGGACGCAGGAGAAGGGCCTGCGCGTGCCCGACGACATGGCCATTGTCGGCTTCGACAATATCGAATTTGCCGAATATGCGGCGACGCCGATCAGCAGCGTGGATTATGCGGTGGCGCGGGTGACCGAACTGGCGGTGGAGCGGCTGATCGGGCTGATCGGGGCCGACGCGCTGCCCGAGCCGCAGGTGAAGCTGATCGAGCCTGAACTGGTGCTGCGCGCGAGCAGTGAGGGTTAGCCTTCACCTCTCCCTTTGGGGGAGAGGTCGGCGCGTAGCGCCGGGTGAGGGGGCGATCGTCTTGCACCGAACCCAGTAAAGGCCCCCTCACCCGACCCTTCGGGTCGACCTCTCCCCCAAGGGAGAGGTAAGGGAAGTCTAGTCCCGGCCCCTGAATCGCCGCTGATAGTCCGGGTCGTAGAGCGCGCTTTCGCGGAAATCCGCTTTGCCGAGGCCCCGGCCGACGAAGATGATGGCGGTGCGCTCCACCGGGTCGGCTTTGAGCCGCGCCTCGATATCCTCAAGGGTGCCGCTTATGATCTTTTCGTCGGGCCAGGAGGCGTGGAAGACCACGGCGACCGGGCAATCCTTGCCATAGAGCGGCGTCAATTCGGCGACGACGCGGTCGAGCGCGTGGATGGCGAGATGGATCGCCAAAGTGGCGCCGGTGGCGCCGAAAGCAGCCAGCGTTTCGCCATCGGGCATGGGCGAGGCGCGGCCGGAGACGCGGGTGAGGACCAGGCTCTGCGCGGCGGCGGGAATAGTGAGTTCGCGGCCAAGCGCGGCGGCGGCGGCGGCGAAGGCGGGGACGCCAGGCGTCAGCGTATAGGCTATGCCGAGGCGGTCGAGCCGGCGCATCTGCTCGGCCACGGCACTCCAGACGGACAGATCGCCGGAATGGAGGCGGGCGACATCCAGCCCGGCTTCGTGGGCGCGGATATATTCGGCTTCGATCTCGTCGAGCGAGAGGGGGGCCGTATCGACCAGGCTTGTGCCGGGCCCGCACCAGGCCAGCATGTCGGGCGGCACGATGGAGCCGGCATAGAGGCAGACCGGGCAGGCGCGCAGGAGGTTCATGCCGCGCACGGTGATGAGATCGGCCGCGCCGGGGCCGGCGCCGATGAAATGGACGGTCATTGGTGGCCTTTCTTACCTCTCCCCCGAAGGGAGAGGTGAAGAAGAGCTCGGCGCTCATGGCTTCACCCAGACCCATTGCATGATCGGCCGTGCCGGCTTCCAGCCTGTCATGCTGCCGATGGCGTCGGCGCGGTCCACCGAGAGGCGGGTGAGGGTGCCGCCCAGTTCGGCGTGCTTGGTGATCAGGATGGCTTCGAGTTCCAGTGTCACCGCATTGGCGACGAGGCGTCCGTTGGGGCGCAGCGCGGCGATGGCGGCGTCGAGCATGCCGGGATCGGAGCCGCCGCCGCCGACGAAGATGGCATGAGGTGGTTCGAGCCCGGCCAGGGCGGCGGGGGCAGTGCCGATGGCGAGGGTCAGATCAGGCACCCCGAAGGCGGTGGCATTGCGGATGATACGGGCGGCGCGCGGGGGATCGGCTTCCACGGCGACGGCGCGCAGGCTCGGATCGGCCAGCATCCATTCGATGGCGATGGAGCCCGAACCGGCGCCGATATCCCACAGCGTTTCGCCCCGGCGGGGGGCGAGGGCGGAGAGGGTGAGGGCGCGGATTTCGCGCTTAGTGATCTGGCCGTCATGCTCGAACAGGCTGTCGTCGCGGCCGGGGGTGAGCGACAGGATGCGGGCGGTGGGCAGGGCGACAACGCTGATGGCGCAGAGATTGAGCGGGTTGACGCCGGTGAGGGCGAAATTCATGGCGACATTGGTGCGCACGGTTTCATCAGGGCCGCCGAGCGCTTCCAGAACCGTGACGATGGAAATGCCGAAACCGGCTTCGGTGAGCAGCTGGGCGAGGGCTGAAGGGCCGTGTTCATCGGAGGTCAGGGCGAGGATGCGCGCGCCGGGATGAAGATGGGGGCGGATCAGGTCGAGCGGGCGGCCATGCAGCGAGAGGGTGAGCACATCCTGCAGCGGCCAGCCGAGGCGGGCGGCCGCGAGGCTGAAGGACGAGGGATGCGGATGGACCTGCATCTGACTGGCGTCGATATGCCGGGCGAGGGTGACGCCCACGCCATGATGGAACGGATCGCCTGAGGCGAGGACGCAGACCTTGCTTCCGCGCAGGGCGATGACGGGCTCGATGGAAAAGGGCGTGGGCCAGGGACGGGCCGTGCCCACTATGGCGGGGGCGGCCAATTCGAGGTGGCGGGTGCCGCCGAAGACGAATTCGGCATTCGCGATGGCAGCGCGGGCCGCTTCGCCCAGACCGGGGAGACCATCTTCGCCGATCCCGACGATGCTGAGCCAGCTCATGGTTGAACCCTGCAGGACGTGGCGCTGAGCGTTGGCTCCCTCTCCCCTGAGGGGAGAGGTGACTCGTGCTCCACTCAGAGGCGTGCTCACGGTCCACCTCCGATGGAGCGCGGCGAATAGACCAGCGTCGGCAGGCCTTCGCGGGTGATGACGCGGGTTTCGGGCGAGCCGATGATGACGCAGGTGGCCATGTCGGCCCTGGCCGGATCGGCTTCGGCCAGGGTCATGATATCGATGGCTTCGTCGGGCCGGCCGGCGGCGCGGCCGAAGATGACCGGCGTGGTCCAGGGCAGGACTTCACGCAGGATGGTGAAGGCGGTGCCCAGCTGCCAGGGGCGGGCCCTGGAAATGGGATTGTAGAGCGCGATCACCAGCCCGGCTGTGGCGACGGCGCGCAGCCGGGCCTCGATGACGGTCCAGGGCTTGAGATTGTCGGACAGCGAAATGGCGCAGAAATCGTGGCCCAGGGGAGCGCCGGCGCGGGCGGCGACGGCCAGCATGGCAGTGACGCCGGGCACGATGACGAGATCGACGGCGCGCCAGGCGGGCGGGCCGGCTTCGATGGCTTCGCAAATGGCGGCGGCCATGGCGAAGACGCCGGGATCGCCACCCGAGACGACGCAGACCTGTTCGCCCGAGGCAGCAGTGTGCAACGCATCCCTGGCGCGGGCGAGTTCCTCGCGATTGTCCGAGGCGACGCGGCGCTGGTCGCCTCGCAGGGTGAGGCGGTCGAGATAGGGGCCGTAGCCGAAGAACACATGGGCAGCGGCGATGGCGGCCAGGGCTTCGGGCGTGGTCTGGTCGGGATTGCCGGGGCCGGTGCCGACCACTGTCAGTTTGCCCGTCATGGCCTGCCGCTCCAGCCGGGGACCAGTACGATGGCGAAATAGGGGGCGACATCGTCGGCCTTGTCGGCGAGGCGCATGGAATGGCCATTGGCCATGGTGCCACGCTCGACATAGACGGCGCTGTCGAGCCTGCCGGCGGCCTCGATGGCGCGGCGGATCTTGGGCAGGTTGCGGCCCACCTTCATGATGACGGCGCCATCGGTATTGTTGAGGCGGGTGCAGAGATCGACTTCGTCCAGCGTGCCGGGCAGGACCGACAGGATATCGTCGCCCTGCACCAAGGGCAGTCCGGCTTCGGACCAGCAGCCGGACATGGCCGTGATGCCGGGGATGACCGCGGTGTCGTAGCGGGGCGCGAGGCGCACATGGATATGCATGTAGCTGCCATAGAACAGCGGGTCGCCCTCGCTGAGCACGGCGACGTTGCGGCCAGCGTCGAGATGGGCGGCGACGCGCTGGGCGGCCTCTTCGTAGAAGGCGGCGGTCATCGCCTTGTAGTCGTCGTGGCGGCGATCGATCTCGGTGGTGACCGGGTAGCCGAGCTGTTCCTCGATCTGGTTGGTGATGCGGTCGGCCACGATGGCGCGGGCATTGCTGACATTGCCCTGCTTGGCGAACCAGGCGACGACATCGGCGCTTTCGATGGCGCGGACAGCCTTGAGTGTGAGCAGGTCCGGGTCGCCCGGGCCGGTGCCGACGCCTGTCAGTTTGCCCCTCATATGCCCGGCCTCGCCAGGGCATTGAGCGCGGCGGCGGTCATGGCCGAGCCGCCGAGACGGCCGCGGACTATGGCGTAGGGGACGCCGTAGGAATGTTCGGCGAGGGCGGCCTTGGATTCGGCGGCGCCGACGAAGCCGACAGGCATGCCGAGGATGGCGGCGGGCTTGGGCGCGCCGTCGCGCAGCAGTTCAAGCAGGAAGAACAAGGCGGTGGGCGCATTGCCGATGGCGACGACCGAGCCGGCGAGGCGGGGGAGCCAGAGGCGGAGCGCGGCGGCAGAGCGGGTATTGCCGATTTCGGCGGCGATGGTCGCGGTGGCTGGATCGCGCAGGGTGCAGATGACCTCGTTTTGAGCGGGCAGGCGGGCGGCGGTGACGCCGCGGGCAACCATTTCGGCATCGCAGAAGATGGGCGCGCCGGAAGCGAGGGCCGTGCGGGCGGCGGTGACGAAGTTGGGGCCGAACTGGAAATGCTGGGCGGCTTCCACTGAGCCGGCGGCATGGATCATGCGGATGGCGAGTTCGGCTTCATCGGGCGAGAAGGCCGAAAGATCGGCCTCTTCGCGGATGATGGCGAAGGACTGGCGGTAAATCGCGTCGCCGTCCTTGATGTAGTCGTAGTGGTGCATCGTCATCCCTGGCGGTGCGCGGCGGCGGACTCAAGCTGATCCGCGCGCAACAGCGCCTGAGGCGTATCGCCCGCCATGCCGGAGATGACAAGGCCGTAACCGTCCGGCTGGCCCACCAGCGTCACATCGGCGCGGCGTGGATGGGCGCAGCCCTTGGTGCAGCCGGAAACGTGGAGGCTGGTTTCGGGCGCGAGGTAGGGCGCGAGGCGGGCGGCGACAACGCGGGCGGGGATGTGGCCGGAGGCGCAGCCATCGCTGCCGATGCAGGCGCTGATGCGGATGCGGGGATCGTCGGATGCGGTGACGAAGCCGAGGGCGGCGGCTTCGGCGGCGAAGGCGGGGGGAGCGCCGATGGCGAGTAACCCGTGGTGCGGGGCGAGGCGGAACTCGGTGATGCCGTGATGGGTGGCGGCATCGGCCAGCGCGGTGAGCGCGGCATGGTCGCTGCTGCCGAAGGGCAGGGCGATGCCGGTGGCGGTGGTGTCGCGGAGGGGCAGGATGCCGATGGGCGAAATGGATCTGGTGCGATGGGGCGTCGCGGCTGAGCCGGCGAGGTCGGTGGCGCGGGCCGCGAGGCCCAGATCGGCAATCTGGCGCAGATGGCGCAGGGTGATCATCAGCGCATCATTGCGCAGGATCACGTCGCTGCGTCCGCCGACCGAGCAGGCCCACTGGCTGGAACCGATCGCGGTGAGACGAATATCGGCCTTGAGTGCCGTCAGGTTCAGCCGGCCATTGCCATCGACAATGACGGTGACCTTGGGGCCGAGCCGGGCGGATAGCAACGTGGCCGCCGCGCGGATGGAGGCGGCGAGGGGGCGCGGGTCGTCGATCTCGGTCGGATCGTCCCCGGCCAGTGGCGGGGTCTCGACCACGAGGCCGCGTTCGATCTTGACGAGGGCATCGGTGGCGCGGGCGAAGGGGGCAGCGGAAGCGGGGGTGAGGCCGCGGACCTGCAGATTGCCGCGGGCGGTGATTTCGATCAGGCCATTGCCGTGTTCGGCCGCAAGGGCGGCGATCCGCGCAAGCTGAGCGGGCGAGATTCGGCCGCCCTTGATGCGCAGGCGGGCGAGCAGGCCGTCGCCGGTCTGCATCGGCGCGTCGAGTGTCGGACACGCGCCGCGGCGACTTGCTGCGATAGGGAGGACGAGGGCCATGGGGAGGGTTTTAGCGGATTGGGGCGAGTGGGGAAATGGCCCGGATGTCTCATCGACACCTGCCCCTTGATTGGAAAATGCCAAACCTCTCTCACACCGGGAGAAGCGCCAAACCCGAGTGTCCAAAGTAGACCCTAGCCAATTGCAATGGCGAGGGGAGCGGCGATGATGCGGCAACTAATCCTGTAGGTGCAGTTCCCGCAAGATAACGGGCAGGGTCAAGCCGTAGTTGCCTGTCCAGTGGAACATGAAGCCGCTGACATCGCTATTGCCGCGCGATTGGGCAATTCTAGCAACAACAAGCAAGCACCAGAACAGAGCTTCATGACAAAAGCGATATTCCTCGAACTGCGCCTGCATATTCTCAACCAATCCATGGATGATGATTGGGCCACCCGTAACCAAGTTAACTGAGGAGGGTGCCCAACGCGGGTGCATCAGTTCATTCCTCAGACTGGAAAAAGAAAAAATGCGGACGAGCAGCGCTTCCTGTTCCCGCATTTGAGGATCATCTAGGAGCGCGATTAATTCACGGAACTTCTGTGCCAAGGTGCTGCGATTTTGCTCGACTTGGCGCTCAAGGTCCGGTCGTTCACGTTCTTGCGCGCGAAGGTGGAAATAGGTGTTGGCGAATGCTTCAAGCCCTGTCAGGCTCATTAGAAATGCCTGAACACCAAACCCGCGCTTGTCTTTCGCCGTTTCTGCAGTGCGCATCTGATTTAGGTTCGAGTTCGCGAGTTGGAAATAGATCGTGACGATGCTGAAAAGCTGCTCCAGCGTTGCACTGCCATCGTGTTGCACACCATCGCGCATAATACGTTTGACGGTATTGTCGTCATTCAACTCAATCGAAAATTCAGCCATCTTCTCCGTACGCCTCCATATATCAACTCTTGGAAGTCCTCCGGATACGGAGAAGAGAGGGGTACCTCTCGTGCGACTCCATCCCTAACCTCGCTTGCGCAGCAGGTATGTATCCATGATCCAGCCATGCTGTTCCCGTGCGGCCTTGCGGGTCGTCACGATCTCGTCGCGCACATCGCCCAGTCTACCCGCGATGGTGATCTGGTCCGGCGTGCCGAGATAGGCGCCCCAGAAGATGTCGAGGTCGGGATCGGCATGGAGGAAAGCGGCCTGGCCGTCGAGCATGACCACGGTGTCGTCCGTCACGGGGCCGAGCTTGCGGCCGGTGGTGATGTGGACGGGCTGGCCGATGCGGTTTAGCGCGATGCCATGGGCGGCGGTGAGGGCCTGGATGGCCGATATGCCGGGGATGATTTCGATCGTGTGATCGGCGCTCAGGCGCTCGACGATGCGGATGGTCGAATCGTAGAGGCCCGGATCGCCCCAGACGAGGAAGGCCCCGGCGCCATTGTCGGGCACCTGGTCGAGCAGGCCACGGAAGATGGCGGCGAGTGCCGCATGCCAGTCATCGACACCGGCGCTGTAATCGGGGTTGGCGGCATCGCGGCGGGGCACGCCGTAGGTGACCATGCGGCTGGCCGGATTGGTGACGTAGCGGGCGACGATGTCGCGGCGCAGGTCGGCTAGGTCGGCCTTGCCGGCGCCTTTGTCGGGAATGAACAGCCGGTCGGCGCGATTGAGCGCGTTGATGGCCTGCACCGTCAGGTGCTCGGGATTGCCGGTGCCGATGCCCACGATGAGGATGGTTTTCATGCCCGCTTCCTTGCCCTGATGCGGTTGTGTTGACAAGCGCCGCAATCGGCAGTATTCAACTAATTAGTATTATACAAAATGGTTGAATAAATGGCCGACACCTTGAGCACCACGCTCGCTGCCCTTGCCGACCCGACCCGCCGCGCCATCCTGGCCCGGCTGGCGCAGGGCGAGGCCAGCGTCAACGAACTGGCCGAACCCTTCGACATGACGCTGGCCGCCGTTTCCAAGCACATCAAGGTGCTGGAAGGGGCAGGCCTGGTCAGCCGCGGCAGGCAGGCGCAGTGGCGCCCCTGCAAACTGGAGGCCGCGCCGATGCGCGACGTGGCCGCCATGGTCGAGTTCTATCGCAGGTTCTGGGAGCAGAATCTCGATCAGCTCGACGCCTATCTCACCAGACTGCAGACCCCCGAAAACAAGACGAAGAACTGACAGGAGCCGACAGATGAACGCCCAGACATTCCCCAATCCCTTCAAGACCGAACTGCCCGCCGACGAACCCGTCATCATCATGTCGCGCAGCTTCGACGCGCCGCTGGACCTGGTGTGGACGGTGTGGACCCGGAAGGAGCATGTGGCCTATTGGTTCGGCCCGCGCGAAGAAAACGAGGTCGTCGAATATGACGTGCGCACCGGCGGCAAGTGGCGGGTGATCTCGACCATGAGCGACGGCTCGGAAATCGTGTTCTTTGGCACCTATCTCGCCGTGGAGCCCAAGACGATGATCCGCAACACATTCGTCGTCGAAGGCCAGTTCGAGGAAGACGCCCGGTTCTACGAGGAACACCATTTCGAGGAGCGCGACGGCAAGACCTGGTACCGCTCGGTGAGCCGGGTCGATTCCATCGAGTCCCGCGATGCCATTGTGGCGACCGGCATGGAATGGGGCGCCAATGCGAGCATGGTCAAGTTCGACGAGCTGCTGGAGCGGCTGAAGGCGGGGAAGTAGCTCCCCGTTCCGCTGTGTGACTGACCCTCACCCTCATTCCCTCCCCTTGATGGGGACGGAACGAGGGTGGATAGCGGGAGCGACGGCATGAGGGAATACCCTCAATTCATCCCTGTGCGCTCCAGGTAACGGCCCAGATTGTCGAGCAGTATGGCAGTGCCTTCGCGGCGGATTTCGTTGCCGTCGCCGGCAAAGCCATCGAGAAAAGCGCCGTGTTCGGTCATGACGAGGATGGTGTGGTCGCCATCCGGCTTGATCTCGAAGCTGGTGAGAGAGACCGAAATGCGTACGTCGTCCAGGTGCATGTCGTAGCTGTAGATGATGCGCTCGTTGGGCACGATGTCCTGATAGACCGCCCTGAAGCGGTGGACGGCGCCGCCAATGGGACCGCCGACGCTGGTCTCGATGCCGCCAACGCGAAAGTCCATGTGATGCTCGTCCCGGCCCCAGGTTTCGGGCGGGCCGAACCATTTCTGCTTGGCGGTCTCGTCGCTCAACGCCTTGTAGATGCGGGCCGGCGTGGTCTTCCAGCGGCGCTCCAGGGTGAAGCTGCCATGGGTGATGCTGCGATCGGTCACGTCCTGGTCTCCGGTTCGTCGGTTTCGGCGAGGAAATCGCCCAGGCGATCCAGCCGTTTCACCCACATGGTGCGGCGATCATTGATCCATTGTTCGGCAAGGCTGAGCGCATCGGGCTGGATCTGCACGGTGCGGACGCGGCCCACCTTCTGCGAGCTGACGAGGCCCGAATGTTCCAGCGCCTGCAGGTGCTGCACCACGGCGGGCAGCGACATGTCGAAGGGCTTGGCCAGCTCGCTGACCGAGGCGGGGCCACGGCTGAGGCGGTCGATCATGGCGCGGCGCGTCGGATCGGCCAGCGCCTGGAACATGAGGTCGAGATTGGTTGGTTGTTGGTTAAGCATAGAGTTAAGTAACAATATGGGCTGCGGCTGTCAATGCGCTTGACCTTCCCATTGGGGAATCCGGGACAAGGCTCGGGTCAGCAAACCAAGGAGCTTTCCGTCATGAAATCGCTGCTGCTCGCATCCGCGTTGATCATCGCCTTTGGCCTCCCCGCCTGGGCACAGGACCATTCGGGCCACGGCGCCGCCATGGCCGCCGACAGCGCCGCCACCACGGCCTACAAGGCGGCCAATACGCGCATGCATGCCGACATGGATATTGCCTATAGCGGCGACGCCGATGTTGATTTCATCCGCGGCATGATCCCGCATCACCAGGGCGCGGTGGACATGGCGCGCGTGGTGCTGGAACACGGCACCGACCCGGAGGTGAAGGCGCTGGCCGAGGGGGTTATTGCTGCGCAGGAGGAAGAGATTGCCTGGATGAAGGCCTGGTTGGCGAAGAAGGGGTATTGAGCTTCTGCCACGCCCTCGTGGTTCGAGGCTCGCGAAGAGCTCGCACCTCACCATGAGGGCTGCTGGAACACTGTATCATGATGAAATGCGCTTCTTCAGCGTCTCGAACCACGAGGGCGTGCCCCTAATCCCGCCCGAACCGGCTCACCGAATTGCGCACGATCAACTCGGCCCGCAGCAGCACTTCGTTGCGGCGGGGCGGCTTGCCTTCGAGCAAGGCCAGCAGCAGGTCCATGGCCTCTTCGCCGATCTTGAGGCGAGGCTGCTTCATGGTGGTCAGCGACGGGGTGACGAAGCTGGCAAAGGAAATGTCGTCAAAGCCCATCACCGAGAACTGGCGCGGCAGGTCATACTTGCGGGCATTGAGCGAGATGATGACGCCCAAAGCCGTGGCGTCGTTGACGCAGAAGAAGGCGGTGGGCAGCACATCGCGGACGAACATGTGCTCGGTGGCCTGGCGGCCGGATTCGGTGGTGCCGTCGCCGGGCAGGATCAGGCGCGACTCGATGGCAATGCCGGCGCCTTCGAGCGCGGCGCGGTAGCCCTGCTCGCGCAGCTGGTTGACGGCCTTGCCGGTGGAATGGCCGATAAAGGCGATGCGCTTGTGCCCTTGGGAGATGAGGTGTTCGGTGGCGACGCGGGCACCCTCGAAATTGTCGACGCCGACATAGGGCACGTCGCTGTTGCTGACCGGCTCGTTGACCGCCACCATCGGCGGCAGGCGGGACTCGCCGCTATCGCTGCCGAAGCCATAGGGCAGGTGGCCGGTGAAGAGGATCAAGCCATCGGCCTGGTTGGAACTGATGAAGCGCAGATAGTCGGTCTCGCGCGTGGCGTCGTTCTGGGTATTGCCGATCAGCACGCCATAGCCGCGCTTGCTGGCCTCGGTCTCGAGACCGACCAGGATATTGGAAAAGTTCGGGTCGCCCACATCGGGCGCCAGAATCAGGATCATGTTGGAGCGCCGCATACGCAGCGAGCGCGCCATGGCATTGGTGGTGTAGCCGGTGCGGGCGATGGCCTCGTTGACCCGGCGCCGGGTCTCGTCGGCGACCTTGGTCGGTTCATTGATGGCACGGCTGACCGTGGCGATGGATACGCCGGCAAGTGCCGCAACGTCCTCGATCGTGGCCAGTTTCTGGTGCTGCACCTTAGGTTGCGTCCATTTTGGCCATGGCGGCCTGCAAATGACAGTCTTCTGCGCTTCCGGTGCTCACGTGCAGAACGCACGCTGCGCGCCGGTTCTCGAAGACCGCCATTTTCGGCTCGTCCTGACCAAACTGTCTGCGCAACCTAAGCCCCACCCATCTTCTGGCGCCTGCGTTTGCTGCCTGTAGCAGATGCCGCGACGCGCACCAGACCCTCCTGATACGGTTATACCGTTTTCCGTTTGTGTAAACCTTTACATCATTGATGAAAACCTTTACATCCTGGGCCAGGACGAAGAGACGGATGGAAATCCGCTGCGTCCGCGGGAGGGGTATCAGCATGACCAGCGCCGAGGGCACGCCAGCGCCTTCTATCCTGTCAGCCAACAGGATATCCAAGTCGTTCGGCGAGATTCCGGTGCTGTTCAGCGTCGACTTCGACATTCGTCCCGGCGAGGTTCATGCCGTGATCGGCGAGAACGGCGCGGGCAAATCCACCCTCATCAAGATTCTCAGCGGTATCGAGCAGCCGACGTCCGGCTCCATCGGCTATGACGGGCAGACCGTGGTGCTGCCGCCCAACGGCGCTGCCGAAGCCAGGGGCATCGTGCTCATCCACCAGGAACTGAACCTGGCCGAAGACCTCACGGTTTCCCAGTCGATCTTCCTCGGCCGCGAGATCAAGCGCTTCGGCTTTCTCGACCTGCGCGAAATGCGCAAGCGGGCGCATGCCGTGATGGAAATGCTGCATGTGCATGTCGATCCCGATGCGCGCATCAATACGCTGTCGGTCGCCGACAAGCAGATGGTGGAAATTGCCAAGGCCATCAGCCGCGACGCGCGGGTGCTGATCATGGATGAACCGACCGCGGTGCTGTCGGTCGCCGAGACGCAGACGCTGTTCGAGCAGATCCGGCGACTCACGGCGCGCGGCGTGGCGGTGATCTTCATTTCCCACAAGCTCGACGAGATCATGGAACTGGCCGACCGG
Organism: Devosia sp. Root436; assembly: GCF_001426345.1. Classification (GTDB taxonomy): domain Bacteria; phylum Pseudomonadota; class Alphaproteobacteria; order Rhizobiales; family Devosiaceae; genus Devosia. The sequence goes on along the minus strand of NZ_LMEM01000002.1, from coordinate 99,634 downwards.
GTGACGGTGCTGCGCGACGGGCAGTTGATCGCCACCGTCGGCACCGAAGCGCTGACGCCCGATTCCATCGCCCAGATGATGGTGGGGCGCGAACTGTCCAACCTCTATCCGCCCAAGCATGAACCCGATGTCGATGCGCCGGTGGTGCTCGGCGTGCGCAACCTGGTTGCCGCGGGCGTGAAGAATATCTCATTCGACCTGCGCAAGGGCGAAATCCTGGGCTTTGCCGGGTTGATCGGCTCGGGCCGGACGGCGGTGGCCGAGGCGGTGGTGGGGCTGGGCCATCGCAGCAGCGGCGACATCACGCTCGACGGCAAGCCGGTCAATTTCGCCCGCGTCGCCCAGTCGGTCGATGCGGGCCTCGCCTACATGACCAAGGATCGCAAGGGCAAGGGGCTGCTGCTCAATATGGGCCTGCGGCCCAACCTGACGCTGCTCACGCTCAAGAAACATCTCAGGTTTGGCTTCCTCGACGGTTCGAGCGAGGAGCGGGCGCTGGAGCGCGCGACGCGGCGTTTCGACATTAGGGCGCGCGACGCCTCGGTGGCCGTGGGCCGACTTTCGGGCGGCAACCAGCAGAAACTGATGCTGGGCAAGACCATGGAAAGCGAGCCCGACATCATCATCATGGATGAACCGACGCGCGGCATCGATGTCGGCACCAAGCAGCAAATCTATCACATCATCGCGGCGCTGGCGGCCGAGGGGAAATCGATCATCCTCATCTCCTCGGAGATGCAGGAGGTGATCGGCCTCAGCCACCGCGTGGTGGTCATGCGCGAGGGACGCCTGGCGGGCGTGCTGGAAGGCGCCGAGATCACCGAGGCAGAAATCATGCGGTACGCCGCCGGCATCAAGCAGAGTGGACACGATGAGCGCATCAGCGCCTGACATTTCGGTAAAGCCCAAGCGCGCGTTTCGCCTCGATCTCAAGACGGTCGGGCCATTGCTGGCGCTGGCGCTGCTGGTGCTGCTCGGCATCTCGCTCAACGAGAATTTCCTGAGCTACAACAACCTGACCAACGTGCTGGCACGCTCGTCCTTCATCGGCATCATCGCCATCGGGGCCACCTTCGTCATCACGGCCGGCGGGCTCGACCTGTCGGTCGGCTCGATGGCCGCGGTGATTGCCGGCGTCATGATCATGGTGATGAACTGGCTGATCCCCAGCCTCGGCATCGGCTGGAGCGTGGTGATCGCCGGCATGCTGTCGGGCATCCTGCTCGGCGGGGTGGCGGGCGTGTTCAACGGATTGATGATCACGCGCGGCCGCATCGAGGCGTTCATCGTGACGCTGGGCACGATGGGCATTTTCCGTTCGCTGGTGACGTTCCTGGCCAATGGCGGCACGCTGTCGCTCAATTTCAGCGTCGCCGACGTCTACCGGCCGGTCTATTACGATGGGCTGCTGGGCGTGCCCTATCCGATCATCGTCTTCGCGCTGGTGGCCATCGGCGGCGAAATCACCATGCGCTACACCGCATTCGGCCGCTATTGCGCCGCTATCGGCTCCAACGAGCAGGTGGCCCGGTATTCGTCGATCAACGTCGATAACGTGCGGCTGCTGACCTACATCCTGCAGGGCGTGCTGGTCGGGGTGGCCGTGCTGCTCTATGTGCCGCGCCTCGGCTCGGCCTCGAGTACGACGGGCGTGCTGTGGGAACTCGAAGCCATTGCCGGCGTGATCATCGGCGGCACCACGCTCAAGGGCGGCTATGGCCGCATCTGGGGAACCGTGGTCGGCGTGGTGATCCTCGGGCTCATCGGCAACATCCTCAACCTGCAAAGCCTGATCAGCCCCTATCTCAACGGGGCGTTCCAGGGCGTCATCATCATTCTCGCCGTGTTGCTGCAGCGTGGCCGCCGCACATAGCGAACCAGCATTTACATCGCCCGAACACGGGCACTTACGGGAGGACTACAAATGAAACTGGCTAAATCCCTCTTGGCGGCGACGGTTCTCGTCGGCAGCCTGACCGGCGCGACCATCGCGCAGGACAAGGTGACCATCGGCGTCTCCGTGCCGGCGGCCGACCACGGCTGGACCGGCGGCGTGAATTACTTCGCCCAGCAGGCCATCGAACGCCTCAGCGCGACCTATCCGAATGTCGAATTCGTGTTCGCCTCGGCGCCCGACGCGCCCAAGCAGATCGGCGATATCGAAGACATGGTCGCAACGCGCGGCATCGATGCCCTGGTCATCCTGCCCGGCGATCCGGACGCGATGACCTCGGCCATCAAGCAGGTCAAGGATGCCGGCAAGTTCGTCACCGTGGTTGACCGCCAGCTGTCGATCGATGGCGTGGAAAACCTCTACGTGGCCGGCGACAATCCGGGCCTGGGCGCCAACGCCGCCGCCTATTTCAAGGAAGCGCTGCCCGAAGGCGGCAACATCGTCATCCTGCGCGGCCTGCCGATCCCGATCGACCAGCAGCGCTTCGACGGCTTCATGGGCGGCATCGAAGGCACCAACATCACCGTTCTCGATGACGAATTCGCCAACTGGAACCGCGATGACGGCTTCAAGGTGATGCAGGACTTCCTGACCCGCTTCCCCGATATCAAGGGCGTGTGGACGCAGGACGACGACATCTCCCTGGGCGCTATCGAGGCCATCAAGCAGGCCGGCCGCGAGGGCGACATGTTCGTCGTCGGCGGCGCCGGCATGCAGCAGATCCTGCAGGCCGTGAAGGCCGGCGATCCGCTGACCCCGATCGACGTCAGCTACAGCCCGGCCATGATTGCCACGGCCATCGAGCTGACCACGTCGCACTTCACCGGCGGCATCCAGGTTGCCGGCCGCTACATCCTCGACTCGACCGTCATCACGCCGGACAATGTCGATGAATTCCTCGACGCCGACAGCCCGTTCTGATCTCCCAACGACAGACGGAAATGCGAAGGGCGCCCATTGGGCGCCCTTTGTTTTGGGGTGAGGGAAGCCGGGGTGCCACGCCCTCGTGGTTCGAGGCTCGCGAAGGGCTCGCACCTCACCATGAGGGCTACTCTTAGTGAGGTATCCCAGTAGCCCTCATGGTGAGGTGCGCTTCTTCAGCGCCTCGAACCACGAGGGCGTGCCGGTGTCTACGCCGCTTCCGGCGTATACCCAGCCTCCCGGATCGCCGCTTCACCCTTGGCCCGATCCCCGGTGAATTCCACGCGATGCGTATCGAGGCTCACCGAGATATCGGCGCCGGGCAGCGCCTCCTCCAGCGCCTTGCGCACGGTGCCGACGCAGTGGTCGCAAGTCATGTCGTTGACGGTGAGGATGGTCTTGTCGCTCATGTTCAGTGTCCTTTGGTGGTGGGATGCTCGCCGGCCAGGTCGTCGAGTATGGGGCAATCGGGGCGGTTGTCGCCGCCGCAGCAATGGGCCAGGTGCTTGAGGGTTTTCACCATCCCCTGGAGTTCGGCGATCTTGGTCTCCAGCGCTTCGATATGGCTGGTGGCCACTTCTTTCACCTCGGCGCTGGCGCGGGTCTTGTCCTGCCAGAGGCCGAGCAGGGTCGCGGTTTCCTCGACCGAAAAGCCCAGCGTGCGGGCGCGCTTGACGAAGCGGAGGACATGCACCTCGTCCTCGCCATAGACGCGGTAATTGCTGCCGGTGCGCAAAGGCGCGCGGATCAGGCCGATGGATTCGTAATAGCGGATCATCTTGGCCGAGACGCCGGTGGCGTTGGAGGCCTCGCCGATATTCATGGATGGACTCCTTTCACCAGGCGCAGGCGCTGCGCGTTGCCGACCACGAAGACCGAGCTGAGCGCCATGGCGCCGGCACCGATCATCGGATTGAGCAGGATGCCGAAGGCGGGGAACAGCACGCCTGCCGCAACGGGGATCAGCAGCACGTTGTAGCCGAAGGCCCAGAACAGGTTTTCCCAGATGTTCTTCATCGTGGCCCTGGAGACCTTGAGCGCGTTGAGTACGCCCTTGAGGTCGCCGCCGAGCAGGACCACGTCGGCGCTTTCGATGGCCGCATCGGTGCCGGTGCCGACGGCGATGCCGATATCGGCTTCGGCGAGGGCAGGCGCATCGTTGATGCCGTCGCCGACATAGGCGACCGGGCCGAACTGGCGCAGGGCCTTGAGCGTGGCTACCTTGTCGGCGGGCAGCACTTCAGCACGGACTTCGTCGATGCCGAGCTGGCGGGCGATGGCCTGGGCCGTGCGCTGGTTGTCGCCCGAAATCATCGCCGTCTTGAGGCCCATGGTATGCAGGGCGTCGATCACCGCCTTGCTGGACGGCTTGATCGTGTCGGCGACGACGATGGCGGCGGCCAGCTTGCCGTCAATGGCGGCAAAGACCGGAGTCTTGCCCTCATTGGCCAGCCGGTCGATGTCAGCGGCAAAGCCGGAGAAATCGAACGGTCCGAGATGGCGCTGCGAGCCCACCGAGACCGAGTGCCCGTTGACGCTGGCGGAGACGCCATTGCCGGCATGGGACTGGAATTCAGTGACCGCGCCAAGGGCGAGGCCGGCCTTCTCCGCCGCCGTAACGATAGCCGCCGCAATGGGGTGTTCGGACCGGGCTTCGACGGCGGCGACCAGAGCCAGCACCTCGTCATGCGCGAAGCCGTCGGCGAGGACCAGGTCGGTGAGGGCCGGCTTGCCTTCGGTCAGCGTGCCGGTCTTGTCGAAGGCGACCACCCGGGAGTCGCGCAGCTGCTGCAGGGCTTCGCTCTTGCGGAACAGCACGCCCAATTCGGCGGCGCGGCCGGTGCCGACCATGATCGAGGTCGGCGTGGCCAGGCCCATGGCACAGGGGCAGGCGATGATCAGCACGGCCACGGCATTGACGAGGCCGAAGGTGGAGGCGGGTTCGGGACCCCAGATGAGCCAGACCGCGAAAGTGGCGATGGACAGCGCAATCACGGCGGGGACGAACCACAGGGTGATGCGGTCGACCACGCCCTGGATCGGCAGCTTGCCACCCTGGGCTTCCTCGACCATGCGGATGATCTGGGCCAGCATCGTATCGCCGCCGACCTTGGTGGCGCGGAAGCTGAAGCTGCCCGATGTATTGAGCGTGCCGCCGATGACGGTGGCGCCGACGCTCTTGGAGACGGGCAGGGGTTCGCCCGAGATCATGGATTCGTCGATATGGCTGGCGCCCTCGGTGATTTCGCCATCGACGGCGATCTTCTCGCCGGGACGGACCAGGATGATGTCGCCGGCCACGACCTGCTCGATGGGCAGTTCCACCGCCTTGCCGTCGCGCTGCACGCGGGCGGTCTTGGCCTGTTCGCGCACCAGCCGCTGGATGGCCTCGCCGGTGCGGCCCTTGGCCAGGGCCTCGAGCCAGCGCCCGACCAGGATCAGCGTGACGATGACGGCGGCGGCTTCATAATAGATATAGCGTGTGCCTTCGGGCAGCAGTTGCGGCGCGAAAGTTGCGGTGACCGAATAGAGATAGGCCGCGCCCGCGCCGAGGGCGACGAGCGAATTCATCTCCGGCGCGCCCCGCAAAAGGGCAGGAATGCCGATCTTGAAGAAGCGCCAGCCGGGCACGAACAGCACGATGCTGGTGGCGATGAAATAGGCGACCCACAGCACATCCATCGATACGACGGACATGATCCACATGTGGAAGGGCATGTAGAGATGGCCGCCCATTTCGAGCACGAACAGCGGCAGGGTCAGTATGCCGGCAACGAGCACGTCGCGGCGCAGCACGGCGGCGTCCTCGTCATGATGCTGGTGGCCGGAATGATCGTGATGGTGGGTGTGCGGCGTTTCGCTGCCTTGGTAGCCGGCCTTTTCGACGGCCTTGAGCAGGGCGGCGCTATCGCCGCCATGCACGGTGGCGCGCTCGGTGGCCAGGTTGACCGATGCCGATGTGACGCCGGGGACCTTGAGCAGGGACTTCTCCACCCGTGCCACGCAGGAGGCGCAGGTCATGCCGGTGATGTCGATGGAAAGCGGCTTGGAATGGACGTGTTCGTTCATGATGTTTCACCTCGTCCTCAGCCATATAAAGGTTCCAATGATGGGAAGGTCAAGGGGCGGTTGTAAAATGGTGCCACGCCCTCGTGGTTCGAGGCTCGTGAAGAACGCGCACCTCACCATGAGGGCTACTTTTAGCCCGGTGATCCAGTAGCCCTCATGGTGAGGCGGGAGCGCAGCGACCCTCGAACCACGAGGGCGTGGCACATGCGGCAGGATGGCGCTGCGACAGTTCTGCAGCTTAAAGGCTTGGCGGGGCAGGCCTATATCGGGGCTGTCAGGAGACGATATGCCATGCAGCCCGTCCGTAACGACATCCACAATTCCGAACTCCCCTTGCTCTGCCAGAGTTGCGAATCCCGTCACCAGGGGATTTGCGGCGCGCTGAATGAAGCGCAATTGCTGGCCTTGTCGCGGCACACGCGGCGTGTGCATCATGCTGCAGGCGATGAACTGCTGGCCGATGCCGAGCCGATCACCAGCTATGGCAATGTGCTGCGCGGCGTGGTGAAGCTTTCCAAGGTGCTTGAAGATGGCCGCCAGCAAGTGGTGGGACTGCAATTCGCGCCCGACCTGTTGGGACGGCTGTTTGCCAGCGAAAGCCGGGTGACGGCGGAGGCGGCGTCGGATGTCGACCTCTGCATGGTGCCCAAGGCGGCGATGGAAAGACTGGTGCAGGAGAACCCGGCGCTGGAGCATCGCATCATGCTGCAGACCTTGCGCGAACTCGACGAGGCCCGCGACTGGATGGTGACTCTGGGCCGCAAGACCGCCGCCGAGAAGGTGGCGAGTTTTCTTTATCTCATCGCCAGCCATATCGACCCGACGCAGGAAGAGGTGACCAGCTTCGACCTGCCGCTGGGCCGCGCCGATATCGGGGATTTCCTCGGCCTGACCATCGAGACGGTGAGCCGCCAGATGAGCAAGCTCAAGGCCGACGGGGTGATCGAGATCGAGAATTACCGGCACGTATCGGTGCCTGACGTGGCGCGGCTGCGGGTGCGGTGCGGGTAGGCAAGCCCGAGGGTGACGTTCTGTGGGTGTGGTGGCGCTGCTGAGGAGCTAAGCCAACGCCCCGTTCCGCAGCGTCAGCACGCGGTCCATCGTTCCTTCGGGGATTGCGGCGTGGGTGACGACGATCACCGTGCAGTCCTGCGCGGCCTGATGCAGGGTCTCGAAGAAGGCCACTTCCGCCGCGCGATCCAGCCCGGTGGTGGGTTCATCCAGCAGCAGGATCCGGGCCGGCGACAACAGCACGCGCGCGAGGCAGAGGCGGCGGGCCTGGCCGACTGAAACCGTGCGGCCGCCTTCGCCCACCATCGTATCGAGACCGGCGGGCAGGGCGCGGACGAAGTCGGCAATGCCGGCAGCGGTTAGGGCGCTCCAGAGAGCGTCGTCATCGGCGGCAGGACGGGCGATCAGCAGGTTGGCGCGGATGGTGTCGTTGAACAGCGGGCTGTCCTGGCTGAGCAGGGCCATGGCGGCATGCAGGTCGGCTTGCCGCAACAGGGGCAGGGGGACGCCGCCCAGCGTAATGCTGCCGAGCTGGGGATCGGCGAGGCGCAGCAGCAGGGTGAGCAGGGTCGACTTGCCGATGCCGCTGGGGCCGATAATGGCGATGTGTTCGCCTGGAGCCACCGCGAGATCGAGATTATCAAGCACCGGCGGGCCGCCATAGCCGAAGGTGATGTCGGCAAGGGTGATGGTGGTATCGGCGGGGAGATCGGCAGGCGTCGCCGGGTCCATGATTGCGGGCGGGGTGTCGGCAATAGCGATAAGGCGCTCGGCGGCGGCCATGGCGGTGGTGAGCTTGCCGACGCTGCGCACGATGAGGCTGGTGGCCTCGAAACTGCCCGCAATGGCCAGCAACAGGCCAGCCAGGACAGGGCCATCGACGGCGCCGGCGGCCAAGGCATCGAGCCCGAGCCAGAGGGCGCCGACCAGCGCCAATGCGGCGAGGGCCTGTACGGCGAAACCGGCAATTGCGGTGAGCGTCGACAGGTGAGCCCTGGCTTCGGCGAGACGCTGGGCGGTGGTGGCAAAGCCCGCTTGCGCGGTGTCGAGCACGCCAAAGACGGTGAGGTCGGCGTGGCCCTCGATGCCGTCCAGCACGGCGGCTCGGGCATCAGCGGCGCGGCTCACCACGGCGTGACCGGCGCGGCGGCTGGCGAGAACGAGGCCCGGGGGGACCACGAGGACTGCGAAAGCGAAGCAGAACCCATAGAGCCACGCGGCGCCGGGCAAGAACCAGGCGAGCACGCCGGTCAGCACCGCGCCGATAACGAGCGCGGCGGCAACGGGGCCAATGGCGACGAGAAAGGCGGTATCGAGTGCATCGACATCTGCTGTGAGCCGGCTGACCAGGTCGCCATGGCGCAGGCCGCGATCGGCAATCGGCAGGCGGGGAAACAGGCGGGCGAACAGCCAGCCGCGCAACTGCGCGAGCAGGCGCAGGGTGGCGTCGTGGCCGCTGAGGCGCTCGCCATAGCGCGCCAGGATGCGGATGAAGGAAAAGCCGCGCACCAGCGCCGAGGGGGCAAACAGGTTGAAGGCCAGACCGGCCGTGGTGAGCGCGGCCGCGGTGATGAACCAGCCGGACGTACCGAGCAGGGCAATGCCGGCGGCGAGAGCAACCAGCGACAGGACCAGCGCCAGGGCAAAGCCTCGGGCCTGGCTCAGGAACAGGCTGCGGAAGGCGAGGAGCGCTTTCATGCGACACCCTTTCCCTTGCTGGCGGGCAGGGGCGTCGGCAGCAATGTCTCACCGGCAATGCGCCAGGCCCTGTCCATGCGGGCGGCGACGGCAAGCGAATGGGTGGCGATGATGAGGGTGCGGCCGCGAGCATAGAGCTTCAGGTCGTCGAGGACGGCTTGCTCCAGTTCGGGGTCGAGATGGGCAGTGGGCTCATCGAGCAGGATCAGCCCGGCGTCGCGCAGGTAGATGCGGGCCAGGGCGATGCGCTGCACCTGCCCGCCGGAGAGGCCGAGCCCGCCTTCGCCGAGCAGCGTATCGAGGCCATTGGGCAGGGCATCGGCAAAGGCGTCGACATGGGCGCGCTCGGCCGCGCGGCGGATTTCCGCCGCCGTAGCGCCGGGGCGGGCGAGGGCGATATTGTGCGCCATCGAGCCGGCGAAGATACGCGGCTTCTGGCCCAGCATGGTGACGCGAGTGCGCAACCCGGGTTCTGGCCAATCGGCGAGGGGGCGGCGATCGAGGGCGATCATGCCCTCATGGAGGCGCAGCCGGGCCATGGCTTCGAGCAAGGTGGATTTGCCGATGCCGCTGGGGCCGAGCAGGGCGATGTGTTCGCCGGGGGCGACGGCAAGATCGGCATTGGCGAGGATGATGCGGGCGGCATCGGGGGTGCGCAGGGTGAGGCCTGTGACAGCAAGGCCGAGGGGGCCACGCTCTTCACCTCGCCCTTTGGGGGAGAGGTCGGCCCGCAGGGCCGGGTGAGGGGGCCTTTGCGGCGCATTGGGCGAAGGGAAGGCCCCCTCACCCGCCGGCTTCGCCGTCGACCTCTCCCCCGAAGGGAGAGGTGAAGAGAGTTGGGCTTCGATCTCGCCGATGGCGGATTTGGCGGCGGCGCGGTCGTGGTAATGCGCGGCGAGCAGGCGCAGGGGATTGTAGACCTCGGGAGCCATCAGCAGGAGGAAGAGGCCGAGTTCGAGGGTCAGCGGCGTGGTGCGCAGATGGAGGTAGTCGATGAAGGTCAGCCCGACATAGAGCGCGATGCCCGCGACGCCGAGGGCGGCGAAGAATTCAAGCACGGCCGAGGACAGGAAGGCGATGCGCAGCACAAGCATGATGCGGCCGCGCAGCTCGTCGCTGGCGGCGATGATGCCCGATGTTTCGGCCTCGGCCCGGCCGAACAGCTTGAGGGTGACGAGACCCCGCAGCCGGTCGGAAAAGCGTCCGGTGAGGAGGCTGAGGGCCCGCGCCTGCCGGTTGGTGGCGATCTGGGCGCCCCAGCCGGCCAGCGCCATGAAGACGGGGATCAGCGGCGCGGTGACGAGGAACAGCAGGCCGGCCAGCCAGTCGAGCGGCAGGATGATGGCGCCGAAGGCGACGGGCAGCACGGTGGCGCCGATCATGGCGGGCAGGTAGCGGGCAAAGAACCCATCGAGCGCTTCGACCTGGTCGACGATGGCGGCCGAGGCGGCGCCCGATTGCGGCTGTTCGGCGGCGCGGGGCGAGCGGGCCAGCAGGTGGGAGAACAAAGCGGTGCGGAGGTGGCGTTTGATGGCCTCGGCGGCCTCGGTTCCGGCGCGATCACCGATAGCGGCAAGGGCGGCTCGGACGAGGAGCAGGGCGAGGATGAGGGCAATGGCGGGGGTGAGGGTATCGAGGGAGGCGCCGGTTTCGATGGCGCCACCGAGCACGGCTGCGAGAGTCCATGCCTGCCAGACGAGGAGGGCCCCGGCGAGCAATGGAGCGCCGATGGCGAGCCACAACCATGTGCCGCCGTGATGGCGGAGGCCGGAGAGAGCGTTGTGGCGGTCGGTTTCGGTAGCGGCCAAAGTAGACCTCATGGTGAGCCTGCCGAGCCACTGACGCGGGACGATTGCGGCATGACCTCGTGGTTCGACGGGCTCACCGTGAGGTCTGTTGGCACATTGCACCATAGCGAAACATCGCGGCCCACCCTTGATCTGAATCAAGGCATGGGCAAGTCTCCGCAGGCATAGAGTGCGCAGTGACGGCGCCGACTCGGGCGCTGCCGGGCATAGAGGCAGTATCGCCATGATCGACATGACTGTTGTCGAACTTTCGCGGTGGCAATTCGCCGCCACCGCCATGTATCACTTCATCTTCGTGCCGCTGACCATCGGCCTTTCCGTGATGATGGCCATCATGGAAAGCGTCTATGTGATGACCGGGCGCGACGTGTGGCGCAAGGCGACCCTGTTCTGGGGCACCTTGTTCGGCGTCAATTTCGCCATGGGCGTGGCCACCGGCATCGTCATGGAATTCCAGTTCGGCATGAACTGGAGCTATTACAGCCACTATGTGGGCGACGTGTTCGGCGCGCCGCTGGCCATCGAGGGGCTGATGGCCTTTTTCCTCGAAGCCACCTTTATCGGGCTGTTCTTCTTCGGCTGGGACCGCTTGAGCAAGGTGGGCCACCTGGCCGTGACCTGGCTGGTGGCGCTGGGCGCCAATTTCTCGGCGCTGTGGATCCTGATCGCCAATGGCTGGATGCAGAATCCGGTGGGCGCCAAGTTCAACCCCGACACGATGCGCATGGAAGTCACCGACTTCGTGGCCGTGCTGTTCAATCCGGTGGCGCAGGCCAAGTTCGTGCATACGGTCAGCGCCGGCTATGTCTGCGGCGCGGTGTTCATCTTCGCCGTTTCCTGCTTCTTCCTGGTGCGTGGCAAGCATGTGGAACTGGCCAAGCGCTCCATGGTGGTCGCGGCCAGCTTCGGCCTAGCCTCGGCTCTGTCGGTCGTCGTGCTGGGCGACGAGAGCGGCTATATCGCGACCGAGCACCAGAAGATGAAGATCGCGGCCATGGAGGCCAGCTATCACACCGAGCCGGCGCCCGCGCCGTGGACGATCTTCGCGCTTCCCGGCGCCGATGGCGGCGCCCCGAGCTTTTCCATCCAGGTGCCCTGGGTGGGTGGCCTCATTACCACGCGCTCGCTCAACGAGGAACTGCCGGGCATCGACGAACTGGTCGAGCATGCGCAGACGCGCATCCGCTCGGGCATGATCGCCTATGATGCGCTGCAAGCCATCCGCGCCGACGGGAGTAATGCCGAGGCGCGCGCCGTGTTCGACGAACACTGGGCCGACCTGGGCTATGGCCTGCTGCTGAAGCGCTATCGCGAGGATGTGGGCAATGCGACGGACCAGGAAATCGCGCAGGCCGCGGCCGATACCGTGCCCGGCGTGTGGCCGCTGTTCTGGACCTTCCGCATCATGATGGGGCTGGGTTTCTTCTTCATCGGCTTTTTCGCGCTGTGGTTCTATCGCGCCTCGCGCGGCTGGCTCGAGACCAACAAGCCGCTGCTGTGGTTCAGCTTCTTCCTGTTGCCGCTGCCCTGGATCGCCATCGAAAGCGGCTGGTTCATCGCCGAATTCGGGCGGCAACCCTGGGTGGTGGAAGGCGTGCTGCCCACCTTCTATGCCGCATCGGGCCTCCATTTCTGGGACCTGGTCATCTCGCTGGGCTTCTTCGTGACGCTCTACTCGATCCTCTTCGTCGTCATGATCTTCCTCATGGTCAAGATCATCAAGGCGGGGCCGCAGGACAAGCTCTTCACCTCAGCCGACGATGACGAGGATTTCGTCGTTGCCGGGCTGCCAGCCACGCCAGCCAACAAGGAACTCGGATCATGAGCACCATTCCGCTCGACTACGAAACGCTGCGCCTCGTCTGGTGGCTGCTGCTGGGCGTGCTGCTGATCGGCTTCGCCGTCATGGGCGGGCGCGACCTGGGCGTGGGTGCGCTGCTGCCCTTTGCCGCCCGCACCGACGCCGAGCGCCGCGTACTGCTGAACCTGGTGGGGCCCACCTGGGAGGGCAACCAGGTGTGGCTGGTGCTGGGGGGCGGGGCCATCTTCGCGGCCTTTCCGCCGCTCTATGCGGTGAGCTTTTCCGGCTTCTACCTGGCGATGATCGTGATCCTGCTGGCGCTGATCCTGCGGCCGGTAGGCTTCAAGTTCCGTGGCAAGGTCAAGGATGCCAGGTGGCGCGCCGTCTGGGACTGGGCCTTGTTCGTCGGCGGTTTCGTGCCGTCGCTGATCCTGGGCGTGGCGGTGGGCAATGTGCTGCTCGGCGCGCCATTCCATCTCGATGACTCGATGCGCGCCTTCTACACCGGCAACTTCTTCATGCTGCTGATGCCCTTCGCGCTGCTGTGCGGGCTGGTGAGCCTGGGTATGATGGTGACGCAGGGGGCGGCGGTGATCGCCGGGCGCACCACCGGGCCGCTGGCCGCGCGGGCGCGGACCTATGGCACGATTGCCGGGCTGGCGACGATCGTCCTCTTCGCGCTGGGCGGGTTGTGGATCGCCTTCGGTATCGATGGCTACGCCATTACCAGCCCCGTCGACGGCAACGCCGCGATCAACCCGCTGGCCAAGAGCGTGGACCTGGTGCGGGGCGGCTGGCTCGCCAATTACGGGCTCTATCCGTGGATGATCGCCGCGCCGGTGCTGGGCTTTGCCGGGCTGGCGGGGGCCGTGATCGGACTGCAGGCGCGGCTGCGGCTGCCGACCTTGCTGGCATCGAGCCTTGCCATCTTTGGCATCGTCTCGACGGCGGGCCTGTCGCTGTTCCCGTTTCTGCTGCCGTCCTCGACCGTGCCCGAGGCCAGCCTGACGCTGTGGGACGCGTCATCGAGCCAGCTGACGCTGTTCGTCATGCTGCTGGTGACCTGCTTCTTCCTGCCGATCATCCTGGCCTACACCGCCTTCGTGTTCCGGGTGATGCGCGGCACGGTCTCGACGCAGTCACTCGAAAAGAACCCCAACGCCTACTAGGAGACATCTATGTGGTATTTCTCGTGGATCCTCGGCCTGGGGCTGGCCTGTTCCTTCGCCATTCTCAACGCCATGTGGTTTGAAATGCGCGAAGACCGGCGCATTGCACGCGAGGCGGGCCGGGAACCGATTCAGCGCTAGCCTAGATGGGCGCTTGGCGCATGGCTGTTTGCAGATGGTCAAAAATTGGTAAAAGCTGTCCTTGTGCCGGCTTTGCTGAAATTACGGTGCAGTTTCAGAGCGTTATGGCGAGATATTGAGCGCTTGTTCGCGTGCCGGCTGAAGCGGATATGAACGGGTTGCCGCTTTTGTTTGCACTGGGTGCATAACGGATGTGCAAAGAGTCCATCTTCTAATCACGACTGATCGACTATAGATATTGGTCATCAAAACGAAGGGGAACCGAAATGAACATCCGTCAGCGCCTTGCACAGTTTGCTCAGTATCAGCGCACCATGCGCGAACTCAGCGCCCTCGATCAGCGTCAGCTGAACGACCTCGGCATCACCAAGGGCGATATTAAGAACATCGCTCGCGGCGCCCTGGCCCGCTAATACCGGTCCAAGCCGACCAATCAGACTTAGATGAAGGCGTCCATCCGGGCGCCTTTTGTCTTTTCTGCGGGTGCATCGATCTTTGGGCGATGACGGCCTGCAAATGCCAGAGGTCTGCGCTTCCGGTGCTCACGTACTTGAACGTACGCTGCGCTCCGGTTCTCGCCCTCCGGCATTTTCGACTCGTCCTCGCCCGAAGCTCAATACACCCGTCGTGCTCATGTCCGGCCTGGCTGGGTCAATCCGTGATCGTGAACCGGGTTACGCTGCCCGGCGTGATGGTCATGCGTTCATAGGCCTCGCCCCCGCCGAATTCGCCGCCGCCGACATCCCAGCAGCCCGCCGAAAGGGTGAAGCTGCGGGCGTCGCCGGGCGCGATCGAGTCGCCGTCGGACAGGCGATTGAAGCCGTGGGTGAAATTGTTGCAGTCCGAAATCACGATGGCATCGAGATAGCCGTAGGAGCCGTTGGCGACGATCAACGTGCCCGTCGCTTCGCCCGGCCGGATCAGGTCGCCACCGGTCACGCTGCATCCGGCCAGTGCGGCGGCGGCGATTGCCGCGATGCCGGCTGCCAAAAACTTGTTCATGAAAATGTCCCTCCAAGGATGGAGCGGACCTTATGGCCTGTGGGGCACGGTGCTATCCCCGAACAGGGGTGGTCAGCGAATGAGATCGGCCGCCTTGCCGCCCAAAGCCGCGACCAGATCGTCCGGTTTCATGCGGATCTGCAGTCCGCGCTGGCCGCCATTGAGGAACACTTCGTCTTCCAGCGTCGCCAGTTCCTCGACCGCCGTCGGCACCGGTTTCTTCTGCCCGAACGGGCTGATGCCGCCCACCTTGTAGCCGGTCAGCCGCTCGGCATCCGATGGTTTCATCATATGGGCCGACTTGCCGCCAAAGGCCGCGGCGAGCTTTTTCATGTTCACTTCCTCGTCCGACGGGACGACGACGCAGACCGGCTTGCCGTCCACCTCTGCCATCAGCGTCTTGAGCACGATGGAGGGCGGAACCCCCATGGCCTCGGCGGCCTGCAACCCGACCCGGTCGGCATCAGGGTCGTAGTCATAGGTCGCGGTGGCGAAGGCGATGCCGGCTTTGGTGAGGGCCAGCGTGGCGGGCGTGGTCTTGGACATGACGTTTCTGAAGAATGAGGCGCACCTTGAACTCTACCACTGTGTCATTCCCGCGAAAGCGGGAATCCCCCTCACATCGCAAGGGAGATTCCCGCTTTCGCGGGAACGACGTGGTGAGGACTACCGCTGGCGCTTGCCATCATGCCCTTCGCTGACCCCGATATCGCGCAGCAGATGCGGCGAGGAATGGATCAGGTCGATCGTGGTCCGGCGGCGGCGATGGGCGGCGCCGAACGGGAGCGGCTTGCTCCAGCGGGGCAGGTGAAAGGTGGCAATTAACGGCCTGGCAATGGCATTCATGGCTACAAGCAGCCTTATGAGGCTGCCTCCTGCTTCATATCTCATGTCCCTAAAATGACTGGCAGGAGGCCGGAATTCCAACTAAAGCTCAATACCGGTGCATAAGGAGATTTGATCCATGGCCGCCTTGCCGCCATTGACGGCCGTGCGCGCCTTCGAGGCTGTGGCGCGGCATCTGAGCTTTACCAGGGCCGCCGAGGAACTCGGCATGACCCAGGCGGCGGTGAGCTACCAGATCAGGATTCTGGAGGAGCGTGTCGGCGCGCCGCTGTTCCTGCGCAAGCCCCGGCAGATTGCACTGAGCGAGACCGGCGCGCGGCTGGCGCCCGATGTGGGCAACGCCTTCGACATGCTGCGCGACGCCTTTGCCGACTCGCGCGGCCAGATCGACGGCATGCTGCGCATTAGCTCGGTGCCCACCTTCGCCAGCCATTGGCTGGCCGCCAATATCGGGCTGTTCCAGCTCGCCAATCCCGAAATAGCGGTGCGGGTCGAGAGTTCGGCGCATCTGGTGGATTTCGGCGCCGAGGAGTTCGACGTTGGCATCCGGGCGACCAGCAAGCCGCAGGAGGGCATGGTCTGGCATCTGCTGCTCAAGGCCGAATTTGCCCCGATGATGAGCCCGAAGCTGATCGAGGATTACGAGGTGCGCGAGCCGGCCGACCTGCTGCGGGTGCCGCAGATCACCCCGGACGATCCCTGGCTGTGCACCTGGCTCGAACTGGCTGGCCTGACCATGCCCGCTGCGGCGAACCGGCCATTCAGCCGGCTGGGCTCGCAGACCCTGGAGGTCGCCGCGGCCATTGCCGGGCGCGGCCTGGCCATGGTGACGCCGGCTTTCTACAGCGACGAAGTCGCCAGCGGCCGGCTGGTGCAGCCCTTCGACATTCTGGGCTGGGACGGGCATGGCTATTACCTGACCTATCCCGAAGCGCGGCGCAATTCGCCCAAGATCAAGGCCTTTCGCGACTGGATCGTGCCGGCGACGGCAGGGCTGCGGACGCGGCAGGGCTAGAATATCGCCCGATCCCGCGCCACGATCTCGGCGAGGAAATCGGCCACCAGCGCCACCCGGCTTATGGCGCGCAGGTCTTCATGAACAACGGTCCAATAGCTGCGGATCAGCGTATGGTCAGGCAGGACCGGCACAAGCCCGGTATCCCGTCCAGCCATGAAGGCGTGGAGAATGCCGATGCCGGCGCCGGCACGGACAGCTTCGGTCTGGCCCATGGCGGACGAGACGGCCAGCGAGGAATGCCAGCCCTTGAGGAATTCGGCCGTGTAGTCGAGCGAGGCCGTATAGAGCAGGTCTTCGACATAGCCGACGAGGCGGTGGGTCGCGAGATCGGCAAGGCTGGCGGGGGTGCCATTGCGGTCGAGATAGTTTTGCGCGGCGTAGAGGCCGAGGCGATAATCGGTGAGTTTACGGGCGACCAGCCGGCCTTCGCGCGGGCGCTCCAGCGTCACGGCGATATCGGCCTCGCGGCGCGAAAGCGAGAAGGCGCGGGGGACGGGGACAAGTTCGATGCGCAGGCCGGGATGGCGCTCGGTAAGTTCGCCCAGGCGCGGGGCGAGGAAGGCGACGCCGAAGCCATCAGGGGCGCCAACGCGAACGGTGCCGTCGATCAGACTATCGGCACCGGCGGATTCACTGGCGGCCAGCATGGCGCTTTCCATGGCTTCGGCATGGACCAGGAAACGCTCGCCGCTGGGGGATAGGTCGGAACCATTGGTGCGGCGGGTAAAGAGCGTGCTGCCGAGCGCGGTTTCGAGCGCGGTGAGGCGGCGGGCGACGGTGGCGTGATTGAGATTGAGACTGCGGGCGGCGCCGAGAATCTGGCCGGATCGGGCGACGGCGAGGAAGATGCGGATATCATCCCAGTTCATTGAAGTTGCTCCACATTTCCCTTGCGGAAGGCGCTTGTTACCGACGCAAGGCTTCCAGCCACGGTGTCATTCCGGCGCAGGCCGGAATCCATCTTGAGAAAGTACAGCTCCCTCTGAACGCGGATAGACCTCAGGATGGATCCCGGCCTGCGCCGGGATGACATCGCGCAAGCCGATGTTCAGGAGCAGACTATAATTTCTGCACAACAGATGCGAAATCTATCGTGTTGAACATCTGAATTTATAGCGCGATGAGGATATCCAAACAAGGAGAGCCTCATGCGCACCATTGGCCATTTCATCGACGGCGTCGAAACGACAGGTTCCAGCACGCAGTTCCAGGATGTGTTCAACCCCGCCACGGGCGAGGTGCAGGCGCGCGTGGCTCTGGCGACGGAGGCCGATCTCGATGCGGCCGTCGCTTCGGCCGCCGCGGCGCAGCCGGCCTGGGCCGCGACCAATCCCCAAAGACGCGCAAGAGTGTTCTTCAACTATGTGGCTTTGCTCAACCAGCATATGGACGAACTGGCCGAATTGCTGAGTGCCGAACATGGCAAGACCTTCGATGATGCCAAGGGTGACGTGCTGCGCGGGCTGGAAGTGGCGGAATTTGTCGCCGGCGCCCCTCATCTGCTCAAGGGAGCGTACACCGAGGGGGCAGGGCCGGGGATAGATATGTATTCCATGCGCCAGCCCGTGGGCATCGGCGCGGGGATAACCCCGTTCAACTTCCCAGCCATGATCCCGCTCTGGATGCTGTCGCCTGCCATTGCCTCGGGCAATGCCTTCATCCTCAAGCCCTCCGAGCGCGACCCCTCCGTGCCGGTACGGCTGGCACAGCTGGCCATCGAGGCCGGCCTGCCCAAGGGCGTGCTCAACGTGGTGCAGGGCGGCAAGGCGGTGGTCGACGGCATCCTGGAACACGAGGCGATTGCCGCCGTGTCCTTTGTCGGCTCGACCCCGATTGCCCGCTATGTCTACGCCACGGCGGCGGCAAGTGGTAAGCGCGTGCAAGCCTTTGGCGGGGCCAAGAACCACATGATCATCATGCCCGATGCCGACATGGAAAAGGCCGCCGATGCGCTGATGGGATCAGGTTACGGCGCCGCGGGCGAGCGCTGCATGGCGGTTTCGGTGGCGGTGCCGGTGGGCGATGCCACGGCCGACAAGATCATCGCTGCGCTCCGTCCGCGCATCGATGCGCTGAAGGTGGGACCGGCGACGGACCGCGCTTCGGAAATGGGGCCGCTGATCACCGCGGCGGCCAAGGAACGGGTGCTTGGGCTGGTGGACAAGGGCGTCGAGCAGGGCGCCAAGCTGGTGGTCGATGGGCGGGATTTCTCGCTGCAGGGCTATGAGGATGGCTTCTTTGTCGGGCCCTGCCTGTTCGATCATGTGACCACGGATATGGACATTTACACCGAAGAAATCTTCGGGCCGGTTCTGTCGGTGGTGCGCGCGAAGAACTATGAGGAAGCCCTTGAGCTGCCATCGAAAAATCCCTACGGCAACGGCGTGGCCATCTTCACCCGCGATGGCGATGCGGCGCGCGATTTCGCTTCGCGGGTCAATGTCGGCATGGTGGGGGTGAACGTGCCGGTGCCGGTGCCGGTGGCCTATCACAGCTTTGGCGGCTGGAAGGCCAGTTCGTTCGGGGATTTGAACCAGTATGGCACGGATTCCATGCAGTTCTGGACCAAGGTGAAGACGGTCACCACGCGCTGGCCGAGCGGCATCAAGGATGGGGCGGAGTTCCAGTTTCCGACGATGAAGTAGCGTTAGCGAAGGGGCGCTAATGTTAGCGGACTGTTGGCATTGAGCGGGTGGATGCGTGATTGAGCGGTTTCCTTCTCCCCTCGTGGGAGAAGGTGCCCGAAGGGCGGATGAGGGGGGTGCCTCCACAAGCATCGAACTCGCGGAGAGAACCCCTCACCCGGTTCTTCCGCTGAACGCGGAAGAACCACCCTCTCCCACAAGGGGCGAGGGTGACGACTGCAAGTGCTGTGATCAAACGTAAGGCCCGGTGATTGCTCACCGGGCCTCTTTATTTCCAGCGCGGGGAGGTGCGTCGGAAATTCCTTAGACGATACCGCTGGAGCCAGCCGCGACTTCGGGGCGGATTTCGGCGACCTTCTGGCGATAGCCGCTGGCGCGGTAGGTGGCCAGCAGATCGATGGCGCCGCCCTGTTCCATGCGGGCCATGGCCAGGATCGGTTCGACATCGGTGCGATAGGCCAGGCGCAGGGCTTGAGTGGCGGCGAGGGCGTCGTTGCCTTCCTGTGCCGCCTTGAGGGTGGCGCGGTCGACCACGAGGGCCTGGGCATAGGCGCGCTGCACATCGGCGGCCGACAGCATCAAGGACTCGATGGGGTCGGTGACATTGTGCGACTGATCGAGCATGTGGGCCGGGCGAAAAGCCGGGTCGCGGCTTTCGGCATCCACCAGCTCGTTGAAGACCAGGAACAGGCGGAACGGATCGATGGAGCCGGCGTCGAGATCGTCGTCGCCGTATTTGCTGTCGTTGAAATGGAAGCCGCCGAGTTTGCCGAACTGGGCGAGGCGGGCGACGATCATCTCGATATTGACGTTGGGCGCGTGGTGTCCGAGATCGACCAGGCAATAGGCCTTGTCGCCGAGTTCTTTCGCGATGAGGTAATTGGTGCCCCAATCCTGCACCACGGTCGAATAGAAGGCCGGCTCATACATCTTGTGTTCGGTATAGATGCGCCAGTCATCGGGCAGGGCGGCGTAGATGGCTTTCATCGAATCCAGGTAATGCTCGAACTGCCGGGTGAAATTGACCTGGCCGGGGAAGTTGGAGCCGTCGCCGATCCAGACAGTGAGAGCCTTGGAGCCGATGGTCTGGCCGATTTCGATACATTCCAGATTATGCTCGATGGCCTGGCTGCGCGTGGCGGCGTCGGCGGCCGAGAGCGAGCCGAACTTGTAGCTCTGGAGCTGGCCGGCGGCGTCGGCGAAGGTGTTGGAATTCATGGCGTCGAAGCCGAGATTGAAGCGGCTGGCGGCCTGCTTCAGCCGGTTCGGATCGGCCTTGTCCCACGGGATATGCAGCGAGACGGTGTTGGTCGCCTGCGTCAGCTGGGCGATGACGGCGCAATCCTCGATCTTGTCGAAGATGTCGCGCGGCTCGCCCTTGCCGGGGAAGCGGGCAAAACGCGTGCCGCCGGTGCCGACGCCCCAGGAGGGCACGGCGACGGAAAAGGCGGCGACCCTGGTCTTGATGGCGTCGATATCGACGCCGCGGCGATCGAGACGTTCGCCGAGCGTGTCATAGTCGACACGGAGATCGGCCATGCGCCTGGCGTTTTCGGCTTCGATGGTGGATTGGTCGATGATTGAATCGGTCATGCTTTCCTCCCGGAGAAAGAGACCCCTCATCCGCCCTTCGGGCACCTTCTCCCTCAAGGGGAGAAGGGAGGCTCCGTGGTCGGGCTGGGCTCTGAGCCAACCCTCTCCCCTTGAGGGAGAGGGTGGATCGGCCGCAGGCCGAGACGGGTGAGGGGTTCCTTCTTCCCTTTCTTACCGCGTAAAGCTCTGCGCGTTGCCCGCGTCGACGTTGATGATGTTGCCGGTGGATTTGGCCGAGGCGTCCGAGGCGAAGAAGTAGATGGCTTCGGCAATGTCCTCTGGGAAGACCGAGCGCTTGAGCATGGAGCGCTCGCGATACATGTCCTCGAGACCCTCCTTGTCGGTCTTGTAGGTCGAGGCGCGCTGCTCGAGCCATTCGCCGGCCCAGATCTTGGAGCCGCGCAACACGGCGTCGGGATTGACCACATTGACGCGGATTTGTTCACCCGCGCCTTCAAGGGCAAGGCACCGGGCAAGGTGGATTTCGGCGGCCTTGGCGGTGCAATAGGCCGAGGCATTGGGGGAAGCGGCGAGGCCGTTCTTACTGGCAACGAAGACGACATTGCCGCCGATCTTCTGCGCGCGGAACAGGCGGAAGGCTTCGCGGCTGACGAGGAAATAGCCGGTGCTGAGGATATCCATGTTCTTGTTCCACAGCTCGAGCGAGGTCTCCTCGATCGGGGCGGAGGAGGCGATGCCGGCATTGGAGACGAGAATATCGAGGCCGCCGAATTCGACCACGGCTTCGGCAAAGCCGGCGATGACCACGGCTTCCTGGGTGACGTTGAGTTTCACCGGGCGGACGAAATCCTTGCCGAACACGGCGCCAAGTTCGTCATTGGCGGCCGCCAGCGCATTCTCGTCGATATCGGCGAGGACGACGCAGGCGCCTTCGCGGAGCAGGCGGACGGCGGTGGCCTTGCCGATGCCACCGGCGCCGCCGGTGACCAGCGCGATCTTGCCGGCTAGCGATTTCGGCTTGGGCATGCGGGCCAGCTTGGCCTCTTCGAGCAGCCAATATTCGATGTCGAAGGCTTCCTGCTCGGGCAGGCCGACATAGGTGGAAACGGTCGAGGCGCCGCGCATCACATTGATGGCGTTGACGTAGAACTCGCCGGAAATGCGGGCCGTCGCCTTGTCCTTGGCGAAGGTGAACATGCCGACGCCGGGCATCAGGTAGACCACGGCATTGGGGTCGCGTACGGCGGGGGAATTATCGTGTTTGCAGCGGTCGTAATAGGCCTGGTAATCGACGCGATAGGCGGCGATCTGGTCGGCGAGACCGGATATGACGGCGTCGATATCGGGGTTGGCGGGATCGAAATCGATCACCAGCGGCCTGATCTTGGTGCGCAGGAAGTGGTCGGGGCAGGAGGTGCCCAAGGCTGCCAGCGGACGCAGGTTGTTGGAATTGACGAATTCGAGGACGGCGGCGGAGTCGTCGAAATGGCCGAGCTTGTGGCTGTCTTCGGAGATGAAGCCGCGGATGCGTGGCATCAGGCGCGCGGCGATGGCGCGGCGCTGATCTGACGGCAGGGACTTGACGGCCTCACCGCCGAAAATGGTCTTGCCCTCGGTCTCCTTCTCGAACCAGGCGATGGCCTGGTTGATGATGTGAATCGTGGTTTCGTAGCACTGTTTCGGGGTGTCGCCCCAGGTGAAGAGGCCGTGCGATTCCAGAACGACGCCCTTGGCCTCCGGGTTTTCCTCGCAGAACTTGCCCAGCCACAGGCCCAGCTCGAAGCCCGGCTTCTTCCACGGCAGCCAGCCGATGGCATCGCCGAAGATTTGCTGTGTCAGTTCCCTGGAATTCTTGCTGGCCGCGATGGCGATGATCGCATCCGGGTGCATGTGATCGACGAAAGGCCGGTTCACATAAGCATGCAGCGGGGTGTCGATGGAGGCGGCGCGCGGGTTGAGGTTGAAGGTGGCGTGGGGCAGGTAGCCCACCATTTCATCCTCGAATTCGACCCCGCGATAGAGACCCTTCAGCGCGCGCAGCTTGTCCATATAGAGGGTTGAAAAGCCGTCGAGCTTGATCGAGGCGCTGTCGCCGCCCGAGCCCTTGACCCAGAGCACTTCGACTTGCTCGCCGGTCAGCGGGTCCTGCTGCATGATCTTGGAGGAGGTGTTGCCGCCACCGTAATTGGTGACGCGCTTGTCCGAGCCGAGCAGGTTGGAGCGATAGACGAGGCGCTCGGGCTCGCTCATGGCGGCGGCCTTCGCATCGTCCCAGAGGTTCGCGAGGCGCTTGGGCGCTGATGTGGACATGAGGCTCCTCCAAAGAGCTTGGGCAAGTGACGGTGTTGGCCGGACATGGCCACAGAATCCGGAAGGCTGTCAATCAGAAACGATCATAAATGATCACGGATCGGTGCATATGATCGGACATGGCGTTTTGATGATTGACACTGACCGGAAATGATGGAAGCAAATGGAGCAGGGAGAAGTCATTTGCACGAAACCGAACGTCATCGCGTCATATTGGCCGCCGTGCAGTCGCGCCCCGTCGCGACCGTGGCGGACCTGTGCGAGGTCACCGGCTCGTCGGAAGCGACGATCCGCCGGGACATCGCGGCTTTGCATGTGCAGGGGCAGTTGCGCCGGGTGCGTGGCGGGGCCGAGGCATTGACGCCGCCGGCGCAGGGCGGGCTGATGGGGCGACCCTTCTCGGTCAACGAAACGCTCAATATCGCGCAGAAGCGCGCCATCGCCCGCATGGCCGCCGAGATGTGCAATGACGGCGAGCCCATCATCATCAACGGCGGCACGACAACCTACCAGATGGTGCATCACCTGACCGGCAAACGGCTCTCGGTGTTCACCAACAGCTTCGGCATTGCCGAATTCCTGATCCACAATTCGCGCAATTCGGTCGTCATTCCCGGCGGCACGATCTATCGCGAGCAGAATGTCATCCTCTCGCCCTTTGGCGGCGTGGTGGCATCGCATTTCTACGCCAAGCGCATGTTCATCGGCTGCCAGGGCATCGGCGCCCATGGCCTGATGGAGGCCGACCCGATGGTCGTGCAGTCCGAACTGGCCCTGATCGGGCAGGCCGATGAGCTGATCGTGCTGGCGGATTCATCGAAGTTTTCGGGGAGATCGAGCCTGATCCTGTGCGGGCTCGACCGAATTGCCGCCGTCATCACCGACAGCGGCATCCGCGACGAAGACCGACAAATGCTGGAAACGGCAGGCGTGCGGCTCCTCGTGGCGGAAACCAGCGCTCAAGGGGACCAGAAAACGGTCGCCTGAGACAAAGACTGCCAAAGACCAGAACATCCCAGGGAGGGATTCCGTATGAAACTCTTGAAGATTTTGGCTACCACCACGGCCGTCGCCGTGCTGCTCGCCGCCCCGGCCTATGCCCAGACCCGCATCGCACTGGTGGTGAAGTCGCTCGGCAACGGCTTCTTCGACGCCGCCAACAAGGGCGCCCAGGAAGCGGCCGCTGAACTGGGTGACGTCGAAGTCATCTATACCGGCCCGACCGCCGCCACGGCCGAAGCCCAGATCGAAGTCGTCAACTCGCTGATCGCCCAGCAGGTCGATGCCATCGCCATCTCGGCCAACGATCCCGACGCGCTGGTTCCGGCCCTGCAGAAGGCCATGGAGCGCGGCATCAAGGTGATTAGCTGGGACTCGGGCGTTGCCCCCGAAGGCCGCCAGCTGCACCTCAACCCGTCCGACATCGGCCTGATCGGCGAGACCATCATCAAGCTGGCCGCCGACTACCTGCCCGAAGGCGGCGACGTGGCGATCCTGTCGGCCGCATCGACCGCGACCAACCAGAATGCCTGGATCGAGGCCGCCAAGGCCGTGATCCCCGAGAAGTTCCCCAACATCAACCTCGTCTCGGTGGTCTATGGCGACGATGACTCGGTGAAGTCGACCGACGAAGCCAAGGGCCTGATCGCGTCCTATCCCGATCTCAAGGCCATCATCGCCCCGACCACGGTCGGCGTCGTGGCGGCTGCGCAGGTGGTGACCGACCAGGGCCTGATCGGCAAGATCAACGTGACCGGCCTGGCTTTGCCGAGCGAGTTCAAGCAGTTCATCGACAATGGCGCGAGCCAGGCCGTGGCACTGTGGAACCCGATCGACCTGGGCTATGCCGCCGTCATGCTGGCCAATGACCTGGTCGAAGGCGGGGAAGCCGCCCCCGGCGCAACCCTGTCGATGGGCCGCATGGGCGAATTGACGCTGGACGACACCAACTCGGGCGCCATGGCGCCTCCGTTCACCTTCGACAAGTCCAACATCGAAGAGTTTTCGAAGATCTACTGATCTTTCTCACCTCTCCCCTGAGGGGAGAGATCGACCCGAAGGGTCGGGTGAGTGGTTCGGTGGTGGGTGGCACTCGATGCCCTCACAACCTCTGAACCCCTCACCCTAACCCTAACCCTCTCCCCTCAGGGGAGAGGGGACCGATCGAGTTCCGGAGCTCGGCCTATGACAAGCGGAACACCTACATCTATGACCGACCCCATCCTTACCCTCAGAGGCATATCCAAGAGTTTTCCCGGCGTGCGGGCGCTCAATGATGTGTCGTTGGAGCTTTATGCCGGCGAGGTCACCGCGCTGATCGGGGAGAACGGGGCGGGCAAATCGACTTTGGTCAAGGTGATGACCGGGATTTACCAGCCCGATGCGGGAGAAATCCGCGTGGCGGGGCAGGTGGTGAGCCTGCCGACGGCCCATTCGGCTTCGGCGGCGGGGATTACGGCGATCCATCAGGAGACGGTGCTGTTCGACGAGCTGACCGTGGCCGAGAATATCTATCTGGGTCACGCGCCGACCAATCGGCTGGGGCTGATCGACTGGCGCAAGATGCGGACCGAGGCGCAGGCGACGCTCGATTCCATGGCGGCCGATATCGACGCAGGCATCAAGCTCAAGGAACTGGGCATTGCCAAGAAACACCTGGTGGCGGTGGCGCGGGCGCTCAGTATCGACGCGCAGGTCGTCATCATGGACGAGCCGACCGCCGCGCTGAGCCAGAAGGAAATCGAGGAGCTTTACGTGCTCATCGACCTGCTCAAGCAGGATGGCAAGGCGATCCTGTTCATCAGCCATAAGTTCGATGAGATTTATCGCATCGCCGACCGCTTCACCGTGTTCCGCGATGGCGAGCAGGTGGGCAAAGGCTTCATCAGGGACACCAGCCAGAGCCAGGTGGTGCAGATGATGGTCGGCCGCTCGGTCGATCACATTTTCCCCGCGCGCAATGCCGCGATCGGCGATGTGGTGCTGGAGGCAAAGGGGCTGAGCCACCCGACCGAATTCGATGATGTGTCCTTTGCCGTGCGCAAGGGCGAAATACTGGGCTTTTATGGGCTGGTCGGGGCCGGGCGCAGCGAGGTGATGCAGGCAGTGTTCGGCCTGACGCAGACCTCCGGCGGCACGCTGACACTGGAGGGCAGGGCCATTGCGCCGAAATCGCCCGCCGATGCGGTGGAAGCGGGGATCGTCTATGTGCCCGAGGAGCGCGGCAAGCAGGGGGTGATTACCGGCGAGCCGATTTTCAAGAATGTCTCGTTGCCTTCGCTGGGCAAGACCAGCAAATCGGGCTTTTTGCGCCTGGCGGAAGAGTTTGCGTTGGCGCGGACCTATACCGAACGGTTGGACCTGCGGGCGTCGTCGCTGAGCCAGGATGTCTCGACCCTGTCGGGCGGCAACCAGCAGAAGGTGGTGATCGCCAAATGGCTGGCGACCCTGCCGAAAGTGATCATTCTGGATGAACCGACCAAGGGCATCGATATCGGCTCCAAGGCGGCGGTGCATGAATTCATGGGGGAACTGGTGGCGCAGGGGCTGAGCGTGATCATGGTCTCTTCGGAACTGCCCGAAGTGCTCGGCATGAGCGACCGGATCGTGGTGATGCGCGAGGGGCGGGTGATCGATACGCTCGAGAATACCGACCTCAAGCCGGAAGTGCTGGTGCGGCTGGCGGCGGGTATTGCCGAGGAGCAGGCGGCATGAACCGGCTGTTGAAGCACCGTGAAATCTTCCTGGTTCTGGCGATCCTGCTCGTGCTTGTCCTGGTGACGGCACGCTTTCCGCGCTTTGCCCAGCCGGGCAACCTGCTGACCATCTTCAATGACACGTCGATTTTGATGATGTTGGCCTTGGGGCAGATGGCGGTCATCCTGACGCGGTCCATCGACCTGTCGATGGCGTCCAACCTGGCGCTGACCGGGATGGTCGTGGCCATGACCAATGCGGCCTTTCCGGGCGTGCCGATCCCGCTGCTGATGGCGGGATGCGTCGGAGTGGGCGCGGCTTTGGGCGCCTTCAACGGCGTGCTGGTGTGGAAGCTCAATATTCCGCCCATCGTGGTGACTTTGGGCACGCTGACCATTTTTCGCGGGCTGGTTTTCGTGATTTCCGCTGGCGCCTGGGTCAATGCGGCGCAGATGAGCCCCGATTTCATCGGGCTGCAGCGCGCTGCATTTCTCGGCCTGCCGCTGCTGAGCTGGTTCGCCATCGTGGTGGCCGCGCTGTTCTGGGTGCTGATGACGCGGACGCCGCTGGGGCGGGCGCTCTATGCCATCGGCGTCAACCCGACGGCGTCGGTCTATACCGGCATCGATGTCGGGCGCACCAAGTTCTATGCCTTCGTCATTTCGGGGGCGGTAGCGGGGCTGTGCGGGTATTTGTGGATTTCGCGCTATGTGATCGCCTCGGTGGAAGTGGCCGGCGGCTATGAGCTGACCATCATCGCCGCCTGCGTCATCGGGGGCGTGTCGATTGCCGGGGGCATCGGCAGCGTGGTGGGTGTGTTGCTGGGGGCGGTATTCCTCGGGGTGATAAATAACGCGCTGCCGGTGATCAATATTTCGCCCTTCTGGCAAATGGCCATTTCGGGCACGGCGATCCTGCTCGCCGTGGTGCTCAATGCGCGCGGCGAGCGGCGCAAGGGGCGGGTGATCCTGAAGACGGCGGAGAGTGTGTGATGGAGTGGCGATATGGTGGCACGCCCTCGTGGTTCGAGGCTCGCAAAGAGCTCGCGCCTCACCATGAGGGCTACTTTGAAACCGAGCTCCCAGTAGCCCTCATGGTGAGGCGGGAGCGCAGCGACCCTCGAACCACGAGGGCGTGGCACGACGCATGTCTTCCGGACTTCTGCTCATGACCGATACATCCCTCCACCGCTCTCTTCCCAACCGCCTCGACAATCCATTCCGCTCAGCCGTGCTGAGCTGGGAGAGCCTGCTGGTGCTCGTGGCCTTGGGGATTTTCATCCTCAATTCCTTTGCCTCGCCCTATTTCCTCAATGCCTGGAGCCTTTCCGACCTCACCTTCAATTTCACCGAAAAGGCGCTGATCGCGCTGGCCATGGCGCTGCTGATCATTTCGGGGGAGATCGACCTGTCGGTGGCGGCGATCATCGCGCTGGCCTCGACCATGATGGGGCTGGCGCTGCAATATGGCGCCGATACGCCGGTGCTGGTCATGGTCGGGATCGGGGTGGGCATTGCCTGCGGGGCGTTCAACGGGTTTCTGGTGACGGGGCTCAAGCTGCCGTCCATTGTCGTCACCATCGGCACGATGAGCCTGTTTCGCGGCATTGCCTTCATCGTTTTGGGTGACCAGAGCTTCAAGGGCTATCCCAAGAGTTTTGCCTGGCTCGGGCAGGGCTACGTGTATTGGGTGATCTCGTTCGAGCTGGTGCTGTTCCTGCTCTGCGCCGTCATTTACTGGGTGCTGCTGCACCGCACCAATTTCGGCCGGCGCATCTTCGCTATCGGCAATAATGACGTGGCGGCGCGGTTCTCCGGCGTGCGGGTGGACCGCATCAAGTTCATCCTGTTCTGCCTGACCGGGCTGATGAGCGGCCTCGCCGCCGTGCTGTTGACGGCGCGGCTAGGGTCGACGCGGCCGTCGATTGCCGAGGGGTTCGAGCTGGAGGCCATTACCATGGTGGTGCTGGGCGGGGTGTCGATCCTGGGCGGGGCCGGTTCCATCCTCGGCGTGGTGCTGGCGGCCGTCATCGTGGGGCTGGTGACCTTCGGGCTGGGGCTGCTCAACGTGCCGGGTATCGTCATGACCATTTTCACCGGCTCGCTGCTGATCGTGGTGATCGCGCTGCCCATCCTGTTCCGCATGTGGAGGCAGCGCGCATGATCAGGGATGGTGGCTACGAAAAACACGCCTTCAAGATGCAGCTCAACCCCGGCATGGCAGCGGAATACAAGAAGCGCCACGACGAGATTTTCCCCGAGCTGGTGGACCTGTTGCATGCGGCGGGGGTGAAGGATTATTCGATCCATCTCGATGAAGAGACGGGCATCCTGTTCGGGGTGCTGTGGCGGCGGGTTGACCATGGGATGGCGGACTTGCCGACTACCGGGGTGATGCAGCGCTGGTGGGCGCATATGGCCGATGTGATGGCCACGAATGAGAAGAACGAGCCGGTGTCCACCGATCTCGTTCCGATGTTCTGGATGAAGTGAGGCATGCCCTCGCGGTTCGAGGGTCGCTGCGCTTCTTCGGCGCCTCGAACCACGAGGGCGTGGCACTCTCAACTGGCCAAAATCTTTCCCAATCGGTCCAGCCGCGCGATCCATAGGCGTTTGCGGGTTTGGAGGATGGTCCAGAGCAGCTTGGCCATGGGTGGTCCCATTAGTTAGGTTTTTGCTTTAGTAATCCCGATCCGGTGGGACCTCAATACTTAAGTTATCACCTTACTGTGTGGCCATGGCCGTATTCGGGCGAACCGAGATTTTCGCCTCCAACAGCGCTATGATGTGGGATGGTCCAGGGTCGATGCAAACAAAACCGCATGGCCAGTTCATTATCTGGGATATAGCGTGGCCATCATGAATGAACTGGCGATGACA
Source organism: Devosia sp. Root436 (assembly GCF_001426345.1). Classification (GTDB taxonomy): domain Bacteria; phylum Pseudomonadota; class Alphaproteobacteria; order Rhizobiales; family Devosiaceae; genus Devosia. Next base: position 70,112 of record NZ_LMEM01000002.1, on the reverse strand, counting down.
GTGCGAGGCGCGCCCATCACCCTTAGCGGTCAGCCGCTGAGCTTCTCCGACATGGCCCGGATCGGCGCTCGCAAGGTGCGGCTACTGGCTGACCCTGCCGCGCTGAAGCGCGTGGCCGAGGCGCGTGAAGTGGTCGAAGAGGCCATGGCCAACGACCAGCCGGTCTATGGCTCCACCACCGGGGTCGGCGCCATGAAGGATGTCGAATGGTCGCCCGACCAGCTCGATGCCTTCAATATGGGGCTGGTGCGGGCGCATCATTTCGGCACCGGCGATGCCTTTTCGAGCGAGATCGTGCGCATCGCCATGGCCATTCGCGTCAACATGGCGCTGACCGGCCGGGTGGGCTGCACCACCGACCTGGTGGAGGCCTATCTGGCGCTGCTCTCGGCCGATGTGGTGCCGGTGGTGCGGCGCACCGGCTCGATCGGCTGCGCCGATATCGGATTGATGGGGCAGATCGGCGCCGTGCTGACCGGGGCCGGCGAGGCCATGTTTGACGGCCGCCGCCAATCGGCCGGCGACGCATTGGCCGCGGCCGGGCTCAAGGCGTTCCGCCTCGCCCCGCGCGACAGCCTCGCCTCGATTTCCACCAACGCCGTGGGCTATGCCGCCGCCGCCAGCGCTATCCGCGAAGCGGCCGGGGCGGTGCGCGTCATGCTGGCGACGGGGCTGACTACGGCCGGGGCGCTGGGCGCCTCGCGCGATCCGTGGAAGGCGGTGGCCCATGTCGGCACCGAGCGCGAAGCCGGCATCGGCGCCTGGCTCTATTTCAACGCCAAGGGCTGGGACTGGCCCAATGCCACCCATATCCAGGACCCGCTGAGCCTGCGCATGATGAGCCAGGTCTTTGCCACCGGCTTCGAGACGCTGGTGGCGGCGGGCAAGATCCTGCTGGCCGCGACCGGGCGGACCGACGACAACCCCGTGGTGGCGGGTGGACAGGTGCTGACCTCGGGGGGCTCGCTGCCGCTCGATGTCACCGTGTTCCTGCAGACCGCGCAACTGGGCCTGGCCCATATCGCGCGCAATTCGTTCAACCGCTGCGTGCTGCTCGGCAATGGCGGGCGGCGCGGCCTGCCGGTGAACCTGGTTCCGCCCGGCGCCATCGCCACCGGCTTCGGGCCGATCATCAAGCTGGCGGGGGAACTGTTCGCCCGCGTCCTCACCATGACCAACGCCATCTCGGCCAATTCCATGGTCGTGGCCGGGGGCATAGAGGACGAAGCAGCGTTCCTGCCGCTGGTGGTGGAGCGGCTGGAGCGCCAGGTGCTGGCTTTGCGGCGCCTCGCGGCGCTCGAAGCCATGCTGGCGGCGCAGGCGATGGACATATCCGGCGATGCACCGGGCAATGTGCCAGGCATCATTTACGCGCTGGTGCGCCAGCATGCTGACACATACTGGCAGGATCGGCCTTTATCGGCCGAGGTCGAAGCCGTCGAACAGGCCCTGGCCTCCGATGGGCTGATGAACGAACTAATTTCCCATTCAACGATTATGGAGTTGGACGAGTTTTTCGCGCTGGGCCCGGTTGCCTAGTATCTGGAGCCTCGCCCAATTCCGCTAACTGGTTAGGCTAGGGACAGCCGGGCTTGGAGCCCGGAGAAAACGGAGAAACCAATGCGCCTCACTTCAACGCTGCTGACCGCCGTGGCCGCGCTCGCCATTTCGATGACCGCCGCAAACGCCCAGGTGGTCGTCTCCTCCAAGATCGACACCGAGGGTGGCGTTCTGGGCAACATCATCAAGCAGGTGCTCGAAGCCAACGATATCGCCGTCACCGACCGCATCCAGCTCGGCGGCACGCCGATCGTGCGCGAAGCCATCACTGCGGGCGAAATCGACATCTATCCGGAATATACCGGCAATGCCGCCTTCTTCTTCGAAAAGGCCGATGATCCGCTGTGGAACAACGCCGCCTCGGCCTATGCCGAAGCGGCCAAGCTCGACTTCGAAGCCAACAAGATCGTCTGGCTGACTCCGTCGCCGGCCAACAATACCTGGGCCGTCGCCATCCGCAACGATGTGGCCGAGGCCAACAATCTCAACACGTTCAGCGAATTCGGCGCCTGGGTTGCCGGCGGTGGCGAAGTCAAGCTCGCGGCCTCGGCGGAGTTCGTGAACTCGCCGGCGGCTCTGCCGAAATTCCAGGAAGTCTATGGCTTCACGCTCTCGCCCGACCAGCTCATCACCCTGTCGGGTGGCGACACGGCGGCCACCATTGCCGCCGCCGCCCAGCAGACCAACGGCGTCAATGCCGCCATGGTCTATGGCACCGATGGTGGCATCGCCCCCTCGGGCCTCAAGGTGCTCGAGGACGACAAGGGCGTGCAGCCGGTCTACCAGCCTGCCCCGATCATCCGCGAGGAAGTGCTGGCGGAATATCCGCAGATCGAGGAACTGCTCAAGCCGGTGTTCGAGGGCCTGACGCTGGAAGTGCTGCAGGAACTTAATGGCCGCGTGCAGGTGGGCGGTGAGGCGGCGGCTGCCGTGGCGACCGACTACCTGACCCAGGGCGGGTTTTTGAACTGAGTGAATGGGGTGGCGTTCATCGTACCGCCACCCCAACTGTCCGTGCATATCCACGACGTCATTCCCGCGAAAGCGGGAATCCCCCTTGCCTGAGCACCGATAAGAGGGAGATTCCCGCTTTCACGGGAATGACGCGGTGGGGGGGTATGAAGCGCGTTCCTCGCGAAGCCAGCGACCGACACCGGAGCCAGCATGAGCATCGCCGACACCACCGCCATCACAACCCGACCGGCCTGGCTGGCGCTCGACAAGCTGGGGGTGCTGATCGCGCTGATTGCGGCTGTGGGGGCGGCCTTGCCGTTTGCGCTGTTTCGCGCCAATCGCATCGTGGTGGGGGAGGCGCGGAGCCTCTTCGATGCGCTGCCGGGTCTTCCGTCGGGCTTTCTGATCGGCATGCTGCTGGTGGGGTTCGTCGTCGCGCTGCTGCGCTTTCCGGTTATCGCCAAGCTGGTCGCCGGGTTTCTGGTGCTGGCGGTATTGTTCGTATTCATCGGCTGGTCGGCCAGCTACCTGACGCCGGAGGGCGACACTTTTGCCCGCGTTTCGCCCGGGGCCGGCTTCTGGCTGCTGGTCTTTGCCTTTGCGCTGCTGGTGACCGACGCGCTGACAAGGCTGCGGCTCAGGCCGCTGGTGCGGGTCGGCATTTTGCTGGCCGTGGCGCTTGCGGTGGCTGCCCTGCTGTGGAGCGGCGGCTGGAACGACCTCTCCATTCTCAAGGAATATGCCAATCGTGCCGCCGCCTTCTGGGCCGAGGCGCGGACGCATCTGGCGCTGGCCTTCGGCTCGGTGGCGATTGCCACCGTGGTCGGCGTGCCGGTGGGCATTCTCTGCTACAAGGTGAAGCCGCTGCGGGCGGCGGTGCTGAACGTGCTCAACATCGTCCAGACCATTCCGTCCATCGCGCTGTTCGGGCTGTTGATTGCGCCCTTGGCCTGGGTAGCGGCCAACGTGCCGGGGGCGTCGGCTATCGGCATTTCGGGCATCGGGGTAGCGCCGGCCATGGTGGCACTCTTCGCCTATTCGCTGCTGCCCATCGTTTCCAACACCGTGGTCGGACTGCAGAGCGTTTCGCCTGCGGCTGTCGATGCCGCCAAGGGCATGGGCATGACCTGGTGGCAGCGCCTGATGCAGGTGGAGCTGCCGCTGGCCTTTCCGGTCATTCTCACCGGCATCCGCATCGTGCTGGTGCAGAATATCGGGCTGGCCACCATCGCCGCGCTGATCGGTGGCGGCGGCTTCGGCGTCTTCGTGTTCCAGGGCATCGGGCAGACGGCGATGGACCTGGTGCTGCTCGGGGCGGTGCCGACCGTGGCTTTGGCTTTTGCGGCTGCCGTGGTGCTGGACGCTGCGGTGGAAATGACGAGCCGGGGAGGGCGGTCATGAGCGCGGTGACCCCCACCCTCATTCCCTCCATATGGAGTGGAGCAGACGTCACCTCTCCCCTGAGGGGAGAGGTCGACCCGAAGGGTCGGGTGAGGGGTTCAGCGCTGCGTACGGCACTGTTCTCTTCATCAGCACTGAACCCCTCACCCCACCCTCTCCCCTCAGGGGAGAGGGAGCCCACGCTCAGCGGGCCTGATTTCTCGCCGCAACCACTGGAGTTCGGTGCGCCATGATCGAAATCGACGACATCACCAAGAGCTATAACGGGACTGTCGTGGTCGACCATGTGACCCTCACCATCGAGCCGCGCAGCATCTGCGTGGTGGTCGGCACGTCGGGCTCGGGCAAGACCACGCTGATGCGGATGATCAACAAGCTGGTGGAGCCGAGTTCGGGCCATATCCGTATCGATGGCGAGGATATTGCCGGCATTCCGGCCTATGAGCTGCGGCGGCGCATCGGCTATGCCATCCAGGGGCATGGCCTGTTTCCGCACCGCACTGTGGGGCAGAATGTGGCGACGGTGCCCAAGCTGCTCGGCTGGGACAAGAAGAAGATCGCCGACCGGGTCGATGAGCTGCTGAGCCTGTTTCAGCTCGATCCGGCCGAATTCCGCGACCGCCTGCCGCATGAGCTGAGCGGCGGCCAGCAGCAGCGCGTCGGCGTGGCGCGGGCGCTGGCGGCCTCGCCAAACATATTGCTGATGGACGAGCCCTATGGCGCGCTCGACCCGGTGATCCGCGCCAAGGCGCAGGAGGATTTGCTGTCCATCCAGCGCAAGATGGGCACCACAGTCGTATTGGTGACCCATGACATGGAGGAGGCCATCCATCTCGGCGACACCATTGCCGTCATGGATAAGGGCAAGCTGCTGCAATGCGCCAAGCCCGCCGAGATCATCGCCAATCCGGCGACGCCCTTCGTGGCCGAACTGATCGGCACCAGCGAAAGGCCGTTCCGGCTGCTGTCGCTCGCCAGGGTGGCCGATCATATCGAGGCGGGCGAGGGAGCCGGGGAGCCGATCGAGGCCAGCGCTTCGCTGCGCGATGCCTATGCCGAATTGCTGTGGTCGGGACGACCGGCTCTGCCGGTGCGGCGCGACGGGCAGGTGGTGGGGCAGGTGACGCTGGAGGCGTTGTCGCGGCTGGCGGCGAGGCCGCAATGACCATCGGGAATGTCATCAGGCTGGCGGCCTTGATCGTGCTGCTGGCCCTGCTGGTGAGGCCGGAGTTGTTCTCGGGCTTTTTCACGCTGTTCACCAAGAACAACCAGCCGGCCATCTACAACCAAGGCAATCTGCTCGACATTACGCTGAACCATCTCGCCATCGTGCTGGCAGCGACAGTGGCATCCATGATCATCGCGGTGGGGCTCGCCATTATCGTGACGCGGCCGTTCGGGGCGGAATTCCTGCCGCTGTCGCGGAGCTTGGCCAATATCGGGCAGACCTTCCCCCCGGTGGCGGTGTTGGCGCTGGCCGTGCCCATGCTGGGCTTCGGCACGGCGCCGACTTTGGTAGCCCTGTTCCTTTATGGGCTGCTACCGATTTTCGAAAATACGCTGACCGGGCTGACCAACCTGCCGCCTGCCGTGACCGACGCGGCCAAGGGCGTCGGCATGACCGGCTGGCAAAGGCTGGTGAAGGTCGAACTGCCGCTGGCTTTGCCGGTGATCCTGGCCGGGGTAAGGCTCTCGGTGGTGATTTCGCTGGCCACGGCGACGATCGGCTCCACCGTGGCGGCGCGGACGCTGGGCGAGGTGATCATTGCCGGGCTGCTATCGAGCAATACGGCATTTGTGTTGCAGGGGGGGCTGATCGTCGGCGTGCTTGCGGTGCTGATCTATGATGCGCTCTCGGCGCTGGAGCGGTGGCTGATGGCGCGGACCGGACAATTGGGGAGGGCGGCGGCTTGAATTCTTTCTTCTTTCCTTCTCCCCTTGAGGGAGAAGGTGCCCGAAGGGCGGATGAGGGGTTGCCGCGCTATCTACAAGCATTGAAGCATGGGCACGCGCAGAACCCCTCACCCGGTTTTCCGCTGGACGCGGAAAACCCCCCTCTCCCTCAAGGGGAGAGGGGCGATCCGGTGGGTTTGGAGAGGTAAGAGAACATGTCCGATTTCGATCTAGTCCTGTCCGGTACGGTGGTGCTGCCTGATCTGGTGGTGGAAAATGGCTACGTCGCCGTGCGCGATGGCCGGATCGTCCATGTGGGGGAGGGCGTCGCCCCGCATGCGCATGAGCGGCACGAGCTGGGCAATGCCCTGATCCTGCCCGGCGCCATCGATGCGCAGACCCATTCGCTGAGCCAGAAGGATCAGGAGGATTTCATCTGGTCGACGCGCTCGGCGGCGGCGGGCGGCGTCACCACTATTGTCGACATGCCCTATGACGAGGGGAACCTGGTCTGTTCGGCCGAAGCGGTGCGGATCAAGGTGGCGCATGCCGAGAAGCAGGCGCGAGTGGATTTTGCGCTCTATGGCACGATCAACCCGGAAGAGGGGGCGAGCCGGATTGCGGAGCAGGCCGAAGCGGGTGTCGCGGCGTTCAAATTCTCCACCTTCGGGACGGACCCGGTGCGGTTTCCGCGTATTCCGCCGGCTTTGCTGGAGGAATGCTTTGCGGCGGTGGCGAAAACCGGGCTGACGGCGGGCGTGCATAACGAGGACGACGAAATGGTCCGCGCGGCCATGGCCAAGGTCAAGGCGGCAGGGATTACCGACTGGCGGGCGCATGGCATGAGCCGGCCGCCGCTGACCGAATTGCTGGCGAGCCTGCAAATCTACGAGACGGGGGCGCAGACCGGGTGTCCGGCGCATGTGGTGCATTGCTCGCTGGGGCGGGGCTATGAAATTGCGCGCAGTTACCGCGACCAGGGCTATGCCGCGACGATCGAGGCCTGCATTCACTATCTCACGCTGGATGAAGAAAACGACGTGGCGCGGCTGGGCGGCAAGGCCAAGATCAATCCGCCGATCCGCCCGCGCGTGGAGGTGGAAAAGCTCTGGGAGCATGTGCGGGCCGGCAATGTCACGCTGGTCTCGACCGACCATGTGAGCTGGTCGGAAAACCGCAAGACCAATCCGGACATGCTGGCCAATGCGTCGGGCGTGCCGGGGCTGGAGGTCATGGTGCCGCTGTTCGTCATGGGGGCGCTGAAGCGGGGCATTCCGCTGACCTGGGCGGCCAGGCTGATGGCGGAGAACCCCGCCAGGCACTTCCGGCTGGCGCGAAAGGGGGCGCTGACGGCAGGGAAGGATGCCGATATCGCGGTGCTGTTCCCCCGGCCCATGCGCTACGACGCGGCGGCGAGCGGGCACAATGTGGTGGGTTGGTCGCCCTATAACGGGATCGAACTGCCGTGGACGGTGGGGCTGACCTATCTGCGCGGGCGGCAGGTGTTTGATGGAACGGCGGTGGCGGAGCCGGGGGTGGGGCGGTTTGTGCGGCCGGAGGTGGGGAATTGAGAAGCACCCCCACCCTCATTCCCTCCCCACAAGGGCAGGGCAATCGTCTATGGAATGGGGCACCGGCTCAATCAGTCCCATTGAGCGTGGGCTCCCTCTCCCCTGAGGGGAGAGGGCGGGGTGAGGGGTTCAGTGCTGGTGAAGTGCACGGTGCCCGACGCGGCGCTGAACCCCTCACCCGACGCTTCGCGCCGACCTCTCCCCTCAGGGGAGAGGTGACTGCTGCTCCACTCCCTATCCGATGGCCGAATAGCTGGATCAAGGTCGGGGGTATGGGAGGTACGATGTCCGGGGATATCTTGTCATGATCCCAAACTCCCCCATAAGCACCGACCGCATTGCCGCCGATATCGACGCTTTGGCCGCCATCACCGAGCCCGGCCGGCCCTATACGCGGCGGGCCTTCACCCCGCTCTTTATCGAGGGCCGCAAATGGCTGGAAAAGGCCATGCGGGATGCTGGCGCGGTGACGCGGGTGGATGCGGCGGGCAACCTGATCGGCACCATCCCGGGCAAGCGCCCGGAGCTGGGTTCCATCATGCTGGGCAGCCACTCGGACACGGTGCCCGATGGCGGGCGGTTCGATGGCATCGCCGGGGTGGTGGTGGCGCTGGAAGTGGCGCGGGCCTTGCGGGACCAAGGGGTGGTACTGGAGCATACGCTGGAAGTGGTGGATTTCCTGGCCGAGGAAGTGTCGATCTTCGGCGTGTCCTGCATCGGCAGCCGCGGCATGAGCGGCACGCGGCCGGCGGAGTGGCTGGCGCGGGAAAGTGACGGGCTGACGCTGGAGCAGGGTCTTTTGCAGGTCGGCGGCGATGCGCGCCTGCCGGCGCAGCGCGACGATATCAAGGCGTTCCTCGAACTGCATATCGAGCAGGGGCCCGTATTGCAGAACGAGAAGCTGGACGTTGGCGTGGTGACGGCGATTGCCGGGATCACGCGGATCGAGATTATCGTGGAGGGCCGGGCCGACCATGCCGGGACGACGCCGATGGGGTCGCGCCAGGATGCGCTGACCACGGCGGCGTGGATCGCGCTGGGCGTCGAGGAACTGGGCAAGGCTTTGGCCAGTGGTGCGGCGCATTTCGCGGCCACAGTGGGCGAATTCGAGATGACGCCCAATGCCGCCAATGTGGTGCCGGCGCGAGTGCGCATGCTGATCGACGCGCGGGCCGAATTGCGCGAGGACATGGAGCGGTTTGTCGATGAGCTCGGCAGGGGTGTCGCCGCGATTGCCGAGAAGACGGGCGTTAAGGTCTCGGTGCCGCGCCTGGTTTCGGACAACCAGCCGGCGCCGTGCGACGCCGGGCTGCTCGATGTGCTCGATGCTGCCTGCGAAACGGCGGGGGCGCGGCACCGGCGCATGGCTTCTGGCGCGGGGCATGACACGGCGTGGATGGCGCGGATCACCAGGGCGGCGATGATCTTCGTGCCCTGCAAGGATGGACGCAGCCATTCGGCGGACGAATTCGCCACGAGTGAAGATATCGCGCTGGGCGCGGCGGTCCTGCTGGACGCCGTGAAGGCGCTGGACGTGACATTGCAGGAGATGGACTGATGGGGCGCATTCTGACCGAAAAGGACGTGGAAGCGGCGGTGCGCGGCGGCTCGGTCTATGCGGCGGGCGGCGGCGGCTGGGCCGACCATGGCCGCATGCTGGGCACGGCGGCGGTGCGCATCGGCCAGCCGGAACTGGTGAGCATCGAGGAACTGGACGAGGACGACTGGGTGGCGACGGCTGCCGCCATCGGCGCGCCGGCCTCGACCACGCCCTGGGAAATGCGCGGGGTCGACTATATCAAGGCCGTGCAATTGCTGCAGGACGCGCTGGGCGAGAAGCTGAGCGGGCTGATGGTGGGGCAGAATGGCAAGTCGTCCACGCTCAATGGCTGGCTGCCTTCGGCGGCGCTCGGGCTGAAGGTGGTGGATGCGGTGGGCGATATCCGCGCCCATCCGACCGGGGACATGGGCAGCATCGGCATGGCCGGTTCGCCCGAGCAGATGATCCAGACGGCGGTGGGCGGCAACCGGGAGGAGAACCGTTATATCGAGCTGGTGACGCGCGGGGCGACGGCCAAGGTGTCGCCGATTTTGCGCACGGCGGCGGATATGTCGGGCGGCTTCATCGCCTCATGCCGCAATCCGCTGCGGGCCAGCTATGTGAAGCAGCATGCGGCTTTGGGCGGCATTTCGCTGGCGTTGAAGCTGGGCGAGGCGATGATCGCAGCCGAAGGCAAGGGGCCAGACAAGATGATCGACGCCATCGTGGAGACCACGGGCGGGACCATCCTCACCAAGGGGTACATTACCGACATCGACGTGACCTATACCAAGGAAGCCTTCGATATCGGCACGGTGACCATCGGCGAGGGCGACAAGGCGACCACGCTCCACGTGATGAACGAATATATGGCGGTGGAGGATGCCGGCGGCGCGCGGCTGGCGACGTTCCCCGATGTGCTGACGACGCTGGATGCGGCGGGGCAGGCGCTGTCGGTGGGGCAATTGGGGCGCGGCATGTATGTGTTCGTGCTGCATGTGCCCAAGACGATTATTCCGCTGAGTTCGAGCGTGCTGGACCCGGCGGTTTATCCGTTTGTGGAAGAGCGGATGGGGATCGCGCTGGCGAAATATGCGCTGGAGGGCGCTTAGCCACGGAACACCTCTCCCTTGGGGGAGAGGTCGACTTGCGAAGCAAGGCGGGTGAGGGGGCCTTCCCCTCGCACCGAATCCAGAAAAGGCCCCCTCACCCGGCGCTGCGCGCCGACCTCTCCCCCAAAGGGAGAGGTGAAGAAAGAACGAGGTAGACCATGCCCACACCCAATCCCCGCCATCCCAATTTCCCGATCCCCGGCGGACCGGAACTGCGCGCCAAGGGGTGGCGGCAGGAGGCCCTGCTGCGGCTGCTGGAGAATGTGCTGGCTGTGGGCGAGAACCCGGATGAGCTGGTGGTCTATGCCGCACTCGGCAAGGCGGCGCGGAACTGGGCGGCGCATAAGGGGATCGTTGCAGCACTGTTGCGCATGGATGAAGACCAGACGCTGGTGATCCAGTCGGGCAAGCCGATCGGGCTGCTCAAGACGCATGCCAAGGCGCCGCTGGTGATCATGGCCAATTGCAACATCGTGGGGCAATGGGCCAAGGCCGAGGTGTTCTATGAACTGGAGAAGAAGGGGCTGATCTGCTGGGGCGGGCTGACGGCCGGGGCGTGGCAGTATATCGGCTCGCAGGGCGTGATCCAGGGAACCTATGAGATTTTCATGCGCATCGCGGAGAACCGCTTCGACGGCTCGCTGGCCGGAAGGTTCATTCTCACCGCCGGGCTGGGCGGCATGGGCGGGGCGCAGCCGCTAGCTGGGCGCATGGCGGGGGCGGCGATCCTGTGCGTCGATATCGACGCGGAGCGGGCCAGGAAGCGGCAGGAGATCGGCTATCTGGAGGAGATCGCACCGAACCTCGATATGGCTCTGGCGATGATCGACAAGGCGGTGGCGGAGAAGCGGGCGACGTCGATCGGGCTGGTTGGCAATGCGGCCGAGATTTATCCCGAGATCAACAGGCGCGGCATCGTGCCCGATATCGTGACCGACCAGACCTCGGCGCATGACCTGGTCTATGGCTACGTGCCCAAGGGGATGAGCCTGGACGAGGTCAGGCGCCTGCGGGTCGAGGGACCGGGGCAGTTGATGGCGGCAAGCCGGGCTTCCATTGCCGACCATGTGCGGGCCATGCTGGCGTTTCAGCAGGCGGGCGCGGAAGTGTTCGACAACGGCAACCTGATCCGTACCCAGGCCAAAGCGGGCGGGGTGGAGAACGCCTTCGATATCAAGATTTTCACCGAGGCCTATCTCAGGCCGCTGTTCGCGCGGGCTATCGGGCCGTTCCGCTGGATGGCGCTATCGGGCGACCCCGAGGACATCAGCAAGATCGACGACAAGCTGCTGGAAATGTTCCCGGACAACCGGATCGTCACCAACTGGATCAGGCTGGCGCGGCAGCATGTGCCCTTCGAGGGCTTGCCGGCACGCATTGCCTGGCTGGGGCATGGCGAGCGGACGGCCTTGGCGCGGGCGGTCAATGCCATGGTGGCCGATGGGACTTTGGCCGGGCCGGTGGCCTTCAGCCGCGACCATCTCGATGCCGGGGCCATGGCCCATCCCAATATCATGACCGAGCGGATGAAGGATGGCTCGGACGCCATTGCCGACTGGCCGATCCTCGATGCCATGTTGCTGTGTTCGTCCATGGCCGACCTGGTGGTGGTGCATTCGGGTGGCGGTGGCTATGCGGGCTACATGACGTCGGCGGGGGTGACTGTGGTGGCCGATGGCACGCCTGAGGGCGATGAGCGGCTGGCGCATGCGCTGACCAATGATACCGCGCTGGGCGTGATGCGTTATGCCGATGCGGGGTATGACGAGAGTTTCGAGGAGATCGCGGCCAAGGGGATTGGGCATATCGCGGTGGGGTAGGGGTTCCGCGCGTGTGGCTTACCCCCGTCCATGGCGTGGAGCCGAGTCACCTCTCCCCTGAGGGGAGAGGTCGACCCGAAGGGTCGGGTGAGGGGTTCAATGTTGCGGTTGGCACCGTGCCCTTCACCGGCACTGAACCCCTCACCCTCCCTCTCCCCTCAGGGGAGAGGGAGCCTGCGTTCGATGGCGATGTGAAGAGTTAGCCTTACCCCTCAAGCCCCGGATGCCGCGGCTTGCGGCGGTCGGGAAACAACGGGATGACGTTGTCGGTGATGCGGCGGGTCGGAACCGGATGCGGTGTCGGCAGGAGCGCGCGGTTGCGGCGGTCGGGACCGCGATAGCCGCCGAGCACGCCGATGACGCTGCGGCTGCGCAGGCGGGCCTGGATGCGCTGCAGCAGGTGGCGCGGCGACATCGGCTTGATGATGACTTCGTCGATGCCGGCGCTGATAGCCTGGTGGCGCATCGGCGGCGTGACAGTGCGCGTCAAGGCGATGACTGGCACATCCTGGCTGATCAGGTCGTTGTTGAGACGAATGGCTTCGACCATTTCATAGGCCGGGCGGCCCTCGCGGTCGAAATCGCAGACCAGCATGTCGAGCGGGGCGATGCGCATATAGGCGATGAGTTCGATATCGCTCTCGAACTGGCGCACCCGCAGATGTGAGTCGCCAGCCACCACCATCGCCAGCAGCGATGACAGCGCAGTATTGGCCGCGATGATGGCAACGACCTTGGTCGGCTCGGACACTGGTTTTCCCCAATAGTAAACAGACCGTTACCATGGGGAAATGTTCGGAAGAAGGGGCGGGTTCCGGAAATGGCTAATGGCTGGGGGAAAAGGGGATGGGAGAATGAGAAAAGCCCGCCGGAGGGGCGGGCTTGGACGGTTTCACAAACTCGGTGTCATCCCGGCCTTGAGCCGGGATCCATCCTGAGATGCATGATCGAACCAGCTTGCGGCTGTGGCGCGATCTCGGGATGGGCCCCGGCTCAAGGCCGGGGTGACACCGTGGGTGGGGCGGAATGGTGCCCCTAAGCCGTGGCTTCGTCGAACATCAGTTCCACGTGGTCCCAGTTCACCAGGTTGTCGAACCAGGCTTCGAGGTATTTCGGGCGGGCGTTGCGATAGTCGATGTAATAGGAGTGTTCCCACACATCGACGCCCAGGATCGGGTGGCCGCCATGCACCAGCGGCGACTCGCCGTTCGGAGTCTTGGTGACTTCCAGCTTGCCATTCTTGACGGCGAGCCACGCCCAGCCGGAACCGAACTGGGTGGTGCCGGCGGCGATGAAATCGGCGCGGAACTTGTCAAAGCCCCCGAGGTCGGAATCGATGGCTGCCTGCAGCTTGCCCGGCAGCTTGTTGCCGCCGCCATTGGGCTTCATCCAGTTCCAGAAATGGACGTGGTTGTAGTGCTGGCCGGCATTGTTGAAGAGGCCGGCATTCTTGCCGTAGCTCTCCTTGACGATGTCCTCGAGCGGCAGGATTTCCAGCCCCGAGCCTTCCAGCAGCTTTTCGCCATTGGTCACGTAAGCCTGGTGGTGCTTGTCGTGATGGAATTCGAGCGTTTCCTTGGACATGTAGGGGCCAAGCGCATCATAGGCGTAGGGCAGGGGCGGCAGGGTGAACTTCGTGGACATTATGGCCTCCGATTTTGGGATAGACGCTGAGGAATTCGGCACTGGTATAGGCCGATTGTGACGACACAACAATCAGTTGGAACCGAACGTTCCTTCCAATCCGACCGCATTGAGCGCAAACGCATAACACTCGGCGGTTTCCTTGAGGCGGTCGAAGCGCCCCGAGGCGCCGCCATGGCCGGCCCCCATATTGGTCTTGAGGTATAATGGCGCATTGCCGGTCTTGGTTGCGCGGAGCTTGGCCACCCACTTGGCCGGCTCCCAATAGGTGACGCGCGGATCGGTGAGCCCGGCCAGGGCGAAGATGGGTGGATAGTCCTTTGCCGCGACCTGTTCATAGGGGGCATAGGCGGCGATGCGGGCATAGTCTTCGGCCGAGGCCAGGGGATTGCCCCATTCGGGCCATTCGGGCGGGGTGAGCGGCAGGGTTTCGTCGAGCATGGTATTGAGCACGTCCACGAACGGCACCTGGGCGATGATGCCGCCCCAGAGATCGGGGCGCAGATTGGCGATGGCGCCCATCAGCATGCCGCCGGCCGAGCCGCCCTGCGCCACGATGCGGGACTTTGAGGTGTAGCCCTTGTCGACCAGCATTTCGGCCGCGGCGATGAAATCGGTGAAGGTGTTGGTCTTGTGCTCGCGGCGGCCCTGCACGTACCAGCGATAGCCCTTTTCCATGCCGCCACGGATATGGGCGGTGGCGTGGACGAAGCCGCGATCGACCAGCGACAAAGCCGAGATAGAGAAGGACGAGGGCATGGACATGCCATAGGCGCCATAGCCGTAGAGCAGGGCCGGGGCCGAGCCATCGAGCTTGGTGCCCTTGCGATAGAGCACGGTCACCGGGACCTGTTCGCCATCAAGGGCGGTGGCGAAAAGGCGGCGGGTTTCGTAATCGGCGGGATTGTGGCCAGAGGGCACCTCCTGCTCCTTGAGCAGGGTACGGGCGCCGGTTTGCAGATCCATGTCATAGGTGCGCGACGGGGTGGTCGGCGAGGAATAGGTGAGGCGGAAGACCGAGGTGTCGAATTCATAGCCCACCGACATGCCGAGGGAATAGGCCTCTTCGTCGAACTTGACGGTCTCTTCCTTGCCGGTGCGCAGGTCGCGAACGACTATGCGCGGCAGGCCCTCGAAGCGTTCGAGGCGCAGCAGGTGGTTGCGGATGACGATGGTGTCGAGGATCAGCACGCCCTGCTGGTGGGGGACGAGATCGGTCCAGTTTTCCGCGCCCGGATTGTCCACCGGGGCGACCATGACCTTGAAGTCCTCGGCGCCATCGGCATTGGTGCGGATATAGAGCAGGCCCTCGCGCTCATCGATGTCATATTCACGATCGGTAAGGCGCGGGGCGACGAGGCGGGGCTCGCCGCCGGCTTCGGCATCGATCAGCCAGCATTCGGACGTCTGGTGGTCGTGGGCATCGATGACGATGAACTTGTCCGAAAGCGTGCGGCCGACGCCGACGAAGAAGCCGGGGTCTTTTTCTTCGAAAATGATGGGGTCATTGGCCTGGTCAGTGCCCATGGTGTGGAGGCGGATGCGGTAGGGGCGGTGGTTGTCGTCATATTCGGTGTAGTAGATCGCGCTGGAATCGTTGCTCCAGACATAGGAGCCGGCGGTTTCGCGGATGACTTCGGCGCTGTCCTTGCCGGTATCGAGGTCGCGGATGACGATGTCGTAATATTCCGAGCCGGCGCGGTCGGCGGCCCAGGCAAGGTAGCGGTGGCCGCGGTCATGCTCGGCGCCGGCAAAGCCGAAATAGCCGTCCCCGGCTTCTTCATTGCAGTCGAGCAGCACGGTTTCGGGGCCGCCGTCGCGCGCGGTGCGGACGATGAGGGGATACTGCTTGCCCTCCAACATGCGCGAATTATAGGCGAAGGGCCCGTCGGGCGAGGCAATGCCGCTGTCGTCCTCTTTGATGCGGCCGCGGATTTCCTTGTAGATCGTCTCGCGCAGCTTTTCGGTGCGCGTGCCGAATTCGGCCTCGTAGAAGCTGTTCTCGGCGTCGAGATAGGCGCGGATTTCGGCGGCCAGCGTCTCGGGTTTCTGCATCACCTCCTGCCAGTTGTCCGCCCGCAGCCAATCGTACGGGTCGTCGCGCTGGATAGTGTGGAAGGTCACGACATGCGACTTCCTGGCGGCAACGGGGGCGGTGGGCTTGGTCATGGCGGAGTTCCGTAAGGCAGGCTCTTTCACATAGGACGGTGCGGGAGGGATGGGAAGGGGCACCTCTCCCCCGAAGGGAGAGGTGAAGAGGGCTTCCATCCCCATAAGTGGGGAGGAGGAGCCGGAGAGCTGGGATAAAGCCCTGTTTTGACTTGTCGCGGGGGGATCATTCGCTAAGGTCTTGCGCGAACCGGCCACAAGAGTCGGATCGGGGGAGTATTGCCTGTGGGGTTCGGAATGGACGCGAGCATAGCGCTGGTGGCGATTGCGCCATTTGTTGCCGCTTTGCTGGCGCCCTTCATTCATCGCCTTGCCCGGCCCTATGCCGGCTGGGTGCTGGCACTGGTGCCGGGTGGAATATTCCTGTTTCTGCTGACGCTGATCGAGCCCGTCGTCGCTGGCGGCACCGTATCGGCCAGCATTGGCTGGGTGCCGGCCTATGGGCTCGAACTGTCCTTCCTGGTCGACGGGCTGAGCCTGACCTTCGCGCTGACCATTTCGGGCATCGGCACGCTGATCGTGCTCTATTCCGGCGCTTATCTCAAAACCCATCCGCATCTCGGGCGGTTCCTCGGCTTCCTGCTGGCCTTCATGGGGGCGATGCTGGGGCTGGTGCTGGCCGACAACATGCTGGCTCTGTTCATGTTCTGGGAGCTGACCTCGGTCACGTCCTTCCTGCTGATCGGCTTCGATCATACGCGGCAGGCGGCGCGCCGGGGCGCCATCCAGGCGCTGGTCATCACCAATATCGGCGGCATGGCCCTGCTGGTCGGCGCCATTGTCGTCCATCACCTCACGGGGAGCTGGGAGCTGAGCGCGCTGGGCGGTGAAGTGCGCGGCAGTGGACTTTACGGGCTGGTGCTGGGCCTGTTCCTCGTGGCGGCCTTCACCAAATCGGCGCAGGTGCCGCTGCATTTCTGGCTGCCCAATGCCATGGAGGCGCCGACGCCGGTTTCGGCGTTCCTGCATTCGGCAACCATGGTGCAGGGCGGGGTGTACCTGCTGGCCCGCACCACGCCCTGGCTGGGCGGCACCGAGGCCTGGACATGGATACTGGTCTGCTTCGGCGGCGCGACCCTGCTCTGGGGCGGCCTCGGCGCGCTCCGGCAGAACGATCTCAAGCAGATGCTGGCGCAGACCACCTTGGCCTCGCTGGGGCTTTCGGTGCTGCTGATCGGGTTGGGAACCGAGGCGGCCATTGCGGCCATGCTGCTCTATTTCGTGGCCCATGCCTTCTACAAGGCGGGCCTGTTCATGGTGGTCGGCGCCATCGACCACGAGGCGGGCACGCGCGACATCACCATCCTGGGCGGGCTGGCCGACCGGATGCCGGTGACCTTCATCGGCGCCGCCATGGCGAGCCTCGCCATGATCGGGCTGCCGCTGACCCTGGGATATTTTGCCAAGGAAGAGATGTATCTGGGCCTGATGCACTGGCAGTGGTCCGATATGGCCGTGCTGCTGGTGCTGCTGGCGGGCAATGCCATGCTGGCCGGCGTGGCCATGCTGGTCCTGGTCAGGCCGTTCCTCGGCCCCGTGCTGCCGACGCCGAAACTGGCGCATGAGGCGCCCATCGCCATGCTGGCGGGGCCTGTCGTGCTGGGCGCCGCGAGTATCGTTGCCTCGGTGATGACCGACTGGCTGGGCCATACCCTGGTCGAGCCTGGGGCGGCGGCCATTCTTGGCGAGGCGGTCAGCAGTCACCTGACGCTGGCCATCAATCCGGCGAGCCCGCTGCTGTGGCTGTCGATCGCCACCTGGGCGCTGGGCTATCTGGTCTACCGGCAGGCCGCGGCCATGCGCACGCTGCTGCGGCGCTTCGGGGCCGGCCTCGGCTGGACGGCGGACACTGTGTTCGATGCGGTCATGTTCGGCCTGATCCGCTTCTCCGGTGCGGTGACCCGGCTGCTGCATCACGGCCGGCTGGAAATCTACCTGGCGACGGTATTTGTCGGGCTGGCGCTGGCACTCATCGTGCCACTCGGGGTCTTCAACGGCTATGGTGCGCTGTTGCCCAATGCCGATTTGGGCAACTGGTCGGCCAAGCTGAGCTGGCCGCAATTGCAGCCCTATGAATGGGGCGTGATCGCGCTGGCGCTGATCGGCCTGGGCGCCGTGCTGCTGGCGACCAACCGGCTGGTGGCCATTTTGGCACTGGGCATCCAGGGGACGGCCGTGGCGCTGATCTTCCTGATGTTCGGGGCGCCCGACCTGGCCTTCACCCAGTTCATGGTGGAAGTGCTCTCGGTGGTGATCCTGGCGCTGGTAATGACGCGGCTGCGGCTCGACGAGCTCGACCAGCGGCCGCTGGAAGACCTGGCGCGCGACGGCACATTGGCGCTGGTCTGCGGCGTTGGGGTCAGCCTGCTGCTGATGGTGGTGCTGTCAGGGACGCTCGATACGCGGCTGTCGGACCTGTTCACCGCCACCAGCGTTCCGATTGCCCATGGGCACAATATCGTCAACGTGATCCTGGTCGACTATCGCGGCTTTGATACGCTGGGTGAAATCTCGGTGGTCATGGCGGCCGGCATCGCCATCATGGCGCTGCTGCGGCGGCGGGCCAAGCCGGCGGTGCCGGCGGCCCCCGCGCCACGGCGCCGGCGGAAGGCGGCACCATGAACTCATTGATCTTCCGCACCATTGCGCCGCTGATCGTCGCGGTCATGCTCGTCTTTTCGGTCTATGTCTGCCTGCGTGGCCACAACGAACCGGGCGGCGGCTTCATCGGCGGGCTGATCGCGGCCTCGGCCATGGCCATACTGGGCATGTCGAGCGGCGCCGCAGAGGCACGGCGCGCCTTGCGCATCGATCCTCTGGCCATTGCCGGGTTCGGCGTGTTCATCGCCGGCTTCTCGGGGCTGCTGTCGCTGTTCACCGGCTCGCCCTTCATGACCAGCATCTGGCTCTATCTCGAACTGGGGCAGACCAGCGTTCCCCTGTCGACGCCGATGGTCTTCGATATCGGGGTATATTGCGTGGTTTTCGGCACGATTTCGGCCGTGGCGCTGGCGCTCGAAGGCGGCGAGGAGGAGCCCTGATGGACTATGTGCTGGCCGGGCTTGTCGGGTGTTTCGTGGCGCTGGGCGTCTACCTGCTGCTGTCGCGCTCGGTCATCCGCATGCTGATCGGCATGACCATCCTGGGCAATGGGGTGAACCTGCTGATTTTCACTGCCGGGCGGCTGACGCGGGAAATCGCGCCCATCGTTCCGGCCGGGCTCGAACAACCGGACGGGCCCATCGCCAATCCGCTGCCGCAGGCGCTGATCCTCACGGCCATCGTCATCGGCTTTGCCATGTTCAGCTTCCTCCTGGTGCTGGCCTTCCGCGCCTATCAGAGCCTCGATGCCGACAATACCGACACCATGCGCGTGGCCGAACCGGTCAACGAGCCCAACCCGCCGCTGAGCTACTGACATGGTAGAATTGCCCCCAGCAATGATCGAGACCCTGACATCAGCATCCGACTGGGTGGTGGTACTGCCGCTGGTGCTGTGCCTGATGGGTGCTGCCGCCACGCTGATGCTGCGCAAATCGGGCGGGTTGACCTTCATCTTCGCCGTGCTGATCGTCTGTGCCGTTATCGCCTGCGAGGTGACCTTGCTGCTGCGCGTGCTCGACAGCGGGCCGTTGAGCATGACCATGGGCAAGTGGCTGCCGCCCTTCGGCATCAGCTTTGCCGCCGACATCTTCGGGGCCGGCTTTGCGCTGACGGCGGCGGTGGTGACGCTGGCGGTGCTGGTCTATGCCCAGGGCGAGCGCGGCGCCGAGGATGGGCGCGACGGCTTCCACTCCATGGTGCTGCTGTTGCTGGCCGGCGTCACCGGCTCCTTCCTCACCGGGGACCTGTTCAATCTCTATGTGTGGTTCGAGGTGATGCTGATCGCGTCCTTCGGGCTCATCGTGCTGGGCGGTCGTCCGGCGCAGCTCGATGGCGCGGTGAAATACGGGTTCCTCAATTTCCTCGCCACGACCTTCTTCCTGCTGGCGCTCGGCCTGCTCTACGGCCTGCTCGGCACGCTCAACATGGCCGACATAATGCGGGTGGCGCCATCGGCGAACCCGGCGGCGATGGCAGGCGTGGCGGCCTTGCTGCTGCTGGCTTTCGGCATGAAAGCCGCCGCTTTTCCGGTGAATGCCTGGCTGCCTGCCGCCTATCATACGCCCCCGGCCGTGGTTTCGGCGCTGTTTGCCGGATTGCTGACCAAGGTGGGCATCTACGCCATGATGCGCGCGCTGGTGGTGCTGTTGCCGGCTAGCCGCGACCTGCTCGAGCCGGTGCTGGTGGCCGTCGCATTGGCGACGCTGCTGGTCGCGCCGCTGGGGGCCATTGCCGAAACCAATCTGCGCCGCGCCATCGGCTTCCTCGTCATCGGTGGCGTCGGTTCGGTGCTGGTGGGTATCGCCGTGCCGTCGCTGGCCGGGGTGAGCGGGGCGGGGCTCTACATCTTCCACGCTATCCTGACCATGACCGCGCTCTACCTGGTCGCCGGCCTCATCGAGAGCCGGACCGGGCAGACCGACTCCCGGCATATGGGCGGCCTCTATGCGGCGAGCACGCCGCTGTCGGTGCTGTTTTTCGTATTGGTACTGGCCACGGCCGGCGTGCCGCCCTTCCTCGGTTTCTGGCCCAAGCTGCTGCTGCTGCAGGCGGGCCTGGGCGAAGGAAGCTGGGTGGGCAGCCTTGTGGCCGTGGCGCTGGTGGTCAATGCGGTGCTGACGCTGATCGCCGGGTCGCGGCTCTGGGCGCATATCTTCTGGCGGGCGGCACCGGAAGGCGTGGTGGCGCCTGCGCCTGCGCCGTCGCATCGCGGCGCCTGGCTGCGCCTGGGGGCCACCGGCGCGCTGGTGGCCATCGTTGTTGCGGCCGGGCTGTGGCCCAATGGCCTGTTCGAGGCACTGCGTTTCGGCGCCCCGGACCTGCTCGATCCGTCCCGCTATGTCGCCGCCATCGGCCTGGCAGGAGGGGCGCCATGAACCCGGCAATGACCGTCGTCGTGCTGGCCCTGATCTGGGCCGCCATCACCGGCACCTTCAGCGGCCTCAACCTGCTGCTCGGCGGCGCCATCGGTATCCTGGCAGTGCTGCTGCTGCGGCATAATCTCGGCCCGCCGCGCCGCTTCCGCCAGCTGCGTAATATAGCTTCGCTGGCCGTGCTGTTTCTCTACGAGCTTGGCGCCAGCGCCGTGCGTGTGGCCATCGTGGTGCTGACGCCGGATCTCAAATCGGCGCTGCAGCCGGCCATCATCGCCTTTCCGCTGACCGTCAAATCCGACGCCGAGATCACGCTATTGGCCAATCTCATCACGCTGACGCCGGGCACGCTGAGCGTGGATGTGAGCGAGGATCGCAGCCTGCTCTATGTCCACGCCCTGGCCTTCGGCACGCGCGAGGGGCTGATCGCCGACATTGCGGGGGGCTTCGAAGCCAAGGTGCGGGAGGTCTATTCATGAGCGCCGCCGACATCCTCTCCTGGTCGACGCTGATCGCCCTGATCATCCTGGGGCTGGCGCTGCTGATCTCGGTGATCCGCATCATCATCGGGCCGACGCTGGGCGACCGGGTACTGGCACTGGATCTGATGACGGTCATCGCCATGGGCCTGGTCGGCACCATAGCCGTTCGTACCGGGCTGATGCTCTATCTCGATATCGCCATAGCGCTGGCGCTGCTGGGGTTCCTGGCGACCGTCGCTTTGGCGCGCTACATCCTGTCCCGCGCCGCAACCCCGCCGGATGACGCGCCATGATCGTCGATATTGTCACCTATGCCGGTTGCCTGCTGCTGCTGCTGGGCGCGCTGTTCAGCCTGGTCGCCGCCATCGGCGTCGTCCGTCTGCCGGACCTTTTCACCCGCATGCACGCCGCGTCCAAGGCGGGTGCCGTGGGTGGCGGGCTGGTGCTTCTGGCAGTTGCTTTGCTGTGTTTCGACGTTGGTGTGGCCATGCGAGCAATAGTTGGTGTTGTATTCCTTTTGCTCACAACACCTGTCTCAGCCCATCTCCTTGCAAAAGCAAGTTATCGCACCAGTGATCAATTGCACCTGAACATGGTCGTTGATGAACTTAAGTCTAAAACCGGCCAAAATCATCGCGCATGATTGCCGGTATTGGTAACATGTTAATTGCGTCATATTGGGTTGCGGATGGCAATAAACAGTCATAGGAATGAATCATGGCTGTGACTGCCCCTCTGTCGCGGTCCAATAAGAATAATGGAAGGTTGAAATATGAGTGACACCGCCGGCTCGGCGACCGGTTACGAGCACGACTTGATCGAGCTCAGTACCGAAATCGTCTCAGCCTATGTGAGCCACAACTCCGTGAGCGTGACCGATCTGCCCAAGCTGATTGCTGACGTCCATGGGGCCTTGCGGGCTCTTCAGACCAACGAAGTCCAGGTTCCTGTCGAGGAACTCAAGCCTGCCGTGCCGGTCCGCAAGTCCGTTGCTGCCGACTACATCATCTGCCTCGAAGACGGCAAGAAGTTCAAGTCGCTGAAGCGCCACCTGCGTACCCACTACAATCTCTCGCCCGAAGAATACCGCGAGAAGTGGGGCCTGCCGGCCGACTACCCGATGGTTGCGCCGAACTATTCGGCAACGCGCTCCAAGCTGGCCAAGGATAATGGCCTGGGTCGCAAGGCCGCCTGACGCAAACACTCCGCTAAGAAACGTCGCGTCCGAACCCTTGGACCCCGGCGAGAACGAAGCTTCAAACGGTCGCCCGACGGGCGGCCGTTTGAATTTGTGGGCGCACTTATCCCCACGGGCTTTACTCATCGCAATATCTAGGAATTAATTCCTTGCTTGCGATGAGGCCCACCCATGTATGACTCACTTTCATCCATCCAGCCCGCGGTACCCGCCCCCCGGCGGGGTACGGCGCGATGCGTCTGTGACGATGTGATCGCTCTGGTCGCACGTCAAAAAAACGTGCCGATCCGCATGCTTACTCACAGAAGCCGCAGCCGGTTGCCGGTGGCTCGGGCGCGGCAATTGGCCATGTACCTGTCTCACGTCATGCTCGGCCGCAGCCTGATGGAAATCGGCGAGGCCTTCGGCAGGGATAGGACAACTGTCTCATATGCCTGCGCGCTGATCGAAGATATGCGCGACGATCCCGTCTTCGACGATGAAGTGATGCAATTCGAGCGCCAGATCGAGGCGGCCATGACCGGGATGGAGGCCATGAGCCATGCCGCCTAGCACAGGCGAAGACGACGTTCTCAGCCGGCTCGGCGCCAGCCGGGATGCAAAGGCGCCGGCCTTTCTTGGCCCCCACCACCTGCTGGCGGCCGAGCGGCTCGAGCAGCTGATCCGGCGGGCCCAACTCGCGCCCCGGGTGACCATGTCATATAATCCGGCCGCCGTCGGGGGCGGGGGCCGGTCGGCCAATGGCGTGGAAACTGCCTCGCAGGGCGCGGCCGACGCCCGGCTCCGGCTCAGCCGCCTGGCCGCGCTGCTGCCCGCCGATTGCTGGGGCGTATTGTTCGATGTCTGCGGCCTGGGCAAGGGCCTGCAAGTGGTGGAAACCGAGCGGCGCTGGCCCCGGCGCAGCGCCAAGCTGGTACTGCGCATCGGCCTCGACCAACTGGCAAGCCAGTTCGGGCTTCGCGAGCAGGCGATAGGCGCCGAACAGGGCAAGACGCGCGGCTGGCTGGAGGCGCGCCTGCCGCTGATCGCGGAGGCGGAGTTTTAACTACATACTGAACGATAATAATCGGCCCCCGATGGCGCATGGTAGAACAGGCCATGCGCCAGAAGTTCATCACCATCCAGTACCTGCGCGGGTTTGCGGCCATGCTGGTGCTGGCTTCGCATGCACTGCTTTATCCATTGGTGGAAGACAATCTCAGCTTCGGCCGGCTGGGCTGGCTCGGGGTCATCCTGTTCTTCGTGATATCGGGCTTCATCATGGTTGCGGTGACCGGGGAGGGGCGGTTTTCCGCGCCGGCCTTCCTGCGCCGCCGCTTCATCCGCATCGTGCCGATGTATTGGGGCGCTACGCTCCTTGCGGCCGCCCTGGCGCTAGTGGCGCCGCAAATGTTCAAGACCACGGTCTACGATACCGGCCAGTTGCTGCTGTCGCTGCTGTTCGTGCCGTTCTACAATCCGGTCAGCCACGGCATCCATCCGCTCTATAAGCTCGGCTGGACGCTGAATTATGAAGTCTTCTTCTATTTCTGCTTTGCGCTGCTGGCCTTTCTCGGCGCGCAATCGCGCGTCTTCTGGCTGACGGCGGCTTTCACGGCGCTTGCCGTGCTGGGGGCGCTGCTGCAACCCGAACCGGCCATTGCCCAGTTCTATACGAGCTTCATGCCGCTGGCTTTCTGTGCCGGCGCCTGGCTGGGGCTGGCGACCTTGCAGGGCCGCCTGAGCGGCCTGTCGGCCGGCGCGGTCTGCGTGGCGCTGATCCTGGGGCTTGCCGGGCTGGTGGAGGGCTTTGTCTTCGGCGAGGGCCTGGTCGAGGACGCCTTTGCCTTTATCGGCCTCGTCGCATTTGCCTCTTCACTGGTGCTGCTCGCCGTGCGCTTCGAGCGCCGGCTGCCGCGCGTGGCCTTGCTCGAACATATCGGGGATGCGTCCTATTCGATCTACCTCGTCCATATCTACGAGGTGGCCGTGTTGTCCGGGCTGGTGTTCAAGCTGCTGGATCCGACCAATCTGTGGGCCGACTATCTCGTGGCGGCGGTGTCGATCATCGGCGGCACGGTGGCCGGCCTGTTGCTCTATCGCTTCGTCGAGCAGCCGCTGCTGCGGTTCTGCAATGCCGCCCTGGGCCGGCGAACCGAAGTGGCGCCGGCACCGGCCGAATAGCTCAGCTCAGCGCCCGGCCTTCGGCGCGGATGCGATTGACCATGGCCACCAGGCCATTGGAGCGCTGCATGCCCAGATGCTCGCTGAGGCCCACCTTCCTGAACCAGTCGATGGCATCGGTTTCGGCGATCTCGGTGGCCGGGCGACCCGAATAGAGCGCTATGAGCACCGCCACCAGGCCCTTGGTGATGATGGCATCGGACTGGCCGCGGAAGTGCATGACGGGCGCCCCGGCGGAACGGTCGACACTCGATACCAGCCAGACATTGGACACGCAGCCCTTGACCTTGTTTTCGGCGGTCTTGTCGGTCTCCGGCATGTCGGGCAAAGCCTGTCCGAGCTCGATGACGTAGTTCAGCCGATCTTCCCAGTCGTCGAGGAAGGATAGGTTTTCGGCAATATCCTGGAAGGCCTGATTTTCGCTCATGGCCGATTATCTAGTCAAAGCCGGCCGCCATTACCAGAGCCGCCTTGGCGGCGGCTCCGGTGCGGTCGGGTTCACGCCAGGGCGGCGTGGCGTTGGGTGACGGAACGGGCGAACTGGTGGACCATGCCCTGGTACTGCCGGGCACGGCGCACCCGCGAGCGCTTGATGTCGGTCTTGCGCGGCAGCGGGAATTCGGCGCTGCGATAGAGCGCGGCGAGGCTGTCGCCGGCAAAGGTCGCGTCGCCGATCCGGAGCATGGCGCCGTGCAGGCTCACCGGCGCGGCCTCTTCAAAGGCGAAGCGGATGGCCTGGGCGGCGGTGGCAAAGAAGCGGCCACCCTGCGCCATGGCAGTGTGGCGATCGCTGCCGAGATAAAGCTCGGCGCGAGCGTGGTAGTCTTGAAATGTCATTGGTGTCTCTTTGGCCCGGGCTCTGCCGCAGGGCCTTGTCTATGCCGCGGCCGATGGCCTGCGGCGGCCGAGCCCGCCAGTGGCGGGCCCGGCGCAGTCTTACTTGAGAAGCGTCAGGTTCGCGGCCGAAGCCTTGCCGTCACGACCGGTCTCGAGCTCATAGGTGACCTTGTCACCTTCATAGAGCCCGGCGAGGCCGGAGCGTTCGACGGCGGAGACATGGACGAAAGCGTCCTTGCTGCCGTCTTCGGGCGAGATGAAGCCGAAACCTTTGGTGGAATTGAAGAATTTTACGGTGCCGTTAATCATGGCAATATCTTTCGTATCGTGCCCCAGCCAGTTGGCCGGAAAGCATCATTGCCGCCCGACACATGCCGGACAGGTCTAAACGCTCTCAAAAACAGGGGGTACGAAGACCGGGCGAGCCGCGATCAGATAGCCATGTAGCTCAAACGTATGCAGCATATATAGACGCGCAACGTGTCGATAGCAAGGCCGTGGCCTCTGCGCAGGAAAAAGCCGCAAGCACGGGGCAGCGTGCTTGCGGCTGAGGCCAGGGATCGCTGGAGTGCGTCGCTTGGGGAAGTGACGCGATCCCTGGGGTCTATACCGGGGCCCGGGGCAGGGCTCCCGCTATCCCGCCCAATCCGGCCGGGGCCGGGGTATGGGGGCCGGACCATGGGTCGGCGACTCATGCATGGGTGTACCGACGGGCGGGGAAGACTGGAGCGCCGCGGCGATGACCGCCTTGCCGCCGACGCATTGGAAACTGTCGCATTCGATAGCCTGGATCTGTTCGGCAATGACCTGCTGGCCGGCCGCCATCGCCTGCGCCGACATGGCCTGGGCGTCGACGAAATCGACGCCGGGCTTGATCACCATATAGGCGACAGTCAGCCAGAAAACGGAGCGAACGACCAGGAACATTGGCTTCTTCCAGACTCTCGGCAGGCCGCGATTGGCCTGCATCGCCGACACTAGGGCAGCCCTGTTAAGCGCCGCTGGGACATTTCCCTAAAATTTTAGACAAATGCGTCCGACCGTTTCGATGCGGCGCAACGCCTTGTTTACGCTAACCCGAGAAAGGATCGCGCCCGACCGCATGCAAGCCTTTGCCGGCCATGAGATTTAAGTTCGCCTTTAGCTCTTGGCGGGCAGGGTGGCAGCAACAAGACCTGACCCCGCTCAGGCCCAATTGGTGCTCCAGGCATCCATGACTGCTGGCGTCGTGATAGTGAGTAATGCGTATGCGTAGCCTGTTCTCTTTCGGCGCAAGCAAAGAGATGTCCCTGGCCGTTGCCGGCTCCGGCCATCGCCCGGAAATGCTGCGCCGCAAGACGCTTGCCAACAATTCGCGCCTGCTGATCCTGTTCAGCGCCCTGGCCATGCCCCTTGCCGTCTATGGCCTGGTGACCGGCTCGGCCTTTCCCTTCGCCGTGGCCGCGCTGGGCCTGGCCGGCGGCATGATCACGCTCTCGTTGCATCAGCGCCGGCTGTTCGAGGAAGCCGCTGCCGGGCAGGTGTGCACAATGCTGATCCTGGGCTGCCTGCTCACCTTGGCCGATGGCCAACTGGGCGATGCGGGCCTTGCCATTGCCGTCATGGCCCCAGTGTTGGCCTCGCTGGTGGGCCGCAAGCGTTTGCGGCAACAGAGCTGGGCCCTGCTGGCCGGGGTGATCGCGCTTGCCGGCACAGCCGCGGCCTTCGGCATACCGGCCATTCCGGTTGCGCCGGGGACGCTCATGGCAACGGCCATGGCGACATTCGTCATCATCGCCGGCATCGTCGTTCACACCTCCAACCGGATCAACGCCGCCTATGAGGTCTATGACAAGGCCCAGATTACCGCCTATCGCCACCTGATCGAGCATGTGCAGGACGGGGTCGTCCGCTTTTCCAGCGATGGCGAAATCCTCCTGGCCTCGCGCTCGTCCGAGCAGCTTTTCGGCTGCCGCCGCTATGAATTGTCCGGCGGCGGGCTGGGGGAGCGGCTGCATGTGCTGGACCGGCCGGCCTATCTCACCGCTTTTGCCGACGCCAACCAGGGCGGCAAGTCGCGCATCATCGAAGTCAGGATGCGCCAGGACGATCCGCGCGCCATGACCAGCGTGCCGCGTTTCATCTGGGTCGAAATCAGCCTTTCCCCGGTACAGGACGCCGACAATACCGGGTTGCGGTACGAAGTGGTGGCGCTGTTCCGCGACATTACCGGCCGCAAGGACAATGAAATCGCCATGGCCGAGGCCCGCCGCATCGCCGAGGAGGCCTCGGACGCCAAGTCGCGTTTCCTCGCCACCATCGGGCACGAATTGCGCACGCCGCTCAATGCCGTGGTCGGATTCTCCGAAATGATGACGTCGGGCATTGGCGGCGAGCTTTCGACCACCCATCGCGAATATGCGGGCCTGATCCACCAGAGCGGCAAGCATCTGCTCGAAGTGGTGCGCATGTTGCTCGACATGTCCAAGATCGAAGCGGGCAAGTTCGAACTGCAGACCGAGCCCTTCATGGTCGAGGACATGGTGGAGCCCTGCTTCAGCATGGTCGAGGCCATGGCGAGCAAGCAGCAGGTGACGCTGGTCACCGATATCGCCGGTCCGCTGCCCCTGCTGGTGGCCGATGAACGCGCCTGCCGGCAAATCCTGCTCAACCTGTTGTCCAACGCCATCAAGTTCAGCCATCCCGGCGGCCGGGTAACGGTGAGCCTCAAGCGGCAGGGCCAGAGCCTCAATCTGTCGGTCACCGACCACGGCGTCGGCATGGCACCCGCAGCGCTGAGCCGAATCGGCGAACCGTTCTTCCAGGTACAGGACGGGCTGGCACGCCGCTATGAGGGGACGGGCCTGGGCCTCTCCATCGTCAAGGGCCTGGTCGATCTGCACCAGGGCACTTTGCGGGCCATGTCCGAAATTGGGGCAGGGACAGTGGTGACTGTTTTGCTGCCTATAAACGGTCCAGCAATAAAGACCGAAGAAACTGCATCGGTCACACCACTCCGCAAAGAGCCAGCCGCCGCTCCTGTTCATTCATGGCAAGACGAAAAAAGAAAAGCGCAATGACGGCAACCACTTTCACCCGCCTGCCTCTGCTGGCGGGCAGCGCCGTTGCGACCTCGCTGGGTCGTGCCGGCCTCTGGACGATGTCCCGCTACATGCGCGCGCCGCTGGCTTCCACCGGCATGCTGGCGCTGGTGACGCTGACCGCGCTGGCGGCCAGCAATGCCCTGTATTTCCAGACCGCCCGGCACCCCGCGCCCTTCTTCGCCCCGGCCGTGGATGTGCCGGTGGCGCAGCCGCAGGTGGCGCCCGAGCCGATGCCGGCGCCGGTGCGCGAGACGGCCGTGGTCCCCGCTCCCGTTACGCAGGAAACGACGGGTAGTGTCGCGGTCGTGCCGCCGGCGGTTCCCGCGGCGCCTGTCGGCAATACCGATGCTTTCGCGGTGCAGAAGAAGCTGACCGAACTGGGCCTGTTCAACGGCACGGTCGATGGCTTTTACGGGCCGATGACCGCCAATGCGATTCGCGCCTTCGAGCAGCGCAACGGCCTCGAGCCGACCGGCGCCCTGACGCCTGATATGATCGACGCCATTCTGCGCGCCGATGCCGCGGGCATGGTACCGGTGGCCCGGCCGGCAGCCGTTGTGGTGCAGCCGGTCGTCCGGCCGCAGGCCGTTGTCCAGCCGGCGCCGCAGCCCGATCGCGTCGTGGCACGCCTGCCGGAGCTGTCGCCGGTCGACCAGGCGGTCGACACGATCGGCAATGCGGCGGCCCAGACCATCGATTCCATCGTCGCCGCCGTCGATGGCGGCCGCACCATGCCGGCCGCGCCTGCGGTCAAACCCATTCCGGCCTTGCCGCTGGTGCAGCAGATGCCGGCCCCGGTGCAGGTGGCTTCGCTCGAGCCGATGGCGCCGCCGCGGCCGGTAACGGCGGTGCAGTCCGAGCCTGTCCCCGACCAGACGCTGGCCGCAACGCCGACCCTGGCCCCGGCCAACAATGTGCAACTGGTCAGCCAGATCCAGTCGGGACTGGCGAGCCTGGGCTTTTATCACGGCTCGATCGATGGCCATCCGGGCGATGCGACGGCCAGGGCTATCCGGGAGTTTGAAAACTTCCACAGCTACCGGGTGACCGGACAGGTCAATCCCGACCTGGTGGGGCTGTTGCGGCAGGCCGGCGCGGCGATCTAAGCTGTCGCCATGACCAGCTCGATCTTCCCGATTCCGACATGAGGGCGCTGCGCAGCGATCTATGGTGCGGAGTTTTTGTCAGGCGCCATAATGACTTGGGTAATATGTGCGTGGTGTCCCGCCGGGGCGACCCGATTGCCGGACAAGTGTTCATCGAGGTGGATCATCTCGATGGTACGCGCTCGCTGTTCACGCCCGCTCCCATGGTCAGCCGCCAGGACGATGCAAGCCTGGTGTTCCAGCGCCGTTTCAACCATGTCGAACCGCCCAAGGTGACGGAGCGCATCGCTCAGGAGGTCGACTTTGACCCCGATCTATGGGTGCTGAGCCTGGATCTGCGCGGGGATGAGCTGGGGATCGAGGTGGTTGGGTAGGCGCTCTTTACCTCTCCCTTCGGGGGAGAGGTAAGGGAGCCTTTACCCCGCGCGGCGGGCGCCGATGCGGGCCAGGGCCTCGATGGCCTGGTCGACCACCGGATTGTGCGCCGGAGCCAGCGTGTTGGACGGGGCCCGGCGTGCGGTTGCCACGAAGGGCTTGTATTCGGGCTTGTTGAGTTCGAGCAGGTTCACCTCGCCGCGCCAGGCACCCATCAGGTAAGCCATTGATTCCGGTGTAACATTGCCGAAGAGGGTGGCGAAGTCGGCCAGCGCGCGGGAGCGCTCGCTGTCGTGGCTGGTGGCGTGGATGAGAACCTTGAGCCCGTCATAGGCCGAGCAGCCAAAGGCGCGCAGGATGACGAAGAGCGAGGCGCCGGTCACGTCATGGGCGATCTGGCCGCAGCGCACTTCGTCGAGGCCGGTGATCTGCGACAGCAGGCGGGTGACCTCGGGGCGGCGGTTCTCGGAGAACAGCTTCATCAGCGCCTTGGTCAGTTCCTGATTGGCGACGGTGAGCTGCTCGATGGTCTTGCTGATCGGCGCCTTGGGCGTTTCGCGATGGGCGAAAGCCTGGATGACCTTGACGCGATCGACATCGGAGAGATCGAAGAAAGCCGGGGCGAGAAGCGCCGCGTCGAAATCGTCGCGCTTGGCCAGCGACTCGGCGACCATGTGGTCCATCTGCGCCGAACGGGCCAGGGCGCTGAGATAGGCGCCGCGCGGCACGATTGATGTGTTGGAGGCCAAGGCCCGGTAAACCTTGCGCGAATTCATCTGGAACAGCTTGGCCAAGACGACATTGGTGAGGTCGGCGCGGGCCGCGATGGTGGCGGCGCCCGGCACGTCATAGCGGGCGACGATGTCGAGCATGGTCGGCTCGGAAAGGTCCGTGGCGCCGGCGAGGAACTGGTTGAGGTCTTCCCCGATATTGTCGACGACCAGCTGTTCGAGGGCAGGGGACAGCATTTCGGCGCGGCCCAGGATGGCGGCGCCCTTGGCGCGGGCCTGCGGGCCGGCAATGGGGAACAGGCGCCCGGCCAGGGCTTCGAACTGTTCCATTTCGGGAGGGGTTGGCTTGCCGCGCCGCGCATAGGCGTCGCAGGCGGCGATCAGCAGGGTGTTCGTACGGTCGACGCCGCCTGTCTCGATGAGCAGTTGAAACGTCTCGTAGGGCTGAAAACCAAGCATATCTGAGGGACCGTCTATCCGGAATCGCATCACATTCGATGCGCATTCACTCTTGCCGCCAATTCGTTAGCAGACTGTTAACCTTGACGATCTCTTAATGCGGACATGAGCGGTCAGTGCGAGGGGCGTCGCGCGACTGATTTGCAACGCGAAACCGTGGCCTCCAATGGGAATGGGGGAGCGATCAACCGGAGGACAGCTTGGGAAAGCTCGTCAAATTCGATCAACGGCCGAAAGCCGACAAAGGCGCGGCAAGCAAGCCCGGCAACGCCCAGATCCTGATTTTTACCGGGGTGCGTTATGAGCGCGGGACGTCGCAGCCGCCGAACAAGAGGCTCGATCCTACGCGGCCGAAGCGCAAGCGTGGATAAATTCTTTCGCCTGGCCGGCGCACTGGCCCTGGCCGCGCTGCTGGCCGGCTGCGTGGCGCGACCCGTCGGCGATTTCGGCCGCGCCGCGCCAAGCTGGACCCACGATACGGCCATGCCAGCGGCTGGTGATTTCATCGCCGCCAATCGCAACGAGCCGGTTTCCAGCTTCAACAAGACCGACCAGGAAGAGGAGATGCATGACCGCGTCTGGCGCTTCCTCGTCGCACCTCATGCCAAGGACTGGCAATTCGACAGCGCCGTGGAGCTGCAGCGCACCCGCATCGTGCGGCCGCGGGACGAGAGCTTCACCATCGAGCGCTATTACAACTGGCTGAAGCGCACCGACTACCAATCCTCGCGCACGCGCTATGCGACGGTGGGCAGCCATGTGAGCGCCGATACCGACACGCTGCCGACGACATTCGCCGCCATCTGCAAGGTGATCGAGATCGACCGGCAGCGGGCTGCTGCCTATGACGGGCTCGGCCATGATCTGCCGCCTCGCCTCGCCCAGGAAGTCGCAGCGCGGAAATATGAGAATGACGCCTTCATCGACTGGTTCGTGCGGGCGCTGAACTATCGCTATTCGAGCTATGACTATGCGCTCGATAACCTCTTGGTCGAAACGCCGCATGAGCAGTCGCTGGCGGTGGACGAGGCCCTGCGGCGCATGGCGGTCTTCGTGAACCGCGCCAATCGCCGCGATTTCTGTGCGTCGCCGGGTGGGCATCCGGGTGGGGGCGGCGGTGTCGTCATACCGTCACGCTTCCAGAATATCGGCGACACCGAGATCGTGCTGCCGAAATAGAGCGGACGACCGACGAGATGGATGACGCCGTATTGGTGGCAATGAACGGGACGCGATGACGAACGGATCAGCCACTGCAGGCGATTCACGCCAGGCCGGCGGCTCGGCCGGCGAGGTGTTTCTTGCCTTTCTCAAGCTTGGGCTGACCTCGTTCGGGGGACCTATCGCCCATCTCGGCTATTTTCGCGACGAGATCGTGGTGCGGCGGCGCTGGCTGGGCGAGGCCGAATATGCGGACCTGGTGGCCCTGTGCCAGTTCCTGCCGGGACCGGCATCGAGCCAGGTCGGCTTCGCGCTCGGGCTCTATCGCGCCGGGCCGCTGGGAGCGCTGGCCGCCTGGGCGGCCTTCACCCTGCCGTCGGCCGCCCTGTTGGTGGCTTTCGCGCTGGGGGCGGCGGCGCTGGACGGACCCCTGGCGCAGGGCGTGCTGCATGGCTTGAAACTGGTGGCCGTCGCCGTGGTGGCGCAGGCCGTGCGGGGCATGGCGCAAAGCCTGACCCCGGACCGGCAGCGGGCAGCCATTGCCGTCGGCGCCGTAGCGGCGACCATCGTGCTGGCCGGGGCGGTGGGGCAGGTGGCGGCGATCGTGCTGGGTGGGCTGGCCGGGCTGGTATTCTGCCGCAATGGCGCAATGGCGGCGCCGGCAGCAACGCGCTTTCCGGTGCGCCAGGCGGCGGGCGTGGCCTGCCTGGGGCTCTTTGCGGCATTGCTTGTCGGCCTGCCGATTATCGCGGCGGCGACAGACGCGCATGGGCTCGACCTGTTCGACGCCTTCTATCGCGCCGGATCGCTGGTGTTTGGTGGCGGCCATGTGGTGCTGCCGCTGCTCGATGCCGAAACCACGGCCAGCGGCTGGGTGAGCAAAGATGCGTTTCTGGCCGGTTATGGTGCGGCGCAGGCGGTGCCCGGCCCACTGTTTACTTTCGCGGCCTATCTCGGCGCCATCAGCAGCGGCATAGCCGGCGCCGCCATCGCCTTGGTGGCGATCTTCCTGCCCGGCTTGCTGCTGCTGGTCGGGGCGCTGCCCTTCTGGGATAGCCTGCGGCGGCTGCCGCTGGCGCAGGCCGGAATGCGTGGCGCCAATGCCGCGGTGGTGGGGATTCTGGGCGCGGCGCTCTACGATCCGGTCTGGACCAGCGCCGTGCTGGGGCCGGTGGATTTCGCGCTGGCGCTGGCGGGGTTCGTCGCGCTGGTGTCATGGAAAGCACCGCCCTGGATGGTGGTGCTGGCGCTGGCTGTGGCGGGTGGGGCGCTGAGCATGTTTGCCGGCTGAGAGACTCAGCCCCGCGTGCCGCACTCGACTTCGGACAATTCCTGCTCGAAGCGCTGCCGCATGGCCTGGTGGGGCGGGGCGAGGCGGACGAGGATGAGGAGCTGGTCGCTGGTGGATTCGACCACGAGCAGGCCCTCGGCGATATCGAGCTGCTGCTGGGCCAGCAGGCGCGTCTGGGCGGCGTTGAAAATGCCCAACTCTAGCGTCTGGCCGATGCCGTCGCGATTGGTGGTCGAATAGGTGACGATGCCGGAGGGATTGAACAGGGCGACCGACCAGAAGGCTTCCGGCAGCACGCCGCTGACATAGGCCGGTCCCTTGCTCAGGTCGACCCGGCAGAGGCCATAGGCCAGGGCCGGATCGAGACCGAGCGGGTTGGGATCGCCGGCCGCGATCGGCGGCAGGATGACCATGCGGTTGTCGGCATCGAGTGCCGCGACGCGGCTCCATACCGACTGCTCGGCCAAAGCCGGCAGGGTGAGGATGACCACGATGTGAATGATGCCGCCCAGCACCACGCCGCCCAGCAACCAGAGCAGGAAGCGGATCATGCGCAATCCCCCCTGATGATCGACGGCATGGAAGCATCGCTGGAAAAGCCGGAAAAGGCGGCGGTGTCGTAAAGGGTGAGCACCAGCTTGAAGGGGCCGTCACCGGCCAGTTCCAGCCAGTTGAGCGGCAAGAGGCGCGTGCCGACATTGACGATGATGGAGCCGTCTTCGGCGCGGGCAATATCGCTGCTGCGCATGACCGGGGCCACATCGGGCGCGGCGACATTGATGCCGGTCTCATCCTGGGCGGCGAGCGTCCAGAAGGTGGCGAGCGGGGTATTGCCGTCGATGCGATAGGCGCAGTCGCGCGTCAGCGGCGCACCGTCGCTGTCGGTGGTGGCGGTGAATTGCAGGCCTTCGGACTGGCCGAGCTCGAAAGCGGCGGTGCGGGCGAGATGGCCGCGCGTATAGGGATTGGGCGCATTGGCGCCGACATCGGGCCAGGCGGCCCATGGCCCCACCTGCGCCACGCCGAACAGGCGCCCATCGGTGAGCGCGTAGTAACTGAGGCCGAACCCGACGCCCAGCGCTACGGCGATCATCACCAGGAGATAGAAGACGAAGCGCACGGTTCAGCGGCTCGGAAAGGCATTGGACGGCATGGGCGGCGAGACCTGCGCGCGGAGTGGCTGGAGTGGTTGTAGCAAGGGGGGCAGGGCGGCGGAAGGGGCGGCGTGGCTTGCAGACATCAGGCTGGCTGTGAAATGTATCAATATTGGCGGAGGGGGATTATGTCTGCAGCAAAGACCGAACAGGTTAAATTGACGGCGGCCTTGTTGAACTCATTGTCGTCCGGGACAATCTTGGCCGCCATGGTGGCGCCTTATGTCGGAATCGGCATGGGCACGCTAACGACGACGACCGATCTTCTAAACCTCACCGGATTATCAGGTTTTGGTTTTGCCCTTGGGGTTGTGTTACACTTGATCGCAAGGCGCGCTTTGCAGCGACTGGAGGACTGAAATGACCAGCGTAATATTCTGGCTTTGGGCTCCGACCATTCTTGTTGCGGTTGCCGGACTGGGCCTCTACCTGACGCGACGTGACAACCTGCATCCCGGCGAATAGAGGCCGATACTCGCGGCCGCTTCAAGCAACCGATGATACCTCGCGCGTGATCGTGACCCTTTCGGTCATTGTGCGCTCCTCCAATCACAGACGCGATGTAGTCAATAACTACAGCCCCTGCGTGCCTGCCGACACGCTGGCCTGATGGCCTGCTGGTGTCGCTGTTTCCAGGGCTGCCGCGAAACGTCCAGCCAGGTCGGCCAGCTTGCGGGCGGCGGCGGGGGTCAGGTTGGGTGGGCGCTGGATGATCTCTTCTTCGAGCGCGGGATCGGCCGCGGCGACCACCGTCGGTTCGGGCACGAAATCGACGCCGAAGACCGGCAGGATTTCGATATTGGTATGGGCATAGGCCATGAATTTCTGCCAGGCGATGGCCGGCAGGCTGCCCCCCGTGAGATTGTTGGTGGCGTGATAGTCGTCATTGCCCATCCACACCGCTGCCACATAATTGCCGGTGAAGCCGCAGAACCAGGCGTCGCGATAGGACGAGGTGGTGCCCGACTTGCCGAGCACGGGCACGCCCTCGATGCGGGCGCGGGTGCCGGTGCCCCCGGTGACGACGCCGCGCAGCATGGAATTCATGTTGGCGACGGTGGTGTCGCTGAGCACGCGCTCGCGCGGGGCATCGGGATCGGCTTCGTAAACCAGGTCGCCATTGAGCGTGGTCATGCGGGTGATGCCGAAGCCAGGCGTCTTGTAGCCGTGATTGGCCAGCACGGCATAGGACGAGGTCATGTCCAGGACCGAAACCGAGGCAACGCCGAGCGCCAGCGAGCGCGTGACCGGGTAATCGGCCTGCAGGCCCATGCGATGGCTGAGCGCGGCAATGGGCTCGCGGCCCGTCTTGATGGACAGGGTGACAGGCACGGTGTTGAGCGATTGGGCGAAGGCGCTGGCCAGGGTTACCGTGCCCTTGTAGTTGCGGCCGTAATTGACCGGGCACCAATCGCCGATGCAGACCGGGCGGTCGGTGATGAGATCGGCCGGGGTCAGGCCGAGCTGCTCGAAGGCTTCCGAATAGACGAAAATCTTGTAGGCCGAGCCCGGCTGGCGGGTGGAGACGATGGCGCGGTTGAACTGGCTTTTGGCATAGTCGGTGCCCCCCACCATGGCGCGGATGGCCCCCTGGGTATCGGTGACCACCATGGCGGCCTGGCTGACGTCGTATTGCTCGCCCTGTTCGAGAAGGGTCGAGACCACCGCCTCTTCGGCATATTTCTGCAGCGTGGTGTCGATCGTGGTGCGGACGACGAAATTGTTGGAAGCGTGGTTATGTGTCTCGATCAGGGTCTTGGACTGCTCGAAGGCCCAGTCGAGGAAGTAGTTGGGCGAGTTGGCATCTTCGGCGCGGCTGATCGGGGTGGCCGGATGGCGCCGGGCCGCGGTGACCTGGCCTTCCGTGAGGAAGCCGGCGGCCACCATGTTGGAGAGGACCAGATTGGCGCGGCCGCGCGCCGCGGCCAGGTCGACATGGGGCGCATAGCGGGTGGGGGCCTTGAACAGGCCCGACAGCATGGCGGCTTCGGCCAGGTTGATGTCCTGCACCTTCTTGCCGAAATAGTAGTCGGCGGCGGCCACCACGCCGAAATTGCCCCCGCCCATATAGGCGCGGTCGAAATAGAGCTTGAGAATCTGGTCCTTGGAATAGTGCCATTCGAGCCAGACGGCGAGGAAGGCCTCGATGATCTTGCGTTCGAGCGTGCGCTCGGAGGAGAGGAACAGGTTCTTGGCGAGCTGCTGGGTGATCGAGGAGCCGCCCTGGGTGGAATTGTCGCCGGCCGCATTGCTCATCAGCGCCCGCAGGGTGCCGACCACGTCGATGCCGAAATGGTCGTAGAAGCGGCGATCCTCGGTGGCGAGGGTGGCCTTGAGCAGGTAGTCGGGCATGTCGTCGAGGGCGACGGAATCGTCGGAACGGATGCCGCGACGGCCGATCTCGGTGCCGA
Source organism: Devosia sp. Root436 (assembly GCF_001426345.1). Classification (GTDB taxonomy): domain Bacteria; phylum Pseudomonadota; class Alphaproteobacteria; order Rhizobiales; family Devosiaceae; genus Devosia. The sequence continues at coordinate 33,021 of NZ_LMEM01000002.1, read as the reverse complement.
AACGGTCGAGGAAGACGACCGAATAATCCTCGGCCTTGTTGAACTCACCCGAGGCAGTGCTGTCGAAGGCGGGAAGGGCCAGGGCGGTCATCAGCACGCAGCCTATGGCGAAGAAGGACAGGCCGTCGCTGACCAGTTCCACGAACAGCCGCTTGAAGCCGGCGACATGGAAGATGCTCATGAAATCCTGGAAGCGGGTATAGCCGCGGCCCATGGCCTGCCAGAACTCGTAGAGCGAGGAATCCAGCCACGCATCGGCGGCAAGCATGCCGCCCGATTTCTTGCGCTTTTCCTTGGTATAGAACGGATCCTGCACCAAAATCCCCGGAGTTCGGTTTCACGGACTGTTGTCCGCAACCCGCGATCAACGCAACATTATCGCTGGAATATGATTGCGCTCCGTCGCCGACAAGAGCAAACCGGCAACAGGCTTAGCAGAGCTGGGTTAAGATGGCCTTCTGGGACGAAAAAACGCTGGACGAGATGACGGATGCGGAGTGGGAAGCCCTCTGCGACGGCTGCGGCCGCTGCTGCCTGATCAAGCTCGAGGACGAGGATAGCGGGCTGCTGATCACCTCGGACGTGCGCTGCCAGCTGCTCGATGGCGATAGCTGCGCCTGCACCGATTATCCCGGCCGGCAGGCCAAGGTGCCCGACTGCATCAAGCTGACGCCGCAGAACGTCACCGAGATCAAGTGGATCCCCACCACCTGCGCCTATCGCCGCATTGCCGAGGGCAAGGGGCTGGCCTGGTGGCACCCGCTGGTCTCGGGCGATCCGCAGACGGTGGTCGATGTCGGCGTTTCGGCCCGCGGCCGGACCTTCGCCGAACAGGACATTGCGCCCGATGAGTGGGAAGAGCACGCGGTGGACTGGCCCGAATGGGAGCCGCCGGAGGCGCTTTAGCTGCGTGTCCCTGCTTGATCCCCTACGTATTTACACCTCGTTAACCATGTTGTGGCCTGATCCCGCACAGCGCGAGCCTAGGATGGGCGATAACCATGACCGACACCGCGATTGCCAAAGACCAGAGCGAGCCGTTCTGGACCCGTGTCCGGGCGGCTTTGGGCGCGTTGCGACCGGCGCGGCAGGAGCGGGTGCCGGCCTATGGCCAGGCCGCCATCGCGCGCTCCATCGGCATGAAGCCCAAGCTGGGCATACGGATCGAGGATGAGCTGGCGCAGGGCTGGAGCCATGCGGCGGCGCGGCATGTGTCGCTGAGCCTGCTGGTCATCGAGATCGACCGCTTTGCCGACTATTTTACCGCCTATGGCAAAGCCGAGGCCGATCAGTGCCTGCTTGCGGTGATGCAGGCGATCACCGGGGCGCTGCCGCGCGAGGGCGACAGCTGCCTGCGGCTGGGCGCCGCCAGCTTCGTCATCGTGCTGCCCGACATGCCGGCGCTGATGGCGCGCGCCACCGCCGGCAAGATTGCCGACGCCATGCGCCGGCTGGCCATGCCGCACAAGGAAAGCCATGCTGGCATGGTGACGCTGAGCATGGGCCTGGCAGTGACCAATCCGCGCGGCGGCTATGAACGGAAATTCTTCGAGGCAGCCGCCGAGGCGCTGAAGAAGGCCCAGCGCAGGGGCATGGGCCATATGCAGGGCGTGGATCTGCGGCCGGCGCTGGAGCGCAAGCGCCGGGCGGCCTGAGGGTCGACTAGCGGAGAGAACGCCTCACCCGTATTTTCTTCCGGACGAGGAAATTACCGCCCTCTCGCGCAAGGGGGGCGGGGTGGCTCCACTCTTGTTGCGGGCGCCGGCCGGGTTGCCAACGAGGAACTGAGCCCTTAAGAGAGCCGTCCCTTTGCGCCGCCCAGCGCTGTCCCAAAATGGATGGCATGCCATGACCCTTGTTTGCGGCCTCGACTTCGGCACGTCCAATTCCACCATTGCGCGGCGCGACAGCGGTGGCGTGCCGCAATTGCTCAAGCTGGAGGACGGGCGCGAGACCATTCCCAGCGTGATCTTTTTCGGCTTCGAGGATGACAGCGTGCATTTCGGCCGGCAGGCGGTGGCCGAATATGTGACCGGCGCCGACGGAAGGCTGATGCGTTCGCTCAAGAGCGTGCTGGGCACCAGCCTGATCGGCGACACGACGCGGGTCAAGGCGCGCAGCTATGGCTTTATCGACATTCTGGGTATTTTCATCGCCGAGCTGAAGCGGCGGGCCGAGGCGGAACTGGGCGGCGCGGTGGACACGGTGGTCTGCGGCCGTCCGGTGCATTTCGTCGATGACGACCCGGTGGCGGACGCGGCAGCGCAGGGGCAACTGGAAGGCGCTTTGCGGGCGCAGGGATTCAGGCATGTCGACTTCCAGTTCGAGCCGATCGCGGCGGCGCTGGATTATGAGCGGCAGGTGACGCGCGAGCGGCTTGCGCTGATCGTCGACCTGGGCGGCGGCACTTCGGACTTCTCGGTGGTGCGGGTGTCGCCCGAGCGGGCGCGCGCGGTGGACCGGGCCGGCGATATCCTGGCGACGGCGGGCGTGCATGTCGGCGGCACCGATTTCGACCGGCTGCTGTCCATGGGCAAGGTGATGCCCGAACTGGGGCTGGGCACCATGACGCTGGACGGCAAGCGGCATTTGCCGGTGGCGCCCTATTACGACCTTTCCACCTGGCACCGCATCAACCGGCTCTATACGGCCAAGACCCTGCGCGACCTGCGCGGCACGCAGCGCGAGGCGCAGGCGCCCGAGCGGGTGGCGATGATGGTGGAACTGATCGAGGATCGGCTGGGGCACCGGCTGGTGGGGGCGGTGGAGGCGGCCAAGATCGCGCTATCGGATGCCGAAGCGGCGGATTTCGCCTTTCCGGTGCGCGACAGGCGGATCGAGACCACCATTGCTATCGACGACCTGACCAGGGCGCTGCAGGCATCGGTTCGCCGCATCGAGGACACCATTGCCGAGGCGTTGCGGCGGGCCGGGGTGGGGGCAGGGGCCATCGACAGCCTGATCCTGACAGGGGGCTCGACGCAGGTGCCGGCCATTGCCAACCGGCTGCGGGCGCTGTTTCCGGCGGCAGAGCTGGTGCGAACGGACGTGCTGGGCAGCGTGGGGCTGGGGCTGGCGATGGACGCGGCACGGAAGTTCGGGTGAGGGGTTCAGCGTTGTGGTGGGCCTCGTGCTCTTCACCGGCGCTGAACCCCTCACCCCACCCTCTCCCCTGAGGGGAGAGGGAGCCTACGCTCGGTGAAAATGCGGGAAGGCTCTTTCGTCCATATGCGATAGCCCTCCCCACCTGCATGAACCCAATCTGAACACCCGGTTCGCACCGGGTTCAGTGGGGCGGTGGCAAATCCTCGGGCAACCAATCCAATCCATCACGCCGTGGCGCCCCGACGGGCTGGCCTTGGCGATACCGTCGAGGAAACGACCATGACCATTGCAAAAACCATCGCTGCCGCCGCGCTCGTGCTCTGTGCTGCGGCGCCCGCTTTCGCCCAGGATCTGACCCCGGTCGGCACCTGGCAGACCACGACGGGCGAGTCGCGTTATGCCGTGAGCTATTGCGGCGACGGCACCGAACTTTGCGCCAAGCTGACCTGGCTGCGACAGGACGCCAAGACCCCGGAAAACCTGGCGCTGCTGAACCAGTATGTGGTGCAGGGCGCGCAGGCGACCGCCGAAAACAAATGGCGCGGCACCGTCAAATATGATGGCCACACGGTTTCCGGCTCGGTGACGCTGGTCGATGCAGGCAAGCTGAGCCTGCGCGGCTGCCAGCTGATCGCCTGCCAGAAAGTGGATTTCGTGCGGATTTGATTTTTTTGGCGATAGCCGGCGTTGAAGGCCCCGTTGCGCTGCAGCGGGGCCTTTGTTGCTTGCCCGTGAGGTCGCAGTCGTCTCCCTCTCCTTGCGTGGAGGGTGGCTCCGGTGGCCGGGGTGGGAAAGGAACTTATCCATCTTATCCCCGCGTGACGGTGATCCTGTATAGTTCAGGCATGGTCACGAAATTGGGTCACGAAGCGGAGCCGAGGGCTCCGATCCGCTGGGAAATCATCCGGGCGGAATATGAGGGGCGCCACTTCCTGCCCGCCGTCATCTGCGAGCGCCACGGCATCACGTCGGCGCAATTGCGCTATCGGCGGGAAGTCGAGGGGTGGCTGAGCATGAAGGCCCGTGTGGTGCGCCGGGAAGACCTGGTGGCGCGGATGCTCAAGGTTCTCGACAAACAGATAAGACGACTGGAGGCGGCGGTGGACGAACCGATCGACAAGCAGGCCAATGTGCTGAGCATACAGGCCAAGACACTCGACAAGCTGATCGAGATGGGGGCGGCGCAACCCAATGTGGAGCCGCCGACCGGGAAGGACATGACCGACCTGCGCAACAAGCTGGCCAAGCGCATTGAGCAATATCGCAATCGCTGAACCGGAAGGCCCCCTGTTCGTCGATCAGCTGAAGCTGACCCCGCAAGAGGTTGCCGACCGCGTAAACGATGCGGAGGCCGTGTATTTCGACTGGAATTCATGGGCGCTCGACAAGCAGCGGCCGCCGGAGGGCGACTGGACCACCTGGCTGCTGCTGGGCGGTCGCGGCTCGGGCAAGACGCGGGCCGGGGCCGAATGGGTGCGGAGCCTGGCGGCGCAGGAAATCGGGCCGATCGCCCTGGTGGGTGAGACGATGACGGAAGCCATTTCGATCATGGTGCGCGGGGAGAGCGGCATATTGAATGTCTGCTCCGAAAAGGAGCGGCCCATGCTGCGGGGGCAGCGGCTGATCTGGCCCAATGGGGTCGAGGCCGCCGTGATGTCGGCATCGGACCCCGACCGGTTCCGCGGGCCGCAATTCGCGGCGGCCTGGTGCGATGAGGTCGCGAAATGGCCGCATGGCGAAGACGCCTGGGACCAGCTGCAATTCGGCCTGCGCCTGGGCGAGCGGCCGCGGCAGATGGCGACGACGACGCCGAGGCCGACCCGGCTGCTGAAGCGCCTGCTGGCGGACCCGCATACGGTCGTGACGCAGATGGCGACCGTGGAGAACAAGGCGCAACTGGCGCCGCAGTTTCTCGAGGCGGTCGTGGCGCGCTATCGCAGCACGGTGCTGGGGCGGCAGGAGCTGGATGGGGAACTGATCGAGGACCTGCCCGGTGCGCTGTGGCAGCGCGGCATGTTCCGGCGCTTCGAGGGCGGCGATATCGGGCGCATCGTCGTGGCGGTCGATCCGCCGGTGACGGGCAATGCGGGGTCGGATGCCTGCGGCATCGTGGTGGCGGGACGGATCGGCGAGGGCGTGGCGGTGCTGCAGGATTGTACGCTGAGCCAGGCGCGGCCGCTCGACTGGGCGCGGCGGGCGGTGGCGGCTTACCACGGCCATGATGCCGATTGCCTCGTGGTGGAAGTGAACCAGGGCGGCGACATGGTGCCGGCTGTCATCGCACAGATCGATGCCGATGTGCCGGTGCGCATGGTGCGGGCCAGCCGGGGCAAATGGAGCCGGGCCGAGCCGGTGGCGGCGCTCTATGCCCGCGGGCTGGTGCGCCATGCCGAAGGGCTGACGGCCCTGGAAGACGAAATGTGCACGTTCAGGGTGGACGGATTGAGCGACGGCCATTCGCCCGACCACGTGGATGCGCTGGTCTGGGCGGTGACGGAATTGCTGCTGAACGAGTCAAGGCCGCAGATAAGGGGGCTTTAAGTCCGGGGTCAGTCGTCTCCCTCCCCACAAGGAGGAGGGTGGTCGACGTCAGCGCGAAACAGGATTTTGACAACATGCCGAACTGGATCAGCCGCCTTCTGGGCGGGCAGATGAACACGCCTGCGGAACGGAAGTCGTTTGGCGGGCATAGCGTGCTGAGCCTCAATCAATTGGGGGCGGCGAATTGGAGCAATCGGGGTTTTGCGAGCCTGGTAAACCAGGGCTTTGCGCGCAATCCGGTGGTTTATCGCTGCGTGCGGCTGATTGCCGAGGCGGCCAATCGGGTGCCGCTGGTGGTGAGCGAGGGTGGCCAAAGGGTGGATGAGCATCCGCTGGCGGCGCTGCTGGCGCGGCCCAATGGGCGGCAATCGGGCGGGGAAATGCTCGAGGCGGTCTATGCCTATCTGCAGACGGCGGGCAATGCCTATCTGCAGGCGGGGGTGGTCGATGGCGAGGTCAAGGGGCTGTTCTGCCTCAGGCCGGACCGCATGAAGGTGGTGGCCGGGGCGGATGGCTGGCCACAAGCCTATGACTATACGGCCGGCGGGCGGACCATGCGGCTGCGGCAGGATGCCGGGCCGGTGCCGGCGGTGCTGCATATGGCGCTGTTTCATCCGCTGGACGACCATTATGGCATGGCGCCGCTGGAGGCGGCGCAGACCAGCCTCGATATTCACAATGCCGCCGGCACCTGGAACAAGGCCTTGCTCGACAATGCGGCGCGGCCCTCGGGCGCGCTGGTCTATTCGGCGGGCGGGCAGAGCCTGCGGGCCGACCAGTTCGAGCGGCTGAAGGAGGAGCTGGAAGCCAATTTTTCCGGCGCCGCCAATGCCGGGCGGCCGATGCTGCTGGAGGGCGGGCTGGACTGGAAGACCATTGCGCTCTCGCCGCGCGACATGGATTTCATCGAGGCCAAGCATGCCGCGGCGCGCGATATCGCGCTGGCCTTCGGCGTGCCGCCCATGCTGCTGGGCATTCCGGGCGACAATACCTATGCCAACCTGGCCGAAGCCAACCGGGCTTTGTGGCGGCAGACGCTGATCCCGCTGGTGGTGCGGGTGGCGGATGAACTGAGCAACTGGCTGTCGCCGGGCTTCGGCGGGGCGGTGGTGAGCCCCGATTTCGACGGCGTGGAAGCGCTGGCCGAGGACCGGGCAGCCCTGTGGAGCCGGGTGGGCGGCGCGGATTTCCTCACCGACGCGGAGAAGCGGGCGATGCTGGGGATCGGGGAGCGCTGACCAATGACGCGGCCCATACGTTCAATACTGCGGGCGATTGCTGCCGTTCGGTTTGCGACCCTGGAGATCAAATTCGATCTGCTGCTTCGAGCATTGGAGCGGCGCTATCGACCCGACCAGCCGAGAGCGCCGAAAGGCACGCCGGAGGGCGGGCAGTGGATCGACGACCTGTTCAGCGCCAGCCAGCAGGCACTGACGGCGACAGAACACATTCGGGTGGCGGCCGGACCAAAGTGCGACGGGTTTTCCAGTGGCTGTCAGCTTGGCGGCAGTTTTGGTACAACCGGAATGTACCGTATTTTTGGCAAGACGCTGTGTCGGAGTTGCGCTCTTAAGATACTGGGGATTGAGAACCTGCCCCACATTGAGCAGCAAGAGACTCTGGGCCGCTTCGACTCGATGGGACAGAAATGATGTCTAGGCAACAGGCACTTTCAGCTATCGCTGTTGGGGACTTGATTTATGGCATTCGGGAGGATGGCCGGCCCGACTTATTGCTGGTTTACAGCGCCGACATCACCGGGTTTCTGGCCCGGAACGTGCCCAACCAAACGACGTTCAGGTTTGGGCGCGACGGCGAAGGACGTAGGATTGAAGACGGTCGGGGTTGCACGATCGTCTCCACCGCCAAGTTGCCCCCCGATCTGCACGAGGTTGCGATTGGTTTGGACCGACGGATGGGATCCAAACCTGAATATCCCGACTCCAGAGTCACAGAAGACGAAATCCGCCTGGTATTGACCCACGACGAGTTTTTCGAGGCGCGCTTGCTGCCAGGAATGGAGGGTCTTGTGCGCAGAGCTCAGAAGCTGCGCGGGGTCGAGAAAATCCTGATGGTGAACTGGGACCCCGCCCATGCGCGGGATAACCCACCCTTTCCGAACCAATACCACGATAGCATACCGGCATTGGTGGACCTACTGGGGAGGGCACCTTCGCAGAACGATGTGGCGCGATTTCTGACCGACCTTGCGTCCCAGCATCTAAGGTCGGCCAATGTGATCGAGCGAACCGATGCCGCCGCCGCCAGCTTGTTGCGGCTTCGTGAAACCTGGACCTGACAAAGGATGTTGTTGCGCATCACCAACATCTCCATATCGGATCGTGCCGCTGAAGTGCTGGACAGGTTGAGGGTAATGTTTCGACCCCAGGAACCGGGCGATGTGTTCGCACTGGCATACATGTCGAGCTTCACCGAAGCCGACGGGACGACTGTGAATGGATTCAGGCCGGGATATACAGTTCATTCCCTCGCGCCTGAGGGATTGGCCAGTTCGTATGTGCTGGCGCAGCCGGCCGGGGCACCTCAGTTCTATTTCATGCCGAAGTTCGACTGGAGCGCGGATGAGCAGTATCTCATCGACCTGGCCAGCGAGAGGTTTGAAATATTTTCGATAGCGCCAGCAAAAAACGTTTAGCAAGCGCACCGCACGCCCTCCGGGGCAGACCCGGGACTTACAGCGACCCAACACTCAGCAAGTGAAACGCCCTCGGGTCAAGCCCGAGGGTGACGATCCAGTTTGAGGAGATTTCACCATGGACGAGCTGACCAGAACCGTCATCGAGCGGGGTGATCTCGCACACCTTGCGCTGTTCCTGTGGGCGAGTGGCGCCAGTGCGCTTCTCGTGTGGGCTTTGCGCGAGATGGCCAAGGTGAATCAGCACTTCAACGACTTCGTGCAGGAGATCGCAAGTTTGAATCGGCTTTTCAGGAAGGATGACTAAGCCCATGGCGAACAAGCAGAATCGGGAGAATGCGCAGCAGACCTTCCGCCAATTTGCCTGGAACCTGGCGGGTACGCTGGCCAGCGCCAAGGGCGGGCAGAGGCCGGCGGTTCGGCCATCGGGGAAGCGCTGATGGCGGGTATTCCCATCGACGCCGAGGGACGGTTTTCCGGCTATGCCAGCATTTTCAACCGGCTCGACAGCGGCGGCGACATCGTCATGCCGGGGGCGTTCAGCAAGAGCCTCGGCAAAAGGCGGTACCGCATAAGGCTGCTGTTCCAGCATGACCCCAAGGAGCCAGTCGGCACCTGGGAGGCCATTCGCGAAGATGCCAATGGCCTTTTTGTTGCGGGGCGGCTGGTGCCCGGCGTGCCGCGGGCCGATGCGCTCAAACGGCTGATCGGGAACGGGGCGCTGGATGGCCTGTCCATCGGCTTCCGCACGGTGCGGGCCACCCGCGAAAGCGGGCACCGCAAGCTGTGGCAGATCGACCTGTTCGAAATCTCGATCGTGACCTTTCCCATGATGGAGGACGCGCTGATTGCGCCCTCCGCATATTCGACCGGCGCCGCCATAGTGGCCGCCACCAACACCATCCGCAACCGATAAGGACAGAAACGCATGGACATGACCAGTGACGGGCTTGAAACCAAGGCCGGCGCAGGGAGCGACGTTGGCGCGCTCTTTGCGGAATTTTCGCGCGCCTTCGAGGAATTCAAGGCCACCAACGACCAGCGCCTCAAGGAGATCGAGAAGCGCGGCGCGGCCGATGGGCTGATCGAGGGCAAGATCGAGCGGCTGAATGCCGTGCTCGACGGCCAGAAGGCGGCGATGGACCGCGCGCTGGTGGAACGCGCCCGCCCGCTGCTGGACGGCAAGGCCGCCCAGGACGACGGCGAATACAAGCACGCCTTTTCTGCCTATGTGAAACGCGGCGAGGAAAAGGCGCTGTCGGTGGGCGTCAATGCCGATGGCGGCTATGTGGTGCCTGTCGAGACCGAAACGGAGATCACCCGGCTGATGACGGCGGTATCGCCGATCCGCGCCATATCAGGCGTGCGGCAGGTGTCGGGTTCGGTCTACAAACGACCGGTCTCGGTGAGCGGCCCGGCCACCGGCTGGGTGGGCGAAACGGCTGCGCGCCCGACCACCAATTCGCAGACGCTGGCCGAGCTCAGCTATCCGACCACCGAGCTCTATGCCATGCCGGCAGCCACCTCGGCCTTTCTCGACGATGCGGCGGTGGATGTGGGCCAGTGGATTGCCGACGAGGTCAACGCGGCCTTCGCGGCGCAGGAAACCACGGCTTTCGTCACCGGCAACGGCACCAACAAGCCGACCGGGTTCCTGGCGGTGACCACGGTGGCCGAGAGCAGCTGGGAATGGGGCAAGCTGGGCTATGTCGCCACCGGCCTGGCCGGTGCCCTGCCGGTCAGCAATGCCAGCGACGTGCTGATCGACCTGGTCTATGCGCTCAAGGCCGGCTATCGCCAGAATGCGAGCTGGGTGATGAACCGCAAGGTGCAGGGCGCCTTGCGCAAGCTCAAGGATGCCGACGGCAACTATCTGTGGCAGCCGGCGCTGACGGCGGACGGCAAGGCACGGTTCATGGGCTTCGACCTGGTCGAGGCCGAAGACATGCCCAATATCGCGGCCAATTCGCTGTCGGTGGCGTTCGGCGATTTCCGCCGGGGTTACCTGATCGTGGATCGCCAGGGCGTGAGCGTGCTGCGCGACCCGTTCAGCAGCAAGCCCTATGTGCTGTTTTATACGACGAAGAGGGTCGGCGGGGGTATCGCGGATTATGACGCGATCAAGCTGCTGAAATTCGCCGCTTCGTAGGACTGTGATCCCGGCCAGCTAGAGTGAAGCCCCTGCGCTCCGGTGCTCGGAGCTCCACTCTATCTGACTCAGGCTGACGGCCCTTCCTTCGGCCGCGTCGTGCCCTCCTGACCTGCAACTATCACATCCACGGTGTCACCCCGGCGAAGGCCGGGGTCCATCCTGAGGTGGAGCAACACGCCGCGAGGTCGAGCCACCTTGCGGCTGTGGCGCGATCTCGAGATGGATCCCGGCCTTCGCCGGGATGACATCGGGGGTGGTGGGGGCGCGGTATGCCCGACCTCGTGGTTCGAGGCTCGCGAAGAGCTCGCACCTCACCATGAGGTCTCACGGAACGCAGAGTCGGAAGTAGCCCTCATGGTGAGGTGCGCTTCTTCAGCGCCTCGAACCACGAGGGCGTGCCACCAAAACCAAAAGGCAAAAACATGACTTCCTATCTTCTCGCGGGGCCCGCGGAGGAGCCGGTTTCGCTTGCCGAGGCCAAGGCGTTTCTCAAGGTCGACGACACGGCCGAGGACGGGCTGATCGCCACGCTGATCGGGGCGGCGCGGCTGCATGTCGAGGGCGTGACGGGACGGGCGCTGCTGGCGCAGAGCTGGCGCGTGGTGCTCGACGACTGGCCGGCGGACCGCGTGGTGAAGCTGCCGGTGACGCCATTCATGGCGGTGACGGAAATCAATGCCTATGACGCGGACGGGGCGGCGCATGAGGTGCCGCTGGCGCAGTTCCTGAGCGATCCCGACCGGTTGCTGCTGCCGGCCGATGTGGCGGGGATGCCGGTTTTGCGCGAGCGGCAGGGGATCGAAGTCGACTATGTCGCCGGCTTCGGGACGGAGCCGGAGGATGTGCCGGCCGATATGCGCCAGGCATTGCTGGCACTGGTCGGCTATTGGTTCGAGCATCGCGACGCGGTGATCGTGGCCGGATCGGGCGCGGTGGTGCCATCGGGCTTCGATCGCCTGGTGGCCGGCTACAAGCGGGTGCGGCTGTGAGCGAGCGCGTGCCACCGGTCGGCACAATGACCGACCGCATACAGCTCAAGCGCCGGGAAATGACCGGCGAGGCCGAGGGCGGGCATGTGGCTTTGTTCGTGCCGGTGACGAGCCTGTGGGCGCGGGTGCGCAGCCTGACCGGAAGGCAGGGCACGAGTGCCGATGGGCGGGCGGTGGAAATTTCTCACTCGGTCGTCGTGCGGTTTCGCAATGATGTGAAGCCGGGCGACCGCATGATCTATCGCGGGCGGAACCTCGATGTGGTGAGCGCCGCCGACCTCAACGGGCGGCGGGCTTACCTGAGCTGCACCTGCAGCGAAACCAGTTTCACGGGGTAGGGCGGTGCATCCGATCAGTCAGTTGCAGGGGGCGCTGGTGGGCGCGCTCAAGGATGATGCGGCGCTGGTGGCGCTGGTCGGGCCGGATGGCGTGTTCGACGCCGCGCCCAATGGCCGGCCGGCGCCCTATGTGGTGATCGCGCGGCACGACATGATCCAGCGCGATGGCGACGCGGCGCCGGGGCAGGAGCATCGGCTGCTGCTGCATTGCTGGGGTGACCAGCCCAGCCGCAAGCGGGCGCTGGACATGGCCGAGCGCGTGGTAGCGGTGGCGATGGATTTTGCCGCGGCAGGGATCACGGTGACGCATCGCCAGCATGTGCGGACGGAGACGGTGATCGACAAGGATACCGGGCTGGCGCGGGCGGCGGTGGGATTGCGGTTTATGAGCGAACTTCCCTTCTCCCCTTGAGGGAGAAGGTGCCCCGAAGGGGCGGATGAGGGGTTGGTTCCACGAGTATTGGACTCGTGGAGAGAACCCCTCACCCTCGAAAATCCTCTGAACGAGGATTTTCTATCCCTCTCCCTCAAGGGGAGAGGGAGATCCGGTGGATTGTGGAAACTTCGGAGATCAAACATGGCCGCTCAGAGCGGGAAGAATATGCTGCTCAAGCTCGACCAGACGGGGTCGGGGAGCTTTCTCACGGTGGCGGGGTTGCGGACGCGGGCGCTGGCGTTCAATGCCGCGACCGTGGACACCACCGACCAGGACAGCGCCGGGCGCTGGCGGGAATTGCTGGCCGGCGGCGGAGTGAAGCGGGCCTCGGTGAGCGGGGCGGGCGTGTTCAAGGACACGAGTTCGGACGCACAGGTGCGCAGCCTGTTCTTTGCCGGGACGATCCGCAACTGGCAGCTGATCATTCCCGATTTCGGCACGGTGGCCGGACCGTTCCAGATCGTGGCGCTGGAATTCGCGGCGGATCATGCCGGGGAAGTGACGTTCGACCTGGCGCTGGAAAGCGCCGGCGAAGTGACGTTTGCGGCAATTTAAGGTTATGCGCCGGCGGCGGTGCCTTCGCCTTCCTCCCCCTTGAGGGGAGGGAATGAGGGTGGGGGTGGTTCTGTGGTCCACTGATGGACCCCCACCCCCGACCCCTCCCCTCAAGGGGGAGGGCAGGCAGACTTCAAGATCGGGAAATCAACTCATGGCCATTCCGCAACGCGGTGAAATCGACGCTGTTATCGGCGGGGAGACCCGCACGCTGTGCCTGACGCTGGGGGCGCTGGCCGAGCTGGAGGCGCGGTTGCAGGCGGGGGATCTGGTGGGGCTGGCCGAACGGTTTTCCAGCGGCCGGGTTTCGGCGCGGGATCTGACCGCGATCCTGGGGGCCGGGCTGCGCGGCGGGGGCAATGCGATAACCGATGACGACCTGGCGCGGTTCAGCATCGAGGGCGGGCTGAAGGGCGCGGCGGAGATTGCGGCGCGGCTGCTGCGGGCGACATTCGGGGAAGCGGCATGACGCCGTTTCCCTGGGAGGCGGCGATGCGTTTCGGGCTGGGCGTGCTGCAACTGCCGCCGCGGGACTTCTGGCGCATGACGCCGCGCGAGCTGGCCGCGGCCTGGGGCGCGGTGATCGGGGACCGCGGGCCGCTGGGGCGCGATGACCTCAATGGATTGATGGAGCGTTTTCCCGATGGCAGATGAGCTTTTTCCCGACGGTTTTCGCGATGAGCTGGACAGCGTGTCCGTCGAACTGGAGCGCATCGAGCACCTGGCGGATGGCGTGGCGCGCTCGATCAGCAGCGGATTTCGTGGGGCGCTGCTGGAGGGGAAGTCGCTGAAATCGGTGCTGGGCGATATTGCGCGCAGCTTTGCCGATATCGCGCTCAAGGCCGCCTTCAAGCCGCTGGGTGACCTGGTCGGCGGGTTGGTGGGGAATCTGTTTGCCGGAACCAATCCGGCGCTCGGCACGGTGACACCCTTCGCCAAGGGCGGGGTGATCGCGACGCCGAGCTACTTTCCGCTGGGCACGGGGCAGGGCCTGGCGGGGGAAGCGGGGCCGGAGGCGATCATGCCTCTGGCCCGCGGCCCCGATGGCAGGCTGGGCGTGGCCGGTGGCGGCGGGGCCGTGCAGGTGACGTTCAACGTGACGGCCAATGACGCACGGAGCTTTGCGGCGAGCGAGGCGGAACTGAGCGCGATGCTGCTGCGGGCGGTGAGGCGCGGGACGCGGGGGAGCTGAGGCTTCTTCGACAGGCCGGCTTATTCTTCTCCCCGTCGGGGAGAAGGTGGCGCGCAGCGCCGGATGAGGGGGCCGGTCGTGGTCGCTGATGGATTCCCCCTCACCCGTCTCGGCCTTTGGCCGATCCACCCTCTCCCCGACGGGGAGAGGAAAAGAAGGGAGACTTCTCATGGCTTTTCATCCCATCCGCTTTCCGCTCGATGTCGCGCTCGGGGCGCGGGGCGGGCCGGAGCGTAAGACCGATGTCGTGACGCTGGCCTCCGGGCGCGAGCAGCGCAATGGGCGATGGGCGCATTCAAGGCGGCGCTACAATGCCGGCTATGGGGTGAAATCGCGGGCGGATATGGCGGCGGTGCTGGCGTTTTTCGAGGAGAGGCGCGGCCGGCTGCATGGGTTTTTGTGGCGGGATGGGCTGGATTTTTCCAGCGGCGGCGCGGTGCCGGCGGCGCTGGACCAGGTCATCGGCACCGGCGATGGCAGCAGGACCGCGTTTCAGCTGAGCAAGCGCTATGGCGCGGCGTTCGATCCCTATCTGCGGCCGATCACTCGGCCGGTTGCGGGGAGCGTGAAGGTGGCGGTGGCGGGCGTGGAACTGGCTGGCGGCTGGGCGGTGGAACTGACGACGGGCGTCGTGACGTTCACCGTGGCGCCGGACGATGGGGCCGATGTGACGGCGGGGTTTCTGTTCGACGTGCCGGTGCGCTTCGATACCGACCGGCTGGATGTGGAACTGACCAGTTTCGACGGGGCCGATGCGCCGAGCATTCCGCTGGTGGAGATCTTGCCGTGAGAACACTCGATATCGGCCTCGCAGCGCATGTGGCGCAGGGCGAGACGACGCTGGCCACCTGCTGGAAGCTGGTGCGCGGCGATGGCGTGGTGCTGGGTTTTACCGACCATGACCGGACGCTGAATTTTGGCGGCGTGGATTTCGTGCCTGCGCATGGGCTGGATGGCGGCGAAGTGCCGGCGCGGCTGGGGGCGCAGGTGGAGACATCGGAGGTGCTGGGCGTGCTGACCGCAGAGGCGATCGCCGAGGACGATATCCTGCTCGGGCGCTATGACGGGGCACTGGTGGAGACCTGGCGGGTCAACTGGGCCGATGTGAGCCAGCGGGTGAAGTTGCGCAGCGACACGATCGGCGAAATCATTCGTGAAGACAATGTGTTCCGGGCGGAACTTCGTTCGGCGAAACAGGGGCTGAATGCCACGCGCGGGCGGATTTACCAGGGACTGTGCGACGCCGTGGTGGGCGATGCGCGGTGCGGGGTGGACCTGGCGGATGTGGCCTATCGCGGCTTTGCCACGGTGACGGCGGTGGATGACGACCATCGCGTCGTGGTGGCGGGGTTGGGTGGGTTCGAGAAGGGCTGGTTCGGCTTCGGCAGCGCCGAATGGACGGACGGACAGCGGAGCGGGCTGCGCGATGGGGTGGTGAGCCATCAGCGCGCGGCCGATGGCGATGTGCTGGGTTTTGGCGTGGCGGTGGGGCAGTGGGTGACGGTCGGCGATACGCTTGAAGTGACGGCGGGATGCGACCGGCGTTTTGCCAGCTGCAGGGACAAATTCGCCAATGCGGTCAATTTTCGCGGCTTTCCGCATATTCCGGGCAGCGATTTCGTGCTGCGCCATCCGCGCAGTGGCGACGCGCTGGACGGGCGGGCGGTGGTGAAATGAGCGGCGGCGAGGTGGTCGCGGCGGCGCGGGAATTTCTCGGCACGCCCTATCGGCACCAGGCATCGCGGGCTGGGGCAGGATGTGACTGCCTGGGGCTGTTGCGCGGCGTGTGGCGGGCGCTCCATGGTGCCGAGCCCATGGCGATGCCGGCCTATCGCGCGGATATGCGCGACCCAACCCATGCCGGCGCGCTGCGGCAGGCGGCGGAGACGCTGCTGGTGGCAGAGACCGGGCCGATGGAGGCGGGCCAGGTGGTGCTGTTCCGGCTCGGCGGCATGGTCGAGGCCAAGCATTGCGGGATTTTGGTGGGGCCTCAGCGGTTCATCCATGCGCAGGAGCGGCTGGGTGTGGTCGAGGCGAATTTGACGGAAGCCTGGGCGCGGCGGGTATCGGCGCGGTTCCGGTTTCCTCTTACCTCTCCCTGGGGGGAGAGGTCGCTGCGCAGCAGCGGGTGAGGGGGCCTTCCCCTCGCTCCATACCCAGAAAAGGCCCCCTCACCCGACCCAAGGGGGTCGACCTCTCCCCCAAAGGGAGAGGTGAAGAGGTGGCGACTTCAAAGGATATATTCACATGGCCACTCTCGCGCTTTCGCTTGCCGGGCAATTTGTTGGCGGCTTCGTGGGCGGGCCGCTGGGCGCGACCGTGGGGCGGGCGCTGGGAGCGCTGGCGGGCAGCGCGGTGGACGGGCTGCTGTTTGGCGACAAGAGCACGCCCGTTGGCAACGACATCAGGCTGCAGGGATCGAGCGAAGGCGGGGCGGTGCCGCGGCTTTATGGCTGGAGCCGGCTATCGGGCAACATCATCTGGGCTCGGGAGCTGGAACTGCTGGCGGCGCACAATGCCGGGGCCAAGGGTTTTGGGCAGGGGCCGGACGAGGACGTGGTCGGCGCCAGCTTTGCCGTGGCCTTTTGCGAGGGCGAGGTGCAGCGGCTGGGGCGCATCTGGGCGGATGGGCAATTGCTCGATACCGAGGGCCTGACGCTGCGCTTCTATCGCGGCACCGAGGACCAACTGCCCGATGGACTGATCGAGGCGACGCAAGGGGTGGCGCCCGGATATCGCGGCCTTTGCTATCTGGTGGTCGAGCAATTGCCGCTCAACCGGTTCGGCAACCGCATTCCGCACCTGTCGGTGGAACTGTGCCGGGTGGTGGGGGACCTGGAGCCGGGCATTCGCGCGGTGACTGTCATCCCCGGAGCGACGGAATTCGGCTATGACCCGGCGCCGCGGGTCCGCATGGCCGGGCCGGGGCAGACCCTGGGTGAGAATACCCATGTGTCGGCCACGGTGAGCGACTGGACGGCATCGATCGACGAGCTGGTGGCCCTGTGCCCCAATCTCGAGCATGTGGCGCTGGTCGTGGCCTGGTTCGGCGATGACCTGCGCTGCGGGCATTGCGCCATCGGGCCGCGTGTGGAGGCGGCGGAACGGACGGTGCTGGGCGCCGCGTGGAGCGTGGCCGGGCTGGGGCGCGGCGACGTGCCTGTCGTATCGAGCCACGGTGGCGGCGCGGCTTATGGCGGCACGCCATCGGATAGCTCGGTGCTGGCGGCGATTGCCGACCTCAAGGCGCGCGGGCTGGGCGTAACGCTCTATCCCATGGTGATGATGGACATTGCCGGTGGGAACGGCCTGCCCGACCCCTATGGGGGGAGCGGGCAGGCAGCTTACCCCTGGCGCGGGCGGATCACCTGCCATCCGGCGCCGGGGCAGCCGGGCTCGCCCGACCAGACGGCGGCAGCGGCGGCGCAGGTGGCCACGTTTGCTGCGGCCTATCGGCAGATGGCGCTGCATTATGCCGGGCTGGCCGTGGCGGCGGGCGGCGTCGATACGCTGATCATCGGCTCGGAAATGGTCGGACTGACCACGGTGCGCGGGGCGGGGAACAGCTTTCCCTTCGTATCGGAGCTGGTGACGCTGGCCGCTGACGTGCGGGCGGTGGTCGGCAGTGGGACGACGCTGACCTACGCGGCGGATTGGAGCGAATATTCGGGCTATCAGCCCGGCGGCGGCGAGAAATTCTTTCACCTCGATCCGCTCTGGGCCTCGCCCAATATCGACGCTGTCGGCATCGACAATTACACGCCGCTGGCCGATTGGCGGGACGGGCATGGGCATGCCGATGCCGCGCTGTCGGCGGACGGCTATGACCTCGACTATCTCAAGGGCAATGTCGCGGGCGGCGAGGGGTATGACTGGTTCTATGCCAGCGATGCCGATCGGGCGGCCCAGGCAAGGACGCCGATCACCGATGGGGCCTATGGCGAGCCATGGGTGTGGCGGTTCAAGGATATCCGCAGCTGGTGGAGCCAGGCGCACCATGACCGGCCGGGCGGGGTGCGCAACGGGTTTCCCACGGCCTGGGCGCCAGGTTCGAAGCCGGTGGTCTTTACCGAGCTGGGCTGTGGCGCGGTCGACAAGGGCGCGAACCAGCCCAATATTTTCGGCGATCCCAAGAGCGCCGAAAGCGGGCGGCCGTATTTTTCGGCGGGCACCCCCGATCCGCTGATCCAGCGGCAGGTATTGCGGGCGCATCAGGCATGGTGGGGCGATGCGGCCAACAATCCGGCCGGCATGGTCGATATGGACCGGATGTATCTGTGGACCTGGGATGCGCGGCCCTATCCGGCCTTTCCCGCGCTGACCGAGGTGTGGGCCGACGGCCCCAACCATCGCAACGGACACTGGCTGACCGGGCGGCTGGGCGGCATGGCCAGCGACGAGCTGGCCGAGGCCATAGCGGCAGATCATGGCGTGGAACTGAGCGCCGAACCGGCGGCGCCCCTGGTGGGCGGACTGGTGCTGGGCACGGCAACCACGGCGCGCGAGGCGCTGGAGCCGCTGCTGGCGTCGACAGGGCTGAGCCTGCGCAACGGCGTGGATGGGCTGCATCTGGGCATGGGCCGCCGCGCCGAGGCGGTGGCGCTTGATGCCGATGAACTGGCGGTGGGGGAGGGTGCGGTTCTGGCGCGCCGGCGCGGCGATCCGGCCGAGACGCCGGGACGGCTGGCGCTGACCTATCTCGACCGTGAGCGCGATTATCTGACCGGTACGGTAACGGCGCTGAATGGCGGCACAGGACCGCTTATGGGCGAGACGAGCGCGATGACGCTCGACGGCTCGGGGGCACGGCTGGCGGCGGAGCGGATGCTCGATGGCCACAGCATGCAGCGCGAGGTGCTCGATTTCAGCCTGCCGCCTGCGGCGCTGGCGCTGGAACCGGGCGACGTGATCGAGATCGGCGGGCTGGCCGAGGGGCCGTTCGAGATCGGCGAAATCCGCGATGGATTGATGCGGAAAGTGACGGCGAGGACCTTGCCTGCGGGCAGGGCCATCGCGACGGATATCGATCGGCCGCTGGCCTCGGCTGGCGGGGCGCAGACGCGCTCGCTGCCCGTGGTGACGGTGGCGCAGCTGCCGCCGCTCCCGGGCGATGTGACACGCTCGCGGCTGGTGGTGGCTGCCTATGCGCAGCCCTGGCCGGGCAATGTGCAACTGGTGGATGACACGACCGGCGCGGTGGTCGCGACCCTGCCGCGGCGCGGGGTGCTGGGGACGGTGGCGACGCCATTGTTGCCGGGGCCAGTGGCGGTCTGGGACGAAAGCAATGTGGTGGAAGTGACGCTGCTGGCCGGACATCTGGCCTCGGCCGAGCCACTGGCCGCCTTGTCGGGCAGCAACCGGCTGGCGGTGGAGAGTGATGACGGCAGCTGGGAGGCGATCGGTTTTGCCGAGGCCGAACTGGTATCGGCGGGGCGCTATCGCCTGAGCCGGCTTTTGCGCGGGCTCGAGGGGACGGAGGCCGGCACGGCCAGTGTCGGCAGGCGGGTGCTGGTGCTCGATACGCGGACGGTGACGCTGCCGGTCGAGCCGGGGCTGCTGGGCGAGGCGCGGGATCTTCGCGTCTATGCCGGAGCTGCCGATATCGCGGGCACGAGCCTGGTGGTGGAGACCGATCCAGCGCCGGCCCTGCCGCTGGCGCCGGTGCATCTGCGGGCGGTGCGCGACGGCAGCGGCGATATCGGCTTGCGCTGGGTGCGGCGCAGCCGGGCCGATGGCGATGGCTGGGGCGTGGTCGACAGTCCGCTGGAGCATGTGCCCGAGCGTTATCGGCTGACGATTCTCGATGGCGCGACGGCTTTGCGCGTGGTGGAAACCAGCCTGCCCTCGGCGAGCTATTCGAGCGCCGAGCAGCTGGCCGATTTCGGCGCGCCGCCGGATTCATTCGATTTCACGGTGGCGCAACTGAGCGCGGTGCTGGGCGAAGGCCATGCCGCAGAGGGGGAATTTCATGGCTAGAAGCCGTTTCGATATCTGCCTCGACGAAGTGTTGCGACAGGAGGGCGGCTATGCCGACCATCCGGCCGACCCCGGCGGGGCCACCAATATGGGCATCACCCACAAGACGCTGGCGCGCTGGCGCATGGTCTCGCCGTGGTGGAAGCTGCCCAAGAGCGCGGTGATGGACCTGCAAAGGCCCGAGGCGGCGAAGATCTATCGGGCAAGCTACTGGGATCGCAGCCATGCCGGGCAATTGCCTGCCGGGCTCGACCTGGCGCTGTTCGACTACGCGGTCAATTCCGGTCCCGACCGCGCCATACGCACCTTGCAGGCCGAACTCGACGTGGCGGCCGACGGGCAGGTGGGGCCGCTGACGCTCGGGGCGGTGGAAACCTATGCCAACCGCAAGGGGCTCGGCGCATTGATCGGCGCGCTCTGCGACCGGCGCCTGGCCTTCCTCAATCGCCTGCCGACCTTTGCCACTTTCGGCAAGGGCTGGACCGCCCGCGTGGCAGCGGTGCGGGCGGCTGCGCTCGACGCTGCCGGAACGTCGGCGGCGCCTTCGACAAACCTTCAAACCTGGAGAATTCTCATGGACATCCTCATCGGCTACCGGACCTATATCGTCGCCATTTTCATGCTGGTGGCGGGCTTGGCGCAAATGCTCGGCCTCGACCTGCCTGCACTGGATGGCAGCTCGGCGGGGCACCTCATCATGGAAGCGCTGGCTGTGCTGTTCCTGCGCAAGGGGCTGAAGGGGGATTTGGGGAAGGTGTGAGGGCGTACCGCGCGTGGGAGGCCCGCTCAGTTTCATGCCTTGTTCAGATGTCTTGTCCTACCGATATATTCGTGCTTGAACTCGCCGCAGTTAGGAGCCAGCATGAAAAAGCTTCTGGTCAATGCCGAGTGGGACGACGAGGCGTCTGTCTGGGTCGCCACAAGCGACGACATTCCGGGCCTTGTCACCGAGGCTGCGACCCTTGATGAACTGCTGGAACGCGTTCTGGCCGTCGCGCCAGAACTGCTGGAGGACAATGCCCACCTCATTGCGGATGCCGGCCATCCCGGCGAACTCATTGACGTGTGTATCCAGTCCCAGTTCCGTCTCGATGGGGCTCGTGCGCATTAATGGGTCAGGGCTTCTACCGGCAGATCGTAGAGGCCCTGAAAGCCGCCGGTTGCGAGTATCGCCGCCAAGGCAAGGGCGACCATGAGATATGGTATAGCCCAATCACAAGCCGTACATTCACGGTGGACAAGGGCACGCTGTCCCGCCATACCGCTAATGCTGTGATGAAGCAGGCGGGAGTAGACATTCACTTCTGAATGCTACGAAAAGGCGAAGATTCGGCATTCCTGCCTCATTCATGTCCCATTCAGCAACAGCGTCCTAAGTTGCCGGCATGAAAACCTTGACCCCCAAATTGCTTGCTTCGATCGCCGTCGCGTTGATGGTCGGGCTGGCTGCGGCCAGTCCGGCGCAGGCGCAGGCTTGCCTCGACAAGTTGCAAATCCAGGAAGCGGTGTCGTCCGGCCAGATCATGTCGGTTTATGACGTGCTGGCTTCGGCCGGTGTCGATGGCAGCGCAGAAATCCTTTCCGTTCAGGTATGTGACGAAGGCGGCAGGCTCGTCTATATTATCGGCGTACTGACTCCCGAGGGGGAAGCGCAGAACCTGGTTCTGGGCGCGCAGTAACGCATAGACGCATCCGGGGGCCTGCAATGCGTATTCTTGTTGTCGAAGACGATATCAATCTCAACCGGCAGCTCAAGGAAGCGCTGACCGAGGCCGGCTATGCGGTCGACGTGGCCTTCGATGGCGAGGAAGGACACTTCCTCGGCGATACCGAACCCTATGACGCCATCGTGCTCGATATCGGCCTGCCGCAGATGGACGGGCTCTCGGTGCTCGAAGAATGGCGCCGCGCCGGCAAGACGACGCCGGTGCTGCTGCTGACGGCGCGCGACCGCTGGAGCGACAAGGTGCAGGGGATCGACGCCGGTGCCGACGACTATGTCGCCAAGCCGTTTCATATGGAAGAAGTGCTGGCGCGCATTCGGGCGCTGGTGCGGCGCGCGGCCGGGCTGGCCTCCAACGAGATCGTGGCCGGCGCGGTGCGGCTCGATGCCCGCTCGGGCAAGGTGACGGTCGATGGCCAGTCGGTGAAGCTAACCAGCCACGAATTGCGGCTTTTGAGCTATCTCATGCATCACAAGGGCAAGGTCATCTCGCGGACCGAGCTGACCGAGCACCTCTACGACCAGGATTTCGACCGCGACAGCAATACGATCGAAGTGTTTGTCGGCCGCCTGCGCAAGAAGCTGCCGGAGGATTGCATCCAGACGGTGCGCGGGCTGGGCTACCAGATCGCTGAGGACTAGGCCTTCATGGGGCAAGTGCACTGGCACGGAAGGCGCCGCTTCGCCACCTCTCCCTTCGGGGGAGAGGTCGACCCGTCTTCGGGTCGGGTGAGGGGGCCTTCCCAACGCACCTCACCTAGCAAAGGCCCTCTCACCCGGCCTTCGGCCGACCTCTCCCCCAAAGGGAGAGGTGAAGAGTGAGAAAGGGCTCTATCGCAGCTTCGTTGTTCTGGTTGTCAGCGGGGTGGCTCATCTTGGCGCTGGTGGCCACCGGCTTTCTGCTGACCGATCTCTATTCGCGGGCGCTCGATACCTCGCTGTCGGAAACGCTCGAGTTCCATGTCGAGAGCCTGGCCGGGGCGCTGCTGGAGGCGGGGGATCCCTCGAGCGCCGATATTGCGCTCAGCGATCCGCGCTTCGACCGGCCGCGCTCGGGCTGGTACTGGGCCATCCGCGATGCCGACGGCACGCTCTACAATCTCTCGACTTCGGTGGTGGGCATCGACCTGCCCGACATGTCCGGCGCGGCCGATGCACGGGGCCGCCGCACGGCCGTCATGGACGACGTGTTCGGCACACGCATGCGCGTGGTGGAACGTGCGGTGACGCTGGCGCCGACCACCTATCAGATCGTGGTCACCGGCAATCTCAGCGAAATTCTCGAACTGGTGGGCGATTTCCGCGGGCAGGCTTTCATCGTGCTCGGCGCGGTGGGGGTGATGCTGGCGATCATGAGCGCCATCGTGGCGCGCTTCGCCATGCGACCCATCGACCGGCTGAGCGCCGCCATCGAAAGCGTGCGCGAGGGCGAGAGCGTCGCCGTGACCGGCACCTATCCTCGCGAAATCGCGCCGCTGGCCGAGGAGGTCAACGAATTGCTGCGCTCCAACGCCCAGATCATCGAGCGGGCGCGCAACCAGGTGGGCAACCTCGCCCATGGGCTCAAGACTCCTATCGCCGTGCTGCGCAACGAGGCCGCGGCCCGCAAGGGCGCGCTGGCCGATGTGGTGGTCGCCGAGAGCGAGAAAATGAGCACCATGGTCGCGACCTATCTGGAGCGCGCCCGGTTGGCGGCCCGGACCTCGGTGGTTGGCAAGAAGGCCGACCCCACCATGATCATGCTGCGGCTGACGCGGGTGATGCGCAAGATCAACCCCGACTGCACCATCGCTTTCCAGCGTCCCGACGCTTCGTTGCCGTGGTTCCGCGGCGACGAGGCCGATCTTGAGGAAATGGCGGGCAACCTGCTCGACAATGCCTGCAAATGGTCCAAGGGGCAGGTGGGGGTGCGGCTCGATGCCGAACGCAGCGACACCGGCACCATGCTGCTGATCCGCATCGACGACAACGGCCCCGGCCTTTCCGAGGAAGACGCCCAGAAAGTGTTGCGCCGCGGTGTCAGGCTGGACGAGAAAACGCCGGGCAGCGGGCTGGGGCTCGATATCGTAAAGGAACTGGTGGATGTCTATGGTGGGAGCCTGGCGCTCAAGCGTTCGGCGCTGGGCGGGCTGCTGGTGGAACTGCGGCTACCGACGGCACGCCTTGGCGCCATGGCCAGACCAAACGCAACCTGACGCACTTTCGCCGCATTACGACAACAAGAGCCATTACAACGACCACGAGATATTGCACATGAACCGCATCGCCCTATTCGCCGCGCCGCTGCTTGCTTTGACCCTGGCCGGCTGTGCCAGTACCGGTCCGACCCAGGTGGCGCAGGCCCCGGTGGTGATGGCGCCCGTAACGCCGCAGCCGCTGGTGGCGACGCCGGCACAGACGACCCAGCAGGCCTTGCTGACCACCAGCGTCGCCAATGGCTTCGTCGATCCGGCCGCGCTGGCGATCATGACGGCCAAGGATTCGGCCGAGGCCAACAGCGCCCAGTTCTATGCCTTGCAGTTCGGCCGCCCCGGTGCGCCGCGCCAGTGGGCCGGCGACAAGGGCACGACCGGTACGGTGGCAGTGGGGCCCTATGTCCGCGTCAACAATCTCGATTGCCGCGACTTCACCCACACCGTCAAAGCCAATGGCCAGGACTATGTGAAAAAGGGCACCGCCTGCCGCGAGCAGAACGGCAACTGGGCCGTGGTGCAGGGCGCCGCCTAAGAAAGGTTCCCGGATTCCAGCCGGCCCAGGATAAAGGTCGCGACCTTTCCGGATAAGGATTGTTTACCAACGCGCTATAGGGTTTGGGACGAACTCGTTTTCCAAACCCTCTGCGTCGATGTCTCAAGCCGCCAACCACAGTGAATTGCCGGCCTCTGCCGCGCCCCGCCGGGCGGGCCGGGCCGCTGGCCGTCCGTTTGCCGGCGTCATCGATGTGATCCTGGTGCAGGATCCGGTGCCGTTTTCCTTTGCCGGCTCGGTTTCGCGCGCGCATGCCGAGGCTGGCTGGACCTGGGTCTACCGCGATCTCTGCCCCGACCTGATCTCGGCCGATGGCATCGCCAACGGCAATTTCCTGGCCAAAGACCTCGAAGTCGTACTGCCTGACGTGCTGACCCGCATGAAGGACGCGCTGGCCGCGGCCGCTAAGGATCAGGAAAAGGACCGGCGGCTGCGCGCCGCCCTCGGCAGTACCGAGGCCCGCGATGCCCTGCCGGCCATCATGATGGCCTTGCGCAGCCGGGCCTTGCTGGCCAAGGCGCAGGCTTTCGGCAAGGCCGTCAACGCCATAGGCGAAGACGGCGCGCTCGGCGTGGCGCTGCAATCCATGCCTCTGCAGGACCCGGCGCTGGCTTCGCTGCTGTTTCATGCCGCCCTTGGGCAAATCGCCAATCCGACGCGGCTTATCACCACCATCATCAAGCTTTCGGGCAATGCCACAGAGGTTGCCGTGATTCGCATGGGCTTCAGCCCGGTGATCGACGCCATCCTGGCGCATGCGCAGAACCAGATTCATATTTTGCAGCCGATGGGCGCCTTTGCCGATATCGACCTCGTCTGCCGCAGCCTCGAGCGCTTCCACCGGCTGGTGCGGTCGCTGGGCGGCTATATTGAATTTGCCCGCGGCAGCCGCTGGGCCATGGTGTTGTCGGCCATCACCAAGCAGGTATCGGACCGTATCGAGCCGCGCTTGCGCGACGTGGTCGCCGACATCAATCAGGCCATGCGCCGCGGCCGCGAAGGCAGCGACCGGCTCGACAATGACCGGATCCTCGCCGCCATCAATGGCGTCTACCTGCTGGCGACCATCCGCGAATGCCGCGACTCGCTGGCGCTGAACGCTTTGTTCGAGCAGGCCTGGAGCCAGACGGGCCAGGCGCTGGAAGTCCATCTGCAGCGTAATCTCGATTTGATCCGGCAGCATCCGGCCGATCCGGTGATCGGTGCCCGGCTCGATGCCGGCATCAAGATGGCCGAAGTCCGCTTCAATCCCGAATATGCCGAAACGCTGAAGCGCGCCCGCGCCGCTGCCGAGCGCCGCAGCTAGGCCCGGTAAGGTTCCACCAGCCTGATGCCGACGGCCCGGCCTGGTTCGTGCACGCTGGCGGTCTGGCCGGCGCTGCCCGCCACGAGGGCGACCGCCTTGCCATTGACGATCCGGACCACGACGCCGATGGCCTTGAGCGGATCGGTCGTATCGGCATTGGCATGGATCAGCGCGCCGACATCGAGCATTCGCGCGTCGTCGGGCACGACCAGCCAGAGCGCCGCGCCGGCATAGCGTGCGGCCAGATAGGATGGCGGCAAGGGCAGGGGGCTGGCTAAGCGCCGGCTTTCATCGTCCTGGTCGCTCTCGATTGCCACCATGGCGACGCGCTCCTGCGCCACGATGCCGGCGCTGGCCGCAGGGATGGCGCCCAGTTGCACACCGGCGGCGATATCGGCGATATCAAGCGGCTGCGGCGTATCGGCGAGGGACCATCCGGGCGGCCTCGGTGCGAAGGGCAACCAGGCTGGCCAGCGCGACGCGACGCGGCGCGGGCGCTGGATGTGGCGCCAGCCACCATCGAGAAAGACGGGCTGGGACGCCTCGTCGGGCTCGTCGCCCACCCAAGCGGGGGCATCGGGCGTCTCGTAGATCGGATCGATCAGCCGGTCCTCGACCAGCCGCCGCTGGCGGCCGAGCAATACATCGACGGCATCGCTGCCGCTGGCGAGGCAGGCGCTGCGGCTCACCCAACCGGCGGCACTGCCGGCCAGGACCGTTCCCGCCGGGCCGCCGCGCCCTTCGAGGCGCGTCCCGCCCGCATTCCACGCGCTTTCCCCGCCGGCCATGTGCCACAATGTCAGGTCCGGCTGCCAGCCGCCGCAGACCACCAGCCGGTCGACCGTCAATGGCGGCTCGGCGCGCGAAAAGCCATCCATCGACAATTTCGGCATGGCCACGATGCCATTGCCCCGGATCGCCGGCGCGGCCGACGCGACGATGGTCCCTGCTGCCAGGGTGATGCCATAGGCCTTGGAGAATTCGATGAAACGCGACTGCGGATGCGGCCGTGAGTCCAAGATGCGCGGCACGGTGATGCCGGCATCGGTGACCAGCATGGCCAGCCGGTAAGCCGGGCTGCTGCTGGTGGCGACGAGGGCCGACCAGCCCGGCCACAGCCCGTAAAGCTGCGCGAGTTCGAACGCATCGAGCGCGCCGATGACGCCGGGCAGGCGGTTGCCCGGAAACAGCGGCAGGCGCTCCAGCGCCCCGGTGGCCAGCACGATATGGGGCGCATGTATGTCGATGACCCGCCCGGTTGGCGTGCCGCCGGGCATTTCGACATGATGCAGCCGCACCGCGCCCGGACGCAGGGCGAAGGCTTCGGCCGCGGTCAGCACGGTGATGGCGTCTGACTTGGCGATGGCGGCAACGAGGCGCGCAATGGCCGCGTCGGGCGTTTCCTCGCCTTCCTGCGTGCCGAACAGGCGGGCCTTGCCGCCCAGCAGCGGCGCGGCCTCGGCCAGAACCACGCGCAGGCCGCGCCTGGCACCGGCCAGGGCAGCTGAAAGGCCGGCAACGCCGCCCCCGATCACGACCAGATCGGCCTCGGGGCCCGGCGCCGCCGGCATGCCCAGCCAGGGCCGCGCCAGCGCATCGGGGCGGTCGAGGTCGATATCGAGCGAGCGGCCGCCGCGCCGCAGCAGGCGCGCAAGGATATTGCCCCCGAGCTTTTGTGCGGTGGTGAGATAGTCGGCGCCGTCAGTGGCGAGCGTCCGTTCCATCGGCAGGGCGCGCTGATGATCGCCCGCCAATGCCGCGAAGGTAATGGCCGGGGCATGCCGCGCCGAGAGCGCCAGCGCCGCCCCGTCGCGCCGTCCCGCGGCATCGATGCCCGAGGCCAGCGCGGCGCTGAGCACGGTATCGCCGGCAAAGCCGGAAACGATCCGGCCATCCAGCCGGAATTGCAGCGGGCGGTTCCGATCTATGGCGCTGCCCTGCAGATGGTGCTGATGCGCGATGCCGAGGCGGCCGGGCTGGCTTGTCATGCGGCCCATCCATATTCGGCGACGGGCGATGCTGCCGCCTTGCGGTCCACCAGCCGCGCGCCGAGCCAGGCGCTTTCGGCGGGATCGGCCATGCCGCAAAGCCAGCGCGCGATGGCCGGCGCCAGAAAGGCACCGCTGGGGCCGAGGCCCGCCAATATGTCGGGTCCGCTGCCGCGTAGCCGGCCCACGGCCGGCGCGGCATCCGAGGTAGCCAGCGCCTCGTAGCTTGATTGGCCCGCCTGCCGGAATTCGCGCTCCCTGCCCAGCAAGGTTCCAAGCGCCGCGGCGAAGGGGTCGATGGCGCCCGGTCCGATGGCGGCGATGCCGCGCCCGGCCTGCTGCACCAGCGTCAGGCCGGTATCGAGCCGGTGCATTACCGATGCGGCGATGGGGCGTGTCGGTTCGGTAAAGATCGTGCTCGTCACGCGGCGGGTGAGCAGAGCGGGCCATAGCGAAGCAGGGACATGGTCGATGACAGCGGCATCGTCGGCCAGCACGGCCTGGCCGATCTCGATGCGGTCCTCGCCGCTTGCCAGTTCCGCGCTGCCATCGCTGCGCACCGTCAGCGTCTCGTCCTCGCGGCAGCGGCGCACCCCTTGCAGGTCCAGCCATCGATCGAGGCCGGCTTCCAGCGTCGGCCGATGCAGCAGCACCGCATCGCGCAGTAGCAGACCACTGCGACCGGGACCGATGGCGCTGGCCGGCACCAGTTCGGCCGCATGGCCGAAGGCCAGCGCCATGTGGCGAATATGGGCCAGGGCCTCCTTGCCAGCAGGAGTTTCGGAAAAGAAGATCGGATCGACGCGCGACCAGGCGCCGCGTCCGCCGATGCGCGACAGCAGCTTCAGCGCTTCGGGCAGGCCGGCCTTGAGCAGGGCCCAGCTTTCTGGGCGGGTGATTGGGGCGACCGACAGGTCGATGGCGCGCGGCAGGCGGTAGCCCGACTGGCTCTCGCCGGAAAACACCACGCTTTTGCCATGCGCTGACGCCAGCAATCCTGCGACCAGCCGCGCAAGGGGCGTCGATCCGATAATGACAAAATCGACACGGGTCTCACTCATGCGGCAATGCGCGCCTGTGGCAATGCGTCCGCCCCACGATCTCGTGTTTTGGTGGTTTTTCGCCACATTGGGCTTATAGATGGCCTCATCTTGCCGCGTACCGGCGTTATGCGTCCAGGCCCCATGCTTTTCTGGTTCATCGCCATCGCTGTTACCGCCATTGCATGCGCTGCACTTTTTTACGCAGCGGGCCAGCATGCGGTCAACGCGGCAGTCCCCGAATTGGACGATGCCAACAGCCATTTTCGCCTCGTGCTGGCAGGGATCGACGCCGACGTCGCTGCCGGCAAGCTGGGCGAGCCCGAGGCGATAGCGGCGCGGGGCGAGCTGGCGCGCGAAATCCTGCGTCTCAAGGCCGAGGCCGGCCGAGCCACCGCCACCCCGCATGGTCTTGGCCAAGCGCCGCTGCTGGCAGGCCTGGCCGGCGTTGCCGTGCTGGCGCTGGGGCTTTATGCAGTGCTGGGCAGCCCGGACCTGCCGAGCCAGCCGCTGGCCGGCCGCAGCGACGCCGCGGCCCAGCAGATCGACCTCGAAACCGCCATTGCCCGCATCGAGGCACAGCTCACCGCCAATCCCGACGATTTGCGCGGCTGGACCGTCATCGCCCCGGCCTATCTCGAAATGGGCCGCTATGCCGATGCGGCGCGCGCCTATCGCCGGATGATGGAACTGGGCGAGCCGACGGCGGACCTGCAGACCAGCCTCGCCGAAGCGCTGATGCTGGGCGCTGATGGGGCCGGTTCGGCAGAAGCCATGGACCTGTTGCGGGCCGCGGCGGCATCGGACCCCAATCATGTGCTGTCGCGGCTCTATATCGCCGCCGAACTCACCCGCGCCGGGGATTATCCTGCCGCCGCGGAGGCCTGGCAGGCGGCGCTGGCTCTGTCCAAGGGCGACGAGCCCTGGCTGCCGGCGGCGCAGCAGGGACTTGCCGTGGCCCAGAATGGCGGCGTTGCGCCGGCCAATGCGCAGGAATCCGAGATGATCGGCCAGATGGTCGGCGGCCTGGCCGAGCGGCTCGACACCCAGGGCGGCAGCATCGAGGAATGGACGCAGCTCGTGCGCGCCTATCTGGTGCTGGACGATACCGGCAGCGCGCAGGCGGCCTATGACGATGCCGTGGCGGCCTATCCGCAGGCTTTCGACCGGGGCGATCTCGACACGCTGGCGCTGGGCGCCGGCCTCACCCTCAACGGAGCGCAGCCATGACCATGCCATCAGCCATCCGCAAGCAGGGCTGGTCGCGCAAGCAGAAGCGGCTCGCCGTCATTGCCGGCCTCGCCGTGGTGGTCGCGCTGGCGACGACCTTGGTGCTGGTGGCTTTGCGCGACCAGATCGTCTTCTTCTATTCGCCATCAGACATCGCCGCCCGCGAGGTTGCCGTGGGCACGCCGATCCGCCTGGGCGGGCTGGTCAAGGATGGCTCGTGGGTCCGCCAGGGGCAGGACAACAGCTTTACCGTCACCGATGGGGCCAGGGATATCGCCGCGCGCTATACCGGCATCCTGCCCGACCTGTTCCGCGAAGGGCAGGGGGTGGTGGCCGAGGGAAGCCTGGGGCCGGACGGCACGTTCATGGCCACCAATGTCCTGGCCAAGCATGACGAGAATTATATCCCCAAAGAGGTCGTGGACGCGCTGAAAGCCAGCGGCGAATGGCGGCCGGAATGAGCATCGAACTCGGCCATTTCGCCCTTATCCTCGCCTTTGCCATTGCCGCGGTTTCGGCGGTGGGCGGCTTTGCCTTCTGGCGGTCGGGGCAGCGCATCGCGCTGGTGCTGAGCCAGGGTGCGGTGCTGCAGTTCATCCTCGTCGCGGTTGCCTTTGCGGCGCTGATCCAGGCCTTCGTCAGCTCCGATTTCAGCCTGCTGCTGGCGGCCAACAATTCGCATTCGCTCAAGCCCCTGATCTTCAAGATTTCGGGCGTCTGGGGCAATCACGAGGGCTCGATGGTCCTCTGGATTTTCATCCTCGTGGCCTTCGGGGCCATGGTCGCCACCTTCGGCCGCCGGCTGCCCAATGACCTGCTGGCGCTGGTGCTGGCGACGCAGAGCCTGCTGACGGCGGCCTTTGCCGGCTTCACCATCTTCACCTCGAACCCCTTTGCCCGGCTCATTCCGGCGCCGCTTGAAGGCAACGATCTCAATCCGGTGCTGCAGGATATCGGCCTCGCCATCCATCCGCCGCTGCTTTACGCGGGCTATGTCGGCTTCTCGATCTGTTTCTCCTTTGCCATCGCTGCTTTGGTCTCGGGGCGTATCGACCAGGCCTGGGCGCGTTGGGTGCGGCCCTGGACCATGCTGAGCTGGACCTTCCTCACGCTGGGCATCGCCATGGGCTCCTACTGGGCCTATTACGAGCTCGGCTGGGGCGGCTGGTGGTTCTGGGACCCGGTGGAAAATGCCAGCTTCATGCCGTGGTTGGCCGGCACGGCTTTGCTCCATTCGGCGCTGGTGATGGAAAAGCGCAATGCGCTGAAAATCTGGACGATCTTCCTCTCAATCATCACCTTTTCCCTGTCACTGCTCGGCACCTTCCTGGTGCGGTCGGGCATCCTGACCTCGGTCCATACCTTTGCCAGCGATCCGACGCGCGGGCTGGTCATCCTGACGCTTTTGGCGCTGGTCATCGGCGGCGCCTTCGCGCTCTTTGCCTTCCGCGCCTCGACATTGCGGCAAGGCGGGCTGTTTGCGCCGGTCAGTCGCGAGGGCGCGCTGATCCTCAACAACCTGTTCCTGGCCACATCGGTCGGCGCGGTGCTGGTCGGCACGCTTTATCCGCTGCTGCTCGACGCACTGGCCGGCACCACCATTTCGGTCGGCGCGCCCTTCTTCAATCTCACCTTCGGCACGCTGATGGCGCCGCTGCTGCTGGTGCTCCCTTTCGGACCACTGCTGGCCTGGAAGCGCGCCGATATCGTCGGTGCGGCGCAAAGGCTGATCGGCGCAGCCGCCCTGGCGCTGTTTGCCACTATTCTGATTTCCGCGCTTAGCGGCATCACCATTTCGCTTGCCCCGCTCGGCCTGCTGCTCGGCTTCTGGGTGGCGTTCGGCGCCATCGCCGAACTGGTCGACCGCAGCAAGCTCGGCCGCATCCCGCTGGCCGAAAGCGGCCGCAGGCTGATCGGCTTGCCGCGCTCGGCCTGGTCCACCGCCATCGCCCATTTCGGCATCGGCATCACCGTGCTCGGCATCGTCGCCACCTCGGCCTGGGAGACCGAACGGGTCACCACGCTCAATCCGGGCGAAAGCACCGAACTGTCCGGCTATAACATCGCCTTCGACAGCTTCGAGGCCGTGCAGGGGCCGAACTACCTCTCCGACGAGGGCCGTTTCACTGTCACCGCGCCCGATGGCAGCACGCGCCAGATGCTGGCCGACCGCCGGACCTATGTGGCATCAGGCATGCCGACCACCGAAGCGGCCATCGAGACCTATGGCTTCTCCCAGCTCTATCTCCAGCTCGGCGAGCCGCTGGACGAGACCCATGTCGTCCGCATCTGGCACAAGCCCTACATCACCCTGATCTGGCTGGGCGCCATCCTCATGGCCTGCGCTGGGCTTTTGTCGCTCACCGATCGCAAACTGCGGGTTGGCGCGCCGCGCCGCGCCAAATCCGCGCCGCAGGCCGCCGAATGATCTGGCTCCGCGCGCTCCTGCTGGCCCTTTGCCTCGTGACGCCAGTCATGGCGCTGAGCCCGGACGAAGTGCTTGATGACCCGGTATTGGAGCAACGGGCCCGCGATATTTCGGCGGGCCTCAGATGCCTCGTGTGCCAGAACCAGTCCATCGACGACAGCGATGCGGACCTGGCGAAAGACCTGCGCGTGCTGGTGCGCGAGCGGCTGTTGGCGGGGGACAGCGACGAGGCGGTGCGGCAATATCTGGTGGATCGCTACGGCGAATATGTGCTGCTCAATCCGCGGGTGAACAGCCACACCATCCTGCTGTGGATTGCGGCGCCTGGACTGTTGCTGATTGGGTTGGGCACGCTGTTGGTGGTCGGCCGCAGACGCCGGGCGGTAGAGGCTGGGTTGAGCGCGGAAGAACAGGCGGCGCTGGAAGAGTTGGAGTAGGCATTCTGCCACGCCCTCGTGGTTCGAGGCTCGCGAAGAGCTCGCACCTCACCATGAGGCTACTGGAACGCCGAGCTATAAGTAGCCCTTGTATTAGCGCTTTGTGGTTAGCTCGTGCCATCCTTTTGGATGCCGCGATCTGGATGGCGACCCAGATCGCGGCTGCGGTGTCGGATCGATT
>NZ_LMEM01000001.1:809870-810474 GCF_001426345.1 Devosia sp. Root436 | reverse complement strand
AGTAGCCCTTGTATTAGCGCTTTGTGGTTAGCTCGTGCCATCCTTTTGGATGCCGCGATCTGGATGGCGACCCAGATCGCGGCTGCGGTGTCGGATCGATTGGCCCTCAGCCGGTTGGCTGGCTGTCCATGAGCGTGATCGTCACCGTCACTTCATCGGGCCCGGATGGTTGATTGAACCGTGGGTTCGCATCACAAGGATGGGTCGAGGAAGATGGACCGTACTATCACAATGACTGGTGGGGTCGATATCGGTAAGGCGTTTCTGGACCTGGCGGTGACGCCGTCKGGGCAGCATTGCCGGGTTGGCAATGATGGGGCGGGATGGCGGCAGGCAGTCACCTGGTTTGCCGTGGCGGGGGTGGAGCGAGTGGGTGTGGAGGCCAGCGGCGGTTATGAGCGGGGCATCGTGCAGGCGATGCGCCAGCATGGACTGGTRGTGAACCTGTACCAGCCTATGCAAGTACGCCTGTTTGCCCGCATGAACCTGCAGCGAGCCAAGAACGACCGGCTCGATGCGCAACTGATCGCGGCGTTCACCGCCCAGGATCACACGGAGAGGGCAGTTCAGGATAGCCGGCTACAGGCGCTGGCGGACCACCTCG
>NZ_LMEM01000001.1:35699-809830 GCF_001426345.1 Devosia sp. Root436 | reverse complement strand
CCGATATCGCCGCTCTCAAGCGGCGCCAGCACAGCGAGCGTGCCCGCCTTGAAGCGGCCGTCCGCCAGAGCGCAGCGCTGGCCAGGCGACTCGATCTGCTGATCTCGATCCCTGGCATCGGCGTGCCGACCGCCCTGGCGCTCTTGATCGGCATGCCCGAACTCGGCCAGCTCAGCCGCGAGCAGGCCGCAGCGCTGATCGGGCTGGCGCCGTTCGATCGCGACAGTGGTCAGCACAAGGGCCAGCGCCATATCGCCGGTGGTCGAGCCCGCCCCCGCACCGCCATCTACGCCGCGGCCCTGCCAGCAGCCTATCGCTGGAACAGCCAGCTCGTTGCCCTCTACAAGCGCCTCACCGAAAACGGCAAGCCACACAAGGTCGCCCTCGTCGCATGCGCCAGAAAGCTCGTCATCTTCGCAAACACGGTCCTGCAAAGAGACAAGCCATGGACCGCATCACTTAATGGTTGCTCATGGTGAGGNCGTCGCATGCGCCAGAAAGCTCGTCATCTTCGCAAACACGGTCCTGCAAAGAGACAAGCCATGGACCGCATCACTTAATGGTTGCTCATGGTGAGGTGCGAGCCCTTGCGAGCCTCGAACCACGAGGGCGTGGCACCCAATTCGCAAACAAAAAGGCCGGGCACATGGCCCGGCCTCTTCAATCCATTGTCGGACCGATCAGATGGCTTCGTCGTCGAAGCGGTCGTCCTGTGCCGCGTCCTTCTGGCCGGCAGCGAAATCGCCTTCCACGTCGTCGTCATAGACGGTGACGGTCACGTCTTCGCCGGCCGACTGGCGGGCGGCTTCGTCCGTCGAGCGAGCGACGTTGACCGTGATCGACACGGCGACTTCGGCATGCAGGTTCAGCGCCACGGTGTGGACGCCAACCGACTTGATCGGGTCGGCCAGGTCGACCTGCGAACGCTGGATGGTGAAACCATCGGCGGCCAGGGCTTCCACCACGTCGCGCGAGGCGACCGAACCGTAGAGCTGGCCGGTTTCGCCAGCCTGGCGGATGATCACGACTTCGCGGCCGTTGAGGCCTTCGGCAATGCCGGCAGCCGCGTTTTTGCGGTCGTCGTTGCGCTTCTCGATATGAGCGCGCTCGGCTTCGAACTTCTTGCGGTTGGCTTCGGTGGCGCGCAGCGCCTTGCCCTGCGGCAGCAGGAAGTTGCGCGCGAACCCGTCCTTGACCGAAACTTCGTCGCCGATCGAACCGGTACGACCCACGCGCTCGAGGAGAATAACTTTCATTTGGGTATTCCTTGTAGCTGTCCCGCCTCGCGGACGGTTAGGAGCCCCGGACCATCCGAAACCCCAACGATGTGCCCTTAGGGCACCAATAGTCTGGCACTTACGCCGACAAGAAGCCGCTGGGACAGTCAGATAGTGGTGATCTGCGAGAACCGGAGCGGAGCGTACTTAAGTACGTGAGCACCGGAAGCGCAGCAGATTGCCGCTAGCTGGCCGTCCCAGTGAGCTTATTGGACAGCGTAAGGCATGATGCCGATGAAGCGGGCACGCTTGATGGCCTGGGCCAGTTCGCGCTGCTTCTTGGCCGAAACGGCGGTGATGCGGCTCGGCACGATCTTGCCGCGCTCCGAAACGTAGCGGCTGAGCAGGCGCACGTCCTTGTAGTCGATCTTGGGCGCGCCCTCGCCCGAGAACGGGCAGGTCTTGCGGCGGCGCTGGAACGGACGGCGGGCCTGGGCGGTGGTGAGGTCTTTGATTGCCATAGCTTTTAGGTCCTTCTCTTAGAAACGGCGCGGACGGCGTTCGCCGCCGAAGCCACCACGATCACCGCCGCGGTCGGGACGACCACCACGATCGCCGCCATCGCGATCGTCGCGATCGCGCTTCTGCATCATCGCCGACGGGCCTTCTTCCAGCTCGTCCACGCGGACGGTCATGAAGCGCAGGATGTCTTCGTTGATGCGCATCTGGCGTTCCATTTCGGCAACGGCGGGCGCCGCGGCGTCGATGTTCAGCAGGGTGTAGTGCGCCTTGCGATTCTTGCGGATGCGGTAGGAGAGACCCTTGAGGCCCCAATATTCGTTCTTGGTGACCTTGCCGCCACCGGCAGCCAGGATTTCGGTCAGCGCTGCGGTCAGTTCTTCGACCTGCTGCTGGGAAACGTCCTGGCGCGCCAGGAAGATATGCTCGTAAAGGGCCATGAATGCGCCTTCCTTCGTGGTTTCAAACACAGCAACATCTGGCGCGGAGCCTCCTTGAAGCCGGAAAGGGCATCAAAGCAGTCTTGCAAAGAGCGGGAACACGGGAGGCCGGGCATTCGCCCTATTCGTCGTTCTTGCAAACGACAAACCCTCCGTTCAGCCCCCGGCCAAACGAATTGCTGGCGCGGCTATAGGGGAAAGGGCAGGGAAAGGCAAGGACCGATCCTTGTCGCGACCGGCTATACACCGTGTTAACGTAGAACGACACACGATCGATGCTCGGAACGACCAATGACGGACGATCGCCTCACGGACGCTCAGGACGAGCTCCATCGGTACATGAGCGACATCAGTGAATTGGCATATTGCGCCAGTTGGATGGATGGTACCGAGTACCGCCTTTGGGCCTTTATGACGGACGTCAATGACGACGGAGAATGGGGCAACGCCATCCTTCCCCCAGACGTCAGCTCCGACCTTCTTAGGCTGAGTAGGCAGGTCGATGGATGGATTTACTGGGCCGATGCCGTTAGGGGCGGGCCTAGTGCTGGTCCGGCGTTTGTCTCCAGTGCAGAGTGGCAAAGGAAGTATGCGCGGCCGGGGTTCCCGGCCGCTTGAAGGCCCACCAACACTTCACTCCGGAAAGCTGATCACCCCCGTCGAATCCGCGCTGAGCGGCGCCTCGCCTGCCTCGAGCCCGTTCACCGAAAGGATATAGGCCGCCATGTCGGCATAGACTTCGGCCGACAGGCTGTCCGGCGCGGAAGGGGGCATGGTGTGGACCTTGGCCACCAGCTCGGCCGCGGGCTTGCCCTCCCAGTTTTCCTGGAAGAACTGTCCGGCCAGCGGCGGGCCATAGGTGTTGTTGGTCATCTTGTCGCCGTGGCACACCGCGCAGTTGGCGTCATAGCCCGATTTGCCGCTGGCCAATTGGGCCTCGGCAAAGCTGGCCAGGTCGCCCGAGGCCGCGGTGCTGTCGCTTGCCCCCGCCGCACTCTCTTCGGTGGCTGCCGCCTGGTCCTGGCCGCGCAGGGACTGTTCGTTGGCCGGCGGCACCGTGCTCGGGTCGCCTTCACCCGAATAGGTAAAGGCGATGATCTCCCCCGGATTGGCCAGATCGCTCGTCGTGCCGCCTTCGGTGTTTTCGGCAAGGCCGGTAGCGTCGGTTGCGACATAGATGGTTTTGCCATCGGCGCTCACCGCCACGTCGCGATAGCGGTTGTTGGTCTGGAAGTAGCGTTCCACCGTGCCGTCCACGGCCTGTCCGCTTTCGTCGAGCGGCAGCACATAGATCGAGCCGCGTTTCAGCGTCGGCGCCAGCAGCACCTTGCCCCAACCCGGAATCCGGTCGTCGCCGCCCTCGTAATATTCGACACTGGTAATGCCCACGGTCGGCCAGCAGATGAAGTCGATGCCCTTGCAGTCCGCCACCACGAAATTCCAGCCGGTATCGACCGTGAACATGGTGGCGATGGGCTCCTGCATCGGCTCGGTAAAGGCCGATTCCGGCTCATGCGGCACATTGTCGGGAATGGCATATTCGCTGAACGTGGTCTCGGCGCAGGGCGGGTTGGCGGCAAGTTCCCAATTGGCATGTTCATAGGCCTTGCCGTCTTTGAATCCGGCCACATTCGGCCAGCCGTAATTGCCGCCGCTCACCAGGATATTCACCTCGTCATCGGTCTTGGGCCCGTGTTCGGTGGCGTAAAGCGTGCCATCCGGGCCGAAGTCGATGCCCTGCATATTGCGGTGGCCATAGGTAAAGACGTGGCTCTGGACGCCATCGAGCTCCGGATTGTCCTCGGGGATCGAGCCATCGAGGTTGAGCCGCAGGGATTTGCCGACATAGGCGACGTAATCCTTTTTGCCGATTTCTTCCGCCGTCGGCAGGCGCTGCGCCTCGATCGGTATGCACACATTGGCGCCCTGGTTGTTCCCCTGGTCTCCGATCGTATAATAGAGCGCATTATCGGGCCCCACCTTGAGCCGGCCCGAATTGTGGTCATTGCTGGCCGGCAGCCCGGTGATCAGGTCCACCGGATCGCTCAGCGTGCCATCGGCCTCGTTGTAGGTCAGCCGGATGATCTTGGTATAGAGCTCGTGATAGGGGCTGCTCGCATCCGTCACTTGCGGATCGGCCCCCTTTTCCGCATCCACATAGGTATAGGCGGCATAGACATAGTCGTTGCCGGTGCCCTGGCCCAGTTCGGGATGCAGCGCCAGCCCCATCAATCCATCCTGTCCGCCCGGCGCCGAGATTTCCGCGATTTCGATGGCCACATGCTGCTCGCCGGTCGCCGGGTCGATCCGGCTGATGCGCCCGCCGGTCCGTTCCGTGGTCCACAGCATGCCATCCGGTCCCAGCGTGATTTCCCAGGGATTGGCCAATCCGCTGATCACCACCGATTCCGTAAACTGTTTGCTGCCGGTCACATAGGAATCCGGGCCTTGCGCGGCGCTGGGGGCCACCAGTGCGGTGCAGGCCAGCAGGGCGCAGGTCGAGGTCAGGTTTTTCATGGGGACGCTCCCTTTGGTATATGCGGTCAACGCGCGGCCCGGCAAAACGTTCAACAGGCCTGCAAAGCCGGATAACCCCCTGATCCTGCTGCGTTTGATTTCTCCCATTCGACATCCGCCTTGACTCCGCCACACAGTCCGGTCAAACGCCGCGCAACTGGACAGCCGGGTTGCGGATTGTCTAAGACCGTCAGTAGAGGGGGCCGCCATCATGACCAGCAACGCATTCACCTTTCCGGGGCAGGGCAGCCAGGCCGTTGGCATGGGCAAGGATCTGGCCGCTTCCTATCCCGAAGCCCGCGCGGTCTTCCAGGAAGTCGACGAGGCCCTGGGGCAGCGCCTGTCGGCCACCATGTTCGAAGGCCCCGACGACATTTTGCGCCTCACCGAAAACGCCCAGCCGGCCCTGATGGCCGTCAGTGTTGCCGTGGTCCGAGTGCTGGAATCTAAGGGCGTCCGCCTCGCCGATCACGCCACCTATGTCGCCGGCCATTCGCTCGGCGAATATTCCGCCCTTTGCGCCGCCGGCGCCTTCACGCTGTTCGATACCGCCCGTTTGCTCAAGACGCGCGGCCAGGCCATGCAGAAGGCCGTGCCTGTCGGTCATGGCACCATGGCGGCCCTGCTGGGTCTCGACGTGGCCACCGCCAGGGACGTTGCCGCCGAAGCCGCCCAGGGCGATGTCTGCGATGTCGCCAACGACAATGCTCCCGGCCAGGTGGTCGTGTCCGGCGCCACCGCCGCCGTCGAGCGCGCCGTGGAAATCGCCAAGACCCGCGGCGCCAAGCGCGCTCTGCTGCTGCCGGTCAGCGCCCCCTTCCATTGCGCGCTGATGCAGCCCGCCGCGGAGGCCATGGCGGCCGCGCTCGCCGAAGTCGCCATGAACGCCCCGGTCGTGCCGCTGGTCGCCAATGTGCTGGCCAGCCCGATTTCCGATCCGGCCGAAATCCGCCAGCGCCTGGTGGAACAGGTCACCGGCGTCGTCCGCTGGACCGAGAGCGTCACCTGGCTCACCGGTCCGGGCGGTGTGACCCATCTGGCTGAGCTGGGCACCGGCAAGGTTCTCACCGGCCTCGCCAAGCGCATCAATGCCGAGACGGTTGCGACATCGGTTGGCTCGCCTGCCGACATCGACGCCTTCGTGGCCGGACTATCGGCTTAATCTCTTGAATCAGCTCATCAAGAGCTTGAATCAATATCTCCGTGGGAGAGGACTAAATGTTTGATCTGACTGGCAAACGCGCCCTTGTGACCGGCGCCAGCGGTGGCATCGGCCGCGAGATCGCCAAGGCGCTCGCCGCCGCCGGCGCCACCGTTGCCCTGTCAGGCACCCGCGTCGGCGCACTGGAAGATACCGCGAAGGAAATCGGCAAGGATTGCCCGATCCTGCCGGCCAATCTCAGCAAGCTCGACGAGGTCGACAAACTCGTTCCATCAGCCGAAGCGGCGATGGGCGGCCTCGACATCCTCGTCAACAATGCCGGCATGACCCGCGACAATCTGTTCATGCGCATGAAGGATGAGGAGTGGGACGAGGTCATCGCGGTCAACCTCACCGCCGCCTTCCATCTCAACCGCGCCGTGCTGCGCGGGATGATGAAGCAGCGCTTCGGCCGCATCATCGGCATCTCCTCGGTCGTGGGCGTCATGGGCAATCCGGGGCAGGGCAATTATGCCGCCTCCAAGGCGGGCCTGATCGGCATGAACAAGGCGCTGGCGCACGAAGTGGCGAGCCGCAACATCACCGTCAATTCCATCGCGCCCGGCTTCATCGCCTCTGCCATGACCGACGAGCTCAACGACAAGCAGCGCGAGTCGATTCTGTCGTCCGTTCCCGCCAACCGGCTGGGCACCGCCCAGGAAGTTGCTGCCTGTGCGGTTTTCCTCGCCAGCGACGCCGCCGGTTACATCACCGGCCATACGCTGAACGTCAATGGCGGCATGGCGATGATCTGAGGTAGCGGGGTCGCAAAACCGGCCCCATGCCGCCCGGATCGGATGCCGCTGCAACAAAAAACGGCCGAAAGCCGTTGAAAACCGACCTTTGGGCTGCTGGCGAAGCCATTGCAAGTGTGATACTCGCCGCCGCTGACACCCGTGTTGGACTGCTTGCAGGCGCCGAAAGGCACGCCTACATTGCCCCAGTCAGCTAACACGGTGCTTGAAGATTTGGCCCTGCGCCAATAAGAAGCGAAACGAAACCTCGATTTCTAAAAAGGGAAGTCAAATATGAGCGATGTCGCTGATCGGGTCCGCAAGATCGTTGTGGAACACCTCAATGTGGATGCCGAGAAGGTTGTCGAAAAGGCCAGCTTCATCGACGATCTGGGTGCGGACTCCCTTGACCAGGTCGAACTGGTGATGGCCTTCGAAGAAGAATTTTCGGTCGAGATTCCCGACGACGCTGCCGAGTCGATCCAGACTTT
Source organism: Devosia sp. Root436 (assembly GCF_001426345.1). GTDB lineage: Bacteria > Pseudomonadota > Alphaproteobacteria > Rhizobiales > Devosiaceae > Devosia. The sequence goes on along the minus strand of NZ_LMEM01000001.1, from coordinate 802,711 downwards.
CGGCGATGCCGTGTCGTTCCTCACCAAGGCCGTCGGCTAAGCCCTCGGGCTTGGCCGGGTTAGGCAGTACAGCATGGAATTGCGCCGCGTCGTCGTCACCGGGTTGGGCCTCGTTACGCCCCTCGGCTGCGGAGTTGAAGCCACCTGGGCCAATATCCTGGCCGGCAAGAGTGGCGCGAAACGGATCGACGACTTCCAGGTCGATGATATCGCCTGCCAGATCGCTCATCGCTTGCCGCTCGGCGACGCCGCCGAGGGCAAGTACAATCCCGATGAGTGGATGGACACCAAGGAACAGCGCAAGGTCGATCCGTTCATCGTCTATGCCATGGCCGCTTCAAAGCAGGCCATCGACGATGCCGGAGTCGAACCGAAGACCCAGCAGGAACAGGAGCGCATTGGCGTTCTGATCGGTTCGGGCATCGGCGGCGTGGGCGGCATCTACGATGCCTCCATCACGCTGCACGAAAAGGGTCCGCGCCGCATCAGCCCCTTCTTCATTCCGGGCCGCCTGATCAATCTGGCCTCCGGCTATGTGTCGATCCGCTTCGGCCTTAAGGGGCCGAACCATTCCGTCGTCACCGCCTGTTCCACCGGCGCCCATGCCATCGGTGATGCGGCTCGCCTGATCGCGCTCGGCGATGCCGACGTGATGGTGGCCGGCGGCGCCGAAAGCTGCGTCAATCGCCTGGCTCTGGCCGGCTTCGCTGCCGCCCGCGCCCTCTCCACCGGCTTCAACGACAATCCCGAAGCTGCCTCGCGCCCCTATGACAAGGATCGCGACGGTTTCGTCATGGGCGAAGGCGCCGGCATCGTCGTGCTCGAAGACTATGAGCGCGCCAAGGCCCGCGGCGCCAGGATTTATGGCGAAGTGATCGGCTATGGCCTCTCTGGCGACGCCTATCACATCACCGCACCCTCGCCTGATGGCGATGGCGGTTTCCGCGCCATGAGCGCGGCGATCAAGCGCGCCGGCATTGCCCCGTCCGAGATCGACTATATCAATGCCCATGGCACCTCGACGCCGCTGGGCGACGAGATCGAGCTGGGCGCGGTGACCCGCGTGCTGGGCGACGCCGCCGGCAAGGCCGTGATGAGTTCCACCAAGTCGGCCATCGGCCACCTGCTCGGCGCGGCCGGCTCCGTGGAAGCCATCTTCTGCCTCCTGGCAATGCGCGACGGCATCGCGCCGCCGACCCTCAATCTCGACAATCCATCGGTCGAGACCGCGATCAACCTGGTGCCCAAAAAGGCATTCAGGAAAGAGATCAACGTGGCGCTCTCCAACAGCTTCGGCTTCGGCGGCACCAACGCGACCCTGGTCATGCGCAAGGTCGGCTGATCTTCGACGCTGGAAAATCGAGGCACATCGCGTCCAGGCGCGATGTGCCTCTTGTCTTTGCCGCGGGCATGAGAACAATGCTGGCGGCCACATGGCTGCCAAAAAACGATGAAAAACCCGGCGTATCCCCATGCGCCAGGGCTTCGAGGGTGATCCTGCACGATGAATGATCGCAAGGCCCGGCGCCGCCGCCGTTCGAGCAACGGTTTCGTTGATATCCTCAATGGCCTGCTGGGCCTGCTCGTGATCGGGCTGCTGCTGGTGGGCGGCATCATCGTCTATGGCGCCTCCCAGTTCTATGGCGCCGGTCCCACCACCACCGAATCCACCTTCCGGGTCGAATCGGGCAATACCCTCACCAGCGCCGCCCAGCGGCTCGAGGAGCAGGGCCTGGTTTCCAACGCCTTCATCTTCACCCAGATAGCCCAGCGCGTCGAAGGCAACACCAATATCAAGGCCGGCGACTTCCGCATTCCCGCTGGCGCCAGCATGTCCGACATCCTCACCGAGCTTACCGAAGGCGATCCCATTCGCTATGCGGTGACCATCCCCGAGGGCTGGACCGCCTGGGAAGTCATCCAGCGCCTCAACGCGACAGGCGACCTGATCGGCGAAGTCTCGACGCTCCCCCCCGAAGGCTCCATCCTGCCCGGCAGCTACGACTACACGCCCGGTGACACCAGGCAGTCGGTGCTCGACAAGATGCAGGCCGCCATGGCCACCCAGCTGGCCGCCGTCTGGGAGGCCCGCGAAGCCGACCTGCCGCTCGAAACCCCCGAGCAGCTTCTGGTTCTGGCCTCGATCGTCGAAAAGGAAACCGGCATCGCCAGCGAGCGCCCGCAGGTCGCCGCGGTTTTCGTCAACCGCCTGCGCGAGGGCATGCGCCTGCAGTCCGACCCCACCATCATCTACGGCATCACCAAGGGCCAGTCGGTGCTCGGCCGTGGCCTGCGCCGGTCCGAGATCGAGGCGAAGACGCCTTACAACACCTACCAGATCGATGGCCTGCCGCCGACGCCCATCGCCAATCCGGGCATCGACGCTCTCAAGGCCGTCGCCAATCCCGATGCCCACGACTACCTTTACTTCGTCGCCAAGGGTGCCACCCCGCGCGAAGGTCACGTCTTCGCCGAGACCTACGACGAGCATCAGGACAACGTCGCCCAATATCGCCGCATCGCCGCCGAGGCGGCCGCCCAGGCCGAAGCCGACGCCGAAGCCGCCCGCCAGGCTCTTGAGGCCGAGCAGGCCGGCGAGGCTCCGGCAACCGAGTGAGCCAGCCCCTCGCCAGCATGACCGGCTATGCCCGCGCCACCGGCGCGGTGCCCGGCGCCTCCTTCGCCTGCGAGGTCAAGTCGGTCAACGGGCGCGGCCTCGATATCCGCCTGCGCCTCGCCCCCGGCTTCGACGCGCTGGAAAGCGATATCCGCCAGCTCATCGGCAAGACGGTCTCGCGCGGTTCCGTCACCTTCAATCTATCCGTCGAGCGCGATGGGGCAGGGGGCGACCTGCTGGTCAACCGCCAGGCGCTCGCCACGGTCCTGTCAGCCATCGATGAACTGAGCGGCACCGTACCGGCCGCCCCGCCCACGCTCGATGGTATTCTCGGCCTCAAGGGCGTGCTCGAACAGCGCGACCGCCCCATGTCAGCGGATGCCGAGGAAGCCCTCGCCGCCGCCATTCTCGGCGCCGCCGCCCAGGCTTTGGCCGATCTCATCCTGGCCCGCCGCCAGGAAGGCGGCCAGATCGCCGCCGTGCTGATCGAACGCCTCGACGAGATCGAAGCGCTGGTGCAGCGCGCCGAGGTCAATCCGGCCCGCGGTCGCGATACCATCCTGGCCAGGCTTCGCCGGCAGCTCGCCGCCCTGGCCGATGACATCACCCTGTCAGAGGATCGCCTGGCCCAGGAAGCCCTGCTGCTCGCCACCAAGGCCGATATTCGCGAGGAACTCGATCGCCTCACCGCCCACATCGCCTCGGCCCGCCAGCTCATCCGCGGCGGTGGCGCCGTCGGCCGGCGCCTTGATTTCCTGGCCCAGGAATTCAACCGCGAGGCCAATACCCTGTGCAGCAAATCCAATGCCGTGGAGCTCACCGCCATCGGCCTTGACCTCAAGGCGGCGATCGATCAACTACGCGAGCAAGTGCAGAACATCGAATAGGATCTGGCTGATGGAATTTCAGCGCCGCGGCGTCATGCTGGTCATCGCTTCGCCCTCGGGCGCCGGCAAGTCTTCCATCTCGCGCGCCTTGTTCGGCGCCGATCCCAATATCAAGCTCTCCGTCTCGGTCACCACCCGCGCCCGCCGTACCGACGAGGTCGATGGCAAGCACTACTATTTCATCGACGTGCCCGCCTTCCAGCGCATGCAGGCCGATGGCGAATTGCTGGAATCGGCCGAGGTCCACGGCAATTTCTACGGCACGCCCCGCGCCCGCGTCGAAGAACAGCTCGCCGCCGGCAACGATATCCTCTTCGACATCGACTACCAGGGCACGCTCCAGCTCTACAAGAACAGCCGCAAGGACATGGTGACGGTCTTCATCCTGCCACCCACCATCAAGGAACTGCGCGCCCGCCTCGAACGCCGCGCCCAGGACAGCGTCGGCACCATCGAGAAGCGCCTGCAGAATGCCCGCCGTGAGATGGATCACTTCAACGAATACGACTACGTCATCGTCAATGAAGACCTGGAAAAGTCCGTCACCCGCGTTCGCTCCATCCTCGTCTCCGCCCGATTGGAGCGCGAGCGACAGCTCAATTTGACGAGCTTCGTCAAGGACTTGCAGAGCCAGATCGATTCTTTGTGAAAGGGTGAAGGGCGGGATGAAATACGACTATCCCGCTTGTGGCCCCACCCCTCCCTCATTCCCTCCCCATCGAGGGGAGGGAGGCGCCAGCACCGACGCCATGATCGCCAGTGGCGAACCGAGATGACCTCACCCGCCATCCGCCGCGGCACGCCGGCCTTCCTCCGCGCCAATATCGCCTTCTTTCTCTCGGCCTTTTCGGTCTTCGCCTCTCACTACTCGGTCCAGCCCCTGCTGCCCATGTTCGCGCAATATTGGGTGCGCGACGCCGGCACCGCTTCGCTGGCCCTCTCGGCCACCACCGCCACCATGGCCGTGGCGCTGATCCCCGCGAGCCTGCTGGCCGATCGCCTCGGTCGCCGTCGCCTGATCGTCGGGGCGCTGCTCATCACGGCCATTCTTGGCATGCTGCTGCCCTTTACCCAGGTCTGGTGGCAGCTCATCACCCTGCGCACGCTGATGGGGCTGACCCTGGCCGGCATTCCCGCCGTGGCCATGGTCTATCTCTCCGAGGAAATGGCGCCGGAGGCCCTGGGCTATTCCATGGGCCTCTATATCGGCGGCACCGCCATTGGCGGCATGGCCGGGCGCGTCATTTCGGGCGTGCTGTCCGATCTCCTCGGCTGGCGTCTCGGCACCGGCATCCTGGCGGGACTGATCCTTCTCGCCGCCATCGCCGTTGCCATCCTGCTGCCCAGGCCGCGCCAGTTCATCAGCGATCCGATCGGTCTCGCTGAACTCTGGCGCCGCTGCCGCGCCAGTTTCCACGATGCGGCTCTGCCCTGGCTCTTCGCCAGCGCCTTCCTGCTCATGGGCGGCTTCGTCACGCTCTACAACTATGCCGGCTTCCGCCTGGCTTTGCCGCCCTTCCTGCTCAGCCACTCGGCCATCGCCACGATCTTCCTCGTCTACCTGCTGGGCAGCGTCAGCTCCACCTGGGCCGGCGGCCTTTCCCAGCGGCTGGGCCGGCGCAAGGTGTTCTGGGCGCTGGTGGCGCTGATGGGATCAGGCATGGCCGTCACCATGTTCGACAATACCATCATGGTCATCCTCGGTCTCGCCATCGCCACCATGGGCTTTTTCGCCGCCCATGGCATAGCGAGCGCCTGGGTCACCCGCCGCGCCCATGTCGGCAAGGCGCAGGCCTCGGCCATCTACCTCGTCGCCTACTATCTCGGCGCCTCGATCCTCGGCACACTGGGCGGCTACGCCTGGACCGCCTGGGCCTGGCCGGGCGTCATGCTGGTCACGGGCGGAGCTGCCGTCGCAGCTCTGCTGGTCGCTATAAGGCTGGTCTTCATTGCGCCGCTTCCGACACCGGAACAACCGCCCGAGCCGGTGGTTGGGGCCTAGCGAGAGTAGCCCCAGGGTGGGGGCGCCTCTTTAACCACGAGGGTTTGTCCCTAAGCGTTCCGCAGCCCCGGCAGCGCCCGTGCCATGGCCAGAAGCGCCTCTACCGGCAGTTCCTCCGCCCGCTCATCCCCGCGCAACCCCGCTGCCGCCAGCAGCCCCTCCACCGGCACGCCGGCCGCCTTGAGGCTCTGCCGCACCATCTTGCGCCGCTGCCCGAAGGCTGCTCGGGTAATATGTTCGAGGTTTTTCACTGTCACGTCGTCGCCGACCGGCTTGGGCACCAGATGCACCACCGCCGAGGTGACGTTGGGCGGCGGCACGAAGGCCTGCCGTCCCACATTGAAGGCAATCCGCGCATCCGTCCGCCACCCCGCCAGCACGCCCAGCCGCCCATAGGGGTCTTCGCCCGGCCGGGCACAAATCCGCTCGGCCACTTCGCGCTGGAACATCAGCGTCAGGCTCTCGAAAAAGCTCGGCCAGGGATCCAGCGTCAGCCAGCCGGTCAGCAGCGGCGTTGCGATATTATAGGGCAGGTTGGCGATGATCCGCGTCGGCCCATCGGCCAGCTGCCGATAGTCCATTTCCATCGCATCGCCGCTGATGACGGTCAGCCGCCCCGGATAGGCTTCGGCAATCTGTGCCAGCGCCGGCAGCGCCCGCGCATCGCGCTCGATGGCGATTACCTCGCGAGCGCCCTCGGCCAGCAACGCCCGCGTCAGCCCGCCCGGACCCGGCCCCACCTCGATGACGCGCACCCCCTCCAGCGGCCCCGCCACCCGCGCGATGCGGGCCGTGAGGTTGAGGTCGAGCAGGAAATTCTGCCCCAGTTCCTTCTTGGCGCGCAGGCCATGCTCGGCGATCACCTCGCGCAAGGGCGGCAGCTTGTCGATCTGGCTCATGGATGGGCCGTCATCGCATCGGCCATGGTGATCGCCGCGAGGAAGCTGGCGGGCGAGGCGCGTCCCGTGCCGGCTAGGTCGAACGCCGTGCCGTGGTCTGGCGAAGTCCGCACGATGGGCAGGCCCAGCGTCACGTTGACCGCATCCTCGAAAGCCACCGTCTTGATCGGGATCAGCGCCTGGTCGTGATACATCGCCACCACAGCGTCATAGCGCGCCCAATGCGTCGGATAGAACAGCGTGTCGGCGGGCAGGGGGCCTTCGACGCCAATGCCCTCGAACTGCAATTGCGCCACCGCCGGCCCCACGATTTCCAGCTCCTCGCGCCCGATGGCGCCGCCTTCCCCCGCATGCGGGTTGAGCCCGGCCACCCCGATCTGTGGGTTGGCAATGCCGAAGCGGTGCTTGAGGTCATGCGCCACCACGCGCACCGTCTCCACGATCAGCGCCTTGGTCAGCAGTTCCGGCACGTCCTTGATCGGCACATGGATGGTCACCGGCACCGCACGCAGGCCGCCATGCGCCAGCATCATCACCGGCAAATGCGGCTTGCCGCCGCTGGCGCAGAGTTCGGCGAGGAATTCGGTGTGGCCGGGATGCTTGAACCCGGCATGGTAGAGTGCCCCCTTGTGGATCGGCGCCGTCACCAGCCCGCGACAGGCGCCGGTCAACGTTGCCTCCACCGCCGCTTCGATCGAGCGGATCACCGCACCGCCCGAAACCGGCGAGATTTGCCCCGGATGATCCGGCACCAGCCCATCGATCTGCGCCACCGGCATCGCATGGGCGAAGACCGCCCCGGCTCCCGCCGCACCCACGTCGGCGATGTCGATCGTCAGCCCCAGCCGAAGCGCCCGTGCCCGCAGGAAGGGTGCATTGCCGAACACGCAGAAGGGCGGCAGTCCGAGCTCGGCCCGCCGCGCATAGAGACCCAGGATGATGTCGGGACCAACCCCCGCGGGTTCGCCCATGCTGATGGCCAGCGGCTTGTCCATCTCGGCCCCCAGGGCAAGAAGACCTCGGGCCCCTCGGGGCCCGAATGCTTAATTGAAGACGATCTTGGCGCGGGCGCGCAGGTTTGCCAGATAGTTCTCGACCTCGCCTTCGAGCGCCTCGTTGCCCTGTTCGGCCCGCAGGTCGCCCTTGACGAAGGTCAGGTCTTCGGCCTGCGTCTTTTCGCAGACAGCCAGCATGGACACGCCCGACTCGACCACGCGCGGCTTGGTGATGCCGCCCACATTGAGCCCCGCCAGTTCCTTGGCGATGGCCTCCGGCAGCTGCGTGGCATGGCGCCGGCCCACATCGATCACAGCCGCATCGGTATAGGCGAGCGACAGGTCGACCGCGCTGTCACAGCCGGCAAACTTGGATCGGTAATTGTTGGCCTGCCCGGAGCGGCCGCTCGAGCCCGCCCCCACGAAGATGATTTCCTTGAGGATATAGTCGAAGTTCTGGAAAGCCTGCATCTGGCTCTCGGCCTGCTGGTCCAGGGCCAGGTCGGAGATTTGCACCTGCGGCATGATGGCCTGCTCGGTCACCGCGTTCCAGGCAATGGCGGCGCGCAGCCGGTCCTTCAACGTCTCGATGCTGACGCCGCCCTGCTGCAGCATCCCCACCAGCTTGTCCTGGCTGACATTCATGTTGCGTGAGATTTGCAGGAGCGCCTCGTCGATCTGCGCATTGGAAACCGTCACGCCCAGGCGCTTGGCTTCCTCGATCTGCAGCGCCTCGTTGATCAACTGCTCGGTGGCGCCCCGCGTGCCGGCGCGATTGCCTTCCAGCGCGAACAGCTTCACCCGCGCGGCCACCTGCAGGTCAGTGATCGGCGTACCGTTGACGGTGACGCGTACGCTCTGCGCCATGGTCGGCATTGCCGCGGCAAGGCTCAGGACTACGCCCATGATCACGGCGCCGGCAGCGCGCCCCCAAACAGTCTTGGCCATCGTCATTATCCGCCTCGCGTCAATCCACCCGCCCTCAATGGGGCGGGAACAGCGCGCTGTCAATTGCCCCACGATTGAGGCCAAAATCCGATAGCGCCTAGGACCGATCGCCATTCAGCCCAGGCCGAGTCGAAAATGCCGGCTTTCGAGAACCGGAGCGCAGCGTACGTTCGGTACGTGAGCACCGGAAGCGCAGAAAACTGGCATTTGCAGGCCGGCATCGGCTGAATGGCGATTGGTCCTAGAAGTCCGGCAGCGGGATGCCGCCCTGGTAGCCGACATTGAGTCCGGCCGGTGCCTTCAGCCGGAAGGTTGCCGTCAGCCTGGTATCGTTGGGCGAGGTATGGGTGGGGCCGGTGCGCGTGGCATTGGCCCCGATCACCAGGTACCCGTCGTCATAGACCACGCCGCCACCCACCTGTAGCCAGGTATTGGCTTCCAAATCCCAGTAGCTGCTCGCCGTGACCGACCAGTATTCCGCCAGCGGCACGGTAAGCTCCCCGCCGATCTCGTGCTGCGGCACCAGCATGCCCTGGCCCGGATTGGCGGCGCGATAGGTATAGTCGAGCGTCGCGCCCCAGCCGTCCTGGCTGTAGCCGGCGCCCAGCCCCGCGCGCGCCACCTGCATGGCGCCCGTATCCACCTGCAGCTTGCCGCCGAATTTCAGCCCCGGCGTGAACGAACCATAGGCCCCCAGCACCGCATAGGACGCCGCCATGTCCATGCCCGATCCCACTGCCGTCTGCGCCTGGCCCGGCGTGGCAAAGGCATTGGCGCCCGCGATCTGGAATGATTGCCCTGCAATCACCTCGATATAGCCGCCATCGGCGAAATTGGCCTGATAGCGCCCGCCGATGGTGGCGCGCAGCCCGGTTTCCTGCCGGTCGCTGCCCGAGAAACGGTTGTAGCTGAACAAATTCGTGTCATCGAAGATAAAGCTCTGCGCGTCGTCATTGGTGATGCCGACGCTGGTCGTGTCCGATCCGCGCCAGGCCACCTGCGCAATCGGCTCGATCAGATGCGTGGTTGAGCCATCGCTGGCTGCCAGCGGGAAGCGCACGTCCATGGCCGCGATTGGCGTGGCGCTCCACAATGTCGTCGCCCCCGGCAGCAAGGCGCTGGTGCCGTCGTAATAGGCCGCGTCCGCCCGCGCGCCCAGATAGGGCGTCGCCACGAACCCGCCCGCGCCGATCCACTGCGTCTGCCAGCCGGCCTGCAGGCTCAGATGCTGCTTGCCACCTTCATAGCCATAGACATAGGGCACGCCGTTGACCGCCTTGGTCGCATCGGCGTCGCGCTGCACGCCCAGCAGCCGCCCGCTGATCTCGATCCGGCCGTTGCCCGGCCCCAGGTCCTCGATATGTTCGAAGCGCACCACCGGCAGGGCCTTGCCCTGCTGGCCCTGCGTGGCGGCCGTCACATTGCCAAGTTGGTTGAACTGCTGCACCCGCGCATCGATGAACGTATCCTCGGTCAAGTGCGTGACATAGACTTGGTTGACGCTCGATTTGCCCACCGTAAGCCGGTAGTCGGGGAGATAGGCCGCATCGGTGAAGGCGGTGTAGCTCCAGCCCGCCGTCCAGTCCGCGACTGGCCGGAATTCGCCCGATGTCTGCACCGCGCCGCGCCAGTCGCGCTGCGCTCCGGCGAAGGTGAAGGCCGCCTTGTCGAGCTGGTAGAGCCCCGACGCCTTGATCTGGAAGGAGCCGGCATCGAACCGCTGTATCCATTCGGCACCCATCAGGAAGCCCTGCCGGCTCATCACGGTCGGCGTCAGGATGATGTCGGTCCAGCGGCTCGAATAGGCGTAATAGGGCACTTCCAGTCTGTGACCGGTCAATTCGCCATAGTCGTAGCTCGGCATCCGCATATTGGCGAGCACTGTCTCGCTGGTATCGGGCAGCCACAGATAGGGCAGCCACGCCACCGGAATCCCCAGCAGGGCCAGCGTCGGCTGTTCGAGATAGAGCGAGCCGTCCTCGGAATTGTAGGTGATGGCGGACGCGCTGACCGACCAGCCGATCCGCCGCCCTGCATCGTCGATGCAGTCGCCGCAGGGCGCATAGGTCGCGTTTTCCATCAGCGTGCGCAGAGCCGAGTCATAATCGACGCTGTCGGCCGTGATCCGCGCGCCGTCATAGGTGGTGATGGTGAGCGCATTCATGAACGCCTGCTTCATACCGCCAGTGACGTCGAGATCGGCCATTTCCGCGACGTTGCCGGCCGGATCGGTCACGCTTACGGCGCCGACGAATTTGACCGCCTTGCTGTTCCGGTCATAGACCAGGCTGTCCCCGGTCAGCGTATAGCCGCCCTGGCTCAACACCACGTCGCCATTGGCCGTGATGATGTTGGCATTGCTGTCGAATGTCAGCGTATTGGCTTCCACTGCAGCCGGTGCCGAGGCATCGACCGGGGCATTGAAGAAGTTTCGCGGAACGATGCCCTGGGCGAAAGCGCTGGAGCTGAGGCCAAGCGCCAGCAACGCGCTGGCCCAGGCCAGGCGGCGCGGCGATATCCCCCTTTTCGCCTTCATACTCACGCGCGTCCGTCTTCCTTGTGCAGCAGCACCGTCACGCCGATGACGATGGCCACAAACGCCGGTCCGACTGCCGCGAACGTGGGATCGAGAACGCCGGTCGACCCGGCACGGTCGGCCATCTCGGTAATCACGAATACAACGAACCCGAGCACGATCCCATAAAGGACCGCTGGACCATAATTAGAACCTCTTCGATAACCTGCGGTAAACGCAAAAGCAATGAACAGCGACCCCGTCAGCACCAGCGGCAGGGCCAACAGCTTGATCAGCCTCATGGTCGCGGCCGTGCGGATACTGGCGTCCGAAACCCCCGATTGCAGCAGCCTTGCCAGCTCGAAAAAGGTCATGTCCTCGGTCGATGCCAGCTTGAGCCCGAGTTCGGCCGGCGACGAACTGGTCGGCACCCGGTAGTTGAACAAGGTCTGCGCCGGCTTGTCCGGGTTGCGCACGATGGCGGCCGGGAACACCCATTCGCCACTTTCGAGCGTGGCTTCGGAGGCTTCGACGCGCTCTTCGCTGCTGCCGCCCAGGTGAAACAGCGTCACATTGCCGAGCACCGCGCCGCCCGGCTGCATGCCGGTGGCCATCATGATGTAGTGGAGTTCGCCACTGCGCTGCTCCAGCCACACTTCGCCCGCCGGCGTCAGCATCGCCGCCTGGCCCGGGGGCGTGGGGTTGAGCTGCCGGTTGAGCTGGGCGCTGACCGTTTCGAGCCCCAGCGATACTGCCAGGCTCACTAGCGCCAGGGCGATGACCGGCGCCCGCACCGTGCGCCATATCGACAGGCCGCTGGCCTGGATCACCGTCAGCTCGTGCCGGGCCTTGAGATCGAGAAAGCCCAGCGCCGCGCCCATCAGCACCGTCACCGGCAATGTCTTGATGGTCCATTTCACCGCGCTCATCGCCACCATGACCAGCGCCATCGGCACGCCATGGGCGTCGGCAACGAAATTGAACCGCCAGGTGTCCAGCGATTCCACCAGCGCGATAAGGCCGTAGAATACGAAAACCGTGACCCCGATACGGCTGCCGAGCCGGCCAAGCACCAGCCAGTCGATCCGGGTCATGATGGTGCCACCAGGGGCAGGGGGCGGGGTCGCATGCGGATCAGCAGCGCGATGCCGGCCACGGCGATCATCGCCAGGGCTCCTGTCGCCGTGCCCAGCGGGCTGTAGGCGCTGATGCCGCGTTCGCCGAAGGCGATAAGCAGCACGCCGGCTTCCATCGGCACTGGAATGCGCGCCCGCCTTCCGCTGGGAAACCCTAGGACCGCCAGCACCATCATGGCCATGCCGATCACTCGCAGGCCCTCGGCCATGCGGTCGGCCAGCAGCGTCAGCACACCCGGCCGCCATTGGCCGTTCGCCATCGCTTCGGTGACCAGCGACACGCTGTCCCGTTCCAGCAGCGGGTTGCTCTGCGCTATCGGCTGCGACAGCTGATCGACATTGATGTCGTAGCGGCCGAAGGTGATTTCCGAGAACCGCCCGGTATTGCTGTTATATTGCAGTGATCCGTTGCGCAGCTCCAGCACATAGGCCTGGCCATCGCTGGCGACCCGCGCCGATTCCGCGATATAGGTCCGCCGCATCTCGGGGTCCCGCCGGTCATCGGCGAAGAATTCGCGAATTTCCCCATCGGCCCCGCGCCCGCCGATCAACAGCACCACGCCCGGCGTCACCTGGGTAAAGCGCCCCGGCCGCAGCGTCGAGCTGACCAGGTCGGCCGCTATGCTGGCACTCAGGGCGTTGAGCCGGCGATAGGCATAGGGATCAACGAAATTGGACAGCAGCAGCACGCCCACCACACCCGCGCCGGTCACCACCGCCGTCGCCCGCCACAACGATCCCAGCCCGTGGCTGGTATGGATGATATGCAGTTCCTTGTTGGCCTGCAGCGCCTGCAGCGCCCGCGCCAGCCCGATGCCGATGCACACATAGAAGAAGGCGATGGCCAGCGGCGGCATCGTGTAGAGCGCCTGCACCCCGAGCACGACTATGCTCTGCCCCTTGATCGACACCACGTCGAACGAGCGCAGGCAATTGACCAGCCAGAGCAAAAAGCACACCACGCCGAACAGGATCAGCGCGTCCGTCACGAACATCCGTGCAAGATAGGCTGTCAGTCTCTTCATGCGGTCTTGAACTATCCTTGCTTCACCTCTCCCTTCGGGGGAGAGGTCGGCGCGCAGCGCCGGGTGAGGGGGCCTTCCTCCAGTGCTGCGTCGTTTCAGCCGGACCTTGGTGCAGTTCGCCCCGCCGCACAAGCGCGCTACACCCTACACCCGGAAATTGTCCGCGGTCCTGTTGCGCGAACGCTGCGAACTTGGGCGACCGGTTCCGGTTGTGGCCCTAACCCTCTCCCACGAGGGGAGAGGGTGGAAATCCGCGTCCAGCGGATTTCCGGGTGAGGGGGCTGCGCTCGCCCACGCCTAGATGCTGGTGGGTAGCTCCGAGCCCTTCATCCGCCCTTCGGGCACCTTCTCCCACAAGGGGAGAAGGGGAGGAGTGCCTGCCCACTGTCACTCGATGTTTCCTCGCTCACTGGCCAGGCTTCCCTCCCCCTTGTGGAGAGGGATTGAGGGTGGGGGTGAGTCAAGCGCACTCCTGGTCCTCAGGCTCGATCAGACGACCGCCGGCCACCTGAGGACAATCGGACCTTCCCGCTTTCGCCGGAATGTCCCGATGATAGTATCGCGGCCAATCCTCCACCGGGCGAATCCCGCCCGCTCTTCCAAGGCCCCCAATGTCCCAGTCCATCACCATCCGCACTGCCGCCCATTCGGGCGCCCCTGCGGGTCTCACCGTCATCTATGTCGCCGAGAACGAGGCGCCATCAGGCGCGGCCGCACCCATCTGGGCCGCCACCGGTCTCGCCTGGACCGAAACCGCCCAGGCTGGCGCCTTCAAGGGCAAGCAGGGTCATGCGCTCGATGTGCTGGGTTCGGGTGGCAGGCGCCTTCTGGTACTCGGCCGCGGCAAGGCCGGCGCCGACATTCCCCTCAACGGCTGGACCGACCGTGGCGGTTCGCTTCTCGCCAAGATCGCCGCCACCCACGCCGAAACCGTCGCGGTCGTCATCGACGAGCCGGGCGCCACGCCATCGGCTATCGGCGAACTCGCCGCCGGCCTGCGCCTCCGCCACTATCGCTTCGACAAATACAAGTCGGCCAAGCCTGACGACGCTCCCGCCGCGCTTGCCGTCACCCTCCACGTCGCCGATCCCGCTGCCGCCGATGCCGCCATTGCCGATCGGGGCGCGACGGTCGACGGCACGCTGCTGGCGCGCGATCTCATCAACGAACCCGCCAATGTCCTTGGCCCCGTCGAATTCGCCGCCCGCGCCGCCGAACTCGCCAGCCTTGGCGTCACCGTCGAAATTCTTGAACCCGAAGCCCTCGAAAAGCTGGGCATGAATTCGCTGCTCTGCGTCGCCCAGGGCTCCGACCGCCCGGCGCGTCTCGTCGTCATGCAATGGCGCGGTGGCAAGACCGACGCCGCCCCACTGGCCTTTGTCGGCAAGGGCGTGGTCTTCGATACCGGCGGCATTTCCATCAAACCGGCCGCCTCCATGGAAGACATGAAGGGCGATATGGGTGGCGCCGCCGCCGTCACCGGCCTCATGCTGGCCCTCGCCACCCGTAAGGCTCCCGTCAATGTCGTCGGCGTCATCGGTCTCGTCGAAAACATGCCCTCGGCCAGCGCCGTCCGTCCCGGCGACATCGTCAAGGCCATGAGCGGCACCACCATCGAGGTCATCAATACCGATGCCGAAGGCCGCCTCGTGCTGGCCGACGCCCTCTGGTACACGCAGGACCGCTTCAGGCCCTGCTTCATGATCAACCTGGCGACCCTGACCGGCGCCATCATCGTTGCCCTCGGCCACGAGCATGCCGGCCTGTTTTCCAACAATGACGAACTGGCCACCCGCCTGCTCGCTGCCGGCCTCAGCGCCAACGAAAAGCTCTGGCGCATGCCGCTGGCGCCGGCCTACGACAAGGTGATCGAGTCCAAATTCGCCGACATCCGCAATTCGGCCGGCCGTCCCGCCGGCTCCATCCTCGCCGCCCAGTTCCTGCAGCGCTTCGTCAACGACACGCCCTGGGCCCACCTCGATATTGCCGGCACCGCCTTCGGCGCCGGCAATTCCGAAGTCAACACCTCCTGGGCCCCCGGCTTCGGCGTCGCCCTGCTCGATCGTCTGGTCAGGGATCACTACGAACGGTAAAGTGTGCCGAGCTTCCGGTCAGGACGAGACGAAAATGGTGGGTTTCGAGAACCGGAGCGGAGCGTACTCCAGTACGTGAGCACCGGAAGCGCAGACACCCGCCATTTGCAGGCCGTCATGGCCGGAAGATCGGTACACTTTATGCCCGACATCCTCTTCTACCACCTCGAACCCCGCCCGCTCGAAGCGGTCCTTCCAGCCCTCCTGGAAAAGACCATCGAACGCGGCTGGCGCGCCGTGGTGGAAGTCGGCTCCACCGAACGGGCCGAAGCGCTCGATGCCCATCTCTGGACCTACCGGGACGACAGCTTCCTCGCCCATGGTCTGGCCGGCGACGAAACCGACGCGCATCAGCCCGTCCTCATCACCACGGGACCGGACAATCCCAACCAGGCCAATGTGCGGTTTTTCGTTGACCGCGCCGTGCCGCAATCCGCCGACGGTTACGAGCGGATTGTCTATATGTTTTCTGGGCATGACCCCGACGCGGTCGCCGAGGCCCGTTTAGCGTGGGTCGCGCTCAAGGGTAACAATGCGCTAACCTATTGGCAGCAGGAAGCGACTGGCCGCTGGGTCAAGAAGGCCTGATTGTCACGCCATCTTGCCGTAGAGTTCGTCCATGAACTTGGCGATCTGGATCGCCGAGTAGATGCTGCCATAGTTGATATTGCCGTTGGAGTTGATCGTCGCCCCGGCCCGCACTGCGGGCAGACGTTGCCAGGTGGTCATCTCGGCAACCCCGGCGACATCGGCATCGGTGCCGGTAACCAGCAATAAGCCATCGACATTCCCGAGCGTGTCGCCCAGCCCTTCGGCAGGAATCGCGTCGGTCATATAGGGCTGGTCGGCGCCGGGCGGGATGGTCTTGGCCCCGAGATCGGCCAGCACCTGCGTCGGCAGCATCGTCGTGCCGGTCGAGAGAAAGACGTCGGTGGCGTTCGGCTGCAGGGTAACGACGGTCTTGGTCGCGATCTGCTCGGCGCGGCGCGATCTGATGTCGGTGATCAGCGCGTCATATTCCGCCATGGCGGCATCGGCTTGACCATCCCGGCCAAGGACATGGGCGAGTTCCCGAAGCGCGTCTTTCCAGGGCAATTGCGCACTGGTCGGCACCACCGGGGCGATCTCTCGCAAGCGCCGCGCCGGCCACCAGCTGCTGTCCGCGTCCTTTTCGTAATCGGCGCAGATGATCAGGTCGGGATCGGCGGCCAGCACCTGCTCGATGTTGATCTCCGCGCCGAAATATTCGAGGCCCTGTGTGCCGGGCACCCAGCGGGCCGGCAGCGAGTGGCCATGTCCGATCACCGGCAGGCCAAGCGCCAGCGCCGGCTGCAGGTCGAGCCGCGAGTCGACGGCGACCACGCGCTGCGGCGAAGCCGGAATGTCATAGGTGCCGAACTTCGTGGTGACGGAACGGGTTTCCTGCGCAAAAGCGCCACGCGGCAGCATGGCGCCAAGCGCCAGTCCAGCGGTTCCCAGGGTGAAGCTGCGACGATTGAGTGTGATGGACATGGCAGGGCGATCCCGAGCGTTGCAATGGCCCGCTACTGGATCGCTTTTAGTTGACTGTCAATATCAACTTATAGCCGAAGCGTCAGAACTTGCTGGTTTTTTCCTTGCCCACGCCCGTCTGGCGCGGGGCAGGGGCCACCTCCGCGGGCATGCTCGCCTCGTAGAGTTCCATATAGTCGGCCATCAGCTCGTAGCAGAAGATCACTTCCACCGTTTCCGGGTCATAGAAGGCGTTGGCCTCCCCGCAGCGCTGGGCGTTGAACTGCACCGGCTGGCGCAGGCTGTAATTGTTGCGCAGCTCGTCCGCCACCTGGTCGAATACGCCGCTCGACTTGAAGGCATCGGCCGCCGCCTTCAGCCGCCCGCCGGCATCGTGATAGGTCACCACGACCTCGGTGCCGCGCCCGTTCTTGTTGCCGCGCCCGCCCAGCAGCCCCTGGAATGCCCGGTCGACCGTGTCATAGTCCCAGTAGCAGCTGTCCTGCCGGTCGCGATCGATCCGGTATTCGTTGGCGATCGGACGGAATGCCGTCTCGTCCATGCCCACCATGAGGCAGACGATCTGGTAGGCGCGCTGCTTGTCGAGGCTGTGGCCGGCCGCATAGTCGCTCTCGTCGCCACCGCTGTCATAGGCGACTCCGGACAGAATCCAGCCCTGCGCCGCATCGGCCAGTGCCCGGTCGGCCTCCGGGGTCCGCTTGTTGAGCAGGGTCCAGGTGGCCATGTTGTCCGCCGCATCCTCCTCCCGGCCCAGAATGGGCAGGTCGAGTTGGTGGAACAGCAGGTGGGCCACCTCGTGATAGAGTGTGAACAGGCTGTTATTATAGGCAAAACGCCGGATTTCGGCGCGCTGCGCCTTGGTCAGGTCCTGCGCCTGGGCTAGGCCGGGAATCCAGAGCAGGCAGACCAACAGGGCAACAACCAGCTTGGAACCAGGGCGGCGCATGGTGCACTTTCGGCGGCTTCTTCCACCGCCAGCAAATGGCAATGCCGCGTTGCTGTCAACGGGCCCCGCAATGCCTAGTTGTTTCCCGGCGCCCAGTCCTTGTCCGCCAGCTCGAACCCCGAAAACTGGAATCCCGGCGCCACCGTGCAACCCACCAGCGTCCAGTCCCCGGTGCTGGTAGCCGATTGCCAGGCCATGACAGGCACCACGACCTGCGGGCGCTGGCCGGCGTCCAGGTCCGGCCCCAGCACATGTTCGTCCACGCTCTGCCCGTCTGAAATGCGCAATTGCAGCGGCGCCCCGGCATAGTAGTGCCACACTTCCACCGCATCGACCCGGTGCCAGTGCGACGCATCGTCGGCTTCCAGCAGGTAATAGATCGCCGTGGAACGCGCCCGTCCGTCGCCCTTTTCGGCATCCTCGAAGGTGCGCGCATACCAGCCGCCCTCGGGGTGCCGCTGCATCCCCAGGGTAAAGATCACATCCTTGGCGGCGAGCTTGCTCATGCGCGCTCCGCGTCCTCCAGCTCGGCGCTCAGCGCCAGCCATTGTTCTTCGGTGGTCTCGAGATCGGCCGCAAGACGGGCCTTGTCCTTGCCCAGCGCAATAAGCCGGTCAGGGGCGCCGTTGTAGACTTTGGGATCGGCCAGCTGGGTATCGATTTTGTCGATTTCCACCCGCAAACGGCCGATCTTGGTTTCCGCATCCTTAATGGAGGTCTTCAACGGCGCGACTTCGGCGCGGCGGGCGGCCGCCTCCTGCTTGGACAGTTTGGCCTTGCCGCCACTTCCGCCCTTGCTTTCCTTGGTGGAGGTAATGTTGCGCTGGTAGGTGTCGAGATCCTCGTCCAACTCGCTGATCGTGCCCCCTTCGGCAATCCACAGCGTATCGCAGGTCGCCTCGATCAGGTGGCGGTCATGGCTGATGATCAGCACCGCGCCCTCATAGTCGTTGAGCGCATGCACCAGTGCGTCGCGGCTGTCGATATCGAGATGGTTGGTCGGTTCGTCGAGGATCATCATTCCCGGCCCGTTGAAGGTGATGATGCCCATGAGCAGGCGCGCCCGCTCGCCACCGGAAAGGTTTTTCGCCTTGGTGTCCATGCGGCTGGTGGTCAGTCCCATCTGATTGAGCCGGCTCCGCCGCCGCGCCTCGTTGTCCTTGGGCATCAGGTCGACCATATGCTCCAGCGGCGTCCATTCGGGCTGCAGCTTGTCCATCTGGTGCTGGGCAAAATGCGCGATTTCCAGCTTCTTGCCCTTGTTGAAGCGCCCGCCCATCGGTGCGATATCGCCCGCCAGAAGCTTGGCGAAGGTCGACTTGCCATTGCCGTTGACGCCGATCAGCGCAATGCGGTCATCGGGGTCGATGCGTGTGGTGATGTTGCGCAGAATGGTCTTGTCGCCATAGCCCGCCGACACGCCGTCCAGCGTAATCATCGGGGTAGGGGGCTCGCTCGCCGGCTGCTGGAACTTGAACGGCGCCGCATATTCATCGAACATCGCCGCCGGGGGCTTCAGCTTCTCGATCATCTTCATGCGCGACTGCGCCTGCTTGGCCTTGGTCGCCTTGGCCTTGAAGCGGTCGACGAATTTCTGCAGATGCGCCACCTGGTCCAGCGCCTTGTCGCGGCTCTTGTTGTTGAGATCCATCTGCATGCGGCGGGTGGTTTCGAACGTGTCGTAATTGCCCTTGTAGAAGGTCAGCTTGCGATGTTCGAGATGGATGATCGAACTGACCGACTTGTTGAGCAGGTCACGATCGTGGCTGATCATGAAGACGGTGTAGGGATAGGTGGCCAGGTACTTTTCCAGCCACAAAGTGCCTTCGAGGTCGAGATAGTTGGTCGGCTCGTCCAGCAGCAACAGGTCGGGCTGGCTGAACAGCACACCGGCCAGCGCCACGCGCATGCGCCAGCCGCCCGACAGCTCGTGCGTCGGCGCATTCTGCCGGTCCTGCTCGAAGCCCAGGCCCTTGAGAATGGCCGAGGCCCTTCCCTCGGCGGAATAGGCGTCGATATCGGCCAGCCGCGTATAGATATCGCTGATCCGGTGTGGATCGGTTGCGGTTTCAGCCTCCGCCAAAAGCGCCGTGCGCTCCTTGTCGGCGGCCAGCACCACGTCGAGCACGCTCTCGTTGCCGGCCGGCGCTTCCTGCGCCACCGCCCCGATCCGCGCCTTCTTGTTGAGCTCCATCGACCCCGAATCCGCCCCGATATGCCCCTGGATCAGGTGGAACAAGGTGGTCTTGCCGGTGCCGTTCTTGCCGACGAAGCCGGTCTTGGACCCTGTCGGCAGCACCACCGAGGCGTCTTCGAACAGCTCCCGGCCCTGGATGCGATAGGTAAGGTTGTTGATAGCAAGCATAATCGGGCAATCTGAGGAGAGGGTAGGCCGCAGGGAGCAACGGGCGAAACCGTGGCAACCGGCCTGCGATAAAGTGTTTGCCGTTGGATAGAGTTAAGCGACCCTTATGGCAACCGGCTTTGCCGCATGGGCGCCACCCGTCTTGCGCCCGTCAAACTCTCCCGTTACAAGGCGCCACCTTTCCAACAGACCCATTCAAGGATCGACCCCCATGGCGCTCGAACGCACCTTCTCCATCATCAAGCCCGATGCCGTCCGTCGCAACCTCATCGGTAAGATCATCGCCAAGTTCGAGGAAGCCGGTCTCCGCCCCATCGCGCTCAAGAAAATCCACATGACCCGCGCCCAGGCCGAAGGCTTCTACGCCGTCCACAAGGAACGTCCCTTCTTCGGTGAACTGGTCGAGCAGATGATCGCCTCGCCCGTCGTCGTGCAGGTTCTGGAAGGCGAAGGCGCCATCCTCAAGAACCGCGAAGTCATGGGCGCCACCAATCCGGAAAATGCCGCTCCCGGCACCATCCGCAAGGAATTCGCCCTCTCCATCGGCGAAAACTCGGTCCACGGTTCGGACGCTCCGGAAACCGCTGCCTCCGAGATCAAGTTCTTCTTCAACGACGACGAACTGGTTGGGTGAGACCCGACGGCTGGCTTGCCAGCCGGCAAATCCCTCCAGTGGAGCGATTTGAGGGGCGAACGCCCTGAGCCTTGCGAAGGGCCGGCCCGGCCCTTTCCACCCCCTCGATGTCATCCCGGCGCAGGCCGGGATCCATCCTGAGGTATCGCCACGAACGGCCATCTCGGGATGGACCCCGGCCTGCGCCGGGGTGACCCCGTGACTGTTTGACGTTCAACGCCTCAAATTCGGGGCCGCCCGCCGGGCGGCCTTTTTGCTTTGCTTATGCTATGGTGCTGCTCGCGGCGCCTTTCCGCCAATGCGGGAAATCCCCTGAAATCCGCGCTGCGGAAACCTGACGCCAAACGATTGGTCGGCGTCCAAAAAGGCCAAAAATGTCCCTTCCCGACACCATCCTCCCCCCGCTCGCCCGCGCTCTCGCCGCCAAGGGCTATGAAACCCTGACGCCGGTACAGGCCGCCATCATCGAAGATGAAACCGCCGGCCGCGACCTGCTCGTCTCCGCCCAGACCGGCTCGGGCAAGACCGTCGCCTTCGGCATGGCCATCGCGCCGACCCTGCTCGGCGATGCCGAGCGCTTCACCGAGATCGGTGCGCCCTTGGCCCTCGTCATCGCCCCCACCCGCGAACTGGCCCTCCAGGTGCAGCGTGAGCTCGATTGGCTCTATGCCGAAGCGGGCGCCCGCACCGCCTCCTGCGTCGGCGGCATGGATGCCCGCACCGAGCGCCGCGCCCTCGAACGCGGCGCTCATATCGTCGTCGGCACGCCCGGCCGTCTGCGCGACCACATCACCCGCGGCGCGTTGGACATGTCCGCCCTCCGTGCCGTCGTGCTCGACGAAGCCGACGAAATGCTCGACCTCGGCTTCCGCGAAGACCTCGAATTCATCCTCGACGCCGCCCCCGAAGATCGCCGCACGCTGCTGTTCTCGGCCACCGTCCCCAAGCCCATCGCCCAGCTGGCCAAGACCTTCCAGCGCGATGCCCTGCGCGTCGCCGCCAACAGCGCCGCCGAGCAGCATGCCGATATCGACTACAAGCTGATGCTGGTGCCCGCGGCCGAGCGCGAAAACGCCATCATCAATACGCTGCTCTATTTCGAGGCGGTCAACACGATCGTCTTCGCCTCCACCCGCGAAGGCGTGAAGCACCTCTCGGCGCGCCTGCACAATCGCGGCTTCGATGTTGTCACCCTCTCTGGCGAACTCAGCCAGGCCGAGCGCACCAATGCGCTGCAGTCCATGCGCGACGGCCGCGCCCGCATCTGCGTCGCCACCGACGTCGCCGCCCGCGGCATCGACCTGCCCAATCTCGACCTCGTCATCCACGCCGACCTGCCGACCAATCCCGATACGCTGCTGCATCGTTCGGGCCGCACCGGCAGGGCAGGGCGCAAGGGCACCTGCGTCATCATCGCGCCGATGCACCGCCGCGCGACCGCCCAGCGCATCCTCAAGACCGCCCGGCTCGACGTCACCATGATGGCGCCGCCGTCCGCAGAGGAGATCGAGGCCCGCTACCGCGAAAGCATCCTGTCCGCCGACATGCTCACCAGGCCCGTTGCCGAGGACGAGGCCGATTTCGTCGCCCAGCTCATGGCGCGCCACACGCCCGAGGCCATCGCCGCCGCCTATCTGCGCCAGCAGCTCGCCGCCCGCCCGGCCCCGGAGGATGTCTCCGACGCGCCGGTCTTCGATAAGCCCGGCGACAAGGACCCGCGCACCCGCGAACGCTTCGAGGGGGGCACCTGGTTCAAGGTTTCGGTCGGCCGCAAGCACAAGGCAGAGCCGCGCTGGCTGCTGCCCATGCTGTGCAAGGCCGGCGGCGTCACCAAGACCGCCATCGGCTCCATCCGCATCTTCGATACCGAATCCATCTTTGAAGTCGCCGCCCCCAAGGCCGACGCCTTCGCCAAATCCATCGAGAAGAACGGTTCCGGCGAGCGCGGCGTCACCATTTCCGCCGTCGACGGCCCCGGCGAGCGCCGCTCCGGCCCACCGCCCAGCCAGCGCCGCCCGCCCGGCCCGGTGGAGCGCTTCGATCCCAACGCCCCGCGCCCCGAACGCGCCGACCGCAAGGCCCGTTATGGTTCGAGCGGCCTGCGCCCCGACGATCTCGAGGCCCCCGCCGCGACTGGCGGCTGGAGCCCGGCCGCCGCCGACGAGGCTCCCCGCGCGTCCAAACCCGATTTTGACAAGCCCCGCCCGCCCAAGGTGAGCAAGGCGCCTGTCAGCAAGGACAAGGGCAAGCCCAAATGGGCCGGCAAGGACGGCGCCAAGGCCAAGAAGGACCACAAGCCCAAGCGCAAGCCGCAGATTTGATCTCAGGGCCGGCCGTCGAGTTCGGAGAAGATAAACCTTGCTCCCCACCATCTTCAGCTTCTGGCATGGGTCGATGAGTTGGCTCGAAGCCCTGTCCATCGCCTCGTTCAGCCGTCGTGGGCACCGCGTGGAAGTCTATTCCTACGATACGATCCCCGGCCTGCCCTCAGGCGCGGTGGCCTGCGATGCGGCCGACGTCCTGCCGCGTGAGCGGCTGGTATTCTACAAGGGAAGGGGTACGCCCGGCGTCTTCTCCGACCTCTTCCGCATGACCGGCCTGCGTCAAGGCCGCGGCGTCTATGCCGATCTCGACGTCTATTGCGTCCAGCCGATCGCCGGCCCGCCCGACTACCTCATGGCCTGGGAGCGTCCCGGCTCGGTCAATGGCGCCGTCCTCCACATCCCGCCCGATGCGCCCTTGCTCGACGACCTGCTTGCCATTTTCGCGCCCGGCCCGCGCCCGCTGCTGGAGCCACACCTGCCGCCCTTCCGCCGCCTCGAAGTCGCGGCCCGCCGCCTGGTGGGCCGGCAGGTCCCACCCGAATATATGCAATACGGCGCCACCGGTCCCATGGCCCTGACCCATTACGTGCGCAAACGTGGCCTTTCCGGCCATGTCCTGCCCAGTTCAGCGCTTTATCCGATCCCCTATGAGGGCATCCCGGCGCTCATGCAGCCCGGCTCCAGCGTCGATCCGGCCATCCGCCCCGATACGCTGGCCATCCACCTCTGGCGTAGCCAGCTCACCAATCGTGGCCGCGCCGACATGCCGCCACCCCCACCAGGCAGCGCCATGACCGAACTCTGCGCCCGTGAGGGCATTGTGGCTTAGCCTGTTGCGGCAACCCGGGGTCGGCCGAGCCGCGACAGGTTCCCGCCGCCCATGATCGCCGCGCCGATGACGGACACACCCGCTGCCACCGTCAGGGCAAAGCGATAGTCGCCTCCGCTCGCCAGCAGCCCGAATGCCGCTGCCCCCAGTAAATTGGCGGCAATGGCCACCACATCCATCAGCGAAGTGGACAGCCCGACCCGGCCCTTGATGGCGTCCTGCACATAGGAAATGTTGACGCTCATCAATGCGGCCGTGCCCAGGCCATTGAGGGCCAGGAGCCAGAACAGCGCGGTGACGCTGGTGAGCTGGCTGATCGCCCCAATGAACACCGCCATGACGAGACCGGCGAGTGCCAGCAATGTCTCCTTGGTCAACCGTGTCGTCAGATAGGCAAGCAACAGCATGAACGGCGCCTCCGTGGCCGCCGTGATGCCGGCATAAAGGCCCACATCTGTCACCGTGCCACCCAGGTCGACAACGATGAACAGCGATACCGTCAGGGTCAGAAGGCGCATGGCGCCCGTCATGACGATCAGGCCAACCAGCCCCGCCAGCGTGCCCGGACGCAACGCGAAGACCGACAGGCGCGACGCCCCTTCGGCGCGGACCGGCATTGGCATCTGCACCGCTGTCGCGCTGTCGGCAATCAGCAGGGCAAATATGATGGCGATGCCTGCATAGCTGAGGGAGGACGCCAGATAGACGTCGAAAATGCTGAACTCTGCCGCCACCCAGCCCGCCAGCGGCGGCACGATGATCCAGGCCAGCGTGAACACCGTGCGAAGCGCCGTCACCATGAAGTCCGCGCGGTCGGGCCGGTGGGTCAGGTAATAGACGCGCACATAGCCAAAACCCTGACCGTAGCAGGCCCCGGCTATCGGTATGATCAGCGCCATGGAGACCGCGAACGCCAATTGCGTCGGCCAGACATAGATCAGGCCATGCGCGACGATGCCCGCCAATGCCGTGATGAAAACCAGCAACCGCCGGTCACGCAACTTGTCGGAAAGGTAGCCAAGCCCCAGCGAAACGAAGGTTCCCAGGATCGCGCCGGTACTCATGATGGTCGCAAACCAGGCCGGCGAAAACCCCAGCGTGTCCACCCCCACAAGCGTCGCATAAGGGATCGTGGCGGCGTAGCTCACGCCCGAAAAGAACATGTTCGCCCCAAGCAGGGCGGTCACCGGCATGCGTGTGGTCCGTGCCATCTCGTCCGCTCTCCCTGGCGGACGACCTGCCTAATCTGCCGTCGCGAGTCGGTCCAGTCGGGCCGGCTCGACCTGCTTGCGATTGGCGGCGATCTGCTGCGCCAGCGTGGCGATATCGTCGGCGAACTTCGCCGCGCCCGGCTCGGTATGTTCCGGCCAGCTACCGAACCTGCGCAACAGCGGTACGAAGGTGTTCAGTTCTTCGGTGCTCCAACTGCCGAGAAAATCGCCCATGATCAGGAATTTGTAGGCGCGCACCGCCTTGACGATGGTCTGCCCCGCATCGGTCAGCTCGATGATGGTGCGCCGCGCATCGGCCTGGCTGGCCGCTCGCCGTGCATAGCCCATTTCCACCATCTCGCTCACTACGCGGCTGGCCCGCGACGGATCGATGGCCAGCCGTTCGGCCACCGAGGCCACCATGGTCTCCCCGCCGGCCATTTCGCCGAATTCATCTTCCGGCGCCTCGATGGCGAAAAGCACGTCCAACTGCGCCAGGTCGATGCCGATCTTGAGGTCGAGCAGCGCCTTCTGTCCGAGCTCGCGTTTCATCGAGCGCCGGCGCCAGTTCTGCATCAGGGCGTCGATGTGGATGACGGCTTCCGCGGTGGGCGCATCGATGCCGGCCTTGCGCAGCAGCGCGTTGATTTCGGTTTTGCCACCTTGATGGGGCATGACAGTCCTCGCAATTTTCGCATGCTTCGGGCAATTGCATGCTATTGACATGTAATTGCTGTGAGCAGATATATGCCGCAATAATTCATCCCGCAAGTGGGCATGATGCCCCCCCGCCGGGCCAAAGGATCGTCCAATGTCTCAAGCTGCACCATCCGCCGCTGCGTCGCAGGCACAGTCGGCCCCCGAAGAGCCGCAGGCTCAGTCGGTGGGCCTCATCATCGGCGCCGTCGCCGTGACGCTGCTGCTGGCCTCCCTCGGCCAGACCATCGTCTCCACAGCCTTGCCTACCATCGTCAGCGAACTCGGCGGCCTTGAGCACCTGACCTGGGTGGTCATCGCCTATCTGCTCAGCTCCACCGTCGTCGCTCCCATCTACGGCAAGCTCGGCGATCTCTACGGCCGCAAGATCGTCCTGCAGGCCGCCATCGTCATCTTCCTCATCGGGGCAGGGCTCTCCGCCTTCGCCAATTCGATGAACTTCCTCATCTTCGCCCGCACCGTGCAGGGTCTCGGCGGTGGCGGCCTCATGGTCGTGGCCATGACCGTGGTGGCCGACGTCATTCCCCCGCGCCAGCGCGGCAAGATCCAGGGCATTTTCGGCGCCGTCTTCGGCGTCGCCACCGTGGTCGGCCCGCTGCTCGGCGGCTTCATCGTCGAACACCTGAGCTGGCACTGGATTTTCATCATCAACCTGCCGCTCGGCCTGCTGGCGCTGGTGGTGATCGGCTTCGCCCTCAAGCCCAAGGTGACCCGCGTCGCCCACACAATAGACTATATGGGCTTCGTCCTGCTCACTGCGGCTTTGTCGGCCTTCGTGCTGGCCACGAGCCTGGGTGGCAATACCTTCCCGTGGTTCTCCGCGCAGATCGTCGGCATGATCGCCCTGTCGCTGGTGGCCATTGTCGCCTTCGTCTGGGTGGAATCCCGCGCCGCCGAGCCGGTGCTGCCCTTGCAGCTCTTCCGCAACAATACCTTCGTCGTCACCAATTCCGTTGGTTTCCTCGTCGGCATGGCCATGTTCGGCTCCATCACCTTCCTGCCGCTCTACCTGCAGATCGCCAAGGGCATTTCGCCCACCAATTCGGCCTTCCAGTTGCTGCCCATGATGGTCGGCCTTATCGGCGCCTCGACCCTGTCCGGCTTCGTCATGAGCAAGACCGGCCGCTACAAGCTGCTGCCCATGCTGGCCTCGGCCGTGCTGTTCGGCGGCCTGCTGCTGCTGGGCATGATGCGGCTCGATACCCCCGACTGGCAGATCGCCCTCTACATGTTCGTGGTCGGCGTCGGCATCGGCCCCATCAACAGCGTCAGCGTCACTGCCACGCAGAATGCCGTGCCGCGTGAACTGGTCGGCGTCGCCACCGCGGGCAGCACCCTGTTCCGCCAGATCGGCGGCTCCATCGGCGTGTCGGTCTTCGGCGCCATCTTCTCCAGTGGCCTTGTCAACCAGCTTGGCGGCACCGTGCCCACTGGCGGCGGCGCCTTCAACGCCCAGGCCATCCAGGCGCTGCCCGAGGCCGCGCGCGCCCAGGTGCTCGAAGGCTTCGCCGCTGCCTTGCACCCGGTCTTCCTCACCGCCGCTGCTGCCGCCCTGATCGCCTTCTGCCTGACCTTCCTGCTCAAGGAAATTCCGCTGGCCACCACTTTGCGCAAGGAACCCGAAGCCGAGATCGGGGCCGAGGAAAACGCTGCCGCCGCAGCGGTCGGCGCCTGACCCATGCGTCCCCGGACCATCCTATGGTCCGGGGACGCTCTTCACCTTCCGCCCGATATGCCTTATTTCTGAAGCCGCGCGTGGACGACCTCGCGGCTTCTCCATTTTCCCGGCCGGGACGACCCGCCATAAGACGCCCTTGGGCGTCGTCAGGAGTAATTCCATGGCTTGGGTCTATCTCGTCATTGCCGGCATTTTTGAAATGGGTTGGGCCATCGGCCTAAAATATACCGAGGGCTTCACCCGCCTCGTCCCCACCACGCTGACCGTGCTCGCCATGGTCATCAGCGTGGCCCTCTTGGGCCTCGCCCTGCGCGATCTGCCCGTCGGCACCGGCTACGCCGTCTGGACCGGCATCGGCACCGTCGGCACGGCCTTGCTGGGCATGTATCTCTTCGGCGACCCGGCCACGGCGGCTCGCCTCGCCAGCATCGGCCTCATCGTCGCTGGCATTGTCGGCCTCAAGGTGCTGAGCTGATCCAGCGTCATTCGACCCCACCACGTTATTCCCGCGAAAGCGGGAATCCCCCTTCTCTGTCAAGCTCTTGGGCTCGTCGGCGGACTCATTCCGCCATTCCTTTGAATCACCACGCGAAGCGCTTGAATCACTTTCTCAGCCCGCCGCCCTGTTGCAAAAAAGCTGATGTTCCCCGCGAACGTATGCCGCTCCCGGAATTGTTAATGGTCAAATCACTGAACCTTGCTAGATTCGTCCCATAGATTGCCGACTTAGCGTCGCCGGCGCCCCTATTTCTGGAGAGCAATAGTGCCCTTGCGCTGGCAGGAAGTGGCTTTGCCACTTGTCGTAGTCGTTTCGCTGATCGTCCTCAAATACGTCCCCTTCACATCAGGTCTGCCGCTCGCCCGCGCTGCTGGCGTGGTCGCCTTCGGCTATGCCGCGTTCCTCGCCTTGCGCCTGGTGCAGAGCGAGGAGGCCGTCAACGTCGATGGCTGGTCCGAACTGCGCCCGTCCATGGTGGAATATTTCGCCTGCTACGGGGCCGCCGCGCTCGCCGTGGTGCTGATGAGCGCCATCATCGTCATCGGCGGTAGCCGCCATGTCGAACCCACCCAGATGATCGCCACCTTCATCGCTTCGCTGCTGCTGGGCGGTGGGGCCGTCGCCATCGGCCTTGGTGGCCTCTTCACCCGTGTTCGCTGGAACAATACCCGGCTCGAACACCGTAATGCCTTCGGTCGCGAAACGACGCTGGCCTGGTCCGACGTGCGCGCCGTCCGCCCCAACTGGCGCGGCGTCACCATCGCCACCCATGACGCGAGGCGCGTCACCTTCTCCCAGTTCCACTCCGGCGCCGCCCAACTGGCCATCCACGCCACCAACCGCGCCCGCCGCAACGCCGAAACCAGCACCAAGGCTTTCGCCACGCTCTGACTCAGGGGCGGCGGCCGTCTCGGGGTCCGGCCATCTCTCGTGAAAACCGCGATCCAGGCGGCGGTTCTGCACGCATTCACGCCGCAAATATCACCCATCACCCCAATTCAATTGAGCGCCGCACCGCCCTCCGCTAACCTCATGCCATGAACCAGCCCGTCGCCATCCGCACCGCCCGCTCGGTCTGCCCGCATGACTGTCCCTCCGCCTGCGCGCTGGACGTGGACATTATCGACGCGCACACCATCGGCCGCGTCCGTGGTGCCAAGGACGACCCCTATACGGCCGGGGTCATCTGCGAAAAGGTCGCCCGCTATGCCGAGCGCGTCCACCATCCCGAGCGGCTGCTGCACCCTCTGCGCCGCACCGGCCCCAAGGGCAGCGGCCAGTTCGAGCGGATCACCTGGGATGAAGCGCTCGACGAGATCGCCGCCCGCTTCACCCGGATCGAAGCCGAACACGGCGCCGAAGCCATCTGGCCCTATTTCTATGCCGGCACCATGGGCCATGTGCACCGCGATGGCATCGATCGCCTGCGCGCTGCCAAGGGCTATTCCCGCCAATACGAAACCATCTGCATCGGCACCTCCTGGCCGGGCTATATCGCCGGCACCGGCCTGCTCGGCGGCGTCAATCCCGAGCAGATGGCCGAGAGCGATTGCGTCGTCATCTGGGGCACCAACGCCGTCCACACCCAGGTCAATGTCATGACCCACGCCATGCGCGCCAGGAAGGAGCGCAAGGCCAAGATCGTCGTCATCGATATCTATGAAACCGCCACCATGGCCCAGGCCGATCTCGGCCTCGTGCTCCGCCCCGGCACCGATGGCGCCCTGGCCGTATCGGTCATGCACATCCTGCTGCGCGACAACCTCGCCGACCGCGCCTACATGGCTGGCTACACCGATTTCGGGCCGGATTTCGAAGCCCACCTGGCGACCCGGACGCCCGAATGGGCCGCCGAAATCACCGGCCTCACGGTGGAACAGATCACCACCTTCGCCCATCTCGTCGGCACCACCCCACGCACTTATTTCCGCCTCGGCTTCGGCTTCACCCGCCAGCGCAATGGCGCCACGGCCATGCACGCCGCGCTCTGCATTCCCGCCATGACCGGCGCCTGGCAGCATCGCGGCGGCGGCGCCTTCCATTCCAATTCCGGCACCTGGCAGCTCGACAAATCCGCCATATCGGGCGACGCCATGCAGAAGGGCGAGCCGCGCTGGCTCGACATGTCCGAGATCGGCCCCATCCTCACTGGCGATGCCAGGGCCCTCAAAGGTGGGGGCCCGGTCAAGGCCATGATCGTCCAGAATACCAACCCGGCCGCCGTCGCCCCCGACCAGACCCTGGCCCATGCCGGCTTTGCCCGCGACGACCTGTTCCTCGTCGTCCACGAGCAGTTCATGACCGAGACGGCCGAATTCGCCGATATCGTGCTGCCGGCCACCATGTTCCTCGAACACAACGACTATTACACCCGCGGCGGCCATACCCGCGTGCTCTATGGCCCCGCCGTGATCCAGCGCCCCGGCGAAACCCGCTCCAACCATGAAGTCATCAACGCCCTGGCCTTGCGCCTCGGCCTCGATGACGACAGCTTCCGCACTCTCGACCGCGACGTCGTCGCCGAAACCTTCCGTCGCTCGAACTATCCGCCTTTGGACGAGGTCGAAAAATCAGGCTTCGTCGATCGCGAACGCCCCGATGCTGCCGCCCGCTTTGCCGATGGCTTCGCCTGGCCCGACAAGCGCTTCCGCTTCGCGCCGAACTGGCAGGATGTCGCTGACAAAAAGGGCTATCTCTGGGTCTGCGACCCCCAGGACATGCCGCGCTTCGCCGATCACTGGGCCATCAACGAGCCGACCGATGCCGAGCACCCGTTCCGCCTCGCCACCAGCCCGGCCCGCGCCTTCCTCAATTCGACCTTCAACGAAACCCCCGGCAGCCAGAAGCGCGAGGGCGTACCCTCCGTCTTCATCCACCCCGATGACGCCGCCCGCCTCGGGATCCTCGATGGCGAATTCGTCACCGTCGGCAATATCAGGGGCAGCGTCGATCTCACCGCCCGCATCCGCACCGGCCTGCCGTCAGGCGTGCTCATCGCCGAAGGCCTGCACCAGAACAAGTCCCACCGCCGCGGCAAGGGCATCAACACCCTCACCAACGCCACCCCAGCCCCGCCCTACGGCGGCGCCACCTTCCACGATGCCGCAGTCTGGGTCCGGCGGGCTGACTAACGCCGCCGCCCACTTTTCCCCCTCTCCCCTTGAGGGAGAGGGACGGCCTGACGCGTTCAGCGGAAGGCCAGGGTGAGGGATGCTGCGTGCAGGTATGCCAGAGATGAAGGAAGAAACCCCTCATCCGCCCTTCGGGCACCTTCTCCCTCAAGGGGGGAAGGAAGAGCTCAGAGATAGGCGCCCCAGAAGAAATACCCGGTCATGACGACCCCATATACAATCACCGCCACTCGTATCCATTGCGTCGGGATTCGATGGGCGTTCTTCGCCGCGAGATACCCCCCCACGGTCACCCCCACCAGCGCGATGGACCCATGATACCAGTCGATCGACCCGCTCACCGCAAACCGCGCCACCGCCACCAGCGCCACGATGCTCGACACCCAGAGCTTGAGCCCGTTCATCGCATGGATATCACTCAACCCCGCCGTGGCGAGAAAGGCCAGCAGCAATATGCCCAGGCCGGCATTGAAGAACCCGCCATAGACGCAGACCCCGGCCAGGCACACCATCAGCAGCATGGCGCCCAGCACCTTCATGCCGCGCCCGCCACCACTTCTGGCCGCGACAAAGCCGTTGATCTGGTTGCCGAAGACGAACAGCAGCACCGCGAAGGCCATCAGCCACGGCACGACCAGGTCGAACAATTCATCCGACACCACCAGCAGCAGTTCCGCGCCAACATAGCCGAACAAAGCCGCCACCACGCCATAGAGCACCAGCCGGTCCTTGTATGGAGCCATGGCATGCCAATAGCCCAAGGCCCCGCTCGCATAGCCGGGCAGGGCGGCATAGGTGTTCGACGCATTGGCGATCACCGGCGGTATGCCGACGAACAGCAGCGCCGGAAATACGATGAACGAGCCACCGCCCGCCAGCGAATTCACCGCCCCGCCCAGCAGGCCGGCAATCAGCAGGAATATGGTTTCGACCACTTCGGTTTCCCCAACCACGATATCCCCGCATAGCCCGAACGGTCCGGCCCGCCCAACACAAATCGCTGATCGCCCCATCACCGGGATTGATCGCATACCCGCCATGCCGTTGACAAAACCACCCTCCGCGCGCATATCCCGCTCAGGTCGCTGGCACCCGCCGCTCGCCGGAAGCAATTCCGATGGTGAAGTCCAGTCTCCGAGCAGGACACGAACTCCGGTTCATCTTTGCAAGGCGCCTCATGGCAATGCGAGCCCCCATGGAACAGTCGCCTCATGCAATGAGAGGACCTATCATGTCGTTTTCGCTCGATACCCCATCCGCCCAGACCCTGAAATCGGAAGCCAAGGCGCTCCGCGCCGAGCGCGAACGGGCCGGCGAAACCCTGTCGCATGGCGCTGCCCTCGAACAGGTTGCCCGCACGCATGGCTACCGCGACTGGAACACCGCCCGCGCCGCCTTGCCCGATCGCGTCGCCTCGCCATGGCAGGTCGGTCAGCGCGTCAAGGGCCTCTATCTCGATCAGCCCTTCGCCGGCATGCTTATTGGCGTCCAGCTCCTGGGCAACATGCAGAGCTACACCGTGACCATCCAGTTCGATAAACCGGTCAATGTCACGCCGACCTTCATGTTCGCGGCCCTGCGCCATCGCGTGGTGTCCACCGTGGATGTCCACGGCATTTCCAGCGCCATGCGCGGCAACGGCAATCCGCAGATGATCCTGCGGCGGGCCTGACCGTGACGGCCAACGGCGGGGCAGGGCGACCGCAAGTCGCCTTGCCTTGCATCGTAAAACGCCGATATATGGTGCAGCATCAACACCAATGGAACCGGCAATGACCATCCAGACCAAGCCGATCGAGGCCTATTCCCTGCCCACCCCAAACGGGCAGAAAGTCCATATCATGCTCGAAGAGCTTGGCGTTCCGTGGATTTATCACCGCGTCGATATCGGCAAGGGCGACCAGTTCAAGCCCGAATTCCTCGCCATTTCGCCCAACAACAAGATTCCCGCCATCGTCGACCCCGAGGGGCCTGGCGGCGCGCCGATCTCCATCTTCGAATCCGGCGCCATCCTCAAATATCTCGGCCTGAAATTCGGCCAGTTCTACCCCACCGATCCGCGCCAGCAGGTCAAGGTCGATGAATGGCTGTTCTGGCAGGTCGGCGGCTTCGGCCCCATGCTCGGCCAGAACCACCATTTCGCCATCTACGCCCCCGAGCGCATCCCCTATGCGACCAAGCGCTATATCGATGAAACCCACCGCCTCTATGGCGTTCTCGACAAGCAGCTTGAAGGCCGCGACTATGTCGCCGGCGATTATTCCATCGCCGATATCGCCTCCATCGGCTGGGCCCAGGGCTGGCAACGCCAGGGCCAGGACATCGCCGATTTCCCCAATGTAAAGGCCTGGCTCGATCGCCTCGCCGCGCGCCCCGCCGTCGCCAGCGGCCTCGCCTGGGGCAAGGACACCCCCTCGGCCGACCTCTCCAAGGACAAGGACGCCCAAAAGGTCCTGTTCAACCAGCGCTGAGACCGGACGACCGCCGCCCCGCCCGCCGTGGCAGGGCTATCGCATATCGAGTGGGTACGGAGTCACCTCTCCCCTGAGGGGAGAGGTCGACCCGAAGGGTCGGGTGAGGGGTTCAGCGCTACGTCGGGCACCGTGCATTTCACCAGCACTGAACCCCTCGCCCCACCCTCTCCCCTCAGGGGAGAGGGAGCCCACGCTCGGTGGGACTGTTGCAACAGGGCGATGGCCCTGTCTGACAGGGGGAGGGAATGAGGGTGGGGGTGCCACGAGCACCGGCCTACTGTCCCTCGACCACGGGGATCACCCGGACCCAGTCCTGCCCCTGACAGATGATGTTATAGAGCACACAGCCATTGAGCCGGATCAGGTCGGGCCCCAGCATTTCGACATAGCCCGAATAGGTATTGCCGTCCTCGGGATTGTAGATTTCCCCATCATAGACATTGGGCTTGGCGCTGGGCAGCAACGTCAATATCTGCAGCCCCAGCATCGGCCGGCCGCGCAAGGTGGGGTCGGGGTTGCGGATATCGGTATAGCTTTCGGGCGGCATTGCCAGCGCAGCGGCATATTCTTCTTCCGTCAGCCCCTCGCGCGGCACCACGATCTTGCTCAGTGTCCCGCAAAAGCCGTCGAGGCACAGCGCGATGGTGATTTCCGACAGTTCAAGCGTCTGCCAGTTGCCTTCGATCGGGTCGAGCACGCGGTTGGGGGCGGGCACAAAGGGCTCCTGGGCCCACGCACCCGCCATGCCGGCCAGCATCACGCCCGTCCCGACCCAAAGCCTCAAGCCGCCGTTTGCCATGCGTTCCACCCGCCGCCCGAGCACCAATCGCGATTCGCCGCGCCACACGATCTAGAGCATGTCTCCCCAAAGTGGGCACCGGTTTCGGGACAAAGACATGCGCAACGTCAAGAGCTAAAGCGTTTTGAGCGAATCTGAAAGGTCGCGACACGGCTTTAGCCGCCATTCATGGCGGCCATAAAGCAAATACCGCAACAATCGCGCCGCAACCCGCGCCGCGCCAAAAACCGCTTGCCATCCCACCCCCCGCCCGCTATCCACCCCCTGCCGGAGAGGTGGCCGAGTGGTCGAAGGCACGCCCCTGCTAAGGGCGCAGATGGTGATGAACTGTCTCGTGGGTTCGAATCCCATCCTCTCCGCCATTCCCCAATACTCGCGAAGATCAGGCGATCGATGATCGTGCAGCCAGAATCTGGCGCCAGCCTGCATTTCCGACAGTCTGGAGCCGTGCCGCGGCAAGGGCGGCATCTGCCCCAACCAGGCGGACATCGTGGCCGGCTAGGTGTTCCCTTATCGCCTCGACGATCAGCGGGTGCAGGGCAAGCACCCCGCCCGTGAACCCGATTGGCCGGCTGCCGGCGCGGGCGATCAGTGCCTTGGCCAGCTCTGCCAGTTCGGCGCCGGCCTCGCGCAGGATGGAGACCGCGACGGCGTCTCCCGCCTCGGCGGCGCGCGCCACGGCCACGGCGAGCGAGCCGATGCGGCCCCGGTCGCCGGCATAGATGAACTGGCGGGTGTCGTGCCACGCATCGCCGCCGATTTCCGCGAACAGCTGCTGCGCCAGCCCGGCCACGGCGGCGAACGAGCCGGAATGGTCGAGCGCGCGATAGACAAGGTCCAGCGCCCGCAACGCGATCCAGCTTCCCGAGCCGGCATCGTCGATGAGAATGCCGCGCCCGCCGACGCGCACATAGTCGCCGCCCTCGCCGATATGGAGCCCGATCGATCCGGTTCCGGCCGATACCAGGTGGCCCTCGCCGGGAGCGAAATTGGCCATATAGGCCAGCACGATATCGTCGGTGACGACGATATCGTCCGCCGCGGTGCCGAATACCTGGCCGAGCAGGGCTTCGATATCGCCGGCTACGGCGGCCCCATAGCCGGTCAGCCCCGCCACGATACTGCCCGCGGCCAGGCCCGCCTCATCAAGCGCTCCCGCGATACTGGCCAGTGCCGCCAGCAGCCGCTCTTTCTCCGCAGGGTTGAACACATGGGCGGTCGCCCCCGCCGCCTTGCCGCGGGCCAGGATGGTGCCCTGGCCGTCACAGGCCACCCAGCGGCTGGCCGTCCCGCCCACATCGATTCCCAGTTGCGCGGTCACCCTCAACGGGGCACGCCTTCACCCACGAACAGGCGGGTGATTTCGCGCGGATTGGTGATCATCGTGCCGACGACCACGGCATGCGCCCCGGCCTCGAAACCCCGCCGCACCAGAGCCGGCGTGTTATAGCGGCCTTCGGCGACAACCGGCACGGACAGCCGCGCAGCGAGCGTTTCGAGCAAGGCCAGGTCCGGCTCCGCGGGTTTGGGTTGGGTGGCCTCGGTATAGCCCGAAAGCGTCGTCGCCACATAGGTTGCGCCAAGATCGGCGGCGGCCAGCCCTTCGTCAACCGTGGAGATATCGGCAAAGACCTCGGCGCCCAGTTCTTCGCGAATGCGGCGCACCAGCACGGCAGGGGCCTCCCCGTCGCGTGGGCGATTGGTGCAATCGAGCGCCACGATGG
Source organism: Devosia sp. Root436 (assembly GCF_001426345.1). Taxonomy (GTDB): domain Bacteria; phylum Pseudomonadota; class Alphaproteobacteria; order Rhizobiales; family Devosiaceae; genus Devosia. Next base: position 766,751 of record NZ_LMEM01000001.1, on the reverse strand, counting down.
TCGCGCCGGCCGCGACGATTGCCGCGGCGGCGGCGAAGTGGGGCGTAATATAGACCGGGTAGCGGTCGGAAAACACCTTGTGGATGCCGATGACCGGCAGGCCCGCCGCCCGGACCGCAACAATGTCCTCCGGGCCGTTGGCGCGAATGGCCACCGCCCCGCCGTCACGCGCCGCCAGCGCCATGGCGCCCATGAATTGGGGGCCGTGCAGCGGATTGTCGGCCCGCGCCTGGCAGGAAACGATGAGGCCGCGCGTCAGCTTCATTTCACCGCTCCCGATGTCATGCCGGCGATGAACTGCCGCGACAGCACGATATACAGCACCACGATGGGCGCGGCCGACAGCGTCAGCCCCGAGAACAGCACGCCCCAGTCGGTGGTATATTCCCCCATGAAGGTGGTGAGGCCCTGGGGCAGGGTCTTGAGGTCGTCGTTCTGGATGAAGACCAGCGGGAAGAAGAAATCGTTCCAGATTGGCACCACGTTCTGGATGCCGGCAATCACCATGGCCGGCCGCACCAGCGGCAGCATGATCGACCACATGATGCGCGCTTCGCTGGCGCCATCCATCCGCGCCGCATCTTCCAGCTCGCTGGGCAGCGTGCGGATGAAGCCGGTCATGATGAAGACCGTCGTCGGCAGGCCCATCGCCGTATAGACAAAGATCAGCGACAGCTGATTGTTGAGGATGGACAGATCCCGCATCAGCATGAACAGCGGGATGATGGCCAGCTTGAGCGGCAGCGTCAGCCCGGCGAGGAAGAACATCAGGATGAAGCTCGCCCCGCTGAACTGGTAGCGCCCGATGGCATAGGCGGCCATGGTGCCCAGCGTCAGGATCAGCACCATCGAGGCGCCGGTGACGAAGAACGAGTTCAACAGGTAGCGCAGGAAATTGGTCTGCGTCCAGATTTTGGCGAAGTTCGCCACCTGGCCGAAATCGGGAATCCCAAACGGCGACTGGAAGATTTGCGGCGTCGTCTTGAACGCCGAGAATACCATGATGACGATGGGCGCCAGCATCAGGATGGTGTTGGCGATGAGGATGATCTGCAGCAGCCCGTCCCGGCCCAGCGTGCCGAGCAGTCCCCGGCGATCATAGTCGATTGTGCCGGCGGCGCTCACAGCTGGATCTCCCTGGCGCGCAGCCGCACCGTGATGATGCCGGCGATGAGGGCGATGAACACGAAGATCAGCACAGCCAGCGCGCTGCCGAGGCCGAAATCCTGCTGGCCGGACGAGACGTTGCCAAAGGCGGTGCGGTAGAAATAGAGCCCCAGCACGTCAGTCGAGCCGAATGGCGAGCCATCGAGCCCGGCCATGATATAGGGCAGCTCGAACCAGTTGAACGCCCCCACGAACAGCAGCGTGAAGACGATGGTGGCGCTGGGCGCCACGAGCGGCCAGACGATCCTGGAGATTTTGACCCATTCGCTCTGGGTTTCCATACGTACCGCGTCGAGGATTTCCCCCGGAATGCGCTGCATGCCGGCCAGGAATACCAGGGTCGGAAACCCCACCATATGCCAGGATTGCGCGGCGATCAGCGACCATAGCGCCGTGTCGCTCTGCCCCAGCCACGGCTGGGCCAGCCAGCCGAGCCCGATGCCCTTGAGGCTGACATTGACCACCCCGAACAGCGGATGCAGGAACAGCTTGAACAGATAGGCCACGATGATGGTGGACAGCACCACGGGCAGGAACACGGCCACGCGATGGAAGCGCGCGCCCGGCAATTCCCGCCACAAGGCATAGGCCAGGATGAAGCCCAGTCCGTTCTGCAGCACCATCAGCGCGAAGAACACCATGATATTGTGGCTGAAGGCGTTGATGGTCCAGCTCCGGTAGGGCTCGACGAACAGCACCGTGAAGAAATTGTCGAAGCCGACGAACTCGCCCCGGCGCAGCCCCTGCCAGTCGAAGAAGGCATAGGCGAAGGCCGACAGGATCGGGTAGACGATGAACACCGCCACGAACGCCAGCGGCGGCACGATGAGGGCGGTGATCCAGAGGCCTCGGCCGGTCATCCGAAGGTGGGGCATTGGGTTCGCTCTCTTCGCGAGAAATACCCCTCCCCCGGGACAGGGGAGGGGTGCCGCCGGGAGGGCAGGCTTAGTTCTGGAAAGGCTCGTACCAGGCCGCCAGGCCGGTGGTCAGCGCCTCGCCGATCGCTTCGGGCGTGGTTTCGCCCGCGAACAGCTTCTGCATCTCGCTCTGGATCAGCACCGAGCCGGAGGGCTCGCCATAGCGGAAATGCGCCAGCATCAGATAGGGGATCGAGGACTGGTTGAGCTCGTTGACCTCGGCCAGCAGGGGATTGTCGAAGCTGACGCCCGGAACGGTCGAGATATTGCTCAGCGTATTGGCGAAGGCCTGGCCGAATTCCTTGCTGGCGAGATAGTTGAGGAACTTGATCGAGGCTTCCTTGTTGGCGCCGGCCGCATTGGCCGCATAGCCGCCGTCGAAATAGAGCCCGACCAGCTTGGCATCCTCGGCGGTCTTGCCCGGCGCGGCGAACACGCCCAGCTCGATATCCGGATTCTGCGCCTTGAACGTCGCCATCTCATAGGAGCCGCCGATGAACATGCCGGCCATGCCCGAGCTGAACAACTGCTGGGCGGAAGGGTAGTCGAGGCCGATAAAGCCATCGGGGAAGTAGTCCTGCGCCACCGCGTTGACCGCAGCCAGGGCGTCGGTGAACCGTGCATCGGTAAAGTCGGCGGTGCCGGCCATCAGCTCGTCATAAAACCCCTTGCCCATCAGCGAGGAACCGAGCCCGAAGGTCACGGTCTCGTTCTGCCAGGCAGTCGCGGTGCCGTTGGCAAAGGGGATCACGCCGGCATCCTTGAGCGTCTGGCTTGCGGCAACCAGCTCATCCCAGCTCTGCGGTTCGCTGAGGCCATTGGCGTCGAAAATGGCCTTGTTGTAGATGACCAACTGGGTCTGGCTGGCAAACGGCACGGCATAGATCTTGCCGTCCGAGCGCATCGACTCCGCCGCCACGGCCGGGGCCGCAAACTCGGCCAGCGCCGGCACCGATTCAGTGGTGAGCGGCTCGAGATACCCGGCCGAAGCCACGTTTTCGAGCCCGCCATAGGCGCGCACCATCATCACGTCGGGGCCGACGCCGCCGGCCAAAGCCGTCGACAGGATGGTGTTGTAATTGGCCGCTTCGAAGGTCTCGAACTTCACCGTAATGCCAGGATTGGCCGCCTCGAACGTATCGATGAACTGTTCATAGGCGGCGCGGTCTTCCTGGCGCCAGCTCCAGAATGTCAGGTCCTGGGCGAGCGCCGGGGCGGCGACGAGCACGGCCCCCAGGGCTGCGCCGATGCGGATGAGATTGGTATTCATTTTTCTCCCTCTCTTTTATCTGGCATGGACTTATTCTGCCGCTTGTTGCGTCAGCCGCCGGCCATCCTCGGCGGAAAAGAAATGCACCGAGCCCGGATCGACGCGGACGGTCACCGGTTCATCGGGTGCGAAACTGTCATTGGGGGCGGTGCGCGCGGCCAGCAGCGTGCCGTCGGCGAGGCGCACATAGACATAGGCATTGTCGCCCAGGTATTCGGTATAGACGACCTGCCCGGCAAAGCCGTCGCCCTGGCCCCTGGCCAGCCTGACTGCATCGGAGCGCAGGCCGAGCCTGAAGGCCGAACCTGCGGGCAGGGCGCCCACCGCGATACTGCCACCATCCGCCATCACCAGCCGCTCGCCATCCCGCGTCACATCGAGCAGCGTCATGCGCGGCGAGCCGATAAAGGTGGCGACGAAGGTATTGGCCGGCGTCTCGTAGAGTTCGCGCGGCGAGCCGACCTGCTCGATGCGCCCGGCATTCATCACCACGATCTTGTCGGCCAGCGTCATGGCCTCGACCTGGTCATGCGTGACATAGATCATGGTGCCGCCGATATCGTGATGCAGCCTGGCAATCTCCAGCCGCACTTCCGAGCGCAAGGCCGCGTCGAGATTGGAAAGCGGCTCGTCGAGCAGGAACACTTCGGGCTTGCGCACCAGCGCCCGGCCGATGGCCACGCGCTGCCGCTGGCCGCCCGACAATTCGCGCGGCTTGCGCTGCAGCAATTCCTCCAGCCGCAGCATCCGCGTCGTCTCGGCGATGCGCCGCTCCACCTCGGCCTTGTCGAGCCCCATCAGGCGCGCGCCAAAGGCCATGTTTTCGTAGACATCCATATGCGGATAGAGCGCGTAGGACTGGAACACCATGGCGATGCCGCGCCGCGATGGCGGCACTTCGTTCATGCGCCGGCCATTGAGCAGGAATTCGCCATCCGTCATCGGGTCGAGCCCGGCGATCAACCGCAACAGGGTCGACTTGCCGCAGCCGGACGGCCCCACGAACACCACGAATTCCCGATCCCCGATTTCGAGGTCGATGCCGTGCAGCACCTCGGTATTCCGGAAGCGCTTCTTGATGCCGCGGAGTGACAGTTGAGCCAAGTTTCCTCCTTGGCCGCCGCCGATGGGGCGTCGCGCCAGCGCGGGCACGCCTCTCCCAGGTATGCGACCGACGATTGGAATACTGAATTCCAAAATGGACGCCTGTCAAGAATAGAATATTACAAGTTCGTCGGGCGCCCGCATAGGGCGTGGAGCGCAAACCACCTCGCCCCTGAGGGGAGAGGTCGGCGCGCAGCGCCGGGTGAGGGGTTCAGCGCCGCGGCTCCTGCCGAGGAGCCTGACCTCTCACCCCGGCCTCTTCAGACCTTCACGCCTTCAGCACCGTCACGGCGCTTTCGCTGTTGTGGACATAGTCATGCGCATCGACCTGCTGTCGCACCAGCAGGATGAACAGCATGTCCATCAGCATCAACTGCGCATCGCGCGAGGTGATGGCCGAGGAGCGGACCCTTTCCTCGTCGGCAACTGTGAACAGGTGGATATCGGCCACGTCGAGCAGCGGATTGGGTTGCAGCCCGGTGACCGAAATCACCTTGGCGCCCCGCCGTTTGGCGACTTCGGCGATGCGCAGCGTTTCAAGGCTCCGGCCCGAATGCGACAGCGCCAGCAGCGTATCCTGTCCGTTCAGCGCCGAAGCATTGGCGATCTGGATATGGCTGTCGCTGTCCATCAGCACCGAGCGCCCAAGTTTCAGCAGCTTGTAGGAAAAATCCCGCGCCACCAGCGAGGATGCGCCGACCCCGGCGAGCTGGATTTTGCGAGCATTTCCCAGCGCCTCCAGGGCCGCGTCGATCGTATGCTCATAGTTGGCAGCCGAAGTCTCGCGCATCGAGAGCAGCTTGCTGCCGATCAGCTTCTGCAGGATGGTCATGTAGCTGTCGCTGGCGTCGATCGTACCGTGGATCACCCCGCCGGGGGCCTGCCATTCCAGCGCCTTGGCCTTGTTCACCGCCAGCTTGAGCTGCTGATAGCCGCCATACCCCAGCTTCTGGCTGAATTTCACTACGCTCGATTGGCTGCGTCCCGTCGCTTCCGCCAGCGCCGCCGAGGACATGGCGAGCATCTCATTGGGGTGGTCGATGATGAATTGCGCGATCTGCCGGTCGGCCGCGGTCAGGGAATCGAGTTGCGCGCTGAGAGCCTTGAGTATCGACATGCCTTCTCCCTTGAGCGTCGGCAACCGGCCCGACGGGTCGCACCACTAATTCCGTGCCCCCTCGATGGCAATGGACCGCTTGCTGTCGCGTCCTGCTCATTGTGCACAGGCGGATCTAATTAGGAATACAATATTCCACACTTCGTTGACTTGAGGAATAATCGCTCCTAGCATCCCGGCAGAATTCGAGTGAGGGACACGATGGCAAAGAGCGTGCTGATGGCCGAGCTGGGGCAACTGGTCTCGGAAGCCAGAAACCCCGCCACCGTGCAGATCGACCTCATGTCGACCCAGCAGATTCTTGGCGCCATGAATGCCGAGGACGCGCAGGTCGCCGGTGCCGTCCAGCAGGAACTCCCCCACATCGCCGCCGCCGTCGACAAGGTCGTGGACGCCTTCAAGGCCGGTGGCCGGCTGGTCTATATGGGGGCCGGCACCAGCGGGCGTCTCGGCGTGCTCGATGCCTCCGAATGTCCGCCGACCTTCGGCGTGCCCGAGGGCATGGTGATCGGCCTGATCGCCGGTGGTGATCGCGCCCTGCGTCATCCCATCGAAGGCGCCGAGGATGACCGCGGGGAAGGGCGCCGCGACCTGGAAAAGATCGGCCTGTCCGCAAAGGATGTCGTGGTCGGCATCGCCGTGAGCGGCCGCACGCCCTATGTCATCGGCGGCCTCGACTATGCCGCAGGCATCGGCGCCGTCACCGTAGCCCTGTCCTGCAATCCGGATTCGGCCATCGCCCGCATGGCCGATATCGCCATTTCCCCGGTGGTCGGCCCCGAAGCCCTTACCGGCTCCACCCGCCTCAAGTCCGGCACCGCACAGAAGCTGGTGCTCAACATGCTGACCACCGCCAGCATGATCCGCATCGGCAAGTCCTATGAAAACCTCATGGTTGACCTGTCGGTGAGCAACGAAAAGCTGGCCGCCCGCGCCACCCGCATCCTGGTCGAAGTCACCGGCTGCACCGCCGACGAGGCCGAGCACTATCTCGCCGAAAGCAACAACAACGTGAAGCTCGCCATCCTCATGGCCTTGACCGGTCTCGACGCCCGCGCCGGCGAACTGGCGCTGGTCGAAGCCGACGGCTTCCTGCGCCGCGCCGCCGCGCAGCATCAGCCGCGCGCGGCGAGCTAGGGGCCATCATGGACCTGCTGGTCAATCTCTATAGCCGCAAGCTGGACGACCTGCGCCAGCGCGCCGAAGCCGTCGAGGCCGTGATCCGCGTCGCCCTGCCGCCCGAGCAGCACATTGTCAAGGACTGGGTTCGCACCCATTTCAGCGAATACTGGGTCAGCGAAGTCGGCGCCGCCATGGCCCATCAGCCGCCCGGTTGCCTCATCGCCGTGGTCGATGGCCAACTGGTCGGCTTTGCCTGCTACGACGCCACCGCCCGCGGCTTCTTCGGTCCTACCGGCGTTGCCGAGAGTCAGCGGGGCAGGGGCATCGGCCTGGCGCTGTTCCATCGCGCCCTCGTCGCCATGAAGGCCCAGGGCTATGCCTATGCCGTCATCGGCTCTGCCGGTCCGGTCGACTTCTACGTCAAGGCTGCCGGCGCCATGCCCATCCCCTCCGACAACGAGGATATCTATCAGGGCCTGCTGCGCATCAAGCCGGGAGCAGCCGGGTGATGACCACGCCACTGGCCCTCTTTGTCGGCATGCCGGGCTACCAGTTGTCGGCCTCCGAAATAGCCTTCTTCCGCGAGGTGAACCCGTTCGGTCTCTTTCTCTTCCGCCGCAATATCGACAATCCCGACCAGGTCCGGCGCCTCTGCGCCCAGTTCCGCGAGGCGGTGGGTCGTGACGATGCCCCGGTCTATATCGACCAGGAGGGCGGCCGCGTGCAGCGGCTCGACAATGGCAATTGGCCATCCTTCCGCAATCTCGGCAGTTTCGGCGCCCTGGCCCGCAAGGACATCGAACTGGGCAAGCGCGCCCTGCGCCTCTCGACCCTGGCCATGGGCTCGATGATGGCCGAGCTGACCATCGGCAGCGGCACGACACCCGTAGTCGACCTCGCCCGTTCAGGCACCCATGACGTCATCGGCCAGCGCGCCTTCGGCGACGATCCCGATCTCGTCATCGCCATGGGCCGCGTGGTCATCGACGCCATGCTCGAAACCGGCGAAATGCCGATCATGAAGCACATCCCCGGCTATGGCCGCGTCACCGTCGATCCGCATTTCGATTGCCCTGTGGTGGACGCCTCCATCGAGGACATGCTGCACACCGATTTCCGCCCCTTCATCGCGCTCCGCGACGCGCCCTGGGCCATGGTGGCGCATCTGATCTTCACCCGCATCGATCCCGAGCGCCCGGCCTCCGTGTCGCCATCGGTCTGTGATCTCATCCGCCGCGACCTCGGCTACGACGGCGTGCTGATCACCGATTGCCTCACCATGGAGGCGCTGAAAGGCACCTGGCCGGAGCGCGTGCGCGCCGCACTCGATGCCGGCTACGACATTGCCCTGCACAGCCAGGGCGATCTTGCCGCGAGCCTGGCCGCGGCACATGCAGCGCGGCCGTTGACCGAGGAAAGCCTCGGCCGCATCGCCCGGGCCCAGGCGCGGCTCGGCACCGCCAGGGTGGACGTCAAGGCGCTCCATGCCGAAGTGGAACAGATTTTCAGGGAGAACGGCTTCGCGTGATGCGCGGCCGCAATAACAGAGGAGAAAACTGGAATGCTTAGAACTTCGCTGATCGCGGCCGTTTCCGCCGCATTACTGGCCTCGGTGGCCCCGGCCAGCGCCCAGGCGGTGCTGACGGCCAGCTCCGAACAGACCACGACCTATGTGCGCAATTTCAACCCGTTCGGCCAGACCTCGGCCCGCGCCACTACCCTCGATTTCATCTATGAGCCGCTGGTGGTGTTCAACCGCCTCAAGGGCAACCAGCCCCATTTCCGCCTGGCCGAGAGCTTCGAACTGGCCGACGACCTCAAGTCGATCACCTTCACCCTGCGCGATGGCCTCAAATGGTCGGATGGCGAAGCGCTGACCGCTGACGACGTCGTCTTCACCTACGACTACATCAAGCAGTTCCCGGCCCTCGATTTCATCTCGGTTTCGGCTTTGCTGGCATCGGTCGAAAAGGTCGATGACCGCACGGTGCGTTTCAACCTCAACGAGCCCAACTCGCTGATCGCCAACACCATCGTCGGCATGCCCATCGTCCCCGAGCATGTCTGGGCCGATATCGCCGACCCGGTGACCTTCGCCAACGAAAATCCGGTGGGCTCCGGCCCGCTCACCGAAATCACCCGCTTCACCCCGCAGGTCTACGAGCAGTGCCGCAACCCCAATTACTGGGATGCGGACAATCTCAAGGTCGACTGCATGCGTCTGCCCCAGCTCGCCGACAACCCGCAGGTGCTCGCGGCCCTGGCCGATGGCACGCTCGATTGGGCGACCAGCTTCATCCCCGACATCGACAACACCTTCGTCGCCAAGGACCCCGAACACCACAAGTACTGGTTCACCCCGTCGAGCCTGGTGTCCTTCCAGCTCAGCATGGTCACGCCCGACGAGAACAACCGCAAGGCGTTCACCGACGTCAACTTCCGCCGCGCCCTCTCCATGCTGGTGGATCGCCAGACCATCATCGATATCGCCGGCTACGGCTATCCGCTGATCAACGACGATCCCTCCATGCTGGGCGAGCTCTACAAGTCCTTCGCCAATCCCGAAGTCGCCACCCAATACGGTCAATACGGCAAGTTCGACCTCGAAGCCGGCGTCGCCGCGCTCGATGCGGCCGGCTATGTCGATGCTGACGGCGATGGCTTCCGCGACAATCCCGACGGCACCCCGATCGCCATCGACATCGAAGTGCCCAATGGCTGGACCGACTGGATCGACGCGGTCCAAATCACCATGGAAAGCCTGACCGAGGCCGGCATCAACGTGAAGATGAGCACCCCGGAAGCCGCCGTCTGGACCTCGGACCTGATCGAGGGCAAGTATTCGATGACGCTGAACGCCCTGGCTTCGGCGGCCGACCCCTACTTCCCCTACCGCCGTTCGTTCAATCCGGACGATTTCGGCAAGAGCCGCTTCACCGCCCCGCATTGGGAAAATGCCGAGGTGATGGACCTGCTCGACCAGTATTCGCAGATCAAGGACCCGGCCGAGCAGAAGGCGATCATGGACAAGATCCAGCTCATCGTCGCCGAGGCCATGCCGGTCATCCCGGTCTATAACAGCCCCAGCTTCTACGAATACAACACCACCCGCTTCACCGGCTGGGCCGATGCCGACGACCCGAAATACTCCCCCGTCGTCTCCAACGCCAACCCGGCCCGCCTGCTCCAGTTGCTGGACCTCGATCCGGTAGAATAAGCTTCGAAGCACGCAGTCGTCACCCTCCCCCTCGCGGGGAGGGTAGCGTCTGTGGAGTGGAGCCGAAGTCACCTCTCCCCTGAGGGGAGAGGTCGACCCGAAGGGTCGGGTGAGGGGTTCAGCGTCGCGGCAGGCGCTGTTGCCTCCACCCGCACTGAACCCCTCACCCCACCCTCTCCCCTCGAGGGGAGAGGGAGCCCCCGCTCAGTGGTCCCCACAGACCCAGGAAAGGAACACATCACCATGGCCTTTCTGCTGCGGCGCCTGGCATTCTACCTCGCGGCTTTCATCGCCGCCGCCACCATCAACTTCTTCCTGCCCCGCCTGATGCCGGGCGACCCCATCGAGATCATGTTCGCCAGCGCCGGCTCGGAGCTGTCGCTGGACAATCTCAACGCCCTCAAGCTGACCTTCGGCTTCATCGACGCGCCGCTGCACGAGCAATATCTGTCCTACCTCAAGAGCGTCTTCACCGGCGATCTGGGCCGCTCCATCAAGTATTTCCCCCTTCCGGTCACCGACCTGCTGGGCCGGGCGCTGATCTGGACCGTGGGCCTGGTGGGCCTCGCCACCCTCATCAGCTTCACCCTCGGCTCCTTCCTCGGCGTCATGGCCGCCTGGCGCCGCGCCACCCTGTTCGACTCCGTCGTGTCGCTGGCCGCCATCTTTTCGAGTTCGGTCCCCGCCGTGGTGGTGTCGCTGATCGTGCTCTTCGTTTTCGGCTATACCCTGGGCTGGTTCCCCAATGGCTACGCCGCCGATCCCATGCTCGATCCGGGCCTCGACTGGACCTACATATCCAGCGTGCTCTATCACGGCGCCTTGCCCATGCTGACCCTGGTCATCGTGCTGACCGGTGGCTTTGCCGTGACCATGCGCAACAACATGATCAACCTGCTCGGCGAGGACTATATCGTCATGGGCCGCGCCAAGGGCCTGACCGACAGCAACGTCATGCTATGGTATGCGGCGCGCAATGCCCTGCTGCCCACCGTATCGAGCCTCGCCATCGCCGTCGGCACCATCCTGGGCGGCTCGCTGGTGACCGAGGTTGTGTTCAACTATCCCGGCCTCGGCAACACGCTCTACCAGGCCATACTCGCCCGCGACTATCCGGTCATCCAGGGCCAGTTGCTGATCATGACCGCCGCCATGCTCATTTCAAACTTTGCCGTAGATCTGAGCTATGTCCTGCTCGATCCGCGCCTCAAGGGGGCCTGATCGATGAAGCTGCTCAATCAATTGCTGCATAATCGCAAGGCCCTGATCGGCCTCGCCATCCTCATCCTGGTCATCCTCGTGGCCATCTTCGCCCCGCTGCTGACCGAATACAGCCCGGTCAAGCGCGTCGGCCGCCCGCATCAGCCCCCATCCTGGGAGCATTGGCTGGGCACCACCCGCATCGGCCATGACGTTTTCTCGCGCCTGGTTCATGGCGCCCGCGTCTCGCTGGCCGTCGGCTTCGGCGCGGGCCTCCTCATCACCGTCATCGGCACCGTCCTCGGCATCATCGCCGGCTACAAGGGTGGGGTGGTCGACGAGGTCATCAACTTCTTCACCAATATGGTGCTGGTGGTGCCAAACCTGCCGCTGCTGCTGGTGTTGGCCGCCTTTATCGGCCAGGCGAGCCCCCTGGTCATCGCCATCATTCTCGGCTTCACCTCCTGGGCCTGGGGCGTGCGCGTCACCCGCTCGGAAACGCTCTCCATCCGCCAGCGCGATTTCGTCAAATCCGCCGAAATGCTGGGCGAACCCGGCTGGCGCATCATGGCCTTCGAGATTTTTCCCAACCTCATTTCCATCGTCGGCATCAATTTCATCGGCAGCGTCATCTTCGCCGTCATCACCGAGGCGACGCTGGAATTCCTCGGCCTGGGCGATCCCAACACCGTCTCCTGGGGCATCATGCTCTACAATGCCCAGAATGCCTCGGCCCTGTCGGTCGGCGCCTGGTGGGATCTGCTGTCGCCCTGCATCGCGCTGGCGCTGCTCGGCCTCGGCCTGGCACTCATCAACTTCGCCATCGACGAAATCGCCAATCCGCGCCTCCGCACCGGCGGCATGCTGAACCGCTGGACCCGCATGGTCCGCCTCGGGGAGGGCAAGCTGTGAGCGATCCGGTCCTCTCCATCCGCAGTCTCAATATCGACTATGTCGGGTCCGACACCGATTTTCACGCCGTGAGAAATGTCAGCTTCGATATCGCCCCCGGCGAATTCTTCGGGCTGGCCGGCGAATCCGGCTGCGGCAAGAGCACCATCGCCTTCGCCGTCAGCCGCCTGCATCGTCCCCCGGCGCTGATCCGCACCGGCAGCCAGATACTGGTCGGCGGACGCGACGTGCTTGCACTCGATGATGAGGAGTTGCGCCGCTTTCGCTGGCGCGAAGTCGCCATGGTGTTCCAGAGCGCCATGAACTCGCTCAATCCGGTGCTGACCGTCGAGGAGCAGTTCTATGACGTGCTGCGGGCCCATGGCAAAATCACCCGTGAAGCCGCCCGCGCCCGCGCCGCCGAACTGCTCAAGCTGGTCGACATCTCGCCCGACCGGCTCACGTCCTATCCGCATCAATGCTCGGGCGGCATGCGCCAGCGCGTCGTCATCGCCATCTGCCTGGCCCTCAACCCCAAGCTGCTGATCATGGACGAGCCCACCACCGCGCTCGACGTGGTGGTGCAGCGCGAAATCCTGCAGCGCATCGACAAGCTGCGCAAGGAACTGGGCTTCTCGGTCCTGTTCATCACCCACGATCTGGGCCTGATGGTGCAGGTCAGCGATCGCATCGGCATCATGCTCGAAGGCGAACTGGTCGAGGTCAACCAGGCCCGCACCATCTATACCGATCCCCGGCACGACTATACGCGGCGTCTCTGGGCCTCTATGCCCAAGCTGCATGGCGCACAAATCCGCCAGGAGAGCGCCCCATGATCCAGGCCTCGCCCATTCTGGCCCTCGACAATGTCTCCAAAGTCTTCGGTCATGCCGACCGGCCGGTCTACGCTGCACGCTCGGTCTCCTTCGCCCTCCATCCCGGCCGCACCCTGGCGCTGGTGGGCGAGTCCGGCTCCGGCAAGACCACCGCGGCCCGGCTCATCATGCGCGAATACCAGCCCGATGCAGGCCAGTTGCTGTTCCGCGGCACGCCGCTGGGCAAGGGCGACGCCAAGGCCCTCAAGGCCTATCGCGCCTCGGTGCAGATGGTGTTTCAGGACCCGTTTTCATCGCTGAACCCGGTCCATACCGTCCGCTATCACCTGGAGCGCCCGCTACGGCTGCATCAGCCGCGCCTTGACGGGGCAGGGCGGACGGCCGCCATCGAAGAACTGCTGGCGCGGGTCAAGCTCGATCCGGCTCTGGTGATGGCCAAGTATCCGCATGAACTGTCCGGCGGCCAGCGCCAGCGCATTTCCATCGCCCGCGCCTTGGCAGTCAATCCGCAGGTCATCGTGGCCGACGAGCCGACCTCGATGCTCGACGTCTCCGTGCGACTGGGCATCCTCAACCTGCTCAACGACATGAAGGCCGAACTCGGCCTGGCTTTGCTCTATATCACCCACGATATCGCCACCGCCCGCTATGTGGCCGAGGACATCATGGTCATGTATGCCGGCCAGATCGTCGAATGGGGCGCCATGGAAAGCGTGCTGGGCGATCCCCGCCACCCTTATACCCGCCTGCTGCTCTCGGCCGTGCCCGACCCCGACCGCCCCTTCGCCGAAACCCCGCCCGACAGCGAGTTGAGCCGCATCGAAACCATCCGCCGCCAATCGGCGCTGCCACAGCCCGAGATTCAGCAGGTGGCCGAAAACCATTTCATCCGCCCGATTCCGTAGATCACATGCCGACCCTCACCCTCACCGCCAATCCCACCCCGGCAGACCTCGCCACCATCGGCGACAGCCTGACCGCCTTCAACGACAGCGACGTCGGTCCTTCCAACCGCCAGCCGCTCGCCGTCCTGCTGCGCGATGAAGCCGGCACCATCCTCGGCGGCCTCTCCGGCTACACCGCCTGGGGCTGGCTCTACATCCAATGGCTCTGGCTGGCCGAATCCCAACGCGGCCAGGGCTGGGCCGCCCGCCTGCTCGACATGGCCGAAACCGAAGCCCGCCACCGCGGCTGCCACGGCGCCTGGATCGACACCTTCAATCCCCTCGCCCTCACCGTCTACCAGCGCGCCGGCTACACCCCCTTCGGCAGCCTCCCCAACTTCCCCAAAGGCCGCACCCGGACGTTTCTGCAGAAAGCATTGTAAGGCAGGGATGCCGCAGTCGACTCCCCCCTTGCGGGGAGGGATCAAGGTGGGGGGCGGTTGGCCATCGATATCGAATGACGGACCAGCTCCATCAGCCCACCGAGCGTGGGCTCCCTCTCTCCTCAGGGTGACTTTCGGCTCCACTCCATATGCGATAGCCCTGCGTCAAAGGGGAAGAGCCGCTCAGTGGTCGAGGCGGGCGCCTACCCCGCAATCTTCCCACCCGTCATCGGCGCCGGCACCCCCGTCGTCGTCGGAAAACTGATCGGCAATCCCCGCAACACCCGCGCCGCCAGAAAAGCAAAACACTCCGCCTCGATGGCATCACCGCGCCAGCCGACTCTATCCGCATCCACCGCCGCCACGCCCGCCCGCTCGCCCAGCATCCGCATCAGCGTCGGATTATGCCGTCCCCCGCCCGATACGATCAGCCGCGTCGGTCGTTGCGGCAACAGGTCCAGCGCCTTGCCCACGGCGCTCGCCGTAAAGGCCGTCAGCGTAGCCGCCCCGGTCTCGAGGTCGAGCCCATCGGCCATGCTCGCGGAAAAATCAAACCGATCCAGCGATTTAGGGGAGGGTGCCGAGAGATAGGGATGTTTCAGCAAGTCATGCAGCCGCACCTCATCCACCACGCCCCGCGCCGCGATGGCGCCATCGCGGTCCATCTCGCCCCGGCCATGCGCCTTGACGAAATCGTTGATCGGCGCATTGGCCGGCCCGGTATCGAAGGCAATGAGCCGGTCGGCACCATCCCACCATGTCACATTGGCCACGCCACCGAGATTGAGCACCGCCGTATCGCCATCGACGCTGCCGAGCCGCCGCAGCAGCGCCCGGTGATAGGCCGCCGCCAATGGCGCGCCCTGGCCGCCGGCCCGCACGTCTGCCGTGCGGAAGTCATGCACCACGCGCGTTCCCAGCATCTCATGCATCAAGGCGCCATCGCCCAATTGCCGCGTGTCGCCGATACGCCCCGGCTGCGGCGCTCGGTGCAACACCGACTGGCCATGAAAGCCCACCGCCCCGATATCGCTCATCTGCATGCCCGACGCCGCGACGAAGCTGCGCACCGCCTCCGATTGCGCCTGCGTCAGCGCCTCTTCCGCCCGGCCGAAAATGTCCGGTTCCGGCCCCTCGAAGTTCCATTTGCGCGCCTGTGCCAGGGTCTCTTCCAGCAGGGCCCGCACCTCTCCGCTATAGGGCGCCAGCGTATAGGGGCCGAAGCTCGCTATGGTCTCCCCATCCGTCTTGACCATGGCAATGTCGATATTGCCGTCCAGCACCGTTCCGGTCATCAGCCCAATCGTCCAGATCGGCTCCATGCTCAGTCCTCAATTCGTGTTGATGGCGTCGCCCACGGCGCGCCGCAGGGCAAAGATGCCGCTGTCGAAATGCCGTGTCGGGTGCACGCGATTGGTCAGCAGCGTCCAGGCATGGCCATGAGCAAAGTCGATCCACAATCCCGTTCCGGTGAACCCGGTATGGCCGATGGTTTCGGGTGAACAATGCTCGCCGCCCGACCATCCCTCATAGGGCCGCTCCCAGCCATGGGTGCGGCGCGCGCTCAGCGCTTTTCGCATGAGGGTGACGTCAAATGCTGACAGTCTGCTAGCGTCAAGCACCCCAGATGCGAATTCGAGTACCGCCGAAACGGTGCCGAAAAGCCCCGCATGGCCCGACCCCTGCAGCGCCGCGCAATTCTCGTCATGAACCTCGCCGCACAGCATCCGGCCCCGCCACGGATCGCTTTCGGTTGCTGCCGCCTGTGCCGGGTCGGCACCCCAGGCTAACCCTTGCCCTGGCTCGATTTCTCTGATCGTCCGCCCCTCCAGCCGCTCGATGGCGATGCCGAGCAGGATGAAATTGATGTCCGAATACACCGCCGGCCCCGCCCGCCAGTCATTCTGCAGCACGAAATGCCGCAACTGGTTCGGGTCGGTGCCATAGGTATAGAGCGGAAACACCCCCGGAAACGGCGTCTGATGGCCAAGGCATTGGCGGAACGTGATTTTTCGCTGCCAATTGTCGGGATTGTACTGCGCGAAATCGGGGATGGCGCTGATCAGCGGCGCATCGAGATCGATCCTTCCCGCCTCGGCCAGCGCCAGAATACGCGGCGTCGTGAACAGCACCTTGGTCAGCGACGCCAGGTCGAACCAGGTCGCCTCGCTCATCGGCCTGACCAGCGGCACACGCTGCGCCTCGCCGATGGCCCGCGTCACCCGCTGCCCCGACGCATCCACAATGCCCAGCACCCCGCCGGGAATGCGACCGGCACCCACCGCCTCGGCCAGCGGCGCAAAGGCGCGATCGAAGGTGACTTCGAGAGTCATGCTGTCTCCATGCGAACAAGATGATCGGGCCCGGCCTCGATCCAGTCGGCCTGCGGCGGCTCGTAGCCCCTGGGCCGGACCAGCGAGGGGACCGGGGTCGTATCGACATCATAGCGCTGGCGGCGGCGGTCCATGCCCGGCACGGCGGCAATGAGGCGCCTCGTATAGCTGTGCCGCGGCCGCGACAGCACCGCGCCGGCACCGCCGATTTCCACAATCTGGCCGGCATACATCACCGCCACGCGGTGCGCGATGCGCTCGACCACCGCCATGTCATGCGAAATGAACAAATAGGCGAGCCCGAACTCACGCTGCAGATCGATCAGCAGGTCGAGCACCTTGGCCTGCACCGAAACATCGAGCGCCGACACCGCCTCGTCCAGCACCACCACGTCGGGGTTGAGCATCAGCGCCCGCGCGATGCAGAGCCGCTGCCGCTGTCCGCCCGAAAACTGATGCGGGTAGCGCACCAGGCAATTGGCCGGCAGGCCCACCTTTTCCAGCAGGAAGCCCATGCGCTCCCGCAACGCCGCATCAATACGCCGCCCCGCCGCTATCGCCGGTTCGGCCAGCAGGCTCTCCACATCGAGCCGCGGATTGAGCGAGGCAAACGGGTCCTGGAACACCATCTGTATTGGTCGCCCGCCCTGTCCGCTGGCGGCGTCCACGGTGCCGCGCGTGGCCTCGACCAGCCCGAGAATGGCCCGTGCAGTGGTGGATTTGCCCGACCCGCTTTCTCCCACGATGGCCAGCGTCTCGCCCTGCACGAGGTCAAAGTCCACGCCTTCGACGGCATGAACCGCCCCGGCATTACGGGCAAACAGCCCCCGGCCCACCGGAAACCGGACCACGAGATCCTTGACCGCCACCATCGGCCGCTCGCCGCCTTCGGCTCGTGCGCCATCAGCGCGCACGGCCCGGCCGCCGCTGAAATGGGGCACCGCATTCAGCAGGTGTTGCGTATAGTCATGCTGCGGCGCGTCGAGAACGGCATCGAGCCGGCCCTGTTCCACCGCCACCCCGTTCTGCATCACCAGCACGTGATCGGCTATGCCGGCGACAAGGCCGATATCGTGGGTGATGAAGATCATCGCCATGCCGGTTTCGGCCCGGAGTTCGGCCAGCAGCGCCATGATCTGCGCCTGCACCGTCACGTCGAGCGCCGTCGTCGGCTCGTCCGCGATCAGCAGGCGCGGATTGCCCGCCAGCGCCATGGCGATCATCACGCGCTGCCGCATGCCGCCCGAAAGCTGGTGCGGATAATAGCGCAGGCGCTGCTCCGCATCCGCAATCCGCACCCGGTCCAGCGCCTCCCTTGCCGCCTGCCGGGCCGCCTGGCCCACCAGCCCCCGATGCAGCCGGAACGCCTCCTCGATCTGCGCCCCTACCGTATGGACCGGATTGAGCGAGGTCATCGGCTCCTGAAAGATCATGCCGATCTCCCTGCCGCGTATGTCCACCAGCGTCCTCTCCTCGGCCTGCGACAGCTCGAGTACTGCCCCGTCCGGCCGGGTCAGGCGCATGGACCCACCCACGATGCGACCCCCGCCGAAATCCACCAGCCGGTTGATCGACAGCGCTGTGACCGACTTTCCGGACCCGCTCTCGCCCACGATGGCCAGCGTTTCGCCGGGATTGAGCTCAAAGCTCACGCCCCTGACCACCGGCTCACTGGCATCCTTGCCAAAGGCGACCGTCAGGTCGCGCACCGACAGCAGCGGGCTCATGCCGTCCTCCGCTGGGTTCGCGGGTCGAGAATATCGCGCAGGGCATCGCCGCAGAGGTTAAAGCCCAGGATGCCGAGCATGATGGTGAGCCCCGGAAACACCAGCAGCCACGGCGCCTGCTGCATGAGGTTGCGCGCCTCGCTCATCATCAGCCCCAGCGACGGGGCCGGGGGCTGCGTGCCCAGCCCCAGAAAGCTCAGCCCGGCCTCGGTCAGCAGCGCCCAGGCCAGCGCCAGCGTCACCTGCACGGTCAGCGGCGCCACCAGGTTGAGCAGCAGGTGGCGGCTGAGAATATAGCGCTGCGAACTGCCGAAGGTCCGCGCCGCGTCGACAAAGTCGCGCCGCTTGAGTGACAGCGTCGGCCCGCGCACCACCCGCGCGAAAATCGGCGTATAGACGATGGCGATGGCCGCGATGCTGGTGAAGGTGCCGGGGCCGGTAACGGCGATAATGAGCAGCGCCAGCAGGATCGCCGGAAAGGCCAGCAATACGTCCATGGCACGCATGAACAGTCCGTCGGCCAGCCCGCCCCACCACCCGGCCAGCAGCCCGATCAGTGTCCCGAACAGCGTTGCCAGCCCCACTGAAGCGAAAGCGATGATGAAGGAATGGCCGATGCCGATCATCAGCCGGCTCGCGGTGTCGCGGCCGAACAGGTCGGTACCCATCCAGTAGGTCGCGCTGGGCGCCTGCAGCCGGTCGATGCGGAATTGCTGGAGCGGGTCATGCGGCGTCAGGCCGAGCGCGCCGCACAGCGCCAGCAGCAGATAGAGCAGGATGATGGCAGCACCCACCCGGCCGGTCGGATGAGCGGCGATGTCCCTGACGATCCGCATCAGCGCGCACCCAGCCGGATGCGCGGGTCGAGCGCGGCATAGGCCAGGTCGACCAGCAGGTTGACGATGAGGAAATTGAAGGCGACGAACAGCACGCAGCCCTGCACCAGCGCATAGTCGCGCTGCCCGATGGCATCGAGCGTCAGCCGCCCCAGCCCCGGCAGCGCGAAAATCTGCTCGACGATGACGGCCCCACCCAGCAGATAGCCGAATTCGACCCCGCTCAGCGTCACCACGGGGATAAGCGCATTGGGCAGCGCGTGATGCCACACCACGCTGCGCCCCGGCACACCCTTGGCCCGCGCGGTGCGGATATAGTCGTCGCTCAGCACGTCGAGCATGGCCGAGCGCGAAATGCGGGTCACCGAGGCGGCAAAGGCAAAGCCCAGCGTCACCGCGGGAAAGATCAACTGGCCGAGATTGGCCAGCGGATCGGTCCAGAGCGGGGTAAAACTGCCCATGGCCGGGACGAAGCCGAAATAGACCGACAGCACGTAGATGATGACGAGCCCGACCACGAAGCCCGGCGTCGATTGGCCCAGCATGGCCAGGATGCGCACCACGACGTCGGTCGACCGCTCATTGTTGGTTGCCGCCAGCACGCCGGCGGGAACGCCGATACCCAGCGCGATGACCATGGCGAGCAGCGCCAGTTCCAGCGTCAGCGGGAAGCGTTCGAGGATGACCGTGAGCACCGGCTTGCCATAGGTGACCGAAATGCCCAGGTCCCCCTGCAGCAGCCCGGCGAGCCAGCGGCCATATTGCACCACGACCGGCTGGTCGATGCCGAAATAGGCCGCAAGCGCTTGCCGCTGCACCGGCGTAAGCAATCCCGCCTCGGTGCCGAGCATGGCGGTGATTGCGTCGCCAGGGATCATCCTGATCGAGAAAAACACCAGCAGCGAAACGCCGAGCAGGATCAGCGGGAAAGTCAGCAGCCGCCGCGCCAGGTAGTTCATGAATCCCGCCCGATTTGTGGGTGGGCGGGCCGTGGCCCGCCCGATTGGCTTATTGGGCCAGCGTGATCTTGGTTACGCCGAAAAGCGTGCCGGTGGCCGACGATTCGAAGCCGGACACGGTCTTGAGCTGCGCCGTGTAGAGGTTCGACGTGGAGAGCCATATCCAGGGCGAAAGCTCGGCCAGCCGGGCCTCGAACTTCTGGAAGATTTCCTTGCGCTTGGCGATGTCGGTTTCGACCCGGCCCTGCTGCAGCAGGCTGTCGATCTCGTCATCGGTGAAGTTCGATACCTTGACCAGGTTGCCCTCCTTGGTGAAGTAGCGGTTATACATCGGATAGGGGTCGGGCCGGCCGCCATTGAGGGCCACGGCCATGTCGAAGTCGCCGGCCAGCCAGCGGTCGACATAGACGTTGAGCTCCATCAGCTCGATTTCGAGCGTGATACCGATTTCGGCCAACTGGCTCTGCAGCACCTGCGCCTCGGCCGAGGCAACCGGCGGTTCGCCCGTTGCGGCGATGACCTTGGCGGTAAAGCCGTCCACGCCGGATTCCGCCATCAGCGCCTTGGCCTTTTCGAGGTCCTGCTCATAGCAGAACAGCGTCGAGGGGTCGCTGGCATAGGCGGGCATGGTCAGCGGCCCCGTCACCTTGCCTTCGCCCACCAGCGCGGTATCGAGAATGTCCTGGCGGTCCACCGCGCAGGATATGGCCTGGCGCAGCTTGAGATTGTCCATCGGCGCCCGCGACGGATTGAGCTGCAGCACGTTATAGGCGAGGCCCGGAACCGCGTTGAGCTGCAGATTGGGCTCATTGGGCACCAGTGTCGCCACCAGCGGATCGTTGAGCAGGGCAAAATCGGTCTGGCCGGCGCGCAGCGAAGCCAGGATGGCCGTTTCGTCCGGCAGCACCGAAATGGTGATGCCGTCATAGGCGATATCGCCACCGGCCCAGTTCGGGTTGACGCTCAGCACTTCCTTTGCATTGGGATCCCACTGGTCCAGCACGAAGGGGCCTGAGCCCAGCGTCGCCGTGGCGATGGAGCCATCGGCAATGGCCTTGGCCGGCACGACGGCGGCATTGATGGTGGCCATGGCCACCAGGATCGGCGCATCCGGCTGCGACAGGGTGAAAACCACCGTGGCCGGATCGGGGGCCTCGATCGCGGAAATCGACAGGAAGTTGGACCGCGCCGCGGCCGCGGTCGCTTCGTCGAGCAGGCGTTCGAACGAGGCCTTGACGTCTTCCGAGGTGACCGCCGCGCCATCGCTGAACTTGGCATTGGCGTCGATCTTGAAGGTCAGCGTCAGGCCGTCGTCGGAAAAGCTCCAGGATTCGGCCACAGCCGGTACGACATCGAGCTTGGCGTCGAGCCGCACCAGCGGCTCATAGATGAGTTCCAGCAGGCGCAGCGAGGAAAACGCGGTCTGCGTATGCGGGTCGAGACCGGTGGCATCCTGCGACCATGCCATGCGCAGCTCGGCGGCCTGCGCCGGCAGCGCCAGCGCCGTTGAAAGCAGCATCGCCGCCATGCCGGCAAGAACGGTTCGGGTGAATTTCATCTGCATTCTCTTCCCCTTGGAAGTGCCTGTTTTTCGGGCGCCAGGCCGCACTTCGATGACCCTGAGCCGCCAGACTTCTCCCCGTTTTCTGCATGCGGCAGCAGCACGTATCCCAGATGCCCGCCGCGGTCGGGGCTGTCTGATATCGAGCTTAAGCGATCCATGGCCGATGTCGAGAGTGGTACTACACTGGTCTGCATTTGGATTGCATTTTCCCCGATGTTCAGAGCTCCTTCTCCGCCAGTTCGCGGAAGGCGTCCGGCACTGCGCGCGGCGCTTCCAGCACCACCGACCCATAGCCGATCGCCTCCCAGCCAAAGCGCCCGCGCACCGCGTCCATTGCCCGGTCGGCCTGCCAGCGCGCGGCGCCGGTTTTCGCGCCGGGACGGCGCGGTTCATCGGCGAGGCCGAGACCGAATTCCAGTTGCAGCCCCGCGGCCGGCGCCAGATGCGATACCGAAATGGCCAGCAGCGAAATGGTGCCTTCGCGCGGATAATCCTGCCGCACGCCGCACACCAGGTCTTCCGCGACCTCGGCTAGAATGGTCGTTGCCGCCACGGCCGCGGGCAGGGTGATCGAGCGGGTCACCGCGCGCAGGTCGGCAAAGCGCACCCGCACCGTTATCGTTCGGCCGGACAGGGACTTGTTGCGCAGGCGCGAGCCGATGCGGTCCGCCAGCAGCCGCAGCGTCGGGCGAAACACATGCTCGCTGAATGGCTTGCGGCCCAGCGCCGATTGCGCCCCGGCCGAGCGGGCGCGGCGATGCGTCTCGATCACGCGCGGATCGCGGTTCCAGGCCAGGGCCGCCAGCCTCTGCCCCGCCGCCTGGCCTATCAGCCGCTGCAGCGATTGCCCCGGCATCTCCGCCAGCTGCCCTATGGTGCGGATTCCGGCCTCGGCCAGTTTTGCATTGGTCACCGGCCCCACGCCCCACATCAGCTCGACTGGCAGGTCATGCAGGAATTCCAGCTCGTGCGCCGGATCGATCAGCACCAGTCCGTCGGGCTTGGCCACTTGCGAGCCGATCTTGGCCAGGTGCTTGGTGCGCGCCACGCCCACCGAAATGGGCAGGCCGATTTCCTCCCGCACGCGCCGCCTTATGGTCTGGGCGATATCGATCGGCGCACCGAACAGATGCGCCGTGCCCGCGACATCGGCAAAAGCCTCGTCGATCGAGATGCGCTCCACCAGCGGCGTATAGTCGCCGAGAATGGCGATGGCCGCGTCGCCGAGCCGTTGATATTCGCTGAAATGACCGCCGACGAACAGCAATTGCGGGCAGAGTTCCCGCGCCCGCCGCCCGGGCATGCCACCGCGCACGCCAAACGCCTTTGCCTCGTAAGAAGCGGCAAGCACCACGCCACCGCCCACGGCAATCGGCTTGCCGCGCAAGGCAGGGTCGAGCATCTGCTCGACCGACGCATAGAAGGCGTCGAGATCGGCATGAAGGATCGTCGCGGCATCCATCCCTGCACCTGTTCCATTGAGTAGAACATAAAGGGAACAAATGCCCTGCGCCGTCAAGCCGGGATCGGCAGGGGAAAGCGGCTCAGCCGGGTGTGGGGTTGGACTTCGCCCGCGCCATCTGCCGCTCGATATCGGCCAGCAGGCCCGGCAGTTCGCCCGGCGAGCGAATGGTATAGCGCGGCACTTCGATGGGGTCGGCCGGAATATGGGTCCGCTTCCTGGACCAGCTCTGCCAGATGCTGATAATGCCCAGATTATTGGCGCCACCGATATCGCGTTCGAGGTGGTTGCCCACCATGACGATGGTTTCCGCGTCCCCCGCCGTCAGGCCCAGCGAACTCATCGCTTTCTGGAACATGCGCGGGTCCGGCTTGGAGCATCCTTCGGACTCGGAAATCACCTGGGCGTGAAAGTGCGGCGCAATGCCGTGGCCGCCCAGCACGGTGTCGAAGCTGCGCACCCGCCCGTCGGCGACCAGCGCCAGCCGGTAGCCTTCCTTCGTCAGGGATCGCACCATTTCCAGCGCGCCGGGAATAAGGCCTGCTTCGATCACATAGCCGTCGGCATCGAATTTTTCGCTGTCCTCGTTGACCAGTGTGTCGCCGCTGTCGAGGAACACCGCCTTGAGCAGGGGTTGCTCCTGCCGGACTTCGGCGAGCACGGCCTTGACGCGACCGGGAATCCAGGCGGCGAGGGCTTCCCAGCTCATGAATTCGATGCTGGACAGCGCGAAACGCTGGCCGAAATCGAAGGCGGGCAGGAAGGCTCGCGCCTGCAGGTAGCGTTTGACGGCGCGATGGTCCTCCGCCATCACCTCGGTCAGCGCGGCGCGGAACATGTCGTTGATGAGAATGCCGGCGCGTCCCGCCAGTTCCTGGCAGGAAACCACGGTGAGCTCGGCGTCCTGTGCCTGCGCGTCGGCTGTGGCCGTGAAGGCATGCTTGCCCGGCGTCGATACCAGCGTCACCCGCCCTTCTTCCAGCGGTAGCGCGCCGCCGGGCAGTTGCATGGCGAGCTTGCCGCCATGGGCGCTGGCTTCGACCGCCACCACGCTGTCATCAGCATCGAGCTTGAGCCAGATATGCTCGAGTTCATAGAGGTGCTGGATGTCCCAGTCCCACCAGATGGCATATTCGATGACCTTGGCGACCCCGGCTTCGAAGACGATGGGAATACCCGTCGAGGGCGAGCGGGCAGGGGTGTCCAGCACCGTCACGCCAACCCGGGAGGGCAGGAACGGCTCGTTGTCGCAAAACCGGACGACCGGCGCCAGGCGCCGCGCCAGGTCGATTTCCGCGCTTGTTGCGGGTCGGGTTGATTGCGGCATGGAGGCTTCCTCGGCACCTGAAATAATAGTCTCCAATCTTGTAATCGTTTTCAGGTTCATACCGCAAGCCGCCTCCGAAGGTAAATTTACGACGAGAAGAAAAGCGCAGGCATCCAGCCGGAAAACAGCCGGCATGCCCGCGGCTTCTCCCGATCATGCCCCTTGCCGTGCCTGCGGGGATAAATCAGGGCAGGGGGACGGTGGAGGCGCGCTGGATCAGGGTGTTTTCCAGCACCACCTGGCGCGGCGACTTGCTGATGCCGCGCATGTGGTCGATCAGCGTGGTGGCGGCGATCTGCCCCATTTCGTGGATCGGCTGGGCGATGGTGGAGAGTGTGGGAAAGGTCACCGCCGATTCCATGATACCGTCATAACCCAGGATCGACAGGTCGCGCGGCAGGTCGAGATCGCGCGCGTGGGCTGCGTGCATAACGCCCAAAGCCAGCATGTCGGTAGTGGCGAATATGGCCGTGAGGCCTGGACTTCCTGAGATCAAGGCCTCCCCGACCTCGCGGCCGATTTCGAAGCTGGCCGTATCGAACGCGGCCGAATAGACGATCTCCACATCCGTAGCGAGATCTTCGGCCGCCTGGCGAATACCGCGCACGCGCTCGCTGCCGACATCGGCCGCGCCACCCTTCTGCGCCACGCTGCCGGCGACCACGCCAATGCGGCGGTGGCCCAGCTCGATCAGGTGGCGCATGCCTTGATAGCCGCCGGAAAAGTTGTCGCAGACCACCGAACTGATCGCGGCAATCTTGGGCTTCATATCGACGAAGGAGACCGCAATGCCCCGGTCGCGCAGCATGTTGACCTGCTTGACGGTGCGCGCCGTGGCGGCCGACGGGCGGATGATGACGCCCTGCACTCGCATCTCCAGCATGGTGTTGAGATAGGCCTCCTCGCGGTCGGCATCGCCATTGGTCGAGCAGAGCAGCACACGATAGCCCTGGTCGAACATCGTGTTTTCAATAGCATAGGCCAAGGCGCTGCTGAACGGTGTGCGCTGCTGGCGCAGCAATACGCCGACGATATTGGACTGCTGGGTGCGGAACGAACTGGCCAGCCCATTGGGCCGATAGCCCAGTTCCGCAATGGCCTTGGTCACCGCCTCGCGCACCGCTGGCCGCACATGCGCGTAATTGTTGACCACCCGCGAAACGGTCGCGATCGACACATTTGCCAGCCGCGCCACGTCCTTAATTGTTACCACACTGTTAACCTTTGGAGTCTCGTAAGGGTCGATAAGCAGCTTGCAGGCTAGGGGTTTTTCACCGTTCCAGCCATGACGGTTTTCATATCTTGTTTTGAAAACGTTTACAATATACCGTCATCCAACCGATAAGCGTGGGGACTAGTTACGAGGTGCAAAAGCACCCTTGGAAGTGAGGCTTCCGGCTCAAACCCACCGGCCGGACCTCGGAGGATGTGACGAACAATCATTTCGTGGGAGGGAAGCATATGCAGAAGGATCGTTTCGGCCTAACGCGGCTACTGGCGACAACGTCGGTGCTGCTCAGTGCAACGGCCATGTCGGGCACCGTCGTCGTGCCGGCTCAGGCCCAGGACGCGGCAAATGCCTGCGCAAGCGGCTATACGGAAGCCCCGCAGCTCAAGGAAATGGTGGATGCCGGCACGCTGCCCGATGTAGCCGAGCGCCTGCCGCTCGAGCCTTTGGTCATTCAGCCGGCCGAGGAAATCGGCGTCTATGGCGGCCAGTTCATCGACAGCTGGGGCGGCGGCAATATCGCCGATATCCGCCAGTTCGGCTATGAGCCGCTGGTGCGCTGGAGCGTCGATGGCTCCGAAGTGGTGCCCGGCATCGCCAAGAGCTGGGACATCAGCGAGGATGCCAAAAGCTATACCTTCCACCTGCGCGAAGGCATGAAATGGTCCGATGGCCAGCCCTTCACCGCCGACGACATCATCTTCTGGTGGGAGCGGGTCGAGAACAATCCCAAGGTCATGACCGGCGGACCGCGTGCCGAACTCAAGAACAATGGCGCCGTGCCCACCGTCACCAAGGTCGACGACTACACCGTGACCTTCGCCTATGACCAGCCGAACGGGCTGTTCCTGCAGAACATGGCCGGCCCCTATGGGCAGCGCGCGGTGCAGTTCCCCAAGCACTACATGGAGCAGTTCGATATCGACCTGAACCCGGACGGTGTCGCCGAAATGATGGCCGCCGTGAACGCTACCGACTACGCCGCCTGGTGGAAGGGCAATGTCGGCTCCTACAACGACCCCGCCCAGTTCAACGATCCCAAGCGCCCCTCGATCCAGGCCTGGATCGGCACCGACTCCATCCTGGGCAAGGAGCGCGTAACCTTTGTTCGCAATCCATATTACTTCGCCGTCGATCCTTCGTGCCAGCAGCTCCCCTATATCGACGAGCGTGTCTGGACCGTGGCCGCCGACCCTGAAGTCACGCTCCTGCAGGCCATCCAGGGCCAGATCACCATGTCGCCGCGCAACGTGTCGACGCCGCAGAACCGCGCCGTGTTCTTCGACAACCAGCAAGCGGGCGACTACCACCTGGTTCCGGCAACGAGCTGCGACTACAACACAGCCGTCCTGGGCTTTTCGGTGAACCATCCCGATCCGGTCAAGGCCGAGGTCTTTGGTTCCAAGGACTTCCGGGCCGGCGTGTCCCTGGCCATCAACCGCCAGGAAATCATCGATACCATCTATCTGGGCCAGGGTGAGCCCTTCCAGCCGGCGCCGCTGCCGAACTCGCCGTTCTACAACGAGAAGCTGGCCAAGGAATTCACCGACTTCGACTTGGCCGCCGCGGCGGAACACCTCGACAAGATCATCCCGATGAACGCCGATGGCGTGCGTGTCGGGCCGGACGGAAAGCCGTTCAAGTTCTCGGTCGAGATCAATGCCGACTTCAAGCCCGATACGGTCGACGCCTTCCAGCTCATCGAGCGCACCTGGAAAGAGGCCGGGCTCGACGTGACGGTCAACTACCACTCGGATGAACTGTTCGGGAACGCCCGCGCCAAGCCCGATGCCGACGCTGCCGTGTGGGTGGGTGAGAATGGCTGTGGCCAGTTGCCGTTGCTCAATCTCGGCCGTTTCATGAACGACTACGGCTACTGGTCGCTCGGCAACTGGTCTGGCTGGGCTGCCTGGGACATCAAGCGTCTCAACCCGGACGCCGAGCTCCCCGAAGGCTGGTCACCGGTCGAGCCACCGGCCAATGTGCAGCGCCTCTATGAGCTGCGTTCCACTATCCCGACCACGGTGGGCGAGGAACAGACCAAACTGATGAATGAATTCACCGACCTGCTGGCCGAGGAATTCCTCACCATCGGCATCGCCAACCCGGCGGGCTACTACCGCTCGGTCAAGAACGACCTGCACAACGTGCCGGCCGAGCTGATCGAAGGCTGGCTCTATCCCGGCCCGGCCCCGGCCAACTTCGCCACTTTCTTCTTCAAGGAGTAAGCTCTCCCAGAGCCGGATGGCCCCGCCAAGGGCCATCCATCCTGGCCGGCTCCGTTCATTCCCATCTGCGGAGCCGGCTATTTTCCAATTGCCGCACGTGCCACGCCCTCGTGGTTCGAGGGTCGCAAGAGCTCCCGCCTCACCACGAGGGCTACTGGGGCACAGCGCCAAGAGTAGCGCTCATGGTGAGGTGCGCTTCTTCAGCGCCTCGAACCACGAGGGCGTGGCACAAAGCAAAGGAGACCGACCATGGGATCATTCATGCTGCGCCGGATCATCTATGTGATCCCCGCGCTGATCGCGGTCTCGCTCATCTCCTTCCTCGTCATCGCCATTCCGCCCGGCGACTTCGTGACCCGCACAGCCGAATTGCGCGCGGCCCAGGGCGACATCATGCCCATAGCCGAACAGGACGCGATGCGCCGGGCCTATGGGCTCGATCTGCCGATCATGGTGCAATACTGGAACTGGATAACCGGCGTGCTGACGCGCGGTGACTTCGGCTATTCCTTCTCGTTCAACCTGCCGGTCAAAGATGTCATCTGGCCGCGGCTGGGCCTGACCGTGGTGCTGTCAGTGGCCAGCCTGCTGTTCATCTGGGTCGTGGCTATTCCCATCGGCATCTATTCGGCGGTGCGCCGCTATTCGGCCGGCGATTACCTGGCGACCTTCCTCGGTTTCCTCGGCCTGGCCATCCCCAATTTCCTCCTGGCGCTGGCGGTGATGTATGTGGCCTTCGCCTGGTTCGGCATGAATGTCGGCGGGCTGTTCTCGCCCGAATATCTCGAGGCGCCGTGGAGCTGGGACCGGGTGCTGGACCTGCTCAATCACCTCTGGCTGCCGATGATCGTGCTCGGCACGGCCGGCACGGCCAGCGTCATTCGCGTCATCCGCGCCAACCTGATGGACGAATTGCACAAGCCCTACGTCACGGCGGCCCGCGCCAAGGGCAAGGGCGAGTTCGGGCTGCTGATGAAGTACCCTGTGCGCCACGCGCTCAACCCGTTCGTTTCCGGGCAGAACGACATTTTCGTCGAGATCGTCTCGGGCGGCACCATCGTCGCCATCGTCATGGGGCTGCAGACCACCGGGCCGCTGCTGCTCGACGCGCTGCGTACCCAGGACATGTATATGGCCGCCAGCTTCATTCTGATGCTGAGCGTGCTGGTCGTGATCGGGACATTGCTGAGCGACCTGCTGCTGGCCTGGCTCGACCCGCGTATCCGGTATCAGCAGGGGTAGGGGCGGATGACGATTGTTCCATCGAATATGCGGAAGCATACCCCCCTCCTAGCGCCGCCAGGCGCTGCGCGCCAAGCTCTGCTTGCCTCCCCCTCAAGGGGGGAGGTGAACCCTGCGGGTTTGGTAAGATGGTGCCCTAGCCCCGATTTCAGCCTCCCCCTTGAGGGGAGGGTAGCGAAGCTTGGCTCGAAGAGCCCTAGCGCAGCTAGGGAGGGGGTGGCGTGCTCCCAAAGTGCTCAAGTGTCGGGAGCCCGTCCATGAGCACCTTCGACGAAACCACCGGACAGGTCGCTCCTATCGCCGCCGTTCACCAGCGCGGGCGCGGCTATGACGGGCACTGGGCCCTGGTCTGGCAGAAATTCCTGCGCCACAGGCTGGGCGTTGCCGGCGGCATCGTGGTTATCCTGGCCTATATCGTGGCGCTGATCCCTGAATTCCTCGCGCCGGTGACGCTGGAGGCCTATAATCCGAGCTACAGCTATGCGCCGCCCCAGGCGATCCAGTGGGGACGCGATGACGGCGAGGGCTGGCGTTTCCTGCCCCATGTCACTGCCTACAAGACCGAGATCGACTACAATTCGGGCCGGCGCCTGTTTGTCCCCGATCCGGAAACCGTCATTCCCATCGGCTTCTTCGTGCAGGGCGAGCCCTACCGGCTGCTCGGGCTGATCCCGACCGACCGGCACCTGTTCGGCGCGGTCGAGGCGGGCCAGCCCTTCTTCCTGGCCGGGGCCGACCGGTTGGGCCGCGACATTCTCAGCCGCACCATCTACGGCACCCGCATTTCCATGACCATCGGGCTGATCGGGGTGGCGCTCAGCCTGGTCTTCGGCATCCTGATAGGCGGTATTTCCGGGCTGTTCGGCGGCGTGGTGGACAACCTCATCCAGCGCTTCATCGAATTCATCCAGTCGGTGCCCGCGATTCCGCTGTGGATCGGGCTGGCAGCGGCCATTCCGCAATCGGTGCCGCCATTGCAGGTCTATTTCCTCATCACCATCATCCTGTCGGTGCTGGGCTGGACCAGCCTGGCGCGCGTGGTGCGCGGCCGGTTCCTGGCCATGCGCAGCGAGGATTTCGTCAAGGCGGCGCGGCTCGATGGCTGCGGGCCGGTGCGCATCATCTTCCGGCACATGCTGCCGAGCTTCCTCAGCCACATCATCGCCACGGTGTCGCTGGCCATTCCCGGCATGATCCTGGCCGAGACGGCGCTGAGCTACCTCGGCATCGGGCTGAGGACGCCCATCGTCAGCTGGGGCGTGCTGCTGCAGGAGGCGCAGAATGTGCGCACCATTGCTTCCGCGCCCTGGCTGCTGCTGCCGGGCGGGGCGGTGGTCATCGCCGTGCTGGCGCTCAACTTCCTCGGTGACGGTCTGCGCGACGCGGCCGACCCCTATTCGGACTGAGGCTGATGGACAATCTGGTAGAAATCCGCGACCTCACCATCACCTTCGCCCATTCGGTGGACGTGGTGACCGGGCTCGACCTCGATATTCCCGCCGGCAAGACGCTGTGCCTGGTGGGCGAGAGCGGCTGTGGCAAGTCGGTGACGGCCAAGGCGATCCTGCAGGTCATCGACCATCCAGGAAGGGTTTCGGGCGGGGCGATCAACCTGCGCCAGGCCAATGGCGCTGTGCTCGATATTGCGGCCACCAAGCCGACCAGTCCAGTAATGCGCCATGTGCGTGGCGCCGATATCGCCATGATCCACCAGGAGCCGATGAGCTTTCTCTCGCCGCTCTACACCATCGGCAACCAGATCAGCGAAGCGCTGACCCTGCACCGCAAGATGAGCGAGAAGGAGGCGCGGGCCGAGGGTATTCGCATGCTCGAACAGGTCGGCATGCCCGACCCGGAACGGCGCTATGACAGCTATACGTTCCAGCTCTCGGGCGGGCAGCGGCAGCGAGCGATGATCGCCATGGCGCTGATCAACCAGCCGCGCCTGCTGATCGCGGACGAGCCGACCACGGCGTTGGATGTGACCACGCAGGCCAATATTCTCGACCTGCTGGCACAATTGCAGCGCGACAGCGGCATGGCGGTGCTGTTCATCACCCACGATCTCGGCGTGGTGGCCGAAATCGCCGACGAGGTGGCGGTGATGTATCTCGGCAAGATCGTCGAGCGCGGGCCGGTGAAGGAGGTGCTGGAGCATCCCAGGCACCCCTATACACGCGGGCTGCTCGCCTCGATGCCGCGGCTCGACGGGGATTTCAAGGCGCCGCTCAAGGCTATTCCGGGCATGGTGCCGCCGCCGGCTCTGCGGCCGACGGGATGTTCGTTTCATCCGCGCTGCGAATGGGCGGTGGCCGGCTTCTGCAACATGATTTCGGTGCTGGAGACCGAGCTTGGCAATGACCACATGGTCGCCTGCCATGCCTATGGTCCGCAGGCGGCAAAGATCGACAAACATGCGACGCGCACCCCGGCGGCCGTTGCGCCCGCGGAGCGGCGCGCCGAGAGCATGGAACCGCTGCTCAGCGTGCGCGACCTGCACAAGCATTTCCCCATCCGCTCGGGATTTTTCCAGCGCCAGACGGGGGCGGTGCGGGCGGTCAACGATATCTCGCTCGATATCTATCCCGGTGAAACGCTGGGGCTGGTGGGCGAGAGCGGCTGCGGCAAGTCCACGCTCGGCCAGACCATTGTCGGACTGCATCGCGCCGATGGCGGCGCCATCCGCTTTGCCGATGGCGAGCACGAGCCGGCGGACCTGCTCACCGCACGGGGCGCCACGGCAAAACGCCTGCGCACCGATATCCGCATGATCTTCCAGGACCCGACCGGTTCGCTCAATCCGCGTATGCGGGTGCGCGACATCATAGGGGAGGTGCTGCAGGTCAACAGCCGGTTCAGCGCCGGCGAGATCGAAGCGAAGGTGCAGGCGCTGCTGTCGAAAGTCGGGCTGAGCCCGGATTATGCCGAGCGCTATCCGCATGCCTTTTCCGGCGGCCAGCGCCAGCGCATCGCCATTGCCCGAGCTTTGGCATCGGACCCGCGGCTGGTGATTGCCGACGAGGCGGTGTCGGCGCTCGATGTGTCCGTGCAGACCCAGATCATCAACATGATGAAGTCCCTGCAGGCGGAGATGGGGCTGACCTATCTCTTCGTCAGCCACGACCTCGGCGTCATCGCCAATATCAGCGACCGCGTGGCGGTGATGTATGCCGGGCGGATCGTCGAGATCGGCAGCACCGAAGCCATTTTCCGCAATCCGCGCCATCCCTACACCGAGGCCCTGCTGGCGGCCATTCCGGGCCGC
Organism: Devosia sp. Root436; assembly: GCF_001426345.1. Lineage (GTDB taxonomy): Bacteria > Pseudomonadota > Alphaproteobacteria > Rhizobiales > Devosiaceae > Devosia. The sequence continues at coordinate 734,412 of NZ_LMEM01000001.1, read as the reverse complement.
GGCGTCAGCAAGCCCAGGGACCGCATCCGCCTCGGCGGCCATGTGCCGGACCCCAGCCAGCAGCTTGTCGGCTGCAGCTTTGCCGATCGCTGCCAATATGCCCAACCCGCCTGCCGCGCGGTTATGCCGCCCCTCGAAGGCACCGCGGACCATCGTTTCGCCTGCATCCGGGCGGATGAATTGAGGTTGCGCACGGTTACTGGACAACCGGAACTGGTTGGCGCCTAAAATCATTCGACAGACTCGTGAACTGGCGTACAATGCCTGTTCTAAATCTGTCCGGTAAGGGAACATGCATTCTACGATTCAGTTGATCAACCTGCTTGGCGCCGGGGCTCTGCTGCTCTGGGGGCTGCGGATGATCAAGACCGGCGTCATGCGGGCGTTCGGGGCATCGTTGCGCCTGTGGATCGCCAAGGGCACGGGCAATCGCTTCTCGGCCGTTCTGTCCGGCATCGTGGCGACGCTGGCGTTGCAATCCTCCACCGCCACGGCGGTCATCACGGCGAGCTTTGCCTCCAATGGGGCGATCAAGCCGCGCATGGCCCAGGCGGTGATGCTGGGGGCCAATGTGGGTACGTCCATAGCGGCGGTGATCCTGTCGCTCGATGTGCACTGGTTCGCCTCGGCCATGATCCTGGTTGGCGTCACGCTGTTTTCGCTGAGCAAATATGCGCGCGGCAAGGGCATGGGCCGCGCCGTTCTCGGCCTCGGCCTGATGCTGCTGGCGCTGCAACTGGTCGGCAATGTCACCGACCCGCTGCGCGAATCCGAGGTGATGGTCGCCATTCTCTCGGGGTTAAGCGACGCGCCGGCCTTCGCGCTGATCCTGGCGGCGGTCCTGGCTTTCGTTTCCTCGTCGAGCCTGGCCGTCGTGCTGTTCGTTGCCTTGCTGGCCTCGGCGGGCATCGTGCCGCCGCCGCTGGCGGTGACGCTGGTGGCGGGCGCCAATCTCGGCGGTGCCATTCCGCCGCTGCTGGCGACGCTGCGCGAAGGCACCGAAGCGCGCCGGCTGACGCTGGCCAATCTGGTCGTCCGCGCCATCGGCGCCATCGTGCTGACCAGCTTCGCCGTGCCGGCGGCCGCGCTGCTGCAGACTGTCCTGCCGGACACCGACGACCTGACCATTGCCGCCCATATCGGCTTCAACCTGGCGCTGCTGGGGCTGTTCCTGCCGCTGCTCGGGCCGATCGGCAAGCTGGCTTCCCTGGCCATCCCGAAGCCCGCCACGCCGGAGCGCGGCACGCGCTATCTCGACGATACCGTGCTCGACACGCCTACCATTGCGCTGGCCGCGGCAGAACGCGAGACGCTGCGGGTCAGCGATATCGTGCTGCGCATGCTGGAAGGGAGCCTCGATGCCCTGCGCAAGCCGGGCCCCGCCACGCGCAGCACGGTGTCGCTGCTCGATGACGACGTCGATGCGTTCAACCAGGCCATCAAGCTATACCTGACCCGGCTCGACCAGACCGAGCTGGACGAGGACGATGCCCGGCGTTCCGCGGAAATCATGAGCTTTGCCATCAACCTGGAGCATGTAGGCGATATCGTCGAAAGCGGGCTCTGCGACGTTGCCGGCAAGATCGCCAAGCGGCAACTGAGATTTTCGGCCGATGGCCTGGCCGAAATCGTCGCGCTCTATGAAAAGACTATTCTCAACATGCAGCTGAGCCAGACCGTGTTCATGACCCGCGATCCGCAACTGGCACGGCAACTGGTCGCCGCCAAGGTCGATGTGCGCCGGCTCGAGGCCCGCTCGGCCAGCAAGCATATCCAGCGCGTGCGCGAGCGCGTGCCGGCTTCGGTCGAAACCAGCTCGCTGCATCTCGACATCCTGCGCGACCTCAAGCGCATCACCGCGCACCTGGCCTCGGTCGCCTATCCCATCCTCGAAACCAAGGGTGAGCTCGACGAGAGCCGCCTGCGCCCCAATGCCGTGCTCGAACCGAAGACGGCCTCTGAGTAATTGCGGAGTTTCCCATGAACTACGATGCTGTCCTCGCGGACATGGTTGCTGTCGCCCGCGAAGCCGGAGCCCTGACGCTGGGCTATTTCAAGCGCTTCCGCGACCTCGAAATCGGCATCAAGGGGCCGGCAGACTTCGTCTCCGAAGCCGACAAGGAAAGCGAGCTGCTGATCCGCAAATTCCTGTTCGAACGCTATCCGGACTGGAGCTTCACCGGGGAGGAATTCGCCCCGGTCGACACCGATAACGAACATCGCTGGCTGGTCGACCCTATCGACGGCACGACCAATTTCATCAATGGCATGCACTACACCATCTCCATCGCGCTGCGCCGCGGCAACGAGACGGTCTGCGCGGTGCTCTACAATCCGCCCGCCGACGAGATGTTCACCGCCATTCCGGGGCAGGGCGCCTTCATGAACGGGGAACGGCTCAAGGTGAGCGAACAGGCCGATATTGGCCTGTTCAACGTGGGTACCGGCCTGCCCACCCCGGGCCTGCAGCTCTATCCGGGCGCCTATGAGCGTCTCGACACTATCCGGGCCCCCATCGGCGCCGTCCGCGTCGTCGGCAGCGCCGCCAATAGCTGCGCCTATGTCGCGATGGGCCGGCTGACCGGATATTACGAGGAAACCGGCTTCGTCGATACGGCAGCCGGAATTTTGCTGGTGCAGGAAGCCGGCGGTGTGGTCACCGACTGGTGGGGCCGTGGCCCTGACATCTACGAACGCACCGGCACGCTGCTGGTCGCCAACAAGGCGACGCATGCGTATTTGCTGGACAAGCTCAAGGACGTGCCGCGGAAAGAGCCGAAGTAAGGGAGCACGGTCTCGCCATGCTCACGGATTCCCCTCTCCCCTTGAGGGAGAAGGTGCCCGAAGGGCGGATGAGGGGTTCTGCGCTATCCACCAGCATAGAAACATGGGGAGGTCGCAGGACCCCTCACCCGCAATTTCCTCTGAACGATGAAATTACCCCCTCTCCCACAAGGGGCGAGGGGGGGCTCCATTCCCGCTCTACCCCATCAGCGCCAGCAACCCCTCCGGGTCATCCGTGGTGATCTGGTCGACTCGCAGGTCCAGCAGGTGCTGAACATGGGGGCGCATTTCTGCACTCGCCTCGCGGATGGTCCAGGCGTCGATGCGCTTGCCGTGTCTGTGGTAGGCCTCGACCATGTCGAAACCGGCATTGGCCGCCTGGGTGACGATTTCCCAGTAGAGATAGATCATGTCGGTGCCTTCGAGGGCGGCGACGGAGTCATCGACAAAGCCTTGCAGCGTCCCGCCGGCCAAAGCCGCCTTGAAGCGCTGCTCGTCGCTGGCGTCATAGCCGCTGCGCATGCCGGGTACGGCCTCCGTCAACAGCTTGACCGCCGCAGCCGAGCCGGAGGAGACGATCATGTTTCCGGCAACCGGCCGGGTGGCGCGGGCGAAATTTTCGATAGCGGCGGTGTCGAGAACGGTCTCGTCCTCCTTGTAGTCGAGCTGCAGCAGCGCATCGGGATGCACCTCGCCCTGGGCCATCAGGGCGCAGAGGTCGTCGAGCAGCATGACCTTGTCGGCGATCGGTGCGCCGTCGTTGCCGCGCAGGTGGAGGTCTCGGATCACCGCATCGGCTGTCGTGGCAACCGCACCCCGCCCGGTGGTTTCGCGGTCGAGGGTCTTGTCATGCAGCACTGCCATGCCCTTGTCCGATGTGACCACCAGGTCGACCTCGACGCTGGCACCCAGCCGCATGGCCTCGAGGATGCGCGCACCGGTGAATACCGGGTCGGACGCCTTGCGGCGGCCGCGATGCCATTTGAGCCAGGTGCGGTGGCCCTGGCGGGTGATGCAGATGGGGTCGGTCATGCCCGGTGGATCACCACGCCATCGCGATAGGCGGCAATGGCCTTTGGCGTCAGCGTAACCGTCTGGCCGGCCTTGAACAGGTCGGGATGGGGCACCATCGCCTTGATGCGGGTGGCATCGTTGAGTTCGAGATCCACCAGCCCATGCGTGCCATAGTCGGTGACGCGATGCACCTTGCCCTGGCTGCCCTCGCCGGTAACCGCCAGGTCCAGTGCCTCGGGACGGATGGCCAGGATAGCCGGGCCATCGCTGACCGGCAGGGGCGTCGAATAGCCCGCCTTGCTGAACATGCCGTTGGCGACATTGCCCTCGATGAGGTTCATCGTGCCGATGAAGCCGGCGACGAAGGGCGTCTGCGGTTCGCGATAGATCACCTCAGGGCGGTCGATCTGCTCGGTCCTCCCGTCGCGCATGACCACGATGCGGTCGGCCATCGACAAGGCCTCGTCCTGGCCATGCGTTACGAACAGAGTGGTAATCTTGAGCCGCTGCTGGATATCGCGCACTTCCTCGCGCAGCCGCTCGCGCAGATGCTGGTCGAGGCTGGCAAAGGGTTCGTCGAGCAGCAGGATTTTGGGTTCCAGCACCAGCGAGCGCGCCAGCGCCACGCGCTGTTGCTGCCCGCCGGACAGCTTGGCGACATGGCGCGTGCCATAGCCGTTGAGGCCCACCAGGTCGAGTACGGCATCGACGCGGCGCTTGATCTCGTCCGGAGCAACCTTGCGCAGCTTGAGGCCGAAGGCGAGGTTCTTGAACACGTTCATATGCGTCCACAGCGCATGGCTCTGGAACACCATGCCGGTGGGACGCTTCTCGGGCGGAACATGGGTGATGTCCTCGCCGTCGATGGTCATGACGCCACTGGTCGGGCGCTCGAAGCCGCCCACCATGCGGAGCAGGGTGGACTTGCCCGAGCCCGACGGGCCAAGCAGGCAGACCAGCTCGCCATCGGCCACCTCGAGGGAGAAATTGTCCACCGCACGGACCTGGCCGCTGGCGAAAATCTTGGAAACGTCTTTGATCTTGAGAACGGACATGCGTTTTTCCTAGCCCCCGAAGCCGCGGGCGAACGAACCCGAATTGACGACCCGGCGGGCGAATAGCAGGGCGATGAAGCTGGGCACCCAGAGCAGCACCGACAGCACCGCGCCATACTGGATGACCGGCTGGTTGTTGATGAAGGAGATCATCAGCACCGGCAGCGTACGCACCTGCGGTGCGCCGATCAGCCAGGCGCCCTCGGTTTCGTAGAAGGTGCCGACGAAGCTGAGCAGGATGGCGGCGGCAATGGTCGGCCCGGCCTGGGGCAGGGTGATCGACCAGAAAACGCGGAACGGTCCGGCGCCCACATCGCGCGCCGCCTCTTCCATGCGCCGGTCGACCGACTGGAAGGCGGCCACCGGAATCCAGATCATGAACAGCAGCGTGCCCACCAGTTGGATCAGCACCACGCCCCAGAAGGTGCCGATGAGATTGAGCTGCAGGAAAATCCCGGCAATGGCGACCAGCAGGCCGAATTTGGGGAAGGCATGCCCGGCCAGGAACGAGAAGAACAATATGTCCCGCCCCGGAAAATCGAGCCGGGCGAAGGCATAGGCGGCCGGCAGGCAGATGAGGGCGGAGAGCCCCGTCACCGTCGTCGCCAGCGTCAGGCTCATGGTGATCGAACCCCAGACATCGGCGCGCGCCAGCGTCTGGTTCCAGAATTTGAGGCCGAACTCCTGCGGGATCACCGCGGGGAAGCGCCAGACATTGGTGAAGGCCCAGGTTCCCACCACGATCAGGGGAAACACGATGACCAGCGTCAGCACGACGGCGAAGACGATGCCGGTCCAGTCTACTGGGCGGCGTATGAGCGTGGCGGCCATTTCAGGGTGTCCTGTTCTTGGCGACGGAGCGCACATAGAAGAGCCCGAACACGATGCAGAACCCGAAGGTGATGACCGCTTGGGTGATGGCCGTCCGCGGTTCGTAGAGTTCGCGGAAGGTGCGCTGCATGAACGGCCCCATCATTTCCGGCGCCGCCGGTCCCAGCACATAGGGCAGGGTGAAGGCCGAGAAAATGCCGAGAACGGCGAAGGAGATGGCCACCAGGACCGAATTGGAAATGCGCGGCAGGATGATGTGCCAGAGCAGGGCGAAACGGCCGGCGCCGACATCGCGCGCTGCCTCGATGGCCTGGTTGGAAACATTGCCCAGCCCCGACAGCAGGATCAGTACGGTCAGCGGGATATTGTCCCAGACCAGCCCGATCACCGGCCCCCAGGGGGTCAGGTAGGGCGAGCGGATCTTGGGCAGGCTCATGGCATTGAGCAGCAGGTCGACGGTGCCGTTCGGCCCCAGGACGCGGATGAAGGCGAAGCTGAGGATGATCGAGGGCACGAACATCGGGAAGATGGCCAGGCCCTGTACATAGGCGGCGATCCTGCTGTCCGAAAAGCGCAGATAGAGCGCGATCGGCAGGCAGACAACCAGCAGCAGGATGGCGCAGACCCCCGTCGTCCACAGCGTGAGCGACAGGTTGGACAGGCTATAGCCGTCCGAGAAGAAGAAGCGGTAGGTCTCGAGCGAGAAGGTGTCGCCGCCCTCGGGCAGCCGCATCCACAGCGTCTGGATGATGGCCGAGATGATCGGCCAGATGATGAGCCAGATCACCAGCAATACCGGAACGGCAACGAGCAGGAGGCCGATGGGCCTCCTGCTTTCTGGTGCGGCGAGCACTGGCTGGCCCGCGTCTGATACGGTCACGAAGCCGGGTCCACGTTGGGCGCCACGGCGCGATACCAGCCATCGTTGATGGCCTTTTCCCAATCCCCGCTGGGGAAATTGGGGATGGACTGCGGGATGAGGTCGGCGAATTTCTCGCGCAGTTCAGGCGAGATATAATCCCACGATACGCCCGGGAAGCCGCCCAGTTCGGTGAGCACGGCCGACTGGATTTCCTCGGTGAGGAGGAAGTCGGCGAGCTTGAGCGCGGCATCCTTGTTGGCGCCGTTGCTGAGCACGGCCAGTTTGGTGAAGCCGCCCGGCAGGCCCAGATCCTGGAGTTGCACGAGGCCGGTGGTTTCCGGCAGCACGCCCTGGGCGATGGCCGACAGCGCCTGGTCGGACCAGGCCGGGATCATCGTCACGGCCGACTGGCCGAGCAGTTGCAGCGACTGGGTATTGCCCGACGTATAGGCGCCGCCATCGAACAGCGAGGGCGCCAGGTCCATCAGGATGTCCCAGGCCGGCGTCAGCATCGTTTCGCCGGCTTCGGCGGTGTAGTTGTCGACGGTAAAGGCCGCCGGATCCTGCCCATTGGCCTCGTAGATGGCGCGGCGCACGAAATTGCCGCCCGAACCGCCCTTGTTGGGACGGTTGTAGATGAACTGGCCGGGGTTTGCCTTGATCCAGGTAACCAGGTCCGCCCAGGTCTTGGGCACATTGGCCGGATCGAGCTTGGTGGTGTCATAGGCCAGCAGCACCTGCGAGCCACGATAGGGCAGGTTGGTCGGAATATCGAAGGCCAGCGGATTGACCTTGGAATAGTTGCTGAGGCCAGCCGTCTCGAAGTCGACATAAAGGCCCTTGGCGATGCCATCGACGGTGACGCGCGTATCGAAGCCTTCGAACAGGTCGGCCTGCGGATCGGCGCCGCTGGCCAGGGCGGCCATGGCACGGTCGCCAATCGCCGCGACGCCGGGGCCGTCGCCACCGTCAACCAGGTTGAGTGTCACGCCGGCATTGGCGGCCTCGAATTTCGGCTTCACCACATTGGTCCAGAAGTCGATGACGTTCTGGTCCGAGCTGAAATAGACGTCGATGACGCCCGGTGCGGCAAAAGCCATGCGGGGCAGCATCAGGGCGCCGGCAGCCGTGCCGGCAGCGAGCATGAAATCACGCCGTTTCATTGTAATCTCCCAAAGTCCGTTCATTGGAACGGATGTTCCACAAGGCGGTCAGTTCCGCCCGTAGGTTTCATCGATCTTGCGTCGACCTCTCCCGCCCGAAAGCTAACTACCGGCCGGAAAATTATGCAAGCGGAAACCCGCAGATCGGTGACGCGACGATCCAGACGTAGAAATCACAGCTCTGCGACAGATGTGTAACAGTGGCGTCCGTGGCCCGTTCCGACGGAGAACGACATTGCGTCAAATTTGGATTATAGGATTGAAATAAATAAGGATATTCCAGAATACGTAACGCAATATTGACCCGTTGCGGCCCGTCGGCGGAGTGCCGGATACAGCCATTGCGCCTATCCGATATCGATGCCGCGATGCCTGGTTCCGGATGTGGAATTGATCGGTTTGCGCAGTTCGGAGCGGCGAACGACCAGTTTCGAACGAAGTCTATGCCACGTTCCAAATTTGCAATGTTTGTTCCATTATGATGGTTGCGCCCCGGGTCAGGTCCGGGGCGCAACGGCGGGCGGAAGCGTGGCGCACGGCCCTAGATGCGGGCAGCGAGTTCCTCGAGCTGGGCGGCGCACATGCCCCAGCCTTCGTGAAAACCCATTTGCTTGTGGGTGGCGGCATCCTCGGGGGTCCAGTGGCGGGCGATGGCGGTGTAGCGCGTCTTGCCTTCGCCGGCATCCGCGAAGGTCAGGATGGCGGTGAAGAAAGGCTTGGCCGAGGGCGCCCAATCGCCGGTAAAGGCATCGGTGAAGACCAGCTTCTCGTTGGGCACGATTTCCAGATACTGGCCCGCATTGGGATATTCGGTGCCGTTCTCGTCGGCCATGGTCATGACATTGCCGCCGCCGGGGCGCAGGTCCATCTCGACCTTGGGTGTGGTCCAGGGCCTGGGCGCGAACCACTGCTTGATGAGATCAGGCTGGGTCCAGCACTGAAACACCTTGCCGCGCGGGGCATTGAGCACCCGGGTCAGCACGAGGTCGCGATCGGTATCCTGGGTGGGTAGGGTATTGGTCATTTGCAGTCCTCCTTGATTGGCAGTTTCGCTGAGGCGACGAGCGAGCGGACCGGCTTTCGACATTGCGGCGGCGATTTTTCATGCTGCGGCGATGTCCCCGCTTGGCAGGCAGGCCCGGACGATGTTTGCTGTAGCCAGCCAAGGAGATGTGCCATGACCGACCCATTGCTCCCGATCACCGCTCCGCAAAGCCGCGCCGGCCGAGCCCTGGTCGGCTGGTCGATCTCCGGGCTGGCCGAGGCGACCAACGTGCCGGCCAGCGAAATCGAGCGCTTCGAGGCCGAAACGCTGCTTCCCGACGCCAATTGCCAGCGGGCGATCCGCACGGCGCTGGAAGAGGCCGGCGTGCTGTTCCTGCCCGAACAGGGTGGAACGGGTGTCGGCGTGCGGCTCAAATTCCCGCGCCAGACCGTCAAGCGCCTCCAGACCTGGGAAGGCGAAGGCGGCACCACCGGCGAAGACGACATTCACTGACCGACCGACACTGAAAGCCCGAAATGCCCCTGTCCCGACAGCCCCTCGAACAGGGCTGGACCCTGAATTGCGCCCGCCCGGTTGGCGCGCCGACCCTGCCGGACGCCATTCCGGCCACGGTGCCCGGCACGGTCCATACCGACCTGCTGGCGGCGCGACTGATCCCCGACCCCTATCTCGACCTCAACGAAATCGCGGTCGATTGGGTGGGCCGCTGCGACTGGCGCTATGAGCTCGATTTCGACTGGCACGACGATGGCGCGGCCAATGTCGACCTGGTCTGCCCCGGCCTCGATACGTTCGCGCAGATCGTGCTCAATGGCGCCATTGTCGGCGAAATCGCCAATATGAACCGGGAGTACCGGTTCGATGTCCGGGGCCTGCTGCGCGAGGGCGCCAACAGGCTGACCGTGCTGTTCGAATCGGCCTGGACGCGCGGCGCGGCACTGGCCGCCCAATACGAGCCACGCCCCAACAACTATCCCGGCCCGGCCAACCTGATGCGCAAGATGGCCTGCAATTTCGGCTGGGACTGGGGTCCGACGCTGGTCACGGCGGGAATCTGGAAGCCGATTCGGCTCGAAAGCTGGGCCAGGGCCCGCATTGCCGGCATGCGCCCGGAAGTGACGCTTGAGGGCGCTGACGGCCGGGTGCGGGTGCATGTTGTGGTGGAGGGCGGCGAGGGGCTGACGCTGCGCGCCAGCGTGGCCGGCGTGATCGTTGAATTGCCAGTGGGGGAGGTGCTCGATCTTGCCGTGCCCGGCCCGGCCATTTGGTGGCCGCATGGGCTGGGCAGCCAGCCGCTCTACGATCTGGTTGTGGAACTGTTGGATGAAGCGGGCGCCGTAACCGATTCCTGGGGCAGGAAAATCGGCTTCCGCTCGTTGCGGCTCGATACATCGAAAGACGACAGAGGCACCGCCTTCACCTTCATCATCAATGACGTGTCTGTCTATATCTGCGGCGCCAACTGGATCCCCGACGATTGCTTCCTGCCGCGGGTAACGCCGGAGCGCTATGCCGCCCGGATCGCGCAGGCCAAGGCGGCCAATATCAACATGCTGCGCGTCTGGGGCGGCGGCATCTATGAAACCGACGCCTTCTACGACGCCTGCGACGAGGCCGGCATGCTGGTCTGGCAGGATTTTTTGTTCGCCTGCGCAGCCTATCCCGAGGAGGGTGACCTTCCCGATGAGATCGAGGCCGAAGCGCGCGACAACATCGTCCGCCTCATGCCTCATCCCTCCTTGGTGCTGTGGAACGGCAACAACGAGAATATCTGGGGCTGGTTCGACTGGGGCTGGCAAGGCGTGCTCGAAGGCCGCAGTTGGGGCAAGGGATATTATCTCGACCTACTGCCGCGCCTGGTGACAGACCTCGATCCGACACGGCCCTATTGGGCCGGCAGCCCCTATTCCGGCGCGATGGACATTCATCCCAACGATCCGGCGCATGGCTGTTCCCATGTCTGGGATGTGTGGAACGACGTCGGCTACGAGCATTATGCCGGCAGCGTGCCCCGCTTCTGTTCTGAATTCGGCTGGCAGGCGCCGCCCACCTGGGCGACGCTGGCCCAATCGGTGCATGACCAGCCGATGACGCCGACCTCGCCCGGTGTCTGGCACCACCAGAAGGCGACCATAGGCAATGACAAGCTGCTGCGCGGCCTGGCCGGGCATCTGCCGCTGCCCGCCAATATGGACGACTGGCACTATGCCACCCAGCTCAACCAGGCCCGCGCCATCCGCTTCGGCGTGGAACACTGGCGCAGCCATCGCGGCATCAATATGGGCGCCATCGTCTGGCAGTTGAACGACTGCTGGCCGGTGACCTCATGGGCCGCGGTCGATGGCTACGGCCGCCTCAAGCCGCTCTGGTATGCCCTGCGGGCGGCCTATCATCCGCATCTGCTGACCATCCAGAAGCGCGATGACGGCCTGCAGGTCTTCGCGGTCAACGAGCGGACTTTGTTCTGGCGTGGTCCGGTGACGGTGAAGCGCGTCCGCTTCGACGGTACGGTTCTGGCCGAATGGACCCATTGGCGCCTCTGCGCCGACCGGCTGGATATCGCATCGCTGGCTATCCCGGCCGATGTGGCGGTGCCCGACAATCCGCGGGACGAAATGCTGGTGGCGACCATGCACGACAGCGTGGCGCACTATTATTTCAACGAGGATATAGACCTCGACCTGCCCGAGCCGCTGGCCGACATCGCCGTGGCACGGGATGGCGGGGAGTGGCTGGTGACAGTGACAGCGCGCAGCCTGCTCAAGGAGTTGTGCCTGTTTGTCGACCGTATTCATCCCGATGCCAGCGTGGACGAGATGCTGGTGACGCTGCTGCCGGGGGAGAGCAGGGTGTTCCGGTTGAGTTGTGCGGTGGAACTGGATGGGGAAATGCTGGCGGCGAGCCCGGTTTTCCGGTGTGCCAATCAGCTTAAATAGTGGCACGCCCTCGTGGTTCGAGGGTCGCTACGCTCCCGCCTCACCATGAGGGCTACTGCTGGAGCCGAGTTGGAAGTAGCCCTCATGGCGAGGTGTGCTTCTTCAGCGCCTCGAACCACGAGGGCGTGGCAAGATCACCGCCCCAGCGCCTTTAGCGCCGGCCGCAGCCGGCCTTCATTCGCGGCCAGCAAGTGCTCCGCGCTGGTTACGCCATCGGCCCCGGCCGCCAGCAGGATCGCCGTTTTCACCGCGCCGCCGGCCTGTTCCAGCGCGGCGGCGGCCTCGTCCTCGGGCACCTGGCTTACGGCCATGACGATGCGCCTCGCCCGGCCGCGCAGCTTCATGTTGTCGGCGATCAGGCTCACCATATAGCCGTCATGCACATGGCCGAGATGGATGGCCATCATGGTGGAGAGCATGTTGAGCGCGATCTTCTGGGCGGTGCCTGCGCCCATGCGAGTCGAGCCCGCAATCACTTCGGGCGGCGTCGGCAGGCAGATGGCGACGTCGACGCGATCGAATATGGGTGCGCCGCTGTTGTTGCTGATGCCGATGGTTCTGGCGCCCGCGGCACGGGCCGCTTCCACGGCGGCCATGGGATAGGGCGTATAGCCGCTGGCCGTGAGGGCGATGATGCAATCGCCCGGCCCGACATGGGCCGCCGCGATCTCGGCGCGGGCCGCATCGGCATCGTCCTCCGGGCCGCCCACCATGTCGGTAAGGCCCGCAATGCCGCCGGCCAGCAGGACCTTGATGCGGTCGCGGGACAAGCCATAGGTGCCGGGCAATTCGAGCGCATCGGCCAGCGCCATCAACCCGGAACTGCCCGCCGCGACATAGACCAGCCTTCCACCGCCAGCGAGGCAATCGGCGGCAAGCCGGGCCGCTTCGGCAATATCGGGTACCGCCTGCTGCACCGCGGCGGCGGCTTCGGCCTGCGCGGATGCGAGAATCGCCAGCGCATCCTGTGGGGGCAGCGTATCGAAGCCCCTGGCGCTTGCATGGGTCATCTCGGTTTGGGTTGCGCTCATACCGGTCTCCAGTTGCCGCAATAATGCCAAAAAAATACCACTTGTCTATATGACGGCCGGAATCGGGCATCTCGACCAGAGCATTGTCCGCCAAAACCCCAATTGCGCCAGAACCATGCCTAGATTGTGCAGAAATGCGATTTGGGGCTTGGTAAATGGTATTTTATTGGTATTATCACGCCGGGGGGATGCGTGGCTGGTCAAACGACGGATTTTTAGTGATATGCAACGCGATGACGGGCGCCACAAGGCGAGGGGGAAATAGTGACCGACGTGTCGAACAGTTTCTTTGCCGATGGCCCCGTGGTGCTGCAATCGGGTGGGCCGCTCTATCTCCAGCTCAAGCGCTGGATCGAGGATGCCATCCATAGCGGCGCCATCAATCCCGGCGACGCGCTGCCCTCGGAGCGGGATCTGGCCACCAAGGTCGACGTCTCGCGCGTGACCGTGCGCAAGGCGGTGCTGCAACTGGTCAAGGACGGCGTGCTGGTGCAGCGGCACGGCTCAGGCACCTTCGTCGCGCCGCAGACCCAGCGCGTGGAACAGTCGCTGTCGCAACTCACCTCCTTCACCGAAGATATGGCGCGGCGCGGCATGGCGGTGCGGGCCGAATGGCTCGATCGCGGGCTTTACCTGCCCTCGCCGGAAGAAACCGTGATCCTGGGTCTTTCCTCGGGCGAGCAGGTGGCGCGCATTTCGCGCCTGCGCCTGACCGGCGATACGCCGCTGGCCATCGAGCGCGCCAGCCTCTCGGCGCGGGTGCTGCCCGATCCGGCCAGTATCGGCGACAGCCTCTACAAGCATCTCGACAAATCCGGCAACCGGCCGATCCGTGCCATCCAGCGCATCCGCGCCGCCAACCTGGATGATGAGGATGCCCATCTGCTGCAGGTGCCGTCCGGCTCGGCCGGGCTCAATATCGAGCGCACCTCCTACCTCGCCTCCGGGCGGGTCATCGAATTCACCCGCTCCATTTATCGGGGCGACACCTATGACTTCGTCGCCGAACTGCGGATCGGCGATTCTCCAGTATCCGGAGGCTCCAAGACGTGACTTTGTCGAACCAGACCCATATGCGAAATGAAGTCGAGGCCATTCCCGGCGTCGTTGCCGGTTTCCTCGAGCAAAGCGGGCCGGTGCTCGATGCAGCGGCAGCCGCCTTGCGCGAGCGCAATCCCGTGCTGGTCGCAACGGTCGCCCGCGGTTCGTCCGACCACGCCTGTTCCTACCTCAAATATGCCATCGAGCTGACTCTGGGCCTTCCGGTGGCCTCCATCGGCCCCTCCGTCGCCTCCATCTATGGCAAGGATCTGAAACTCGCGTCCGCCGCGACCATCGCCATTTCCCAGTCGGGCAAGTCGCCCGATATTGTTGGCATGACCCAGTCGGCCCGGCGCTCGGGGGCTGCCACCATCGCCATCACCAACACGGCAGGCTCGCCCTTGGCCGAGGCGGCCGATTTCACCATCGACCTGCATGCCGGGTTGGAAAAATCCGTCGCCGCCACCAAGACCTTCGTGACTTCGGTGGTGGCCGGATTGTCGCTGATAGCCCGCTGGAGCGGCGACGATGCGCTCAATGCCGCGGTGAATGCGCTGCCCGAATCCCTCGCCAGGGCCGTCGCCTGCGACTGGTCCGAGATGATCGGGGCGCTCGACGGCCATAATGCGCTTTATGTGCTCGGCCGCGGTCCCGGCTTCGCCATCGCCAACGAGGCGGCGCTCAAGTTCAAGGAAACCTGCAACATCCAGGCCGAATCCTATAGCGCCGCCGAAGTGATGCACGGCCCGGTCGCCATCGTGACCGAGGGCTATCCCGTGCTGGGCCTCGCCGCGCGCGATGCGGCCGAAGCCTCGGTGGCCGACATGGCGCACAAGCTGGCCGGGCAGGGTGCGCTGGCCTTCCTCACCAGCAGCCGTCCCGGCGCCGCCAGGGCCTTGCCCTTCGCCGCAACCGGCCACCCGATCACCGATCCGCTGGCACTCATCGTCTCCTTCTATGGCTTCGTCGAAGCACTGTCGCGCCATCGCGGCCTCAATCCCGACGTGCCGCCTGCGCTCAAGAAGGTCACGGAAACGATATGAGCGACCTCAGCGCCATTTCAGGCGCCCGCATTTTCGACGGCCATCGCTGGCATGACGATGCCGCGCTGCTGGTGGAGTTCGGCCATGTCTCGGGCATCGTCGCGGCGAGCGCGGTTCCCACCAACGCCGAGCGTGTTGGCCTCGATGGCGGAATGCTGGTGCCCGGCTTCATCGACCTGCAGGTCAATGGCGGCGGCGGCGTGCTGTTCAACAACGATCCGAGCGTGGACGCCATCCGCACCATCTGCGCCGCCCATGCCCAGTTCGGCACCACGGCTTTGCTGCCGACGCTGATCACCGATACGGTCGCGGTCAATGTCGCGGCGATGGCCGCCGGCAAGGCGGCGGCCGAGCAGGGTGTGCCCGGCTTCATCGGCCTGCACCTGGAGGGGCCGCATCTTTCGCTGGCCCGCAAGGGCACGCATGATCCCGCGCTGATCCGCCCGATGGATGGAGACGACCTGGCCCGGCTCATCGCGGCACGCGCCGACCTGCCCAACCTGCTCTGCACTGTCGCGGCCGAAACCGTCACTCCCGGCCAGATCGCGGCCCTCGCCGCGGCCGGCATCATTGTCAGCCTCGGCCATTCCGAGGCCGATGCGACCACGGCTGGCGCCGCCTTTGCCGCCGGCGCCAGCATGGCAACGCATCTGTTCAACGCCATGAGCCAACTCGGCAACCGCGAGCCGGGGGTGGTTGGCGCGGTGCTGACGACGGAGGGCGTCAATGCGGGCCTCATCGCCGATGGCATCCATGTCCATCCGGCTTCCATACAGATCGCGCTGCGCGCCAAATCGGGCGGAGGGCATATCTTTCTCGTCACCGACGCCATGTCGCAGACCGGCACCGATCTCAAGACGCTCACCCTCAACGGCCGCACCATCACCCGCGCCGACGGCGCGCTGCGCCTCGCCGACGGGACGCTGGCCGGCGCCGACCTCGACATGATCGACGCTGTTGCCTTCATGCACCGCAGGATCGGCCTGCCCTTCGAGGAAGCGGTGCGCATGGCCTCGCTCTACCCCGCGGAGGCCATGGGCATTGAAGGGGAGTTCGGACATTTGCGGCCAGGCGCTGTGGCAAGCTTCGTGCATCTGTCGGATGCGCGGCAGGTGCGGGCGACCTGGATTGCGGGCGCGGAGGTGTGGAGCGCCAGAACTAGGGCCAATGCCGGTCACTCAGGCTGAGCCGAAAACGGTGAACTCCGAGAACCGGCGCGCAACGTACATCAGTACGTGAGCACCGGAAGCGGAGGAGATCGCCGTTTGCAGGCCAGCATCAGTGAATGGCGGCCGCCCTAGCCTCGCCCGATATAGGGCATGGTCGTCGCCATCACCGTCATGAACTGCACATTGGCCGAGAGCGGCAGCCCGGCCATGTAGAGCAGGGCATCGACCACATGCTTCACGTCGAATGTCGGCTCCGGCATCATCGTGCCATTGGCCTGCAGCGCGCCGCTGCTCATGCGGCTGGTCATGTCGGTGGCCGTATTGCCGATATCGATCTGCCCGCAGGCGATGCTGAAAGCCCGCCCGTCCAGCGAGATCGACCGGGTCAGCCCGCTGATCGCATGCTTGGTCGCCGTATAAGGCGCGGCGCCCGGCCTGGGCACCTGGGCCGAAATCGAGCCATTGTTGATGATGCGGCCACCCTGCGGATGCTGGTCGCGCATGGCGCGGAAGGCCTCGCGCGCCACGTAGAAGGCGCCGTTGAGATTGGTGTCGACCATCTCCCGCCAGGTGACGACGTCGATATCGCCGAACGAGGTGGCCGGCGCGGAGCGGCCGGCATTGTTGAAGACCACGTCGACCCGGCCATAGGCCTCTCTGACCCCGGTGAAGAAATGCGCCACCGCCGCCGGGTCGGTCACGTCGCATTCGCCCCAGTGGCCCCCGGTCTCGGCCGCGACCGCACGCAGCGCCTCGGCGCGTCGCCCGCATAGGGCCACGTCATACCCTGCGGCGGCGAATCCGAGAGCCGCCGCCCGGCCGATGCCGGAGCTTCCTCCGGTGATAACCGCAACCTTGTTCTGCCTCTGCATGTTCGCTCCAATTGTGGCAGGGCGGATTCGCCTGCCCCCTTGATTCCGGATTTCCGGCACTATCTCGCCGCATCGCCGCTACGTCCATGGCAGGTCCGATCGCACCATATGAACGCGTGTCAGGCCGCAAAAAACGGCGTCGCGGTCTACAAGTCCCTCAAAACAAGGCAATTTTAACGGTTCGTTTAACCGGGTTAACAGGTCGTTTCCATCTGTGTGCTGAATCTGCAACATCCGGTTCCCAACCATGTTGCGCGCCCGGCAAAACGGCTTTTGCGCGATTGCGTCATTTTCCGTCATGCGTAGAGTGGGTCTTGCGAATCCATGCATGGGATCGTTTGTCGGTCGCAGCGCGACGGCAACACACTGCACCACGAATAGTGTGGTCGCGTTACGACAAACCGCCGGGCAACCGGCACAAGAATGACTGACTTTGGAGGTCAACTAATGAAACTCAAGAGCCTTATCCTCGGTTCTGTTGCTGCCGCCGGTCTCTCGACCGCTGGCTTCGCTGCCGATCTGGGCGTCCTCACCTCGCTCGACGTTTGCGACGAGCTGGGCCTGTCGGGCCTGACGATCTCGTCCGACACCAACTGCCTGCAGATCTCGGGCAAGGTGACGTATGAATTCAACTGGGGCAACTACGACGGCAAGCAGGCTATCGCCACCACGCAGTTCGGCGTCCGTAACATCGACGTCCCGAGCGCCCTGGCTCCCGCTTCCGACAACGATTGGGCTTCCAAGGTCGAGACCTGGCTGAAGTTCGTCGGCACCGCCAGCAGCGACTTCGGTCCTGCCAGCACCACGATCGTTCTGCGCCAGCGCGACTACACCAAGGTCGAAAACGCCATCGTCGGCGTTGATGGCGACGCGCACGCTCTCCGCTTCCAGGAAGCCTGGGTGTCGGTTGGCGACAGCACCGTTCTCGCCGCTGGTAAGAAGGGTTCGATCTTCAACGACGGCGACGACGAGCCGTTCAACTTCACCGGCCTGTTCATCTCGTCGGCTGTTGACGCTGGCGTCTCCAAGGGTGCCCCGAAGACTGGTGGCCACGTCATCCAGCTCTGGAGCAACGTTGGCGAAGGCCTGATCGCCAAGATCGGTCTTGAAGCCCTCGACCTGACCGGCTCCACCGCCGGTACCCTGGTCGGCGTTCTCGATTATTCGGGTTCGGGCATCACTGCTCACATCAGCGGCGCCGTTGGCGGCCTGCTCGATGGCGTTCAGACCACCGACGACAACTATGCGATCCACGCCGGCTTCACCGGCACGTTCGACCAGTTCAAGCTCCGCGCTGCTCTGGGTGCCGGCGGCGCATACGCTCCGGGCGGCAACTCGTCCTACTGGAACGCCCTGGTTACCGGCGAAGCCAAGTTCGACATGTTCAAGGTCGCCCTGTCGGGTGAAGCTTCTGGTGGCGTTGCTGCCGGCGGCGGTGCTCTCGACACCGACTACGGCTTCGGCGCATCGTTCGGTGCCACCGTTGCTGACGGCATCGAAATCAACATCGGCGGTCGTTACTTCAACGACGGTACCGCTGGCGTTGCCGATGGCTACCAGATCGCTGCTCAGTTGATCGCTTCGCTCACCGAAACCGTCAAGCTGACCACCGAAATCGGCGTCTATGGCCTGACCCCGGCTCCGGCCGCTCCGGCCTTCTCGTCGGACTTCTACGGCAAGGCCGAACTGGCCTGGACCCCGGGCGGCGGCTTCTCGTCGTCGGTTGGCGCCACCGTTCAGCAGAACGGCGCTTACAAGGTCACCTTCAAGGCTGCCAAGGCCTTCCAGTAATCCTCGGATTACTCTGGCTTACGGAAAGGCCCGGCTCACGCCGGGCCTTTCTGCTTTTGGGTGGCGGGGGTTTCCGCCCCTCGATCATCGTCCCGGGCTTGACCTGAAAGCCCTGCAGTTGCGCTGCAAGACATCCGTATTCCCCGTATGTTGTGCGCTATTGGCTATTCGCTAATCACCGAATCCACTAGCCTTGCACCTCGATTGCGGACTTTCACTGGAACGGGAATGATCAGGGACCTCCTCAAGTGGGTCGTGCCGGGACTTGCCACAGTCCTGGGCGGCACGACTTTGTGCCTGGCGATGACATCGACTTATATTGCCGATGACCTGGCGCAGCGCAGCGCTGCGGCCATGGCCGCCGGCGGCTATGATTGGGCCGAATTATCGCTCGATGCCCGCGATCTGAAATTGATGGGCACCACCACCGATCAGGTGCGCCTCCACTCCGCGGTGGCGCGGCTTTCCGCGCTTGCCGGCGTCCGCTCGGTCACATCGGAGGTGACACTGGCGCCGATGGCGCGACCCTATGCGCTGGTGGCGAGTATCGACCAGGGTGTTCTCGACCTTTCGGGCGCCGTGCCGGATGACACGACACGGCAGCGCCTGTTGACGCTTGCGGGGCTGGAGCAGGCCGGCCTGGACCTGCGGTCGGGCATGCCGGATCGCCGCATCTGGGTGTCCGGGGCCGAATTTGCCATCGACCAGCTGCAATATTTCGACCAGGGCGAAGCCGTGCTGTCCGACCTGACGGTCAGCCTTGATGGCCGGGCCAAGTCCGAGCGCGCTTTTCGCGACCTGCTGATCGTCATGCGCGCGGGGGCTCCGGCGGGCGTCACCCTGGGCGACGTCAATATCGTCCCGGCGCTGGTGTCGCCCTATCGGTGGAATGCCAGCTTCGATGGCAAGCGCATCGATATTTCCGGCTTCGTGCCCGATGACGCCCTGGCCGAGCGCTACCGCACGGCTGATGTTGCCGGCGCGCAGGTCGCCACCGGATTGGCGCTGGGATCGGGCGAACCCACTGGTTTTGCTGACCTTTCCCAAAGCCTTATCGAGCAGCTGGCACGTCTCGAATATGGCACGGCCAGTATCACCGACGGCCAGAGCACCCTTGCCGGGGCACCTGCGACGCTCGAGATCGCGCAGGGCATCGTCGATACGCTGGAACCATCGGGAACCATCGTGGTGCTCGAACCGCCGCGGATCGACGATTACTGGATGAGCGCGACGCGCCAGGCCGGCGGCGTCGTGGTGTTCGACGGCTATGTGCCCGACGAAGCCACGCGCGAGGCTTTCGGCCAGCGCGACGGCGCCGATACCAGCTACCTCAAGCTGGGCCGGGGCACGCCCGAGCGCTACCGGTCGGGCGCCGATTTCGGCCTCGACGCGCTCGAACTGATGAGCGAAGGGCGCATCGCCCTGCGCGACAATGTGCTGACCCTTGCCGGCACGGCCCGGTCCGGCGCCGACTATGATGCGCTGCTGGCCATGGTGGCGGCGGGGGCTCCGCAGGGCCTGGTGCTGGCGCGGGCCGAAATTCTGGCCCCGCGCGCCAGTGCCTACCAATGGACCGCGACCAAGGATGCGGCCGCCATCGCCCTTTCCGGCCTTGTTCCCAATGCCGCTGATGAGGCGGCATTGCTCGCTATTGCGGGAGCAGGCGCAATGGAATCAATGACTTACGCCTCCGGCGAGCCGAACGGCTTCGTGGCGTCTGCCGAAACCGCCATTGGCCTGCTGCACTGGCTGCGCGACGGCAGCGTGGCCTATGACGGCCTGGGCTGGACGGTGACCGGCACGGCCAATTCGGCGATCGACAAAGGCGCCATCGAGGCCGATTTCGTCGCGCGGCAATTGGCTTCTGCCGGCTGGTCCATGGCAGTCGCCCAGCCGCCGCCAGACGTTCCGCAGATCGCGCCCTATACCTGGTCGGCCACGCGGACGGGCGATGGCGTCAGCCTGATGGGGCATGTGCCCAGCCAGAGCTTCAAGAGCTATCTCGCTGTTCACGCAGGCGAATCCGTTGCCGATGCCACCGAACTGGGCCTGGGCGCGCCGGACGATTTCGTGGCCGCAGCCACGGCCGGGCTCGACGCGGTACTGGCGCTTGAAGAAGGCGAAATCGGCTTCGACGGCTCGGGCTGGTCGCTCAGTGGCCGCGCCGCGTCGGAGGCCCAGCGCGATGCTGTGCTGGCGGCGCTGGCCGCCGCAACCGACAGCAGCGGCTGGTCCGTCGCCATCACGGCGCCGGCGCCCGAGCCGGTGGCCACCACATCTTATATATGGTCGGCGACCAAGGCGGCCGACGGCGCGATGACCTTCACCGGTCGCGTGCCGGTCCGGTCGCTGCAGCGATTTCTGGTGGTGCGGGCAGGGGGCGAAGTCAGCGACGAGACGACCATCGACCCCACGGCGCCGCCGGGATTTGCCGATGACCTGCTGGCCGCCCTCGGCGCGCTGGCGGCCCTTTCCGACGGCAGCGTGAGCTTCGACGGCGCAGCCTGGACGGTCAGCGGCACGCTGGCCGGCCCCGATGCCGCGGCTGCGATCGATGCCGCCATTGCCGCGGCGACCACGCCGCCCGCGGGCTGGACCCTCGCGCTGACCGCGCCCGAACCTGCTGTCGCGCCGACGGCAGAGGCGGTCGTTGAACCCGAACCTGCCGTAGCGCCTGAGCCTGCCGTGGAACCCGAACCCGCTGCGGAGCCCGAACCAGTGGCGGTAAATCCGGACTACGCCTTCTCGGTGCGTCGCGCTGCGGATGCCGTCATTCTGAGCGGGCAGGTGCCGTCCGACCCGGCTTTGCGCTACTTTGCCGCCATCAGCGATGGCGATGTCGCGGCGCTTTCGGTGGCCGATGGTGCGCCCGAGACCTTCCTTCCCAGTGCCGAAACTGGCCTGCGGGCATTGTTATACCTCTCCGAAGGGCAGCTCGACTTCACCAGAGGCCAATGGTCCCTGCGGGGCGTCGCCGCCGATGCCGGTGCGCGCGAGGCGGTGCTGGCGGCGATTGCTGCCGATCCGGGCGAGGCGGTCTGGACGACCGCTATCGACCTGCCGCCGCCACCCCCTGAGCCTGCGCCGCCCCCGCCGGCGGAACCGGTTGAGCCGATTTCGGTCGATATATCGGCCTGCGCTGCGCCCATCGCCGAGTTCTCGGCCCGCAATTCCATCCTGTTCCAGTCGGGAGCGGCCCTGATCGCCGCCGGGTCCGATGCGGCGCTGGATGAACTGGTGCTGGATCTGAAAGCCTGTCCCGATGCGGTTGTGCATATCGAGGGCCATACCGACGCCGATGGCGACGAGGCCCTCAACCTGGCGCTGTCGGTGGCGCGCGCCGAGGCCGTGGTCAATGCGCTGGTATCGCGCGGTGTCACGCCGGCGCGGCTCTATGCGGTCGGCTATGGCGAAACCGCACCCATTGCGGACAATGATACGGCGCAGGGGAAACGGCTCAACCGGCGCATCGTGGTGACTGTGCAGCCGGAGCATTATTGACGCGGCGGAGGCGATGACCTGGAATTCGCTGTTCTATCTGCTGGGTGTTTACTGGCCCTATCTGGCGGGGGCGGGGCTCATCGGCCTTGTCGTCGGCTGGCGCAGCTTTGCGCCACCAAAGTCGTGAGGCCAGCGTGACCAACCTGGCCCATATCGTCGAAACAGGACTGCTGCTGCTGGCAGCCTATTTGTTCGGCTGCATGGCCGGCTATGCCACCCGCCGCATACTCCATGCCGCACGCGGCACGCGGCGGGTCGTGCCTGCCCTCGAGGCTGTTGCCGCTCCGCCCGAGCCCCGGCGCTCGCGCAGCCCGGCGGCGCGCCTTGCCGCCAGCGTCGAGGACTTGCCGGTCAGGCCGCCGCCACCACCCGCCAGACCCATGCAGCCGGCAGCGGCCATTGCCCGGAAAGCGGCGCCTGAAAAACCTGCCATCAAGCCACCGGCCACGCCGCGCGGCAAGACGAAGTCGGCCGATCCTAAGCCTGCGACCCTGACCGCTCCACGCAGTGGGGGCGCGGACAATCTCAAGCAGATCAAGGGAATCGGCCCGAAAATTGAAGCATCGCTTCATGCCTTGGGTGTTTTCCACATCGATCAGATCGCCGGTTGGAGCAAGGCCAATATCGACTGGGTCGAGGCGCAACTGGCCTTCAAGGGCCGCATCCGCCGCGAGCGCTGGGTAGAGCAGGCCGTGGACCTCGGCAAGGTCGGGGTCAGCGCCTAGAGTCACCCGTTAGGTCAGAGGAGATCGGCCTTCTACGCTGCCCGTCCCAGCGCCCGCGCGCTGGTCTGCAGGACGAACTCGGCCACTGCCTCGATTTCCTCGCGCTGGTCGAACAGAGCCGGGGAGCCCTGGCCGGCAATGGTGAGGGCCACCGCATCGGGGCGGCGGCGGGTCATTTCGTCGAAGGTTTCGCGCCGCAGCTGATCGGTCAGCTGCGTGCGCAGCAGCATCAGCGGTGCGCAGGTCAGCGCGTCGAACATCGGCCATTGCGCCATAAGCACATCGTCGAAATTGATGCTCGCCAGCGCGTCGATCAGTCGCTGGTCATAGAGCGGGCGGGCACGGCCGCGCCGGTCGATGAAATGGTTGCGGCCGATCAGGGTGTCGAGCCGGTCATCGGGCAGGCCCGGATAATCTCCGCCCAGGATGCGCCGGAAGCCTGCTGTCACCGCCTTGGCGCCGCGCAGCGCCTCGACATGCGCCAGGTTACTGCGCAGCCGCACGATGCCGCGCGAATCCGTCACCGGCCCGGAATCGAGCAGTATAGTGCCGACGATCAGCAGCGGGTGTCGCGCCGCCAGCGTCATGGCGACCTGACCGCCATGCCCCTGGCCCAGCACGATGACCCGCCCAATCCCCAAAGCCGCCAGCACTGAAGCCACATCGACTGCATCGGCCAGCGAGCCATAGTCACCGGACCTTTTCCGGTCATCGGCGCGGCCACGTCCCGGCAGATCGAGCAGCACCACCGGCCAGTCCCCGCCGCCCACCCGGCGGAAATAGGCCGCGAATTCGGTGAAGTCGCTCATATTGCGCTGGTAGCCCGGAATGCAGATCACCGGCAGCCGCCGGCCCGACAATTGCCCGGACACATGCACGGCGGCACGAACGCCCCCGGCAAGCACCACATGGGTCGCGGGCAGGGGCGCGAAGGCGGGGTGATCGGTTGGGACGGTGCGCGGCATGGTCGCCATTTAGGGGCAGGCACCGCGATATCTCAAGCGCTTTTGGGACAGGATTCTGAGCAGAGCAGCTTGTTGGCATGCAGAGTTTCTGGCTTTTGCCCTCCCTCCCCCTTGAGGGGAGGGCCGGGGAGGGGGTGGTTCCGTGGTCCACCGATGGACCCCCTCCCTCGATCCCTCTCCTAAAGGGGGAGGGAGGGCAAAGGGCACACCTCTCCAAGGTTGGGCAACCCGCTATTCGGGATCGGTTTTGAACAGGCCTACCGTATCGTCCGCAAGGCCTGCTGCAGCGTCACCGGGCTGTCGCCCAGCCGCTGGCGATAGACCAGGTAATTGCCCAGCACCCGCTTCACATAGGTTCGCGTCTCCTGGAACGGGATCAGCTCGACCCAGATCACCGGATCGACATTGTCGGCACGCGGATCGCCATAGGCGTTGATCCATTTGTCGGCATTGCCCGGCCCGGCATTATAGGCCGCTGCCGCCAGCACCAGCGAGCCGTCATAACGGTCGAGCTGTGCGCCGAGATAGGTCGAGCCCAGCAGCGCATTATAGGCGCCATCGCTCACCAGCCTGCTGGCCGAATAGTCGACGCCCACCTTGCGCGCCACATCCTGCGCCGTACCCGGCATCAGCTGCATCAGCCCACGAGCTCCGGCTGAGGAGACGGCATCGACCTGGAACATCGATTCCTGTCGGGCGATGGCATAGACGGCGGCCCGGTCGGCCGCCAGTTGCGCGTCGGAGGGCAATCCGTCCTTGGGGAAGCTGAACAGGTCGAGCGGTGTGCCGCGCTGATCGGCGGTGTTGGCAATGGCGATAGCCACATGTTGCGCGCCGATTTCCTGCGCCAGCCGCGCCGCCAGCAGCATGTCCCCGCCAGCACTCAGCCCGTTGCTGAAATTGCGCAGCAGCGGCACCGCCATGCCGGCCTGGCCATTGGCCGTGAGCAGACGAACCGCCCGCACGATGGGGTTGCCGTCGAACAGCGCCTGGCTCTGCCGCCAGTCGGGCAGGGGGCGGAGATCGACGGCCGCCCGGCCCAGTTCGGCTCGCGCCAGTTGGCCATAATAGACATTGCCATACTGCGCTGCCGCCTCGAAGGCGGCGTGCGCCGCTGCGGTGTCGCCCAGCTTGATATTGGCCCGCGCCAGCCAGTAATTGGCCTGGGTCACGCTGTCCGGCAGGGTCGAAAGCGCGGCCATGGCGGTGAAATGCGCCTTGGCGCCGCCGGCATCGTCGAGGAAGGACAGGGCGATCCAGCCGGCGTGGAAATGGGCCTCCACCAGCCGTCCCTCGGGCCCCTTGTTGTAGTCGGCCGCTGCGCGATAGGCGAGGCCCGGCTGGCCGATATCGAGCAGCTTGCGCAGCAGCGTCCGCCGCTCATACCACCACTCTTCGGCATCGGGCACCGCATCCGGCGCCCTGGCCAGCCAGTCCACCGCGCTCTCCCACAATTCAAACTGCCGCGCCCGCTGCGCACGCGAGAAGATGAAGACCGGGTTGGCCTGCATGGCGGGATCGACCTTGTCGAGCAGCGCCTTGGCATCGGCATCGTTGCGCGACACCGCCGCCCGCGCCACCACCAGCGACTTCTGCGCCTCGGAGAGATAGGGCAGCAATCGCTCGCTGCCCCGCGCCCGGTCGTGCATCATCAGGTGCATGGCCCGCGCCCAATGGGCATCGCGATCAAAGAGACTGCCCAACTTGTCGATGACCGTGGCTTCCTGCGTCTCGGTGAGGAAATTGTCGATCCACAGGCTCCTGGCGATGCTGGTGGCGCGGCTGGTTTCGCCCTGCGCCAGATAGGCTTCTGCCAGCATGATCTGCCCGTCGATCGTATTGGGCATGGCGCCGCCCAGGGCCGCCACGACATCGGCCGCGCCAGGCTCGGCCCTGGCCAGCGATTGCTCGATCCGGGTGCGATAGATGCTGGCGGGGGCAAAATCCGGCGCGTCGGCGGCAAAGCTCTGGATGGAAGGGTAGTCGATCTTGCCGGCATTGAAATAGATCGCGGCCCACTGGATCGTCCGGCGCTCGACATCGTCGGGCAGGCGGCGCGCCTGCGCATAGGCCGCCACCGGATCGCCGCCCAGCAACACATCGAGCGCGGCGCGGAACGCAGCCGACCCCCTTGCATCACCCGCCGGGGTGCCGGCATCGACCCGCACCGAACCGGTGATGGTCCTGTCGATCCCGTCATTGGCCTTCGCTAGGAAGAGGGGGGCAAAGCTCGCCAGACCCAAAACCGCCGCGATGAGGCCGGCGCTGAACTGCCGCTTCATCTGGTGTCCTGCCGGTACGCAATACGTTTCCAGCAAGGAGCCCCCATCCTTGCGGTTAACCCATCCTTACCCCATTCGGGTAAACACCGGGTTGCCGCGCCGACGATCCCTGCTGGCCGCCGCCAACGAAAACGTTGTCGTGGCAGCCAAGTGAAAGTATGGTGCGCCACGCAAAGCCGGCCGCCACCAAGGCCGTCCCTACCATCCCGCCACGGCTGAACTGTGGCACCCAAAACCAAGGACATCTCGACAAATGCTGCGAGGATCGATTACGGCGCTCATCACTCCCATGCGTAACGGGAATGTCGATGAGAAAGCCTTCGCCAGCTTTGTCGATTGGCAGATTGCCGAGGGCACGCATGGCCTGGTGCCGGTCGGCACCACGGGCGAAAGCCCCACCGTCAGCCACGAAGAACACCGCCGCGTGGTGGAAATCGCCATCGAGGTCGCCAACAAGCGCGTGCCGGTGATTGCCGGGGCGGGGTCCAATTCCACTGCCGAGGCCGTGGAATTGGCCAGGTTCGCCGAAAAGGCCGGTGCCGACGCCGTGCTTTCCATCGTGCCCTATTACAACAAGCCCAACCAGGAGGGCATGTTCCAGCATTTCTCCGCGGTGGCCAGGGCGGTGGGCATCCCGGTCATCCTCTACAGCGTCCCCGGCCGCACCGTGGTCGATCTCACCATCGATACCATCGCCCGCCTGCGCGACGCCCATGCCAATATTATCGGCGTCAAGGACGCGACGGCCGATCTGGGCCGGGCGAGCCTGCAGCGCGACAAGCTGGGTAAGGATTTCATTCTGCTCTCGGGCGAGGACATTACCGCGCTTGCCTTCAACGCCCATGGCGGCCATGGCTGCATTTCGGTCACCTCCAACATCGCGCCGCGCCTGTGCTCGCAGATGCAGGAATTGTCGCTTGCGGGGGACTTCAAGGGCGCGCTGCTTGTGCAGGACAAGCTGGTGCACCTGCACAAGAACCTGTTCATGGAGCCCAATCCGACCGCGGTGAAATATGCCGCCAGCCGCCTCAACCGCTGCGCCAACGAGTTGCGCCTGCCGCTGGTGCCGGTTGCCAGGGAAACCGAACAGGCCGTGGACTTTGCAATGCGGCATGCCGGATTGCTGTAGAACGCCCGTATCCTTGTTCCACGGGGTCATTCCCGCGAAAGCGGGAATCTCCCTTGCCGGATGAAGTGAGATTCCCGCTTTCGCGGGAATGACTCGGGTGAAGGGGGAGTGAGACAGTGGTAAATTGCAGCGGCGGCGACTAGATAACGGATATGGCCCCCAAGAACGACAAAGCGAAGAACGGCATCATCAGCCACGGTCTCGTGGCTGAAAACCGCCGATCGCGCTATGACTACGAGATCGGCGAGACTATGGAGGCGGGCCTGGTGCTGACCGGCACCGAGGTCAAGTCGTTGCGTCTCGGCAAGGCGCAGATCACCGAATCCTACGCCTCCCCCGAACGGGGCGAGCTGTGGCTCATCAATGCACATATCCCCGAATATCTGCAGGCCAACCGCTTCAACCACGAAGAACGCCGCCCGCGCAAACTCCTGGTATCGAAGAAACAACTGGCCCATCTCGACCAGGAAGTCGCTCGCGCCGGCAATACCATCGTGCCGCTGAAACTGTTCTTCAACGACCAGGGCCGCGCCAAGGTGCTGATCGGCGTCGGCAAGGGTAAGAAGAACTACGACAAGCGCGCCACCGAGCGCGACCGCGACTGGAACCGCGACAAATCCCGCATCATGAAGGAAGGCGGGCGGGGCTAGTGCCACGCCCTCGTGGTTCGAGGCGCTGAAGAAGCGCACCTCACCATGAGGGCTGATGATACATCGAGTTCCCAGTAGCCCTCATGGTGAGGTGCGAGCGTAGCGAGCCTCGAACCACGAGGGCGTGGCACGGGCGGAGCCCTATTCCTCGACCGGCGCCACCACCGGCCGCGTGCTCGGTGGCCTTCCCACCGTCTTGGCCAGGTCCGCCACATCGATGAAGAAATCCGCCTGCCGCCGCAGGTCGTCCGAGATCATCGGCGTCGCGCTGGTGAGCGTCGAGACCACCGTCACCCGCTTGCCCTTGCGCTGCAGGGCCGCCACCAGGGCGGTGAAATCCCCGTCGCCGGAAAACAACACCATGTGATCGTAGAACGGCGCCAGTTCCAGGGCATCGATACACAGCTCGATGTCCATGTTGCCTTTCACCTTGCGCCGCCCCGCGGCATCGGTGAACTCCTTGGCCGGCTTGGTAACCACGGTGAAGCCATTATAGTCCAGCCAGTCGATCAGCGGGCGGATGGACGAATATTCCTGGTCCTCGATCAGCGCGGTGTAATAGTTGGCGCGCAGCAGATAGGCGCGGCCATTGAACTCGGCCAGCAGGCGCCGGTAGTCGATATCGACGCCGATGGCCTTGGACGTGGCGTAGAGATTGGCGCCATCAATGAACAGAACGATCTTTTCCCGGGGGTCGATGGGCATCGCAATCTCCAGATTAGCGGAATATCCGCCCAAAGCCTGTGCCGCCGACGCGGCTAAAAGTATGACTTAAATTCCGCCGAGAACATTATATTAACTTCGCTATTCGCATGTTTTCTTGTTTCCGACAAGACTTCTGCGCTCTCACGATTTTGCATGGCCAATGCGCATCTGATGGGGCAGGGCAACCTTGTGCCATCAGGATCACTGGTGTATGGGAACCGTTCATCCTCACAAGTTTGGAGACGTTCGTGGCCCGCGTCACCGTTGAAGACTGCATCGAAAAGATCGACAACCGCTTCGATCTCGTTCTCATGGCGGCACACCGCGCGCGCATGATTTCGTCTGGCGCCCAGATCACCGTGCCCCGCGACAACGACAAGAATCCCGTTGTTGCCCTGCGTGAAATCGGCGACGGCGCCATCTCGCCGGAAGACCTGCGCGAAGACCTGATCCATTCGCTGCAGAAATATGTCGAAGTCGACGAGCCCGAAAGCCATGCCGCTCCGCTGATCGAAAGCGCCGGCGACGACGATTCGATCAATTTCGACACGATCAGCGAAGAAGAGCTGCTGCGCGGCATCGAAAGCCTGGCCCCGCCGGAACGCCGCGACGACTGATCTGTCGGTCGTGACTGCATTCAGCACCCTCGGCGCGAGCCGGGGGTGTTTTGTTTGCTCTTACGCAACGCTTTGCTCGATGTCATTCCGGCGAAGGCCGGAATCCATCTTGAGATAACCGAACTGGCGACGCATGTGGAACGACCTCAGGATGGATCCCGGCCTTCGCCGGGATGACACTGTGGTTGTGGGGGGCGCATTGCTCGACGGGCGCAGGGTTACTCCGATCTTCCCCTCCCTCGCTGACTCAGATACTCAAACCGTCACGCTTCCCATTTTCCTTCAAAACGCTAAGCTCTTTCCTTCGAGCGAGCGGCGACACCTCCCATGATGCGTCAGTATGAGCTGGTCGAACGCGTTCAGGCCTATAACCCTGACGTCGATGAGCAGTTGTTGAACAAGGCCTATGTGTACGCCATGCAGAAGCATGGCTCGCAGAAGCGCGCCTCCGGCGATCCCTATTTCAACCACCCGCTCGAAGTCGCCGCCATCCTGACCGAGCTCAAGCTCGACGACGCCTCCATCGCCGTCGGCCTGCTGCATGACACGATCGAGGATACCGACGCCACCCGCGCCGAAATCGACCAGCTGTTCGGCGCCGAAATCGCCGCCATTGTCGATGGCCTGACCAAGATCGACCGGCTCAACCTGGTCTCGCGTGAGGAGGCCCAGGCCGAAAACCTGCGCAAGCTGCTGCTGGCCATCAGCCAGGATGTGCGCGTGTTGCTGGTCAAGCTCGCCGACCGCCTGCACAACATGCGCACGCTGCAATTCATGCCGCCGGAAAAGCAGCAGCGTATCGCCCAGGAAACCATGGATATCTATGCCCCGCTCGCGGGCCGCATGGGTATGCAGGACATGCGCAACGAGCTGGAAGAGATCTCGTTCAAGATTCTCCAGCCCGAGCATCACCAGGCCATTGTCGCCCGGCTCGACGAGATGCAGGAGGAGTATCGGGAAACCATCTCCACCATCTCCACCGAGCTGAGCGAGCGTCTCGCCGCCGAGGGCATCACCGCCCGCGTCAAGGCGCGGGTGAAATCGCCCTTCTCGATCTTCAACAAGATCGAGCGCAAGTCGATCGCACTGGAACAGCTCTCCGACATGATCGGCTTCCGCGTCATCGTCGGCTCGGTCGAGGAATGCTATACCACGGTCGGCGTGGTCCATACCAAGTGGAAGGTCGTGCCGCTGCGCTTCAAGGACTATATCTCGGTCCCCAAGCACAACGACTACCAGTCGATCCACACCACCATCGTCGGCCCCGGCCGACAGCGCGTGGAATTGCAGATCCGCACCGAGGAAATGGACCGCATCGCCGAATTCGGCATTGCGGCGCATGCCCTCTACAAGGATGGCGCCTCGGCCAATCTGGGCCGCATCGAACAGGAATCGCAGGCCTATGGCTCGCTGCGCCAGACCATCGGCCACCTGACGACAGGCAATTCTTCCACAGAAGACTTCCTCGAATATACCAAGCTGGAGCTGTTCCAGGACCAGGTGTTCTGCTTCACCCCGCGCGGGCGGCTGATCGCGCTGCCGCGCGGCGCCACGCCCATCGACTTCGCCTATGCGCTCCATACCGACATTGGCGATACCACGGTCGGCGCCAAGATCAACGGCTCCATCCTGCCGCTGGTGACCCAGCTTCGCAGCGGCGACGAAGTGGAAATTATCCGCGACCAGAATCATCTGCCGCCGATGAATTGGCTGGGTATTGCCGCCACCGGCAAGGCCCGTTCGGCCATTCGTCGTGCCGTGCGCCATGCCGCCACCCAGCGCGCCTTTGCCCTGGGCGAGCATGTGCTCAACATGATGCTGGAGCGTGAAGGCGTCATGCTGGATGATAGCGAAGCCCAGGCGCTGGCCGAGGCAATGGGGTTTGCCGGTCGCCGCGATCTGCTGATTTCGGTGGGCGAAGGCAAGATCGGCTCCGAGCCGCTGGGCGTCGAACTCGCCAAGCTCAAGGGCCTGCGCAAGCGCCGCCGCAAGCTCGACCTGCCGGTAGCCGATACCGCCGATGGCTGGTTTGCCCTGCGCGCCACCGACCTGTTCCGCTTCCGCGTGCCCGGCGGCCAGCGCTCCGGCCCGCGCGCCAGGGCGGCGCTGGCGCAGCTCGATTTCCACATGCCGGTGACCGTTTCGGGCGAAGGCGTCGTGCCCGGCGACCGGCTGGTGGGCATCCTGCAGCCCGATACGCCCATGCTGGTCTATCCCATCCATTCCGAAGCGCTGATCGACAAGCATGACAGCGACGTGGCCTGGGTCGATGTGCGCTGGAATCTCAAGGGCGGCGAAGAAAAGCTCTATCCCACGGTCATCACCATGGAGAGCGTCAACAAACCCGGCTCGCTGGCGCAAATATCCTCGGCCATCGCCGCCTGCGACGCCAATATCAACAATCTGGTGATGCGGATGATTTCGCCCGACTTTCACCAGATGATCTTCGAAATCGAAGTGCGCGACCTTGCGCAACTGACCGATGTTCTGGCAACGCTCAAGCGCAGCCCCGGCCTCAGCGCCGTGCAGCGCGCCGGCATGCGCGAAGCGGGCATGATTTCGACCCTGGAATGGGACGGCAAGGTCGACCGGAGATTTGTCGATGACGAGAGGTAAGCTGTGACATGATCATCGGCCTCGGCTCCGACCTCATCCAGATCCACCGCGTCGAACAGACGCTCGAAAAATACGGCACCCGCTTTACCACCCGCTGCTTCACCGAGATCGAGCGCCGCAAATCCGACCGACGCGCCCAGCGCGCCGCCTCCTATGCCAAGCGCTTCGCCGCCAAGGAGGCCTGCTCCAAGGCGCTGGGCACCGGCATTTCCTGGGGCGTCTACTGGCGCGACATGGGTGTGGTGAACCTGCCCTCGGGCAAGCCCACCATGCAGCTGACCAACGGCGCGGCAAAAGCGCTGGCGCGCCTTGTGCCTGATGGTCACGTGCCCCACATCCACCTCACCATCACCGACGATGCCGGGCTTGCTCAAGCCTTCGTCATCATCGAAGCGCTGCCGCAAGCTGGCCCCGAAAAGTTGTAGACTTTTCGGATCAGGCCAGCGGTCAACTCCGATTGACCCGGCAAGCGCAAGGGACTAACCCTGCGCCACTGCATTTCCGGGGAATTTCATGAGCCAGCCCGCCGACAAGCCCATCAAGAAGTCCGCGACCAACGAGTGGTGGGAAACCATCGTCGTCGTGGCCGAGGCCCTGCTGATCGCCATCGTGCTGCGCTCGTTCCTCTACCAGCCCTTCTCCATCCCCACCGCCTCGATGCAGCAAACGCTGATGATCGGCGATTATTTCGTCGCCAATAAATTCGTCTGGGGCTATGGCAAGCATTCCTTCTCGCTTGGCCGCTACGGCGATTTTTCGCTGCTCGATTTCGAGCTGCCGATCAACAACCGCATTTTCGGCCGCGAGCCCAATCGTGGCGATATCGCCGTGTTCCGTCCGGTGCCGCAGAATATCGAATATATCAAGCGCGTCGTCGGCCTGCCGGGCGATACGATCCAGATGAAGCAGGGACGCCTCTATATCAACGGCACCATGATCGAGCGCGAGCAGATCGGTACCGGGCAGGATACCGACAGCAATGGCGATACCCGCGAGGTCATTCTCTACCGCGAGACCTTCCCCGAGGGCACGACCCATATCATCCAGGAAATCTCCGACAACGCGCCGCTCGACAATACGTCGGAATATGTGGTGCCCGCCGGCCACTATTTCATGATGGGCGACAACCGCGACCGCTCGGCCGATAGCCGCGTGCTGAGCCAGGTCGGCTATGTGCCGGCGGTGAACCTCATCGCCAAGGCCGAGGCCCGCTTCTTCTCGATCAAGGATAATATTCCGCCCTGGCAGCTCTGGCAGTGGCCGGCCAATGTGCGCTGGGACCGCATGTTCCAGGGCGTCGATCACCAGCCTCTATGAGCCGCGCCCCGCGCAATCATGACAAGCTGCAGTTCCGGCTCGGCTATCGCTTTGCCGACCCGGACCTGCTGAACCGTGCGCTGACCCATTCCAGTGCTACCTCGCCGGCCAAGCGCATCGAGCACTCCTACCAGCGCCTCGAATTCCTCGGCGACCGCGTGCTCGGCCTCGTCGTCGCAGACATGCTCTATCGCCGCTATCCCAAGGCCAATGAGGGCGAGTTGAGCCGCACGCTCAATACGCTGGTGCGCAAGGAAACCTGCGCCATCATCGCCCGCACGCTCGACCTGGGCAGCGAACTCCATCTCGGCGACAGCGAAGCCCGCACCGGTGGCGCCGAAAAGGAAGCCATTCTCGGCGACGTCACCGAGTCGATCATCGGCGCCATCTATTGCGATGGCGGCATGGGCAAGGCGTATGAATTCGTCGAACGCATGTTCGAGGAATTCCTGGCCGACGGCTCCGCCAACCAGGCCGACGCCAAGACCACTTTGCAGGAATGGGCCCAGGCCCGCGGGCTCGAACCGCCCACCTATACTCAGACCGACCGGCGCGGCCCCGACCACGCCCCCGAATTCACCATATCAGTCACCCTGGGCGACTATGATAGCTTGAGCGCCACCGGCCCTTCCAAGAAGATCGCCGAACACAAGGCCGCCGAGCTGTTCCTCATTCGCCAGAAGGTGTGGAAGGAAAACCGATGAACACACCAGAAGAACTGTCCGACACCTCCTGCGGCTTCATCGCGCTGGTCGGCGCGCCCAATGCCGGCAAGTCGACTTTGCTCAATGTCCTCGTTGGCACCAAGGTCTCCATCGTCACCCACAAGGCGCAGACCACCCGCAGCCAGGTGCGCGGCGTGGTGACGCTGGACAAGGCCCAACTGGTCTTCATCGACACGCCCGGCATTTTCGCGCCCAAGCGCCGGCTCGACCGCGCCATGGTCGACAGCGCCTGGGGCGGGGCAGGGGATGCCGATCTCGTCGCCTTCATCGTCGATGCCGAACGCGGCATCACGCCCGATCTCGAAGGGCTGATCGAGGGACTGGCCAATATCACCCACCCGAAAATCCTCATCCTCAACAAGATCGACACGATCAAAAACGAGGCTTTGCTGGAGCTGAGCCGGACGCTCAACGACAAGCTGCGCTTCGAGGCGACCTTCATGATTTCGGCGCTGAAGGGCCATGGCGTGCAGGACTTCATGGATTGGTGCGTCAAGCACATCCCGCCTGGGCCATGGCACTTCCCCGAGGATCACCTGACCGATCTCACCATGGCCATCACCGCGGCCGAGATCACGCGCGAAAAACTGTTCCTGCGCGTCCACGACGAGATTCCCTACAATTCCACGGTCGAAACCGAGAGCTTCAAGATCCAGAAGGACGGCTCCTACAAGATCGACCAGGTCATCTATCTCTCCCGCGAGAGCCACAAGAAGATCGTGCTCGGCGCCGGCGGCCAGACCATCAAGGCCATCGGCGCGGAATCGCGCAAGGAACTGATGGCCATGTACGAGGTGCCGATCCACCTGTTCCTCTTCGTAAAAGTCCGCGAAAAATGGGGCGACGACCCTGAGCGCTACCGCGAAATGGGGCTGGAATACCCACATGGGAAGGGGTGAGGGCTCGCCGCCCGCAGTGGTTCAGCAGACCTCATGGTGAGCCTGTCGAACCACGAGGGCGTGGCACAGAGTTGATGTATGGAATGGACCGGTGAAGCCCTGCTGATCGGCGTCCGCCGCCACGGCGAGACATCAGTCATCGCCGAGGCCATGGTCGCCGGTCGCGGCCGTCATCTGGGCCTCGTCCGCGGCGGCCGCACCCGCCGCCTCGCCGCCGTCCTCCAGCCGGGCAATACCATCCAGCTCACCTGGCGCGCCCGCCTCGAAGACCAGCTCGGCATGTTCTCCGTCGAACTGCTGACCGCCCGCGCCGCCGCCCTGATCGAGGATCGCACCCGGCTCTATCTCAGCCAGCTCGTCTGCGACCACCTGCGCCTGCTCCCCGAACGCGACCCGCATGATCGCCTTCTCGGCATGGCCCTGCGTCTCATCGATAGCGCCCCCGACGGCGCCGCGCTCGCCCGCTTCGAACTCGCCGTCCTCGAAGACCTCGGCTTCGGCCTCGATCTCACCTCCTGCGCCGCCACCGGCGTCACCTCCGACCTCACCCACGTCTCGCCCAAGACCGGGCGCGCCGTGTCCCGCGCCGCTGCCGCCCCCTATCTCGACCGCCTGCTGCCGCTCCCCAGCTTCCTCACCAGCCGCGGCAATGCCAGCCCACACGACATCGCCGACGCCCTGCGGTTGACTGGGCATTTCCTCGAATCCCAGGTCTGGGGCCCCCGGCAGTTGGAACCGTCGCCGACGCGCGAGATGCTGCTGGCGATATTGAGCCGGGAGGATTGAAGCGCCGAATGAGGGCTGTGCCCGAATGGCTGGAGTGAGGTGGGGTTCTTGACACAACGCTGATCCCACCCACGATGTCATCCCGGCGCAGGCCGGGATCCATCTCGAGATCGCGCCACAGCCGCAAGGTGGACCGTTCTGTCGCAAACCCGCCCATCTCAGGGTGGATCCCGGCCTGCGCCGGGATGACACGGTGGTTTGGGCAGCATAAGCGCTCAAAGACTTATCCCCCTCCGCTACGCTTGCGATACAGCGTGCCTGGCCCGGACCCGCGAAAATCCCGGCATGGTGGCGAGGCAATGGCCTCACTCCTAAAAAACTACCATCGAGGCTTGCGCCTCGCCACCATGCTCACCCGACAACCGCGGCACTGGCGGCGCTTCCGCACGCCCATATCCGTGCAAAACCGCGCCTTTGCCCACAAATCCGCCCCCGCCCGCTATACTGCTTTCCTGATTCGTTCTCCCGGAATGCCTGCTGATGTCTGATAGCGATACCCTCCCGCCTGCCGACGACCAGCGCGTCGTCGATCTCAAGCAGGCGCTTGAGGAGCGGTACCTCTCCTATGCCCTCTCCACCATCACCCAGCGGGCGCTGCCCGATGCGCGCGATGGGCTCAAGCCCGTGCATCGCCGCATCATACATGCCATGCGCCTGCTCAAGCTCGATCCGGGCCAGGGCTACAAGAAATCTGCCCGCATCGTCGGCGACGTGATCGGCAAGTTCCACCCCCATGGCGACCAGTCGATCTATGACGCGCTGGTGCGCATGGCGCAGGATTTCGCGCTGCGCTATCCGCTGGTCGATGGGCAGGGCAATTTCGGCAATATCGACGGCGATGGCGCCGCTG
Source organism: Devosia sp. Root436 (assembly GCF_001426345.1). Taxonomy (GTDB): domain Bacteria; phylum Pseudomonadota; class Alphaproteobacteria; order Rhizobiales; family Devosiaceae; genus Devosia. The sequence goes on along the minus strand of NZ_LMEM01000001.1, from coordinate 698,047 downwards.
CCATGCGCTACACCGAATCTCGCATGACCGACGTGGCCACGCGCCTCCTCGAAGGCATCAGCGAGAATGCCATCGACTTCAAGCCGACCTATGACGGCGAAGACGAAGAACCGGTCGTCCTGCCGTCCAACTTCCCGAACCTGCTGGCCAACGGCTCAACCGGTATCGCCGTGGGCATGGCGACGTCCATTCCGCCCCACAATGTGGCCGAACTCTGCGACGCGGCGCTCCATCTTATCAATGTCAATCCAGAGGCTTCCGCCCACGACCTGACCCAGTTCGTCAAGGGGCCGGATTTCCCCACCGGCGGCATCCTGGTGGAATCCCCGTCCTCCATCGCCCATTCCTACCAGACCGGCCGCGGCTCGTTCCGCCTGCGCTCCAAGTGGGAGGTGGAAGAGACCGGCCGCGGCGTCTATCTCATCGTCGTCACCGAAATTCCCTATGGCGTGCAGAAGTCGCGGCTGGTCGAAAAGATCGCCGAACTGCTGCTGGCCAAGAAGCTGCCTTTGCTCAAGGACGTACGCGACGAATCGTCGGACGATATTCGCCTCGTGCTCGAACCACGTGCCCGCACTGTCGATGCGGTGATCCTGATGGAGCAGCTGTTCAAGACCACCGATCTTGAAACCCGTTTCCCGCTCAATCTCAACGTGCTCGATCGTGGTACGGCGCCCAAGGTGATGAGCCTGGCCCAGGCGCTCAAGGCCTGGCTCGAACACCGCAAGGAGGTGCTTGTCCGCCGCACCACCCACCGGCTGGAGCAGATCGCCCACCGGCTCGAAGTGCTGGCGGGCTATATCATCGCCTATCTCAACCTCGACGAGGTGATCCGCATCATCCGCGAGGAAGACGATGCCAAGGCCTCGCTGATCGCGACGTTCGAACTGTCAGATGTGCAGGCCGAAGCCATCCTCAACATGCGCCTGCGCTCCCTGCGCAAGCTCGAGGAGATCGAGCTGCGCAAGGAACACGAGACGCTGACCGAGGAGAAAGGGCACCTCGAAGGGTTGCTGGCCTCCGACAAGCGGCAATGGGGCACGATCAGCAAGGAGATCGAGGCCCTCAAGAAGACCTATCCGCTGCTCAATGCCGACGGCACGCCGCATGCCCTGGGTGCCCGCCGCACCGTGCTGGGCGATGCGCCGACCGCCGATGCCGCCGAAGTCACCGAGGCCTTCATCGAGCGCGAGCCCATCACCGTCATCCTGTCCGAAAAGGGCTGGATTCGCGCGCCGCGCGGTCATGGTAGCGACGTTAATGACGAACGCGGCTTCAAGGCCGGCGACCGGCTCAAGCTGTCGCTCAAATGCGAGACCACCGACAAGCTGCTGATGCTGACCACCGGCGGCAAGGTGTATACGTTGGCCGGCGACAAGTTGCCCGGCGGGCGCGGGCAGGGCGAGCCGGTACGTATCATGGTCGATATCGAGGAGGGGCAGGATATCGTCGATCTCTTCGTCTATCGCCCCGGCCAGAAGCGCATCGTCGCCTCGGCTGCCGGCTATGGCTTCATCGTCGGCGAGGACGAGATGATCGCCAATACCCGCAAGGGCAAGCAGATACTCAATGTCGGCGCGCCCGACGAGGCGGCTTTGCTGGTGCCGGTGGCCGGCGATCGTGTCGCCGTCATCGGGCAGAACCGCAAGCTGCTGGTGTTCCCACTGGCGCAACTGGCCGAGATGGCCCGCGGCAAGGGCGTGCGCCTGCAGCGCTACAAGGATGGCGGCATTTCCGACCTCAAGACCTTCTGGGCCGCCGATGGCCTCACCTGGACGGACAGTTCCGGCCGCACCTACACCAAGCCCACCGAGGAACTCACCGACTGGCTCGGCGACCGCGCCACCGCCGGCCGCCAGCCCCCCAACGGCTTCCCGCGCAACAACAGGTTCGTCGGATGATCCGGCATTGCGTCTTCGTCAAATTCCGTAGCGGCGTCAGCGCCGATGAACGCGCCGAGATTTATGCCGGGTTGGCCGCTTTGGTCGGCCAGATCGACGGCCTGCTCGCCTTCGATTCCGGCCCCAACATCTCGCCCGAAGGCCGCAGCCAAGGCTTCAACGACGGCTTTATCATGGATTTTGCCGACGCAGCCGCCCGCGACCGCTACCTGCCGCATCCAGCCCACAAGGCCGCCGGCAGCCGGCTGGTGGCGGCGCTGGAGAGCGGTCGGGACGGCCTGATCGTGTTCGATCTGAAGGTGGGGGCTTAGCGACACGCCCTGGTGGTTCGAGGGTCGCTACGCATGAGGCTACTCTTGGCTCAATGCTCCAGTAGCCTCATGGTGAGGTGCGCTTCTTCAGCGCCTCGAACCACGAGGGCGTGCCCCGATCATTCCACCGAAAACGTGAACACCACCGGCAGGTGATCGCTCGCCGTCTTCCGCCCCGCATGCAACTCGTGCACCACGATGCCGCCCCGCGTCATCACATGGTCCAGTGGCAGGAAGGGGATGGTCTCGCGCCAGGCCCGCAGATAGTACCAGCTCAGCGGATAGGTCACGAGGTTCATGGTTTCTCGGGTAAACCCGTTGCGGGCCACGAAATCGCGCAGCGCATAGGACCAGGGCGTCGAGTTGAAATCTCCAGCCAGGATCATCGGTCCTTCGACCTTATCCACCACCTCCGAAAGCGCGGTAAGCTGCTCATGCTGGCGGGCTACCGGTATCGGCCAGTCCATATGCGTGGTGATCACCGAAAAGGGCTTTCCATCGCCGGTCTGGAATCGGGCGAGGATATGGGCGGTGCGCGTCGTGCCATAGGCATTGTTGGGGCAGGCCCCATCGTCGACCTGAGTGAAGGGAATGCGCGAATAGAGTCCCAGATTGGCGCGCTTGCCGCCCCGGCACCGCACGAAGAACGGATACTTGGCCAGCAGGGCCGGATGCAGGTCGGTCGCCTGCTCGCCGAAATATTCCTGCAGCACGATGATATCGGGATCCTCGGCAAAAATGGCCGCGGTGACCTTGTCCATCTCGTAATTCATGCCGAAGAGATTATGCGTCATCATGGTGATGGTGCCATCGGCCGGCGCCCCCGGCCGTGCCCGCAGCGATCCGGCGATTTCAGGCAGCATCACATTGGCCGATGCCGCGAGGCCCACAAAGGCATAGATGACCGCCACGCTCCGCCAGCGCCCCCGCAGTGCCAATGCCACGATCACCAGGCCAACAAGCGTTCCCGGCAGCAGGAAGATTTGCGCATGGTTCAGCAGGTCGAGTTCCGGCACGGCAAAGCCGAACAGCGCGAGGATGGCAAGCGTGGCCACTCCCAGCGCCCCCAGCACGAGGCCAAGCCGGATCAGCTTAAACAACAAAGACATGGCAGGTCCGGCAGGTGGGCATGAGGGGCGATGTCGCCGAGACATATGGCGCAAGCAAGGCCGGGGCAACGAAAAAGGGCGACCCGAAGGCCGCCCTGTCTCGCGCTTATGAAGGCTTACGCGCCGAACAGGTTCGACGACAGTAGGCCGAACAGCGTCGCCAGCGAGCGCACCACTTCCACCGGGACATTAGTGCCCACGAACTGGCCCGAGGCATCGACCTGCGACGGGGTCTCGGTGGGCACGCCATCGATATCGACGGTCACGATCTTGGATTCCTTCATGATGATCTGTGCCGTGATGCCATCGGCGGCCGCGAACAGGTCGCTATTGGCATCGCCCACGGCAAACAGCGCATCGTCGCTGGCGGCGCCGGCCGAGGGCAGGGTCAGCGTCAGGTCATACTGGGTCTGCGCATCGACGCCGGGCGAGTCGGTCCACGGCATATTGCCCTTGAGCACGTACTCCTTGTCGGCGCAGGTCGCCTTGAGGTCGAGGAACCAGCTTTCGGTCTGGTAGGCGAACACCATGTTGCCCGACCAGGTGCAGCCGGGGTCGGATGGCAGGCCGGCCGAGGGGATGGAAAGGCGCGTCAGGTCGACCGTATCGACACGGTCGTCGATGACAGACCCGCCGGCATTCTGGCCGAGATTGGCCATGATCGAATCCTTGAGCGCCGAGGCGCCGCTGGAGGTGACTTCCGGCTTGAGGTTCATCGAGCCCGAGAAGGCGCCGGCAGACGGGGCGACCTTGCCCAGAGCCAGGTAATTGACCGCCATGCCCGAGCCATCGGTATAGCCATCGGCATTTACCGTGTAGCCGCCCGAATACTGGGTGCGCGGCAGCAATTGCTGATTGGCCGGATTGACGATGGAGCCGCTGCCGGCCACGGCACAGGCCTTGTCCGACCGCACGACGAGGAACTGGGTATAGCCGGCCGAGCAGGTGAGCTCGAGCTGGGTCCTGACCTGGGCATCGCCGATGGTGACGGCGAAGACGTCCTTGCGGGACGGATCCTTGAGCGACGGCATGGTAGCCGAGGCGGTAAAGTCGACATTGGGCGGCACGGTGGCCTGTGCGAAGGCCGTCGCCGGCAGCGCTGCCAGCAGGAGGGACGCGAGATAGATGCTTCTGATCTTCAACGAAGTTCTCCATGGACAAAAGATGGAATAAGGGCGCCCCGGTTCCCATCGGTCCACAGCCGCCCACGCTGACCATTGCCAGTAAGCAGCTGAACAATAGCTGACAGTATGCGTCAGAAACAATTCAGCTTTCGAAGTAACGCGCTGGATTAATCAAGCGAACACCAGCCCAGCGTGCCCCGCTGGACTTCCAGCGGCTTGTATAAGGCCTTGTAGGCCATCTTGGGGGAATCCTTGACCCAGTAGCCGAGATAGACGTAGCGCAAGGCGGCCGAGCGCACCTGTTCGATATGGTCGAGAATGAGATAGGTCCCCAGGCTTCGCGAGGCCAGATCGGGGTCGTAGAAGGAATAGACCATCGAAAGTCCGTCGGGCATCACGTCGGTTAGGGCCACCGCCACCAGGGTCTGGTCGGGGTGGTTGCGCAGGCGATATTCGACCAGCACGGACTGCACCGGCGTATCCTCGACCATGTATTCATAGTCGACGAAGCTCATCTGGTTCATGCCGCCGCCGGCATGGCGCGACTCCAGATAGCGCTTGAACAGGTCGTACTGCTCGCTCGTCGCCGTGGTCGGCCGCACTTCCACGGACAGGTCGTCATTGTGCTTCAGCACACGGCGGAAGCGGCCAGACGCGACGAATTCATTGGCCACGATCCGCACCGACTGGCAGGCATTGCACCCTTCGCAGGCCGGCCGGTAGATCAGGTTCTGGCTGCGGCGGAAGCCGTTCTCGCTCAACAGGTGATGCAGGTTCGCCGCGCGCCGCCCGGTCAGGTGCGTGAACAGCTTTCGCTCCTGCTTGCCGGGCAGATACGGACACGGCATGGCCGCGGTCAGGAAGAGCTGGGTGGTTTCCGGCGTCTGGTCGGTCATCAAAGACCCTTGAGTGCATTCAGGAGAATGTACTCCCGCGCCTCAAACCCGGCAATGCTTCAATATGCGCCGCTGGCCTGCGCTGTCCGGGCGCGCCAATGCCGCACCATGGGCGAGCGGCGCACCATCAGCGTGCCGGTGATCAGGTCGTGGATCATCTGCCGGCGCGGCGTGAACAGGGCGAACAGCAGCGACAGCGGCCAGGAAATCCAGGTCGTCAGCCAGAACACTGCCGCATGGATGATCGCCATCCACCCGTCGAGCGGCTGATTGCGCGTCGGCGTCAGCACGATATCCATCATCTGCATGCCCACCGTGGCCCGCTTCGGCGAGCCGAGCGTGGCGCCGTAGTAAAGCACGATCGTCGCGGGAACCACGAAGACCAGCGCCACCCAGGCTAGACCGAAGGTCAGGAACCCGGCGATCAACCCGACAAAGGCGAAGCTGAGGATCATGAGCCCCATGACGAAGAGGTCGATAAAGAAAGCCACGACGCGGCGCGTCAGCACACCCTCGAACAGTTCGGGAGCAGTGGCGGGATCGGGCAGGGCGGTCTGGTTCTGGTTCATGAGCAGAACATTGTCACGGGTGGGGCAGGGTGCAAGAGCACAGCCACAAAAATGTGCCTTGTGCCTTACCGCCCAAGTTCCCGCGCCACTTCCAGCGCGAAATAGGTGAGCACGCCATTCGCTCCGGCGCGCTTGAAGGCGTGGAGGCTTTCGAGGATCGCGCCCTTGCGGTCGATGGCGCCGGCGGCCGCAGCCATTTCGATCATCGCGTATTCCCCGCTCACCTGATAGGCGTAGATGGGGATGTTGAAGCTGTCGCGCGCCCGCCTGACAATATCGAGATAGGGCAGGCCGGGCTTGACCATCACGCTGTCGGCACCCTCGGCAATGTCCTGCTCGATTTCGCGCATGGCCTCGTCGGAATTGGCATAATCCATCTGATAGGTGCGCTTGTCGCCCTTGAGCCGGCTGCCCGAGCCTACCGCCTCGCGGAACGGCCCGTAGAAACAGGATGCGTATTTGGCCGCATAGGCCATGATCTGGACCTGCTCGTGCCCCTCGTCATCCAGCGCCGCGCGGATGGCGCCGACACGGCCGTCCATCATGTCGGAGGGGGCGATGATGTCCGCGCCAGCCTGGCTCTGCACCAGCGCCGAGCGGATCATCACCGCCACGGTCTCGTCGTTGAGGATTTCGCCGTCGCGCACCAGCCCGTCCTGGCCGTCGCTGGAATATTCGTCCAGCGCCACATCGGCGATCAGCCCCACTTCGGGCACCGCGCTCTTGATGGCGCTGAGGGCGCGGCACATCAGGTTATCGGGATTATAGGCCTCGGCGCCGTTCTCGCTGCGCAGGCGGTCCGGCGTATTGGGAAACAGCGCCAGCGCCGGGATGCCCGCATCGCGCGCCGCCCTGGCGGCTTCGACGCAGAGATCGACGCTCAGCCGCTCGACCCCAGGCATGGTGCGAATCTGCGTCTTCTCGTTTTGCCCCTCGATGACGAAGAGCGGCCAGATCAGGTCGGCCGGCGTCAGTACGGTTTCGCGCACCATGGCGCGGCTCCAGGCCGTGCGGCGCGTGCGGCGCAGCCGCTGGCCGCCGAGAAACGCCATGTCGTGCTTCTGCCAGTCGTCGGCCATTACCGTCTCCTTGTCCCTGCGGCTCCCGTCTATCAGCGCCGCAGGCGCCATCCAAGCTCCGGCTTGTCGCATCCGCCCGCGCCGGATAGAAAACCGCATGGACTTCAGCGCGCAACCCATCTCCATCTATATCCGCATCGTCGCCATCATCAGCCTGTTGCTGGGCCTCAACGATGCGGCGCGCCTGTTGGGGGTCAATCTGGGCGATGTCAGCCCCATCACCACCATGGGCCTGACCGGCTTCGTCTATCTGGCCATCTTCGCACTGGCGCGGCTCTTCGCGGCGGTCGGGCTGTGGATCAAGGCGAGCTGGGGCGCCGTGCTGCTGGTCGGCGCTACCGCGGTCGAGCTGGCGCTCTACCTGCTCGGCAACCCCGATGTCCGCATGTCGGCCTTCGGCTTTGCTGTGCGGCTGGTGCTGCTGGCCTCGATCTCCATCATCTTCGTGCTGTCCATCCGCCTCAACCGCGCCCGTGCTGCCGACTAGTTCACACCTGCGTAAGGTTACAAATTTATGCACTGGTGTAACGAAGAATAAAGCCAAATTCTCATTGTTTTCCAGTAAGATGTGCTTAATCACGTCGCTTAGGGCGATCTTAGTCCGCACGCCGTAGTTTGGCCTCATGAGATGCGAAAAATCGCACAGACTGCAAAACAGTGAGGCACAAATGGCAATCAAATCCAACGCAGCCGAGGCCATCGTCCCGGAACGTCCGCAGAGCCTGAAGCCGCTCTATCTGGAAGCGGTTTCCCGCGTGGAACGTCTCCACCGCCGGCTGCTCGATCTCATCAAGGATGAGTTCGACCGCATGGGCTGGGACGATATCAACCCGGTCCAGGCCCTGCTGATGTTCAATATCGGCGATGCCGAACTGACCGCCGGCGAGCTGCGCTCCCGCGGCTACTACCTGGGCAGCAACGTCTCCTACAATCTCAAGAAGCTGGTCGAGACCGGCTACATCTTCCAGGAGCGCTCCCGCTCCGACCGCCGCTCGGTCCGCATCAAGCTGACCCCGAAGGGCGAGGAAGTGGCCGAAGTGATCGACGAGCTCTATGACCGTCACCTCAAGTCCATCGACAAGGTCGGTGGCCTGGGCGACGACGAATTCGACGGCCTCAACAAGGCCCTCGCCCGCCTCGAGCGCTTCTGGGTCGACCAGATCCTCTACAAGCTCTAGGCTCCCGCTGCTGTTGCAGTCGTGCCACACCCCTATGCAAACGCCGGTCCCTCGGGGCCGGCGTTCTCATTTCTGCCGCAAACCCGCGTGATCTGCGTCGTTAGTGGTTTGCAACCATTTCCCGCGTATTGGTGGTTCAAGAAGTCTGAACAGGTTCACATGCCCTTGAGCGCGTTGTGACCCGCGGGATGCGATGGTAGAAATTGGCCTGCTTTGGGGGCTGAAAATTTCGGGTGAATTGATGCGGCTGAATCGACGTTCTCTGCTCCGGTACACGGCCATGGCCGGGGCATCCCTGGCATTGCCCGCGGTGGTCCGCGGCCAGGAATCGGTGTTCGACATGATGAATCGCGGCAATGTGCTGCGCAATGTCGACAAGGATGGCAACACGGCAGCAGCCGAAGCGCTGATCGCCACCAACGAGCCGATTCTGTCGTTCGACACGGTCCACAACCTGCAACTGGCCATCTCCCAGTATGAGCCTTTCGTGGCTGCCGGCGGCTGGGAGGAAATTCCCCAGGAAGCCTTCCGGCTGATGATCGGCAAGTCCAGTCCTGCCGTGATCGCCCTCAAGCGCCGCCTGATCTCGTCCGGCGACATGCCGCTGGTGCCCAATGTCAACGATCTGTTCGATGAAGATACCGATCGCGGCGTCCGCACCTTCCAGGCGCGCCATGGCCTGGTTCTCAATGGTCAGGTGGACGAGGCGACCTGGTATGCGATGAATGTGCCGGCCGCCACGCGGCTGCAGCAACTCTATCTCAATTTCACGCGCGTCCAGAGCATGGCCGCGAACCTCAATCCGCGTTACGTTGTGGTCAACATTCCCGCCGCCACCATCGAAGCGGTCAACGATGGCATGGTCGAGCAGCGCCACACGGCGGTCGTCGGTCGCGTCGATCGAGCGACCCCGATCATGGCCAGCAAGATCAGCCAGATCAATTTCAACCCCTACTGGCATGTGCCCAAGTCGCTGGTCGAGCGCGACCTGACCAAGTATATGCTGGAAGACCCCGAATACCTGGCCAAGCAGAATATCCATATCTATGACGGCAGCGGCAACGAAATCTCGCCCGCCAGCATCGATTGGAACAACCTCGGCAACGCGGTCAACTACATGTACCGCCAGGAGCCGGGCGCGGCCAATTCCATGGGCCACTGCAAGATCAACTTCTACAATCCCTACGATTGCTACCTGCACGATACCCCGACCAAGGCGCTGTTCGGCGAGAATGCGCGCTTCCATTCGTCGGGTTGCGTGCGTGTCGAGGGTGTCAACCAGTTGGTCAACTGGCTGCTGCGCGACAATGGCGATTGGGACCAGACCAAGGTCGACATGACTTTCGAATCGCTGCAGCGGCTCGACGTGGAGTGCAAGGCCCGCGTGCCGATCCACACCACCTACATCACCGCCTGGGCCAACCGCCAGGGCACCGTGAGCTTCCGCGACGACGTCTATAAGTTCGACGAGCAGGGCAAGGTCAGTTTCGAGGCCTAGCCAAACGCCTCCCAAACCACGATGTCACCCCGGCGCACGCCGGGGTGACATCGTGGTCTTCTCGCCTGCCTTGCGGCTGGGCCATCTCAGGATGGATTCCGGGCGGAGCCTGTCCTCGAGCGAAGCGATCCGCGGGCTGGCATGACACCGCGCATGTGAAAACTCCGCATGCTTCCGCCAATGCCAAAAACCGCCTATCCTCCCCGCGAGGGGAACGTGCCATGGCCGACGGCGAGGTCTATTTCGAGTTCGTGCAGGTCGGCCAGCAGATGCGGGTCGCCGCCATCGATGCTGCCACGGGCACCGAAGTCATCGTCATTACCCCGGTCCGCGCCACGAAGCTGCAGATGCAGCAGGTTGCCCTGGCCAAACTGCGCCGCAAGTTGGGCGAAGCGCCGCCGACCCGGCCGGCGGGCAAGTTTGCCTGATCCCTCTTTCCTTCGCGCCGCTTCTGGGACATAACTGCCCCGTTCGCGCGACTGGCGAGAAAAGATGGGCAACCATCGGGGAACGCGAACCTTGTAGAGCCGCTCGCCTGGGCACCCATCCGCAACCAGGGAGCCCTTATGTATCTGTCCCTTCTTTCCCGGCCTTGGAATCGCAGTTCGCGACATGATAAAGCCATGGCCATGCTGACCCGTTTCGTCTCCTGCGAGGTAATTGTCCCATGAGCGCCGCCACGTCTTCCTCGCTCTTTCCGAAGTTCTTCTCCAATACGCTGGCCGAGACCGATCCCGAGATCGCCGAAGCCATCCGGAACGAACTGGGCCGCCAGCAGCACGAAATCGAGCTGATCGCCTCGGAAAACATCGTCTCGCGCGCCGTGCTCGAAGCCCAGGGCTCGATCATGACCAACAAGTATGCCGAGGGTTATCCCGGCAAGCGCTATTACGGCGGCTGCCAGTTCGTCGACGTCGCCGAAACCCTCGCCATCGAGCGCGCCAAGCAGCTGTTCGGCGCCAAATTTGCCAATGTGCAGCCCAATTCCGGCAGCCAGATGAACCAGGCGGTGTTCCTGGCTTTGCTGCAGCCGGGCGATACTTTCATGGGCCTCGATCTCAATTCGGGTGGCCACCTGACCCATGGTTCGCCGGTCAATATGAGTGGCAAGTGGTTCAATGTCGTCTCCTATGGCGTGCGCCGCGACGACCATCTGCTCGATATGGATGAGGTCGAGCGCCTGGCCCATGAGCACAAGCCCAAGCTGATTCTGGCCGGCGGCACCGCCTATTCCCGCGTCTGGGACTGGGAACGCTTCCGCCAGATCGCCGATTCCATCGGCGCCTGGCTCATGGTCGACATGGCCCATATTGCCGGTCTCGTGGCCGGCGGTGTGCATCCGTCGCCCATTCCGCATGCCCACGTCACCACCACGACGACCCACAAGAGCCTGCGCGGCCCGCGTGGCGGCATGATTCTCTGCAATGACGAGGATATCGCCAAGAAGATCAATTCGGCGGTTTTCCCGGGCCTCCAGGGCGGGCCCCTGATGCATGTCATCGCCGCCAAGGCCGTGGCCTTCAAGGAAGCGCTGCAGCCCGAGTTCAAGGCCTATGCCCGCCAGGTGGTGGACAATGCCCGCGCGCTGGCCGAAGCCCTCAAGAGCCACGGTCTCGACGTGGTTTCCGGCGGCACCGACAATCACCTGATGCTGGTCGACCTGCGCCCCAAGAATGCCACCGGCAAGCGCGCCGAGCAGGGGCTGGGCCGCGCCTTCATCACCTGCAACAAGAACGGCATCCCCTTCGATCCGGAAAAGCCCTTCGTGACCTCGGGCATCCGCCTCGGCACCCCCGCCGGCACGACGCGCGGTTTCGGCGTTGCCGAATTCCAGGAAATCGGCAGCCTGATCGTCGAGGTTCTCGACGGCTTGCGCGAAGCCAATTCCGATGAGGGCAATGCTGCGGTCGAGGCGGCCGTCGGCGCCAAGGTCAAGGCGCTCACCGCGCGCTTCCCGATCTACGCCAACTAGGATTTTTCGATGCGCTGTCCCTATTGCGGCAACGACGATACGCAGGTCAAGGACAGCCGCCCGACCGAAGATTCCGGCGCCATCCGCCGCCGCCGCGTCTGTAATGGATGCGGCGGCCGCTTCACCACCTTCGAGCGCGTGCAGTTGCGCGACCTGACCGTGGTCAAGAAGAGCGGCCGCAAGGTGCCATTCGACCGCGAGAAGCTGGCGCGGTCGGTCTATACCGCCCTGCGCAAGCGCGCTGTCGAGGCCGAACGCACCGAGCGCATGATATCAGGCATTGTCCGCCAGCTCGAAAGCCTGGGCGACGTGGAAGTCACCTCCGACCAGATCGGCGAATATGTCATGGATGGACTCAAGGGCCTCGATGACGTCGCCTTCGTCCGCTTCGCCTCGGTCTACAAGAACTTCTCGGCTGCCGACGATTTCCGCAATTTCCTCGCCGAACTTGCCGAAGGGCAGGGCATCCTGCGGGACGACGAGTGACCGAGCTTTCGCCCGAGGACAGGCGCTGGCTCGATGCCGCTGCGCACTATGCGGCGCCCTTTACCGGCACCACCGCCGACAATCCGGCAGTCGGCGCCCTCGTGGTCGATCCACGGACGCAGATGCTGGTGGCGCGGGCAGTGACCGCCAAGGGCGGCCGTCCGCATGCCGAGGCCGAGGCGGTGGCTCAAGCCGGTTTCGAAGCCGCCGGCTGCACGCTCTACGTCACGCTCGAACCCTGCCACCACTGGGGCCGTACCCCGCCATGCGTGGATGCGATCATTCGCGCCGGCATCATGCGGGTCGTCATCGGCGCCGCCGACCCCGATCCGAGAACCGCCGGCGGCAGCGTGGCCCAGCTCGAATCCGCGGGCGTCGAGACGGTTCTCGCCAATCATGCGCCGTCCTTGGCTCTGCATGCCGGCCATATTTTGCGTCACACCGCCAATCGCCCCTTCGTCACCGCGGCGCTTGTCGTCGCGGCCGATGGCATGATCGGTCGCCAGGGTGAGGGCAGGGCGCCTGTCGAGGGTCCGGCCCGGCAATGGATCGAAATGCTGCGCTCCCGCTCCAACGCCGTGCTTGTGGGTGCGGCAACGGCGCGCGCCGACAATCCCACGCTCACGGTATCGCTGCCCGGCATGGCCGGTCCGACGCCGCTCCGGATTGTGCTGGCAGGCGCCTCTGGCGTTGATCACAAAGTGAATCTGATTGGCGGCTTTTCCGGCTATCGCACTGCGATCATTGCTGAAACTGCCGCCCCGGTCGATGCACCGGTTTCGGTGGAAACCATGCGCGTTGCCGGCAAGGCTGGTCGTCCTGATCTGACAGCGGCGCTCGCGGCGCTGGCCGAGCGGCATATTCAGAATCTGCTGGTCGAACCCGGCCAGCGCCTCGCCGCCGCCCTGCTCGAAGCCGATCTGGTGGACCGTTTTGCCCTGATCACGCGCGCTGATCCCATCGGTGCCGATGGCGTTCCCGCCAGCATGGACGGGCCGATTGCCGACGTTATTGCCGCCGCCGGGCTTGTCGAAGCCGGCCGGCAGGTGCTTGGCGACGATAGTTTGATCCTCTACGAGCGGCCGCCACAGGCAGATTGAGCCGCAGCCCTGTTGAAGTTCCGCCCGTGGACGACTATGGGGTTGCGATGCCCTTGGGCGACGCGGCCCCGCGGCCACACAGCAAAGTTGAAAATTCGAATGGCCGACGCCCCCAAACGCGATCCGCAAACCGCCCGCCCTGCCAATCAGCGCGGTGCCGCGCGCCTGGCCGCCGTGCAGGCGCTCTACCAGATGGATGTCGGTCGGGCGACGCTCGAGGATACGCTGGCACAGTTCGGCGCCTTCCATCTCGGTCGCGAAATCGAGGGCGAACAGTACTTGCCGGCCGATGCCGACTTCTTCCGCCAGATCGTCACCGGCGTCGCCAAGCACCAGCTCGCCATCGATCCGGCCGTCGATCGCGCTTTGGCCGAAGGCTGGCCGGTCGAGCGGGTGGACGCCACCCTGCGCGCCATCCTGCGTGCCGCCGCCTTCGAATTGCTGCGCCGCAAGGATATCCCGCCCCGGGTCGTCATCACCGAATATGTCGATGTGGCCAAGGCCTTCTACGAGGACGACGCCAGTGGCCTCGTCAATGCAGCGCTTGATGCCATTGCCCGCGAGGCCGGCGTGGCGCTGAACGAGGGCGACAAGCCCAGTTGACCGAACTGGACTGCTCAGTCTAGTTTGCGCCTCCCTCGCCGGAGTCGATCCGTGGTCACCGAGCCCTCTCGCAGCCAGTCTTTCCGCAATATTGGCCTGCTCGCTGCCGTGCAGGCATTCGGCGGCTCCAATTCGTCCATCGTCATGTCGGTCGCCGCACTGGCCACCGTCAATTTTGCGCCCGATCCTGCCATGGCGACCTTGCCGGTAACGGCAATGATCGTCGGGTTGGCGCTCTCGACCTCCACGGCCACGATGATCATCTACCGGCTCGGGCGGACGCGCGGGCTGATGCTGGGCGCAGCTGTCGCCATACCGGCTTCGCTGATGGCGGCGCTGGGTGTCATGCTGGGCAGTTTCTATCTGTTCGCGGCTGCCTTGTTCCTGGTCGGCGTGTCAGGTGCCTTCATCCAGCAGGTCCGCTTCGCCGCTGCCGATAGCGTGGCACCCAATTTCAAGAGCCAGGCGATCTCGTGGGTGCTGTTCGGTGGCGTCGCCGCCGGCTTTTTCGGCCCGCAACTGAGTTCGCTCACCCGCACCTGGATCGCGGGCTCCGAATATGCGGCCAGTTTCCTGGTGATCGCCGTGCTGTCGCTGGCATCCATCCTCGTACTGATACCGACCCGGCTGGCGCCGACCATCGCGCCGGGCAGTGGCGCCGATACCGGGCGTCCGACCCGGATACTGTTGCGCCAGCCCGAGATCGTGCTGCCGATGATAACGGCCGCGCTCACCTATGCGCTGATGACGCTGGTCATGGTCGCGGCTCCCTTGGCCATGGTTCACCTCTGCGGGCATTCGCCCGGCGATGCCAGCAGCGCCATCCAGTGGCATGTGGTGGCGATGTTCGCCCCCAGCTTCGTCACCGGGTCGATCATCCGCCGTGTCGGCGCGCCATTGGTGACGGCAATCGGCCTGCTGACCATCATTGCCTGCGCCATGGTCGCGCTCAACGGCATCACCGTCGGTCATTTCACCCTGACGCTGATCCTGCTGGGCCTGGGCTGGAATTTCGGCTTCATCGGCTCCACCACCATGCTCACCAGCGCCTATCGGCCCGAAGAAGCGGGCAGGGTGCAGGCCATCAACGAGCAGGTGGTATTCGGCGTCAGCGCGCTGGCCTCGCTGGGCTCGGGCTTCCTGCTGCAGTCGATCGGCTGGGAGGCCATCAATCTGCTGGCCATTCCCTTGGCCACACTGGCAATCCTGTTGCTGGGCTGGTCGGCGATGAGGCCAGCCAGAGCTTAGTCGACCGCCGTTGTTCCGATATGCAGCGGCTCGCGCTCACCGAGCCCGGCAGCATATTTTTCCTTGGCCCGGACGGTCTGGAACAGGGCATCGACATCGGCCGACCCGAAGGCCTGGATGGCCTGGTAGAGGTCGGCGCCATAAACGCCATCAACCGCGCCATCGTATCGCCCCAGCGCCTTGAGCGCGGTTTGCAGCGCCTCGACCGTTGTCACCGAATTCAGGGCATCGCCACCCCAGAAGGTGTCATAATTGTTCTGGCTCCACGCGCTCTTCGTGCCCCAATAAGCCAGCAATAGCCAATATCCCGCCCGTTCCAGGTCCTGCCGGGCGGTATATTGCCCCTGCAGCAGGGCATCGATCTCGGTCGATCCGGTGCCGAAAGTGTAGAACAGGCCAAGCAGCGTCATCGCGGCCGGGTCGCCATGCACGGCGGCATAGCGGACATAGTCACCCAGGGGCAGCGGCAGGTCGCTCGCACTGACATAGCCATTCCAGAACATGTTGGCGAGGTGGCCGGCGCAGACATAATTGCCATGCGCCATGCCTTCGGCGGCCACGATGTCGTAGGACGGGCCGTTACCATCGAGGTCCGCCAGTCCGAAGGTGCGGAGCGCCTCGCAGCGTATGGACGCGCCGAACACCCCTGCGCGCGCGTCGATCATGTAGCCGAGGCTCTCCTCCGTACCCACCCCGGCGGCTTCGTCGAACATGGTGCCCAGCGCATATTGGGCCACGGGGAGGCCGCTTGTGGCCAGCCGGCGATAGACTTCGGTGGCGTAGAGATTGTCGTCCTGCGTACCGCCACTCTCGGCAAACTGGTCCCGCGCCACGGCATTATAGAACTGCACCTCGGCATCGTCGGGAAACTGTGCGATGGCGCTGCGGCAAGTGGCGAGCGCGTTGTCCAGCCCCATGCGGGGCACCCAGTCGAAATGTTCGCGATCGCCAAAGGCCCCGATACAGGCCAGCCGCAGGGTCTGGTCCTGCACCTTGCTCTTGGCCAGGGCCGGCCCGCTCGACAGGCCCGCGAATATGAGGATTGCCGCAATGGGCAGCATCGTTCCAGACGTCGTTCCGTGCAACATGCAAAAAGCCCGCTACTAGAGGCCGCCAGATCGAGAGGCAGCTTAGTGCGGGCCTTGCAGGCTGTCGACTACGGGCGTCTAGAACGACTGCAGTATCTGGTCGATGAACGTGCGATCCTCGCCATAGGACGGCGTGCGGCGGCTCTCGATGGCGATGGACTTGCCATCCTTGAGGCCATAGACAGCCTTGTCGATGACCTTCTTGTTCTTGTCGAAATACACCACCAGCACGGTGCGCGAGTCGATCATCGTCATGCCGAAGGCGGTCTGCCGCACCTTGGTCTCGACATAATAGAATGCAGACTGGTCGCCGAACGTATTGGTCGATTGCGGCGAGCCGAGCACCAGCGTTACCAATTGCTGGCTCTGGCCGGGGCGGATTTGCGCCAGGGCGCTTTCGGAAATCTCATATCCCTGGGTCCGCTTGGTGATCAGCGACGTGCTGCTGGTGCAGGCTGCCAGGGTGATGGCGAGCAGGGCTGCGGCGGCAAGCGGCGCGATGGAACCGGAGGCGGTACGCAAGGGCATGAATTTGACTTTCCCGATGGCTCTCGACTATAGGCACGGCAACAAGGCGGCGACCCTCTGGCCGCCGAAATGTTTAGCTGCCAACCTGTCCGTATGGCAAGCGAGATGCTGAGCGCAATCCCATGATCCTGTCCCTGTTTCGCAAGAATACAGCTACCGAACCGGTTTATGCCGTCTATAGCGCCATTGTGGCGCAATCCCGGCAACCCCGGTTCTATGCCGAGTGGCAGGTGCCCGATACGGTCACCGGCCGCTTCGACATGATCAGCCTGCATATGGCCCTGCTGTTCCGCCGCCTGCGCGCCGAAGCCGGCGAGCAGAAGGATTTCAGCCAGGCGGTGTTCGACCTGTTCTTCAAGGACATGGATCGCTCCCTGCGCGAAATGGGTGTCGGCGATCTGGGTGTTCCCAAGCGCATCCAGAAGATGGGCAACATCTTCTTCGGCCTGCTGGCGGCCATGAACGAAGCTATGGATCGCGCCGACGCGGAAGCATTGCAGGCCGTGCTGTCGCGCAACATCTTCGATGGCGCGTCCGGTCCCCATGTCTCTGCCCTGGCCGATTACCTGCTGGCCGAAGACAAGGCCCTTGGCGCGCAAACCGCCGAGACCATCACCCGGGGTTCGCTCAGTTTCGAGGCGGCAGCGTGAGCGGCGGCGCCACACCGCTGTTTGACGCCGTGGTCCGCATCGATCGCCTGCCGGCGACCGGGCGCGACGTCCAGGTTGCGCTGGATGAGCCCACCCGCGCCGCGCTGGCCGAAGCGCTGAAGCTGGGCGCCATCGATTCCTTCACCGCCTCGCTGACGGTCGTGCCTCTGCGCGGCGGTATCCGTGCTCAGGGGCGGCTTATCGCCGATATCGTCCAGCCCTCCGTGGTAACCTTCGAGCCGGTGGGCCAGCATATCGACGAAACCATCGATCGCGTTTTTCTCCCCGAGGCGCATGCCCACACGCCGACTCCCGGCTCGGAAGTCTTCGTCGATCTGGAAGACGAGGACTTCCCTGACCACATCGACGGCCCTGAGGTCGATCTCAGCGCCCTGCTGATCGAGACCCTGGCGCTGGCCATCGATCCTTACCCGCGCCTACCGGGCGAAAGCCTGGACTCACTGGGTATCGATGTCGCCGGCGCGCCCGCCGGCCCCTTCGCCGCGCTCGAAAAGCTCAAGAAGTCCACCGATATTGACCGTTAGCACCAAGGGGCAGGGCTTGCACCGACTCTCCGATGGGGTATGTTTGGCTGCCTCCTCGTGAGGCGCAGAACGGGCTGAAATGACCGATACAATAACAATATCAGTGGATGCCATGGGAGGCGACAATGCACCCCGCGCGGTTATCCACGGAGCCTATCTGGCCCTTCGCGAGCGCAAGAATACCCGCTTCATCTTCCATGGGCGGCAGGAGCAGATCGCGCCGCTGCTCGATGAATTCCCCGAGCTGAAGCCGGCATCGACCATTCGCCACGCCGAAGCGGTCATCGCCATGGACGAAAAGCCGAGCCAGGCCCTGCGCAAGGGCAAGGGCACGTCGTCGATGTGGATGGCCATCCAGGCCGTCAAGGATGGCGAGGCCGATGTCGCCATTTCCGGCGGCAATACCGGCGCGCTCATGGCCATGGCCACCTTCTGCCTCAGGCCGATGAAGGGCATCGCCCGCCCCGGGATTGCCGCGATCTGGCCCACCTTGCGCAGCGACATCATCGTGCTCGACATGGGCGCCACCATCGGCGCCGACGCCAAGCAACTGGTCGATTATGCCATTCTCGGCTCTGCCCTGGCGCGGTGCCTGTTCGATGATGACGCGCCCACCGTGGGGCTGCTCAATGTCGGCACCGAGGAGGTCAAGGGCCTCGACTACATCAAGGAAGCCGGGCGCATCCTGACCGAGGCCAGCGGTTCGGGCTTCACCTATCATGGCTTTGTCGAAGGCGACGATATCGGCAAAGGTACGGTCGACGTCGTCGTCACCGAGGGCTTTGTCGGCAATATCGCGCTCAAGACCGCCGAAGGCACCGCCCGCCAGGTCGGCTCCTATCTGCGCAGCGCCCTCAAATCCAACCTGATGAGCCGCATCGGCGCACTGTTCGCCACCTCGGCGCTCAATGCCCTGCGCCGCAAGATGGACCCGCGCACCGTCAATGGCGGCGTGTTCATGGGCCTCAACGGCATCGTCATCAAATCTCACGGCGGCACCGATGAAATCGGCTACAAGAGTGCGCTGAGCCTGGCCTACGAAATGGCTCGCAGCCGCCTGATCGACAAGATCGGCGATACCATGCACCGCTTCCCGATCAAGGTGGCCGCTGCTGCCCCCGAAGCAGAACACGAGGCGTAACCGGCGTGACCAAGACGCGTACCATCATCCGCGGTGTCGGCGGCTACCTTCCCGAAAAGGTGCTGACCAACGCCGAACTGGCCACCATGGTCGAAACATCCGACGAGTGGATTCAGCAGCGAGTCGGCATCAAGGAACGGCACATCGCCGCCGAAGGCCAATTCACCTCCGATCTGGCCGTCGAGGCGGCGAAGAAGGCCATGGCCGCGGCCGGCGTGACCCCCGATGACATCGATCTCATCGTGGTGGCCACGACCACGCCGGACTATACCTTCCCGGCCGCCGCAACGCTGGTCCAGATGAAACTGGGCATGCATCACGGCATGGCCTTCGACATTCAGGCCGTGTGCTCCGGCTTCGTCTATGCCATCGCCACCGCCGACAGCTACATCAAAAATGGCCTGGCGACCCGGGCCTTGGTCATCGGTGCCGAAACCTTCTCCCGCCTGCTGGACTGGACCGACCGGACCACCTGTGTCCTGTTCGGCGATGGCGCTGGCGCCGTGGTGCTGGAAAAGCTCGAGCTTGAGGACGATGCACCCGAGCGCGGCGTGCTGGCCTCGGCGCTCCGCTCCGATGGCCATCATTGGGACAAGCTCTATGTCGATGGCGGGCCGTCCACCACCGGCACTACCGGCCATGTCCACATGCAGGGCCCCGAAGTCTTCCGCCATGCCGTGGGCAAGATTACCGACGTGGTCTATGCCACGCTCGAGAAGACGGGCTACACCGTCGCCGATCTCGACTGGTTCGTGCCGCATCAGGCCAACCGCCGTATCATCGAGGGCGCGGGCAACAAGCTCGGTCTGCCGCCCGAAAAGGTCATCATCACGGTGGATCGCCACGCCAACACCTCGGCGGCTTCCGTACCCCTCGCATTGAGCGCCGCAGTGGCCGATGGCCGCATCAAGCAGGGCGATCTCGTTATGCTCGAAGCGATGGGTGGCGGCTTTACCTGGGGGGCGTCCCTCATTCGCTGGTAGTCGCAGCGCGAGCCGATTGACCTTAGGCGTTTCAAGGCGTTAGTGTCTTTTCGGGTGGAGGAACCCAGCGTAGAAACCGGTCGCATGAGGGGTTTGTGACGGTCCGGTATCGCTGAGCGAAGGGAAGGATTCCCGCGGTTATGGCTCGACCCCATGCTGGGGTGGTGCCGGCAGCAACTTTGATCAGGGACGCGAACCAACGCGTCTCGGCATGGGGATTTGCACCTTTCGGCAACACGGGGGTACGAATGACGCAGAAGACGATAACGCGGGCCGATCTGGCCGAAGCAGTCTATGGAACGGTTGGACTGTCGAGGACCGAGTCGGCGGAGCTGGTGGAAAGGGTGCTCGAGCTCATCGGGGATGCCTTGATTACCGGCGCGAACGTCAAGCTGTCATCCTTTGGCTCCTTCCAGGTGCGGTCCAAGAACGAGCGCATCGGCCGCAATCCCAAGACCGGCGAAGAGGTTCCGATCCTTCCGCGGCAGGTTCTTGTGTTCAAGCCATCCAACGTGTTGAAGTCCAAGATCAACAAATCTATGGTTCGTGCTGGAAAATAAGCCATCCAGCGAGTCTCAGCCTCCGTGGACAAGTCGCCAGACGCCTTCCGGACGATATCCGAAGCAGCCGATGAGCTGGACCTGCCCCAGCATGTCCTGCGCTTCTGGGAGACCCGTTTCTCCACCATCAAGCCGTTGAAACGCGGCGGCGGTCGCCGTTACTACCGCCCCGAGGACGTGCTGCTGCTGCGCGGCATCCGCCACCTGCTCTACGATCAGGGCTTCACCATCAAGGGCGTGCAGCGCATCCTCAAGGATCAGGGCAGCCGCTATGTCATCGCCGTGGGCGAGGGCAGGCCGCTCGAAGACATCCTCCCCATGATCGAGCAGGCGGAAGCCGCCGGCGACGAGGCCGAGATCGAAGAGGCCGTGATGCTGGCCAGCGCCGGCCTCGACCGCGAGTCGCGCGACAAGCTCTCCGATGTGCTGCGTGAGCTGCTGGAATGCAAGCGCATCCTGGAACGCGCCAGGGAAGCCTAGTGTTTCTGGAATGAACGTTCTAGATTGACACTATGGCGGTGCATATGTTGCATCAGGCTACTATTCCTGGAGTTCACAAAATGACCGTTCGTTTTGGCCTGCTCGGCGCTGGCCGCATCGGCAAGGTGCATGCCAAGGCTATCTCGTCCAATCCCAAGGCCCAGCTTGTAGCGGTGGCCGACGCCTTCGAAAAGGCCGCCAGCGACCTCGCCACCCAATATGGCTGCGCCGTGCGAAGTGTGGATGCCATCCTGGCCGCATCAGATATCGACGCGGTGGTGATCTGCACGCCGACCGATACGCATGCCGACCTGATCGAGCGGTTCACCCGCGCCGGCAAGGCCATTTTCTGCGAAAAGCCTATTGATCTCGACGTCGAGCGGGTCAAGGCCTGCCTCAAGGTGGTCGATGCCGCAGGCGGCACGCTCATGGTCGGCTTCAACCGCCGCTTCGACCCGCATTTCCAGGCGGTGCGCGATGTGATCGACCGGGGCGAGATCGGTACGGTGGAAATGGTCACCATCGTCTCGCGCGATCCCGGCGCGCCGCCCGTCGACTATATCAAGCGCTCCGGCGGCATCTTTCGCGATATGACCATCCACGATTTCGATATGGCCCGGTTCCTGCTCGGCGAGGAGATCGAGACGGTCACCGCCCAGGCTTCCGTGCTGGTCGACAAGGCCATCGGCGCGGCCGGCGACCATGACAGCGTCTCGGTGATGCTGGCCACCGCCTCGGGCAAGCACGCCACCATCTCCAATTCTCGCCGGGCCACCTATGGCTACGACCAGCGCATCGAGGTCCACGGCTCCAAGGGCGCCGTCTCCGCCGAGAACCAGCGCCCGGTCTCCATCGAGGTCGCCAACGCCGCCGGCTATACCCGCCCGCCGCTGCACGACTTCTTCATGACCCGCTATACCGAGGCTTATGCCCGCGAAATCAGTGCCTTCATCGACGCCGTTGAATCGAAATCTCCGGCCTCGCCCAGCGGAATCGACGGCTTGATCGCCCTGGCTTTGGCCGAAGCGGCGCTGAAATCGGTCAAGGAGGGCAGGGCGGTGAAGGTGAGCGAAGTCACCGGGGCACTGGCGGACAAGAGCGTATTCCAGGGACGGTAGTGCCACGCCCTCGTGGTTCGAGGGTCGCTACGCTCCCGCCTCACCATGAGGGGTACTGTGGTATTGAGTTCCAAGTAGCCCTCATGGTGAGGTGCGCTTCTTCAGCGCCTCGAACCACGAGGGCGTGGCACGGAGTCTACTTCAACAGCCACTCATGCTCGGCCGCATTGTGGAATTTCCACACCCGCTTCGGCCCGGCCATCACGTTGAGATAGTAGAGATCATACCCCGCCGTTGTCGCCACGGGGTGATAGCCCCTGGGCACCAGCGTCACGTCGCCATCTTCCACCGCCATTGCCTCATCGAGGCTCCGGTCATCGGTATAGACCCGCTGGAAGGCGAAGCCCTGCGGCGGGTTCAGCCGGTGATAGTAGGTCTCTTCGAGCTGGCTCTCGTGGGGCAGGTTGTCCTGGTCATGCTTGTGCGGTGGATAGGACGAGGTGTTGCCCTGTGGGGTGATGACTTCCACCACCAGCAGCGAATGGGCCGCACCGTCATCCTCGGGCATGATGTTGTAGACATGGCGCACATTGGCGCCCTTGCCGCGCGAGATGCGCGGATGCTTGCCCGGCGGAATGACCCTGGCCTTGTAGTCCCCACCACCCGGCGCGGCGCAGACGGCCAGTTCCACTGCCGTTGCCGCGTCCACGGCCCATTCGCTGCCGGCCGGCACGTAGACCGCCCATGGAGCGCCTTCGAACGGGGTCATGCGCTCGCCCAGTTCTCCGAAATCTTCGCCATCCACGGCAATCCGCGCCTTGCCGCCCACCAGCACCAGGCATAGCTCCTGCGTCCCGCTCTCGCCGCCGGTCACCTCGCCTGCGGCCAGCTTATGAACGGCAAAGCCCACATAGGTCCAGCCGGCGGTATCAGGCGTTACCTCATGGACGAGACCCGTCGTCCCCTTCGGGCGCACTCGGAGGTTGGATTGGCTCATTGGGTGGCTCCTCCTTGGGAAAGGCATAGAAGAAATTGTAGAGTGAATAAGCCAGCGCCGCGCCCACCAGCAGCGCCCAGAACATGTCGCCGCTCCACAGCAGCTCCCAGCCGAGCCAGGCAGCCAGGAACACCACGACGGCCACGCGCCGCCACAGCGGCCGGAACCAGTTCAGATCACTTTGCTTGAGCGCCATCGGGTCCTCTTGGACGAAATCCTCATCGACCCATGCTCTAGCACAGCTCACCCCTTGGGAAAGCCCTCGGTCTCCACTGTATAGCCCGCTGCCGTCATCACGCGCATGAGTTCCTTGTGGCCTACCTGCGCCATCCTGAGCGGCGGGTTCTTGACCGGATCCTGTTCGGCCTCCACGACAAACCAGCCCTCATAGCCGTAATCGGCGAATTTCTGCACGATGGCGCCGAAATCCAGCGACCCGTCGCCCGGCACGGTGAAGGCGCCCAAAGCCACCGCGTCGAGAAAGCTCTGCCGGCTGCGATCCAGCCCATCCACCACCGAGCGGCGGATATCCTTCACATGGACATGGGTGATGCGGGCATGATGATTGTCGATGGCCCGCAACACGTCGCCACCCGCAAAGGCCAGGTGCCCGGCATCGAGCAGCAGGGGAATGCCTGCGCCCGAATAGCGCATGAAGGCATCGAGCTCCGGCTCGGTCTCCACCACGGCCGCCATGTGGTGGTGATAGGCCAGCGGCATGCCCTGTTCCGCACACCATTCCCCGAATTGCGTGACCTTTTTCGCATAGGCCTTCATCTCGTCGTCGGAGAGCTTAGGCTTCTGCGCCAGCGGGACTTCGCGCTTGCCCTGGATGGAACGGCCCACCTCGCCATAGACGATGCAGGGCGCATCCACCGCCTTGAACAATTCGATCATCGGCGCGATGCGGTCCTGGTTGGCCGACAGTTCCTCATCGACCAGCGTGCCCGAGAACCAGCCGCCGCACAGTGTCACGTCCGCTGCCTTCAGGATGGGCAGCATCACCGCGGGATCATCAGGGAAGCGGCGACCTTTCTCCATGCCGGTAAAGCCCGCCGAGCGCGATTGGCGCAGGCATTCTTCCAGCGACACATCATCGCTCAATTCCACCAGATCGTCGTTCCACCACGCAATGGGCGACATGCCGAGTTTGGCTTTCATGGTTTGCTCCAGAGGATCATTTCAATCACGGTGTCATTCCGGCGAAGGCCGGAATCCATCCCGAGATGGCCCAGCGCACCCAGAGCGCCGAAAGACCTCAGGATGGATCCCGGCCTTCGCCGGGATGACATCGTGGATGTGGGGGGCTTTCCGAACACTATCCCGCCCGCTGCGCCTTCAGCGCCTGCACATAGGCCTCCCGCGCCGCATTCACCTGCGGTCGGTCTGACACCTCCGGCACCGCTACATCCCACCAATGCCCGCCGGCATCGGTGGTCACCAGCGGATCGGTGTCGATGACGATGACCGTCGTCCGGTCTACGCTCTCGGTTTCCTGCAACGCCGTTTCCAGCTCGGCAATGGACGCCGCCTTGCGCGCCACCGCGCCCATCGACGCTGCATGGGCAGCAAAATCGATTCCGGGCAGAGTGACATGGTTGGTATCCTTCAACAGATTGTTGAAGTTGGCCCCGCCGGTCGCCATCTGCAGCCGGTTGATGCAGCCATAGCCGGCATTGTCCAGCAGCACGATTGTCAGCTTGGCGCCCAGCATGATCGAACTGGCGATTTCCGAATTCAGCATCATGTAGCTGCCATCGCCCACCATCACGACCACGTCGTCCTTGGGCCGTGCCAGCTTGACGCCGAGGCCACCGGCAATTTCGTAGCCCATGGTCGAGAAACCGTATTCCAGATGATAGCTGCCCGGTGCATCGGCCTTCCACAGCTTGTGCAATTCCCCCGGCAAGCCGCCCGCCGCGCAGACCAGCGTCGCATTCTGCCGGGCGCGCTGCACCGCGCCGATCACCTGGGCATCCGATGGCAGTTCGGCATTGGTGCTGGCGGTCGCCTTGTCGGCGTCGACCAGCCAGTCGTCCTTGCCGGCCTTCGCCTTGTCGGTCCAGTCCGCGTCGGCCCGCCAGCCGGTCAGCGCCGCATTGAGCGCCTCGAGCCCCGCCCGCGCATCGGCGACGAGGGGCAGGGCCTGGTGCTTGTGCGCATCGAAGACCTGCACGTTGAGGCCGATGATTCTGAGATCGGCATTCTTGAACAGCGCCCACGAGCCGGTGGTGAAATCCTGCAGCCTCGTGCCGACGGCCAGCACCACATCGGCCTCTTCGGCCAACTGGTTTGATGCCGACGTCCCCGTCACCCCGACCGACCCCATATTCAGCGGATGGTCATGCGGCAGGCTGGATTTGCCCGCCTGCGTCTCCAGCACCGGCACGCCATGGATTTCGGCAAACTTGCGCAGCGTGTCGGAGGCCTCCGAATAGAGCACGCCACCACCGGCGATGATCACCGGCTTGCTGGCCTTCAGCAAAGCCGCCGCCGCCGTGGCGAATTCGTCGGCGTCGGGCATGATCCGCCTGACGGTCCAGACCTTCTCGGCGAAGAAGCTCTCAGGATAGTCATAGGCTTCGGCCTGCACATCCTGGCAGAGGCTGAGTGTCACCGGGCCGCATTCGGCCGGATCGGTGAGTACCTGCATGGCGCGACGCAAAGCTGGAATGATCTGCTCGGGCCGGGTGATACGGTCGAAATAGCGGCTCACCGGCTTGAAACAGTCATTGGCCGAAATCGTGCCGTCGCCGAAATCTTCCACCTGCTGCAGCACCGGGTCGGGCAGGCGATTGGCGAAGACATCGCCCGGCAGCAACAGCACCGGCAGGCGGTTCACATGCGCCAGCGCCGCAGCGGTGACCATGTTGAGCGCCCCCGGCCCGATGGACGAGGTGCAGGCCATAAAGCGGCGGCGGAAGCTGGCCTTGGCATAGGCAATGGCGGCATGGGCCATGCCCTGCTCGTTCTGCCCGCGATAGGTCGGCAGCGTGTCCTTGACGCCGTGCAGCGCCTCGCCGATGCCGGCCACATTGCCATGGCCGAAAATAGCGAACACGCCGCCGAAGATCGGGACGATCTCGCCGTCGATTACGGTCTTCTGCATGGTCATGAACCGCGCCACGGCCTGCGCCATCGTCAGTCGGATCGTTTTCTGGCTCATCGGCTCGTTCCCTAAATTCTACGCAGCGCGACTAGCGCCCAGCCGTTCCCACACCTCGACCAGCGCACCGAACTTGTGCGCCATCTCGTCGACGGCCTGTGCGTCGCTGATCCTACCCGCCAGCCAGCCCTTTGCCGACTCGGCAAATATCGTGCGGCCCACGGCAAAACCCTTGACGCTGCGCGAGGACCGGGCGGCGGCAAAGCCCGCCTCCAGCGCCTCCTGCGGGGCTTCGAGCCCCAGCAGCACCACGCCGCGGCAGAGCGGATCGCGCGCCTCGATTACCGCGTCGATGGCGTTCCAGGCGGTCCGGCTGGCCTGCGGCTCGAGTTTCCACCAATCCGGCTTGATGCCTGCGTCGTAAATCTCGCGCAGCACCTGCGCCACGGTGTCGTCGCCCAGCACGCCATGCTTGCCCGCAATGATCTCGATCAGCAGGTCACGGCCAATCTTGCGTGCCGCTTCATAGGCCGCCCGCAGCTTGTCGATCTGGGCGCGTTTCAGCTCGGCGGCATCGTCCGGATGGTAGAAGCACAGCACCTTGATGCAATGATCCACCGGCCAGTCCACCAGTCGCGAGCCCAGATCCTGGCTGAATTCGAATTGCAGTGGGCGCGATCCGGGCAACTCGATCGGCTTGCCGATCCAGAAATCCCTGAGCCCGCTGGCGGCATAGAGCGCATCGCGGCCATATTTGTCGTCGAGCAGCATGCCGAAACCGGGTCGGCCATTGGCCACTCGTGCAGCGGCCTGCACGGCCAGCACCTTGAAAGCGGGGATGCGTGCCAGTTGCGCGGCCTCGCCATTGGCGAGGTCTTCCAACTGGCTGCGATGGTCGATGGCCAGCGCCATGAGGCTGGGAATGTCGCGGCGCCGGGTGGTGGCCCAATGCACGTGATTGATCGCCTCATCCTTGCGCAATGCCCGCTCCGGGCTGCCATGTTCGAGGAAATAGCTCAGCTCCGCCCAGGTCGGGATTTCGGGAGCACACAGCAGGCGGCTGACGGCGAAGGCGCCGCAGGCATTGGCCCAGGTGGCGCTGGTGGCGTGTTTTTCGCCACGCAGCCAGCCGCGCAGGAAGCCGCTCATGAAGGCGTCGCCGGCCCCCAGCACGTTATAGACCTCGATGGGGAAGCCCTTGCCGACAATACCGTCTTCCAGATCGTCCGGGATCGGTCCGTCATAGACGATGCAGCCCATGGGACCGCGCTTCAGGACGATCGTTCCGGAGGAGAGCGAACGGATCGTCCTGAGCGCGGAGAGCAGGTCGGTTTCACCGGAGGCGATGAGCACCTCTTCTTCGGTACCGACGATGAGGTCGCAATCGGCCAGCACGGTCTTCATCTGTGCCGATACGGTGTCCGAGGCGATATAGCGGCTGTCGCCGGCATCGTGTCCAGCCAGGCCCCACAGATTGGGGCGATAGTCGATATCGAGAACGACCCTGGCGCCATTGGCCCTGGCGATGGCCATGGCCTTGCGCTGGGCGGCATTGGTATGGGGCTTGGAAAAATGCGTGCCGGTGACCAGCACCGCGCGAGCCGAGCGGACAAAGGCTTCGTCGATATCGTCCACGTCGAGGGCATTGTCGGCGCAGTTGTCGCGATAGAAGATCAGCGGAAACGAGTGCTCGTTTTCGACCGCCAGCAGCACCAGCGCCGTCAGCCGCTCGGGGTCCGTGACGATGCCCTTGGTCTCGACGCCTTCGCGGACCAGCTGTTCGCGGATGAAGCGGCCCATCTGTTCGTTGCCGACGCGGGTGATCAGCGCCGATCTGAGGCCCAGCCGAGCCGTGCCCACCGCGATATTGGTCGGGCAGCCGCCGACCGACTTGGCGAAGCTGCCGATATCTTCCAGCCGCGTGCCGATCTGCTGGCCATAGAGGTCAACCGAGGCGCGGCCAATGGTGATGACGTCGAGCGGCAGCTTTTCCTGCTGCTGATGCACATTCGTCACGCGAGTCTCCCCTGGCCAGTTCCACCCTGTCCAAGCACGAAACATAAGTTCCGACTATTCGTCAATGTGGAATGTTCATTCCAATTGTGGAACTCGGCTTACTGTTGCTCAGCCGCGCCGGCGCTTCTCCGCGATCGACACAGTCAGCGCCATGGCAAAGGCCATGCTGGCCGACAGCGAGCGGAAGCCGGCATGGTCGGCCTCGACCACTTCGAACCACTCCCGCGAACATTCGGCCAGCGGGGAAAAGGCGGAATCGGTTAGCGACACCACCGGAATTCCGCGCCCCGCGAGGGTCCGCGCCTGCGCGGCGCTTTCCGAGGCATAGGGCGAGAAACTGATGGCGAAGGCGGCATCATTGGGCGTCGCCATGGCCAGCAGGTCGTCATCGATACCGGCCGAGGTGCCGACCAGTTGGCAGCGCACTTTGAGCTTGCCGAAGGCATAGGCCATATAGCTGCTGATGGGGTAGGAGCGGCGCTTGGCGATGAGATAAATGGTTTCGGCATCGGCCAGCAAGGTCACCGCGCGCTCGAAGGCATCGGGTTCCACGGCAGCGGCAATGGCATCGACCGAGCGATGCGCCGCGGCGATGAAGCCATTGAAGATGGTGGTGCTTTCCGCCAGCGCCGCGCCATCCTGCTCCAGCGCCCGCAGGCGTTCTTCGTAGGATGAGGTACGCTCGCGCAGGCGGGCGCGGAACAGCAGTTGCAGGCCCGAAAACCCGTCAAAGCCGAATTGCTGGGCGAAGCGGACCAGTGTGGAAGGCTGCACGTCGGCCGATTGCGCGATGCTGGCCGCGGTGCCGAAGGCGATCTCGTCGGGGTTGTCCAGCGCATAGGCCGCCACCTGGGTCAGCCGCTTGGGCAGCTCGCTTTTACGCTCCAATATCGCCGCCCGCAGCGTATCGAAGTCCTGGGGTGGTGCGACTTTGGCGATGATTTCGGACATTGGTTCACTCCGGCACTCGCCAATAATCGTCAAATCCACGCCGCCGATCAAGCAGAACTGGAAAGTTCATTCCGTAATTGGAACAGGCTGCTCCCGGCGAACCGGGAGCAGTAGCGCGTCAGGCCAGGCTCAGCGTGCGCCGCCGGCCCGATTCCATCCAGAAGATGAAGCAGGACGCGGCCAGGATCAGCGCGGCGCCCGGCCAGAACCAGACAGACGGCACCTGCGACAGGAAGAACCAGCCCAGCAGCCCGCTGAGCGGTACCTTGAGATCGCCGAAGGGCTGCAGATAGGTGGCGTCGGCCGCCCTGTAGGCTACGGCGAGCAGATATTGCGCGGCCGCGGTCAATGCGCCGAGCAGGACCAGCAGCAACAGGGCATTGCCGCCGGGCAGGGCGAAGACGTTATCGACCAGGCCCGATGGCAGCAGGCCAGGCGTCAGTCCGCCCAGCGCCCAGACGGCGAGCAGGATCAGCAGATGGTTCGGCGTCACCAGCACCAGCAGCGAGATGGTCAGCGTCTCGGGGACCTCGCCCTGCTTGCTGAGATACTTGGTCAATACGTCGGTCGTGGCCCAGAGCGCGGCCGCCACGATGGGAATGAGCGTCGACCAGCTCAGGCCTTCCGCACCGACGCCCGAAACGATGATGGCGCCGGCAAAGCCGACCAGGGCCGCCCCGATCCGGACGGCGGAAGCGCGTTCGCCGAGGAACAGCGTCGAGCCGAGGATGATGAAGAGCGGGCCGGTGGCCAGGAGGGTCACCATCTGCCAGATCGGTACGCCGGTGGCGAAACCGTAAACGAAGACGTGCACGCCGAGTGCCGAGACGAAGGCACGGATTTCGTGGGCGATGGGGTGGGTGGTGCGCAGCTTGCCGAGCCCGATGCGCAGGATCAGCGGCAAAGCCAGCAGCGAGGCGATGACATATTGCCAGAAGGCCATGCCGGTCGAACTCATGCCGTAGCCGCCATATTCAACCGGGGTCGGCAGTGCCGATTGCAGCAGATTGCTCCCGGCAAAGGCGAGGCTTGCCGCGATCATGAAGAAGGCGCCCGTTGCGGCGCCGTTGCTTGGAATAGAGGAAACCTGGCTCATTAAAAGTCCTTTCCGTAACCAGTTTCCTCAGGGTTACGGGAAGTCTCGCCGATGCCACGCCCGGCCCGAAAAGGGTGCGGACGCCGGCAAGCCAGCGTTGGTCCCGTTCTCTTTCATCCGGACTATACCGTCGGCTCCGGAATTACACCGGATCTGCTGACCTCCTGGACCTCCGTCCAGAAGCGCTCGCGGGCTTGGCGTCGCCGCCTTTACCGCCGGTGGGGAATCGCACCCCGCCCTGAGAACAATGCCGGACTATCGCCCGGCGACGATGAACATAGGCAGGGGGGGCGATACGGGCAAGTAGATACAAAGGTGTAACTGTGCGTCCTTTGCGAACGGTGGAGAAATTTTGTTCGGGCCAGGCAGTGTCGTCCCGCCTCAAGCTGGGATGGCATCGGGGGAGGGACCCTCGCCGATCCCCTTCTCCCCTTGTGGGAGAAGAGCCTGCCCCGGACTTGATCCCGGGTGCCCGAAGGGCGGATGAGGGGTGTCGGGCTATCCACTCGCATTGAAGCATAGGATAGCGCAGACCCCTCACCCGGAAATCCGCTGCACGCGGATTTCCACCCTCTCCACAAGGGGAGAGGGGTAGCTCCACTCCGCTCCTAGCCGTTGTCCAGCCACGCCACCTGTTCCGGTGTCAGCTTGATCTCGAACGCCTTGAGACTGTCATCCAGCTCGCCCAGCATGCGCGGCCCGATCAGGGGCACGGACGGGAAGTCCTGTGCCAGCACGAAAGCCAGGGCCACATGGATCGGGCTGTGGCCGAGCTGCTTGGCCAGCTCGATGGCACGGTCGCGGCGGGCGAAGTTCTTGTCATTGTACCAGCAGCGCACCAGCTCTTCATTGTCGGTCTTGTCGCGACCGGCGCGGTCGGTGAAGAAGCCGCGGCCCTGGCTCGACCAGGAGAAATTGGTGACCTGCTTCTCCTTGAGCCATGCCTTCCAGTCGTCGGTGGAGGCGGTGACGCAGCCATCCCAGATCGGCACCAGCATTTCTGACAGGGCGAAATTGTTGCTGAGCGCCATCGGCTTGGTCTTGCCGGTGCGGGTGGCATAGGCCACGGCCTCGTCGAAGCGTTCCCTGGTCCAGTTGGAGCCACCGAACGGCCCGCGGATGCGGCCCTTCTTCACCTCGGCATCCATGGCGTCGACGAACTCGCCCACCGGTACGTCGAGATTGTCGCGGTGCATGAAATAGACATCGACATAGTCGGTCTGCAGCCGGTCGAGCGACACGGTGAGCTGTTTGGCGATGACGTCGGGGTAGCAGAGCGGGCTATGGGCGCCCTTGCCGATCAGCACCGCGCCTTCGCGGGTGCCGCGATTGCGGTGCCATTCGCCGAACAGCTTTTCGGTATAGCCGGCGCCATAGACGAAGGCGGTGTCGAAGATATTGCCGCCCTTTTCCCAGAAGGCGTCGAGCAGGATGGAACCCGAGGCGAAGCTGCGGAAATCCTCGAAGCCAAGCGCCACGGCCGAAGCCTGCTTGGAAAGGCCTGGTATGGCACGCTTGGGGATGACGCCTTTGTTGGGACCAAGCTTGCGGTTATCGAGCGTATTGACCCGGTTGGCCGACTTTTCGACCGAATATTCGATCCCGGCATCCTTGC
The DNA here is from genome assembly GCF_001426345.1 of Devosia sp. Root436. GTDB lineage: Bacteria > Pseudomonadota > Alphaproteobacteria > Rhizobiales > Devosiaceae > Devosia. Next base: position 666,159 of record NZ_LMEM01000001.1, on the reverse strand, counting down.
GCCAGGCATCGAGCACGCGGGCATTGCCCAGGCTATCGGCCCAGCTCATGCCCGGCGCCGCCAGTTCCTGACGCCTGGCGAAAATGGCTTGGGCAGCGGCATCGGCCTCGAAGGAATAGACATGGGCCGTCTCGTTGACACTGACCGTCTCGGTCTTGCCCTGCTTGACGATGTCGATGCGGCCTAGCCCCTGGTCGCGGTTGCCGTTGGCGAACCAGAAATCGGGCACTTCGATACGGCCGTCCGAACCATGGATACGCAGCACATTGTCAAGATTGGCCATCACCGCGCAGGACACCTGCGCCACGATGCCATTCTCGAAGGTGAGAATGGCGGCGGCCCAGTCGTCGGTGCCTTCGGCATTGAGCTTGGCGGTGCCCGAAACCTTGACCGGGTCGGCAAAGGGCTTACCCATGGCCTGGCCGGCGATGAAGCGGGCCATCGAGACCGGATAGCCGCCGACATCGAGAATACCGCCACCGGCGAGCTTGGAGGCGAAGAGGCGGTGTTCCGGCTGGAACTTGCCCATCGAGAAGCCGAAGCTCGACTGGATCATGCGGACTTCGCCGATGACGCCCGAGCGGATCAGTTCGGCCAGCTTGGCGGCCTGCGGATGCAGCCGGTACATGAAGGCCTCCCCGGCAAAGGTGCCGGCCTTGCGGTGGGCATGGAGGACCGCATCGATCTCGAAGGCCGAGAGGGCGAAGGGCTTTTCCACCAGCACATGCTTGCCGGCCTCGGCCGCCTTGATGGCCCATTCGGCGTGGCCGGTATGGGGCACGGCGATATAGACCGCGTCGATTTCCGGGTCGTCGAGCAAGGCCTGATAGCCGTTGACCACGCGCACCCCGGGGAAGTCGGTAGCCAGGTTCGGCTTGTTGGGGTCGCGCGTGGCGATAGCGGCCAGCACGCCGTGCCTGCTGCCGGCAAGGCCGCCCCGGAAGGCCTTGGCAATGCTGCCCGGCCCGATAATGCCCCAGCGGATTTTTTGATCGGTCATTTCAGTGGTCCTTCTTGAAGTCGGCGGGCACGGGGGCCCAAATTCGCTGGACGTCATCCCCGCGAAAGCGGGGATCCCCTTTCGTTTGGCAGGGATTCCCGCTTTCGCGGGAATGACGCCGTGATGGTGAGACGGTCCGCGCTATCTGAGGCGCCGGCCCTTGCTGTCGAACAGGTGGGCCTTGTCGGCGCTGATCGAGACGGTGATCCGCTCGCTGCCGGTTTCGTGTCGCGATTCCTCGCGCTCGATCACCAGCGCCTCGCCGCCGGCATTGGCATAGACATAGCTGGTCGAGCCCAGATGCTCGGCCACGTCCACATCGAGCGTGATATCGGCATTGCCGGCGCCGGCCGTGCCGAAATGCTCGGCGCGGACGCCGACAGTGACAGGATCGCCCACCACGCCGCTGGTGACCGGCAGGGTGAGGCGGGCCTTGTCGTGATGGATCAATTCCACCGTGATCTTGCCCGTGGCCTTGTCCACGATCGTCGCGGGCAAAAAGTTCATCTTGGGCGAGCCGATGAAGCCGGCAACGAACTGGTTGGCCGGATCGTCATAGAGGTCGAGCGGGCGGCCGACCTGTTCGATGATGCCGTCGCGCAGCACCACGATCGTATCGGCCAGCGTCATGGCCTCCACCTGGTCGTGGGTCACATAGATGATGGTGGTCTGCAATTCCTTGTGCAGCCGGGCGATCTCGATGCGCATATGCACGCGCAATTCGGCGTCGAGATTGGATAGCGGTTCGTCGAACAGGAAGACCTGCGGATTGCGCACGATGGCGCGCCCGATGGCGACGCGCTGGCGCTGCCCGCCCGAGAGTTCCTTGGGGAAGCGATCGAGCAGGGGTTCCAGTGCCAGGATGCGCGCCGCGTCGCCCACCTGCCGGGCGATCTGCTCCTTGGCGACGCCGGCAAAGCGCAGGGCAAAGCCCATATTCTCGCGCACCGTCATATGCGGATAGAGCGCATAGGACTGAAACACCATGGCGATGCCGCGCTTGGACGGATCGACATCGTTCATGCGCTGGCCGCCGATATCGAGTTCCCCGGCGGTGATGTGCTCCAGCCCCGCAATCATGCGCAGCAGGGTGGATTTCCCGCAGCCGGAGGGGCCGACAAACACCACGAATTCCTTGGACTTGATGTCGAGGTCCACGCCCTTGATGACTTCCACGTTGCCGTAGGACTTGCGCACGCCTCTGAGGGACAAGCTGCTCATGGTTCTGGTCCTTATTTGACCGCGCCCAGCATGCCTTCGACGAAGCGGCGCTGGAGGAGGAAGAAAATGATGAGGGTGGGCAGGGTGGCCAGCACCGTGGCGAACAGCGTCATGCCGTAGTCGGGAACATAGGCCGAGGTCAGCGCCGAAACGATCAGCGTGATGGTCTTGTTCTCGGCGGTCTGCAGCACGATGAGCGGCCACAGATAGTTGTTCCAGTTGGCCATGAACACGATGATCGTCGCGGCCGCATAGGTCGAGCGCATCACCGGCATGTAGACGTAGAGAAAGATTTGCCACTCCTTGAGGCCGTCGATCTTGGCGGCATCGCGCAGCTCGCTGGGGAAGGCCTTGGTGGCCTGGCGGAAGTAGAAGATAATGAAGATCGAAGCCACCGTGGGCACGATCACCGCCACATAGGTATTCACCAGCTTCGCCTGCGCGATCATCACGAAGAGCGGCACCATCATCGCCGCGAAGGGGATGGAGAGCAGCAGCAGCAGCAGGCCGAAAATGCGCTCCCGCACCCGCGAGCGGAACATCTCGAAGCCGTAGCCGGCCAGCGACGAGATGGCGAGCGTCAGCACGGTTCCGACAACGGCGATGAAGGCCGAGTTCCAGAACACGCGCAGCGCGTCGACCTGGGTGAAGAAGGTGGTGGCATTCTGCATGAACGCCCCGCCGAAGCTCGCCTTGCCCTTGATGATATCGGCCGACGTATTGGTCGTGCCCACGATCATCCAGAAAAACGGGAAGACCGAGATGAAGGCCGCGATCGAGAGCAGCAGATAGACGATGCTGCGCCGGACCAGACCCCAGAAATTGCCCGGCAGGATCGACGTCCGGGCGACCGGCTTGGCGGCGGCTGACGCCATGGTTGTGTCGGTCATGACGACCTCCGGTCGCGGGCGATGAGGAACTGGATGAGGCTGAGGATGCCGACCACGACCACGATGACCCAGGAGACGGTCGCCGAATAGCCGAAGCTGGGCATGAACTTGAAGGTCAGGTTGTAGATGTACAGCGACAGGGTCAGCGTCGAATCCGACGGGCCGCCATTACCGGCGGTGAAATTGTAGACCTCGTCGAACAGTTGCAACGTGCCGATGGTGGAGATCACGGTGGTAAACAGGATCACCGGCTTCAGCATCGGAATGGTGAGGTAGCGGAACCGGGCCCAGGCCGGGACGCCGTCGATGCGCGCCGCCTCGTAGATCGAGCGGTCGATATTCTGCAGCGCGGCCAGGTAGAAGATCATGTTGTAGCCGGTCCAGCGCCACGTGATGGCGAGGATGATGACCACCTTGGCCCAGAACGGATCGCTGAACCAGGCGATCGGCGCGCCGATGATATGCAGCGCCATCAGCGCCTGGTTGACCACCCCGTCATTGGCGAACATCGACTTGAACAGTGTCGAATAGGCGATCAGCGAGCAAACGCAAGGCAGGAAGATGGCGGTGCGGAACAGGCCGCGAAAGCGCAGGGTCGCGTCGTTCAGCGCCACTGCGAGCAGCAGCGCCAGCACGATCATGATCGGCACCTGCACGATAAAGAAGGTGAAGGTATTGCCCAGCGCCCGCAGGAATACCGGATCCTTGGTCAGGCGCTCGATATTGGCGAAGCCGCCAAAGCTCAGATTCATGCCCTTGCCGACCTGGAAGCTCATCCAGAGCGACCAGATGATCGGGTAAATCATGAACAATCCGAGCAGGATGAGGGCAGGGGCGATGAACGCCCAGCCTGTAAGATGCTCCCTGCGAGCCAGTCTCGCCTGTGCCAAACTATCGTCCTCCCCGATGGTGCAGCGTCATCATGCCCGATAGTGCCGGGCGCCGCGACCGCGGCGCCCGGACTGGAAAGCGGAGCGGGCTCCGCTTTCCATCGGAGGTTACTGCATCTGCTGCTGGGCCTGGTCGCTGATCGCCTGCAGCGCGGCGGTGAGATCGCCGCCTTCGATGATCGTGGGGAGTTGCGCCTGGACCGCGGAGTCCACTTCGGCGGTGAAGGTGCCGTAGTCGACGCTGGGGATCTGGCTCAGCCAGGTGGAGAAATTCTGCCACACGGGCGCGCCGCCGAAGAACTCGTCGGTGGCCTGGTAGGCCTCGCCGTCACGCGCGGCGAGCAGCGAGCCCACGGCGCCCTGCGCCGTCAGGATTTTCTGGTAGAAGTCGACATCGCCGCCCCAGACGGTCTTGAGGAAGTCGATGGCCTCTTCCTTGTTGTCCGAGGAGGCCAGCACATACCAGCTCGAACCGCCCTGGTTGGAGGCGTTGACCGAGCCCTCGACATCGAGGCGCGGAATGGGGGCGACGCCCCACAGGCCCGACTGATCGGCATTGGCCTTGATCGTGCCGGTGATCCAGACGCCGACGGGAACCATGGCGACTTCGCCCGAGGTGAAGGCGCCGGTATATTCGGCCCAGCCGGAGACGGGCTTGACCAGGTCGGCCTGGTAGAACTTGGCATAGGTCTCCAGCGCCTTCTTGAGCGGGGCGTTGTCGACGATGTTGAGGCTGCCATCCTCGTTGAAGTACCAGGCGCCGGCCGACTGCATCATCATGCGGATAAGGCCGGTATCGTTGAGGTCGAGGTCAAGCAGCGGCTTGCCGGTCTTGGCCTTCACTTCGGTCCCGATCTCCACCAGGCGGTCCCAGGTGATGTTTTCGAGGTCGGCGGGAGTGAAACCGGCTTCCGCGAGCATGTCGGAGCGGTAGAACAGGCCCGTCACGCCGGAGTCGAAGGGAAGGGAGTAGGACTTGCCGTCAAGCGTGGCCGCCGCAACCTTGTACTGGGCGAAGACCGACATATCGATCGAATCCGACAGCGGCTCGAACGCGCCGGGGAAGGACTGCAGGTATTTCTGGGCCACGTCGTCCTGTATCAGCACGATATCGGGCAGGCCGTCGGTGCTGCCGGCGAGGAGCTGGGTCTGCAGTTTGGCGCGGATATCGTCCTGGCTGGCCGAGTCATCGACGATGATATTGGCGTCGGGATTGATGGCGGCATAGCGGCTGGCCGCTTCCTTCATGGTGGCGCCGTTGAAGTTCGGGTCCCATGCCCAGACGGTGACGTCGCCGGCCGATGCGGCAGTGACGCTCAGAAAGCTGATTCCGGCCAGAGCCAGACCGAGCATACGTCCATGCCGCGAAACGATGCGGTTCATTGTAGTCCTCCCTTTTCATTTGCTCTTACGCTGAGCGCTTTCTAAGCTATCCACCTGACGCGTGGCGTCCCTCACAAAGGGCATGCAGAGTTGGCGGAAAGTAAGATGGCACAAAGGGCGTATTACGAACCCCTGGCCAACGGGGTGGAGCGGCTGCCGACGGAACTGCAGATGTTCCACGCATCGCCCCTGGTCATGCGGGGCGCGCATTGGCATGCGCAGGTCGAGGTCAATTACATCGTCCGCGGCTGGGCCCATTACCGCATGAGCGGCCACCAGGTCCGCTTCAATGCCGGGGATATGGCCCTGTTCTGGGGCGGTCTGCCCCATTGGCTCGACGACGCCTCCGATGACCTGGTCTATGCCGGTGGCCACCTGCCGCTGGTGCATTTCTTCCGGCTGCGCCTGCCACAGAACGTACAGTCGCGCCTGATGCAGGGCGCGACGCTCATCACCCAGTCCACCGATGCGGCCGACCCCTACAATTTTGCGCGATGGAACGACTATGCCCGCTCCGGCGACCCGATGAAGGCGGGCATGGCGGTGGACGAGCTGCTGCTGCGCATCGAGCGGGTGCGCTTCGAGCCCTATACGCTGCTGCCGGGACCGGAGGCGGTGGTCAGCGCCGTGGATGGGCTGGACCATCATTCCTCGCCCATCGTGGTGCGCATCTGCGATTTCATCGCCGACAATTTCCGCGAGGAGATCGATTCCTCCGACATCGCCCAGGCCGCCGATATCCATCCGAAATACGCGATGAACGTGTTCAAGAAGTCGACAGGCATGACGCTCAACGATTATGTGAACCTGATGCGGCTCAGCTACGCCCAGGCTCTGCTGATGCAGGACGACGCAAATGTCTTGCAGGTAGCCATGGATAGCGGCTTTGGTTCACTCAGTGCATTCAATAAGTCGTTCCGCAAGATCGCCGGCATGTCGCCGACCGATTTCCGCCGCGACGTGCGTTGCCGGCCCAGCCTGCCGATGGTCCGCGCCCACGCCACTGCGCCGATGAACTGAACCATGCTGACGCGGCGACTGGTGGCACTGTTGTTCGGCGCCGCCGTCGTCATTGCGCTGGTATTGCTGCGCGCTGCCGATCCCTATGCGGTGCGGGTGGTGCGCGAGACCACCTTCGACACCTTCCAGCAGCTCAAGCCACGAACCGCGCCCGCCGACCTGCCGGTGCGCATTGTCGATATCGACGAGGCTTCGCTCGCCACCATCGGGCAATGGCCCTGGCCACGGCGCGACATGGCCGAGATCGCCAGCCGCCTGACCGAGCTCGGCGCGGCAGTAATCGTGTTCGACGTGCTGTTTTCCGAGCCCGACCGCTGGTCGCCCTCCACCGTCACGGGGGCAGGGGCCGATTATGATGCCCTGTTCGCCAACGCCCTATCGGCCGGCCCGACGGTCCTGGTGATGAGCCGCGCCGTAGCGGGCAGCCAGCCGCCGGCGCCCAAGGCGGGTTTCGCCATGACCGGCAACGACTTCCTTGCCGGCCTGCCCTCGCTCGATGGCGTCGCCGCGCCGCTGCCGCTGCTGGCCGCTGCCGCGACAGGCCTCGGCGTCGCGAGCCTCGACCGCGAAGGGGCAGGGGTCGCGCGCCGCCTGCCGCTGCTGTGGTCGAACGGCACGGCACCGATGCCAACTCTGGCGGTGGAAGCGCTGCGGGTGGCGCAGGGCGCCTCGACGCTGGTCGTACTAGGGGATACCGCCGGGGCGGGCACCGTGGCGGGGCTGCGGGTCGGCCAGTTCGACGTGCCGACCGGGCCCAGTGGCGACATGTGGCTCTACTACCGCGATCTGCCGCCATCAACCTATGTGTCGGCCGCGCAATTGCTGGGCGATGGCTACAGTGACCTTGCGCCGCTGCTGTCCGGCCACATCGTGCTGGTGGGTGCCTCCGCCGCCGGCCTGCTGGATATTCGTGCCAGCGCGCTGGGCGAGGCAATACCGGGCGTTTCCATCCATTTGCAGGCGCTGGAGCAGATCCTGACCGGCACATTCCTGCACCGGGCCGACTGGGTCGGCGGGCTGGAATTGCTGGTCATTGCCATAAGCGGCCTCGCGGTGGTGCTGGTGCTGCTGCTGACGGGGCCCCTGGTAGGTCTGGCGTTCTCGCTGATGATCGCGGCGGTCGCCACCGCGGGGAGCTGGCTGGCCTTCAGCCAGTTCGGCGTGCTGCTCGACCCCAGTTTCGCGCTCTTTGCCGCTCTTGTGACCTACGCCGCCATGACGTTTTTCCGGTTCGCGGTGACCGATGCCGACAAGCGCCGCATCCGCAAGGCCTTTGCCCACTATGTCGAGCCGTCGCTGCTGACCCAGATCGAGGCCAATTCCGGCCTGCTCAAGCTGGGCGGCGATGTGCGCGAGATGACGGTGATGTTTTCGGATGTGCGCAATTTCACCGCCCTCAGCGAACGCACCGCGCCGGCGGACCTGGTGACCATGCTGAACCGGCTGTTCGCCGGCCTCGGCGCGGCCATCGTGGCCCATCACGGCACGATCGACAAATTCATGGGTGACGCCATCATGGCCTTCTGGAACGCCCCGGTCGATGTGCCCCGCCATGCCCGCCACGCCTGCGAGGCGGCGCTGGACATGCGGGCGGCCCTGCGCGGGCTCAATGCCCAGCAGGCCGGCGGCGAGCCCATCGCCATCGGCATCGGCATTTCCACCGGCCCGGCTTTGGTGGGCAATATGGGGTTCGAGGCGCGCTTCGATTATTCCTGCATCGGCGACACGGTGAACGTGGCCAGCCGCCTCGAAGGCGCCTGCCGGAGCGTCGGCTACGACATTCTGGTTACCGCCGAAACGCGCGCAGCGGCGCCCGAACTCGCCTTCCTCGCGGCTGGTTCGATCGTGCTCAAGGGCATCAGCCAGCCCGAACCCATCCACCTGCTGGTTGGCGACGAAGCCCTGGCGGATTCGGAAGCCTTCACCACGCTGGCCGCAGCCCATGAAGCGCTGCTGGCGGCCTGGGCCGATGATGCCGCCGACGACCCCATATTCGAGCGCTGCCGCGCCCTGGCGGGCGCTATCGATCCCAGGCTCGTCGCCTTCTACGATGCCGGCTTAAGCCGTTCTGGTGATTTCCAAATCTTGCAGTCCGTTGCCTAGAACCGGCTCATCGCCCGCCGAACCTTGTCGACGAAACCGCCAAGGCGTTCGGGCGTGGAATTGTTGACGTCGTAAAGCGCCAGGAATTTCGGCGGCAGGCGCGTGCCGAAGGTGACCCAGGCCCAGCGGCGGGCCAGCCGGCGCGGTGGATCGCCCATGATCATGGTGCGCCAGCGGCTGCCGCCATAGGTGGTGACGAAGGCGACCTTGCGGATCCTGTGGAGGTTGGAGACCACCCGGCCACGATCGCCGCCGCCATCGAGCGTGAACGACACGCCGGGCAGGAAGACGCGGTCGAAATAGCCCTTGAGGATGGCCGGATAGCCGTAATTCCACACCGGATGCACGAAAACCAGGGCTTCGGCTGCCAGCAGCCGGTCCACATAGGGGCCGACCAGCGGCGTCACGTTATCAGGCACATCGTGATAGTTGAGGCGCTCCGTGCGGCTGAGCACGGCGTCGAACCCGGCATCATAGAGGCTGAGCGCATCGACCTCGTGCCCGGCCTCGGTCAGCGCATCGACAACTGTATCGAACAGCGCGCGATTGAGGCTGCTCTCGACCGGATGGGCATGGATGACATGGACGCGCATGGCTCGTGTCTAAGCGCGGATCGCCCGGACATCAATCCATCCTGTCCGGAACTGCAATGGGCAATGGCCGTTACTGTGAGGTCGCCCGCATGCCGGGCCCGAAACAAAGCGTCCGATGCCTGATCCCGCCTCCCACATTCTCCCGACCGCGTCCGATCTCGGCGCGCCCGCCGCCGGCAGCGCTCTCTGGTCGGTCGAGCGGGCGGCGTCGCCGCTCATCGGCACGGCCATTCACAATGGGCATGCCCTGCGCGACGAGGTTGCCGCCGTCATGGGCCTCGACGATCCGGGGCGGCTGCGCGAGGAAGACCCGTTCACTGCCTATGCCATAAAAGATGTGCCCAACCGCATCGTCTTCCATCGCTCCCGCTTCGAGATCGATCTCAACCGCGATGCCGAAGGCGCGGTCTATCTGCGCCCGGACCAGGCCTGGGGCCTCGATATCTGGGCCCAACGGCCCGAAGATGGGTTGGTCAAACGCTCGCTGGATGTTCACGCCGCCTATTATGCCATGCTGCACCAGACACTGGCCGCCATCGCGGCCGAGCATGGCCAATTCGTGCTGCTCGACATCCACAGCTACAACCATCGCCGCAACGGCCCCGAGGCCGATCCGACCCCGGAAGCCGAGGCGCCGCAGATCAATATCGGCACCATTTCCATGGATCGCTCCCGCTGGGCCCATGTCGTCGATCCCTTCATCGACAGCCTGCGCAGCTTCTCCTTTCGTGGTCGGCCCATGGATGTGCGCGAAAACATCGCCTTCGAGGGCAGGGGCGAGCAGACCCGCTTCGTCCACGCCAACTTCCCCGATACCGGCTGCGCCATAGCCATCGAGTTCAAGAAATTCTTCATGGACGAATGGACCGGTGCGCCCGATATCGAGGCGCTGGCCGCCATGCGCGCCATGATCGCCGCCTCGCTGCCGGTGCTGCTGGACAGTCTCAAGGCGTCCGCATGACGGCGGCCGACGAAAAACTGCTGGCCGAGTTCGCCAAGGCGCTGGCGGCCGGAGAGCCCATCCGTCGCGATTTCGGCCGCGGCGAGCGCCTGCATATCGACCGCCCGCTGCCCTTCCTCGTTGTGCATGTCGGCCGCCGCCGCGAGCCGGCGGCGCTGGACGTGGTCAGCGCCAATTCCTCCTATCTGCTGGTGCGCAATCTCGGCACCGCCGCCACCATCATCAAGTTGGTCGCCGAGGTGATGACCGAACGCTTCGGCGCCTTCATCCTGCTCGATATCGGCGAATTGGCGCGCGACCGTCTGGCCGGCGATGCCGATTATCTCCCCCCCTTCGAAATGAGCGTATCGGCATCGGGCAATGGCCCCGCCAAGCAGGCATTGCTGGCATTTTCGGCAGCTGCCGAGCAGGCCAAAGCCAAATATCGCGCGCCCCAGATCGCCCGGCCCAGGATTGGCGACGACCCGGCGGCGAAGCTGGCACGCCTGCTGCCCGGTATCGCCTCGTTGACGGTGCGCTTCGCGCCCATCTACCGCGTCCCGGAATCCGAAGCGGTTTACCCCGAACTGCGCGAGCGGCTGGTGGCCAATATCGTCGATGCGGGCCTGCGCGCGGTGGCCAGCTTCGTCGATGCGACCGGCAGCCTGGCGCTGGCCTCGCATCGCGCCCTGGGCCGCCGGGCCTTCGTCGATGCGGTCACCCGCGCCGACCGGGCCATCGACGACGTGGCCCAGTCCTTCGACTTCCTCCTGGCGGTGACGCCGATCAATGCCCAGGCGGCCTGGGCCGAGTTCAAGGAAGCGGGCGGCGAACAGGCGCCGCGCTTTCTCTACCGGCCGCTGACGGTCGATGTCGCCAGGCAGAAGAAAGCGCTGTTCTCCGTAACGCTGGACCGCTTCGAAGACCCGGTGCTGACCACGCTCTACCGCGAAAAGCAGCAGGAGCTCGACCTGCAACTGTCCCTGCTCGCCGCGCGGGAAACCCCGCGCTATGTGGAGTTCGGGCGCGCGCTCTACGGGCCGGTGGAATCCGGCCTGCTCAAGGCAGCCAATGACATCCTTGCGGACACCAGACCCCGCCGTGGCCAGCGCAAGGGCGATGGCGACGATGCCGACGTGGCCTTCGTGGAGCGCCGCGCCCGCGCGATGATCAAGACCTATGCCGGCGATTATGACGGCTTTGCCGCCAGCGTCGAACTGCGCGATGACCTGCCTTCCGGCCTCATGGTATCGGGCGGGCGGCTGCTGATCTCGCGCAACACCACCATGGCGCGCCAGCGCGTCGAAGCACTGCTCAGCCATGAGGTGGGCGTGCATCTGCTCACCTATTTCAACGGCTCCGCCCAGGGCCTGCGTCTCTTCCGCTCCGGCCTTGCCGGCTACGAGGGCGTGCAGGAAGGCCTGGCCGTGCTGGCCGAATATCTCGTCGGCGGCATGACCGTTGCCCGGCTGCGGCTCATCGCGGCGCGGGTCGTCGCCTGTGCCGATATGCTCGATGGCGCCAGCTTCATCGAGTGCTACCGCCGCCTGGTGCGCGCGTTCGGTTTTTCCGAATCCACCGCCTTCAACCTGGCTTTGCGCGTCTATCGCGGCGGCGGGTTGCCCAAGGACGCGGTCTATCTGCGCGGCCTGCTCGAAGTGCTGGCCCATCTGCGGGCCGGCGGTTCGCTCGATCCGTTCTGGATGGGCAAGATCGCGGCCAGCCATTTCGGCGTCATGCAGGAACTGGGCACGCGCGGCCTGCTCAAGGCGCCGCGCCTGCTGCCGCAATTTCTCTCTCACCCGCAAGCGGCCGAACGGCTCAAGGCGGCTTATGCCGGCATCACCCCTCTCCAGATGCCGGAAAACTAGGAGCGTCACCCCATGCGCATTGCGTTTTTTGTCAATTCCATCGAAGGCGAAACGGCCAACTACTCCACCACCCACCTGGCGCTGGCGGCGCTTAGTCGTGGCCACGACGTCTGCTATCTCACGCCCGGCGATTTTGTCTTGCGGCCCGACGACAGCCTCTCGGTGCGGGCGCTGACGCTGCCGGCGAGCAACTACAAGAAGGCCGAAACCCTGTTCAAGGATTTGCAGGGCAATGAAACCACGGTGGAGACGCTGGACGTCTCCGAAATCGACATCCTGCTCCTGCGCAACGACCCGTCCGAGGATTCGGCGGACCGCCCCTGGGCCGCCCATGTCGGCGCGATCTTCGGCCGCCTGGCCGCCGCCCGCGGCGTTATCGTGCTCAACGATCCCGATGGCCTCGCCCGCGCCCAGAACAAGCTCTATTTCCAGGATTTCCCGGCCTCGGTGCGCCCCGAAACGCTGATCGCCAAGAGCCTCGATGAAATCCGCAGCTTCATCGAGCAGCAGAAAAAGGGCGTCATCCTCAAGCCCCTGCAGGGCTCGGGCGGCAAGAACGTGTTCAAGATCGCCTCTTCAAAAGAGTCCAACATCAAGCAGATTTTCGAGGCAGTCAGCGAGGAAGGCTACCTGATCGCCCAGAGCTTCATGCCTGAGGCCTCCGAGGGCGATGTGCGCTTCTTCCTGATGAACGGGGTGCCCCTGCAGCGCGACGGCAAATACGCCGCCTTCCGCCGTGCCCCGGCCAAGGGCGAAATCCGCTCCAATATCCATGCCGGGGGCAGCGCCGTGGCCATCGAGGTCACCGGCACCATGCTTGATATCGCTGAAACCGTGCGGCCCAAGCTGGTGCAGGACGGCATGTTCCTCGTCGGCCTCGATATCGTCGGCGACAAGCTGCTGGAGATCAACGTCTTCACCCCCGGCGGGCTCAACAATCTCAGCCAGATGTACGAGGTCGATTTCCCCATGGCGGTCATCGAAGCGCTGGAACGGAAGCTGGAGATCAAGAAGGGCTATCGCGGCGCCCTGAGTAACCGCGAACTGGCAACGCTGTAGCTATCGATTTCTTCCTCAGCGCCCGGGCTTCTTCCCCTTCTCCCCTTGAGGGAGAAGGTGCCTCCCCGTGTCGCTTCGCGCACGAGGACAGGCTCCGGGCGGACGAGGGGTGTTGAGCCATCCACGAGCACTGAAGCATGGGCGAGCGCAGCACCCCTCACCCGGTTCTTCCGCTGAACGCGGAAGAACCGCCCTCTCCCTCAAGGGGAGAGGGGCGAAGAAGCGAAATGACCTACTGCCGCGGCATGCTGGCCGGCGTGAGGCTCCGCTTCTGCGCGGCGATGCGGAAAGGCGCATTGACCGCGCCATAGCCTCGATACTCGCCCGCCCGCTGCACCACCTCGAAGAAAAAGCCTTCGCCCACATTGGTCGAATAAAGCTGGAAGAATTCCCCGCCGGCATCGCGGTCATAGAGGATATTGGCGGCCCGAAGCCGCTCCAGCATGTCCGCACCGATGCCGAGCCGCGCCTGCAGGTCGCTGTAATAATTCGGCGAGATTTCCAGCGTCTTCATGCCATTGCTGCGCAAGGCGTCGGCAGTGGCGAAAATATCGTCGCTGGCAAAGGCCAGGTGCTGGATGCTGGAGCCAAACGTTTCGGCGATGAAATGCCCGGCCAGCGTACGGTGGCTTTCGGCCCCGTTCAGCGTCAGCCGCAGCGAGCCCGAGGCATTCTCGATCACCTGGCTGCGCACCAGCCCAGAAGGATCGACCACATCGACCATGGGGCTCTTTTCGGCAACGAAGATGGACCGGTAGAACAGGATCCAGGTCAGCATCTCTTCGTAGTTCATCGTCTGGGCCACGTGATCGACCCGCCGCAACCCGGCATCCCGGCTGGGCGCGGGATCGTCCACGGAATCGAATTCGACATCCCAGACCCGGCCCAACGGGCTCTTTTCGTCGAGAAAATAGATGACACCGCCGCCAATGCCGCGAATGGCTGGAATGCTGAGCTGGTCCGGCCCCACCCGCTGGCTGAACATCTGCGCGCCCAATGCCCGCGCGCGATCCACCGTCGCCGCCGCATCATCCACCATCAGCCCCAGCGCATAGGCCGAGGTGCCATGCGTGAGATAGGCCGAATGCGCCAGTCCCTCGCGCTCGGTGTTGATGACGACATTGATATCGCCCTGGGTAAAGCGCTCCACCGCCTTGGTCCGGTGCCGGCCGGTCAGCCGGAAGCCGAGCCGGCGCAGGTGGCCGGCCAGCGCCAGCGCCTCCGCCTCGTCAGCCGCGAATTCGACAAAGGCCACGCCCCGCACATCCACCCGTGGCGGCAATAGCGGAACATCGAGGGCAATGTCCGGCTCGCTGTGGCGCACCTGGTCCATCAGGTAGACCAGCGAGCGATGCCCATCCGCCGCGATGGTGCGGGGCGAGCCGGAGCGGAACTGGTCGTTGAAGATTTCAAGCGAGACCGGGCCGTCATAGCCGGTTGCCGCCACCGCCCGCATGAAGCCGGTCACGTCGAGGTCGCCTTCGCCCGGCATGTTGCGGAAATGGCGGCTCCAATAGAGCAGGTCCATGTCGATGCGCGGGGCATCGGCCAGTTGCACGATGAAAATCCTGTCGCCGGGGATCGAGCGAATGGAATCAGGATCGATCCCGCGCGCCAGTGTGTGAAAACTGTCGAGGATAATGCCGATATTGGCATGATCGGCCCGGCGCACGATTTCCCAGGCGTCGCGGTGATCGTTGACATGCCGGCCCCAGGCCAGGGCTTCATAGCCGACGCGAAGGTTGCGCCTCGCGGCTCGCTCACCCAGTTCGCGCAGGTCGGCCGCGGCCCGGTCGATCCCGCCCAGCGCCAGCGGCGACACGCTGGAACAGACCAGCATCAGCTCGGTGCCCAATTCCCCCATCAGGTCGAACTTTCGCTCGGCTCGCTCGAATGCCTGGCTGCGCTGCGGCTCCGGCAGGCCCTCCAAATCACGGAACGGCTGGAACAGCGTGATGGTGAGCCCGAGATCGGCCACCATCGCCGCCACGTCGCGCGGCGAGCGGTCATAGGCCAGGAAGTCGTTCTCGAAAATCTCGACCCCATCGAACCCGGCCGCCGCAATGGCCTCCAGCTTCTCCCGCAGGTCACCACTGATCGACACGGTCGCAATCGAGGTTTTCAAGGCGAGTCCTCCTGTTCGTATAAAGAGTACGAACTAGTTAGTACATTTGCAAGGAGATGACTGAGAGGTGGAGCGGAGTGGGGGCACTGCTTGGCGGAGGGAGCAAAGGTGCGGGAGCACAATCCCATTCCCATCCCCTGATCGTCATCCTCGGGCTTGACCCAAGGGCTCTGCACTTACGGAGCATTGGGTAAAGTGAAGTGACCGAGGGTCGAGCCCGAGGATGACGCGCGGTGGAAGTGGCATCATGTCACCCCACCCCGATGTCATCCCGGCATAGGCCGGGATCCATCCTGAGATCGTGCCATAAGGTAGATGGGGGCCAAGCACCCCACCCTCATTCCCCGGCGCCAGATCGATCTTCAGGGGGTCATCTCGAAATGTTCAGCATCCGCGGGACAGGCTTCCCTCCCCTTGTGGGAGGGAATGAGGGGGGAGTCACGCGCACCGACTTATCCATCTTATCCCCGCCCCTGATTTCTCCCCCATACTCCTGCCGTTGCCCACGTCAGAGCCCAGTCATGACGAGTGATGGTCGTGGGGATAGCCGGGGAGGGAGGTCGCTCCCTCGTGCGGGGGAAATACGGCAGCCGCGCCTGCGATAACGGTAGCGCCTGAACCATACCCGTTCGAAATCCCGGCATGGTGGCGAGGCAATTGCCTCACACTTAAAAATTATGAGAGGCAAGCGCCTCGCCACCATCGCTCTATCCACGAGCGAAACCGACGACACGATAACCGCATCACAGGCGGCGCTTTCGCATGCCCTGCGGGCGCCTCAAATCGCGCCCAGCTTCTCCGCCTTCACCACGAACCGGATCACCATGTCCACCGTCTGCCGCCGCAGCGATTCCTGATACGCCGCGCTGCCCACGTCCTTGCCGAAAATCTTGGAGAACGTCGCCCGGTTGGAGACGTTGAAAAAGCACAGCGCGCTGATCTGCCAGTGGATTTCCAGCGGATCGAGCCCGGCGCGGAACAGGCCGTCGGCCAGCCCCTTGGCATAGATCGCCTCGATATTGCCGATAGCGGTGATATTGAGGTCGCGGATCACGCCGCTGCGTTCGAGAAATTCCCCATGATGGATATTCTCGATCATCACCATGCGGATGAATTCCTCATGCTGGTGATGGTGGTCGAAGGTGAATTCCACCAGGCGCTTCAACGCATCCAGCGGCGACAGGCCTGCCACGTCGAGCTTGGCTTCGCCCTCGCGCACCTGCCGATAGGCATTTTCGAGGGCGCTGACATAGAGGCCCTCCTTGCTGCCGAAATAGTAGTATATCATCCGCTTGCTGGAGCGCGTCTTGGCGGCGATTTCGTCGATGCGGGCGCCCGACAGGCCGTTGAGCGCGAATTCCTGTGCCGCCACTTCGATGATGTTCTGCCGTGTTCCCTCGGGATCCTGCACGCGAGCAACGCCGTCCCGGGATTTGCTGCGGGATGTCGAAACTGGAGTGCTCATGCCGTCGTCGCCTTCCTGGAGCGGCAATTGACTAAACTAACCAGTTCGTACATTTTGCCGCAAATCGCCTTGCAGCATTTATCGGGTGCCGCGAGGGAAAGACAAGGCCGCCGCCGCTTTTCCAGCGGCGGGCGGCACCAGGGAGACCGCCTTGCCCATCGCCAGCAGCCAGTCCGCGCAGCCGCTTCGCGTCTCGGTCCTGCACAATCGCTTGCCCCAGCCCGATGGCATCACCATCGGGCTGGTGGGCCGGGGCATCGGCGCGTCGCTTTCGCCGCTGATGCACGAGCAGGAAGGCGCGCGGCAGGGTCTGGACTACCGCTATCACCTGATCGATTTCGATCGCCTGGACCTCGACGATTCCCATTTGCCTCTCATGCTCGCCGAGGCCCGCGGCCTTGGCTTTGCCGGCCTCAACATCACCTATCCGTTCAAGCAGGCAATATTGCCGCTGCTCGACGATCTGGCGCCGGATGCTGCCGCCATCGGCGCCATCAACACGGTGGTTTTCAATGACAGGCGCACCATCGGGCACAATACCGATTGCTGGGGTTTCGCCGAAAGTTTCCGGCGGGAATTACCCGATGTGGCGCGGGGCAGGGTGCTGCAGATCGGTTCGGGCGGCGCCGGCGCCGCGGTGTCGCAGGCGCTGCTGCAATGCGGCGTGGAGCGGCTCGATATCTACGATACGGACGCTACGAGGGCGGAGGCCACCGCGGCGCGGCTGCGACGCCTGCGTGGCGCCGATGTCCACGCGGTGGCCGATGTCGCCGCTGCGGCGACTGGGGCCGATGGCATCGTCAATGCGACACCGGTCGGCATGATCAGGCATCCCGGCCTGCCCATCGACCAAGCACTGATCGAAAAACGGCACTGGGTGGCCGACGTGATTTATTTCCCGCTCGAAACCGAGCTGGTTCGCCAGTCCCGCGCCCGCGGCTGCCGCGTGATGCCCGGCGGCGGCATGGCTGTTTATCAGGCGGTGCGGGCGTTCGAACTGTTTACCGGCCTGCAGCCCGATGCTCCCGCCATGGCCGCGACCTTTCGGGCCGCTGTGAAGGGATAGCCGGCCCTTAAATCCGCCCTGTGCTCAGCACATAGTCCACGCCGCTGCGAATATGGCTCGTCAGTTTGTCGACAATACCCTCGGCATCGCGCCGCATGGCCAGGTCGAACAGCGCCCGGTGATCGTCCATCACCGCCGAGCCACGGAAGCTCGTCGCCAGCATGTGGTAGCGGATGAAGCGGTCGAATACCGAGGCATGCAGATCCAGCAGCGTGCGCGAGCCGCAGGCCGAAATCAGCGCATTATGGAAGGCGAAGTCATAGCGCACCCATTGGGCGGTGCGATCGATCTCGCCGGCCAGCAACTGCGCTTCCACCACCGACAGCTTATGATGGGCGGCCACGACGCGCCCCTCCCAGTCGAGATCGCCGGTCGCCAGCGACAGGCGGATGGCGTGGCTTTCGAGCAAAAGCCGCAGGTCCGCCACCTCGCGCAGATTATCCGCCGTTGCCGGCGCCACCTCGAAGCCGCGCTGCCCCTCGGCCACTACCAGATTCTCGCTGGCCAGCCGGTTGAGGATTTCGCGCAAAGTGCTGACGCTCGCGCCATATTGTGCCTTGAGGGCGTCCAGCTTGAGTTTTATCCCCGGGCGCAAAACGCCCGCTACAATATCATCCCGAATGCGCCGGAAGGCGATATCGCCGATGCCTTCTTCCGCGAGCTGCTTGTCGTCTGCCAATGCCGCCTCCATTTCGGCCCTTCTACCCGGGAAGGCCAACAACGTCAAAGCGATGATGGAATATCATATAAATTAAAAAACACATGACAGACTGAAAAGGCGCAGCTAGTTTTCCACCGATCGGAAACGGCCATTGACTTGAACGAACTATTTCGTACATTGTGCACCGGGACGGAAACGACGGCGAAGCAGCCGAGCGTCCGGTGAGGATGCCTGGATCACAGGCGACAAATGGGAGGATGACAATGCGTTTTGGATTCACGCGCCGCGCGGTGCTGCTTGGTAGCCTGATGCTGGCGGCCGCGATGCCCGCCATGGCTCAGGACAAGCCGGTGCTTCGGTTTTCGGCGGTGTTCTCGGCCGAGGATATCCGCGCCGAGATGATGGACCTGTTCGCCAGCCAGATCATCGAGGATTTCACCCTCGAGCCCTATTATGGCGGCAACCTGTTCAAGCAGGGCACCGAACTGGTCGCCTTGCAGCGCGGTAACCTGGAAATGGGCAACATCGCCCCGCAGGACGTCTCCAACCAGATTCCGGCCTGGTCGGTGCTGACCTCGGCCTATCTGTTCCGCGACGCCGCGCACCTGCGCACCTTCTTCGACAGCGATGTCGGTGCCGAGTTCAAGGCCATGGCCGAAGACCAGCTCGGCATTCACATCCTGGGGCCGACCTATTTCGGCGCCCGCCAGGTCGGTCTGCGCGGCGACAAGAAGATCACGACGCCTGCCGACATGGCCGGCATCAAGCTGCGCATGCCCGGCGGCGACGCCTGGCAGTTCCTCGGCGAGGCGCTGGGCGCCAACCCGACGCCGATGGCCTATGCCGAGGTCTATACGGGCCTGCAGACCGGCGCCATCGACGGCCAGGACAATCCGCTGCCCAACGTCGAGAACATGAAGTTCTATGAAGTGATGGACCAGATTGTCCTGACCTCGCACCTCGTCGGCTATGACCTGCTGGTCATTTCCGGCGATGCCTGGAATGCCATGACGCCCGCGCAGCAGGAAAAGGTCCAGGCCGCCGCGACGGCTGCCATCGACTTCAGCCAGCAGGCGCACCTCGATCGTGAAGCCGAGCTGCTAGAACAGTTCAAGACCGTTGGCCTCGACATCTATGAGCCGGACCTCGATGCCTTCCGCAGCCATGCCCAGCAGATGTATCTGGACTCCGACCTGGCCAAGGACTGGCCTGAAGGCGTGATCGACCGCATCAACGCCCTCTAGACTGATCTTCGGATGCGGCGGTGCCGGTAGTCCCGTGCCGCCGCATCCGGCGAGACCTCCGCCTCGGAGACTGCTGATGAATTCCCGACTTGCCGCCCTCGGCGCGTGGTTGCATGCCCGCGCTGAAAATGTCCTCGCAGCCATGCTCGCCGTCATGTTTTCGGTGTTCATCCTGCAGATCGTCTTCCGCTACATCCTCAACCTGCCCATTGGCTGGACGCATGAAATCAGCGTCGTCATGTGGTTGTGGATGGTGCTGTTCGGCACCGCTTTCGTGGTGCGCGACAGCGAGGAAATCCGCTTCGACATCCTCTATTCGGCCGTCAACGACCGCTGGCGGCGGATCATGGTCGTGGCGACCGCGGCCACCCTCATCTTCTTCTTCGCCCTCTCGCTGCCGGCGGTCATCGACTATGTGACCTTCATGAAGGTCGAGAAGACGGCCTATCTCAAGATCCGGTTCGACTGGCTCTATTCCATCTACGCCATCTTCGCGGTGGCAACGATCGTCCGCCAGTTCTGGCTCGGCTACCAGGCCATCTGGGGCAGGGGCCCCGAGGCGTCCGATCCCACCAGGGCGAGCTCGGGCATATGATCCTCTCCACCGCTTTCACCCTCGCCCTCGGCCTGATCATCGTGCTGTCGGTGTTCGGCCTGCCCATGGGCCTCTCCATGATCTGCGCCTCCGTGCTCTACCTGCTGATGCGCGGGCAGGACATGGGCATCGTAGCCGAGCAGTTCCTCAACGGCATGTATTCCAACTACATCATGCTGGCCGTGCCACTGTTCATCCTCGCTGCCGAAATCATGAATTCGGGTACCCTGTCCGAGCGCCTGCTGCGCTGGTGCGACGCGGTCGTCGGCCGCTTCCGCGGCGGGCTGGCCCAGGTCAATATCCTGCAATCCATCGTCTTTGCCGGCATGAGTGGCTCGGCCATCGCCGATGCCGCCGGCTCGGGCAAGATGATGCAGCACATGATGACGCAGGACGGCAAATATACGCCCAGCTATGCCGCGGCGCTGACCGCCGTCACCGCCGTCATCGGACCGATCATTCCGCCCTCCATCCCCATGGTGCTCTACGCACTGATCGCCGATGCCTCCATCGGCTACCTGTTCCTGGCCGGCGTCATTCCCGGCCTGCTGATGGCGGGTGCCATGATGATCCAGGTTGCCGTCACCGCCCGCACCAGGAACTTCCCGGTCGAAAAGCCGGTGCCCCTGCGCCAGTTGCCGAAGATGACCTGGCAGGCCCTGCCGGTGCTCTTCATGCCGATCGTGCTGATGTACGGCATCTATGGCGGCATCACCACGCCGACCGAAGCGGCCGCTGTCGCCGCCTTCTATGCCCTGGTCGTCTCCATCGTCGTTTATCGCAGCGTCAAGTTCCCTGATCTCTATGCGGCCCTGCTGACATCAGCCAAGACCACCGCGTCCATCGGCATGCTGATCGCTGGCGCATTGGTCTTCAACTATGTCGTCACCGTCGAGAACATCCCCCATAGCCTCAGCGCCGTTCTGCTCGCCTGGGACCTCAACCCGATCACCTTCCTGATCGCGGTCAATATCCTGCTGCTGATCCTGGGCTGCCTGCTCGAAGGCACCACGATCCTGCTGGTCATCGTGCCGGTGCTGATCCCCACCGCACAGGCGCTGGGCATCGACATGGTGCATTTCGGCGTCGTCGTGGTGGTCAACATCATGCTGGGGCTGGTGACGCCGCCCTATGGCCTGCTGCTCTTCATCATGACGCGCATATCGGGCGCGCCGATGAAGGACATCGTCGCCGACGTCCTGCCTTTCCTCCTGGGGCTGATCGCGGCGCTGATGCTCTTTACCTTCGTGCCCGAAGTGGTGCTGTGGCTGCCCAGGATGTTCGGTTATGGCGGTGTGGGCCTATGAGACCGATCTACGTCCTCAACGGCCCCAACCTCAACCGGCTGGGCAAGCGGGAGCCTGCCATATACGGCACCACGACACTGGCGCAGGTGGAACAGATCTGCCGCGCCGCCAGCGGCGAGCGGTCCATTGTATTCCACCAGACCAACAGCGAGGAAAAGCTGATCGACCTCGTGCACGAGGCCATAGACGAGGGCGCCGGGATCATCATCAATCCCGCCGCCTTCACCTTCACTTCGCTGGCGCTGCTCGATGCCCTCAAGATGTTCGAGGGGCCGGTGATCGAGTTTCACATTTCCAACATCCACCGCCGCGAGCCGATCTACCACCGCTCCTACGTCTCGATGCGCGCCGACGCGGTCATGGCCGGCCTGGGCGCAGAGGGCTATGCCACGGCGGTCTCCGCCATGCTGGCCATGCTCGCCCGGCGCGGCTAGCACAAGCAAGCCAGCGGGCGGTCGCGGCCCCTCCTAGTTGGCAGCAGGGGCCGGCGCTTGCGCCAGAAGGTCTCGAAGACTCGTTTCGCCATTTATCGCGGCGATCTCGACCAGGTATTGGGTGTCGCCGACGACAAGCTCGCAAGGCCGCATCGACGCAGCCAGAAAGCTGCTGGCCAGCCAATGCTCGATGGTCTGTTCGCTGGACGGGGCGGGTTTGGCCGTTACGTCGAAAGCTGAATCGGAAATTCGCGTGAAGCGATACTGCATGGTTGCGATCGCGACAGGCTCGTCGCTCAAGGCCAGCAAGCCGTGAGCCATGAGTTTGTTGTCGTTTACGCAAAAACCCGGGAAATAGATATAGGATGATTCTCCTATCGCAAGGTCGAAAGCCGTGCGGGTGCCGAGGTGCGTGCGCATATCGGCGGGGGAAAGATCAATGTCAAAAGCTGCAGCCGGTGTGGTGGCCAGAAACAACAAAACCAAAATTTTTCGCATAAGGGCCCCTTTCCACGCCCTCCTTAAAGACGCCCGGTTAAGCCAAGTTTACCCCTGGGAGCTCAAATATCCGCACCGAAGGGCGCCCGCTATCACGGCTGCTTTCCTGCGGGCATTCCTCTTTGTCCCATACTCCCGAAAAATGGGTCGCCGCAAAAGCCCTGTCTCGCACCTAGAAGTTTTCCCAAAACGAGAAAAGCGCCTGCTGGGCTGGCTGGTGCGACAGTTCTTCGGGATGCCATTGCACTGCAAGAATATTGTGATCGGCCGACTCATAGCCCTCAACCAACCCGTCTTCAGACTTCACGGTGGCGGTTAATTCCGGAGCGAGCGTTTTTATGCCCTGCCGGTGAATGCTGTTCACCATAAAGGGCGCCTCACCGAAGGCTCGCCCGAGCGTTCCCCCTCCGGCCACGACGGGATGGGCGAGATGGTTCCGGGGAGCGTCGGGGCGATGATTGTCTTTCCAGTGCTCCGCCGCCAGATTCTGCGTCAGCGTGCCACCAAAATAGACATTGATCATCTGGAAGCCGCGACAGATGCCGAGGATGGGAAGGCTTCGCTGCAGCGCCCCATCCATAAGCGCCCATTCCATCGCGTCGCGGTCTTCATCGACCGCCTTCCTTATGCTGGGGTCGAGCGCCTGGCCGAAGCGGGCGGGATGGACGGCGGCGCCGCCGCAGAAAATCACGCCGGCCGCTTGTTCAGGCAAGGCCTGGATTTCGCCATTGGGTACCATCGTCAGTGCCTCGCCGCCGGCCGTCTCGACCGCCCGAACATAGGGCAGGGGATCGGTGGCGGCGCCGACGGAGACGATGATGAGCGGGCGGGATGTCATGGTGCAATTCCTGTATCTGCCCCTTCTTAGTGCTCTTCGGCCCCCCGATCCACGCCATTGCCAAAGCGGAAGCGTGTATTGAGTTTTGTTATGGACATTCCTGCCAAGCGAGCCGGCAAGTGCATAATCCAGCCTTATGGAAATAGTGGGCAGCGCAATATGGTTTTGCTGCCGCAGCAGAGGCGCTAGCGTCCCGCCCGATTGCAGACCCAACGGCTTGTGACCGGAGCAGACAATTGGATTTCATGGCTGACGCGGGGAGTTTGCCCGCCGACCCCAACATCACGGTAGACTGGCGAGCGGAGGCCGAAGTGCCCCTGTTGCTATCCTTTCCCCATAGCGGATCGACCTATCCGGAAGACTTCGGCTATGACGCGAGCCTGCCCTTCAACGTGGTGGACTATCCATCTGACAAATATGTCGATGAGCTCTTCTCCGGTGGGGCCGCGCTTGGCTTGAGCTCGATCCGCGCCAATTTTCCGCGGGCTTATATCGACGTCAATCGCCACCAGCACGACATCGATGGCGCCATGCTCGAAGAGCCCGAGCTCTGGTATGGCCGCATGCAGCCGACGGGTTTGCGCGACGGCACGACGCTGTTCTGGTCGCAGGCCAAGGAGACCGCGCTCTATGATCGCAAGCTCAGCCATGCCGAGGCCAAGAAGCGCCTGGCCACCTGCCATGTGATCTATCACCAGGCGCTGACCGGCATGGTCGAAACCACGCGCCGCAAACATGGCGCGGTGGTGGTGCTCGACTGCCATTCGATGATGAAATTCGACACCACGGCCCAGGGCGGACGGGCCCGGCCGGAGGTCGATATCGGCACGCGCCGCGGCGAATCCTGCGACCCGGCCCTGGCGGCAAGGCTCGTCGAGTGCTTCGAGCGGCGCGGCTATGACGTGGGTCTCAATCGGCGTTTTGCCGGCGGGGAGATCACGCTGCGCTATGGCTGGCCGGAAATCGACCAGCACCTTTTGCAGATTGAGTTGCGTCGCGACCTCTACATGGATGAGGAGACGCGCTTGAGGAACGACCGCTTCGACGCGGTCAGGGAGGACTGTTCGGACATACTCTCCGAGTTCAGGCAGTTCGTTAGTGCGCGGCAGCAAAGCCGCAGGAACAACGGGGACAGGGAACACGAAGAAATGGAGAACACCAATGGGTAAGTCATTCCTCGCCGCGCTATTGCTCGCCTCATGCAGTGCCTTTGCCGCCGGCACCGCCAACGCGGAAACGCTGCGCATGGCCTATGGCACCGCACCGGTCAGTGCCGACCCCTATCCCTATAGCGACACCCAGACCGGCTCGCTCAGCGAGCATGTGTTCGAAATGCTGGTTGGCCTTGACGACACCCCGCTGCTCGCCACCGGCTGGGCCTGGGAAAGCGACAATGCCATTGTCTTCAACTTGCGCGAGGGCGTGAACTTTTCGAGCGGCGCGCCCTTCACGGCCCGCGACGTCGTCTACAGCATGTGCCGGATGATGTATCGGGTCGATGGCCGCGCCAACGTGGTGACCTCGGCACTGGGCCCGGTGACCGATGTGGTCGCGATCGACGATCACACCGTGCGCTTCGAGACCACCGCGCCCTATCCGATAATCACCCAGAAGCTGAAATTCCTCAAGATTCTCTCGGCCGAGGCGGCAGGGATCGCGGGCGACATCACCTTTGATCGCGACGGCGATTGCGGCATCGTGGATTCCTATCCGAGCCAGGCCGATTTCGATACCGGCTCGGCCGCCATCGGCACCGGCCCCTACATCTATGAAAGCTTCCAGGCGACCGGCGACGCCAATCTGCTGCGCAACGACAATTACTGGGGTGAACTGCCCGAATGGGACCGCGTCGAGATCCGCTCGGTGCCCAACAATGGCGCGCGTATCGCGGGACTGCTGGCCGGCGACTATGACGTGGTCGAGCGTCCCAGCGCCGAGGACCTGCAGGTGATCGAGCGCGATCCCAATTTCGCCTACAGCACCGTGCCGGGCCTGCAGACGATCTTCATCGTCCTCGATACCAATGCCGACGGCGCCGCCGGTGTCACCGCGGCCGATGGCTCGGCGCCGCTCGCAGATGTGCGGGTGCGCCAGGCCCTTTCCATGGCGATTGATCGCCAGGCCATCACCGAGCGCCTCTTTGCCGGCAATGCGACGGTCGCCAACCAGTTCGCCCCCAGCTACATGCCCGGCGCGCCGAAAATGCCTGACCTGGCCACCGATCTCGACGCGGCCAAGGCGCTTCTCGCCGAAGCCGGCTATGCCGATGGCTTCGAGCTTGAGCTCAATGTGCCGGCCGATCGCTATACCAATGGTCAGCTCGTGGCCCAGGCCATCACCCAGTACTGGACCCGTCTCGGGGTCAAGGTGATCCTGCGCACCGAGCCCTGGTCGGTGTTCCAGACCCGCCGTACCGAGGGTCAGATGGGTGTGTTCATGTATGGCTGGGGTCACCCGCAAGGCGCTGCCCAGCTGATTTCGGGCGCCTTCGCCCAGCGCAATGACGATCTTGGCCTCGGCGCTGCCAACTATTCGAGCTACGACAACCCGGTCTTTGAAGACGCCATGCAGGCCTGGGCCGTGGAAGTCGATCCTGCCCGCTCCAATGAGCTGGTGGCCCAGGCCATGGCGCAAGCCGTTGCCGACCTGCCGGGTATTCCGCTCTACTATAATCACGAACTCTGGGCGCATCGTGCCGGCCTGCAACTGGTCGGGGGTGCCGAAGGCCGCACCGTCGCCATGATGGTGAAGTCGAACTGACTGCCAGAGCTGCCAAACCCGTCCGTGGCCGCCCGGCCACGGACTTTCGCCTCATGATAACGGCACTGCTTCAGCCGACCGCCGGATTGTCCTTGCCATGATAAACTTCGTTTTGCGTCGACTGGGTCAGAGCGCCATCCTGCTCGTCATCATGTCGCTGCTCGTCTTCGTGGGCATGTATGTCGTCAGTGATCCGGTGGCGGTGATGGCGGGCGAGGACGCAACGGCCGCCGACCGCGCGGCTCTGGCCGCCGCCTATGGGCTCGACCAGCCGCTTCCGGTGCAATACCTGACCTTCCTCGCCAATATCGTGCAAGGCGATTTCGGCACCTCCTTCGTCTATGGCCGCCCCGTGCTCGACCTCATCTTCGAACGGCTGCCGGCAACGCTCGAAGTGGTGTTTCTCGCCATGGTGCTGGGGCTCGCCTTCGGCATTCCCATGGGCATTTTCTCCGGCCTCAATCGCAGGAAGCCGGCAACCAGGCTGATCAGCATGATCACCACGATCGGCTATTCCATTCCCAATTTCTGGCAGGCCTTGCTCTTCATTCTGGTCTTCGCCGTCTGGCTGCGCGTGCTGCCGGCGACCGGGCGTGGCCCGACGACGGACTTTCTCGGCCTGCAGCTCTCGTTGTTCAATGCCGAAGGCCTGCGCTACATGCTGCTGCCGGCGGCCAACCTCGCGGTGGCATTGATCTGCATGCAGACGCGGCTCGCCCGCTCGGGCACGCAGGAAGTCATGTATCAGGACTATATGATGTTCGCGCGCGCCAAGGGCATTGCGCCGCGCCGCCTTATCGGCAGGCATCTGCTGCGCAACATCCTCATTCCCATTGTCACCATAACGGCGCTGGAACTGGGCACGCTCATCGCCTTCTCGACCGTCACCGAAACGGTGTTCTCCTGGCCGGGCATCGGCAAGCTGCTGCTCGACTCCATCTATCGGTCAGATCGGCCGGTGGTCGTCGCCTACATGATCCTCATCACCCTGATGTTCGTGTTGATCAATCTCGCGGCCGACATCATCTACGCCGTTCTCGATCCCCGGATCCGCTATTCATGAGCGCCATCAAACGCCTGTCCGGACCCTCCCGCATCGACCCGTTCCTGGTGCCGTTCCGGCACTATCCCGCTGCCATTGCCGGGCTCGTTGGTATCTGCGTCTTCACGCTCGCCGCCATCCTGGCGCCGCTGATCGCGCCGCAAAATCCGTTCGACCAGGGCCAGCTCGATATCATGAACGGCCTCCTGCCACCCATGAGCGAAATGATGGATGGCAGCGTGAGCCTGCTCGGCACCGATGCGGTGGGTCGCGACATTCTCTCGGCTGTGCTCTACGGCATGCGCACCTCGCTGCTCGTCGCCATCGTGGCGGTGAGCATCGGCATGGTCGTGGGCGTCGTGCTGGGCCTGGTTGCGGTGATGCGCGGCGGCTGGGTCGATGCGGTCATCATGCGGGCCGTCGACCTGACCGTCAGTTTTCCCGGCGTGCTGCTGGCGCTGATGCTTCTCGCCGTCTTCGGCTCGGGCGTCGACAAGGTGATCCTGGCGCTGGCCATCGGCATCTGGGCGCAGAATGCGCGCATGGTACGCGCGGTTGGCCTCTCGGAGATGAAGAAGGACTACATCGCCGCCGCGCGCATCGGTGGCCTCGGCGACCTGCGCATCATGTTCCACTTTCTGTTGCCCAATGCCATTTCGCCGGTTCTGGTGCTCATGCCCATGGCAATCTCGGGCGCCATCGTCGCGGAGGCTACGCTCTCCTTCCTCGGCGTCGGCGTGCCGATCACCGAGCCTTCGCTTGGCCTGCTGATCTCCAATGGCAACGACTACCTGCTTTCGGGCCGCTGGTGGATCAGTGTCGTGCCGGGCCTGGTGCTGGTGCTGATGGTGCTTTCCATCAATGTCGTGGCCGATCGGCTGCGCGACCACGCCAATCCCTATCTCCAGGCCAGGGGTTAAAGCGATGCTGCTCACCATCGACAGGCTCTCCATCGCCTATGAACTGGCGGATGGACGTGAGCTCGAAGCCATCAAGGATTTTTCGCTGACCCTCGAGCGCGGCCGCATCGCCGGCATTGTCGGGCAGAGCGGGGCCGGCAAATCCACCATCGGCAAAGCGGTCCTCGGGCTGCTGGGCGAAAATGCCCGCATCAGCGGCGGCCGCATCCTGCTCGAAGGCGAGGATATTGCCGGCTTCTCCGAACGCCAGTTCGGCGCCATTCGCGGCAAGCGTGTCGGCTATATCTACCAGAATCCGATGACGGCGCTGAACCCGGTGCTCTCCATTGGCGAGCAGTTGATCGAGACCATCGAGACCCATACCGACAAGCGCGGCACGGCGGCGCGCAGCTATGCGGTGGAACTGCTCACCGGGGCTGAAGTCAGCCATCCCGAGGAGCGGCTGACCAAATATCCCCACCAGCTCTCGGGCGGGCTCTGCCAGCGCATCGTCTTTGCCATCGCCATTGCCGCCCAGCCCGATCTCATCATCGCCGACGAGCCGACGACGGCGCTGGACGTTACAGTGCAGAAGGCGGTGCTGGGCACGCTCAAGCGCCTGGCTGCGCAGGAAAACATCGCCATCGTCCTCATCACCCACGACATGGGTGTCGTCTCCCAGATGTGCGACGAGGTCTATGTGCTGCTGCGCGGCCAACTGGTCGAGCGCGGCCCGACCATGCAGATCATCACGGCACCCCAGGAGCGCTACACCCAGGAGCTGATGGCCGCCATTCCCAGCGTCGAGCAGCGCCGCGCACGGTTCGACGTGCTCGATGCCTTCGAGGAGACACCCGGTCGCCAGCGCGGCATCGATTATCTGCGTGCGGGCACGGTGGCCCTGGCGCATGGGGATACCATGCTCGCCATCAGCAACCTTTCCAAGACTTTTACCGGCGAGAAGGGCGGGGCGGGCTTCAAGGCGCTCGACAGTGTTGGCTTCGCGGTGCGGCGCGGCGAGACCTTCGGCATTGTCGGGGAATCGGGTTCAGGCAAATCCACCATCGGCCGGGCAATCCTGGGCCTTGTCCACCCCGATCCTGGGGCCATCATCGCGCTCGACGGGCATCCGATCGGCCAGGAGAACAGGCAGGCATTGTCGCGCAAGCTGCAATGCATTTTCCAGGATCCCTATGCCTCCCTCAATCCGCGCATGGATGCGGGCACCAATATCACCTATGGCATCCGCGCCGCTGGCCTTGTTCCCCGCAAGCATGCGCAAAGGCTTGCCGAGGATCTGCTCGAAGTCGTGGGGCTGCCGCGGGCCGCCGCCACCAAGATGCCGCATGCCTTTTCCGGCGGCGAGCGGCAGCGCATCGGCATTGCGCGCGCGCTGGCCTATCGCCCCGGACTGATCTTCTGCGACGAGCCGACCTCGGCGCTCGATGTGACGGTGCAGGCCGAAATCCTCAATCTCATGAAGGAATTGCAGGACAGCCTGGGCCTGACTCTGGTCTTTGTCAGCCATGACCTGGCGGTGGTGCGCCAGATGTGCGACAGCGTCATCGTCATGAGAGCCGGCAGGATCGTCGAGGAAGGCCCGGCCGAACAGGTCTTGACCGAGCCGGCCGACCCCTATACGCGCCAGTTGCTCTCTGCCATGCCGCGTTTCTTGCGCAGTGCCGCTGCGTCATGACCGCTGGCGAACAGGGCGCATCCGGTCCATCCGTCGCGGAGCAGGTAATGGTGCAGGCTCCACCGCGCACTATACGACGCCTGAAATATATCGAGGCCTTTTCCGCCGTCATCATGACCGGCTCGATTTCGGCTGCGGCGCGCCAGCTCAACATGTCCCAGCCCGCCATGAGCCAACTGATCAGCAATCTCGAAAAGTCGGTGGGCGTGGCACTGTTCGTGCGGCGCAACGGCGCCATCTTCCCCACTCAGCGCGCCGAGGCGCTGCATGACGATGCGCGCGACCTGCTGGCGCTCATCGATCGCATCGAGATGCATCTCAAGCCCCGCGCCGACAAGCTGCTGTCGCAGATCCGCATCTCGGCCACCATGTCGCTGGTCAGTGAAATCCTGCCCCTGGTGATCGGCGAGGTACATCGCCACCATCCTACGGGCAGTTTCTCGGTTACCTCGCAGCCGGTCGACGAGATGACCAATGCGGTGGCCGAAGGTCATGTGGACTTTGCCTTCCATACCCGCCCGCTGCAGCACGCCAATATCGTCAACCTGCTGCAATGCGAGGTGCCCCAGGTCTGCATCCTGCGGGCCGACCACCCCCTGGCCAAAAACACGCGCATCGAACTCGGCCAGATCAATGGCCACGACGTTATCTGGCCATCGCGCCGCGATCCTTATTACCAGTATTACCGCGACCTCTTTAGCCGCCACCGCCTCAACTGCCGCACGGCCTTGCAGTCACCCTTCGCCAATTTCTCCATCCGAATGACGGAGGTGCTGAATGCCCTGTCGTTCAACAATGCGCTCATGGCCTCCATCATCTGCAAATCCTCGGAAAACATGACCTGGCGCCCGGTTGACGGGATCGACGCCAGGACCAAGTTCTATCTCTCCTTCCCCGAAGTTCTCTCGGGCACCGAGACGCAGCTGCTCATGCAACGGTGCTTCGACAGCTCGATCGCCGAAGCGGTGGCTGACCTGGATTGGCTTACGACCTGATTGCCTGCGCGCCTGCCGCAGTGTGCTTCAGGACAATATCACTGACACCGGCTCAAAATCACCCAGCCGCAACGTTACTGTGCCGGTTGGCGGCACTTCGATCAGGGCGCAGAGCGAGCCGGTGGTGATGGCCATGCCGGCGCGCAGGCCGCCGAAATGGTCAAAGGGGGCGCAGGCATAGGCGATGATGGGCTCGAGTACGCCGCCGAAGGGGTGTTTGGCCGGTCCGAGGTGAGTGGCGCCGGCAGCGGTTTCCAGCGTGATCGGCAGGCCATCCACTTCGGGCAGGGTGGAGATGGCCTGCAGGCCCGTCACATAGCCGGCCGTTATCATGAAATCGGAGAGCGGACCGAATGGGCCGGCCTGCTTGTGCTGGTCGATGCGCGTGCCGATCAGTTCGATGCCGACGATGAAATGATCGATTGCCCCGAGCACGGCCGCCTTGCCCTGGCGCGCGATTTCCGGGCTGAGATCGCTTTTGAGAACGGCGGCGATCTCCATTTCGAGGCCCATCAGGTTGCGGCCATGCAGTTGCAGCGTGCCACCGCTTCTGGTCACCCAGCTGTCGATGATCGGCGCGGCCAGGGCCGGGCTCCCGGCGGGTGCCGCGACCTTTGCCACTGCTGCGGTCTCGCCCAATTGCCGTAGCACTTCACCCTGCACGGCCATGGCGCCGGCGGCGTCGAGCGCCTGCAAGATGGCGGCCGGTACCGGCCTGGCCGGGTCGCGATGGGCGGCGATATAGGCCTGGATGAGTTGTTCGGTCGATTGGCTAGACATGGCGGACCGCGATTTCCCTTTTTTCGCTATTGGCCTGATGCACCGCTTCGATGATTCCGACAATCTGGCGGGCATAGGCGCCGCTGACCGCCACCGGCGCAGTCCCGGCTATGGCATCGCGCATCGCGCGCCATTCGCGCGCCACGGCGTGGTGCATCCAGTCGGGCTCGATCGAATCCGGCACCGGCGTCCAGACGGCATCGCGACCGATCGAAACACCATGGTCGAAGTCGATACGCAAAGTGCCGCTTTCGCAGACCAGGTCCATGGCAAAGCCGACCGCGCCATTGCGATAGCCGACGCTTTGCACCTGGCCGATGCCGCCATTGGCGAAGCGCAGGCCGATCAGCGCGCTGTCATCGGCCTGCTGCTCATGAAAGAAGGTGCCGGCCAGGGCATTGACGCCCACCACATCCTGCCCCATCAGCCAGACCAGCCGGTCCAGCGCATGGATGCCGGCCGTCATCAGCATGCCGCCGCCCGAGGCGGTATTCTTGTGCCAGTCGCGGCGATTGCTCTCCATCCACAGCTTGATCATCCAGCTCGACCCCAGCACCGGCCTGCCGATCACGCCGGAGTCGAGAATGGCCTTGGCCTTGAGGCAGGGCAGGGCGAAATGCATCACATGACCGACCATCAGGTGGACACCCGCCCTGGCGACGGCAGCATTGATGGCGTCGCAGGCTCGCGTGGTCGGTGCCATCGGCTTTTCCAGGAGGATATGCTTGCCGGCCTCGGCCGCGCCGATGGCGATTTCCTCATGCAGGTGATGCGGCGTGGCGATGACGACGGCATCGACTTTTGGGTCGGCGAGGAGCGCACGCCAGTCGGAATAGGCGCTGCCGCCATGCTCTTGCGCGAACTGCTCGGCGGCCGCCCGGTCTTCCCGGCAACTGGCGACGAGCTGCACGCCGTCGACTTCCGCCATCGCCTTCGCATGTACCGCGCCGAAATGTCCGGCCCCGATGATACCAATTCCAATCATGATCTTGCCTTTGCATATGCGGCATCGATGAGGGTCATCGCCGCGAGATAGTCATCCAGGGTGATTGCCGGCGCACGGCCGTCGCGCAGGCGCTGAAGCGTGTCGGCCATGAACAGGCGATAGCGCGTGGCTGTCGGCTCGGGCGGCAGTGTTTGTGTGCGTGCATCATCGAGCGTGACGCAACTGGCGCTGTCGCCGCGATCCAGCAGCGTGGCGTTTGCCGTCACCATGCGCCATTCGAATTCGCCGCCCGGCGCCATCGAGGCATAGGTGTAGCCGGCCTCGACCGTGAACAGCGTGCCAACTGCGTCACTCAGCACCAGCAGGGCGTGGTCGTCCACCGCCTCGCTATGGATGCGGTTGGCGATATTGGCCGAGACCAGGGTGACCGGTCCCTGCGCCAGGCTCAGCACGGCATCGACGCCGTGAATGCCCAGATTGCGCAGCGCGCCGCCGCCGCCAATGGCGGGGTCGAGCAGCCAGCCGACGGCGTCCTGGCGATAGCGTTCCGGCGGGCCATTCACCAGCCGGAAGCTGGCATGGGCCAGCCGGCCGGCGCGGCCGGTTTCCTGCAACTTACTGTAAGCGCCGAAAATCGGCCCGAAGCGGTTGGGCAGCGGCACGCCGACAAAAGTGCCGCGTTCCCTCGCAAGTTTTGTCAGTTCCGCGATAGCGGCTGTGTTGCTGGCGGCGGGCTTTTCCAGAATCAGGGGAATACCGGTCTCGATCAGCGACCGCGCGCGGCCGGGCAGGGTGGATGGGTGCCCCATCAGCACGATGAGGTCGGGTGACAGCGCCAGTCCGTCGGTGATGCTCACTACGAACGGCAACCCATGCTTGTCTGCAAATCCGGCCGCGTGGGCCGGGTCTTCGTCCCACACGCCAACCACTGTCGCCCCGGCCGCGCGCACCGCATCCAGGTGCATTTCCGCGTGCCAATGGCTGGTTCCGAACAACGCGATCTTCATGTTTTGGTTACCTATCCAATATCGACTTGCAGGATATCCCATATGTTGCTATACAACAAGCGTTGACGGTGTCGATCTGTGCCGCCCAAAAAGCTGGAACAGATAAACGAGGACCACGATGTCGAATTTGAAATCGATGACGCCGTTGAGCCGGGCCCCTCTCCTCCACGTCACCGTGCAGGAGAGCCTCAAAGATTATATCGAGGCCAACCAGCTCAAGGCCGGCGACCCGCTGCCGCCCGAGACTTTCCTGGCCCAGCAGCTGGGCGTCGGGCGCAATTCCATGCGCGAGGCAATCAAGGCGCTGGAATCCCTGGGTATCCTCGAGACGCGGCGCGGCATCGGCGTCTTCGTCAAGGAATTCTCGTTCAAGCCGCTGCTCGACAACCTGGCCTATGGCCTGCAGGACTCGCTGCGCGACGTCGAGGAATTGCGCGAAATCCGCCGCGTCCTTGAAACCGGGCTGATCGGCAAGACCATCGCCATGATCAGCGAGGCGGACCTGGCCGCTTTGCGCGATGTCACGGCGCGCATGAAGGTGCGGGCGGAACGGCAGGAGAGCTTCGCCGAGGAAGACCAGCGCTTCCACCAGCTCCTGTTCCGCTGCCAGAACAATCACATGTTGAGCGCGTTGATCGACATCTTTTGGACGGCCTTCAACAAGGCTTCCAATTTCAACAATCTCGATAATCCCGAACCGCTCGATACGTGGCGGGACCATCACGAAATCGTCGAAGCGGTTGCCCGCAAGGACGTAGAGCAGGCGCGCAAGCGCCTGGACGATCACTACCGCGGAATCCAGCAGGTTATTGCCAGGAACCGCACCGAACCATCCAAAGCCTGATCTTTCCGGGGAGGAAAACCATGCATATCAGGACTATCACACAAGCTCTGGCCATCGGTGGCCTGCTGCTTGGTGCAACCGCGCTCACCACGCCCGCCTTCGCGCAGGACGTAAAGACCATTACCGGCGGCTTCGACGTCGGCCCGGGCGGGTTCCCCAAGAACTTCAACCCGCTCGCCGCGACTGGTGGCTTTACCTGGCTCAACACCTATTTCGAGCCGCTGGTGATCTACAATGCCGAGCTGAGTGCCATCGAGGGCGATCTCGCCACCGATTATACCGTCAGCGACGACATGTTGACCTATACGTTCAACCTGGCGGAAGAGACCTGGCATGACGGCGAGGCCTTCACCTCCGCCGACGTCAAGTTCACCCTCGATCTTATCCGCAATGCAGCTTCGGGCAGTGTCTTTACGGGCCGCCTGGGCAAGATAGCCAATGTCGAGGCGCCCGATGACCGCACGGTCGTCGTAACGCTTTCGGAGGCCGATGGCGGCCTGTTGTCGGTGCTGGCGCAGGTCATGATCCTGCCCGAGCATGCGCTGGCTTCGATCGCGCCCGAGAGCATCGCCACCAGCACCTGGTGGTCGACCACCCCCATCGGCACCGGCCCGTTCAAGTTCACCAAATATGTCACCGACCAGTATGTCGAACTGGCCGCCGACGAGGACTACCGTCGCGGTGCGCCCAAGGTTGACCGGCTGATCAACCGCTATTTCGAGAACCCGGCTGCCGCCGTGGCCGCGCTTCGCGCCGGTGAAATCCAGTTCACCTATGTCGAGCCGGAAGATGCAGCGACCTTTGCCGGCAACGAGGCCTTCACGGTCATCGAAGGCGACTCCTATGTGGTCAACTATATCGGCTTCAACCAGAAGGTCGATTTGTGGAAGGACGTTCGCGTCCGCCAGGCCTTCATGTATGCCATCGACCGCGCCGCGATCGTCGAGAGCCTTTATGGCGGCGCTGCCAAGCTCGCCAATTGCGGCTATGTCGCGCCGCATCTGGTGCCCGAGGGCCTCAACGACTACGCCTATGATCCGGAAAAGGCCAAGGCGCTGCTCGACGAAGCCGGCTGGGCCGACATCAACGGCGACAAGCCGATCACCTGGCTGACCTATTATGGCTCGCCCCAGGCCGCCAATGTCATGGCTGCGGTACAGGCCATGCTGGCCCAGGTTGGCGTCAATGTCGTGCCGCGCGTCGTCGACGTGCCGACCTATAACGGCACCGTCTACCAGGAGAACAATCCGGACTGGAACGAATTCCCGCTGATCTACGCGGGCCTGCAGAACGGGCCCAATCCGGCGGGTATCAATGTCGGCCTCAACAAGTCGCAGCTGCCGCCGGCCGGTGCCAACATCATGCGCATCGAGTTCGACGATCTCAGTGCCGCGTTCGACGCCGCCATCGGCGAGACCGATGCCAGCCAGGTCGACGCCCGCTGGCAGGACGTCTGCAAGGTGATGAACGAGGATCTGCCCTGGGCCACGATGTGGGTCGCTAACCGCTATGGCGTGGCATCCGCCAACCTGGTCGACTTCGTCTGGACGCCGGCGCCGGCCGGTGGCCCCTTCGCCGCCCATCCCGAACTCTGGGACATCAAGTAAGCGCGGTTCTCCCCTGCGCTCGGCGGCGCGGTCGATCCGCGCCGCCTACCCATTCACACCGGACCTGGCCATGTTGACCTACATCGCACGCCGTATCGGCATTGGACTGTTGATGCTGATTGCCCTCAGCGTCCTTGTCTTCGTGCTGCTGCGCCTGGCGCCGGGTGATGCGATCGACGCCTATATCAATCCCGCCGCGCCGCTCTCGATGGATGAGCTTGCCGCGCTCCGCGCCCGGCTCGGCCTGGACCAGCCGCTGCCGGTGCAATATTTCGGCTGGCTGCGGGCCGCCATATCTGGCGATTTCGGCTTCTCCACCCAGCGCGCCGGGGTATCCGTGCTGCCGCTGGTGCTCGAACGCATCGGGCCGACGGTCCTGCTGATGGGCACGGGCATGCTGCTCGCCATCGTGCTGGGCATCGCCGCCGGCATCATCAGCGCCGTGCGCCGCAATTCGGTGACCGACGTCGCCCTTTCGGTCACCTCGTCCATCGGCATATCGAGCCCCGCCTTCCTGACGGCGCTGCTCGGCCTCTACTTCTTCTCGGTGCAACTGCGCTGGGCCCCATCGGGCGGCATGCTGACGCCGGGCGCGCCATTTTCCGTGGCCGACCTGTTGTCCCACCTCATCCTGCCGGCCTTCCTGCTGTCCATCGGCCACGCTGCGCTCATCATGCGCTACATGCGCTCCTCGCTGCTCGAAGTGCTGAACCAGGACTATGTCCGCACGGCCCGCGCCAAGGGCGTCCGCGAATTCTGGGTCATCATCAAGCACGCCACGCGCAATGCCCTGCTGCCCGTGGTCACCCTGATCGGTTCGACCATCGGCATCGCCGTTGGCGGCGCCATCTTCCTTGAAAGCGTCTTCAACTGGCCGGGCATGGGTCTGCTGCTGGTCAATGCAGTCAACACGCGCGACTACCCCGTCATCATGTGCGCCACGCTGATCGTCGGCGCCTGCGTGATCGCGGTGAACCTGCTGACCGACATCACTTACGCCGCGGTCGACCCGCGCATCCAGGTGGCCTGACATGAGTGATGCAGCGACCGCCACCATCGAGCGAACCAAGGGTCCGACCCGCCGTTCCATCGAGCGCTTCTTCGGCAACCGCGCGGCCCTGGTCGGGCTGGCGATCTTCGTGCCCATTCTTGTCGCCATCGTCACCTATGACTGGTGGTGGGGGCTGGGGCCCAATGCCATCGACCTGCGCGCCCTCAACAAGGGGCCGTCGCCCGAACACTGGATGGGCAGCGATGGCGTCGGCCGTGACGTGATGGCGCGGCTGCTGCAAGGCGGCCGGGTTTCGCTGATCGTGGCCGTGGTCTCGGTGGCAATTTCCATCGTCATCGGCTTCCTCGTCGGCGCCTTTGCCAGCTTTGGCGGGCGTGTGGTCGATGCCTCGCTCATGCGGCTCGTCGACCTCGCCATGACCCTGCCGCCGGTAATCTTCCTGCTGGTGCTGGCCTCCATTGCCGGTACCGGCATCATGCCGACGATCCTGGTGATCTCGTTGCTGTCCTGGCCGACCCTGTCGCGCATGGTCCGTGCCCGCCTGCTCGAACTGCGCGAGCGCGATTTCGTCGTGGCCGCACGCGGCATGGGCGCCAGCGTACCCCATCTGCTGTTCAAGCATGGCCTGCCCAATTGCATCGACATCCTGGTGGTCTACGCCACTTTGCAGGTTGCCAATGCCATCCTGCTCGAGGCGGGCCTGTCCTTCCTCGGGCTGGGCATCGCGCCGCCCGAGGCCAGTTGGGGCAACATGCTCAACCTGGCGCGCTCCACCGTCGTTCTCGAGCAATATCCCTGGCAATGGATGTTCCCCGGCGCGGCCCTGGTGCTGACCGTGCTTGCCATCAACTTCATCGGCGACGGCCTGCGCGATGCGTTCGACCCTCGCTCCGCTCTCAACTGACCTGAAGGTTTTCTGAAAATGCCCCTGTTTACCGGCGTCGTCCCTCCCGTCGTAACGCCACTCAACGCCGATTTCACCGTGGACTATGCGTCCTTCACCCGCGTTCTCGAAAATCTGATCGATGCCGGCGTCCACGGCCTCTTCGTGCTCGGCTCGACCAGCGAAGTGGTGTTCCACGACTCGCAGACCCGCCAGGCCATCGTCGAACACGCCATCAAGGTCACCAATGGCCGCGTCCCGGTACTGGTCGGCACGATCGACCCCACCACGGACCGGGTCATCCAGCATTCCCGCATCGCCAAGGCCGCCGGCGCCGACGCCGTGGTGGTTACCGCGCCCTTCTATACGCGGACCAACCAGGCCGAGACCGTCGACCACTTCCGCTACATCAAGGATGCGGTGGACCTGCCGGTCATCGCCTATGACATTCCCGTCTGCGTCGGGCTGAAGCTCGAGCGCAAGACGACCGTGACGCTGGCCAGGGAAGGGGCCATCGCGGGCCTCAAGGATTCCAGCGGCGACGACGGCAACCTGCGCTACGTGCTGGCCGACATGCAGGACGATACCAATTTCTTCGGCATGACCGGCTCGGAAATCGTCGTCGACAGCGTGCTGGCCATGGGCGCCCATGGCGTCGTGCCCGGCCTAGCCAATGTCGATCCGCATGGCTATGTCAAATTGTGGAACCTGGTGCAGGCAGGCGATTTCGTCGGTGCGCGGGCCGAGCAGGAACGGCTGTGCAAGCTGTTCGAGATCGTCTGGATTTCCACGGCCCGCACCAGTGCCGGTTCGGCCGGTGTCGGCGCCTTCAAGACCGCGATGCGTCAGCTTGGCATCATTGCCACCAACACCATGGCGCGCCCGCAGCGCCACCTCAATGACGAGGAAACGGTCAAGGTCGACGCCGTGCTCAAGGCCGTCGGACTGCTCGGCTGACCATGGGTGTCCCGATCCTCGACATTGCTGGCCTACGCACCGTGTTCCGGATCGGCGGCGCCGACATTGCCGCCGTCGAGGACATGGAACTGACCATCGCCGCGGGTGAGACCGTGGCGCTGGTCGGCGAGTCCGGGTCGGGGAAATCGGTAACGAGCCTCTCGGTGATGGGCCTGCTGCCAAAGCGCGTGGGTCGTATTGCTGCGGGCAGGGTCATGCTGTCGCGCAAGAGCGGCGAGGTCGTCGACCTTGCCGCCGTGTCCGACGAAACCCTGCGCCAGATCCGGGGCAATGACATCGGCATGGTTTTCCAGGAACCCATGACCAGCCTCAACCCCGTATATACGGTGGGTGAGCAGATCGCCGAACCGATCCGTATACATCTGGGCAAGTCGCATCGTGAGGCCGCTGCCGATGCCGTGCGCCTTTTAGCCGATGTCGGCATTCCTGACCCCGCCCGCCGGGCCCAGCAATATCCGCACGAGCTTTCGGGCGGCATGCGCCAGCGCGTTACCATCGCCATGGCGCTGGCCTGCGATCCGCGCATGCTGATTGCCGACGAGCCGACCACGGCGCTCGACGTCACCATCCAGGCGCAGATTCTGGACCTGTTGCAGAAGCTGCAGCGCGAGCGCGGCATGGGCATCCTGTTCGTCACCCATAATCTGGGTGTCGTGGCCGAAATCGCCGATCGTGTCGTGGTGATGTATGCAGGCCGCATCGTCGAGTCGGGTCCGGTGGCGGAAGTGTTCGCCCATCCGCGGCACCCCTATACCAAGGGCCTGCTGCGATCGGTCCCCAGGCTGGGCCAGGCAGTCGAGCTCAAGCGTGCCGGCACGCCCCTGCCCACCATTCGCGGCAATGTGCCCTCGCTACGCAACCTGCCCAAGGGCTGCGCCTTCGCCAATCGCTGTGATTACGCTATCGCGGCCTGCAGCGCCGCCATGCCGGCATTGGTCGAGACGACGCCGGTGCAGAAAAGCCGCTGCATCCGCTGGCAGGAACTCTGATGACGCAACAGCCCTACCTATCGGTCAGAAACCTCTCCAAGCATTTCAAGCCGGCCGCCTTTTCCCGCGGGCCGGTCGTCAAGGCGCTGCAGGATATTTCCTTCGATATTCCCCGCGGCCAGGTGGTCGGCCTGGTCGGGGAATCCGGCTCGGGCAAGACCACGATCGGCCGCTCGGTGCTGCGCCTGATCGAGCCGACCAGCGGTGAGATCATGCTCGACGGCGTCGATGTCACCACGCTCACGGGCGAGCAATTGCGCCGGCAGCGGCGCAAGATGCAGTATATTTTCCAGGACCCGTTCGCGAGCCTGTCGCCGCGCATGACCATCGGGCAGATCCTGACCGAAGGGCTCGACATCCAGGGCATCGGCACGCGGGCCGAGCGGCGCGTACGTGCCGAAAAGGCGCTGATGGCGGTTGAACTGCCGGTCGACGCCTTCGACCGCTACGCCCATGAATTCTCCGGCGGCCAGCGCCAGCGCATCGGCATTGCCCGCGCATTGACGCTCGAGCCGGATTTCATCGTGGCCGACGAGCCGGTCTCGGCGCTTGACGTGTCGATCCAGGCGCAGGTCATCAATCTGCTGCGCGACCTGCAGGTCCGTCTGGGCCTGACCATGCTGTTCATTTCCCATGACCTGGCCGTGGTGGAATATATCTGCGACACGGTGATCGTGCTCTATCTCGGCCGCATCATGGAAATGGCGCCCGCTGCCGATCTCTATGCCAGGCCCAGCCATCCCTATACGCGGGCGCTGCTCTCGGCCATTCCCTCGCCCGACCCGGCAACGCGCCCGCAACGGCAGATTCTGACCGGCGATATTCCGAGCCCAGCCAATCCGCCGTCCGGCTGTGTGTTCCGCACCCGCTGCCCGTTTGCCATCGAAGCCTGTGCCGGCGACGTTCCGGCTTTGCGCGAAGTGGCCCCCGGTCACCTGCGCGCCTGCATCCGCGACGACATTCTCTGACGCCTGAAGGACAGCGATCCGTGCCGCACAATGCCCAATTCCTGACCGACCTCCAGGGTGGCCTGATCGTTTCCTGTCAGCCGGTCGATGACGGGCCGCTCGACACCATCTCCGCCATCGTCGCCTTCGCCCAGGCCGCCCGCAATGGCGGCGCGCGCGCCCTGCGCATTGAAGGAGCGGACAATGTGGCCGCGGTAGCCGGGGCCTGCGACCTGCCGATCATCGGCATCGTCAAGCGCGACCTTCCCGATAGCCCGGTGCGCATCACTCCGTTCGTCGGCGACGTCGAGGCGTTGGCCGCAGCGGGAGCGACCGTCATCGCCATCGACGGCACCGACCGGCCCCGCCCGGTGCCGGTGGCCGAACTGCTGGCTGCCATTCACGCCGCCGGGTGCCTGGCCATGGCCGACCTGGCAACGGAAGCGGAAGCAAAGCTCGCCAAACAGCTCGGTTTCGACATTCTGGGCACCACCATGTCCGGCTATACCGGTGGCCCCGTTCCCGACGCGCCCGACCTCGATTTCGTGGCGGCCTGTCGCCGTCTTGGAGGCGTGGTTGTGGCCGAAGGGCGCTACAACACGCCTGCGGCGGCAGCCTCGGCCATCGCGGCCGGCGCCTCTGCCGTCTGCGTCGGCTCGGCCATCACCCGCACCGAGCATGTAACCGCATGGTTCCGCGGCGCCGTGGACGATGCGGTCAGCAGGAGCGAGGCCACCGTGCTGGCGCTCGATGTCGGCGGCACCAAGACGCTGGCGGCGCTGGTCCGCAACGGGAAAATTCTCGACCGGCAGACGATACCGACGCCGCTGGGCGTCGGCACGGATGCCTGGTTCGCCACGATAGGCGCGCTCGCCACCGGCTGGCAGGGGCGCTACGCCGCCGTCGGCGCCGCGGTGACAGGTGTGGTACAGGACGGTCATTGGTCGGCGCTCAATCCGCGCACGCTGGCCATTCCCGATCGTACGCCGCTGGTCCAGCGGCTGACGGCTTTGTTCGGCGTACCGGCCATCGCCGTGAACGACGCGCAGGCCGCGGCCTGGGGCGAATATCGCCACGGGGCCGGTCGCGCGCAGGACATGGTATTTATCACCGTGTCGTCGGGGAT
Organism: Devosia sp. Root436; assembly: GCF_001426345.1. Lineage (GTDB taxonomy): Bacteria > Pseudomonadota > Alphaproteobacteria > Rhizobiales > Devosiaceae > Devosia. The sequence continues at coordinate 624,445 of NZ_LMEM01000001.1, read as the reverse complement.
AGGGGGCGGGATCGTCCTGCAGGGCAGGCTGCTGCAGGGCGCCAATGGCCTCGCCGGCAGCCTTGGCCAGACCTTGGGCGCACGAGGCGCGGAGCGTCTCGAGACACGCGCTTCCGGTTTCGGCATCGCCGCTTCCGCCTCCGCTCTTGGGCATGCCTCAACCACGCATGAGGTTTTTGCTGCGGTCGAAAGCGGCCTGCCATGGGCCGAGGCGCTGCTCGATGAAGCGGTCGAGGATCTCGCCGTGGCCCTGGGTGACTTGCAAAGATTGATCGATCCGGAGGTCGTGGTGCTGGGCGGCGGTATCGGCATGCTGCCGCAATTTCGTGACCGCCTGATCACCCGGCTGTCAATGCAGCCCGACCGTCTCCGTCCGGCGATCAGACCGGCGGCATTGGGCGGCGACGCCGGAATCGTCGGCATAGCCGATCTGTGCCACGCGCCTTGACCGTGGTTCCATGGCGATGCCTTTCGGCGGTGAGCCGATAGGCATGCGCAACGGCTCTCGACCGAAATACGCGGTTGAAGACCACGAAACCACGGGTCATTTGTCCCAGCACCATCCTGTTTCGGCTTGTTCTTGTTTGTTCACACCCGCCAAAAACAGGGTTGCGCTAAACGCCCGGAATCTCTATCTGTCCGCGCAGTCGGGGCGTAGCGCAGCCTGGTAGCGCATTTGTCTGGGGGACAAAGGGTCGTCGGTTCAAATCCGGCCGCTCCGACCATTTCTCACTCTCGTATTCGTTGCGCCGAGGCCGGCATCGGCGCCGCGTTGCCGGTCTGGAGTCTTGCCGATGCCACTGATGGCGCGTGAAGTAGAGCCCGCACTGTCGGCCTGGGCCGAGGTAGAGGGCGGTTCCGCCCGGCTCATCAACCACTCCGAGAACGAGACCTTCCAGCTCGATACGCCGGCACAGGGTAGCTTCACGCTGCGCGTGCATCGCGCCGGCTATCAGTCGCGGGGCTCCATCGAGAGCGAATTGGCCTGGCTGATGGCCCTGCGCCGTGACACCTCGCTCGCCATCCCCGAGCCGGTTCCCGGCCGCGACGGGAGCTTGCTGCAGAGCTTCCAGACCCCGCGCGGCGAGCGGATGGCCGTGCTGTTCCGCCATATTGCCGGCAGCGAGCCGCAACCCGACAGCAATCTGGGCGACCTGTTCGTGACACTTGGTGCCTATGCCGCCACCATGCACAATCACGTGACCGGCTGGCAGCGCCCGCCCGGTTTCGACCGGCAGGTCTGGCAGGCGGCGACCATTCTCGATTCCGACGGCCCCTGGGGCGACTGGCGCATGGCGCCGGGCGTCAACGAATACAACCGGCCCATCCTCGACCGGCTGGATTCGGCGCTCTGGCTGCGCCTGGCCGCCTATGGCACCAGTCCCGAGCGCTACGGGCTGATCCATGCCGATATGCGCCTGGGCAACGTGCTGGTCGATGACAGCAAGGTCTCGCTGATCGACTTCGACGATTGCGGATTCTGCTGGTTCACCTACGATTTTGCCGCGGCCATCTCCTTCCACGAAACCAGTCCGGCTGTTCCCGCGCTCAAGGCGGCATGGCTGAAGGGCTATCAGTCGGTGCGCCAGCTCGGCGCCGACGATCTGGCGGCGATCGACGCCATGGTGATGCTGCGACGCATGGCGCTATTGGCCTGGATCGGCTCGCACGCCGAAACCCGGCTGGCCCAGCAGCATATGCGCGGCTTCGCCGATGGTACGGCGCAACTGGCCGAGCGCTACCTGCGCGGCGCCATCTGGCCATAGAACAGTCAGACCAGCATCTGCTCTCGCGGCGCCCCGCGGCGGTCGTCATTGCCGATGGCGCTGGCTATGCCCCAGATCAGCCCGACCAGCAGATACCAGTGGCGCCAGTGGTCGGAGTCGATGATCGCCGATTCCCCCACCAGCATGGCAAAGGTCGCCACCAGCGGGATCATCATCAGCCTGTAGGGGGAAGGGCGGGCGAGCGCGCCGATGCCACGCCACAGGGTCAGGATGATCAGCAGGTAGTAAAGCGCCCCGCCGCCCCAGCCATAGACATGCAGCACCGTGACATAGACGTTGTGCGGCTCCTCGATGATACGCAGGTTGTGGAACTCGCTGGGGCCAAGGCCCAGGGGATGATCCAGCGCCAGTTCGAACGCATAGCCTTGGCGGCCGAAGCGCCCGGTTTCCCCTGAATCGTAATTCTGCCCGGCGGCGCGCGTCTCGAACAGGTCGGCCACCTGGGGAATGCTGAGCAGCCCCGCCAGCGCCACGACAAGCATCGCCGCACCGACCAGCGACATGATCATGATACGCACCTTGTCGCGGGCCGCCGCCTCCAGCCAGAAGCACAGCACCAGCACGATCAGCGACGACAGCGCAAAATGCCCCCAGGCCGCGCGCGAGAAGCTGACGAATACGCCCACGAACAGCACCATGTAGATGACGCTGGCGACGATGGCGGTGCGCCCCGAAGCCAGCAGCACGCGCTGCAGCGCATACATGGCCGGCAGCACCAGGAACGGGCCGAAGACATTGGGATCGTTGAATGCGGCCTTGGCCCGGCCGTAGCGCAGGAAGATGTCGGCGCCCGGCATGATGCCGAGATAGGCCAGCGTACCCACCAACGCCGAGATCACCGCGATGGCGGTATAGGCATTCATGACGATCCGCATCCGCCGCTCGGTGGCTTCCGCCACGTAATTGGCGACGAAATAGCTGGTCAGCAGCAGGAAGATGGTGACGATGGAAAAGATCAGCGCATTGCCGATCGGCGTGTAGCGCACCTGGAAACACGCAATCAGCGCGAAGGGAACGAAGGCCAGGAGCAGGGCAAGCAGCCCGAAGGTCGACCGGTAGAGCCCGAGGCCGGCAACGAAGGCCAGCGGCAGCACGATGAGAAAGGTCAGTTCGTACGGCGAGGGTTCGAACAGCACCAGCCCGCCGGTGAAAATCCATCCCCCGACCATGACATCAAGCAGGCGCATGGCGCGCAGGCGGATGACGGCAAGGCCGAGTCCACGGGCCCCGGCCTCCTGATTGCCATCAAGGGTCCCCGCTGCGCTCAATAGGCATTCTCGTTCTTGGCAACGAGCGACACCGGCGTCATCGCCACGATGTAGAGGTCGAACAGGAGCGACCAGTGCTCGATGTAATAGAGGTCGTGGTTCACCCGCTGCATGATCTTGTCGATCGTGTCGGTTTCCCCGCGCCAGCCATTGATCTGGGCCCAGCCCGTCATGCCCGGCTTCACCCGGTGGCGTGCAAAATAGCCTTCCACGGCTTCGTAATAGAGCTGGTTTTCCGCCTTGGCCTGCAGTGCATGGGGGCGGGGGCCGACGATGGACAGCTCGCCCTTGAGCACGTTGAACAACTGCGGCAACTCGTCGATGGAGGTCTTGCGGATGAACTTGCCGACGCGCGTCACGCGCGGGTCGCCCTTGGTCACCAGCTTGGCCGCTCCGGCATCGAGCATGTCGGTCCGCATCGAGCGGAACTTGTAGATCTTGATCAGCTCGTTGTTGAAGCCGTGCCGGTTCTGCATGAAGAACACCGGCCCCTTGCTCTCGAGCTTGACCGCGATGGCTGCGGCCACCATCACCGGTGACAGCAGGATCAGCGCCGTCAGCGCCACCACCTTGTCGAACACCCATTTGAAGACCAGGTTCCAGTCCGAGATCGGCCGGTCGGCCATGTCGAACACGGCGATATCGCCGACATAGGAATAGGCCTTGTCGGTGAATTTGAGCTTGCTCATATGGGCCGACAGGCGGATGTCCACCGGCAGCACCCAGAGCTGGGTCAGCATGTCCAGCACGCGCTTTTCGGCCGATAGCGGCATCGACACCATCACCAGGTCGACCTGGGTCCGCCGGGCGAATTCGATGAGATCGGCCACCTTGCCCAGCTTGGCATAGCCCGCGACGATGTCGGGCGACCGGTCGTCGATACGGTCGTCGAACAGGCCCAGCAGCAGGATGTCGTTGCTGGCGCCGGCCTTGATTTGCTCGATCAGCGTCTCGGCATCCTTGCCGCCGCCCACGATCACGGTGCGGCGGCGCAGCCGTCCCGCCGCCGTCCAGTTTTGCACCAGCGCACGCAGGCCGATGCGGAAGGCAACCAGCAATACGGCGCCGCCGAGATACCAGCTGACCAGCCAGACGCGGGAAAACAGGTCTGCGGCCTTGAAGAAGAAGATGCCGACCGTCAGCACCGTCATGACCAGCGTCCAGCCGATCAGCACCCGGCCGATTTGGTTGAACACGGTCCGGTAGGCCGCGATGCGGTGGGCTCGTGCGGCGTTGAACAGCACATTGGCCAGCAGGCACGCGGCCAGGATGACCGGGATATAAAAGGCCGGCTGGCCCAGCTCGACGTAATATTCGTAGATGCCGTAACCCAGCGCCGCCAGCAGCACGGCTTCGGCCACCTGGGCCAGCCCCACCACCACCGCGCCTGAAATGCTGCGCTCCGCCGGTGCGGCGATAATGGCCTCTGCCTGGTCGGAAAGCCGCCGCTCCTTTTCGTCTGCCGCGCTCTGCTTGGACACGTGCTCCAGCACGGCCTGCTTGGGATCAACTCGATACATGGGACGCTACCGGAACGAAAATCTCACCGGTATTGTCGCCGGAAGGGGTTTATTTCAGATGAAGCCGAAGCTTCAAGCTCGCGCCAATACGGCCCGATAGAGCGCTTCAATGCCATCGGTCATCGTCGCCAGCGAAAAGCGGCTTTCGATATGGGCCAGGCGCTCGGCCATCTCCGCCTGCGCGGCCGCCGGGTCGTCGATCGCCTGCTGCATCGCAGCGCCGAGCGCGGCGGCATCGCCGGGCGGCACCAGGCTCGCTGCGGTTGGGCCGAAAATTTCGGGAATACCGCCGACACGGGTCGAAATCACCGGCAACCGGGCCGCGGCGGCTTCGAGCACCACATAGGGCAGGGACTCGGCCAGCGACGGCACTACCGCCACCCGGCCTCTGGCAAAAGTCGGCCGCGCCGGTTGCGCGCCGAGCATGGTCACGCGCTTGCTCAGCCCCAGCCGCGCGACCTGTTCCTTCAGTTCCGCCCGGCTGGGCCCGTCGCCCGCCATGACCAATGTCGCCGGCTTGCCATCGGCGCGTTTCACGACCGCCAGGGCATCGGCCAGGACGTGAATGCCCTTGAGGTCGCGCAATTCGCCGACGAATACGAAATCGGCCGCCTCCGCCGCCGGTGGCACCGGCACGAATTCCTCGGGCGCCAGCCCGTTGTGGATGACTTCGGCGGGGCAGGTGGGCTCGCCGACCAGCGCAGAATAGGTCGCCTGCGCATAGGCGCTTTCGAAGATGATCGCCCCCGTCCGGGCCATCAGCGCCCGCTCCAGCCGGTGAAACAGCCGGCCCGATGCCGAAGCCTTGGAAAAATGCAGCACGCCGCCATGCGGCGTATAGAGCGCCACGGCATTGCCGCCGCCCAGCAGCGCCAGGCGCGCATAAAAGCCGCCCTTGGCGCCATGCCCGTGCATCACGTCGATATTGAGCCTGCGGGCCAGCCTGCGGACGGCAAAGGGCGTCCGGAGATCGCCGCCACCCAGCACGCGCGGCATGGCAAAGCGATGAATGCCGAGGCTGGCATGCGGCAACAGTTCGGCCAGCTTGCCTTCGGTCTGCGCGTCATTGGCCAGGCTGTCGACCACGAGGCCCACCGCGTGGCCATTGGCCGCCAGCGCCCGGGTCAGGTCCGCGACATGCCGGAACAGTCCCCCGACCGGCGCGCGCATGACCTGCAGGATGCGCAGCTTGCCCCCGGCCATCGATCTGCTCCTGCTAGAACCAGCGTTCGAGAATAACGACGGTATCGCCCGGATAGATTGGGAAGTCGAGGTCCACTGTGCCTTTGACCATCTGGTCGCCCTGCCGGCGGTAGACCACGGCACGGCCGCGGTCGGCGGTGTCGGAGAACCCGCCCGACGTGCTGATGGCGGCCCTTACGGTCATGCCGTAGACATATTGGAACTGCCCGGCATTCTTGACTTCGCCCTGGATGAAGAACGGCCGGTATTCCGCCACTTCCACGGCCACGTCGGGGTTGCGCATATAGCCATTGGCCAGCGCCGCGGCGAGCCGCCCGGCGGCAACATTGGTGGTGACGCCGCGCACCTGCACCGGTCCGACCAGCGGAAACGCGATCGCGCCGCTGTCGTCGATCCGATAGGTGTCGCTCAATTCCTCGTCACCGTAGACCGTGACCCGCACCGCGTCGCCGGTATCGAGCTGGTACGGCCCCTTGGTCTCGACCAGGTATGTCGCCGGGCGCGTGGTGGCGCAGGCCGCCAGTGGCAGCATCAGCGCGATCGTGAGAATGGGCAGCCAGCGCATGAGAATCCCGGGCAATTCAGCTGCGCCAATGTCGCGCTATCGTGGTTAACAAAGTCCTTCCGTGAACACCGTATTCTTGCGATCTGCACCTGGGTTAACGGATTGATTACCACGTCGAAGCGATAAATCGGCCCATAGGACGAGGGATGGCAATGGCGTTTGAGTCGCAGATGGCGCGCGACGCTCGGATCGATGTTGGCGCGGTGCTTGGTGCCGTGGTGAAGCGGCTGTCGCGCGTGGCCATTGTCACGGCGGGGCTGCTGGCCGTGACCTTCGTGATCGTCATGTTCATGCCGCGCCTCTATGAATCGTCGGCTTCCATCCTGGTCGAGCCGCGCAGCAACATCTATTTCCGCGCCTCCAACGAGCAGGTGCCCAGCCCATCGGGCAGCGATGCCAGCGTGGTGTCCAGCCAGATCGAGCTCATCAAGTCGCGCGATACGCTGCTGCCGGTCATCGACAAGCTGGACCTGCGCTCGGTGCCCGAATTCAACGGCGCCGGCGGTGGCGGCTTTTCGCCCTTCGCCATCGTCTCGCAACTGCTCGGCCGCCGGTCGACGCCGGTCAGCGTCGACGAGGTTGTGCTCAACAATCTCTACGATCGCCTGACGGTGATTCAGGAGCGCGATTCGCGCATCATTTCGGTGCTGGTGCGCTCCACCAGCCCCCAACTGGCGGCCGACATCGCCAATGCCGTCGCCAATGCCCATGTAGCGCGCCGTGCCGAGCTGTCGCTGTCCGATACCGCCGAAGCGTCCAGCTGGCTGGCCGACGAAATCGCCAAGCTGCGTGTCTCGGTCACCGCGGCCGAGACTGCCGTCGCCAATTTCAAGGTCGATAACGACCTCTTCATCGGCTCCAACAATACCAGCCTTGCCGATCAGCAGCTCTCCACCATCGCCACCCAGATCAGCGCGGCGCAGGAGCGCAAGAATACCGCTTTGTCCCGCGCCGCCCTCATCCGCGGCATGATCGAGCAGGGCCAACCCATCGACGGCGTGGCCGATGTCCGCGAGTCGGTGGTCATCCAGCAGCTCAGCCAGGAAAAGGCGCGCCTGCAGGGCGAAAAGGCCCAGCGGTCGGCCACCTTGCTCAGCAATCACCCAACCATCCTGGCGCTCACGGCCCAGATTGCCGAGTTAAACAACCAGATCACCCTCGAAGGCCGCCGCGTCGCCAATGCGCTCGAAGCCGAGGCGCAGATCGAGGCCGACCTGGAAGTGTCGCTGCGGGCCGACCTCACCAATGCAAAATCCTCGGCCTCCACCGCCACCCAGGACACCGTCACCCTCGATGGCCTCGAACGCGAAGCCAAGGCGCAGCGCGACCTGCTCGAAGGCTACCTGCAGCGCTACAGCGAAGCCATGTCGCGTACCGAATCCAATTCCGCCTTGCCCGATGTCCGCGTCGTCAGCGTCGCCGCGCCATCCGTGTCGCCCGCCTCGCCCAAGACCCAGCTCATCCTGCTGGCCGTCGGCATGGTGGCGCTGGCGACCCAGCTCGGCATCATCATCTTCGGCGAACTGATGTCCGGCCGCGCCATCGTGCCCGCCCAGGAGCCGGAACGGCTCCAGGATGAACTGGACGAGGTGCCCTTCATCGAGGCCGAACTCGAGCCAGAGCAGCGCTGGGAAGAGCCCGAGCCCCTCACCGCCATGGCGCCGCTGGCCGAAGCGGCCTTCGAGCCCGAGCCCGAACAGGAGCCCGGCCCCGAAGAAGCGCCCGCCATCATGGACGAGGCGATTGCCGAAGGTCCGGAGGCCGATGCAGAATCGGCAGGCTCCAACGTGGAGCGCTTCATCCAGGCACTGACGGATGCGACCTATGTCAGCCAGCCGGTGCCGGCGGCCGAATTCGTGCCCGAGCGTCCAGCCGTGCCACCCGCCGAGCCGGCTCCACAGCCGGAGGCGCTGTATCCAGAGCCACCGGCCCCCGAGCTTCCGAGCCTGGTCGCCCTGTCCGATCTCTCCTCCGACCTCGTGCTGGGCCGGACCCATCTGCTGATCCTGGCCGCGCATCGCAGCAATGCCGATTGCGCCGCCTTGGCCGAGGAGCTGGTCGCCGGCGCCTTGGCGCGTGGTCTCAGCGTGGCCCTGGTCGATGCCGGCAGCGTCCAGCCCGGCGACGAGCCGGGCCTGTCCGACCTCAGCCTCGATACCGCCAGCTTCGGCGACGTGGTGCAGAAATCCGCCGATAACAGCTTTGCCGAAGTGTCGTGGGGGCAGGGGCGTATCATCGATACCAGCTCCACCAAGCCTCTGACCCTGATCGAGGCCTTGGGCGACATCTACGAAGTGGTGGTGCTGATGACCGGCCGCGTCGGCAAGGGCTCCACCCTGCCGATGTTCGACGACCTGGATGGCCGCCTGGTGCTCGTGGCCGGCGATGACGACGATCTCGCCGCCGTCGCCGGGATGCGCGAGCAATTGCTGGCGGCGGGCTTTGATCGTTGCGAGGTTACGGCCGCACCCAGCCGCGTTGCGGCCTGATCCGGAGACGTGATGTCAGCCAGATATGCGGCCATCCGCGCCATGTTCGAGGCCCTGTGGCTGTCGCGGCTACCCGGCCTGATCAGGGCGCTGTCATCGTCGCGCGGGGTGATTTTTACCCTGCATCGCGTGCTGCCTGAGGAACCCGCCGATTTCTCGCCCAATGCGATCCTGCAGGTGCGGCCGGACTTCCTCGAATATGTCATCGAGCGGGTCCGCGATCTCGATATCGATATCGTCGGCCTCGACGAAGCGCTCGAACGTCTCGCCGCGCCCACGGCAGGCCGCCGCTTCGTGGTGTTGACCTTCGACGATGCCTACAAGGACAATCTGCGCCACGCTCTGCCCGTGCTGCGCCGTCAGGGGGCCCCGTTCACGCTCTACGTGCCCACGGCCCTGGTCGATGGCGTCGGCGAGCTCTGGTGGCAGGCCATCGAGGATATCATCTCCCGGCAGGAGGCCATCGCCATGGCCTCGGGTGGAGAAACCGACTACGTCGATACCAGCACCACCGCACGGAAGAACGAGACGTTCGACGCGCTTTACTGGCAGATGCGCAAGATGCCCGAGGCCGACCGCGTCAAGCTGGTCCGCAGCTTCGCCACCGCCTATGGCTACGATCTCGACCGGCAATGCCGCGACCTGATCATGGACTGGCATGAATTGCGCCTGTTTGCCGGCGACCCGCTCTGCACCATCGGCGCCCACACCGTGCATCACTATGAACTGGCCAAGCTGCCCGTCGAGCAGGCGCGCAACGAAATGGCCCAGTCCGCCGATATTCTCCTCGCCCAGTTCGGCCAGCGCCCGGCGCATTTCTCCTATCCGCTCGGCGGCCCGCTTTCCGCCGGCCGGCGCGAATTCGACCTCGCCCGCGAAATCGGCTTCAAATCCGCCGTCACCACCCGCCCCGGCGGCCTCTATGCCCACCACGCCACCGCGCCGCACGCTCTGCCGCGTGTATCCCTAAATGGTTACTTTCAATCTCGCCGCTATGTCGATGTTTTTGCTACGGGGGCGATCTTCTCGGCTATGGGTAAGCTGACTGGATAAAACGTGCCACGCCCTCGTGGTTCGAGGCGCTGAAGAAGCGCACCTCACCATGAGGGCTGTTGATACACCGAGTTGGAAGTAGCCCTCATGGTGAGGTGCGAGCTCTTCGCGAGCCTCGAACCACGAGGGCGTGCCCCTAGGCATCCGGCTTGGCCATCCACCGGATGATCCCCATCGCCGGAAACAGCCACCCCATCCCTGCCACGATGAAATAGGGCATCAGCACCCAGATCGGCAGGCCGGGCGGAAACGCCAGGTAGACCGATGTAAAAATCGACAGCCACGCCACGATCGAGCCGAGGATCAGCAGGATGCCGAGTGCTTTGCGGTTACGCTGGGTCATGTGCGGCATCGCGCCTATTGCAGGGAGGTCTCGCCGGGCATACCACTCCCGCGCATCCACCGACACCGGGAAACCGCCGTGACAGCCGTCCAAAATGCCGCACTGAGCCAGACCATCATTGCCGGGGACCGCCTGCGCCCGGTGCGCATCTGGCTCTATGCCATCGCTCTCATGGTGCTGTGCATGGTCATGGTCGGCGGCATGACCAGGCTGACCGGGTCGGGCCTCTCCATCACCACATGGCGGCCGATTTCCGGCATCATTCCGCCGCTCAGCGAAGCCGACTGGCTGGCCGAATTCGCCGGCTACAAGCTGATCCCGCAATATGACGTCTACAATCACTGGATGACCCTGGAGGACTTCAAGGGCATTTTCTGGTGGGAGTGGATCCACCGCTTCCTCGGCCGCATGATCGGCTTCGCCTTCGCCATTCCCTTCGTGGTCTTCCTGCTGCAAAAGCGCCTGACCCGCGACATGGCCGTGCCGCTGGCCTGTCTGTTCCTGCTCGGCGGCTTCCAGGGCTTCCTGGGCTGGTGGATGGTCTCTTCGGGCCTCACCGAACTGACATCGGTGTCGCAATACCGCCTCGCCACGCACCTGACCGCCGCCCTGTTGCTGCTGCTGGCGCTAGTCTGGGTCGCCCGCCGCATGCGGCCGCAACCGACCGAGGGCAGGGTCACCCGCTTCAACATAGTCTCCATCGCCCTGCTGCTCGTCCTGCTGGTGATCCAGATCGCCGCCGGCGGCTTCGTGGCAGGCATCGACGCCGGCATGGGCTACAACACCTGGCCGCTGATGGAGGGCAAGTTCATCCCCGACGGTTTGGGCGCTTATGAACCGGGCTGGCGCAGCGTGTTCGAGCATGGCCTGACCGTGCAGTTCAATCACCGCATGCTGGCCTATGCCATCGCCGCAATGACCGCCGTGCTGCTGATCCTGCAGGCGCGCCGGGCAGGGCTGGGGGGCGTGCATCGCTGGCTGGTGCTGATCGCCGTGCTGGTGCTGGTCCAGGTGGGATTGGGCATCTCGACGCTCCTCTCCATGGTGCAGATCGACCTGGCCGTCAGCCACCAGGGCCTGGCCTTCGTCCTCGCCTCGAGCGTCTGCGCCTACCTCGCCGACCTCACCAAGACACATTCGCTGGGGATGCGGTAAGATAATACCGCATCCATAAGCCTTTGAAATATAACCTTATTTTTAAGGCGCTTGACCTGCGGCGAATCCTGCTCTAGTGGAGCCCCGAACGGGCCGCTTTTATCCTCGGATGAAGGCTGCAAGCCCCAGGAAATCTAGGGAATTCTAGCATGAGCACTTACTCGGCAAAACCGAGCGAGATCGAAAAGAAGTGGATCCTGATCGACGCCGATGGCCTCGTCGTGGGTCGCGTCGCTTCGATCATTGCCTCGCGCCTGCGCGGCAAGCACAAGCCCACCTTCACCCCCCATATGGACATGGGCGACAACATCGTCGTCATCAATGCCGACAAGGTGAAGCTCACCGGCCGCAAGCTGGACCAGCACAAGTTCTATTGGCACACCGGCTTCCCCGGCGGCATCAAGGACCGGACGGCCCGTCAGCTCCTGGAAGGCCGTTTTCCCGAGCGCGTGCTCGAAAACGCCGTCCGCCGCATGATGCCGGGCGGTCCGCTGACCCGCGCCCAGCTCAAGAATCTCCGCGTCTACTCGGGCGCCGAGCATCCCCACGAAGCGCAGAACCCGGCCAAGCTGGACGTTGCTGCGATGAACTCCAAGAATGCGCGGGTGAAGTAATATGGCCGAAACCATCAACTCCCTCGAAGACCTGGGCACCACCACTGTCGCTCCGGCCGTCAACACCGCTCCGGTGCACGAGCAGAAGCTCGACGCCCAGGGCCGCGCCTATGCCACCGGCAAGCGCAAGAACGCCGTCGCCCGCGTCTGGATCAAGCCGGGCAAGGGCACCGTGACCGTCAACGGCCGCGAATTTGCCACCTACTTCGCCCGTCCCGTTCTGCAGCTTATCGTCAAGCAGCCGATCGTCGCCACCGAACGTACCGACCAGTATGACGTCGTCGTCACCGTCGCCGGTGGCGGTCTGTCCGGTCAGGCCGGTGCCGTCCGTCACGGCATCTCCAAGGCGCTGAACTTCTTCGAGCCGGCTTTGCGCCCGGTGCTCAAGAAGGGTGGCTTCCTGACCCGCGACAGCCGCGTCGTCGAACGCAAGAAGTACGGCAAGGCCAAGGCCCGTCGTTCCTTCCAGTTCTCCAAGCGCTAAGCTTCGGATCATCAATGCAAGGGCCGGGAAACCGGCCCTTTTCTTTTGTCGCGCGCCTCCTACATCCACCGCGTCATTCCCGCGAAAGCGGGAATCTCCCTTACAGGGCGAGGGGGATTCCCGCTTTCGCGGGAATGACGCCGTGAGACCAACGCCATGCAAATCCTCGTCACCCGCTTCCACCTGCTGCTGTTGACCGTGACGCTGGCCATGTCTGGCGTCGGCGCTATCAGGATTCCCGCCGATTTCATCTTCTCCGCCCACTGGTCCGGCAATGCGGCCGACTGGCTCTGGCCACGCGAGGCCATTTTCGTGGCCCCGGTCGTTCAGCTCGGGCTCATGGCCGCCTTCTTCACCCTCGGCCGCCTGCTGACCAAGAACCACTACGCCAAATCCCAGCACATTCTCGATCCGGCCTTGACCACGCTGATGGGCGTGGTCGCCTCCACCCAGCTCGGCCTGCTGCTGTCAGGCATCGGTTCCGATCTCGATTTCATCCGAGTGACCGCCTACGCCCTGGGCGTAGCCCTGCTCCTGCTTGGCGTCATTCTGTTCGAGGCCGAACGCCATACCTATGCCGGCCTGCGCATGCCCTGGCCGGTGCGGAACGACCACGCCTGGCGCATCGTCCACCGGGCCGCCGGCCTTGCCTATGGCCTGGCGGGGCTGCTTCTGCTGGCGCTGGCCTGGCTCGATATGGGCCTCGCTTTGCTCACGATGTCCTTCGCCGCGGCCCTGTTGCTCCCCGCCGTCATCGCCGGATTCGCCACGCTGCTTTTCGACCGCCGCTGACACGATCAGCATTGTCATTGCCGCGAATGGTTTCGTCCCGGCAGAAATTTTTCCGATGCGGCGCGGAATCGAAAAGCCTTGCGCAGCGAATTATCGTTCAAACGGGTAGAATCGTGCTTAATTTCGAGGCGTGCAGCCCAATTGTTGGGCGGGCGCCTTGGCTCATTGCAGGTCAAAACATGTCACCCACCACTGTCTCAGCCGCCCGGACTCCGCGCGCGCCAAAACCGCTTTATCGCTCATTCGGCTTCCAGGTCCTGGCCGCGATGGTCATCGGCCTTATCCTTGGCTACATCGCCCGCCAGATGGGCCCCGACGCTGCCGGCGGCGCCAACTGGCTGGTCCAGACCCTGTCCACCGTCGGTTCGGCCTTCGTGTCGCTGCTGCGCGCGCTGGTGCCGGTGCTGGTCTTCACCGCCATCGTGGCGTCCATCGCCAATCTCCGTGAACTCCAGAACGCGGCCAAGCTGGTCTGGCAGACCCTGCTGTGGTTCGCCATCACCGCGCTGATCGCCGTGGCCATCGGCATTGCGCTCGGCCTCATCATCCAGCCGGGCCTCAATACCGCCGTTGCGGAAACCGCAGCCCGCGCCCCGTCTTCCAGCGGTTCGTGGCTCGACTTCCTCAAGGGCCTGATCCCGTCCAATATCCTGGGCCTGCAGGCCTCGACCCGCGTCTCCGACAGCGGCGCCACCACCAGCCTCAACTTCAACGTGCTGCAGATCCTGGTGGTTTCCATCGTCGTCGGTGTTGCCGCCCTCAAGGTCGGCCCGGCCGCCGACACCTTCCTGGCCTTCAACCGCTCCTTCCTCAAGATCGTCCACAAGATCCTGTGGTGGGTCATCCGTCTCACGCCCATCGGCACCATCGGCCTGCTCGGCAATGCCGTGGCCGTCTATGGCTGGGATGCCTTGGCTCAGCTCGGCTGGTACTCGGCAGCCATCTATATCGGCCTCGCCCTCGTGCTCTTCGTGGTCTATCCGGTGCTGCTGCAGGCCCATGGGCTCAACCCCATCCGCTACTTCCAGAGCGCCTGGCCGGCCATCCAGCTCGCCTTCGTGTCGCGGAGCTCCATCGGCACCCTGCCGGTCACCGAGCGCATCACGGAGAAGAACCTGGGCGTGCCGCGTGAATATGCCGCCTTCGCCGTGCCGCTCGGCGCCACCACCAAGATGGATGGCTGCGCCGCCATCTATCCGGCGATCTCGGCCATCTTCGTGGCGCAGTTCTTCGGTGTGCCGCTCGGCATCGAGCACTACCTGCTGATCGTCTTCGTGTCGGTCATCGGTTCGTCCGCCACCGCGGGCCTCACCGGCGCCACCGTCATGCTGACGCTGACCCTCTCCACCCTCGGCCTGCCCCTCGAAGGCGTCGGCCTGCTGCTCGCCGTCGATCCCATCCTCGATATGGGCCGCACCGCGGTCAACGTCGCCGGCCAGGCGCTGGTCCCGACCATCGTCGCCAAGCGCCAGGGCATTCTCGACCAGTCCGTCTACGACGCCGGCGAAAGCATCGACTCGCTCGATATCGCAGACGCTGTCCCGGCCGAATAGGGCAGGGCACATAGCCAGGATGAAAGGGGAGGTTTTCACCTCCCCTTTTGTTTGCCCGCGGCTCGACGAGTGAACATCCTCCTGTCTGCAGTGGAGCCACCCCTCGTCCCTCGTGGAAGAGGGGGGGCTAATTTCCTCGTTCAGAGGAAATTGCCGGGTGAGGGGGCTGCGCCATCCCATGCTTCATTGCCAATTGATAACGCGGCGCCCCCTCATCCGTCCGGAGCCTGCCCTCGGGCGCGACGCGACCCGGGGGAGCGCCTTCTCCCATGAGGGCAGAAGGGGACTCCGGCGGGTGTTGCTGGGGGTGTTCGACTGCTTTGGATGGCGCGCCAGCACCTGTCTCCGGCCAGGCGTCAACGCTCATGCCACACCCTGTCAGCAGCCTGTGGCACGACATGGCGATACCTCAGGAGATATCCAATGCTGGACCATATCGGCCTTCGCACCACGCAATTCGACACTCTGATCGCCTTCTACAAGGCCGCCCTGGCGCCTCTCGGCTACAAAGTGATGATGGAATTTCCCGGCACCGCCGGCATCGGCCGGGACTACCCCGATTTCTGGATCGGAGCCGACGACAAGGGCAGTTCCAACGTCCACCTGGCCTTCAAGATCGATGATCGCGAGGCAGTAGATGACTTCCACGCCGCCGCCCTCGCCAATGGCGGCAAGGACAACGGCGCACCAGGCCTGCGCGACTACACGCCGACTTACTATGCGGCCTTCATCATCGATCCTGACGGCAACAATCTCGAAGTGGTCTGCGACAAGCAATAGGACTGGAGACACGCCCTCGTGGTTCGAGGCTCGCGAAGAACTCGCACCTCACCATGAGAGCTACTGTTAGCTCGGTGTCCCAGTAGACCTCATGGTGAGGCGGGAGCGTAGCGACCCTCGAACCCACGAGGGCGTGGCACTACCCCACCAGCTTCAGCGCCGGTTTCTTGACCTTGCGCGGCTTCTTCGCCTTGGGCATGCGCGGCACATAGTTCGCCATCACCCGCTCGATCACCTTGATCGCCTTTTCCGCCCCGTCCTCGCCATGCAGCTTCTCGGCAATATCGGCGGCGTTGCGGCGATAGTCCGCGTTGGTGGAAAGGTCCGCCAGTGCCCCGGCCAGGATTTCCGAGGTCAGCTTGCGCAGCCGCACCGGCTTGGGTCCGCAGCCCAGCTCATAGACGCGGCGCCCCCAATAGGGCTGGTCCACCGTCTGCGGCACCACGAAGGTCGGCCGGCCCAGATGCAGCCCCGCCGACGTCGTGCCCGCGCCGCCGTGATGCACTACCGCCGACACATATTTGAACAGCTTGTCGTGCGGCGCCTTTTCAATGGCGAAGATCGTCTCGGGCAGGTCCTGCGGATTGATGCCGCCCCAACCGCGCGCCACCACGGCCCGGCCGCCCCACATGGCCACCGCTTCCTTGAGGATCTTGGTATTGCGCTCCGCCCCGAACGGCATCGAGCCGAAGCCGATATAGACCGGCGCCTCGCCCTCGGAGAGAAATTGCTGGAACTCGGCCGAGGGCTGCCAGTCGGTTCGGTCATGCAATTGCCAATAGCCGGTGACCAGCGCGCTTTTGGGCCAGTCGCGCGGGCGCGGCGAGACGATCGGCGAATAGGCATAGAGCGTCGTCAGCGACGTGCCGTCGGTATTGCGGAAGAAGCCGCCCTTCTTGCGCGCATCGAGCCCCATCAGCTCGCGCCGCAGCTTGTTGCGCGGCAGGTTGTAATAGATCTGCTGCACCGTCATCGCCGTATAGGTCAGCTTGTTGAAGGCCGGCCCGAAATCGGCGCCATAGTAGATGCAGAGCGGGAATTCGCTGGTCGAGTTCAGCGGCTGCAACGCCACCATGATCGCCGGAATATGCAGCGCCTCGGCAATGTCGATGCCGAAGCTGGTATTCATGTTGAGGATCAGCATGTCGGCGCCCTGGCACATATGCCAGGCATGGCGCGCTGCCGTATCGACGATCTGCTGCCCCTGCCGCAGCAGGGAGGGGCCGTTGATGAGCATGGACTGGCTCATCGCATTTTCGAATCGCTGCTGCGTCAGGAACGACTGGATCGACGGTCCGAGCGTGTGGAACTCGATTCCATAGCTCTCCACCATGCCCTGGAATTCTTCCGAGGCACCAAGGACGACTGAGTAGCCGCGCTCCCTGAGAGAGATAGCGAGGGCCAGATAGGGTTGAACGTCGCCTTGCGTGCCGATCGTGACAAGGGCAATGCGCTTCAAAGTCTTAACCTCACCATATGACCGTCTGGAGCCGAAGGTTGGCACCCCCCGGACCATTTACAATACCCCGTGGAGGATTTATGAACGGCCTGTCGATGCTGATTTCCTTACAAAAATCGCATCTGAAGGGCAAGGGACATGCGGTCGCTGTACACTGTTGCTAAGGTTGGAGCCTCGCTCGCCGCAAGTGCAGTGGCTGTGCTCGCCTCAGTGGCGGCGGCAAACGCCCGCTAGCTCTTCCCGCATGGCCTTGCTGGGGCCGGGAAGAGCCGAACACGAGACCGGCCCTGCCAGGGGTCACTTAACCCGTTCACAACCATAATTCCGCGATAATCACGGCCTCAATGAGAGGCGTGGCGCTCCGAGCGCGTCGCGGCCAGTTCAGGTCCCCTGAGGACCGCCGAGGAAATCATGAGCGACGACTTCCACAAAATCCGCCGTCTTCCCCCATACGTCTTTGCCCATATCGATCCGCTCAAGGCCAAGGCCCGCGCCGAAGGCGTCGACGTCATCGATCTGGGCATGGGCAATCCCGATATGCCGACGCCCCAGCACATCGTCGAAAAGCTGCAGGAAACGGTCAAGGACGGCCGCACCCACCGCTATTCCACCTCCCGCGGCATTCCTGGCCTGCGCAAGGCCCAGGCCAGCTACTATGGCCGCCGCTTCGGCGTGAAGCTCAATCCCGATACCCAGGTCGTCGCGACCCTCGGCTCCAAGGAAGGCTTCGCCAACATGGCCTCGGCCATCACCGCCCCCGGCGACGTGGTGCTGGTGCCCAATCCGACCTATCCCATCCATTCCTTCGGCTTCATCATGTCTGGCGGCGTCGTCCGCTCCATGCCGGCCGATCCGAACGAAGATTTCATGCGCTCGCTCGATCGGGCCGTGCGCCACTCCATCCCCAAGCCCATCGCTTTGGTGCTGAACTACCCGGCCAACCCGACCGCCTACACGGCCTCGCTCGATTTTTATACCGAGGTGGTCAAGTACTGCCGCGAGCACGACATCTTCATCCTCTCCGATCTCGCCTATTCCGAGATTTATTTCGACGAGAATGACCCGCCGCCATCCGTGCTGCAGGTGCCCGGCGCCATGGATATCTCGGTGGAATTCACCTCCATGTCCAAGACCTATTCCATGCCCGGCTGGCGCGTCGGCTTCGCCGTCGGCAACGAGCGCCTGATTGCCGCTCTGGCCCGCGTCAAATCCTACCTCGATTACGGCGCCTTCACCCCGATCCAGGTCGCCGCCGCCGCCGCCCTCAATGGCAGCGACGACGTGATCGACGAGGTCCGCAAGATTTACAAATACCGCCGCGACGTCATGGTGGAGAGCTTCGGTCGCTCCGGCTGGGATATTCCGGTGCCCAAGGCCACCATGTTTGCCTGGGCCCCGATTCCCGCCCAGTTCGCCCATCTCGGCTCGCTCGAATTCGCCAAGCTCCTCATCAAGGAAACCGGCGTCGGCGTTGCCCCCGGCGTCGGCTTCGGCGAATATGGCGACCAGTATATCCGCCTCGCCTTCGTCGAAAACGAACAGCGCATCCGCCAGGCCGCCCGCAACATCAAGAAGCTGCTGGGCTCCAAGACCGGCGCCGGCAACGTCGTCCCGCTGGTCGGGTCGGGCGCCTCTTGAGGGAGAGGGCGCCCATGTCGTGGGCGCCCAACTGATCAAATCGGTCCCCCGCCTGCCGCTCTCTCGATCAAATGGGGGTTTCCCCATACATCAAGCTGATCGCCGACGCGCTAAGGCGGCTGGGAAGTAGCAAGGGCAGGCACTCCCGTCCCACACCCGCGGCGTCACCCGGCCTTGAGCCGGGGCCCAACCCCAAACCGCGCCGCGGCAGCGAGGTGGTGGCGTGACGATCTCGCGGCTGTTGTGACATCCCGGGTTGCCTCAAGGCCGGGACGACCTCGCCGTGGCGGAGGCCCCGCAACCCACACAGGCCGCTGACTTTCCCACCAAACTCCTATTGACGGCTAGGCATATTCCTATGCAGATGGCGCCACCATGAGTGATATCGCTTCCTTCCGCCAAGCCGTCGAAACCTTCATCTCCGCCCGTGGCTGGACGCCGACACGGTTCGGCCGCACTGTCGCGGGCGATCCGCTCTTCGTCTTCGACCTGCGCGAGGGCCGCGAGCCGCGCTCCGATACCCGCGCCCGCATCCTCAAGGCCATGGCCGATTTCGGCGAGGGCGAGGGCCTGGCGCCCCTGCGCATCGGCGTCGCGGGCCTGGGCAATGTCGGCGCCACCCTGGTCCGCATCCTGCAGAAGGACGGCGCCGAGCTGACCCGAAAACTTGGCCGCCAACTGGTGGTGACGGCCGTTGCCGCGCGCTCGCGTTCCCGCGACCGCGGCATTGATATTTCCGGGCTCGACTGGTTCGACGATCCGGTAGCCCTGGCCAAGTCCGACGGCATCGACCTTTTCGTCGAACTCATCGGCGGCGAAGACGGCCCGGCTTTCGCCGCGGTCAAGGCCGCGCTCGAAATCGGCCGCCCCGTCGTCACCGCCAACAAGGCTTTGCTCGCCAAGCATGGCGTCACGCTCGCCCGCCTGGCCGAGGAATCCGGCGCCCAGCTCGGCTTCGAGGCCGCCGTGGCCGGTGGCATCCCCGTCATCAAGACCCTGCGCGAGGGCCTGGGCTCGGCCCGCATCGCCAAGGTCTTCGGCATCATGAACGGCACCTGCAACTATATCCTCACCCGCATGGGCAATGAGGACATCAGTTTCGCCGATTGCCTCAAGGATGCGCAGGCGCTCGGCTATGCCGAAGCCGATCCCACCTTCGACGTCGAAGGTTTCGACACCGCCCACAAGCTCTCGATCCTCGCCACGCTCTGCTTCGGCTACGAGATCGCGCCCGACGAAATCCGCGTGGAAGGCATTTCCCGCATTACCCAGCACGACATCAAGGTCGCCGCCGAGCTCGGCTACAAGATCAAGCTGCTCGGCATTGCCCAGCGCACCGATCAGGGCATCGAGCAGCGCGTCCATCCGACCTTCGTGCCCAAGGGTTCGGCCATTGCCGGCGTCGATGGCGTGATGAATGCCGTGGCGCTC
Organism: Devosia sp. Root436; assembly: GCF_001426345.1. Lineage (GTDB taxonomy): Bacteria > Pseudomonadota > Alphaproteobacteria > Rhizobiales > Devosiaceae > Devosia. The sequence continues at coordinate 604,311 of NZ_LMEM01000001.1, read as the reverse complement.
GAAACCGACCATGTCCACGAACTGCTGCTGGCCGGGCCCGGCGCCGGCGGCCCGCCCACGGCCTCCTCGGTGCTGTCGGATATCCTCGATATCGCCCGCGGCACCCGCGTTCCCCCGCTCGGCGTGCCCAGCGACGAATTGCTGCCCTATAAGCAGGCGCCGATGCGCGCCCACGATGGCGGCTACTATATCCGCCTCAATGCCAAGGATGTGCCCGGCGCCCTGGCCGCTATTGCGACCCGCATGGGCGAGCGCGGCATTTCCATCGATAGTGTCATCCAGCGGTCCGATTTGGGCGCTAAAGCCGTCGCGCCGGATGGCTCGCCCACTCGGACGGTGGTGATGATCACGCAACAGACTTTGGAATCGGCCGTGCGTGAATCGCTTGCACAGATCGCCGAGGACGGGTTTATCGTCGGTGAACCGCAGTTGATCCGCATAGAGACGCTGTAGCGCCTGGCTGATTGCTGTTTTCCAACGGGTCATTCCCGCGAAAGCGGGAATCTCCCTTTGCCATGCGCAAGGAAACCGGGACTCCCGCCTTCGCGGGAATGACGCGGTGATGCTGCCGACCGGTTGCGGTCCCTGGCGAGTCTTGGGGGAGGAAGTATGAGACTGAGCAAGGCCGGGGACGAAAAGAGCCCCGCCAATCTGCATCGCAGCCTGACGCTGGAACTGGTACGCGTCACCGAGCGCGCCGCCATCGCCGCCGCCGAATGGCGCGGCAAGGGCAATGAGCAGGCGGCCGACGAAGCCGCCGTTCTCGCCATGAAGGCCGAGCTCGACCGCGTCGCCATTTCCGGCCGCATCGTCATCGGCGAGGGCGAAGCCGGCGAGGTCGATACTCTGTTTATCGGCCAGTCCGTCGGGGCCGGGCAGGGGCCTGAAGTCGATATCGCCGTCGATCCGCTCGAAGGCGTCACCCTCTGCGCCAAGAACCAGCCCGATTCCATCGTCGTGCTGGCCATGGCCGAACGCGGGGGCCTGCTCAACGTCGCCCGCAACGTCTATATGCACAAGATCGCCATCGGCGCCGAATACGCCCCCGGCACTGTCCATATCGACTGGACCGCCACCGAAAACGTCAAGGCGCTCGCCAAAGCCAAGGGCGTACCGCTCAGCGAAATCACCGCCATCGTGCTCGATCGCCCGCGCCATGCCGCCCTCATCGAGGAACTGCGCACCACCGGCGTCGCCGTCAAGCTCATCAGCGATGGCGACATTGCCGGCGTCATCCACGCGGTCAACACCGAGGATACCGGCATCGACATCTATCTCGGCTCCGGCGGCGCCCCCGAAGGCGTTTTAGCCGCCGCCGCCTTGCGCTGCATTGGCGGCCAGATGCAGGGCAAGCTCATCCTCGACACCTCGTCCAAGCGCGAACGCGCCGTCACCATGGGCATCACCGACCCCAACCGCATCTACGACGTCACCGAACTGGCCGCCGGCGACGTCCTCGTCGCCGCCACCGGCGTCACCGACGGCACCCTGCTCGAAGGCATCCGCCTCCGCCGCCGCTCGGTCGAAACCTCAACCATCGTCATGCGCTCTTGGAGCCAGACCGTCCGCTGGATCAAGGCGCAGCACGCGAGATAGTGCCACGCCCTCGTGGTTCGAGGCGCTGAAGAAGCGCACCTCACCATGAGGGCTGATGATACATCGAGTTCCCAGCAGCCCTCATGGTGAGGTGCGAGCTCTTCGCGAGCCTCGAACCACGAGGGCGTGGCACTAACCCCTCGCCCCTTGAGGGAGAGGGTGGTTTTCCGCGTTCAGCGGAAAACCGGGTGAGGGGTTCTGCGCCATCCCATGTTTTGATGGTTGTGGATAGCGCAGGACCCCTCATCCGCCCTTCGGGCACCTTCTCCCTCAAGGAGGGAGAAAGGGACCTCGACCGCGCCCCTCAAATCGCCTACCTCTCCCCCATGCTCGACGCGCCGCGCCCCTTCCTTGACGTCACCCGCTCGGTCACCGGCCGCGCCTGGACCGACCGGCTGGACACCACCACCACCCGCACGGCCACCGCCATTGCCCAGCGCGCGGGCATTTCCGAAATTCTCGCCCGCATCATTGCCGCCCGCGGCGTTGGGCTGGACGAGGCGGCGGCCTACCTTGAGCCCACCATCCGCGGTCTGATGCCCGACCCGTCCACGCTCACCGCCATGGATACCCTCGCCGACCGCCTGGCCAAAGCCATCGCCGACAACGAAGCCATCGCCCTGTTCGGCGACTACGACGTCGACGGCGCCTGTTCCTGCGCCCTCATGGCCCGCTACCTGCGCCATTTCGGCATCGAGCCGCAGGTCCACATCCCCGACCGCATTTTTGAAGGCTACGGCCCCAATATCGCGGCCATGGACAAGCTGATCGACGCCGGCGCCACCCTCGTCATCACCCTCGATTGCGGCACCACCAGCGACGGCCCCATCGCCCATGCGCGCGGCCGGGGCGCCGATGTGCTGGTTATCGACCACCACCTCAGCGACCACGACCTCCCCGACGCCACCGCTCTGGTCAATCCCAACCGTCCCGACGACATTTCCGGCCTCGGCTACCTCTGCGCCGCCGGCGTCACCTTCATGGTGCTGGTCGCCGTCAACCGCGCCCTGCGCAATCGCGGCGATACCGGCCTGCCGGACCTGCTGAAACTGCTCGATCTCGTGGCCCTGGCCACCGTCTGCGATGTCGTCCCGCTCACCGGCCTCAACCGCGCCTTCGTGGTGCGTGGGTTGGAGGTCGCCCGCCGTGGCGACAACAAGGGCATTGCCGCCCTCGCATTGGCCGCCCGCCTCAGTGGCCCGCTCAATCCCTACCATCTCGGCTTCATCATCGGCCCGCGCATCAATGCCGGCGGCCGCATCGGCAATGCCGCCATGGGCACCGAGCTGCTCACCGTGGAAGACGAACACCACGCTCTCGCCCTCGCCGCCCGCCTCGACGAGCTCAATTCCGAGCGCCAGCGCATCGAGGTCGAGGCGGTGGAGGAAGCCGCGGCCGTGGCCGAAATGGAAATCGGCAATGGGGAGGGGCCGCCGGTCCTCGTTCTCGCCTCCGCCAATTGGCATCCCGGCGTCGTCGGCCTCATCGCCGCCCGCCTGCGCGAGCGCTTCGAGCGCCCCACCTTCGCCATTGCCCTGGGGCCCGACGGCACCGGCACCGGCTCGGGCCGCTCCATGCCCGGTGTCGATCTCGGTCGCGCCGTCATCGAGGCTGTCGAGCGCGGCCTCATCGCCAAGGGTGGCGGTCACGCCATGGCGGCCGGCGTCACCATCAGGCCGGGCCAGCTCGGCCCCTTCCGCTCCTTCCTCGTCGAAACGCTGTCCGTCGATGTCACCGCCGCCCGTGCCGCTACGGCGCTCTCCATCGACGCGGCCCTCACCGCCCGCGGCGCCAGCCTCGATCTGGTGCATGATCTGGAGCGGGCAGGGCCCTACGGCGCGGGCAATCCCGGCCCGCTTTTTGCCTTTCCCGCACACCGCGCCAAATTCGCCCAGGTCGTCGGCAAGGGCGGCCATGTCAGCTTCACCCTCACCTCCGAAGACGGTGCCCGCCTAAAGGCCATCGCTTTCCGCGCCGCCAGCACCGCCATCGGCGATGCCCTGCTGCGCGATGGCGACTCGGCCTTCCATTTTGCCGGCGCGCTCTCCATCGATCACTATCAGGGCCGCGAGCAGGTGCAGCTCCGGCTCACCGACCTGGCCCGGCCCAAGGGCTGACCGTTCCCACCGGACACCTCATGGTGAGCCTGTCGAACCACGAAAACTGCTGCTTGCATATCCTCTTACGGCGGCTAAACTGTCGGGAGGCATGGCCCGAAACACGGTTTTCAGAGCGGGCCCATGCCGCCAACGCTTACATTAAGGCGGCAGCTCAAGCGTCGCCGCCAGGTTTAGTAAATTTGGACAAAGCGGCCCAATGACCAAGTCCGTCGTAGAGAATACCAATACCGGCGCCACGCCGTGGACCAGTTTTGCTTCCTGGGCAGTCGAACGCATCGGCGTTGCCCTGATTGGCAAGCCACGCTATGGCGCCCTCACCGTCATCTTTCCCAATGGTCGCACCCGCACCGTCGGCAATCCGTCGACCGGCGAACACGCCACCCTGCGGCTCAACAATTTCCGCGTCCTGAGCGAGGCAATGCAGCGCGGCACGGTCGGCTTCGCTTCGGCCTATATGGCGGGCGATATCGAGTCCGATGACCTCACGGCCTTGTTCCGCTTCTTCCTGCAGAATCGCGACATGTTCGAGCATGCCAATCCCGGCTTCTTCCGCCGTGCCGCGACTGACCTGCATTATCACCTGTCGCGCCGCAACACACTGGAAGGCTCCAGGAAGAACATCGCTGAGCACTACGATCTCGGCAATGACTTTTACGGCCAGTGGCTCGACCCTTCGATGACCTATTCCTCGGCGGTATTCACCTCCGGCGACCAAAGCCTCGAGGAAGCCCAACTCGCCAAATACCGCCGCGTCGCCGACATGGCCGGCGTCACCGAGGGCTCGTCGGTCCTCGAGATCGGCTGCGGCTGGGGTGGCTTCGCTGAAACCGTTGCCCGCGACTACAAGGCCCATCTGCGCGGCATTACCCTGTCGGCCGAACAGCTCAAATTCGGCCTCGAACGCCTGGCTCGCCAGGGCCTCGACAAGTTCGCCACCCTGGTCTTCGAGGATTATCGCCATACCGAAGGCCAGTTCGACCATATAGGCTCCATCGAGATGATCGAGGCGGTGGGCGAGGACAACTGGCCCAGCTATTTCCAGACCGTGCATGATCGCCTCAAGCCTGGCGGCACTGCCGCCATCCAGGCCATCACCATCAACGAGGCCGATTTCGAGGGCTACCGCAGCGGGCCGGACTTCATCCAGCGCTACATCTTCCCCGGCGGCATGCTGCTCACCAAGACGGTGATGAAGGATTTCGGCGACAGGTACAATCTGGTGCTGGAAAACGTCGAGACCTTCCGCCTCAGCTACGCCAAGACGCTGAAACTCTGGCGCGAGCGCTTCCTCGAACGCTGGCCGATGATCGCCCCGCTCGGCTATGATGAAGAGTTCAAGCGCAAGTGGGTCTATTACCTCTCCTATTGCGAAGCCGGCTTCACCGAAGGCTCCATCGACGTCGGCATCTACAAATATCGCAAGCCGGCCTGACCGGGTTTTTCTGCGCTTTCCGTTTGCCCCAGGCCCACCACGCCACCCGGGAGACCTACTGGTGAGCCCGTGGAACCAGGGCAGGGGCTAGTGCGCCATCTGAATTAGATTTGGAACTCGGCTGTGCCCCAAAAGTGGAGCCACCCTCGCCCCTTGAGGGAGAGGGTGGTTCTTCCGCGTTCAGCGGAAGAACTGGGTGAGGGGTTTGCGCTCGCCCATGCTTCGACGCTCCGGATCATTCGCCCTTCGGGCACCGTATCTCGCAAGGGAGAAGGGAAGGGCGTATGCGAGACGGTCAGATCTCAGGCCGTGCGGGGGCGAACGGGTCGACCCAAGTACCGTTTCGCATCGAAGGGGAGGTGTTAGGATGGTATTGCTAGGAGGCCCCTTCGCTCCGGGCCCCAATGGCCCCGGATAGCGCATACCGTCATGATGGTTGGCGCCACCACAAGCTCAAATGCTGCAAGGAAGGGTTCCTGGTACGGCCACGGGGAATCGAACCCCGCTCTGCACCGTGAGAGGGTGCCGTCCTAACCGATAGACGATGGCCGCGGACCTAGGAACTTCCGGCTCAATATAGGCCATTCCACATCAAGAAGGAATGGTACGCCCTAGGGGAGTCGAACCCCTCTCTGCACCGTGAAAGGGTGCCGTCCTAACCGATAGACGAAGGGCGCCTGAGCGCTGGTGGACCGTATAGTTGGGGGATGTCCGATGTGCAACCCCCTGTGCGCCCAAAGCCGATTTTTTTAACAGCCCGAGAAGGTCACCGGCCGGCTGTAGCCACGCGGACGGTCGCGCACGTCCACATGGATGAACGATTTGCCCGGATAGCAGCCCAGGCCCCCCACGCTGCCGGTCTGCATGGCAAAGGCGATGAGCTGGCCCTTGTCGACGCCCGGAATGTAAAAATCGGCCGCCATGCATTTGGTGTGATAGGAATTGTCCGCTCCGCCCGCCGCGCTGTTATGCTGGCCGTCGCGATAGCCTGAATTCATGATGACCTTGCGGCCGAAATGGCCCTCGAATTCCCAGATCAGGAAGCGCAGCTTGGGGGCGATGCAAAGCGCATTGACCTCGCGGCTGGAAACGAAGGTGCCCCAGTCGCTGCGTTTGCCGGCATAGCCCGCACCGCTCGAGCTGGCGAACATGGCCATGGGGGCACAGGCCGCTAACGTGAGGGCGGTAACCATCAAGGCGGCGATGGAGCGGGTCTTGGTCAGCATGGCGACTTCCGGAAACCGCCTGTTGCGCGGGCGCAACAGGCAATGGTCCATTCTGTGAAGTCGCTAAAATACGAGTCTTTTCGCTAACCGCCGGCTAAGCGTGACGGTTAGCGAAATGCTAACAGTCTGCTAGCCAATTCCTACCACTTGCCGGTGTTTGGCATCGACAGCCACGGCTCCTGCGGCGGCAGCGAACCGTCCTGGATCAGCTCCACCGAAATCCCGTCCGGCGAGCGCACGAAGGCCATGTGCCCATCGCGCGGCGGCCGGTTGATGGTGATGCCCATGTCGCTAAGGTGCTGGCAGAGCTTGTAGATATCCTGTGTGCGATAGGCCAGGTGCCCAAAATTGCGCCCGCCGGTATACTCTTCGGGATCCCAGTTATAGGTCAGCTCCACCTCACCCCCGGCATCGCCGGGCGCGCGCAGGAAAATCAGCGTATAACGACCCTTCTCATTCTCGCTCCGCCGCACCTCCTCCAGCCCCAACCCCTCGCAATAGAACCGCAGGCTGTCCTCGACATTGGTCACCCGGACCATGGTGTGCAGGTACTTCATGGCGCGCTTCTCCTTGGCGAAATCGTTGCAGATGGCCTAGCAAGCGCGCGTCCGCGCTGCAACCGGTGCAATTCCAAACAGAGTCTTAACAATTGCCTTTGAATCGGACAGAGTGTCCCCCTGTCTTGTGGAGTACCTCGCGACGGCGAGGCGAGTACGAAGGGCTTGGGGAGCATGGGGGCCAAGTTTACTGGCGATGGCGAAGAGGGCGCGAACCTGTCCGGCGAGACAGGATCGGCTGCCCATACTGACGCGCTGTCCCAGGATGGCGGCCAGGACGCCACGATCGAAGTGTCCGGCGCCATCAAGTGGTTCGATGCCGGCAAGGGCTTCGGTTTCATCGTGCCCGACAATGGCATGCCCGATGTGCTGCTGCATGTGACCTGCCTGCGCCGCGACGGCTACCAGACGGCCTATGAAGGCGCCCGTATCGTCGTCGAAGCGCTCAATCGCCCCGGCGGACTGCAGGCTTTCCGCATCGTCTCGATGGACGAATCGACCGCTCGCCATCCGGCCCAGATGCCGGCGCCGCGCACTCATGTCGTCGTGGAACCGACCTCGGGCATGGTTCGGCTTGAAGTGAAGTGGTTCAACCGCATCCGCGGCTTCGGCTTCCTTTCGGCCGGCGAGGGCACGCCCGACATTTTCGTCCATATGGAAACCCTGCGCCGCTTCGGCATTACCGAGCTGCGTCCCGGCCAGTATGTGCTGGTGCGCTACGGCAATGGACCCAAGGGCCTTATGGTCGCCGAAATCCGGCCCGATGGTTGGGGCGACGCACCGTCCTCCCACTAGGAAATCCGCCATGATGATGTTTGCCCAACGCCTTGCCCCGGTGCTGCGCCGTGCCGCCGTGGTGATAGCCATCGGCGCCGTGGCGCTGCCGCTGGCGGCCTGCAGCGACGAGGGCAAGCTGGTGCTGCATTCCTCGACCGGCGACTATAGTTTCAACGTGGAAGTGGTGGATACGCCCGAAAGCCGCGCGCAGGGGCTGATGTATCGCACCGAGCTGGCCGACGATGCCGGCATGCTGTTCGACTTCAAGGAAGAACGCCCGGTGTCGTTCTGGATGCGCAACACCTTCATTCCGCTCGACATGGTGTTTGTCGGGGCCGACGGGGTGGTGAAAACCATCCATGTCAACGCCCGTCCACACGATATCACCTCCATTCCCTCCGAAGTGCCGGTGCAGTTCGTGCTGGAAATTCCGGGCGGCCGCTCGGAGGAAATCGGGCTGAAGCCCGGCGATACGATGGAACACGACCGGGTGACGAAACCGGCCAACTGACCTACAGCCGGTGGATGACCATGCAGTCGATCACCGCCCAGAGATGCAGGCTGGCCCCGGCAACCACGAAGACATGCCACAGCGCGTTCTGGAACTTGAGCTTTTCCCACAGGTGGAAAACGATCCCCAGCGAATAGGTGATCCCGCCTGCCAGCAGCAGCCACATCGTGCTGACGGGCAGCGTCTGCGCCAGTGACTGGAACACCAGGACGCCGCTCCAGCCGATCGCCAGGTAGAGCACGATGGCGAGCCGTCCGAACCGCTCCGGCACGATCAGCTTGAGCGCCACCCCGATCAGCGAAGCGCCCCAGACGAAGGTGGTCATCAAGACGCCCGTCGTGGTGCCGCCGATGACGGCCAGGAAGGGCGTATAGGAGCCGGCGATGAACAGGAATATGGCCGCCTGGTCGAAGCGGGCCAGCAGCTTCTTGATCGGCGATACCGGCCACAGATTATAGGCCAGCGACACCCCGAGCACCGCCACCAGCGAGCCGACATAGACCACCAGGGCAGGGGCGATCTCCGGCGCCGTCTCCAGAACGGCATAGGCCAGCAGCACCGAGCCGGCCACGATGGCGACGATCAGCCCCAGCACATGTACCACGCCGTCCACCACCACTTCGGCAAGGGTGAACGGCCGCTGCTCGCGGCTCCACCATGAATATCTTGCCACTGGCTTTTGCACTTATGTCTCCTTGTCGCCGACCTTGCCGCAGGGAAGTGACCAGATTATTGCGCCAAAGCGGTCATCGTGCGGCATTGTAAAGCCTCACTCAACGCATCTGGTGAATAACCCGTTGCCCGGCAAGGCGCGCGCTTGACGGGTAACGCTAGCGTTACTACTGCATCGGTGAACCGCTCTGGAACACGCATGCCCCCGCTCCCCCTCCTTGTCGCCCTGGCCGACCCAACCCGTTGCCGCATCATCGAAATTCTGCATGCCGGCCCCCAGCCGGTGCATGTGCTCACGAGCCATTTCGATATCAGCCGCCCCGCCATCTCGCGCCATCTGCGGGTGCTCAAGCAGGCCAAGCTCATCAGCGAAAAGAAATCAGGGCGGGAAAACCGCTATGCGCTCCATGCCGGTCGCCTCAAGCCGGTGCTGGACTGGCTCGATACGATGGCGGCGGCCGATAAGCCCGTAAGCGAGCCGGGGCCGGCAGCAAAGCCGGCCCTGGTCGCCGCGTCGGCTCCACCCATAATGGGACCCCCGAAGCCGGCCCGCGAAAAAGCCGCCTCGCAGATGGGCTTTGATTTCTAGTCCCGGTATTCCACGCCCAACTCCCTCAGCGCCCGCCAGGCGACGCGGCAGGTCTGCGGCCGATGCCCCGGCGCATGCAGCAGGAACACGTCCGGAATACCCGCCACCTTGGCGACTTCCAGCTTCGCACCGGTATCGGAGACGTTACGGATGATACAGGGCAGGCTGGTTTTGCCGAAGCTGATCAGGGCTTCGATACTCGTGTTCCGGCGTGGGGCCATCCTGCGTTCGAGCAGCAGGGCCGATTTTCCGGCATGGAGTTTGGACAGGTCGCGCATACCATCAGCTACCGATGCCGCCCTTGCCGAAATCTTAAGGCCCGGCTGCCGCCACGCGACGCCGTTACCCGTGTCTCTACCCATAAGCTACATTTGTAAGGAAACTGGCGATCCCGGGAGGACTCGAACCTCCGACCAACAGCTTAGAAGGCTGCTGCTCTATCCAGCTGAGCTACGGGACCAGCGCATTGGCCCCATTTAACGCATTTTCGCGTAAAGGAAATGCCCTTGTGCGAGGCTAACGCACAACCAGGGCCGGCGATAGCGACGCCGGTGCGGTGGGGGCAGGGGGGCGAGCGGTGGTGCCGCGCACGATCATTTCCGAGCTCAGCACCATATGCATCGGCACCCGGCTGCGGCGCTCACCCTCGATCAGGTCGATCAGTGCCCCGGCGGCGATCCGCCCCAGCGCCGCGCGGGGCTGGCGCATGGTGGTGAGCGGCGGCCAGATATGCGCCGCCAGCACCAGGTCGTCGAACCCCACCACCGACACGTCGTCCGGGCAGTCCAGCCCATGCTGGCGCAGGCCGGAGATAAAGCCCACGGCGCTTTCGTCATTGGCCGCGAAAATCGCCGTCGGCCGGTCGGCAATGCTGATGAAACGCCCAGCCGCGGCGCGACCGGCCTCCATCTCGAACCCGCCGGCCAGCACCCACTCCGGGCATATGGGCAGGCCCGCCGCCTGCATAGCGCGGGCATAGCCCTGTTCCCGCTCGGCGGTCAGCACATTGCCGTCGGGTCCCCTGATATGGCCGATTCGGCGATGGCCGAGGTCGATGAGATGGCGCGTGGCCCGTTCGGCGGCGTAGCCATTGTCGGTCTTGACCGTATGGAAGGGCGCGTTGGGGATTTCCTCACAGGCCACGATCAGCGGGACGGGCGTCGGGTCGCCGGTCAGCATCATCAGTTGTTCGAGGTCCACCGAGCCATCGAGCAGCAGCAGGCCGTCGACGCGGTTGGAGAGGAAGTAGTCCCGCATGCGCAGGCCCGAATCCATGCGCGGGAAACGATTGGCCACCAGCACGCCATAGCCGCGGGACGCCGCCTCTCGCTCCACCGCATCGAGGATGACCGAGAAGAACGAATTGCCGATATCGGGCAGGGCGACGAGGATCGTCCGGGCGGTTCGCTGGCGCAGCGAGCGGGCCGACTGGTTGGGTGTGTAGCCGGTGACGCGAACGGCCTCGGAAATACGCGCACGGGTCTGCTCGCTTACCCGTTCCGGGCTAGAAAGGGCGCGGCTCACAGTCGCCGTGGACACATTTGCGAAACGCGCAACGTCTTGAATTGTCGGCGTTTTCTTTACCAGAGTCATGCCTGGCAGCGCCCCCTCTCGCTGTCAGTAACCCAAACTGTCTAAATCGGTATTGACAGGTGCGCAAGGCGTGTACGAAACTAATGCAATCGATTGCAGAGGTTTCGGGAGCCGAACGATGCAATCGATTACACGCCGCCAGCACGGGATGCTTCGCAAGAAGGCAACCTTGCGGCTGGCAGCTTCGCGGGAGCGCTTCGCTCCAAGTGATCGTTGGGAGGACATTCTATGAAGAAGTTTGCAGTGGTTGCCGCTATGGCGACCGCTTTGCTCGGGTCGACTGCTGTCATGGCGGCAGACCTCGAAGTGACGCACTGGTGGACGTCGGCTGGTGAAGCCGCCGCCGTGGCCGAATTTGCTCGCGTGTTCGAAGAGCAGACCGGCAATCATTGGGTGGATAGCGCCCTTGCTGGCTCGGGCACTGGTGCCAACCCCGTCATCATCAGCCGTATCATCGGCGGTGACCCGATGGGTGCGACCCAGATGAATACCGGCCGTGACGCCGAGGAGCTGATCCAGGCTGGCCTGATCCGCGACCTGACGCCGATCGTCGAAGAAATGGGCGGCCTCGACTTCTACGTCGATCAGTCGCTGCTTGCTCCGTGCACCTACGACGGCAAGATCTACTGCTTCCCGGTCAACATCCACTCGTGGGATTGGCTGTGGCTCTCCACCAAGGCCTATGAGACGATCGGTCAGCCGGTTCCCAAGGACTGGAATGAGTATGTCGCCTCCTGGCCTGCTCTCGAAGAAGCCGGCATCCTGCCGTTCGGCCTGGCCACCGGCTGGCCGTTCTCGGGTATCCCGGGCGTGCTGATGTCGGGTCTGGGTGGTTCGGACCTCGTCCTCGCCATCAACCGCGACAAGAGCGCCGACGCTGTTCGTGGCCCCGAATTCCGCAAGGTTGCCGAGGCTCTCGACCACCTGCGCAGCGTGATCTCGCCTGACATGATGGTCCCGTCCTTCGGTGACGTCGGCAATCAGCTGCTCGAAGGCACTGCTGCCGGCAATATCCACGGCGACTGGTTGCAGGGTGACCTGCAGGTGGCCGGCGGCGTTCCCGGCGTGGACTATGAATGTCTCCCGGCTCTCGGCCTCGGCGATCAGCTGACCGGCGGCGGCGACTCGTTCTACTTCCCGGTCCTGCCTGAAGGCACCGACCCGGCAGTGATCCAGGCCCAGACCGATCTGGCCAAGATCCTGATCTCGCCTGAAGCCCAGCTCGCCTTCAACCTGAAGAAGGGCTCCATGCCGATCCGCACCGACATCGACCTGTCGGGTGCCAATGCTTGCATGGCCAAGGCATTGAAGCTGCTCGACAACGGTCTGCTGCCTTCTGGCGACTTCGCACTCTCCAGCGATACCCAGCAGCAGATGCAGGATCTCAACACCGAGTTCCTCGACGACGACAGCATCACCGTCGATGACTACATCGAGCGCTACGCTTCGATCATCGAGTCGGCGGAGTAATCCTCCGGCGACTTGGATGGGATTGAGTTCTCATCGTTGAAAGCGGTGGTCGGCCTTGATTGGCAAGGTCGACCACTTTCTTATGGAGAGACTGATGGCGGATACAGCCGTTCAGAGGGTAGAGGGCGCCGGAATATCCGGTCAGCGCGGCTTCCTTCGAAAAACCTTCGTTCACAACCTGCCCGCCAAGATTGCGGCTCTGCCGATGATCGCCACCGTGCTGATCGTCTTTGTCGGCTGCACTGTCTGGACCATCTATTATTCATTCACTAACTCGAAGCTCCTGCCGACCGGCAAGTTCGTCGGCTTCGAGCAGTATGAACGCCTTTTCGGCACCTCGCGCTGGAACGTCTCGGTCACCAACCTGATCAGCTACGGCGCGATGTCGCTGGTGTTCACGCTGGTCCTGGGCTTCCTGCTTGCCGTGCTGATGGATCAGAAGATTCGCTTTGAAAGCGCCTTCCGCACCATCATGCTCTATCCCTTCGCCCTCAGCTTCATCGTGACGGGTCTTGTCTGGCAGTGGATCATGAACCCCACGCTGGGCCTGCAGACCACGATCCGCAATCTGGGCTGGACCGGCTTCAGCTTCGACTGGATCGCCAATCCGCGCATGGTGCTGTTTGCGCTGTTGATCGCCGGGTTGTGGCAGGGCGTCGGCTTCTGCATGGTGCTCATGCTTGCCGGCCTGCGCGGCGTCGACGACGAGATTTGGAAAGCCGCCCGCGTTGACGGCATCCCCACCTGGCGTACCTATATCTCGATCGTGCTGCCCATGATGCGCGGCGTGCTGGTGACTGCCGTGGTGCTGATCGGCTCCGGCATCGTCCGCCTCTATGACCTCGTCGTGGCGCTGACCAATGGCGGTCCCGGCATCTCCTCGGAAGTGCCCGCCAAATACGTCTACAACTACATGTTCTCGGGCGGCAATATCGGCCAGGGCCTGGCCGCGGCGAGCATGATGCTGTTGACTGTCGTCATCATCATGATCCCCTGGGCCTATCTCGAATTTGGCGGAAAGGGACGTCAGTCATGAGCCAGACCGCAACCATGGCCGGCTCCGCACCGGATACTGCCGTCGGCGTCGAGCCGCGTGGACCCCGGCCCAAGCCGTTCTTCACCCCCACCAAGATCATCATCTATTCGGTGCTGGTTTTCTTCACCCTCTACTTCCTGTTTCCGCTCTATGTGATGGTGGTGACGTCGTTCAAGACGATGCCGGAAATCCGTTTCGGCAACATTTTCGCCCTCCCCAACCAGATTAATTTCGACGCCTGGATCAAGGCATGGACCAGCGCCTGCACCGGCCTTACCTGCGAGGGTCTGGCGCCCGGTTTCTGGAATTCGGTCAAGATCACCATTCCCAGCACCATCGTTTCGATCTTCATTGCGGCGGTAAACGGCTATGCGCTGATCAATTGGCGCTTCAAGGGCTCGGAACTCTTCTTCGCCATCCTCATCTTCGGCTCGTTCATCCCCTACCAGGTGTTCCTCTATCCTCTGGTGATGATCACCCGTGAAATGGGTATTTTCGGCACCCTGCAGGCCGTCATCATTGTCCACACCATCTTCGGCATGCCGATCCTGACGCTGCTGTTCCGCAACTATTTCGGCTCGCTGCCGCAGGAGCTGTTCAAGGCCGCGCGCGTCGATGGGGCAGGGTTCTGGCGCATCTTCTTCGAGATCATGCTGCCCATGTCGCTGCCGATCTTCGTGGTGGCGCTGATCCTGCAGGTTACCGGCATCTGGAACGACTTCCTGTTCGGCGTGGTCTTCGCCGGGACGAAGAACCTGCCGATGACCGTCCAGCTCAACAACATCGTCAATTCGGCTCAGGGTACGCCGGAATACAACGTCAACATGGCTGCGACCGTGCTGACGGGTCTGGTACCCCTGATCATCTACTTTGTGTCCGGCAAGCTGTTTGTTCGCGGCGTCGCCGCCGGCGCCGTGAAGGGATAATCTCAATGCAACATAGCGTTTCCATCCGCGATCTATCGCTCAACTTCGGCAACGTGAAGGTGCTCGAGACTCTCAATCTCGACATCGAGCAGGGCGAGTTCATCGTCCTGCTCGGGCCCTCCGGTTGCGGCAAGTCCACGCTGCTCAACTGCATCGCCGGCCTGCTCGACGTGTCCGCCGGCCAGATCTTCATCAATGGCAAGAACGTCACCTGGGAAGAGCCCAAGGACCGCGGCATCGGCATGGTGTTCCAGTCCTACGCGCTCTACCCGCAGATGACGGTCGAGCGGAACCTCAGCTTCGGCCTGCGCGTCGCCGGGATGAAAAAGGAAGAGATCGAGCGCCGCGTCGCCCGCGCCGCCGAAATCCTCCAGATCCAGCCGCTGCTAGGCCGCAAGCCGGCCAATCTGTCGGGCGGCCAGCGCCAGCGCGTGGCCATCGGCCGTGCCTTGGTCCGTGACGTGGACGTGTTCCTGTTCGACGAGCCCTTGTCCAACCTCGATGCCAAGCTCCGCTCGGACCTGCGCGTCGAGATCAAGCGGCTGCATGCGCGGCTCAAGAACACCATGATCTACGTGACCCACGACCAGATCGAGGCCCTGACGCTGGCCGATCGCATCGCCATCATGAAAAATGGCGTGATCCAGCAGCTCGCCGATCCGCACACCATCTACAACAAGCCGGTCAATCTCTACGTCGCCGGCTTCATCGGCTCGCCATCGATGAATTTCATCGAAGGCACGCTGGACGGTTCGTCCTTCACCGCCGAAGACGGCACGGTGGTTCCGGTCGCGACCTACGACTTTGCCGACAAGTCGAAGGCATCGGGCAAGGCCGTGCTGGGTGTTCGTCCCGAGCATATCCTCATCGGCGAAGAGGCATCCAGGATGCCCTACAATGCCGAAGTCGAGATCGAGATCGTCGAGCCCATGGGTTCGGACACGCTGGCCTGGACCAAGATCGCGGGCCGTCCCGTGACCTTCCGTGCCGCCAGCGATGTCCACCTCGAACCCGGCCAGAAGCTGGTTGTCGGGTTCGACCCGGCTCGCGGTTCGTTCTTCAGCTCCGAGACCACCGAGCGTCTCTAGCATCGGCTTCGTCAAGCTGCGGCGGCGCCTCCGGGCGCCCCGCTCCTGTCCGCCGCCGCCTCCCGGCCAGATATTACTTTTGCGGTGATTGGCCTGTCCGGCAGGCGCGACAACATCCCTGAACAAGGCTACCCCGTGCATCGCCAATCCGATGCCACCTGTCCATTCTAACGTTCCAAAAGAGGCCACGATGACCGAACTGTCATTCCAGCTCTACAGCGCCCGCAATGTTCCCTCGCTCGCCGATTTCCTCGTCACCCTGGGTTCGCTCGGATACACCCAGACCGAAGGCTTCGGCGGGCTCTATGCCGATGCCGCCGGCCTTGCCGCCAACCTCAAGAAGAACGGCCTCACCATGCCGACCGGCCATTTCGGCCCGGCGCAGGTCGCCGACGTGTCCACCACGCTCAAGACCGCCGAAACCCTCGGCATGAAGAAGATCATCGTCCCCCATATCGGGCCCGAGGGTCGCAGCGAGGACGAGTCCAAGTGGCTCGAACTGGCCGAAACGCTGGCCAAGGCCGCCGAGACCTATACCAGGGAAGGCTACGGCTTCGGCTGGCACAACCACGATTTCGAATTCAAGGCGACCAGCTCCGGTCGCACGCCGATGGAAATCATCCTCGAAACCGCGCCCAATATCGAATGGGAATGCGACGTGGCCTGGGTGGTGCGCGGCAAGGCCGACCCGATCGCCTGGTTCGACCGCTATGGCAGCCGCATCACCGCCGTCCACGTCAAGGATATCGCCCCAGCCGGGCAGAACCTCGATGAAGACGGCTGGGCCGATGTCGGCCATGGCGTGCTCGATTGGGACAACCTGATCGGCAAGGTCGAGGCCAAGACCAAGGCGCAGTATTTCGTCGCCGAGCATGACAAGCCCTCCGATGCGGTGCGCTTCGCAACGCGCTCCATCGCCGCTGCAAAGAAGTGGAAGTAATCCAAATGGCCAAGACTTTTGGCGTCGGCATCATGGGTGCCGGCAACATCTCCAGCGCCTATCTGCGCCTCGCGCCCCTGTTCAAGGGGCTCGAGGTGCGCGCCGTCGCCGATATCCTGCCGGCCGCCGCGCAGAAGCGCGCCGAGGAATTCGGCGTCAAGGCGCAGACGCCCGACGAGTTGCTCAAGAACAGCGAAATCGACGTTATCGTGAACCTGACGATCCCGGCCACCCACTATGCGGTGTCGATGGATATCGTCTCGGCAGGCAAGCATGCCTATTCCGAAAAGCCCTTCGTGCTCAGCCTCGAAGAGGGTATGGCGCTGAAAAAGGCCGCCGATGACCGTGGCCTCAAGGTCGGCTCGGCCCCCGATACCTTCCTCGGCGGCGCGCACCAGCAGGCCCGCGACATCATCGACAGCGGCAAGCTCGGCAAGATCATGAGCGGCACCACCCACGTCATGAGCCGCGGCATGGAACACTGGCATCCCAATCCGGACTTTTTCTTCCAGCCCGGCGCAGGCCCCATCCTCGATCTCGGCCCCTATTACGTCACCGACCTGATCCACCTGCTGGGCCCGGTCAAGCGCCTGTCGGCCTTCACCAACATGGCCCGCACTGAGCGCGAAGTGACCGCCGAAGGCCCCTATAAGGGCACTTTCGTCAAGGTCGGCACCCCCACCACCATTCATGGCGTGCTCGAATTCGTCTCCGGCGCCATCATCACTATGGGTGCGAGCTGGGACGTGGCGGCGCATGGCCACCACAATATCGAGCTGTACGGCACCGATGGCTCCATCTTCGTGCCCGATCCGAACTTCTTCGGCGGCGATCTGGTCACGGCCAACATTGCCGGCGAGCGCAGCAAGGTCACCCCGTGGGATCACCCCTTCGGCAAGGCCAACCAGGACCTCGACAAGGAACATCCGCGCGCCAACTATCGCGCGGCCGGCCTTGCCGACATGATGGCGTCCATCGACGGCGGCTACACTGCCCGCTGTGGCCTCGATGTGGCGCTGCATGCCGTGGACGTGATGACCAGCCTGCTCAAGGCCGGTGAAAGCGGCCAGGTGCTGACGCTGTCGACCACCTGCGAGCGCCCCAAGGCACTCACCCCGGCAGAAGCCCAGGCCCTGCTGAAGTAATGAGGTGCGTACCTCATTGACAGGCCTATGGGCCTGTCGAACAATGTGATCCAAAGTAGACCTCGTGGTGAGCCTGTCGAACCACAAGGTCGTGCCCGGATGGTGCCACGACCTCGCCCTTCGACAAGCTCAGGGTGAGGTCTGCTGTTTCAAGCGGTACAAGCTGAGGCGCCAGGCGCCAATAGGGAGAAACGATATGCGCACCATCAAGGGGCCGGCTATTTTTCTGGCGCAGTTCGCGGGCGACGCGGCGCCGTTCAATTCCTTCGACGCCATCTGCAGCTGGGCCGCCAATTACGGCTACAAGGGCGTGCAGATCCCGACCTGGGTCGGCAGCCTGATCGACCTGGAAAAAGCCGCCACCTCCAAGACCTATGCCGATGAACTGGCCGGCACCGCCGCCAAACATGGCATTGCCATAACCGAGCTGTCGACCCACCTGCAGGGCCAGCTCGTCGCCGCTCACCCGGTCTATGACACCATGCTCGATGGCTTCGCCCCGGCATCGGTCCACGGCAACCCCAAGGCCCGCCAGGAATGGGCGGTGCAGCAGCTCAACTGGGCGGCAAAGGCATCGAAGAATCTGGGCCTCACCGAACACGCGACCTTCTCGGGCGCACTGGCCTGGCCGTTCCTCTATCCGTTCCCGCAGCGCCCGGCAGGCCTCGTCGAAGAGGCCTTCGACGAACTGGCCCGCCGCTGGACCCCCATCCTCAATGCCTTCGACGAAAACGGCGTCGACGTCTGCTACGAGATTCATCCCGGCGAGGACCTGCATGACGGCGTCACCTACGAGATGTTCCTCGATCGGGTGAAGAACCACCCGCGCGCCAATCTGCTCTACGATCCCAGCCACTTCGTGCTGCAGCAGCTCGATTATCTCGACTACATCGACATCTACCACGAGCGGATCAAGATGTTCCATGTCAAGGACGCCGAGTTCAATCCGACCGGCCGCCAGGGCGTCTATGGCGGATACCAGAGCTGGATCAACCGGGCAGGGCGCTTCCGCTCGCTGGGCGACGGCCAGGTCGATTTCGCCTCGATCTTCTCCAAGATGGCGCAATACGACTTTGCCGGTTGGGCCGTGCTCGAATGGGAATGTGCCATCAAGCATCCCGAGGACGGTGCGCGCGAAGGCGCCGAATTCATCAAGAACCACATCATCCGCGTCACCGAACACGCCTTCGACGACTTCGCCTCGTCGGGCACGGACGCCGCGGCAAATCGGAAGATCCTGGGGCTGAGCTAGCCTTTAACGCAGCGGCGTAACACAGCAGTTCAAGGAGGCATCAATGGCTGAAAACGGCGCAAAGCGCATTCGCCTGGGCATGGTCGGCGGCGGCACCGGAGCCTTCATAGGCTACGTTCACCGCGTCGCGTCCCGCATCGACGGGGACTACGACCTGGTGGCCGGCGCCCTGTCGTCGCGCCCCGACGTGGCCAAGGAATCCGGTCGCAATATCGGCCTGGCCGAAGACCGCATCTACACCTCCTACGAGGACATGGCCCGCGCCGAAGCGGCCCGCCCCGATGGCATCCAGGCCGTGTCGATCGTCACGCCCAACCACATGCACTATGGTCCGGCCAAGGCCTTCCTCGAAGCCGGCATTCACGTGATTTGCGACAAGCCGATCACCAGCACATTGGAAGATGCCCGCAAGCTTGCAGCGATCAAGCCCGCCAATGGCGCCCGCTTCCTGCTGACCCACAACTACACCGGCTTCCCCCTGATCCGGCAGGCCCGCGAAATGGTCGAATCTGGCCGCCTCGGGAAGATTCGCGTCATCCAGGTGGAATATCCGCAGGATTGGCTCACCGAAGCCGCCGACGCAGACAACAAGCAGGCCTCCTGGCGCACCGATCCAGCCCGCTCCGGCGCCGGCGGGGCCATCGGCGATATCGGCACCCATGCCTATAACCTCGCCCGCTTCGTCACCGGCCTCAAGACCGATTCTGTCTCGGCCGATCTCACCAGCTTCGTGCCGGGCCGCCAGCTCGACGACAATGTCCACATCCTGCTGCGCTTCGAAGGCGGCGCCAGGGGCATGCTCTGGGCCAGCCAGGTCGCCGTCGGCAACGAAAACGGCCTGCAGCTCCGTGTCTACGGCGACAAGGGCGGTCTCGAATGGCGCCAGGACAATCCCAACTACATGTGGTTCACCGAATTCGGCAAACCCAAGCAGCTTTTCACGCGCGGCGGCGCCATTTCCGGCAATGCCGCCTCAACCATGAATGTCCGCATCCCCTCCGGCCACCCCGAAGGGTATCTGGAAGCCTTCGCCACGCTCTACAGCCAGTTCGCCGCCATCATCCGCGGCGACGGCGCCGCCTATGAAGGCCTGCTGCCCACCCTGGCCGACGGCGTCGAAGGCATGCAGTTCATCACCGCCTCGGTGCAGTCGAGCAAGAACGATGGCAAGTGGACGCGGCTCAGCGAGGTGTGAGCTCTTCACCTCTCCCTTCGGGGGAGAGGTCGGCCGAAGGCCGGGTGAGGGGGCCTTTACCGTGTGAGGTGCCTGGGAAAGGCCCTCGAAGACAGACCAACCTCTCAATTCGGGGAGAGGTTCGGTAACCTACTGAATCCGCCTGACCTCATACCCCGCATTGTCCAGCAGATCGAGCACGCTGCCATCGCCCACCAGATGCGCGGCGCCCACAATCACCAGGTTCTCGCTGTTGTCGGCCAGCATGGCTTCCAGTGGCGGCATCCAGTTGCGGTTGCGCGCATAGATCAGCCGCTCCAGGAACGCCTCTTCGAAGCCGCCCATGCCGGTCAGGAACACGTCGGTCAGCCGATCCGGCGTACCGCCGAGCCAGCTTGCCAGCATCTTGTCCATCAGCTTGGGCAGTGTGTCCAATTGCTCCAGCGTCGCCACCAGCATGGCGATCTGTTCGTCATCCGGCGCGCCCGCGAGCACGTCGAGCTGCTGTTCGCCCGTTTCGAGAAAGCCCAGCCGCTCGCCGGCTAGGTCGGCCAGCAACTGAAGCTCGACACCGTCGGTGGCGAGGCCCTTGCCGGCCATGGCCTGCACGGTGATCGTATTGGCCGCCAGCCACGGCCGCATGGCCTGCACCATGCCCACAGGCATGTTGATGTCGGCGGCCTTGGCGCGCAACTGCGCCTCCACCGTCTCGCCCAGCACGTCGGTCAGCATGGTGCCGTCGACATAGATGCCGCGCACATAGGCCTCCGCACCCACCTGCGCTGCCGCCGCCGGACGGATATCGGTCTCGAGCACCACCGTTTCGGCGTGAGCAAGGATGGTGTCGAACAAGTCGCTGCGCCATGCGGTCCCTGCGGGCAGTATATGGAAAGAGCCGAACAGCCATATGGCACTGTCATTGTCGCGTATCTCCCACATTGCCGGCTCGGCCAGTGCGGGCAGGGTGGTGAGGCCAAGGGCGGCAAGGGCGGGGAGCAGGCAGCGAGCGGGCAGCTTCATCGGCGATTCCTCGGTGTCGGCCGCTCCAAAGATAGGGTGTTCGCTGTCAAAGGCTAGAGCCAGGCGGCAACACTACCCCAGACCAGCGTCGCACCCGACACCAGGAGCAGCAGCAGGATCAGCCGGCGGAAGGTCCGCGTTGCCAGCCGTCGGAACAGCAATACGCCCAGCACCGCCGGAATAGAAAGCGCCGGGGTGATCCAGGCGAACATCACCAGCGCCTCACCGGTGATCGAGCCCGACAGCGTGTAAGCCGTCAGCGTTGCCACATGCATGGCGATGTTGAAGGCCTGCAGCACACCGCGCTGCGTGTCCTTGTCCCAGCCGCGCAAGGTGGTCCACAGCGTCGGTACCGGCCCGGAAATTCCGGCCAACCCGCCCAACACCCCGCCGGCAAAGCCCGCGACGCCATCGGCGATGCGCCCGCCATGTGGCCAACTGAAATCGGCCGGCAGCAGCAGCATCAGCGGGCAATAGATGAGCAGGAACACGCCCAGGGCAAAGCGGAACAGCGTCGGATCCAGCCACTGCAGCAGCACCGCACCCAGCGGCACGCCGATCAGCCCGCCCACCACCAGCGGCAGCAGCTTGCGCAGCTCGAAGCCGCGCCACACCCAGGGCAGGGCGACAAGCTGACCCACCAATGCGCCAAACACCGACATCGGCGCCGCCAGCTGCGGCTCCACCGCCCAGGCCCATACCGATAAAGCCACCAGCGAAAACGCAAAGCCGGACACCCCCTGCGCAAATCCGGCAGCGGCGGCACCGGCTAGTATGATCAGCAGGGCGGTGTCCATGCGCATCTCCCAAAAAGCAAATGCGCCACAATCACTTGCAGCGCATTACGGATTCTTTGCCGGAAGCGGGCGTCAATGCGTCCAGGGAGTCTTGCGGTCGGATCTGAAATTGTCAGGATAGCTCACGCGCTTGGGCGTGGCGTCATGGGCCGGCTGCACCGAATAGGCGATGCCATTCTTCTGCGCATAGGCTTCCGCTTCTTCCTGCGTCTCGAAGCTGAGGCGCACCTGCTGGCGGGTATCGCCCGACGTCGTATAGCCCATCAGCGGGTCGATCTGCTTGGACTCGGCCAGTTCGTGAACCAGCACCCAGTTCCTGGATTTCCCTTTTCCCGACTGCATGGCGTTACGGGCCGGGCGGTAGATACGGGCGGTCATGCAAGGTCCTCAACACGATGCGCTAAACGCTTCAGATGCGATGGTCGGAGTACAAAGATTCGAACTTTGGACCCCCGGTTCCCAAAACCGGTGCTCTACCAGGCTGAGCTACACTCCGAGATCGCCCATTCCGTTACCGTGTTCGGTTCCAAAGGGCAAGCAGCCGATGCACCCACCCGCACTATTGACGCCGGGGGGCATCGCCCTGCAAAAACATCGGCATGACCGATCTTACCAAGCCCTGGCCACTGGGCCTCGACGCCCGGCGCTGGCCGCTATTCTGCCTTGGCGTCGTGCTCGGCATCGCGCTGCTGTCGCAACTCGATGTCTGGGCCTCGCGCGGCGCTATCGGCTGGCCCGATCAGTGGCGCGCCCCGTTCTTTTTTATCACCGATTACGGCCTGTCGGACTGGGTGCTCATCCCATCGCTGGCGGTGTTCATCCTCGCCATGCTGGCCGTGCTACTGCTGAAACGCCTGTCCCGTCTTGCCGCCATCGAAGTGGCCATGCTGTCCGCCTTCGTCTTTCTCGGCGTCGGCGTGCCGGGGCTCATCGCCAATCTGCTCAAGCGCCTCGTCGGCCGCAGCCGCCCTAGCGAATTCGAGGTTTCCGGCGCCTTCTCGTTCCAGAATATCTTCAACGACTGGCAGTTCCAGAGCTTTCCCTCCGGCCACACCACCACGGCCATTGCCCTGGCCTTCGTCATCGGCTTCCTGTGGCCGCGCCTGTTTCCAGTGTTTTTCGTCGTCGGCGCCGTGGTGGGCCTGTCGCGCGTGCCGGTGGGCATGCACTATCCCACCGATGTTTTCGGCGGCCTGATTGTTGGCATGCTGGGCGCTTACCTGGTACGCAACCTGTTCGCCCGCCGTCGCTGGCTGTTCGAGAGGCGCCCCAATGGCCGAATCGTGCGTCGCCAACTCGCCGCCCTCAGGCGCGCATTTCAGCGCGTTCGCGCATAACGCTCGATGGCCGCCTTGAGGTCGGCCTTGAGGTCGTCGACACCCTCCAGCCCGATATGCAGCCGGAACAGGTTTCCGTCGGCGGTCCAGGGCCTGGCCGTGCGGTTCTTGCCCAGCTTTACGGGAATGCAGAGGCTCTCATAGCCGCCCCACGAATAGCCCATCGTGAACAAGCCCAACCCGTCGACGAAGGCGGCCACCGAGGCGCGCGGGGCAGGGGCCAGCAACACGCTGAAAAGGCTGCCCGACCCGGTAAAATCGCGCTCCCACAGCGCATGATCGGGGTGGCTCGGGAGGGCCGGGTGCAACACCTGCCCCACCTCCTCCTGCCCTTCCAGCCAGCGGGCGATCTCCAGCGCCCGATCCTGATGTTCCTTCATGCGGATCGCCAGCGTGCGCAGGCCTCGCGCCACGAGAAAGGCCTCATCCCCGGCGGTGAAGACGCCCAGATGTGCCCGTGTGCGCTCCACCTCGGCCCAGGCTTCCTCGGTGGTCGAAATCGTCCCCGCAAAGGCGTCCGAATGGCCCACGAACATCTTGGTGCCGGCATGCACCACCAGGTCCGCGCCCAGTGCCAATGGCTGGTGGTAGAGCGGGCTGGCCCAGCTATTGTCGACCACCAGCCGGGCGCCGCCGGCATGGGCGGCCTTGGCCAGCGCCGGAATATCCTGCACCTCGAACGTCAGTGAGCCCGGGCTCTCGGCCAGCACCGCCCGCGTATTGGGCCGCATCAACTCCGCCAGTCCCGCGCCGATCCGCGGGTCATAGTAGCGCGTCGCCACGCCCATGCGCGCCAGGAACCCGTCGCTGAACACGCGTCCCGGCTCATAGGCGCTGTCGCTGACCAGGATGTCGTCGCCCGCCTTGACGCAGCTCAGCAGCGCGATGGTGATGGCGGCCAATCCGGACGGCACCAGCCGCGTGCGATAGGCACCTTCGAGCTGGGTGACGATCGCCTCGACACCGTCGGTCGTCGGGTTGCCGGCCCGGCCATAGAGATAGCGCTGTTGCTGGGCCTCGATATCGTCGAGCGTTTTGAACAGTACGGTCGAACCCCGATAGACCGGGGTATTGACAAAGCCGAACTGCTCTTCGGGCTTCCGGCCCGCGTGAGTCAGTATCGTTTCGATGGAATGGCCGGAAATGCTGCCGTTTTTGTTGTCATTCATGCCAGGCTCGGTGCTTAAAATAGGATCATTTCGCGGTGTGTGGCTAATTAAGAGACAGCTTTACTGTCCCAAGCTGCCATCAGCCCTTGACGCAACGGTCAATAGACGCTTGCATGCTTAACAGCATCACAACCGCCATTAAAGGCGGTGGTGCAACCGGAGACGCTGGCGCAAGCCTGATGAGCTCCGGGACAGGGTCAGGAAACAAAAAAGGCAATACAATGCAAAAAACGCTCGTAACGATCGCTCTCGCGGCCTCGCTCGGCCTCGTCGCGACGACGGCACAGGCAGACATCCTCGATGACGTGAAGGCCAAGGGCTATGTTCAGTGTGGCGTGACCGGCGGTGTGCCGGGCTTCTCCGCCCCCGATTCGAACAACGTCTGGACCGGTATCGAAGTCGACTACTGCCGCGCGCTGGCCGCTGCGATCTTCAATGATGCCGATGCCGTCCGCTTCACCTCGCTGACCAGCCAGGAACGCTTCACCGCCCTTTCGGCCGGTGAAATCGACGTGCTGTCGCGCACCACCACCTGGACCATGAGCCGCGATACCCAGCTCGGCATCAGCTTCGTCGGCACTATGTTCTATGACGGCCAGGGCTTCATGGTTCGCAAGGCCGATGGCATTGCTTCCGCTCTCGACCTCAGCGGCGCCGCCATCTGCATCGAATCGGGCACCACCACCGAGCTGAACGCGGCCGACTACTTCGCCGCCAACAACCTCGAATTCAATACCGTGGTGTTCGTCGACCAGGACGAAGTCGTGAAGGCCTACGAAGACGGCCGTTGCGACGTGTACACCACGGACTCCTCGGCTCTTGCGGCCGAGCGCTCCAAGTTCGCCAACCCCGATGACCACATCATTCTGCCGGAAATCATCTCCAAGGAGCCCCTTGGCCCCGTGGTCCGCGCCGGTGACACCACTTGGTTCAACATCGCTCGCTGGACCTATTTCGCTCTGCTCGAAGCCGAAGAACTCGGCGTCTCGCAGGCCAATGTCGATGAGATGCTCGGCTCGGACAACCCGGCCATCAAGCGCCTTCTCGGCGTTGAAGGCGATTTCGGTACGCCGCTCGGCCTGACCAAGGACTGGGCTTACCAGATCATCAAGCTGGTCGGTAACTACGCCGAGACCTATGACCGCAACGTCGGTCCCGCCACCCCGATCGGGCTGGAGCGCGGCCTGAACGCGCTGTGGAAAGATGGCGGCATCCAGTACGCCGCGCCGATCCGCTAAGCTGAACAGGCCCGGCGCTCCCTTGTGGGGCGCCGGGTGCTTTTGTTCCGTTGTCCGTCGCCCCCGGGTGGCGCGTGGAGCGGTCGGCATGGCTTGGGGACATCTTTCACATGACCACACTTGATACGGGGCGCGCTGCGGCCCCCAGGGTTTCGTTTTTCAACGACCCGGTGATCCGCGGCATCATCTACCAGGTCGTCGTGGCCGGCCTGCTCGTTGGCTTCATTGCCTGGATCGTCGGCAATACCGCAGCCAACCTTGCCGCACAGAACAAGACCACCGGCTTCGATTTCCTCTGGAAGACCGCCGGATTCGACATCAGCTTCTCCCTGCTGCCCTGGTCGCGCGGGTCCTTTTATTGGGAAGCCTTTCTTGTCGGCATCACCAACACGCTGCTGGTTGCCTTCATCGGCATCATCCTGGCGACCATGCTGGGCTTTACGCTTGGTATTGCGCGCCTCTCCAGCAATTTCATCATTTCGCGCCTTGCCACGGTCTATATCGAGACCATCCGTAACATCCCGCTGCTGCTGCAACTGTTCTTCTGGTACTTCGCGGTGCTCAAGGCCATGCCGGCCGTGCGCGAGTCACTGGCTCTGCCCTTTGACATCTTCATCAACCAGCGCGGCCTGATGGTGCCGCGGCCGACGCCGGACCAGGAATTCGCCTGGGTCATGATCACCTTCGGCATTGCCGTCGTGGTGGCGACCGCCTTGAGTGTCTGGGCGATGCGCACCCGCACGCTGACCGGCCATTATCCGCGCCAGGTCGTGCTGGCCGGTAAAGCTGCCGATGCTTTCGTCACCTTCCTCATTGCCTTTGCTGCACTGCTGGTGCTGTTCGCGGTGATCTTTCCGATCTCCAATGCACCCGTGCTGGCGGCGATCCTGGCTGTCTTGCTGGCTGCCTTGTCGGTCACGCGCTTTGCGGCGCTGACGCGGGGCGTGCTGAGCTTCGTCATTGCCTTCCTGGTGCTCGATACGGCGCTGGGCAGCATGTTCTCCTGGTTGCCCTCGCTCTTCGTCACCGTGCTGGGCGCGGCCGTCGCACTGGTCATCGCCCGTGTCGTCTATACCGGCGCGCTGGAACGCCCGCCCAGCGAGGCGCGCTTTCCCCTGGCACTGATGGCGGTGATCGTGATTGGCGCGCCGGCCCTGGTCTATTGGCTGAGTGGCGCGACACTGGCCTTTGAAGTTCCGGTCCTGCAGCGCTTTAATTTCGTTGGTGGTCTGCAATTGCCGCCTGAATTTGTCGCGCTCGCCTTCGGCCTCACCATCTACACGGCGTCCTTCATCGCCGAAACGGTGCGGGCCGGCATCCAGGCCGTCAACAAGGGTCAGACCGAAGCGGCCCAGTCGCTTGGCCTCAAGGAAGGGGACCGGCTGCGGCTGGTCATCGTACCCCAGGCCATGCGGGTCATCATCCCGCCGCTGACCAGCCAGTATCTCAACCTCACGAAGAACTCCTCGCTCGGCGCCGCCATCGGCTATCCCGAGTTGGTCAACGTCTTCGCAGGGACGGCCCTCAATCAGACCGGACGCGCCATCGAATGTATCGCGCTGACCATGCTGGTCTATCTCATCTTTTCGTTGCTGACCTCGTTGATCATGAATTGGTACAACGCCCGCGTCAGTCTGGTGGAAAGGTAGGAGCCCGCCATGACCGATATCGGATTCGTTCGTGCAGACATGGTTGATGCCAAGCCCGCGCCAAATCGCACCAGTGGTGCGATTGCCTGGGCGCAGAAGAACCTGTTCGCCACACCCCTCGATGGCGTGCTCACGGTGCTGGGCGTCGTCTTCCTCCTCTGGATCGTCCCGCCGCTCTACAACTTCTTCATCGGCCACGCGGTCGGCCCCTCGGGGACGGTCGAGGAATGTCGCATGGAGAATGCCGGCGCCTGCTGGGCCTATATCAGCAGCGAGATGGAATTCTTCATCTACGGCTTCTACGACATCCCCCAGCAGTGGCGTCCCAACATCGTCTTCGCCCTCGGCGCGGCTTTGCTCATTCCGCTGCTGATCCCCAAAGTGCCGTTCAAGCGCACCAATGCCGTGCTGTTCCTCTTCGCCTATCCGGTGGTCAGCTATTTCCTGCTGGCCGGCGGGGTCTTCGGTCTCATGCCGATCCCGACGGAGAAGTGGGGCGGCCTCTTGGTCACCCTCATCATTTCGGTGGTCGGCATTACCCTGTCCTTCCCGCTGGGCATCATCCTGGCGCTGGGGCGGCAATCCAAGATGCCTGTGATCAAGACACTCTGCATCGGCTTCATCGAGCTGGTTCGCGCCGTGCCGCTGATCAGCGTGCTGTTCATGGCGTCGATCATGCTGCCGTTGTTCATGCCCCAGGGCATGACCATCGACAAATTCCTGCGTGCCCTTGTCGGGGTGACGCTGTTCACCTCTGCCTATATGGCCGAAGTGGTGCGCGGTGGCCTCCAGGCCATCCCACGCGGGCAATATGAGGCGGGTGCGTCGCTCGGTCTCAGTTACTGGCAGCGGATGTATTTCATCATCCTGCCCCAGGCCCTCAAGCATGTGATTCCGGGCATCGTGAACAGCTTCATCGCGCTCTTCAAGGATACATCGCTCGTCTACATCGTGGGCATGAAAGACCTGCTCGAAGCGGTAAAGACCAAGAACGATACCGCGCTCGAATGGCAGTCCGCCAATACGGCCACCACCGGCTACCTGTTCGCCGCCATGGTGTTCTGGGTCTTCTGCTTCAGCATGTCGCGCTATTCCATCTTCATGGAGCGCCGTCTCAATACTGGCTACAAGAGGTAGTTCCAATGTCTCAGGTTTCCGAAACTACCGGCGCGCCAACCGCGCGCTCTACAATGCAGATTTCCGATACCAACGTGGCCATCGAGGTTATCGGCATGCACAAGTGGTATGCCGACTTCCATGTGCTGCGCGACATCAACCTCAAGGTGATGGAGGGCGAGCGCATCGTCATCGCCGGCCCCTCGGGCTCCGGCAAGTCGACGCTCATCCGCTGCATCAACCGGCTGGAAGAGCATCAGGAAGGCCAGATCATCGTCAATGGCACCGAGCTGACCGCTGACCTCAAGCGCATCGACGAGGTGCGCCGCGAAGTGGGCATGGTGTTCCAGCACTTCAACCTCTTCCCGCATCTGACCATTCTGCAGAACCTCACGCTCGCCCCGATCTGGGTGCGCGGCATTCCCAAGGCCGAGGCCGAGGCGACCGCCATGCACTATCTCGAGCGGGTCAAGATTCCCGAGCAGGCCAACAAGTTCCCCGGCCAGCTTTCGGGCGGCCAGCAGCAGCGCGTTGCCATCGCGCGTTCGCTCTGCATGCAGCCGCGCATCATGCTGTTCGATGAACCGACCTCGGCCCTCGACCCCGAAATGGTCAAGGAAGTGCTCGAAGTGATGATCTCCCTGGCCGAAGACGGCATGACCATGCTCTGCGTGACCCACGAAATGGGCTTTGCGCGCCAGGTGGCCAATCGCGTCATCTTCATGGATCAGGGTCAGATCATCGAGCAGAACGAGCCCGAGGCCTTCTTCTCCAACCCGCAGCACGAGCGCACCAAGCTCTTCCTCAGCCAGATACTGCACTAGGAGCCGGCCCACAGGGTAAAATCGCGCCGGTGGCGCGATTTTAGGGTCCTAGGCCATGAGGGCTATGCCCGAATGGCCCAGGTGTCCCGCATACCCGGTGCCTTCTATGCACAGGCAATCCGCCCTCCGGCTTGACCCTGCCTCCCGGCCTGCCAATATGTGGCGAGAAGGCAAGGGAAGCCGCCGGTTTTGAGCAGATTTTTCAAGCGATTGCTGTCTTTGGCAGCAGGCTTTGCCTGCGCGCTGACGCTCGCCGTCGCTCCGGCTGCCGCCCAGACCCTCGATGCCGTGCGCGAGCGCGGCTTCCTGATATGCGGCGCCACCAATCCGCTGCCCGGTTTTGCCCAGCAGGACGCCCAGGGCCGCTGGTCGGGCTTTGACGTCGATCTCTGCCGGGGCATCGCCGCCGCCGTATTCGGCGATCCCGAAAAGATCGAGTTCCGGGCCTTGCGCGGCGAAACCCGCTTCGCGCCGCTGCAGACCGGCATGGTCGACGTGCTGACCCGCAACGGCCCCTGGACCGAGCGCCGCGACACCCTCTATGGCGCCGCCTATGTCGGCACTGCCTTCTTCGATGGCCAGGCCTTCCTCGTGCCGCAGGCGCTCGGCGCCGTTTCCGCCTTCGAACTCGACAATGTCAGCGTCTGCGTCATCGATGGGGGCGAGGAACTGGAGCGCATCCAGGAATTCTTCTTCGTCAACCAGGCCAGCTATACCGAGGTCCCCTACGAGGATGTCGCCGATCTGGCCGTGGCCTACCAGGCTGGCCTGTGCCAGGCCGTTTCCGCCTCTGGCCGCCAGCTCCAGGCTATCCGCCGCGCGCTGCCCGACCCTTCCGCCCACCGCATCCTGCCCGAGCGCATCTCCAAGGAATTGCTCGGCCCCGTGGTCCGCGAGGGCGACACGCAGTGGTTCGACATCGTCCGCTGGACCCTGTTTACCCTGATCAATGCCGAGGAAGTCGGCATCACCCAGGCCAATGTCGATTCCCTGCTCGCCGCCCGCACCCCGGCCGTGCGCCGTATCCTCGGCGTCGAGGGCGATTTCGGCACCGCGCTCGGGTTGAGGCCGTCCTTCATGGCTGATGTACTGCGCGCCGTCGGCAATTACGGCGAGCTCTACGACCGCCATTTCGGTCCGCAAACCGGTGCGGCCCTGCTGCGCGGCCAGAATGCCCTCTGGACCAATGGCGGCCAGCTCTACGCCCCGCCGGTGCGCTGACTTGAGCCCTACACGAGGCTCTCAGTCTGCCACCCTCCCCCTTTTGGGGAGGGAAGCGAGATAGGACTTAGCGTCAGCTAAGTCCGTTGAATCGAGCAGGGTGGGGGTATCTCTCCGCGAGTCAGGAGACGGTTGCGAGTTCATTTACTCCACGAAAACCACGCTCACGCGCCGGTTCTGCTTGCCCTTTTTCTCGATCTTGCCGAGGGCAAGCCTGCCGATTTCCTGCGTATTTCTGACATGCGTGCCGCCGCAGGGCTGCAAATCCACGTCGCCGATGCGGATCAGCCGTACGCGGCCCTGGCCCATTGGCGGTTTCACATTCATCGTCTTGATCAGGTCCGGATTGGCAGCCATTTCGGCATCGGTGATCCATTCCTGCGTCACCGCATGATCGCCCGCCACTAGTCCATTGAGCGCCGCTTCCAGCGCCGGCAGGTCCTCGGGCACTTCGGGCATGTCGAAATCGAGGCGCCCCTTGTCCTCGCCCACCGAGCCGCCCGTCACCGGGAAGGCAAACACCACCGACAGCAGGTGCAAGGCCGTGTGCATCCGCATCAGCCGATAGCGCCGCGCCCAGTCGATATCGGCCGTCACGGCCTCACTCACCGCCACCGTGCCCTGACCCTCCGCCGGCACATGCACGATCCGCGTCTTGTCGCCCTCGGGATGAATGGCCGCCGCGATAGCTATGGCCGACCCATCGGCCCGCCTGATCGTCCCATTGTCGCCCGGCTGCCCGCCCGAGGCGGCATAGAACACCGTCCGGTCGAGCACGATACCACCGTCCCCGGTCACTTCAACCACCTTGGCGGAAGTCGATTGCAGATAGCTGTCGTCGCGGAACAGGAATTCGGTCATGGCAGAAAAATCTCAGAGCAGGGGGGAGAACAGGCGCGCGGCCTGGGTCAGGAAGCGCATGGTCAGCGAGCGGCCCTTGACCTCGGTCATGTCGACCTGGCGGCAAAGCTTGAAATCCTCCACCAGCATGGTCTCGACATTGGCGATGGTCTGCTGGTCGGCAAACCACAACGTGATCTCGAAATTGATGGCAAAGGAGCGGTTGTCGAAATTGACGCTGCCGATGGAAGCGATCTGGTCGTCCATCAGCACCACCTTCTGGTGCAGAAACCCGTCCTGGTAGCGATAGATGGCAACGCCATGCTCGATCATGGCGTCAGCATGGGCGATGCTGGCGAGCCACACCAGCTTGTGGTCGGGCTCGTTGGGCAGCATTACCCGCACATCCACGCCCCGCAGCTTGGCCGCATAGAGTGCCGTGCGGATATCGGTATCGGGCACGAAATACGGGCTGACGATCCAGATGCGGTCCCGCGCCCGCCCGATAATGTCGGTAAAGGCGATGGCGCATTCTTCCAGCTTGTCCGCCGGCCCGCTCCCCATCACCAGCACCGGCTGGTCGCCCGGCGTCGCCACGTCCTCGGGCGGCACCGCGGGCAGCTCCTCGCCGGTCGCCCATTCCCAATCCTCGCGGAACAGCAGCGCGCACCCCAGGGCCGCCGGTCCCGAAACCCGCACATGCGTATCGCGCCAGCGCCCGAAGCGCTGGTTCTCGCCGAGATATTCCACGCCCACATTGTGCCCGCCTACCCAGGCGTGCTCGCCATCCACCACCACGATCTTGCGGTGGTTGCGATAGTTGATCCGCGTCGGGCCATAGACGCGCAGGAATTTGTGCCGCTGGTTGAAGCCCGCCACCTTGATGCCGGCCTTGCGCAATTCGGCCCGGTAGCGTTTGGGCATCCCGGTGCTGCCGATATCGTCATAGAGCAGGTAGACCTTCACCCCGGCATTGGCCCGCTCGATCAGCCTTTCCGCCAGTTCCTGGCCCAGCGCATCGTCCCGCACGATGTAGAACTGTACCAGCAGGTATTCCTTGGCCCGCGCAATGCCCTCGAAGATCGAGTCGAAGGTCGCCCGCCCATCCACCAGCAGTTCCACATCGTTGCCGTTGAGAAACGGCACTTCCGACACCTTCACCTGCACCGGCCATCTGTGGCTGGTTTCCCGGTCGATCAGCGCCAGGTCCTTGGCGCGCAAAGGACGCGCCGCGCGGCCATTGCGGATGCGGTCGGTGGCATAATCGTCAAACGCCTTCCACCCGAACAGCAGGTAGAGCAGCACGGTGGGCAGGGGCAGCAGCGCCAGCGCCAGGATCCAGGCGATGGACCCCTGCGACGTGCGCGAATTCATGATCTCGCGGACTGCGCAGACAAAGGCCAGCACATAGATCGCCGCCAGGATGGCCGCCACGATATGCAACTCGGCCAGCAGCGTACCCAGATAATACTCGATACCGATCAACATGTGCCCCGGAGTCGTGAGGCCGTCACTCTATCAGCGTGGCACGTTTGAACAATGGCGCCTTTCCCTCTCCCTCGAGGGAGAGGGTGGTTCTTCCGCGTTCGGCGGCAGAACCGGGTGAGGGGTCTGCGCTCCTCTGCGCTCTCCATGCTTCAAGGCCTGAGGAAGCGACCCCTCATCCGCCCCTTCGGGGCTCCCGCAAGGGGAGAAGGAAACGGACCGCTACTCCGCCTCGATCACACCAGAAATATCGATCGGCGTGCGCCCTTCGAGCCAGCCAGGCACCGGCAAGCCCTTGCCGTGCAAAAACTCCGGGTTGAAAATCTTGCTCGCGTAGCGGTTGCCATAGTCACACAGCACGGTGACGATGGTCTTGCCCGGCCCCAGGTCGCGCGCCATGCGCACCGCCCCGGCAATGTTGATGGCGCTCGATCCGCCCAGACATAGGCCCTCATGTTCGAGCAGGTCGAAAATGTAGGGCAGGGCCTCGGCATCGGGAATCTGGTAGGGATTGTCCACGGCCAGCCCTTCCAGGTTCGCCGTGATGCGTCCCTGACCGATGCCTTCGGTGATCGAATTGCCCGAGGATTTGAGCTCCCCATTGGCGTAGAAATTGTAGAGCGCCGCGCCCTCGGGATCGGCAAGCCCGATCTTCACATCCGGATTGCGCGCCCGCAGTGCCTCGGCCACGCCGGCCAGCGTCCCACCCGAGCCCACGGCGCAGATGAAGCCGTCGATCCGGCCACCCGTCTGCTGCCAGATTTCCGGCCCGGTGGTTTCCACATGCGCCCGCTTGTTGGACGTATTGTCGAACTGGTTGGCCCAGACCGCGCCGCCGGGCAGTTCGCGATTGAGCTTCTCGGCCAGCCGCCCGGAAATCTTGATATAGTTGTTGGGGTTCTTGTAGGGCTTGGCCGGAACCTCGATCAGCTCGGCGCCGTATAGACGCAGCGCATCCTTCTTTTCCTGGCTCTGCGTATCGGGGATGACGATCACCGATTTGAAGCCCAGCGAATTGGCCACCAGCGTCAGCCCGATGCCGGTATTGCCGGCCGTGCCCTCGACAATGGTGCCGCCCGGCTTGAGCGTGCCCGATTTCACCGCGTCATGGATGATGAAGAGCGCCGCCCGATCCTTCACCGATTGGCCCGGATTGAGAAATTCCGCCTTGCCCCAGATTTCGCAGCCGGTCAGTTCGGACACCCGGTTGAGGCGGATCAGCGGCGTATTGCCGATGGCGGAAATCAGGTCTTCGTGCTTGGACATGGATCAATCTGGAAGGTCGATGAAAGACTTATGCTAGGTGTGCGCCCGTTCGCCGGCAAGCCTTAACCGCCTCACCCGGCAAGGCTTTTCGCGCACGACCCTTGCCACGCAATGCCAGCCTGCCAGCGGCAGGGCGGCAGAAATTCATTCCAGTCTCACGCGGCTACAGTCGCCCCGCCGCCTCAAGAGCCCGAATGCGGCTCGCCTTGAGGTCGACGATCGGCCGCGGATAGGTCTGCCCGATCCGCACGCCGGCCTGCTCAAGCACCTCACGCGGCGCTTCGGCCGGCTGGTGGAGCCATTTGTCGGGCAGGCCGGCGAGTTCCGGCACCCAGCGCCGCACGTAGTCGCCTTGCGCGTCGAAGCGCTCGCCCTGCGAGACCGCATTGAAGATGCGGAAATAGGGCGCCGCATCGAGCCCGCTGCCCGCCACCCATTGCCAGCTTGCCGGATTGTTCGCCACGTCGCCATCGACCAGACAGTCCCAGAACCATTGCTCGCCCAGCCGCCAATCGATCAACAGGTTCTTGGCCAGCAGCGAAGCCACCAGCATGCGCACCCGGTTTTGCATGTAGCCGGTTTGCCAAAGCTCGCGCATGCCCGCATCGATGATTGGCAGACCAGTCTGCCCGCGCTGCCAGGCTTTCAGGTCCTTGTCGGCGCGCCGCCAGTCCATACCGGCATATTTGCTCTGCATCGGCACGGTGGCGATATCGGCGCGATGGTAGAGCTGGTGGTAGCTGAAGTCGCGCCAGGCCAGTTCCGACAGGAACTTGCCCACGGCCGCCTGCTTGCCGTGGTCGGCATGCGCCACGGCCTGGGCCGCGTGCCACACCTGCCGAGCAGAAATCTCCCCGAAGCGCAGATGTGGCGACAGCCGCGAGGTCGCATCCTGGCTGGGAACGTCGCGCCCCTGGGCATAATCGTCGAGTTGCCGGTCGAGGAAGTCATCGAGCCGCTCCCGCGCCCAGGTTTCGCCGATGCTCCAATGCGCCGCGAGCTTTGCGCTCCAGGCTGGCGCGGTATAGCCGCCGTCACCTTCGGCCGCTTTCACCGGCTTCGCCGCATCCGGTCGCCGCTGTGGCTGCGCGATCGGCATGTCCCGCAGTGTATTCCAGAACGGCGTGAAGACGGAATACGGCTTGCCCTGTCCCGTGGCGATCTCCCAGGGTTCGACCAAAACATTGCCGGCAAAGGACTCGACTGCGACGCCATCTGCCCTGAGCCGCGCCTTGATCGCGGCATCGGCGCCGCGCTCGCCCGGCGCATAGCGGCGGTTCCAGAACACCGATCCTGCGCCGTGCTCGGCAGCAAGGCCGGGCAGAACCTCCGTTGCATCGCCATCTCGTACGACCAGCTTTATGCCGCGTTCCGCCAGCGCCACCTTGAGCGCTTCGAGGCTGCAATGCAGCCACCAGCGCGCCGCCGCGCCGGGTGGCCGCACTCCTGGGGTGGTCTCGTGGACATAGACGGCAAGCGTCGTCTCGCCCACGCGAACCGCCGCGCTCAGGGCGGGGTTGTCGGCAATGCGCAGGTCATTGCGCAGCCAGGCTATACTGCTGGACGTCATTCCGATCTCCAATTGGAGATACGTGGGGGATGCCCGTTGGTTTCAGGCTATTCCATAACCTCGGCCAGATGCTCCAGCGCCGCATTCCAGGCCTCCATGGAGAAGATGCGCGATTCCGGGTCGGCATGCGCCAGGCCCCGTTCGGTGAGCGTCACCCGCGTCTGGTCCTCTCCCACCGCCTGGAAGGCAATTTCGAGCACGAAGATCAGCTCTTCGGCATCGTCCTCATCGCTATCCCGGTGCACCCAGGACATGACCAGTTTTTCGTTTTCCTTGAATTGCAGGATTTCCCCGCTGACCACGTGATCGTCCGGATCCTCGTCGTCGCCGAAGGTGGTGAATTTGTATTCCCCACCTTCGAAGGCATCGAGTTCGGCCTCATCGGCCTGCCATTGCTCGATCAGCGCCGGATCGGTCCAGGCCGAAAACACGTCGGAGACATTGGCATCGATGGTCCGCGTCAGCGTGATCTGGCTTTCGCCATCGGTGTCGTGGCCGTTGCCGTTTGCGCTGCTCATGCGGGTACCTCGTGTAGCTCTTTGTGTCGCG
The DNA here is from genome assembly GCF_001426345.1 of Devosia sp. Root436. Lineage (GTDB taxonomy): Bacteria > Pseudomonadota > Alphaproteobacteria > Rhizobiales > Devosiaceae > Devosia. The sequence goes on along the minus strand of NZ_LMEM01000001.1, from coordinate 568,126 downwards.
GCAGGAAGATGGTGAGGAATCCGAGGAACGGCAAGAAGGCGCAGAGGCCGAATGTAGCGACGATGCCGATATGGTCGGCCAGTAGCCCCAGCACCGCCGCCCCGATGGCGCCGATGCCGAAGGCAAAGCCGAACACGAATCCCGCCACCATGCCCACCTTGCCGGGTACCAGTTCCTGCGCATAGACCACGATGGCCGAAAAGGCCGACGACAGGATCAGCCCCACCGCCACGCTGACGATGGCGGTGCCCATCAGGTTCATATGCGGCAACAGCAGCGTGAAGGGCAGGGCGCCCACTATGGAGCACCAGATCACCGTCAGTCGCCCGAACCGGTCGCCCACCGGCCCACCGATAAAGGTGCCGGCGGCGATCGCGCCGAGGAACAGGAACAGATAGAGCTGCGCTTCTTCGGCGGAGAGCCCGAATTTCTCGATCAGGAAGAAGCTGTAATAGCTGGTGATCGAGGAAATATAGACATACTTGCTCAGCAGCAGCCCGCCGATGACGAGGAAGGCCACCGTCAGCCGCCGCCGCGACAGGATTTGCCGCGCTGCCTTGGGCACCGGCTTGCCCAGGCTGGCCCGCTGATGCGCCGCATACCAGCGGCCGACCGCGCTCAGGATCACCAGGGCGGTGATGGCCACCACCGCAAACCAGATCGTGCTGCCCTGGCCGCGCGGCAACAGGAAATAGGCGGCGGCCAGCGGCCCGATGGCGGTGCCGAGATTGCCACCCACCTGGAACAGCGATTGCGCAAAGCCCAGCCGTCCGCCCGAAGCCAGCCGCGCCACGCGCGAGGCCTCCGGATGGAAGATGGCCGAGCCGACGCCGCCGACCATTCCCGCCAGCACCAGCAGGCCGAAAGTGTTCGCCGTGGCGATCAGCACGATGCCCACCAGCGCGAACACCATCGAAACGGCCAGCGCATAGGGCATGGGATTCTTGTCGGTATAATAGCCCACCAGCGGCTGCAGCAGCGACGCGGTCATCTGCTGCGCCAGCGTGATCAGCCCGATCTGCACATAGTCCAGCCCGTAGGTGTCCTTGAGCAGCGGGTAGAGCGCCGGCAGCAAGAACTGCATCAGGTCGTTGAGCAGATGCGAGGCGCTGACCGCCAGGATGATGATGACTGATGTCCGCTGCACCGCCGGTGCAGTCTTGGCCGAAACGGCGTCCATGGGGAAGAAGTCCAAAATGCCTAGAATATGAGCAGGCACCCGTACCTCGCCCCACTGGCTCTGGCAATGGTCACCACAGGTGCAACGACAATGGCGCGCCTGCGTTTTGTCGCAGGGAGGATACCATGACCATCGATCATTTCGTCGTATCGCAGCGCGACAGCGTCTGGCAATTCAGTTTCCGGGGCGACGTCACTGCTCCCTTCGCCGACCGGAAGGCCGCTATCGATGCCGCCATTGCCGCTGCGGGCAAGATCGCGGAATCCGAGGTGGTCCTGCGGGACGGGGACGTCCATAGCGAGACCATCTGGCGCAGCGGCCAGGCCGATCTCAGCGCGCGCGAATCCGAGCGCCTGGCGGCCGATATCGAACGCGACAGGGACGCCTGAATGACTGCAATAGGAAGGAAATGGCTCCGCGAGCTGGACTCGAACCAGCGACCATTCGATTAACAGTCGAACGCTCTACCAACTGAGCTATCGCGGAACATCGATGCTTCCTTGCCGGAAGCGAGGTCCATGTAACGGACTTGTTTTGGTTTGCCAAGCCCTTTCGCCCCTATGTGCAAAAGTCGGGCGAGGGGCTATTCGCGCCGCCCCAGCGACAGCAGGTGCGCCATCGTATTGACGTTGAGGAATGGATCGGCCGCATGCCGCCTCGTCCAGTCCACCCGCCGCGCCCCCATGCCGGCCTGCAGGGCCTTGAGGCTGCCCGGCGCCGTGCCGGCGATCACCCGCTGCGGCAAGTCACGCAGCGCCTCGATCCGCCAGATGGCATTGGGCGGGTAGAAATCCGTCCCCCACGCGGCAAAAGCCGCCGGTGCATCGCCCAGTTCGCCCTCCATCACCACCACGAAATCATCAGGCAGGAAGGGCGTATCCACCGCCGCTGACACCAGCAGCCCCTCGCCGATTCCGCGGGCCTGCAGGTTCGCAACCGCCGCCGCCAATCCCGCCAGCGGGCCACCCACTGGCGCTTCGAGGTCGGGGACTGGAAGAGCGTTGACCCGCCTCCCCCGTCCATCATCGACCGGCCCCACCGCGATCATCAGCGGCGATGCGACCATGCCCAGCGCCCCGGCGACACGATCGACCAGCCGCAGCCCGCCGATCCGCAGGTCGGCCTTGCGCACGCCGCCAAGCCGCTCGCCCTTGCCCCCGGCGATGATCACCCCATGCGGCAGGCTCAATTGCCCGTCGTCCCCGGATCGAGCCGGATGCCGAAGCGCAGCACCACCATCATGCAGATGCCCGCCACCAGCCCCCAGAACGGCGCGCCGACCCCGATAATGGTAATTCCGGACGCCGTGGTGATGAAGGTCAGCGCCGCCGGCAGCCGCGTCTCCTCGACCACCAGCGCCCCCGATAGCGCCGCCGCCAGGCTGGACAGCAGCGCCAGCCCGGCCACCGCCTGGATCAGCAGCGGCGGCGAGGCGGCGATGAAGGCCGCCGCCAGGCTCGCCCCCGGTGCCAGCAGCAGGTAGACCACGCCCGCCGATACCGGAGCCGGCCAGCGCCGGGCCTTTTCAGGATGCGCCTCCGGTCCGGCGCAGATGGCCGCCGTGATCGCCGCCAGATTGCTGCTATGGCCGCCAAAGAACGCCGTCGCGGCGCTGGCAATGCCGGTAATGATAAAGAGCGGCGCCGGCTTGAGCTCGTAGCCATTGGCTTTCATCACCGCCAGCCCCGGCAGGTTCTGCGACGCCATGGTGACCACGTAGAGCGGCAGGCCGATGCGCAGAATCGCGTCCAGCGTGAAGACCGGCACGACCGGCACCAGGCTCGGCCAGCTGCCATCCAGCGCCCCCGCCGGCAGATGCGTCGTCGTCGCCAGCACGATCCCGGTCACCACCACGGCGATCGGCACCGCATAGCGCTTGGCAAAGCGCAGTCCGATCACCCAGGCCAGCAGGATCGGCAGCGCTAGGCCGGGCATTTCGGCGACGGCGCTGATCGGGGCGAGGCACAGCGTGAACAGCATGCCCGCCAGCATTCCATTGGCCAGCGGCGCCGGAATGGCCGCGATCAGCCGCGCCAGCGGCTTGATCAACCCGGTCAGCACGATCAGCGCCGCCGCCACGAGGAAGGCTCCCGCCACCGCCGGAAATCCCCCCACCGGCTCACCCACCGTCAGGATGAACGCCACGCCCGGCGTCGACCAGGCGAAGCTCACCGGTAGCTTCACCCGCGCGCTGACCACGATATTGAGGATACCGATGGCGATGCAAACGCTCATCAGCCCCGAGCCCGCCTGCTGCGGGGACGCCCCGGTCGCCGTCAGCGCCGCCAGGACCAGCGTGAAGGTGCTGGCATAGCCCACGATCGCTGCCAGCGCCCCCGCCATCACCGGCTGCAGATATTCACGCCGGCCGCCGCCGGCTTCCAGTCGTTTGCTCACCGCTTGTCCCCGCTTCATGCGCCAGCAACCTATGCAAGCCCAGGGTTCGGGTGAAGCGCAAAACGGAATCGAGCGCGCCGTTCACGCGGCCGTGAGAAAATAACCCTTTGGCAACCCGATGCCTTGCATAAGAAAGGGCGCTGGACTAGAACCCCGCGCCAGAGGCCACGTGGCGGAGTGGTGACGCAGCGGATTGCAAATCCGCGTACTCCGGTTCAATTCCGGACGTGGCCTCCAATGATTTTCCAGATACTGTCGGGTGATTATCGGTCGTTCCGGGAGGACGTCGTGAACTACGCCTTGTTCTGCAAGCGCGCCGTCACGATCCTGCTGTCCGAGCTGGCAATCTCTGCGCTACTGCTCCCGGCTGCTCCCGCCGATGAAATGCCGCCTGCACGATTTCCGCGTGGTCGAACGATACCGACACAAACGGGCTCAATATCCGGGCAGGCGCCGGAAGCGATGCTCCGGTCATTGGCCAGGTCCCGGTGGGTGGGGAAGTCTCGATCACCGGAGCGAAGGATGGCTGGTTCAGAATCGATCAAGCCGTACTGGTCGGCTACGATTCAGATGAAACCACCGATGTCTTGCCGGCGAGGGCTGGGTTTCCGGGCGGATGCTCGGCCTTGGCCTCCATGACGATCTGCATGCCGCCCCTTCGGACGACAGCCCGGTCGTGGCCCGGTTGTTCTCCGAGGATGCGCAGCGACATGTCGGCGGGGCGGATTCCTTTGGAGTCAGCCGAATCCTCGCCTGCCAGGGAGACTGGGTTCTGGTTGAAGGGACGTTCTTCGACACCCCGTTGACCGGCTGGGCGACCCGGACCTGCTCAAATCAGGTGACCACCTGCTCCTGACCGCTTGCCCAGCCAGGGCGAAGGAGGCGTCGGCCAGGGCCGGACGAATATAGCGCCTCGCATGGCCGCCATGCACCGCCATTTTACCGCATCGCGTTCTCACCCCTTGCCATGCTCCATGCCCGACTATATTCACGTCCGGCATATGGTTTTGCCCGGGGCGGGTGGTTTCAATGGTCGATTTCGAGCGCGCGCGGGCGCAGATGGTGGAAAGCCAGTTGCGCGGCGGCGGCGTCACCAGCGCACCCATTCTGGCCCGCATGCGCGCCATTCCGCGCGAAAACTTCGTCGCCGCCGACCGGCGCGCGCTGGCCTATATAGATGACATCCAGTGGCTTGGCGACAAGGCGTCCGGCCGCTTCATGGCGGCGCCGGCCACCCTGGCTAAATTGCTCAAGCTCGCCGACATCGCCGAAGGCGAAACCGCCCTCGATATCGGCGCCTGCACCGGCTATTCCACCGCCGTCATTGCCGGCCTTGCCGCATCGGTCGTCGGCCTCGAAGCCGATGCGGGGCTCGCCGCGGCCGCCTCGGCCAATCTTGCCGCGCTCGGCCTCGCCAATGCCACGATCGTCGCCGGCGATACCGGGGACCTTGGCCCCACCCGCTTCGATGTCATCCTGGTGCAGGGCGCGCTCGATCGCGTGCCTGATGCTTTTTTCGACGCCTTGGCCGATGGAGGGCGCCTCGTGGCGCTTATTCGCGCCGGGGCGGTTTCGGTGGCCCATGTTTTCGTAAAGTCCGACAGGGGCGTAACTGCGCGGGCCGAGTTCAACGCCTTCCTGCCGCCGCTGTTTGCGGCGCGGACCAACGAGGAATTCGTGTTCTGAGGCGATGCCGCCGGCCGGTGTTGCCTCCGGGGCACGCGACTGCATGAATCGCACATTAATGTTTCGTAGGGATTGTCGCGGCTGGTTGTCTACCCCATGTGCCGCGCATAGTGTTTCGGGGTTTTGGAGGCGGGCAATGGGCTTTCGCGTTAAATTGGTTGCCAGTGCGCTGGCCCTGGCTCTTGCGGCCGTTTCGGTGGGTGGCGCGCAGGCGCAGTCGATCACACAGGCGCTGACCATCGCCTACGATCATGCGCCCGATCTGCAGGCGGCTTTGCTGAGCGCCAAGTCGGCGGCGGAAAACGTTGCTTTGGCGCAGGCCGGCAAACGGCCGACCATCGGCGCTTCGATCAGCGGCGCACACAATTGGAACCTGGTCGGTGGCAACGTCACCGAGGGAAATTCCTTCACCACCGGCCTCTCCTACAACCAGACTGTTTTCGACAATTTCAAGACCGACGCGCAGATCGAGGCAGCGCGTGCCGGTGCCGAGGCCGCCGAGTACCAGATCCGCAATACCGAGCAGAACGTGCTGCTCGCGGTGGTCCAAGCCTATATGTCGGTGCTGAGCGGTCGCCAGTTGGTCGCCCTCCGGCAGGAAAATGTCAGCTTCTTCCAGGCCCAGTTGCAGTCGGCGAAGGATCGGCTCGATGTCGGCGAGGGCACGCGCATCGACGTGGCTCAGGCCGAAGCCCGCCTGTCCCAGGGCGATGCGAGTTATCGCGCCGCCGTCAGCAGCCTCGAAATCAGCCAGGCGACGTTCCAGCGCTATGTCGGCACGGCGCCGCAGAACCTCGATGCCTCGCATAATTATGGCCGCCTGATCCCCTCCAGCCTGCAGGCCGCCATTTCTCAGGCCGAAACCGGCCACCCCGCCATCCTGCTGTCCAAGGCGGCCATCCGTGCCGCCCAGGCCGGCACCGATGCGGCCCAGGCCTCCTTCGGCCCCACCGCTTCGGTCACCGGTTCGGTTGGCAGCCGTTATACCGGGGGCGGCCCGACCGACGGCTTCAGCGGCTCGATCGGCTTCCAGGTCACCATTCCGCTTTATGCCGGCGGCGCCATCGGCGCCAATGTGCGCAAGGCCAATATCGAGCAGATCAAGTCCGAGGTCGACGCCATGTCGGCCTATGACCAAATTCGCGAGGCGGTCATTTCCGCCTGGGCCGGCATCCAGAGTGCCGATGCGCAGATTTCCGCCGCCAATGCCGCTGTCTCCGCCGGTCGCACCGTGCTCGATGGCGTCATCCAGGAGCGCGACCTGGGCACCCGCACCACGCTGGACGTGCTCAACGCCCAGGCCGAACTGACCACGGCGCGCGAAGGGCTCATCAATGCCTCGACCAACAAGGTCGTCGCCACCTTCTCGCTGCTGGCCGCCATGGGCCATCTCACCGCGACCGATCTGGGCCTGGCTGTCGAGGTCAAGTCCGCCGTGCAGTATAATCAGGCCGTCGATGACGTCTGGCAGGAATTGCGTACCGTCGCCGACTGATCGGCGGCTCGCGCGGGCCGTTTTTCGGTAAACTGCGTCCGCTGTCTTTGCTGTTCTGCAATCTCTTGCGGCCAGCATCACTATCGAGCCGTGGTGGTCGGGTCATGCCCGGCCACAACTTTTAGTGGAAGACCGCTTTGAGCATGCTGTGGCGATTCCTAATTGGGACGGCTGGCGCTAAGGTGTTGGTGACGAATCAGGTTGGCGGCACCGGCGGATGCTGCGGTCGGTTCGGGCGCACGAGTAAGAGGCACTGATGAACAAGCCGGCACCCAAAGAACCCTCCATGGACGAAATCCTGTCGTCCATTAGGCAGATCATTGCCGATGACGATGCCGCCGGGGTGCCGCGCCGTCCGACAATTCAGGCCGCGCCACCCCCGATGCAGGCCACTCCGGCCCGCCCCATGGCCGATTCGCTGGATCGCGACCTGAGCGACATGCTCGACGATATCGAGCCGCTGGCGCTGTCGCCCAACCAGATCGTCGATGGGGGCGATGACGATATCGGCGGTTTCAGCTTTGACTCCATCCTGGCCGATACCGCGACCGAGGAGCCCTCTGCCGCCGCCGCGCCGCAACTGGTCGAGCCGGACGATATAACCTTCGACGTCGCCGAGCCGGCCGAGGAAGAAGAACTGCCCGCCTTCGACCCGCCGCCGGTGGCTGCGCCGCGCCCGCAGGCCAGCGTGGCCCAGGCTGCACCTTTGCCCGATCCGACCCTGTCCAGCGACATGGCCGACCAGTTGCTCGGCCCGGCCACCCAGGCCGCCGTGCGCAGCTCCATCACCAAGCTCAATGGCCTGGGCCTCGGCAATGCCGGCGCCACCATCGAGTCGCTGATGCGCGACATGCTCCGCCCCATGCTCAAGGAATGGCTGGACGAAAATCTGCCTTCCGTCGTCGAGCGCATGGTGGAACGTGAAATCACCCGCCTCTCCCGCGGGGAATGAGTTAGGCCAAGAGCCTCCACACCCTCGGTGTCACCCCGGCGAAGGCCGGGGCCCATCTCGAGATCTCTCAACGGCCGCAAGGTCGTTCGAAGTTCGATTGAGCGAGTTGAAGCCTCTCAGGATGGATCCCGGCCTTCGCCGGGATGACATCGAGGACTTGCCTAAGCCGTTGATCGGCCAAACGCGCACTTCCAGTTGACCCCGCACCCCGCATTTGCTTGAAGTCTGCCAACCTGTCCATTCCGGCCCGCCAAGTCCTTCCTGAAAAGGAACTCGTCCTGGCGGGTCGCTGCTGTTGCGAGTGACCTATGCTTGAAAAGTCCTATGAGCCCGGTGCCGTCGAAGACCGCGTCTATGCCGATTGGCTCAAGGCCAATGCCTTTGCCGCCGGGGCAGGGGCTGCCGAGGGTGCCGAGACCTTCACCATCGTCATTCCGCCGCCCAATGTCACCGGCTCGCTCCATATCGGCCATGCACTGAACAACACGATCCAGGACATCCTGATCCGCTTCAACCGCATGCTTGGCAAGGACGTGCTGTGGCAGCCCGGCACCGACCATGCCGGCATCGCCACCCAGATGATCGTCGAGCGCCAGCTCATGGAACGCCAGCTTCCCGGCCGCCGCGATATGGGCCGCGAAAAGTTCGTCGAGCGGGTGTGGGAATGGAAGGCCGAAAGCGGCGGCACCATCATGAACCAGCTCAAGCGCCTCGGCGCCTCGGCCGATTTCTCCCGCGAACGCTTCACCATGGGCGAGAACGGCGCCGCCGACGACCAGATGGTCCGCGCCGTCATCAAGGTCTTCGTCGAGCTGCACAAGCGCGGCCTGATCTATCGCGCCAAGCGCCTGGTCAACTGGCATCCGGGCCTCGAAACCGCCATTTCCGACCTCGAAGTCGAAAATATCGAGGTCAAGGGCCACATGTGGCATCTGCGCTATCCGCTGGCCGATGGCGTCACCTACCAGTTCCCGATTCTGGACGAAGAGGGCAATGTCACGGGCCACGAGAGCCGCGACTACATCGTCGTCGCCACCACCCGCCCCGAAACCATGCTGGGCGACAGCGGCATTGCCGTTCACCCCGAAGACGAGCGCTACGCGCCGCTGGTCGGCAAGTTCGTCACCCTGCCATTGGTTGGCCGCCGCATCCCTATCGTCGCAGATGAATACGCCGACCCCACCCTGGGCACCGGCGCCGTGAAGATCACGCCCGCCCACGATTTTAACGACTTCGAGGTCGGCACCCGCAACAATCTCGACCAGATCAATGTCTTCACCACCAACGGCGCGATCATTTCGGCTGATTTCATCCCGGCCGCCTATCGCGGCCTCGACCGCTTTGCAGCCCGCAAGGCCATCGTCGCCGACCTGACCGCCCTCGCCGAGGAAAACCCCACCCGCGGCCTCGATCACATCGAGGACAAGAAGATCATGGTGCCGCATGACGAGAAGAGTAAGCTCGTCGTCATCGAGCCTTTCCTGACCGACCAGTGGTGGGTCAAGGCCGACGTGCTGGCCCAGCCGGCGCTTGCTGCCGTCCGCGAAGGCCGCACCAAATTCGTGCCCCAGCAATACGAAAACACCTATTTCGCCTGGCTGGAAAACATCAAGCCCTGGTGCATTTCCCGCCAGCTCTGGTGGGGCCACCAGATTCCAGCCTGGTACGGCCCGGACAATCACGCCTTCGTCGCCTATAGCGAGGCCGAGGCGCAGGCGCAGGCCGATGCCCATTATATGAAGCCGACCCAGCTCACCCGCGACCCCGACGTGCTCGATACCTGGTTCTCCTCCGCGCTCTGGCCCTTCTCCACCCTGGGCTGGCCGGATGACACCGCCGAGCTGCGCCGCTACTATCCCACCGACGTTCTCGTAACGGGCTTCGACATCATTTTCTTCTGGGTTGCCAGGATGATGATGATGGGTCTTGAATTCCTGGATGAAGAGCCGTTCCACACGGTCTACATGCACGCTCTGGTCCGCGACGAGAAGGGCCAGAAGATGAGCAAGACCAAGGGCAACGTCATCGACCCGCTCCAGCTCATCGATCAATACGGCGCCGACGCCACCCGCTTCACCCTCGCCGCCATGGCCGCGCAGGGCCGCGATCTCAAACTCTCGCTCCAGCGCGTGGAGGGTTACCGCAACTTCGTCACCAAGATCTGGAACGCCGCTCGCTTCCTGGAGATGAACGAGTGCCGCCGCGTCGAGGGCTACGATCCCAAGGCCAACAAGCTCCCGCTCAATCGCTGGATCGTTGGTGCCACCGCACGTGGCGCGGCAGCGGTCACCCAGGGCATTGTCGACTACAAGTTCAACGAAGCCGCCAATGCCGCCTACGATTTCGTCTGGGGCACCTTCTGCGACTGGTATGTCGAATTCGCCAAGCCCGTCCTCATGGGCGAGGACGAGGCCGCCAAGGCCGAAACCCGCGCCACCGCCGCCTGGGCGCTTGACCAGATTTTGGCCATCCTGCATCCCTTCATGCCCTTCGTCACCGAAGAGCTCTGGGCCGAAACCGGCAAGTTCGGCTCCCCGCGCCCGTCCATGCTGATCCTCAGCCGCTGGCCCGACCTCGCTGGCCTCGAAGACCCGGCAGCCGATGCCGATCTCAACTGGCTCATCGATGTCATCACCAATGTCCGTTCGGTCCGTAGCGAGATGAATGTCCCCGCCGGCGCCAAGCTGCAGATGGTCGTGGTCGGGGCAGGGGAGGACACCCTGCGCCGCCTCGTCGCCGGCACGTCGCTGATCACTCGCCTCGCCCGCCTCGACGAGATTTCGCCGCAAGTCGAGGTTCCGGGTGAGTCCGCCCAATTCGTCGTCGGCGAAGCCACCTGGGCCCTGCCTTTGGCCGGCGTCATCGACATCGCGGTCGAAAAGACCCGCCTCGAAAAGGAAGTGACCAAGCTCGACGCCGAAATCGCCCAGATCGACAAGAAGCTCGGCAACGAGCAATTCGTCGCCAAGGCCCCCGAAGAGGTTATCGACGAACAGAAGTCCCGTCGTGAGGCTGCCGTGGAACGGCGCCATCATATTCTCGAAGCCCTCAAGCGCCTGAGCTAGTAACAGATGGAGGACACCGTCCCGCGCGAACCACCGGCCCGCCATGTCGCTAACGGCATGGTTGGCGTTGGCGCGGTGCTGGTCTTCGACGGCAGGGGCGGGGTCGTGAGGCACGAGCCCACCGCCGCCGAACCCAAGGTGCCCGTCCGTGGCTTCAAGCTGGTCTGCGGCAATTCCAAGGCGCCCGAATTCAAGGTCTGGCTCAAGCAGGAGCTGGGCGAATTCAATGCCGACCTGCTGACCGTCCCCAGCACGCGCTCGCGCTGTACCGTCATCGAGGATCGCGCCATGGTGGTGCTGCGCGTTGCCCGGCCCGGCGCTGAGCCCAATGATATCGGCCGGCAGTTGCTGACGCTCTGGATCGAGAAGGGCCGCGTCATCATCGCGTCCGAGCTGAACATTCTCGATTTCCTGGGCATCACCAAATGGGTGGCCTCCCACCACGCGCCGGTTTCCCCGGCCGATCTTGTGGCGCGGCTGGGCCTGCGGGCTGCCGACCGGCTGGAACCACTGGTGGAAATGCTGGGGGACCGCCTCGACGACATTGAGGAAGCCCTGATCGTCCAGAACAATGCCAAGGCCAATAATCGCCTGGCCGAGCTCCGCCGCACCCTCATCAATTTCCGCAAGATCGTCTGGCCGCAGCGCGATGTGCTCAACACGCTGGAAATCGAAGACCTGTCCCATTTCACCGCCCGCGATCGCCTTCGGCTGCGCGAGGCCTCGGCCCGTTCCGCCCGACTGGGCGACGAGTTGCAGGCACTGTCCGAACGGGCTGTGCTGGTGCATGAACAGATCATCGATGCCCGCGCCGAGCAGATGAACCGCACCATGCTGATCCTGGCCGCGGTCACCGTGGTCTTCATGCCGCTGACCCTGCTCACCGGCGCGCTCGGCATGAATGTCGCCGGCATTCCCTTTGCCGATAATCCCCACGCCTTCTGGTCGGTCTGCGTCGCCCTCTTCGTGCTCTCGCTCGGAATCGTCTGGTGGATGCGCGGCCGGCGCTGGCTCTAGCGCCGACCACTGCCATTAAATGCGCGCCGAAACCCGATGCAGCCCGGCATAAAGCCCATCTGCGGCCATCAGCGTCTCATGCGTGCCCTCCTCGCCGAGCCCCTCCGGCGTCAGCACCAGGATGCGGTCGGCATGCCGCACCGTCGACAGCCGATGCGCGATGACCACCGTCGTCCGCCCCGCGGCCAGCTCCAGCAGCGCCTGCTGCACCGCCCTTTCGCTCTCATTGTCCAGCGCGCTGGTCGCCTCGTCGAAGATCAGCACCGCCGGATTCTTGAGAAACGCGCGGGCAATGGTCAGCCGCTGCTTCTGCCCGCCCGAGAGCTTCACCCCACGTTGCCCGATATCGGTGTCATATCCATCCGGCAGGGCTATGATGAAGTCATGCGCATTGGCCGCCTTCGCCGCAGCAACCAGCTCCTCGTCGCTGGCCCCCGGCCGGCCATAGCGCAGGTTCTCCGCCACCGTGCCGCTGAACAGATAGATGTCCTGCTGCACCACCCCGATGCTGCGCCGCAGCGAGGCCAGCGTCACGTCGCGGATATCTTTTCCGTCGATGGTGATGGCTCCGCCGCCGACATCATAGAACCGCGGGATCAGCGCGCAGAGCGTGCTCTTGCCCACGCCCGACGCCCCCACCAGAGCCACGAACTCGCCCGCAGCGATATCAAGCGATAGCCCGCTGAACACCGGCGCTCCGCCATCGCCATAGCCGAAGCTGACATCGCGAAAGCTGATCGCCCCGCTGATCGGGCCGATATCCACCGCGCCGGGCGCGTCGGCAATGTCGGGCTCCTTCTCCAGCAGTTCCATGGCGCGCACGAAGCCGGTCGCGCCCTCCTGCCAGAGCCGGATGAAGTTATCCAACCGTCGCACCGGATCGACCAGCACGCCCACGCAGAGCAGGAAGGTCAGCATGTCCGCCACACTCAGATCGGCGTGAAGGATGCGGATGGCGCCGCCCACGATGACCATGATGGTCACCAACTGCGCAAAGCCGTCCATGCCCACCCAGAGCAGGGCTTCGCTGCGATAGCCGTCGCTGCGGCTGCGCAGGAAGTTCCGGTTCTCCACCTCGAAGCGCTCCAGCTCCACCGCCTCATTGGCGAAGGACTGCACCACCCGCACGCCGCCCAGCGCGTCCTCCACCCGCTCGTTGATGGCCGCAATGCGCTCCTTGGTGGTCTTGAGCGCCACATTCATCCGCCGGTTGAAATGGCGGGCATAGAGCACGGCCGGTGGCACCAGCAGCGCAATCAGCCCTGCCAGCACCGGATCGATAATGGTCAGCACCGTCATCGCGCCGCCGAGTTTGAGCAGGCTGATGGCGAGGTCTTCCGGGCCGTGATGGAACAATTCGCCCAGCCACAGCGAGTCATTGCTGATCCGGCTCATCAATTGCCCGACGCGCTGCCGGTCGTAGAAGCCGAAGGAGAGTTTCTGGCAATGCTCGAACAGCTCCTTGCGCAGGTCGGCCTCGATCCGCGCGCCCATCACATGGCCCCGGTAATCGACGAAATAGGTAGCCAGCGATTGCACGATGAAGACGGCCAGCATGATGCCGCCCATGCCCAGGATTTGCGCCAATGCGTCATCCGCTTCGGCCAATACTGGCAGGCGCGTGGTGATGTAGCTGGCGCAAAGCGGCAGGGCGATCGCACTGGCCGCAACCAACACTGCACAGGCCAGGTCTGCCAGCAGCAGCGGCACATAGGGGCGATAATAGCCCAGGAATTTCCGGGCGCGCGCCACGGCGCGGCCGGGATCGCTGCCCCGATTTCCGGTCAGCCTGGCGAGAAGTTTGAAGAAGAGCTGGTTTTTGAAGGAGAGGTGGCTACGGCCGGCGTCGCTGCGCTGCTCCGTCCACGAATTTTGAGACTGCATGAATGATCATGTCCTGATTGCGTTTGCTTCCTTTCACGTTGGACAGGGTTTTCATGCTGCGCTCCTTGGATTCGCGATGGCTACGAGTATGCCGATCGGGCGAGCGGGCACAACCTTCCGGCAGGGCATGGTGGCGATGCGTTGCTGTTGGGAAACAGTTTGGCGACGACTCTGTGACGATTCCGCAACAATGCGTGTGAATCGATTTCAGGACGGGGCGCGGCAACGATTTGGCGATATTTGTCGCCACAATCTCACCCTAAACGAGACGGCATAGGCATCTGGGGGCGGATGACCTGTAGGCGGTCGGGCGTTTGCCTGCCCGCTTGCGCGTTTTCTCCCTCGAATGTCGAACCGACGGTGAAGCTCCTGGCTTGGCTCTCTCGGGGTGAACGACGCAGTGCCCGCATCATACCTCCCGATCGCCACGCGGTCGGCCGAATGCGGTCACAAACGGGGTTTACCGAAATCTTAACGCCCGCCCTCCCGATCCGGGAGATACCGGGCGACACAGTTCGCCCGCTCCACCGCGGGCAAGAAGGAGCAAGATGCGGACCATTAGGGACCATTCCCTGATTTCCGTTACGACGGCAGCGCTCTTCGCCCTTGCGGCGGCGGCGATGCCCGTACACGCCCAGACGGCAGCCGATGCGGCGCTGAACATGGCCAACATGCTCGACGGGGCAGGGGGCGGTGTGTCCGGCGACGATCTGCTTGCGGCGCTCGAAGATGCTGCCAGCGCCGGCCAGCCCATGGCCATGTGGCAGCTCGGCACGATGTATGAAAATGGCGAAGGCGTCGACAAGGACCCGGTCAAGGCCTTCGGCTATTTCGCCCAGATCGCCAACCAGCATGCCGATGCCGCTCCACGCGGCGTCGAGGCCGACATCGTGGCCCAGTCCTTCGTCAAGGTCGGCGATTACTACAAGGAAGGCCTGCCCGATGCCGGCATCCCTGCCGATGCCGAGCGCTCGCATGCCTTGCTGCTGCACGCCGCCACCTATTTCGGCGATGCCGATGCGCAATATCGCGTTGGCCTGCTCTATACGCAGGAAAACGAAATGGGCATCAACCCGCTGCAAAGCGCCCGCTGGTTCTCGCTGGCCGCCCGCAAGGGCCATTGTCCGGCCCAGGCCCATCTCGGCGACATGGTGTTCAACGGCGTCGAAGGCATCGAGGCCCAGCCAGTCGAAGGCCTGATGTGGCTCACCATTGCCCATGAGCGTTGCGCCGGCACTGGCGATGCTGCCTGGATCGATGAAATGCTCAACCGCGCCGTCTCCATCGCCACGCCCGAGCAGCGCACCGAAGCCTTCGCCCTCGCCGAGAGCATCGCGCCGCAATTCGCCGGTTTTTGAGGGTGATGCCACACACCTAAAACCGAAACTCCCCCTCCACCGGCACGTGATCGCTCGGCTTGTCCCAGCCGCGCACATCCTTGTGTACGATCACATTCTCCAGCCGATCCGCCGCCTGCGGCGACACCATCAGGTGGTCGATGCGGATGCCGGCATTGCGCCGCCAGGCGCCGGCCTGGAAGTCCCAGAAGGTATAGGCCGGCTCCGCGTTGACTGCGCGCAGCGCATCGGTCAGCCCCAGATTGCCAAGCGCGCGCCACCGCTCCTGGCTCTCGGGCCGGTAGAGCGCGTCGCCCCACCACGCCTCGGGATCATGCGCGTCGATCGGCGCCGGAATGATGTTGAAATCGCCGAGCAGGATGAAGGGCTCTTCCAGCGCCAGCCGGCCCTCGACATAGGTTTCCAGCCGCCGCATCCAGTTGAGCTTGTAGGGAAATTTCTCGCTGTCGACCGGATTGCCGTTGGGCAGGTAGATGCCGCACACCCGGATGGCGCCGGTCTCCACCGAGAACACGCCCTCGATCAGCCGTGCCTGCTCGTCGCTGTCATCGCCCGGCAAACCGCGCGACACCTCGTCGAAGGGCAGCAGCGACAGGATGGCCACGCCGTTCCAGCTCTTCTGCCCATGCGTTTCCACATTATAGCCCAGCGCCTCGATTTCGAGCCGCGGGAACCCCTCGTCCACCGTCTTGATTTCCTGCAGCACCACGATGTCGGGCTTTTCCTCGCTCAGCCACTTCAGCAGCAGCTCGAGCCGGGCTTTGACGCCGTTGATGTTCCAGGTGGCAATGCGCATGGCGAGTCTCCGTTGGCGCCAAGCTAGACGCAGGCCGGGCAGGGGGCAACCGGTGAGGCTCGTCAGGCGTAGACGGCTTGCAGGATATCGTCGCGGAACGGGCCGTTGCAGCCCTCGAAGGTCGTATTGGTGCAGACGACGATGGTCATGCGGTTGACTGGATCGACCACCCAATTGTGTCCCCAGGCGCCACCCCAGTCCACCGTGCCGGCGGGGCAGGGATTGTTCGCCGCTTGCGGGTCGGCGAGCACCGCGCCGAGAAAGCTGAAGCGCTTGCCGGCGTCGTTGGCGCGCCGTGGCAGGTCGCCGATCTGGTTGGCCAGCGCCATGGCGACGGTTGCGGGCTCGAGCAGCCCCGGCCTTCCACTATAGACTTCCAGCATCTTCATGATGTCGTCGGCCGTTCCCGCCATGCCCGCCCCGCCATTCTGCGGCGCGGCCGGGTTGAAGATGCGGCTCGGCGAAAACGTCGTGCTGCCATATTGATCGCCCAGCACATGCGGCTCGCCCATGCGCACCGGTGGCCTGCCATCGCCATAGGGCACCGCCAGCCGCGCTGGGTCGGTCACATAAAAATGCGCATCCGCCATGCCCAGCGGCCCGGTCACATAGCGCCCCAGCGCATCCTCGACATTGGACCCGTTGATGGCAGCCAGCACCCCGCCCAGCACATCGATGCTGGTACCATAGTCCCAGCCGGTGCCCGGCGCGAAGGCCAGCTTCACCTTGGCGATATTCTGCAGGGTTTCGGTCAGCGAGTTGAGCGGCCCCGACAGGCCGCCGGTGGCATTGTCAGGCACATTGCCATAGGCCAGCCCCGACGTATGGCTCAGCAGGTGCCGGATGCGGATATCGGCCATGCTGCCATCCGGATTGGCGGGCGTGAACCACGGCAGGTAGCGCGTCACCTTGTCATTGAGCCCGATCAGCCCCAGGTCGACCAGCCGCAACACCGCCGTCGCCACGATAGGCTTGGTCACCGACGCCAGCCGGAAGATCGCGTCGCGCCGCATCGGCACATTCGCCTCGCGATCCGCCAGCCCCGCGGCACGGGCATAGATCTCCTCGCCGTCCCGGTTGATGAGGATCACGCAGCCGACAATGCGCTGCCCCAGGGCGGCGTCCACCGCCGCATCCACGCGTTCACTCAGGCCCATGCGTCTCTCCATCGTTGGCGAGACGCTACGGCCTGGTCGTCAGGATTTCAATGGTTTAGACGGCAAAGCTCGTCCCGCAGCCGCAGGAGGCGACCGCATTGGGATTCTTGATCTGGAAGCTCTGCCCGATCAGGTCGTCGACATAGTCAATCTCCGCCCCACCCATGAATTCGAGGCTCATCGAATCGATCAGCACCACCGCGTCGCCCTTGGAAAGAACGATATCGTCGCTGGCCGGCTTTTCCTGTACGAGATTGTATTCGTACTGGAATCCCGAGCAACCGCCGCCCGCCACCGAAATGCGCAGCACCGTACCTTCCGGTTCCTTGGACAGAATCCGCGACACCCGCTTGGCAGCGCGATCGGTCAGCACGACGTCGGGAGAAGCAAGGGCAAGAGCGGTCATCTGATATCCATGCCGTAATGTCATAACGGTAGGGCTAAAATAGTAACTCTTGCCGGAAATGAAAAGGCTTTTGTCATCACCGATGAGCGAGACCGCCCCATACGCCAGTAAGCCCGAGCTGTCCCTTGGCCGCCTGCATGGTACTGGCCCCAGTCCCACGCGCTCCGAGTTCCAGCGCGACCGCGACCGCATCATCCATTCCACCGCCTTCCGCCGCCTGCAGCAGAAGACCCAGGTGTTCCTCCAATATGGCGGCCACTTCCGCAATCGGCTGACCCATACGCTCGAAGTCAGCCAGATGGCCCGCTCAATGGCCCGCGCTTTGCGGCTCGATGAAGACCTGGCCGAAGCCGTCGCCCTCAGCCACGATCTCGGCCACACCCCGTTCGGCCATGCCGGCGAACGCGCCCTGCACGCGGCCATGGCGCCCTATGGCGGCTTCGACCACAACATCCAGGCCATGCGCGTCGTCACCCGCCTCGAAAACCGCTATGCCGAACATGACGGCCTCAACCTCACCTGGGAAACGCTGGAGGGCATCCTCAAGCACAATGGCCCCCTGACCAATCCCGACGGCACCCCCCACGGCAAATATGCCGGCGAGGGGCTGCCCGCCGGCCTCGACGATATCCCCGCCATTGCCGACCTGCGCCTCGCCAGCTTCGCCTCCCTCGAAGCCCAGACCGCCGCCATCGCCGACGACATCGCCTATAATGCCCACGATATCGACGATGCCCTGCGCGCCGGCCTCATCACCCTCGCCGACCTGGCCGAGGTGCCGCTGGCTGGCCCCATCGTCCGCGAAGTCCTCGCCCGTTACCCCGATATCGCCCCCAAGCGGCAGGCCCACGAAGTCCAGCGCCGCCTCATCACCCGCGGCATCGAGGACGTCATTTCGACCACCGCCGCAAATATCCGCGTCTCGAGCGTCGCCTCCGCCGAGGCGGTCCGCCAGGCCGGCCGTACGCTGGTTACCTTCTCGCCATCGGCCGCTGCAGCCGAACATGGCCTCAAGAGCTTCCTCTTCGAACGCGTCTACCGCCACGAAACCGTCATGCGTCCCGTCCGCCAGAGCGAGACCGTCGTCACCGCGCTCTTTGCCCGCTATATGGAAGCCCGCGACCTGCCCGGCCGCTGGGGTATTGCCGCCGCCGCGGCGCCCGATGACAGCAGTCTCGCCCGCATCGTCGCCGATTTCATAGCCGGCATGACCGATCCTTATGCCCTCGACGAATACCAGCGCCTGTTTGACGCTCGCCCGGATTTCCGTTAACCCCGGCGCACTTTACCATCCGGGTTCATCATGGACGTTTTCGCGCTCTTTTCCGCACGCATCGGCAATGCCATGCAGGTTCTCTTCCCCCAGGCCGGGGCGGACCTGCTGGCCCGCATCGTCGTGGAGCCGCCGCGCGATCCGGCCCACGGTGACCTCTCGACCAATGCCGCCATGATCGTGGCGAAGCCCCTGGGCATGAATCCACGCGAAGTCGCCAATGCCCTGGTGGACCACTTCAAGCACGATACCGACGTCACCTCCGTCGAGGTCGCCGGCCCCGGCTTCATCAATTTCCGCCTGGCCGCGCCGATCTGGCACCAGGTGCTGCGCTCCATCGCCAGTCTTGGCGCCGATTACGGCCGCTCGACCCTGGGCGGCGGGGAGGCGGTCAATATCGAATATGTCTCGGCCAATCCCACCGGCCCCATGCATGTCGGCCACACCCGCGGCGCCGTCTTCGGCGACACCTTGGCCTCGCTCATGGCCTTTTCCGGCTATGAGGTGACGCGCGAATATTACATCAACGACGCTGGCAGCCAGATCGATACGCTGGCCAATTCCACCCTGCTGCGCTACCGCGAGGCCCTGGGCGAGACCATCCAAATCCCCCCCGGATTCTATCCCGGCGATTATCTGATCCCGGTCGGCCAGGCGCTCAAGGCCGAGTTCGGCGATAGCCTGCTGTCGCGTCCCGAGGCCGAGGTTATCCCGCTGGTCAAGGATCGCGTCCTCGCCGCTATGCTGGAGCTGATCAAGGCCGACCTGGCCCAGCTCAATATCCATCACGACGTGTTCTTCTCCGAGCGCACCTTGCACGGGCAGGGGGGCGACATCCAGCTCACGCTCGATTGGCTGCGGCACGAAGGCATGATCTATGAAGGCCGCCTCGAGCCCCCCAAGGGCAAGACGCCCGACGAATGGGAAGACCGCGAGCAGACCCTGTTCCGCGCCACCGACTATGGCGACGATGTCGATCGGCCGCTGGTCAAGTCCGATGGCTCCTACACCTATTTCGCCGCCGATATCGCCTATCACCGCAACAAGTTCCTGCGCGGCTTCAAGCACATGATCAACGTGCTCGGCGCCGACCATTCCGGCTATGTCAAGCGCCTGCAGGCGGCGGTCAAGGCCGTATCGCTCGATGCCGCCGATATGGATGTGCGCATCTGTCAGCTCGTGCGGCTGCTCAAAAACGGCGAGCCGTTCAAGATGAGCAAGCGCTCCGGCGACCTGGTCACCCTGGCCGATGTGGTCGAGGAAGTGGGCGCCGACGCCACCCGCTTTATGCTTATGTACCGGCGCAATGACGCGGCGATGGATTTCGACTTTGCTTTGGTCAAGGAGCAGACCAAGGACAACCCGGTCTTCTACGTCCAATATGCCCATGCCCGGACATACTCGATCTTCAAGACTGCCGCGCGCGACCTGCCGGCGCTCGATTTCTCGCCCGCCGCCCTGGCGGCGGCAGAGATCGAGCGCATCGTCACGCCGGCCGAACTCGACCTGGTCCGGGTGCTCGCCGCCTGGCCGCGCACCGTCACCGCGGCGGCCATCGCCCATGAGCCGCACCGCATCGCTTTCTATGTCCACGAGCTGTCGGCGGCCTTCCATGGCTTCTGGGCCAAGGGCAAGGACGATCCGCATTTACGATTTGTTAACGATGCCGATCCAAAGCTCACTTTGGCCCGACTCGCGCTGGTCGATGCCGTGCGTCAGGTTATCGTCAACGCCCTAGCAATTCTGGGCGTTTCCGCGCCCGAGGAGCTTTCATAATTCGGGCGCATTACTATGATGACTCGCGGCACAATGCCCTCAGTTCGGGCGCCGAAGTAGTCGTAATTGAGAGGGCGCTGGTTGATGTCAGCGAAACCGCAGCCAATGGCCGGACAACCCGACGCCGCAGATGATCTGATTGCCGAGCTTGCCAAGCTCATGGCCCAGGATGCCAAAGGCGACCGTCCGGCGGAACCGGCTGCTCCTGCCTTTACCGTGCGTATTCCCGGTGATGACACGCCCGCTGCGCCTGCGGCCAGCGCGCCGACCCCGCGTTTCGATTTCGACCACACCATGGCCATGGCCGCCGAGCGGCCTGCCGCAACCGTGCCGGCCGTGCCCGACGAACCGGTTGTCGCCGCTCCCGCGCCGTCAGCCGAAACGCCCCAGCCCTTCCGGTTCGATTTCGACCTCGCCACGCCCCGGCGCAGCCCGGTCGCGGCCGTTCCGCCCGGGCCGCCCGCCACGCCGGTTGCTCCGGCCGAACAGCCTGCCGCGCCGGTCCTGGCGGCGGCTGTCATCGATGATCACGATGGCATTGCCGATCTGATCGCCGCCGAACTCTCGGCCGAGCCGATCTCGGCGCCTGCTGCGTCGGAGCCCGTGGCGCCCCCTATCTCTCCTTCCACGCCGCAGACCGGCCACGGCTGGGTGCCGACGACCGTCGCCGCCAATCTCGGCGGCCAGGACAAGTCGGCGCGCCCTGAATTGCGTGCGCTCAACCTCCAGCCCGCGCCGCGGCCCGAGCAGGACCGTTTCAAGGTTCCACCCGTCTTCGGGCTTGGCTCCAAGCCAGTGCCGGTCGAGCCATCGGTCAGTCCTGTCGTAACGGAGCCAGCGGCTTCCGAGCGATCGGCGCCTTTCGCCGGGCTGCATCAGCCCGCGCCTTCCGTGGTGCCCGCTGCGGCGCCGCAGGATGATGGCCTCGGCAGCGATCCGATAGACGAGATCGAGCATCTGATCGGCCGCGCCATGCGCGTCGAGTTCGACAAGCCGGTCGAGACCACCGGCGTTGAACGGCCCGTTCCGAGCCCGGCGTTGCGCAGCCTCGCCACGCCGACCGCTCCGGCTGCGCCCGTCGAGGACGCTGCCCAGGCTGCGCCCCGCGCGCTGTCCGGTGCCGACGAAGCCATTCTTGCCGCGGCACAGGCCACCGGCGCCGAAATTGGCTGGGTCGAGGCCCCCGAGGTCGATGATGCCGGTGCGGTTGCCCCTCCGGTCCGTCGAGGCTTCCGCTCCCGTGGCATGACGCGCGCCGTTGCCGGTCCGCTGGTCGCTGTCACCCTGCTGCTGGCCGCCGGCTTCGGTCTTTATTGGGTGCTTGGCCTCGGTCGCGATTCTGGCCCGGCGCCGCTGCTCACCGCCGATACCAGCCCGGTCAAGGAAACCCCCGCCGTCGAGCCCGATGCCGCTGCGGCCCCGCAGTCCATCGTGTTCAACGAGATCAACGGCGTCGTCCCCGGTGCCGAAGAACAGCTCGTGTCGCGCGATCAGGCCGACGTCAACGAAGTCACTCAGGTTCCGCCCACCAGCGATCTGAGCGAGGAAGGCCTGGCCAATCGCAAGGTGCGCACCGTCACCGTCCGTCCTGACGGCACCATTGTCAGCGGCGACGAAAGCGTTGCCGGCAGCGCCATCCTGCCTGTGGATCGCCCCAATGTTCCCGCGGTTCCGGGCGCGGAAACGGCTAGCCCCGATCTGGTGGCCAGCGTCCAGCCCGAGCCCGCCGCCCCGAGCACGCCTGAGCCGGCTGCTGCCACCGAGGCTCCGGTGACGCCGGTTACCCCCGGTTCGACCGTTCCGGCCATCGATCTGGCCGGTAACCTGCTGGCCGGCAAGTCCGCGCCGGTTCCCATGCTGCGCCCCGCCGGCCTCGTGCAGGCGACCGCTCCGACCGTCACCGCGACGTCGCCGGTCAACGCCGTGATCGATACACCCGCCGCCGGTACCGGCAACCTTTTGCCGCCGCCACCCGCCAATTCCACGCTCGGCGCCTTGCCCGCAACGCGACCCGCTATCACCCAGCCGGCTGCCCAGCCTGCTGCCGCTACCCAGATACCGGGCGCAATGGAGGTCGAGGCCCTGCCCAATTCGGCGCCCGCCTATGCCCAGCTTGCCTCCCTGCGGAGCGAGGAAGAAGCCCGCCAGGCCGCACAGGCTCTGGTTACTCGCTTCGGCCCGCTGTTCGGCGGCGCCAATATGGAAGTACAGCGCGTCGATCTTGGCGCCCGTGGCATCTACTATCGCGTCCGGGTTCCGGCCGCCTCGACCTCGGCTGCCGGCAACATCTGCACCAACGTCATTGCCGCGGGCGGCGATTGCGTCCCGATGTAGTCGGGGCAGCCAGGTTCGCCGCGCCATTCTCCTGCCCACGACGTCATTCCCGCGAAAGCGGGAATCTCTCGTCTTCAATGCTTGACGCCTGCGGACCCAGCGGCCAAGGATGACCGGACGTTCCTGCAGCGCGGCACTGAATTTATGACGACTGCCCAGACCGACTGGTTTGACACGCCCGCCGAGCCGGCGGCCGAAGATGTCATGTATGTCGATGTCGGCGGCTATGAAGGCCCGCTCGATCTGCTGCTCGATCTCGCCCGCCGCCAGAAGGTCGATCTCGCCGCCATTTCTGTGCTGGCTCTGGCCGAGCAATATCTCGCCTTCATCGAAACCGTGCGCGAGAAGCGCATCGAGGTCGCCGCTGACTATCTGGTGATGGCCGCCTGGCTGGCCTATCTCAAGAGCCGGCTGATGGTGCCGCAGGCGCCATCCGACGACGAACCGTCAGGCGAAATGCTGGCCGCCATGCTGCAATTCCGGCTCAAGCGCCTCGAAGCCATGCGCCGTGCCGCCAGCCAACTGATGAACCGGCCGCGCCTCGGCTACCAGGTCTACGCCCGCGGCATGCCCGAGCCGATCGAGATCAAGCGCACCAGCCTCTGGGAAGCCAGCCTCTACGACCTGCTCAAGGCCTATGCCGGCCAGCGCGAACGCGGCATCACCACCGACTATTCGCCCATCCAGCGCACCGTCTGGTCGCTGCAGGAGGCGCGCGATATCCTCCAGCGCCTGATCGGTGATAGTTTCGAGTGGGTGTCGATGGATTCCTACCTGGTCGACTACCTCGCCACCCCGGCCGAGCGCGCCACCGTCCGCGCCTCGAGCTTCGCCTCGAGCCTCGAACTGGTCCGCCTGGGTCAGATCGATCTCCGCCAGACCGAAACCTTCGGCCCGCTCTTCATGCGCCGCCGCAAGGCAGACCGCCCGTGAGCGCGCTTTCCGATGATCACAGCGAGATAGTGGAGCGTCACCTGCGGGTGCTCGAAGCTCTCCTTTTCGCGTCAAGCGAGCCTCTCGATGCTAACAGTCTGCTAACGTATCTGGGGGAAGGCGCCAACATCGGTGAACTGCTGCTGACGCTCCAGGCGCGCTATGCCGATCGGGGGGTAAACCTGGTCCGGCGTGGCGACAGATGGGCCTTCCGGACCGCGGAAGACCTGGGTTTTCTGCTCCGCCGCGACGAGCAGGAAAACCGCCCGCTCTCCCGCGCCGCGCTCGAAACCCTTTCCATCATCGCCTACCACCAGCCCGCCACCCGCGCCGAGATCGAAGAGGTCCGCGGCGTCGCCACCGGCAAGGGCACCATCGACCTGTTGATGGAAGCCGGCTGGATCCGCATGCGCGGCCGCCGCCGCACCCCGGGCCGCCCGGTAACCTACGGAACCACTGAGGCTTTTCTCGATCACTTCGGCCTCGAAACCCTCAGCGATCTGCCTGGCCTCGATGAGCTCAAGGGCTCGGGCCTGCTCTCCGGCCGACTACCGCCCAACCTGCAAATTCCGCTCCCCTTCGATGGCGCCGCCCTCCGCGACGACGAAGACCCGCTCGACCCCGACGATCCGGGTGGCGACGAGGATCAGGACTGATGGTCGAAAAATCCAGCTCTGACTGGGGCTTGCGCGGCACCACCGGCGTCAGCTTCGCCGCCACGCTCGAATTCGACGCTGTCGAGGTGAAACTCGGGGGCAGGGTGGTGCTCGACCGCTTCAGCCTCGCCCTCAAACCCGGCGAGATCGTCTGCCTGCTCGGCGAATCCGGTTCGGGCAAGTCCACCGCCTTACGTGTCGCGGCCGGCATCCAGCCGGTTCATGCCGGCGCTGTCCGAATCAATGACGAGATTGTCTCGGCCCCAGGCCTGACGATGCCGCCAGACCGGCGCGGAATTGGCCTGATGTTTCAAGACTTTGCCCTCTTCCCGCATCTAACCGTCTTGCAGAATGTCCTCTTCGGCCTGCGCCAGCTCGGCCGCACCGCCGCACTCGCCCAGGCCCGCGCCGCCCTGCGCCGCGTTGGTCTGGCGGACCGCGAAGCCGATTATCCGCACCGGCTCTCCGGCGGCCAGCAACAGCGCCTGGCGCTGGCTCGCAGCGTCGCCCCGCGCCCCGGCGTCCTGCTGCTCGACGAGCCCTTCTCCAGCCTCGATGCCCGTCTGCGCGAGACGGTGCGCGAGGAAACCCTGGCCGTGCTGCGCGAAACCCATGTCACCAGCCTCATCGTCACGCATGACCCCGAAGAAGCCATGGTGCTGGGCGATCGGGTGGCTTTGCTGCGCCACGGCCGCATCGCCCAGATCGGCACTGCCGCCGAGATTTACCGCCGGCCGGTCGACCTCAACGCCGCCCGCTTCTTCTCGCCGCTGAGCGAGATCGACAGCGTGGTTTCCCGCGGCCGCGCCGATACGCCTCTGGGTTCCGTGCCCACGCCGGGCCTGGCGGAGGGCGCTCCCGTCACCATCGCCATCCGCCCCGCAGGAGGTGCCGCCATGGCAGTGGGCGGCCCCGGCACGCCCGGCCGCATCGTCAGCAAGCGCGATGCCATCGGCACCGACATCTGCGAAGTCATGGTCGATGGTCTCGACGCCCCGCTCGGCCTGCGCCAGCCGTCCGACGCAGCCCTGCGGGTGGGACAAGACGTTTTCGTGACTCTGAACCCTGAGCACGTTCTTGTGTTTGCGCGCGATTGACCCTATTTCTGACCTATCTTTCGCGTGTAACGCGTTCTGAAATTTAGGGAGACCAATATGCACGCGCCAGGAATTTGGGGCATTCTCGTTGTTGCCGTTGTCGTGATCCTGCTGTTCGGCCGTGGCAAGATTTCCGGCATGATGGGTGAAGTCGCCTCGGGCATCAAAGCCTTCCAGAAGGGCATGAAGGACGACGACAAGCCGGTGGAACGGGTAACGACCACCGCCGCCGCGCCTGTCGGCGAGCCGGAAAAGAAAGACGTCTGAAGACGTTACTGCCGACCCCGCCGCCGCTTTGAAGGAATAGGACTATGCTCGGCTTGGGCTGGACAGAGATGCTGGTGATCGGTGTCGTGGCGCTGATCGTCATCGGACCGAAAGACCTGCCCGTGGTGATGAACCGCATCGGCAAGATAGCCGGGCAGATTAGGCGCATGGGCAACGACTTCCAGCGCGAGATCAACAAGACTACGGGGCTCGATGAAGTGCGCAACCTGCGCAATTCCATCACCGCGCCGCTCAAGAAGACCAGCGATGAAATCCGCAAGGAGTTCAACGCCATGACCCCGACTGGCACCAAGCCGACCGGCGTCATCAAGCCTGCCGATCCAAAGGCCGAAAGCGTCGTCGACGAAATCAAGGCCGCCGCCGGGATGACGCCGCCCAAGACCGCAGCCCAGATCGGTGCCGAAGCCGGGTTCCGGGCCGAAGGCCCCATGGTAACGCCGCCGACGGCCCCCCCCATGAAACCGCCCGCCAAAAAGGCCGTCCGGGCCAAGGCTGCTCCGACGCGCCCTGTTGTCACCTCCGACCTGGCCCCGCTCGAGGCGCCGGCACCGGCAAAAAAGGCCGCCGCGAAGAAGCCTGCGGCAAAAGCCGCCAAGGTTCCTGCAGCGAGCAAGCCTGTTGCCACTGCCAAGCCGGCGCCGAAGAAGCGCTCGGCAAAGCCTGCCGCGACTGCCAAGGCCGGAGACGCATAGACCATGGCCGATACCAAGCAGATCGAAGGCAAGACCGAAGAACCCGAAGACGAACTCGCCGGCAGCGAGGCGCCGCTGCTCGAGCATCTGGTCGAGCTGCGCAAGCGGCTGATCTATTCGGCGATCACCATCGTCGTGCTGATGGCATTCTGCTTCATCTTCGCCAGCACCATCTACGAATGGCTGCTGATTCCCTATAAGCGCGCCGTTCCCGATGCGAATCTGATCTTCACCGCGCCGCAGGAACTGTTCTTCACCTATCTGAACGTCGCCCTGTTCGGCGCGATTTTCCTCGGTTTCCCCATCGTCGCCAGCCAGATCTACATGTTCGTCGCGCCCGGCCTTTACAAGCACGAGCGCCGGGCGTTCATCCCCTATCTCGTTGCCACGCCGATCTTCTTCGTCGCCGGTGCGGCACTCGTCTACGTCGTCGTGCTGCCCATGGCGTTGCATTTCTTCGCTGGCATGCAGACCGAGGATATCCAGATGCTGACCAGCGTCAGCGAATATCTGGGCCTGGCCATGCTTCTGATCCTGGCCTTCGGTGTCTGCTTCCAGCTGCCAGTGATCCTGACGTTGCTGGCGCAGATCGACCTGATCCATGTCGATGTGCTGAAGAAGGGCCGCCGTTACGCCATTGTCGGCATCCTGATCTTCGCCGCCTTCATCACCCCGCCCGACCCGATCTCCCAGATCGGCCTTGCCGTGCCCATGTACCTGCTCTACGAACTTTCGATCATCTCCGTCCGGATGGTCGAGAAGCGTCGTGCCGCGGCTTTGGCGGCGGGGGAAGCTGAACTTTCCAGCTCATCGTCCGAATAGCAGAGTAGACCTCATCCTGAGTATGTCGAAGGACGAGGTCGTGGCACCGTTCCGCCACGCCCTCGTGGTTCGACAAGCTCACCATGAGCGCTATTGACAGTTTACCAACCAGAGGCGGGCAGCGTCCCGTAGCAACCGATGTTCGATATCAAGTGGATCAGAGCCAACGCCGAAGCCTTCGACGCCGCCGTTTCGCGGCGCAAGGGGATTTCCGTGCGTGCCTCCGACCTGCTCGCCATCGACGACAAGCGCCGCGACATCATCACCCGCCTCAATGAGGCGCAGGAAAAGCGCAACGTGCTCTCCAAGCAGATCGGCCAGGCCAAGGCGCAGAAGGACGAAACCAGGGCAGCCGAACTGATGGCCGAAGTTGCCAGCCTCAAGGATTTCATTCCCCAGGGCGAAGCCGATGAACGCGCCGTCGAACTCGAACTGCGCAATGCCCTCTCGGTCATCCCCAACCTGGTCTTCGACGACGTGCCCGACGGCACGGACGAAACCGGCAATGTCGAGTATTTCGGCCGCAACGGCTCGCCCGAAACCGCCGCCCAGCTCCGCGCGCCCAAGCCCGTTCTCAGCTTTGCCCCCAGGGAGCATTACGAGATCGGCGAAGCCATGGGCCAGATGGATTTCGAAACCGCCGCCAAGCTCTCGGGCAGCCGCTTTGTGGTGCTGAAAGGGCAGGTGGCCCGGCTCGAGCGCGCCATCGGCCAGTTCATGCTCGACCTGCACACGACCGAGCACGGCTATACCGAAGTCCAGCCGCCGCTGCTGGTGCGCGACGAAGCCTTGTTCGGCACCAACCAGTTGCCCAAATTCGAGGAAGACCTGTTCTTCACCCCGCATGGCGATAGCCGGCTGGCCCTCATCCCCACGGCGGAAGTCCCGCTGACCAACTTCGTCCGCGAGTCCATCCTGGCCGAGGACGAACTGCCCCTGCGCCTGACCGCGCTGACGCCCTGCTTCCGCTCCGAGGCCGGCTCGGCCGGGCGCGATACGCGTGGCATGCTGCGCCAGCACCAGTTCAACAAGGTGGAACTGGTGTCGATCACCACGCCGGAAACCTCCGTCGATGAGCATGAGCGTATGCTGGCCTGCGCGGAGACGGTGCTGCAGCGGCTGGGCCTCCACTATCGCGTCATGAATCTCTGCACCGGCGATATCGGTTTCGGCGCCCAGAGGACCTATGACCTCGAAGTCTGGCTCCCCGGCCAGGATACCTATCGCGAGATTTCCTCGGTTTCGGTCTGCGGCGATTTCCAGGCCCGTCGCATGGACGCCCGCTATCGCCCGGCGGGCGAGAAACAGGCGCCGCGCTTCGTTCACACGCTCAATGGCTCCGGCACCGCAGTCGGCCGCTGCCTGATCGCGGTGATGGAGAACTACCAGCAGGCAGACGGCTCGGTCACCATCCCCGATGTGCTCCAGCCCTATATGGGCGGCGTCAAATCCATCGGCATCCTTGGATGAGCCTGCGCATCCTCATCACCAATGACGATGGCGTGGACGCGCCCGGCATCGCCATCATGGCCGATATCGCCCGCGCGCTGAGCGACGATGTGTGGATCGTGGCCCCCGATGGCAACCAGTCGGGGGCAGGGCACCGCTTCACCCTCGGCCGCGAGTTGCATCTCGATCGGCGCGATGAACGCACGTTTTCCGTAGTCGGGGGCTCGCCCGCCGATTGCGTCGTCGCCGGCATGACCCACCTGTTGGGCGATCGCCCCGCCGATGTCGTGCTGTCTGGCGTCAATGCCGGCCAGAACCTGGGCGACATCATCAACTGTTCGGGCACCGCGGCCGGCGCGCGCGAAGGCGCGTTACAGGGTGCCATCGGCATCGCCATGAGCCAGGGCATCAACTACGAGCAGGGCCGCGAGGTGGATTGGTCCAATTCCATCCGCCACGGCGCCGCCGTCGCTCGCGCCGTCATCGCCGCGGCGCAGGGCAGGGACCACTACTACAACGTCAACTTTCCCTTCTGCGCCCCCGACACCACCAAGGGCATCGCCGTGGTGCCGCACCAGCGCTTCTCGCGCTCGCCGTTTCGCTATTTTCCCAGCGACAATGGCGGCAAGTTCTTCGTCGCCATTCCCGAAACCCCGATGCCACTGGATCGGACTGCCGATTTCGAGGTGATGCGCCAGGATGGCTATGTGACGGTGACGCCGATGCTGCTGCAACAGACCGATACGGCACTGGTGGCGCGACTGCGGGGCACGCTGTCGCTTTAGCGGCCTCGAACCACGAGGGCGTGACACCGGGGTACCGCCTTAACCTTACCCAATCCAGAATCCCACCGACACGATTTCGCTCAAATCGCATCGGCTTTAAACTCGTCTTTACCTTACCGGCCTAGTCTCAAACTCGTGTTGAGTACCTGCGTACGAGTAAGCTGATGAGTATCCGCGTATCCCGTCGGGCGCCCAAAGGTGCCGTTGCGATGGTTGGCCTGGTCGCCACTGCCGTTGCACTATCCGGGTGTTCCAGTCTCGGTAGCCGGTCGTTTGGCGATCCGACGACAACCGGCTCCCTGCCGCAGAGCGCTCCCACAAGCTATAGCCAGCCCATGCCGGCCAGTCTGGGTTCGCCTCAGAACATGGTGGCCGAGAGCCGCTTCCTGCCGCCCGCCAATGTCGGCGGTGGCTGGAACGCTCCAACGACCGCTGGCGTCCAGCCGGCCTGGAACCAGCCCGCTGCGGGCTATCCCCAGCCGATGGGGACGGCCAACGCCATGCCATCCGTCCAGTCCCAAGACCTTCCTGTACTGAGTAACCCGTCTTCTCAGGGATCCCTGCCCACCATGCAACCACAACCCGCTTTCGCTTCGGCCGCGCCGATGCCGTCTCCTGCCGTTCTCGGCACCCTGCCGACCAACAGCTCGGTCCCATCGCTGGCGGCGGCTTCGCCCAGCCCGACTTTGCCGGGTGCCGCCGGCACCGGCTTTACCCACACCATCGCCAGCGGCGAGTCGCTCTATACCATCGCCCGCCGCTACGAGGTGACGACCCAGGCCATCGTCCAGGCCAACAATCTCTCCTCGCCCGACAAGATCGTCGTCGGTCAGAAGGTGATCATTCCTGGCCGCGCCGACCTGCTCGCCACCAAGGCGCCGACCACCCAGGTCGCCAGCACCACGCCGATCACCACGCCCGCTCCGGCCCAGCAGACGCTGCCGCAGGCCGCTCCCAACGCGCTCCAGGCCGCGGCCACGCCGGCGGTGACGCCCACGCTGCCGCAGCAACAGGCCGCGCCGGTCGCTCAGCCGACCCAGGTCGCCAATGTTCCGGCCGCGGAGCCCGCAATGTCGGGTAGCGACAAGTTCCGCTGGCCCGCCAGCGGTCGCGTTCTGGTCGATTTCGCCTCGTCCAAGGGCACCGGCATCAATATCGAAGTGCCCGAAGGCTCGGCCGTCAAGGCCGCAGAGAATGGCACGGTGATCTATGTCGGTTCCGGCGTTGAAGGCTATGGCAACCTGGTGCTGATCCGTCACCCCAATGGCTACGTGTCGGCCTATGCCCATCTGCAGTCGATGAGCGTCGCCAAGGGCGCCGTCGTCGGTCGCGGCGACACTATCGGCGCCGCCGGCATGACCGGTTCGGTCACCAAGCCGCAACTGCATTTCGAGCTGCGCAAGGGCGCAACCCCGGTCGACCCAGTGCCACTGCTGGCAAGCTGATAAAGCCAGGATGTCACGAAGGCCCCCGCGAAAGCGGGGGTTTTCGTTTGTGGCCAGGCTTCGCCAACCGGCGATCGGGCGATGACGAGCTTTCGGACGCTTCTGCTAGATGGCCTTGCCCAGTTCGCCTGCCAGCGTCCGCACCAACTGGATCGCCACGCGGCCCGAACGGGCGCCGCGGGTAGCCGACCATTCGATGGCGCGTGCCCTCAGCGTCTCATCGTCGATATCGAGCCCGTAATGGTCGGCATAGGCCCGCACCATGCCCAGGAAAGTCGGCTGGTCGCAATTGTGGAAGCCCAGCCATAGCCCGAAACGGTCCGACAGCGACACCTTCTCCTCGACGGCTTCACCCGGATTGATCGCGGTCGAGCGCTCGTTCTCGATCATGTCGCGCGGCATCAGGTGGCGGCGGTTTGAGGTGGCGTAGAACAGCGCATTCTCCGGCCGCCCCTCCAGCCCGCCATCGAGGATGGTCTTGAGCGATTTATAGCTGGTCTCGCCATTGTCGAAGCTGAGATCGTCGCAGAAGATGACAAAGCGCGCCGCCTCGCCGCCGATGCGGCGCATCAGGGCAGGGAGGGTTTCCAGGTCCTCCCGTGCGATCTCGATCAGTACCAGTCGCTGGAAGCCCTCGGCCCGCCGCTCGACGATGTTGCCGTGGATGGCCTTGACCAACGAGCTCTTGCCCATGCCGCGCGCGCCCCACAGCAGCGCATTGTTGGCGCCATGGCCGCGGGCAAACTGTTCGGTGTTGCGCAGGAGAATATCCTGCACGGAGTCGATCCCCTTGAGCATGGCCAGCGGCACCCGGCTCACCTGGGGCACATCAATCAAAACCCCGGCATCGCCATCCCAGTGGTAGGCATCGGCCTCCGACAGCGCCGGAATCGGTTCGTTCGGAGCCGGCGCCAAAGCCTTGAGCGACAAGGCGATTTCGTCAAGCGTGGCGGCAATCCGGGCGAGGTGGTCTGGGTTTGTCAAAGCAGGCATTTCCCGTGGTAGACGCGGCAATTTGCGACCCCCGGAATGGCTTTGCAATCGGCAGGGTGCAAATGTATAGTCCGCGCGATTTTGACCGGGGTGCAAGTGCAACAAACCCCATATGCGTCCAGTAGCGTCGCAACGTTGATGCTGGTCTCTGGCGCCGCCCCTCCACAAGCCAAGAAGAAACGATAGGAGCCTCGCCTCATGTTTGTAACGCCCGCTTATGCCCAGGCAGCCGGTGCCGCGCCCGCCGGTGGTGGCATCAACGACATCCTCATCCAGTTGATGCCCATCCTGTTGCTGGTGGTGATCTTCTGGTTCCTGATCTTCCGCCCACAGCAGAAGCGTCTCAAGGCCCAGCAGGCCATGCTGTCGGCGATCAAGCGCGGCGATACGCTGGTGACCACCGGTGGCATCATCGGCAAGGTGACCAAGGCCGTCGATGGTGAAGACCTCGAAGTCGAGATTGCCACCGGCGTCAAGGTGAAGCTGGCGCGTGGCATGGTTGCCGACGTCCGCTCCAAGGGCGAGCCTGTCAACGACAACAAGCCTGCCTAAACGGCAGCGCCCGACCAACACCGGAGCTTACGAGCTCCGGTTTTCTGCTTTCAGGACGTCCTTTCATGCAGTTTTCGCCTGTTCGTACCGCCATCATCGCCATCGTTGCCCTGCTGGGAATTCTGTTCACCATCCCCAGTTTCCTGCCGCAGAATGTGCGCGACGCCTGGCCGGGCTTCCTGCCGAGGCAGACGGTGGTTCTGGGGCTTGATCTGCAGGGCGGTTCGCACCTGCTGCTGCAGGTCAACGAGGACGGTATCGTCTCCGAACGCCTGCAGACGCTGCGTCGCGACGTACGTAACACGCTGGCCAACGACAACGGCATCGGCAACCTGATCACGACGGACGAGGCGGCGAAGTCGCTGACCATCGAGCTCACCGATCCGACGCAGAAGGAGGCGGCCCGCACGGCCATTGCCGGCCTGCAGAATGCCATCAGCAATTCGCTGATATCGGTCGGCGGCGTGAACGAGCTGGCCTTCGGCGAAACGGCGGACGGCAAGCTGACCGTGACGCTCACCCCCGAGGGCATCAGCGAGCGCATGTCGGCTTTGGTGGCGCAATCCATCGAAGTCATCCGCAAGCGCGTAGACGAGCTGGGCACCACCGAGCCGTCGATCCAGCGCCAGGGCACCAACCGCGTGCTGGTGCAGGTTCCCGGTTTTGGCGACAGCCAGCGCCTCAAGGACATCATCTCGCGCACGGCGCGCCTGACCTTCCACATGGTCTATCCGGGCATGACCGCGGACCAGGCCGAGGCCCAGGGCCTGCCGGCCGGCACCATGGTTCTGCCCAGCCAGGACGGCGGCAAGGAACTGCTCTATGAAGATGTCGCCCTTGGCGGCGAGTCGCTGGTCGATGCCCAGCCGAGCTATGACCAGCAGCGCGCCATGCCGGTTGTCAGCTTCAAGTTCGATACACGCGGCGCCATCACCTTTGGCCAGATCACCGGCGCCAATGTCGGCAAGCGCTTCGCCATTGTGCTCGACGACACCGTCATCACCGCCCCGGTAATCCAGCAGCCCATTACCGGCGGCTCCGGCCAGATCAGCGGCAGCTTCACCACCGCCACGGCCAACGACCTCGCCGTGCTGCTGCGCGCCGGTGCGCTGCCGGCTTCGCTCGACGTGATCGAAGAGCGCACCGTGGACGCCAGCCTGGGCGCCGATTCGATCCGCGCCGGCCTGACCGCCGGTGTGGTCGCGGCCGTTCTCGTCGTCGCCTTCATGGTGGCGGCCTATGGCCTGTGGGGCGTGTTCGCCAATGTCTCGCTGGTGCTCAACATCATCCTGATCTTCGGCGCGCTCTCCATGCTGGGGGCGACGCTGACCCTGCCGGGCATTGCCGGCATAGTGCTGACCATCGGCATGGCCGTGGACGCCAACGTGCTGATCTATGAGCGCATGCGTGAAGAGCAGCGCTCCGGCAAGTCGCCGATCCAGTCGATCCAGGCCGGCTTCGAGCGCGCCTGGGGCACCATTGTCGACTCGCACCTGACCCAGCTCATCGCGGCCATCGTGCTCTACTTCCTGGGCTCCGGCCCGGTACAGGGCTTTGCTGTCACCCTGGCGCTCGGCATCCTGACCTCGCTCTTCACCTCCTATACGGTCACCTCCTACCAGGTGCATGCCTGGTACCGTGCGGTGCGGCCAAAAGTGCTGAAGATCCAGCATTTCCGCTTTGTGCCTGATGGCACGAAGATCCCGTTCATGAAGATATCGCGCTATGTGATCGCCTTCTCGATCGTGGCAAGCCTGCTGTCGGTTGGCTCGGCCTACTTCAAGGGCTTCAACCTGGGCATCGACTTTGTCGGCGGCACCGCCATCGTCATCCAGCATGATGACGGACCGGCCGATGTCGGGCAGGTGCGTGAACTGCTTGACGGGCTCGAACTGGGCGAAGTGCAGGTGCAGGGCTTCGGCACGCCTGAGGACGTCCTGGTGCGCGTGCAGGCCCAGGAGGGCGGGCAGGACGCCGACCAGGTCGCCGTGGCCAAGGTGCGCGATGCCCTCGCCACCGAGAACTATACCGTGCGCAGCACCGAGGCCGTCAGCGGCACCGTTTCGGGCGAACTCGCCTGGAAGGGCGCCATCGCCGTCATCATCGCGCTGGCCGCCATCCTGATCTACATCTGGTTCCGCTTCGAGTGGCAGTTCGCCCTGGCCGCGATCACCACCACGACGCATGACATCATCATGACCATCGGCCTGTTCTCGATAACCGGGCTGGAGTTCAACCTGACATCCATCGCGGCGGTGCTGACATTGGTGGGTCTGAGTTTGAACGAAACCGTGGTGGTGTCGGACCGCGTGCGCGAGAATCTGCGAAAGCATCGCAAGATGCCGCTGCCCGAGCTGATCGACCTGTCGATCAACCAGACCATCGTGCGCACCACCATCACGCAGTTCACCGTGTTCCTGGCCCTGATTCCGCTGGTGCTGTTCGGCGGCGAAGTCATCCGCAGCTTCACCATCGCCATGACCTTCGGGTGTCTTGTCGGCATGTATTCGTCGATCATCGTCAACGGCCCCATCCTCATCAACTTCGGCCTCAAGTCGAAGGCTGAGGAGGACAAGCCGGTGGCCAAGGCCGCCGACGGGGCTTCTGTCTGAGACGAGGCTAACGTGACCGACACGCCGCATTATCCCGGCCAAGTTGGCATCGACGCCTATGGCAATGGGGGTTTCCGCTTTGCGGGGATCTCCCATCGCGGCTCGTTGCTCTGCCTGCCCCAGGGCATGTTTGCGTGGAATGTCGCCAATGCGGGCGAAATCACCGCCGAAACGCTGGCCCCGGTCTTCGCCGTCGCCGACGATATCGACGTGCTGCTGATCGGGGTTGGCCCCGACATCGCCGCCATCCCGCGCGAGTTGCGCGAGGCCCTGCGCGAGCGGAAAGTGATCGTCGAGGCTGTGAACACGGGCAGCGCCATCCGCACCTATAATGTGCTGTTGGCCGAGGAACGCGCCGTCGCGGCTGCCCTGATCGCCGTCGACAAGGTGCGCTGATGGCCGAGGCCAGCTTTGCCCACGCCGCCCAAGTCCTGCGCCAGAGCGACCGCGACCGCTATCTCTCGACCCTGGTGCTATCGGGCGCCCAGCGCGGCGCGGTGACCGCGCTCTATGCCTTCAATGCCGATGTGGCTTCGGTGCGCGAGCGCGTTTCCGATCCGGCCCCCGGCGAAATCCGCCTGCAATGGTGGAGCGATGCGCTCGACGGGGAGGGCCACGGCGCCGTGCGCCAGAACCCGGTGGCCGACGCATTGCTCGACACCATCGCGCGCTACGCCATTCCGGCCGGCACGTTGCTGCGGCTGATCGGCGCCCGGCGCTTCGATCTTTATGACGACCCTATGCCCGACCTCGAAAGTTTCGAGGGCTATGCCGGCGAGACCGTCTCGACGCTCTACCAACTCGCCGCGATGATCCTCAACGAGGGCGAGACCATCGAGACCGGCGACGCCGCCGGCCATCTCGGCGTCGCCCATGCCATGATCGGGCATCTGCGGGCCTTCGGTTCGGTATCGGCGCAGGGCCGCATCATGCTGCCCTGGTCGGTCTTCGCCGCCAATGGCGTGCGCGAAGGGGAGATTTTCTCCGGCACCGAGAGCGAGGGCCTGTTCGAGGCATTGGGGCAGATCGAAGAATTGGCGGCAGACCATCTCGGCAAGGCCGAGACGGCGATTGCAGCCCTGCCAGGGCGGCTCAAGCCGGCTTTTACCAGCATTGCCGTGCTCAAGGCGCAGCTCGGGCTGCTGGGCCGAAGACCGGGGATTTTTGCCCTGCCTGCCGATGATCCGGATTGGCTTAAGATTGCCCGGCTGGCCTGGTGGAGCTGGCGGAACCGGTAGTGCCACGCCCTCGTGGTTCGAGGCGCTGAAGAAGCGCACCTCACCATGAGGACTACTTCTAGCTCGGTGTTCCAGTAGCCCGCATGGTGAGGTGCGAGTTCTTCACGAGCCTCGAACCACGAGGGCGTGGCATCAAAGCCTATCCTTGCCGAAGGCCACGAACTCGCCGTGGAACTGGCCAGCTTTCTGGCCTTCATAGTCCAGCGCAGCCTTTAGCGCGATCCGCCCGCGGCCCTTGCGGGTGAGCATGCGCAGGAAGGCATCCCAATCGCCATCTAGTGTCGCCGTGGCGGTGAAGTCGCCGGCAATCGGCGCCAGGTAGTCCATAATGCTGGATTGGATCACGACGCGGCTGGGCAGGCCGGCATTGGTCAGTCGCAGATGCAGCAGCGACCAGGCAGCCAGAGTAGCGATCGAGGCGGCGCTGCCGCCAAACACCGTGTCGCGGTGATTGATATTGGGCGCCAATGGTGCACCGAGTGTAACCCGTTGATCGGTAATCGAAATCACTCGCACGTCCATGGCCCGCGACAGCGGGATATGCTCGTGCAGGTAGGTTTCGAGTTCCGCTTCGGTCATGCCCAGGCTTTCAGATCCTCCAGCGCCCGCGCGGTAATGGCCCGGCGCTTGGCGATGGTCTTGTCATTGCCGCGCCAGCGCCCCGCGCCTTCGGGCTTGCTGACGGTCACCTCGGGAAACAGGCCGAAATTGACGTTCATCGGCTGGAAGCTGCGGGCGCCGCTATAGCTTTCGGATTCGATATGTCCGCCGGTAATATGGTCGACCAGCGCTCCGAGCGCGGTGGTCCTGGGCGGCGTAGCCATCGTTTCGCCCCGCGCTTCGGCGGCGGCGAGGCGGCCGGTGATGAGGCCGACAGCGGCGCTTTCCACGTAACCTTCCACGCCCGTCACCTGGCCGGCGAAGCGGATACGTGGATCATTTTTCAGTTTAAGATCATTTCGCAAAACTTTGGGGGAGTTGATGAATGTGTTTCTGTGCAGCCCACCCAGACGCGCAAACTGCGCATTCTCGAGGCCGGGGATCATGCGGAAGATATCGGCCTGGATGCCGTAGCGCATCTTGGTCTGGAAGCCGACCATGTTCCACAAAGTGCCCAGCGCATTGTCCTGCCGGAGCTGGACGATGGCATAGCATTTGACGGTGGGGTTGCGCGGATTGGTCAGGCCGACCGGCTTCATCGGTCCATGGCGCAGCGTCTCGACGCCGCGCTCGGCCATGACTTCGATGGGCAGGCAGCCGTCGAAATAGGGGACCTTTTCCCAGTCCTTGAATTCATGCAAAGGTGCGGTTTTCAGCGCCTCGACAAAGGCAAAATACTGGTCCTTGTCCATGGGGCAGTTGAGATAGTCGGCGCCTGTGCCGCCCGGACCGGCCTTGTCGTAGCGCGACTGGGCCCAGACCACGTCCATGTCGATGCTGTCCTTGTGGACGATTGGCGCGATGGCGTCGAAAAAGGCCAGCGCGTCCTCGCCTGTCGTGGCCAGGATGGCGTCGGCCAGGGCGGGGGAGGTCAGCGGCCCGCTGGCGATGATGACGTTGCCCCATTCGGCCGGCGGCCAGCCTGCGACTTCCTCGCGCAACACCGTGATTTTGGGGTGATTGTGGATGGCGCGGGTCACTTCGGCGGAAAAGCCATGCCGGTCCACCGCCAGCGCGCCGCCCGCCGGCAGCTTGTGCGCATCGGCCGCGCGCATGATCAGCGAGCCGCAGCGGCGCATTTCCTCATGCAGCAGGCCGACGGCATTCTGCTCATGGTCGTCGGAGCGGAAGCTGTTGGAGCAGACCAGTTCGGCAAAGCTGTCGGTACTATGCGCATCGGTCTCTTTGACGCCGCGCATTTCGTGGACGATCACCGTAGCGCCGGCCTCGGCAGCCTGCCATGCGGCTTCGGAGCCGGCGAGACCGCCGCCAATGATGTGAATGGGTTCTGATGTGGACATGGCGGGCAGATAGCAAGCGCGGAGAGGGGGCGCAACCGGCACTTGTGGTTGCCAGCACGCAGATTAGCATGCGCCGCGAAACGGGAGGATAACTTTGAGTCCAAATCTGACGCTATGGGGACGCGCCAACTCTGCCAATGTGCAGAAAACACTATGGGCATTGGAGGAACTGGGACTGCCCTATACGCACAAGCTGGTCGGCGGGGCCTATGGCGGGCTGGACGAGCCGGGCTATCGGGCGATGAACCCCAACGGATTGGTGCCGACGCTGCAGGATGGCGAGATGACCGTGTGGGAGAGCCACGCGACCCTGCGTTATCTGGCTGCCAGCTATGGCGAAAATACGCTCTGGCCGGCCGATCCACGCGAACGGGCCCTGGTGGATCAATGGACCGACTGGACCGCCACCACCTTTCAGCCGGGCTGGATTGCGGTGTTCTGGCTATTGGTGCGGACGCCGCCGGAGCAGCGCGACGAGAAGGCAATCGCGGCGGCGCTGGCCAGGACGGTCGCGGCTTTGCGCATACTCGATGCGAACCTTGCCGAGCGGGATTATGTGGCCGGGGACAAGTTGAGCTATGCCGATATCGCAGCCGGCGTGGCGCTCTATCGCTGGTTCACCATGGAGATCGACCGTCCGGCCATGCCCGGCGTGGAGAACTGGTATCGGCGGCTGCAGGAAAGACCGGCTTTCCGCAAGGCGGTCATGGTCAGTTATGACGAGCTTGCCGGCAGATCAGCCTTCTGACCACAAAATAAAAACAGCCGCATCTCAAAGAGAGGCGGCTGTTCGATTTGCGCAGGCTGAAGGTTCAGTCGAGCAAATATTAGAGGGCGCTGGCATGATCGCGGGCAATGCGATTGATGTCGGTGCGCGAAATGCCCAGATCGTTGAGCTGACGATTGTCCAGAGCGGCGAGCTCACGAACGGTCTGCTGATAAGCGGCCCACTTCTTGAAAGTCTTGCGGATGTCCATTGGAAGTCTCCTTTCGTTTACGAGATGATATCTAGGGCAGTGCCCGCCGGATGAGCAGTGCGATATTGATCAAATGGGTCATGCACTCAGCGCGGGGCTTTAACCAGGCTCATTCATATGACGTTAAGGCGTCGGGCAAAGTCATGGCCGCTCGGTGGCGATCCGGCGGCCATGCGAACTCGTCAGGACGACAAACGCTCAGCGATCGAACAGCGATCGCGTCATCTTGGAGAAGTCGGGGCCGGTAAGCCCCAGAAGATCGGCATCACGCGTCGAGGGAACGTCCATTTCCCGCAACGTCTGCTTGATGTCGATCAGGCGCTTCAGGCGCCAGACGGCACGTACAAACATCGGTCTATTCCCTTCAGGTCAGAGTGCTGACACCGGCAAGATGGGATGATTTGCGCGACGGCGCCATGCCGTAACCGTCAAGCGCTGCATGCGTGAGGTGCATGGCAGTTTTTATGACTCTGTCATTTTCTGAACTTTCGGCATCATCCCCGCCCAAGCGGGAACCCACTTTATGCCGCAGGGAGATTCCCGCTTTCGCGGGAATGACGCCGTGGAAGCAAGGGGCATTCACCAGCCCCAAAACCATTCACCACCCCGCCGCATACGCTAGCAGACTGTTAGCATCGACGAAGGGGATGGGTGAATCGGGATGGCCCTATTCGGCGGCCCTGGTGGCGAAATGCGGGCGCCTGGCCATGACTTCCTTGAGGAACTGGCCGGTATAGGAGCGGGCATTGGCGGCCACGTCCTCGGGCGTGCCGACGGCGACAATCTCGCCGCCGCCATCGCCGCCCTCGGGACCCAGGTCGATGACCCAGTCGGCGGTCTTGATGACTTCGAGATTGTGCTCGATGACGATCACCGTATTGCCGCCCTCAACCAGTTCATGCAGCACGTCGAGGAGCTTGGCCACGTCGTGGAAATGCAGACCCGTGGTCGGCTCGTCCAGCATGTAGAGCGTGCGGCCGGTGGCGCGCTTGCTGAGCTCCTTGGAGAGCTTGACGCGCTGCGCCTCGCCGCCTGACAAAGTGTTAGCCGGTTGTCCCACTTTCACGTAGCCCAGGCCGACCCGCTGCAGGGTGGCGAACTTGTCGCGGATGACCGGCACGGCGGAGAAGAAGTCGACGCCTTCGTCGATGGTCATGTCGAGCACGTCCGAGATGGACTTGCCCTTGAACTGTACTTCCAGCGTCTCGCGATTGTAACGCTTGCCCTTGCACACGTCACAGGTGACGTAGACGTCGGGGAGGAAGTGCATCTCGATCTTGAGGACGCCATCGCCCTCGCATTTCTCGCAGCGGCCGCCCTTGACGTTGAAGCTGAAGCGGCCGGGGCCATAGCCGCGGGTCTTGGCCTCGGGCAGGCCGGCGAACCATTCGCGCAAAGGCGTGAAGGCGCCGGTATAGGTGGCCGGATTGGAACGCGGCGTGCGCCCGATGGGCGACTGGTCGATATCGATGACCTTGTCGAGGAATTCGAGGCCGGTGAGCGATTCATGCGGGGCAGGGACCACGCGGGCGCCGTTGAGGCGGCGGGCGATGGCCTGGTACATGGTGTCGATCATCAGGGTCGACTTGCCGCCGCCCGACACGCCGGTAATGGCGACGAAGAGACCAAGCGGCACGTCGACCGAAACATTCTTGAGATTGTTGCCGGTTGCCCCTTTGACGCTCAGCACCTTGCCCTTCTTGCCCTCGCGGCGTTCGGCCGGCATGGCAATGCCCATGCGCCCGGAGAGATATTTGCCGGTGAGGGAATCGGGGTGGTTGATGATGTCCTGCGGGGTGCCCTCGGCCACGATATGGCCGCCATGCACACCGGCGCCGGGGCCGATATCGACGACATAGTCGGCGGTCATGATGGCGTCTTCGTCATGTTCGACCACGATCACGGTATTGCCGATGTCGCGCAGCCTTTGCAGGGTTTCGAGCAGGCGGGCATTGTCGCGCTGATGGAGGCCGATAGAGGGCTCGTCGAGCACATAGAGCACGCCGGTCAGTCCCGAGCCGATCTGGCTGGCGAGGCGGATGCGCTGGCTCTCGCCGCCCGACAGGGTGCCCGAATTGCGCGCCATGGTGAGATAGTCGAGGCCCACATCGATGAGGAAGTTCAGGCGCTCGCGGATTTCCTTGAGGATGCGCTCGCCGATGAGCTTCTGGTTGGGCGTGAAGGCATCGGGCAGCGCCTCGAACCACTCGGCGGCCTTGCGGATGGATTTCTCGGTGACCTGGCCGATATGGAGGCCATCGATCTTGACCGCCAGCGTC
Source organism: Devosia sp. Root436 (assembly GCF_001426345.1). GTDB lineage: Bacteria > Pseudomonadota > Alphaproteobacteria > Rhizobiales > Devosiaceae > Devosia. The sequence goes on along the minus strand of NZ_LMEM01000001.1, from coordinate 526,571 downwards.
TCCGGCTTGAGCCGGTAGCCGCCGCAGGCAATGCAGGGCTTGGCCGACATGTATTTTTCGATCTCTTCGCGCATGCCGGCGCTTTCGGTTTCCTTGTAGCGGCGCTCAAGGTTGCCGATGACGCCTTCGAAGACCTTGGTGGTCTTGTACTGACGCAGGCCATCGTCATAGACGAAATCGATCTTGGTCTTGTCGGTGCCGTAGAGCACGGCATGCTGCACGTCGAAGGGCAGCTCGTTCCAGGCGGTGCCGGTCGAAGCGCCGTAATGCTTCACCACGGCCTGCAGGGTCTGCTGGTAATAGGGTGCACTGGTCTTGGACCAGGGCAGGATGGCGCCGTCGCGCAGCGACAGGGTTGCATCCGGCACGATCTGGTCGGGATCGATCTTCTGTTCTGTGCCCAGCCCGTCGCAGACCGGGCAGGCGCCGAAGGGGTTGTTGAAGGAGAACAGGCGCGGCTCGATCTCGGCAATGGTGAAGCCGGAAACCGGGCAGGCGAATTTTTCCGAGAAGGTGATCTGGCGCGGCGTGCCATCCTCGTTCTTCTCGTCGGCCAGTTCGACCAAAGCGATGCCATCGGCCAGCTTCAGCGCGGTCTCGAAACTCTCGGCCAGGCGGCCGGAAATATCCGGCCCGACCACGAGGCGATCCACCACCACTTCGATATCGTGCTTGAACTTCTTGTCGAGCGCCGGAGCATCCTCGATCTCGTGATACTCGCCATCGATCTTGACGCGCTGGAACCCCTTGCGCATCAGGTCAGCCAGTTCTTTCTTGTACTCGCCCTTGCGGCCGCGGGCAATCGGCGCCAGCAGATAGAGGCGGGTGCCTTCGGGCATTTCCATGACCTTGTCGACCATCTGGCTGACGGTCTGGCTCTCGATGGGCAGGCCGGTGGCTGGCGAATAGGGTATGCCGACGCGGGCATAGAGCAGGCGCAAATAGTCGTAGATCTCGGTGACGGTGCCGACCGTGGAGCGCGGATTGCGGCTGGTCGTCTTCTGCTCGATGGAGATGGCCGGCGACAGCCCCTCGATGTGCTCCACATCGGGCTTCTGCATCATTTCGAGGAACTGGCGGGCATAGGCCGACAGCGATTCCACATAGCGGCGCTGGCCTTCGGCATAGATGGTGTCGAAGGCGAGAGAGGACTTGCCCGAGCCGCTGAGCCCGGTCATCACGATGAGGCTATCGCGCGGCAGTTTCAGATCGATACCCTTGAGATTGTGCTCGCGGGCGCCGCGCACGATGATCTCACGGTTCTGGCTCTGTCTTGGCGTCATCATTTCAGTCCATGGCTCTCTGCACGCAATGGCAGCGCGGCGGCAAAATCAGGATGGGCATCGGGTCGGGAAGAGCTGACACATAGGCTCGGGCCGCCCTTGCTGCAAGCGGCCCGTGTGCATGGCCGACCGGCATCACAGTAACCTTAGCGTGTCCCCGATGGCTTGCCAAAGCACCATTCCTGCTTTGGAACATAAGCGGAACAATATAGATTCGGTCAAGGGCCGACATGCTGGGTCAATCCGTGCCAGGCGGTGAACAGAGCCGCCGCGACGAATAACGCGCAGGCGCCGCGACCGATCCAGACGGTAACTTCGGGATGGCCGACCAGCGCGTCGCGGCCCCTGCTGGCGGCCAGCGCCAGCCCGCCATAGATGAGCAATTGCATGGCCACCGTCATCAGCCCCATGATCAATGCCTGCGACCAGATCGGGCCGTATTCGGGCCGCATGAACTGGGGGAAGACGGCGAGGACGAAGAGGTAGGCCTTGGGATTGAGCAGGCAGGTAACGAGACCCTGGCGGAAGGCGACCCAGTCCGAGCGGGTCGTGGCGCTGCCGATACTGTCCACGGTGATGGTGCTGCGTAAGAGGGTATAGCCGATCCACGCCATATAGGCGGCGCCGATCAGGATCATCGCCTGGAAGATCGTGGTAGGTAGCTGGGTGAGCACGCCGACCGCCAGCGCGCCGAACAGCGTATGCACTGCGCCGCCCAGCATGATGCCGGCGACGGCGGCGAACCCGGCGCGGCGGCCCCGCGTCAGCGCATTGGCGAGGACGAAGAACATGTCCATGCCGGGCACGACGATGATGCCGAACAGCAGGATGAGATAGAGCCAGAGGGCCTGGGCGTAGTCCATGACGGGTTTCCGAGTGAGGAAGTGGCTTTGGGGCAAGGCTGCTGACAGGGCATGTCAGGAGCGGGCGGGGGGATCTTTGTCGGGGTAGGTCGACCCGAAGGGTCGGGGTGAGGGGTTCGGCGTCGTGCTTCTCACCAGCCCTGAACCCCTCACCCCGCCCTCTCCCCTCAGGGGCGAGGGAGCCCACGCTCGGTGGACTGATGAACTGGCCCCAACAACAAGGCACGCCGCTTGACATAGAACATAACAAGAACATATATTGGAACGACCGGGCCGCGACGGGCGTTTCTTAGGTGTTCAAAACATCGGCTTGGGCCGCGCGTTCGGGCGGGGGAAGCATTATGGTGGGTTATCCAGCATGGCCCAGGAAACGACCCGCGCATGGGCGGGCAGGCTTGCGCAACGGTAAGTAAGCGTCCCGCGACCACGGCAGACCGGGACTGAATCGAAAAGGAATTTCGCCATGGCAGGCAGCGTGAACAAGGTTATCCTGGTCGGCAATCTCGGCGCCGATCCCGAGGTGCGCAACCTTCCCAGCGGCGGCAAGGTGGTCAATCTCAGCGTCGCCACCTCCGAGAACTGGAAAGACAAGAATACCGGCGAGCGCCGCGAAAAGACCGAATGGCACCGCGTGGTGATCTTCTCGGAAGGGCTGGCGCGCGTGGCCGAGAGCTACCTGAAAAAGGGCAGCAAGGTCTATCTCGAAGGCCAGTTGCAGACCCGCAAGTGGCAGGACCAGTCCGGCCAGGACAAGTACAGCACCGAAATCGTGCTACAGGGTTTCAACTCGAACATGACCCTGCTCGATGGCCGTGGCGAGGGCGATAGTGCCGGCGGCGGCTATGGCGGTGGCGACACCGGCTTCCGCGGCGTGCGCGACAACAACAATGGCGGCGGTGGCGGTGGACAGCGTCCACGGCCCAGCGCCCCGGCCTTCGAGCCGGGCGGCATGGACGACGATATTCCGTTCTGAGGACGGATATGGGAGGCGCCCCGGTGGGCGCCTCTTTCGTATTCAGCCGGCGAAGCGCTCCCGATAGGCCTGCGGAGTGACGCCGAGACGCCGCAGGAATGTCCGGCGCAGTGTTTCCTCGGTGCCGAAACCGCAGCGGCTGACGATGCGGGTCAGGGATTGCTTCTGTTCGAACAACAATGGCACTCAATATCGGTTTTCTTGTCTTTCCCAATGTGCAGCAGCTAGACCTGACAGGGCCTTATGAAGTGTTCGCCTCGGCTGGTTTGGCGGTTCACCTGGCCTGGAAGGGGATGGAGCCGGTGCGAAGCGCCACCGGGCTGATGCTGACGCCCACCGTCACCCTCGATGGCTGCGACAGCGGCACGCCCGAGACCGCAACGCCCGAACTGGTGGCACTGGCGCGCCATCGCATGGCGGGATCGCGGGCCGAGCGGGAACGACTGCTGCCCCCGCTGGAGCCGGCCCGGCAGTGAATCAGGCCGCGAAGGTGCGGCTGGTGGCGCGGCCGGCGGCTTTGGCGGCGTAGAGGGCGGTGTCGGCCTGGCGGAACAGGTCCTCCGACGAGCCGCCGCGATTGTGGGCCACGCCCACCGAGGCGCCGAGCTTTAGCGTCTGGCCTATCCTGGTGATGGGGCGGGCCATTATCTCGACAATGCCTGATGCCAGCATGTCGGCATCGCGCCGGCTCGTGCCCTCGTTGAGCAGGACGGCAAATTCGTCGCCGCCGATGCGGGCCACCAGGTCCGCGCCGCTGCAGCTTTCGACCAGCCGCAGCGCCGCTTCCTTGAGGCATTCGTCGCCGATGGCGTGGCCATAGGTGTCGTTGACCTGCTTGAAGCCGTCGAGATCGACCAGCAGCAGCGCGCCGATGGCCTGGCGGCCCTCATCGAGTGCGCTGAGGCGGGCCTGGAACAGGCTGCGATTGGCCAAACCCGTCATCACATCGAACTCGGCGAGATAGCGGGTGCGGTCAGCCATCAGCTTTTCTTCGGTAATGTCCTGCTTCATGCCGAAAATGCGATGGGCAACCCCGTCGCGGCTTTCCACCGCCCCGGTCAGCCGCATCCAGCGGCGCTTGCCCTTGACGGTGATGATTTCGGCATCCAGCGAGAAATCGGAACAAGTGGCGATGGCCACGGCCCGGGCCGCCTCCATTTGCTGGCGCGACGCATCGGTATAGAGCGCCAGCGTCATGTCCCGCGTGACCGGGGTGTTGCGGGGGATTTCGAACAGGTCGTAGACGCCGTTGGTCCAGGTCAGGCTGTTGTCCCCGAGATTGCATTGCCAGATGCCGATATGGGCGGTGGCCGAGGCACGATCGAACAGCGTTCGCCGCTGATCTTCCAGCGCCGCATAATCGGCGATCGTCCGCGCCAGCTCCTCGATCTGGCGGCGCTGGCGCGCCATGGCCGCCTGCGCCAGCACCTCGCCGGCCAGCGCGGCAATGGTGGTGGCCATGCCGGGGCTGCGCGGGTGCGGATCGAACAGGCTCAGCAGCCGGGCGGGGCGGTCGCCCTCTTCAGGCAGCACGATGCCGGCATAGAAGCGCGCAGCGGGCAGACCTGTATCGCCAAGGACCAAAGGCTGGCTGGCCGCAGTCATGCGGGCTTCTAGCGCCGACAGTGCGGCTTCCGTGCCGGCCGTTGCAATCGGGGAAAGACCATCGGCCGCGAGAGTGCTCAACCGCGCCCCGGCAATGCCGAGCAGGCCGCACAGGCGCTGCAGGCGCACGCTGATGGCTTCATCCGGGCGCGGTTCGGCGGCACGAGAAGGCAAGGCGGAGTCTATGGTCACGGCGAGGCTGCGCAATTGGGCGCTCCTGTAGAATGCAGGAACGGTAGCGCAAAGCTGGTTAAGACTTCTTCAGCCGCAAAGTCCTGAGAACAAAACCAAATCGGCTACGATTTGTCGTCCGGCCCCGGAAACGTTACCGGGAAAACGGCACCTCCGCGCGCAGGCTATCCCCGCTCTCGACATAGACCACTTCGAAGGCCACCTCGATGGCGTCGTCCTTGAGGCTGATCTGCGCGGAAATGCTGAGATCCTTGCCCTCTTCGTCCTTGTCGCGCTCGCGCAGGTTGAATACCAGCCCGCTGCCGCGCTTCTGGCCGATGGCGACGCCGGTAAAGGTGGCGTTGGAACTCATGGCCGCCTCGAAGCGCTTGCTGGCCTCGATATAAGCCATGGTGCCGGCCACCGTCAGCCGCGTGCCGGCCAGGGTGCAGCGACCGCTGTAGTTAACCTTGTCCTGGTTGCCCTGGGTCAGCGACATGCGGCACCGCACGGTTTCGGTATTGGCGCCAATGAGAACACCGGTCCCGCTCCAGTCCCCTATATAAGATTGCAGCAGGGCCACGTCGGCCGGCGCCGCAAGGGCCGGGGCCGCGCCGGCCGCAGCCAGCAGGCCTGCCATGGCCGCGGCGCGCGACAGGGGTCCGAATTTGCTCATTTGTCCAAAGCCTCCAGTGAAACATGCCCCCGGCAGATTTCATCCCCAATCGATACCAAGTTCCTGCATGCCGCAAACCCCCGATTCGGGGCCGCTGCAGAATCAAAAGCGCGACCATGTAAGCGGGCGCCGCTTGGGCTCGCAAGCGCCTGCCCATCATGTCGTATGCGGCTGCCCGCCTTCGGTGCCGCCTTCGCCGGTCACGGTGTCGCCGGTGGGATCGTCGGGCGTCGGGTCGTGGTCGGCGGTGCGCACCTTGATCTTGCCGAGCGGCTGGAAGAACTTGCCGCCCGCCGCCAGCAAGGCCGGCAGGATGAACAGATCGCCGATGACGGCAAAGGCCAGCGTCGAGACAAACAGCGTGCCGAACAGGGCCACCTGTGGCAGCTCGGAGAAGGTGACGATCACTACCCCCGAGCACAGGATGATGGTGGTGGCGACGATGGCGCCGCCGATACGGTCGAGCGTATGCTTGACCGCCTCCAGATGCGGCCGCTTTTCCTCGCGCCGGGAATGCAGGTAATGCGACAGGAAATGCACCGTGTCGTCCACCGCGATGCCGAAGGCGATGGTGAGGGCGATGACCGTGGTCAATTGCAGCCCCTGGCCGGTGAAATAGAGCCAGGCAATGGTGCCCAGCACCGGGAACAGGTTGGGAATGGCCGAGGCCAAAGCCACCCGGAAGGACTGGAAGGCGAAGCCGATCAGGCCGATATTGACCAGCACCGACAGGGTCAGGTCGAGCTGCAACCCATAGACGATCTGGTCGGTGGCGAAGGTGGTCAGGATGCGGAAGCCGCCGATTTCGGCGCCCTCTATCCCCGCCGCCTTCATTTCGGCGGTGACGTTTTCCACCAGCAGCTTGAGGTCTTCGGAGTCGATGATGGTGGGCATGAAGCCGGTCACCAGCGCCTGGCTGCCGTCATCGGTAACGAAGCGCTTGCGCATGAAGGGGCCGACCGCGTCGAACACCTCCTCGCGGGTAAAGCCGCTATCGGTATAGTTGGTCAGCGCCGCGGCGGAGATGACCTTGTTGACGCCCAGATGGGATTCGAGAATTTCGTGCACGGCCCGAATGGTCTCGAAATCGCGCGGCGTGACATTGGGATCATTGTCCTGCAGCGGCACGCGGATATAGAGCGGCGCCACGCCCCCTACGCCATCGTCGATCTCTTCGGCGGCCGTCAGCGCCGTCGAGTCCTTGGCCACGAAATCCTCGAACGAGAAATGCGGCTTGATCAGGCCATAGGGGATGAAGAGCAGGAGGGTGACGACGATGGCCAGGATCGAGAGCAGCCGCCCGAAGCGGCTGGCGATGAACCAGGCCAGCGGCAGCGGCGCCGTCAGCACCAGGCTGCTCCGCTTGGGCGCCTTGAAGCCCATGCGCACGGCGGCCTTGAGCATCAGCGGCAGGAAGGTCATGAGGCAGACGAACAGCAGGAAGGTGCCGATGGCGCCGGCAATGGAAAACTCCTGCACGCCCTGGCCGGGCGTCAGCCAGAGCGAGGCGAAGCTGACCAAAGTGGTCAGCATGGTCAGGCCCGCGGCAGGACCGACCAGCTTGACCGTGGCATCCACCGCCTTGTTGGGCTCCATGCCGTCGCGCCAATAGGCCAGCCAGTTGAAGATGAAGAACATGGATTCGGCGAAACTGATGACCAGCACCAGCGTCGTGACGATGATGGTGAGGAAGGAGAAGGAGCCGAAAAAGAGCAGGATGATGCCCATCGACCACATGACCGCGAGGAACGGCATGGCTGCCACCAGCAGCGCGCCGGGCAATGAGCGCAAGGCGAGCAGGGCGATGACGGCGCCGAGGCCAAAGCCCCAGACGGTGAACTTGACCTGGTCGTCCACCGCCGCATTGAGCATTTCCGAGGTCCAGATCGGCGGTCCGGTCAGCTCGATGGAAATGTTCTCGTCCTGATAGGGCGCGATGGTTTCGCGCAGCGATGCGATCATCCGCTTGGTGCCGTCGCCCTTGGTCATCTCCTGATTGGGGAACATGATGAGCACCACGCCGCTGAGATCGGGCGTGATGAGATTGCGCATCATCGGGTCGTTCTGCTGCAGGTCGCCCAACGCCACGGCGACTTCGGCGAAATCGTCCATCCCCTCGGGTACGGCCGGCACCGAACCGCCGCGGCCATCGGGTTTGCGCAGGGTGAAGGGCGACATGGTGCCCACGGCAAATTCGTTGAGCTCGAGATCGAAGGCCAGTTCGCGGACCCGCTCCAGCGTTTCCGGCTCGGTCAGCCGCGGGGAGGAGACCAGCACATAGATGTCATTCTCGAAGGTGCCGAAGGTTTCCGACAGCTGCGCATAGGCATCGTAATGCTCGCCGGAATGGGCATAGACGCGCAGCAGGTCGCCATCGACATTGGCCTTGGGAATCTGGGTGAAGCAGAGAATGGAGAAGGCCAGCACCGCGAGGGCGACGGCGCGCGGATAGCGCAGGGTGGTAAGGCCGATATATTCGAGGCCGAAGCCGATAGAACGGTCATAGGCAAAACGTGCCCAGACACGGCTGAAGAACGAACCAACTGACACGGCGACCCCGACTCCGCGAATGCAGCGACAAATTGGCGCGATTTCGGCGGGTTGTCACCTATGCGTCCGGCAAGGACCGGTGTTCGGGGCGGATTGTTGCAAGAATGTTGGGATGCCTACCGAAAAACCACGGCGTCATTCCCGCGAAAGCGGGAATCCCTTTCATATGGCAAGAGAGATTCCCGCTTTCGCGGAAATGACGCCGTGCAGGTGGATGGCCTTTACGGCGTCAGCGCCGCCTTGTTCTCTTCCAGAAACGCCGCCAGTGCCTGCGGCTTCCGCCCGGAATAGCGCTCGACGGCGTCGGTCGTAATGGCGTGGTAGCCGGCGGCGGCGTCGCGGTCGAAGGCGACGAGGAGGGCGGCATAGAAGCCGGGGAGACCGGCGGCTTCGAGGCCCGCTTGCAACTGCTCGGCGCTGAGGCCGATGCGGGCCACCGGCTTGCCAGTGAGCTTCGTATAGAGCGCCGCGACCTCGGCCTGGGTGACCGGGGCAGGGCCGGTGACGTCGATTATGTCCTTGCCCGTTGCCGACAGCAGGGCGCCGGCGGCGGTGCGGGCGGTATCGGCGCGGCTGACATAGTTGCGGCCGCCGCCATCGGTAGCGTCGAACAGCTGGCCGCTCGACAATGCTGACGCCGCGCCGACAATGGTCATGTCGGCATAGATGTGGTTGCGCAGCAGGGTGAAGTCGAGGCCCGAGGCGGCGATGGCCTGCTCGGTCCAGTAATGGTCGGCAATGCCGCCCGCGTCGGCATTGGGGCGGGCATGGGGCGCCGAGGTATAGGCGAGATAGCTGACGCCGGCCGCCTTGGCGGCTGCGACGGCGGCAACCTGCTGCTCGCGGCGGTTGTGGGCAACGGTGCTGATGATCAGGGTCCGATCCACTCCGGCAAAGCCGGTGGACAGCGAAGCGGCATCGTCGAAATCGAGCCGGCGGACGTCCACACCCTGCGCCGCCACATCGGCAAGCTGGGCCGGATCGCGGGTGCCGGCGACAATGCGGGTCGCGCCGCGCGCCAGCAATTCGGCCACGGCCAGCCGGCCGAACTGGCCTGCCGCGCCGGTCACCAGCAGCGTCTTGTCCTTGAACTGCGTCATCGCAAATCTCCTGATTGCCCTGCTTGCGGCACATGCCGGCGGGGAGTAAGTATCGAATGGAGAGTGCTATCTAGTATGCGCGAGGCAGCGCCGAAAGGAGGCACTTTTGCCGCATAACGTCACCTGGAGGTGCCCCCCATGCTCAGCGCGCTGGAAGAAGCCGGTCTCTATGTCGCCAAATGGGCCGAGCAGAGCGCCGGCGGCTCGCTCGCCGATTGCCCGGTGCGCGGCGTGCTGGACCGCATCAGCGACAAATGGAGCATGCTGCTGGTGATGACGCTGGCCGACGGCCCCAGGCGCTTCAACCAGCTGCGGCGCGAAGTGCCCGATATTTCCCAGAAAATGCTGACCCAGACCCTGCGCGACCTGCAGCGCGATGGCCTGGTCGCGCGGCGCGTCTACGACACCAAGCCGCCCTCGGTGGAATATCGGCTGACGCCGATGGGCGAGTCGATCATCGTGCCCTTCGGGCATCTGATCGAATGGGCGAGCGAGAACCACAAGCGGATCAGCTCGGCGCGGACAGTGTTCGACGCCGCCTGAGGCGCCTCAGCCGAGTTCCTCGGCGAGCCCGATGAGAAGCCCTTCGGGGCCGCGGATGTAGCAGAGGCGGTAGACGTTTTCATACTGCACTACCTCGCCGACGAGCTGCGCACCGCGCGCGGTGAGCCTTGCAAGCGTCGCGTCGATATCGTCCACCGTGAACATGGCGCGCAGATAGCCCAGTGCATTGACCGGGGCGTTGCGGTGATCCGCGAGGACGGTGGGCCTGATGAAGCGGGAAAGCTCCAGCCGGCTGTGGCCGTCCGGCGTGCGCATCATGGCAATCTCGACATGCTGGTCACCCAGGCCGGTGACCCGGCCGGCCCATTCGCCTTCGACCGTAGCCCGCCCTTCGAGCTCGAGCCCGAGTTCGAGAAAGAAATCGATCGTCGCGCCGAGGTCCTCGACGACGATTCCGATATTGTCCATCCGCTTGAGCGCCATAGTCCGATCTCCGAAGTGTCGTTTGAGACTACAGGGTGTCGCTTCGCCGGACAAGAGATTGCAAAGATATGTTTGCAAATAATTCTTTGCGCTGGTAGGGCTGGGCCATTGACGAGGTCGAGCCATGCCCGAACAGCCGTTGCGCGATATCAAAAGCGTCGTCCCCGATGCGACGGCGCTCAAGGCGCTGACCCATCCCCTGCGGCTGCGCATGCTGGGGCTGCTGCGCATCGAGGGTCCGGCCACGGCTTCCGGTCTGGCGGCGCGGCTGGGGCTGAATTCAGGGGCAACGAGCTATCACCTGCGGCAGTTGGCGCAGCACGGCTTCATCGAGGAGGATGCAGCGCGGGGCAGCCAGCGTGACCGCTGGTGGCGGGCCCGACACGAAGCGACCAGTGTCATGCCGGCACATGCGGAAGGCGAGGCGCTGGAACTGGGGCTGGCCTTCGAACAGGCGGCCCTGCACGGGCAGATGCGGCAGATGCAGCGCGCCCTGGCCGCTTATCCCGAGCTGCCGCAGGCATGGCGGCAGGCGTCCACGGTCAGCGATTATACCATCCCCATGACCGCTGAAGCGGCAAGAGCGCTGGTGGAAAAGCTGCAGACCCTGCTGTGGGAGGCCATGGCGGCGGCGCCGGCACTGGGTACGCCGCTGCCGGAAAATATGCGGCCGATGACCTTCATCCTCCACGCGGCGCCCAATGTCGGCGAACCGCAGGCCGGAGAGGCGCAATGAGCGTGCACCGCGCCTTCGTCGCCCTGGCCGGCGCCACGGTGCTGTCGACTTCGGGCACGCGGCTTTCCGCCATTGCCATTCCGTGGCTGGTGCTGACCACGACCGGCAGCCCGGTTCTCACCGGGCTGGCCGGCTTTGCCGAGATGCTGCCCTATGTGGTGGCAAAGGCGCTGGGTGGCCCATTGATCGACCGGATCGGCGCCAGGCGCGTCTCGCTTTGGTGCGACATGCTGTCGGCCGCCGCCGTGGCGCTGGTGCCGCTGCTGTTCTGGGCCGGCTTGCTCTCCATCTGGGTCCTGTTGCCGGCGGTGGCGCTGCTCGGCGTGCTGCGCGCGCCGCCAGACGCCGCCAAGCAGGCGCTGGTGCCCATGGTGGCGGCGCTGGGCCAACTGCCGATGGAACGCGTGACCGGTGTCATGGGCGCCAGCGACCGGCTGGCCGGAACGCTGGGCGCGGCGGGGGCAGGGGTTCTCATTGCGCTGCTCGGACCGGCGCCGGCCTTGCTGGTCAATGCGCTGGCCTTTGTGCTGTCGGCCCTGGCCGTCGGCCTCGGCATTCCGGCGCAGCGCGCGCCATTCCAGCAGCGCGACACCACCTATCGCGCCGAATTGACAGCGGGATGGACGGTGCTGCGCAGCGATCCGGTGCTGGTCAGCCTGGTGATCATGATCGCGATAACCAACCTTTTCGACATGGCCTATTCCGCGGTGCTGTTGCCGGTCTGGGTGCGCAGTTCGGGCCTCGATGTGAGCTGGGTCGGGATTCTGCTCGCCACATTTTCGGCCGGCGCCATTCTTGGGGCAGCGATCGCGGCCGCCGTCGGCCACCGCCTGCCGCGGCTCCTGCTCTATACGGCGGGCTTCTTCTGCTGCGGGCCGCTGGCCATGAGCGTGCTGGCGCTCGATCTGCCACTGCCGGTCATCGTTACCGTGCTGCTGTTCGGCGGCATATCGGCCGGGTCCATCAACCCGATCATCGGCGTTATCCTGTTCGAGCGCATCCCCGCGCCGGTGGTGGGCCGGGTCATTGCGCTGTTTGGTGCACTGGCCTGGGCGCTCATGCCGTTTGGTGGCGTCTATGCCGGGCTTCTGGTGGACTCCTGGGGCATATCCGTCGCCCTGGGCGTCACCGCTATGCTCTACCTTGTAGCGGCATTTGCACCCCTGATCGTGCCGAGTTTCCGGCAGATGAAAAGGCAGCCTCTGGCGCCGGCCTGATCTCCACAGGCCGTTCGGGGCAAAATTGGCAATTCCCCCCGGAATCGCCTAGATAGAGAGCAGTTCGAACAACCAAGAATCATCCCAGTGACCGATACGCCTCAAGACGGAACCGGCGCACCGCCGCCCTCCGACATTTCGCTGATTGCCATCACCGACGAGATGCGGAAATCGTATCTCGATTATGCGATGAGCGTGATCGTCAGCCGTGCGTTGCCTGATGTCCGCGATGGCCTCAAGCCGGTGCATCGGCGCATCCTGTTCTCGATGAGCGAGAACGGCTACGAATACAACAAGCCCTATCGCAAGTCGGCCCGCGTGGTCGGCGACGTGATCGGTAAATATCACCCCCACGGCGACAGCGCGGTCTACATGGCCCTGGTGCGCATGGCGCAGGATTTCTCCATGGGAGAAATGCTGGTGGAAGGGCAGGGCAATTTCGGCTCGGTCGATGGCGATATGCCCGCCGCCATGCGCTATACCGAAGTGCGCATGCAGAAGATCACCAATTCCCTGCTCGATGACCTCGACAAGGACACGGTGGATTTCCGTGACAACTACGACGGCTCCGAGCATGAGCCGACCGTGCTGCCGGCGCGCTTCCCCAATATGCTGGTCAATGGCGGCAGCGGCATCGCCGTCGGCATGGCGACCAACGTGCCGACCCACAATCTGGGCGAAACCGTCGATGCGGCCCTGTTGCTGCTCGACAATCCCGATGTGCTGACCGAGGAACTGATGGAGGTCCTGCCGGGGCCGGACTTTCCGACCGGCGGCATCATCCTGGGGCGTGCAGGCATCCGCTCGGCCTATGAGACCGGCCGTGGCTCGGTGCTGGTGCGCGGCCGCGTCGCGGTGGAAGAAATCCGCAAGGAGCGCGAGGCGCTCATCATTACCGAACTGCCCTATCAGGTGAACAAGGCGACCATGGTCGAAAAGATCGCCGAACTGGTGCGCGACAAGCGCATCGAGGGTATTGCCGACATGCGCGACGAAAGCTCGCGCGAAGGCATGCGCGTGGTCATCGAGATCAAGCGCGACGCGCTGCCCGACGTGGTGCTGAACCAGCTTTATCGCTTCACCGCGTTGCAAAGCTCGTTCGGCTGCAATTTCGTGGCGCTCAATGGCGGCAAGCCGCAATTGATGAACCTGCGCGAAATCCTGGGCGCCTTCATCGATTTCCGTCACGAAGTGGTTACGCGTCGCGCCCGCTTCCTGCTGAACAAGGCCCGCGACCGCGCCCATATCCTGGTCGGCCTGGCCGTGGCCGTGGCCAATATCGACGAGGTCATCGCCCTGATCCGCACCGCGCCCGATCCGGCGACGGCGCGCGAACAGTTGATGACCCGCCGCTGGCCGGCACAGGACGTGGCCCCGCTGATCGCGTTGATCGACGATCCGCGCCACCGCATCAACGAGGACGGCACGTTCAACCTTTCCGAGGAACAGGCGCGCGCCATCCTCGAACTGCGCCTGGCGCGTCTCACGGCGTTGGGTCGCGACGAAATCGGCGACGAACTCAATGGCCTGGGCACCGAGATCGAGGACTATCTCGCCATCCTGCGCAGCCGTGAACGCGTGGTCGAAATCATCCGGCAGGAGCTGACCGAGATCAAGGAGCAGTTCGCCAGCCCGCGCCGCACCGAGATTTCCGACGTGGTCGGCGATTTCGACGACGAGGACCTGATCGCCCGGGAGGACATGGTGGTGACCGTGTCGCACGAGGGCTACATCAAGCGCGTGCCGCTCTCGACCTATCGCTCGCAGAACCGCGGCGGCAAGGGCCGCTCGGGCATGGCGACGCGCGAGGAAGACTTCGTCTCTCGGCTGTTCGTGGCCAATACCCATACGCCGGTGCTGTTCTTCACCGACCGTGGCATTGCCTACAAGCTCAAGGTGTGGCGCCTGCCGCTGGCCCAGGCCAATGCACGCGGCAAGGCCCTGATCAATATCCTGCCGCTGGAGCAGGGCGAGCGGCTGACTACCATCATGCCGCTGCCCGAGGACGAAACCAGCTGGGCCAATCTCGACATCATGTTCGCGACGACCCGCGGCACGGTGCGCCGCAATTCGCTGGCCGATTTCGTGGAAGTGCGCCAGAACGGCAAGATCGCCATGAAGCTGGACGACGGCGACCAGATCGTCGGCGTCGAGACGGCAACCGCCAATGACGACGTGCTGCTGACCACCGCGCTCGGCCAGGCCATCCGCTTCCGTACCGACGACGTGCGCCTGTTCAAGGGCCGCGACTCCATGGGCGTGCGCGGCATCCTGCTGGCCAAGGACGACGTGGTCATCTCCATGGCCGTCATCAATCACTCCGATGCCTCGGCCGAAGAACGCGCCGCCTATCTCAAGATGAGCCGCGCCGTGCGTGGCGAAGGTGCCGAGGACGAAGCCAGCACGGACGAAGGCGACGTGGTGGCCGGCGAGCTGAACCAGGAGCGCTATGCCCAGATGAGCGCCACCGAGCAGTTCATCCTGACCATTTCCGAAAACGGCTATGGCAAGCGCACCTCCAGCCACGAATACCGGATCACCGGACGCGGCGGCAAAGGCATCGTCGCCATGGCGGTCAACAAGCGCAATGGCAACCTGGTGGCCAGCTTCCCGGTGGAAGACAGCGACCAGATCATGCTGATCAGCGATGGCGGCCAGACCATCCGCCTGCCGGTGGGCGGCGACAAGCCGATCGGTATCAAGGGACGCAGCACGCAGGGCGTGATCGTCTTCGATACGGCCGAGGGCGAGAAGGTGATGTCGGTGGAGCATATCAAGGAGCCGGAGGGCGACGAGGAAGAGCCCGAGGCGCCGGACGCGCCGGAGGCTCCGGTGACAGAATAAGAAAAAGGGGCGCTCCGGCGCCCCTTGGTTTTTCTGGAATGGTTCTGGCGACATCAGTCGAACTTGACCAAGTCCTTGAAGATCAGGTGGCCCCAGCTCTTTCCGTGCGCCTGCACCAGCAGGCCCCCTTCTGAAAGCCCGCCCAGCTTGATCGGCGCGAATCCCAGCTTTTCGGCAACCGTTGCAATCTCCGCAGCGGCGCCGTCATTGTCGCTCGCCAGGAACACGACTCGGCGGCCGCCCTGTACGGCCGGATCCTGGCCAAGGACCGCAGCGGCCAGATGGTTGAAACCCTTGACCAGCTTGCCGCCGGTAAAAGCCTGGGCGACGACCTTGGCGGACGGCTGTCCGCCGAGTTCTTCAAGCGGCACACCATAGGCATTGGTCACGTCGACAATGGTCTTGCCCTGCCAGTTGGGAAGCGCCTTCGCAACATCGGGGTGCGATCCGTAACGGACGGCCAGAAAGATGACGTCCGCCTTGACCGCTTCCGCGAGTGTTTTGGGAATAATTCCGGGTCCGATCGCGGCCGCGACGGCGGCAAAGCTCTTCGGGTCGCGCGTCGTTGCAACCGATACTTCGACGCCCTTGCGGGCAAACGCCCTGGCGAGAACCTGACCGATCTCGCCGAAACCGATAATTGCGTAGCTCATAAAACTGCTCCTTTGGTTGGCACGCCGACCGCTGCCGGCGCGTCCTGCCCAGAGCTAGGTTCGATAAAGCGCGAGCCTCAGTGGGAAACGCCACACAAGGGCGGTGCGAAAATGCACCACCCCTGCACCGGGTCTCGTGGTACCTTGCGTTTTTGCGGCAGGGGGCCGAACGGTGATCGATTGGGACGATGTGCGGTTTTTTCTGGCCGTGGCGAGAAGCGGATCGGTGCGATCCGCAGCCGAGAGCCTCAAGGTCAACCACACCACCGTATTGCGCCGGATTTCGCACCTCGAGGCACGCCTGGGCGCGCGCCTGTTCGAAAAGAAGCCGGCCGGCTACCAGTTGACCGGGTCGGGTCAGGAGGTGCTGGCATTGGCCGAGGAGATGGAACTCTCATCGAGCCAACTTGAAGGCCTCGTCTGGGGGCGGGACGAAGGCATTGCCGGCCCCCTGCGTGTGGCGATGGCCCAGACGATTGCCACACACCTGCTGATGCCCGACTTCGCCGAATTCTGCCGGCGCCACCCAGAGATCGAACTGACCATCCTGTCATCGGAAGCCACGGTGAACCTGACCAACCGCGAAGCCGACGTGGCCCTTCGCGTGGTGATCGACCGCGACGCGCTGCCGCTCAACCTGCATGGCCTGCAGGGGCCGGAACTGCGCATCGGCGCCTATCTGTCCAGGTCATTGCTGGAGCAATGGTCCTCAGGCGCGCTGCCGCATGTGCCATGGGTCACCAAAGGGTTTGACGAGCCTCCCG
Organism: Devosia sp. Root436; assembly: GCF_001426345.1. Lineage (GTDB taxonomy): Bacteria > Pseudomonadota > Alphaproteobacteria > Rhizobiales > Devosiaceae > Devosia. The sequence continues at coordinate 510,149 of NZ_LMEM01000001.1, read as the reverse complement.
AATGGGTAAGCTGCGGCGACATCCCGATAGAGGGCACGTTCCGCGCGCCGGAAACGGCCACCCACCTTGCTGCCCTTCGCCAGGGAATTGGCGTGGGGACGTTGCCCCGCTTTGTCGGGGACACGGAGCCGGGCCTGGTGCATGCGCCCGGCACGCTCGACGGGTCGCATGGCGCGTTGTGGATCCTGTCGCAAGGCGAAACCCGGCGAACCAAGCGGGTGAGGCTTTTCATCGACTTCATCTCCCAGCGCCTGGCCGAATACGCACCGCGCCTGCTGGGATCGCCATCCGAAGTCGCCGGCGTGCCAGAGAAATGACGATTGCCGACGTGCGGCGCTAGATAAACCGGTCCGGAGCGGCCAGGCCGTCATAGCCGACCGAGGGTGGCCGCGCTGCATTGTTGCCCATGCGCACCTGGCGCGGAATGGTGCTGTAGCGCGGCTGCCCATAGCGCGGCTCGTAGCTGTTGGGGGCGGGGTCGTCATAACTGTTTCTGCCTGGCTCGGAGGCGCAGCAGGCCCAATAGAGCAGCACGAGACCGGCAAACGGCACGAAATAGAGCAGATACCAGAAGCCGGAGCGGCCGATATCATGCAGGCGCCGAACGCCCACGGTGATGCCCGGAATGAAGTGCACGATGCCGACAAACAGGATTGCTGTCATTTGCGGGTTTTTCAGATTCCGGAAGCCGCCCATCTGGTAGTCGATAGCCACCGCCCCAATGGTCAGCAGGAACTGAACGACAAAGAACATCCAGTATTGCAGGCGGGTGCTGCGCCCCGAAATCTCGAAATAGCGCAGCATGCCGTCAAAATAGGAGCGCATCCAGGTCCCCGGTCGGATGTGTTGTTGCTGGTGTCCTAGTCTATCCGGCCTAATTTTTTGATGTGGCAACTGGTTAAGGTTTTACCATTCGCCTCGCGACGGCCCTTGCCAAGCGCCGCGCGCAGTGGCTTGCTCTGGCCGGAGGAGACACGCCGTGATCGAAGCCACCATCATCCTGCCCTATATGCTCGCCTGCCTGCTGTTTGCCGTTATTCCCGGTCCCTCGGTTTCGGTGGTGATCGCCAATTCGCTGGCCGGCGGCACGCGGGCGGGGCTGTTCACCATCCTGGGCACGGCGCTGAGCATGGTCAGCATGGTCTTCGTCGTCGCCGTGGGGCTGGAAGCGGTGATGACGCTGGTTTCCGGCGCCTTCGAGATCATCAAACTGGCGGGCGCCGGCTACCTGATCTGGATCGGCTGGAAGATGTTCCGCTCCAACGGCCAGCTCGCCATCGCCGATGGCGACCGGCTGCCCATCGGGCGCTATGTCTGGCAGGGAGCGCTGACCAACTGGTCCAACCCCAAGACATTGCTGTTTCTCAGCGCCTTCCTGCCGCAGTTCGTCGATCTCAGCCGCCCGGCCTTCGGCCAGATCATGACGCTCGGCCTCATCTGCCTGGCGGTGGCCGCCATCAGCGACAGTATCTACGCGCTGGCGGCGGGCCGGGCCCGGCATCTGTTGTCGGTGGCGCGCGTGCGCATGCTGAACCGCGTTTCCGGCGTGATCCTGATGGCGGGCGGCATCTGGCTGGCGTTGCAGAAGCGGGCGTGAGCGGCACGGTCGACAGCGTCTTGCCAGCAATCCCGCCTCATGACAAAAGCCATGCAACAACAATGGGGAGGGTGTCATGAGCAAGCTGGTTGGGTTCTATCCCGGCTCGTTCGATCCGCTGACCAATGGGCATCTCGATGTCATCGAGCGCGCCTGCAAGCTGGTCGACACGCTGGTTGTTGCCGTCGGCATCAGCGCCACCAAGAAGAATCCGCTGTTTGCGCACGAGGATCGCATCGCTGTTCTCGAACAGGTACTGGGGCCGGTGGGCCAGCGCACCGACACCGAATTCCGCATCGTCGATTTCTCCGGCCTGATGGTCAATGCGGCGCGCGAGCATGGTGCCAGGCTGATCATCCGTGGCCTGCGCGACACCACCGACTACAATTACGAAATGCAGATGGTGGGCATGAACGCGCAGATGGCGCCCGACCTGCAGACGGTTTTCCTGCCCTCCAGCCCCCCGGTCCGGCATATCTCGGCCACATTGGTCCGGCAGATCGCTGAAATGGGCGGCGATATTTCCGCCTTCGTTCCGCAAATCGTTCTCAAGGCCCTGAAAAGCAAATGACCGTCCTTTCCCGCCGCCTGTTCGGCGCCCTCGTCATCGGCGCCGTGGCGCTGACTGCCGTCCCCGCTTTCGCCCAGACCGGCACGCCGCACCTGATCCTCACCATCAAGGGCGGAGATGTCGATATCGAGCTGCTGCCCGCCCTCGCGCCCAAGCATGTCGAGCGCGTCATCACGCTGACCGAGCAGGGCGCCTATGACGGCGTGGTGTTCCACCGCGTCATCGATGGCTTCATGGCCCAGACCGGCGACGTGAAATTCGGCAAGACCGGCGCCGAGGGTTTTGATCTCTCCATGGCCGGCATGGGCGGTTCGGACCTGCCCGATGTCGAGGCCGAGTTCAATTCGGAAAGCTTCCAGCGCGGCGTGCTGGGCGCGGCGCGCTCGCAGGATCCCAATTCCTTCAACTCGCAGTTCTTCATAACCACCGCCGATGCCAGCTTCCTGGATGGGCAGTATACGGTGTTCGGCAAGGTGGTCAGCGGCATGGAACTGGTGGATGGGCTCGAAAAGGGCCCTGCGGAACAGAACGGCGCCGTGGCCAATCCGGACCAGATCATCAAGGCCGTGATCGAATATAAGTAGCAGTGCCACGCCCTCGTGGTTCGAGGCTCGCGAAGGGCTCGCACCTCACCATGAGGGCTACTGATCGCTCGATTTCAAAGTAGCCTCATGGTGAGGTGCGAGCGCCGCGAGCCTCGAACCACGAGGCGTGCCGCCTTGCGCCAATCGCCCAATGGCCTTACATGCGGGCCACAAATTCCCAACCGAAAGTTGCAAAACATGGCCGAATACGCCGATCCCGAAAACACCCTCGTCATCGAAACCACCAAGGGCAATGTCGTCATCGAGATGCGCCCCGACCTGGCGCCGAACCATGTCGCCCATATCAAGAAGCTGGCGCGCGAAGGCTTTTACGACGGCATCGTGTTCCACCGCGTGATCGACGGCTTCATGGCCCAGACCGGTTGCCCGCAGGGTCGTGGCACCGGCGGTTCGAAATATCCGGACCTCAAGCAGGAATTCAACGCCGAGCCCCACGTGCGCGGCACCGCCTCCATGGCCCGCTCGCAGATGCCGGATTCGGCCAATTCGCAGTTCTTCATCTGCTTCGACGATGCGCCCTTCCTCAACAAGCAGTATACAGTGTGGGGCAAGGTCATCGAGGGCATGGAAAATGTCGACCAGATCAAGCGCGGCGAGCCCGTCATCAACCCGGACAAGATGGTCTCAGTCAAGGTCGCGGCCGATATCGCGGCCTGATCCTTTGCTCTGTTAGACCGCCGATCGTACCACGGCCTCGCCCCTCGACAAGGCGAGGCCTATTGGTGAGGCCATGCGCGTTTCCGATTTTGATTTCGAGCTGCCCGAAAAGCTCATCGCCCTCCATCCGGCCGAGCCGCGCGACTCCGCGCGCCTGCTGCTGGTCGATCCCGAGGTCGGCCTGTCCGACCGGCATGTGCCCGACCTGCTGTGGCTGCTGAAACCCGGCGACGTGCTTGTTATCAACGATACGCGGGTGCTGCCGGCCGAATTGCGCGGGACGCGCATACGGGGCGAAAATCGCGCCAATATGTCGTTCAACCTGCATAAGCGCGTCGATGCCCATACCTGGCGCGCCTTTGCCCGGCCGGCGAAGAAGCTGGCTCTTCTCGATCGGCTCGAACTGGGCAATGGCCAGGCCGACGCGCTGGTGGCGCGGGTCGCCGGCAAGGGCGATACCGGCGAAGTAACACTGGAATTCGACCTCGGCGGGGCGCAGCTCGACGAAGCGATCAAGTCGCATGGCGCCATGCCGCTGCCGCCCTATATCGGCGCCAAGCGGGCGGTGGAAGACCGCGACCTGGTCGATTACCAGACCGTCTATGCCGCCGAGGACGGCGCCGTGGCGGCACCCACTGCGGGGCTCCATTTTACCGAAAGCCTGCTGCAACGGCTCACCGACAAGGGCGTCACCATCGAGCGGGTGACGCTGCATGTGGGGGCAGGGACCTTCCTGCCGATGAAGGTGGACGATACCGACGACCACGTCATGCATGCCGAATGGGGCGAAATCGACGCCGCCACGGTGAGCCGCATCCACGCGAAGCAGGCGCTGGGCGGAAGGGTGATCGCGGTCGGTACCACCAGCCTGCGTCTGCTGGAAACCGCCTCGCGGGCAACCGGGACGCTGCAGCCTTTCATCGGCGATACCGACATCTTCATCACGCCGGGCTTCCGTTTCCACACGGTGGACGCGCTGATGACCAACTTCCACCTGCCCAAGTCGACCCTGTTCATGCTGGTGAGCGCCTTCTCGGGCATGGACGTGATGAAGGCGGCGTATGCGCATGCGATCGCCGAGGGGTATCGGTTCTATTCGTACGGGGATTCGTCGCTGCTGCTGCGGGCGGCGCAGGATGAGCCGGAGGATGACCTCTGACCTTCCCCTCATCCGCCCTTCGGGCCCCTTCTCCCTCAAGGGGAGAAGGGGGATCGGTGGGTGTTGTGGCAACACGCCCAACCCGCTAGAACCCGCCGCATGAAACAAGTCACCTTCACACTTTCCGCCAGTGACGGCATGGCGCGGCGGGGCCGCATCGACACGCCGCGCGGCGATATCCAGACGCCGGCCTTCATGCCGGTGGGCACCGCCGGCACCGTCAAGGCCATGTATCCCGAGCAGGTGCGCGAAACCGGCGCCGATATCCTGCTCGGCAATACCTATCACCTGATGCTGCGGCCCGGCGCCGAGCGGGTGGCCAGCCAGGGCGGATTGCACACCTTCATGGACTGGCAGCGGCCGATCCTCACCGATAGCGGCGGTTTCCAGGTCATGTCGCTGGCCCAGCTCCGCAAGCTGACCGAAAAGGGCGTGACCTTTCGCAGCCATATCGATGGCTCGTCATATGAACTGACGCCCGAGCGGTCGATTGAGATCCAGACGCTGCTCGACAGCGACATCATCATGCAGCTCGACGAATGCCTGAAGCTGCCGGCCGAGCGCAAGGAAATGGAGCGGGCCATGGAGCTGTCGCTGCGCTGGGCCGACCGCTCCAAGACCGCCTTCAACAACCAGCTCAATCGCGCACTGTTCGGCATCGTGCAGGGCGGCGATGACCCTGAATTGCGCGCGAAGTCGGCGGCGGGCCTGCGCTCCATCGGTTTTGACGGCTATGCCGTGGGCGGTCTCGCCGTGGGCGAGCCGCAGGAGGTGATGTTCCGGGTGATCGAGGAGATCACGCCCGAACTGCCGGAGGACCGGCCGCGTTACCTGATGGGGGTGGGCAAGCCCGACGACATTCTCGGCGCCATCGGGCGCGGCATCGACATGTTTGATTGCGTGCATCCGACCCGTGCCGGCCGGCATGGCCATGTCTATGCCCGCTTCGGTGTCATCAACCTGAAAAATGCCCGGCATAGGGATGACCATCGGCCGATCGACGAAGCTTCGCCCAACCCCAATTGCCGGCGCTGGAGCCGGGCCTATCTGCACCATCTCGTTAAGACAGAAGAGTTTTTGGGCGCGATGATCCTTTCGCAGATCAACCTGGCCTATTATCAAGAGCTGGTGCAGGGCTGCCGGGGCGCAATCGAGGGCGGCCGGTTCAGTGATTTTGCGGCAGAGACGCGCGCGGCATGGGCCGCCGGCGACCTGCCGCCGCTTTGAGGAATGATCATGGCTAAAGGCTCCGCTCTCAACCCGCTGATGAAGCACCGCAAGCGCCTCGCCGAGGTGACGATGCGCGAGCAGTTCGCCATCGATCCGAACCGCTTCAAGCGCTATTCGGCATCGGGCGCCGGCATCCTGCTCGATTATTCCAAGAACCGCATCGACGAGGACGTCATGGCGGCCCTGTTCGAGCTGGCTCGATCAGCCGGAGTCGAGGAACGCCGCGACCAGATGTGCGAAGGCGAGCATATCAACATCACCGAAGACCGCGCCGTGATGCACATGGCCCTGCGCTACCAGGGCGACAAGCCGGTGCCGGTCGACGGCAAGGACGTGATGCCCGACGTGCGCGGCGTGCTGGCTGCCATCAAGGCCTATACCGACGCCATCCGGTCAGGCGAAATCCGCGGCCATGGCGGCGAACAGTTCACCGATGTCGTCAATATCGGCATTGGCGGCTCCGACCTTGGCCCGGCCATGGTCACGCTGGCACTGGAACCCTATACCCGCGCCGACCTGCGCGCCCACTATGTCTCCAACGTCGATGGCGCCCATATCCACGATACGCTGAAGCGCCTCGATCCGAAGAAGACGCTGTTCATTGTCGCCTCCAAGACCTTCACCACCGACGAAACCATGACCAATGCCGGCTCGGCCCGCGACTGGATCGCCGACACGCTGGGCGAAGAGGCCGTGCCGAACCACTTCGTCGCCGTATCGACCAATATCGAAGCCTGCGCCAGGTTCGGCATCCGCGAAGACCGCATCTTCGGCTTCTGGGACTGGGTCGGCGGACGCTATTCGGTCTGGTCGGCCATCGGCCTGCCGATCGCGCTGGCGGTGGGCTACGACAATTTCGCCAAGTTCCTGGCCGGCGCCGATGCCATGGACCGCCATTTCCTGTCGGCCCCGCTGGAAGACAACCTGCCTGTCATCATGGGCCTGCTCGGCGTGTGGTATCGCAATGCCTGGGGCTTTGCGACCCAGGCCGTGATCCCCTATGACCAGCGTCTCAGCCGCTTCCCGGCCTATCTGCAGCAGCAGGACATGGAGAGCAACGGCAAGTCGGTGACACTGGACGGCAAGCCGGTGGAATGGCCGACCGGCCCTGTGGTCTGGGGCGAGCCGGGGACCAATGGCCAGCACGCCTTCTTCCAGCTCATCCACCAGGGCACCGATATCATTCCGGTGGATTTCCTGATCGCGGCGCGGCCGCATGAAAGCCTGCCGCCGCATCACGACAAGCTGGTGGCCAATGTGCTGGCGCAATCCGAAGCGCTGATGCTGGGCAAGACCAAGGTGGAAGTGGTCGCCGAGCTCAAGGCGCAGGGCCTCGACAAGGCGCATATCAAGGAACTGACGCCGCACAAGATGTTCCCCGGCAACCGTCCGTCCAACACGCTGTTCTACGAACAGCTGACGCCCGAGACCCTGGGGTCGCTGATTGCGCTCTATGAACACAAGGTCTTCACCCAGGGCGTGATCTGGAACGTCAATTCCTACGACCAGTGGGGCGTGGAACTGGGCAAGCAACTCGCCAAGGCTTTGCTGCCCAAGGTCGAGGGCAAGGAGACGGGCGAGGGGCATGACAGTTCCACCCAGGGCCTGCTCGCCTATTACCTCGCCAACAAGGCCTGATCGCTTGACCATCACCACCGAAGAACAGCTCGAAAAGCTCAAGGCCATCGGGCGTATCTGCGCCATCACCCGCGACGCCATGGCTTCGGCCATGCGCGTGGGCATGACGACGGGGGAACTGGACGAGATCGGCGCCAGGCTGCTGGCCGAAAACGGCGCGCTGTCCGCCCCGGTCGTGACCTACGACTTCCCCGGGGCCACCTGCATTTCGGTGAATGAGGAAATCGCCCATGGCATTCCCGGTGACCGGGTGTTGCGTGAGGGGGACCTGGTCAATATCGACGTGTCGGCGGTCAAGGACGGTGTCTACGCCGATTGCGGCTCTTCGTTCGTCCTCGGCGAGGGTGACAAGCGTCTGGTGGCGCTCTGCCGCGACGGCAAGAAGGCCATGTGGGCCGGCATCAATGCGGTGAAGGCCGGCGCTCCGCTGGCCGATATCGGTGAGGCTATCGGCAAATTTGCGAAAAAAGGTGGCTATACGCTGATCCACAACCTGGCCAGCCACGGCGTCGGCGATAGCCTGCATGACGAGCCGGGCGAAATCGCCACCTGGCCCGACCGGTCGGAGCGCCGCCGCATGACCAATGGCCTGGTCTTCACCATCGAGCCGTTCCTGTCGCTCGGTGGAAAAATGGCCGACCAGAAGTCGGACGACGACGAATGGACGCTGGTGAGCCGCCCGAGCGCGCCCTGCGTGCAATATGAGCATACGATAGTGGCCACCCCGCGCGGGGCCGTGGTGGTGACGCTGGCGGCTTGAGGCAAAGCCGCACCGCTGACCGATGCCCTCAACCCGCGACGTATGTCCGCACCCCCGCCGCGTCATTCCCGCGAAAGCGGGAATCTCCCTCGTCGGGCGCCCGCGAAAGTGAGATTCCCGCTTTCGCGGGAATGACGTGGCGATCGGGCGAGTGCCCTACAACCACACCAGCAGCATTGGCCCCATCACCACCATCGCCGCACCCACCACGAAGCGCAGATTGCCCAGCCGGCGCAGGTTCTGCACGCTGAGCATGGTGGAGAGTACGAGAAACGCCGCCAGCGCCACGAAGACCGGGGTCAGCGGCGTCAGCGAAAAGGCGGTACCTTCGCTCAGTTGCAGATAGACCATATGGCCGCCGACAAAGCCGAGCAGGGCGGTAATGACCACCGCAACGGCCTTGGAGGTGATCAGCAGCGCCATGTCGATGGTGTTGCTGGCTATGAACAGAGCCAGCCCGGCGGCGGTGACATGGGCTGCGGCCAGCGTCGTGAACAGCCTGTTATCGGCCAGCATCGGCACCATTTCCGGTGGCGCACTGAGCGGGAGCGAGCCCACCATCGGCAGGTTGGCGCCATACTGGGCCAGCAGATAGATCACATAGAGCATGACCAGGGTGCCGACCGCGAATGTAAGCGCGGTTGCGGCAAGCACCTTGAGCAGATCGGTAAAATCCTGGGACAAAGCAGCGGCCTGTTCAGAAGTTGGGAATGGTATGCCGGGAGGGGGTCGAACCCTCGACCATTCGATTAAAAGTCGAATGCTCTACCACTGAGCTACCGGCACGCACCAAGTCTGACGCTGCTGGCGTCGCGGCGGAACATAGCGGCGCATCATCTGCTGTCAACCGCAATCGCTGCATGGCCGGACACTGTTGCCAACAGTCTTCCTAATAGGCCAGCGGCGTTCCGGTGAACGGCATGGGCAGGCACGATACGGACATGCGCTCGAGCCTGGCGCAGAGCGCGGTGGCCTCCGAGAGCTGGGTTATGGGGCCGACGACGATGCGCTGGTCGTCGCCATTGGCCTCCTCGACCAGGAGCGGCGCCAGCCCGAACAGCAACGGGCCGAGTTTCATGGACAGGTCGCGCCACGCTTCGGGCGCTGCTTCGAACGGAATGGACGGACCCAGCGCAATGCCGAATTGCTGCTCATTGGGCATGGGGATGGCGGCCATCTGCTGCACTGGAGCGGGCAGGGGCTGCTCGCCGGCCACGGCAGGCTTGGCCTCGGCCATGGGCTGGTGGCGCACCACCACCGAGCCGCCCTCGGCCTGATAGACCAGCGCCGGGTCCTGGCCGATTGCCGCCGTCAGGCTGTTGCGGTCGATATTGCCGCCATCGGGCAGGGTTTCGAGCAGGCGCGGCAGGCTGACTTCCAGCGCGCCGACGCGCCGCGTGATGTCATTGCCCTGTTGCTCGCCCAGCGAGAAGCGGGCGGTGAGTATGCCGGTTTCGCGCTTGAGCCGCAGCTGCTCCTCGCGCAGGTCGGCCACCTGCAGGCGCAACTGGTCGAGCGAAGCGCCTTCGAGGCGGGTCTTGTGCAGCCCCGCCAGCAGGTCTCGCGGCATCAGCGCGGAGACATTGGCCCCCATCACCGCAATGGCTGACAGCACCAGGGCAACGATGCCCCAGGTGGTGACGTCCGATTGCCGGAATTGTTCCGATGCTTTGGCCAATGCAGCTATCCTGGCGGTGCAATCGAATCAGGCGCTGCACCGGTATCGACCATGGCGCCGCGATTGTGTATTCGCCAACGGTTGCTTGCCATAATCTTGTGAAAATGCGCATTGAAAACATCGCCTGCCGGAGAATCTTCCATGACTGAGCTGCTGTCGATCATTCTTGCCGCGGGCGAGGGCACGCGCATGCGATCGGCGGTGCCCAAAGTCCTGCATCCCGTAGGGGGCATGCCGATCATCGGCCATGTGGCGCGCGCCGCCCGCGAGGCCGGCTCGACGCAGATCGCGCTGGTGACCGGGCCGAAACATGACGCCATTCGCAAGGCCGTGACGGCTTTGCATCCCGATGTGGTGCATTTCGAGCAGACCGAGGCCAAAGGCACGGCGCATGCCGCGTCCATGGCGCGCGACCTGTTCAGCACGGCCATGGGCTATGTCGCGGTGGTCTATGGCGACCACCCGCTGCTGCGCGGCATCAATTTCCGCGCGGTGCTGGACCGGCTCGATGCGGGGCTCGACGTGGCGATCCTGGGCTTCGAGCCCAAGGATCCGAGCGGCTATGGCCGCTTCATCACCGATGGCGATACATTGCTGGCCATCCGCGAGCACAAGGACGCCACCGAGGACGAGCGCCGCATCCGGCTGTGCAATGCCTGCATCCTGGCGTTCCGGGCCGACGTGTTCCGTGACCTGATCGACAAGGTCGAAACCAATAACGCCCAGAGCGAATACTATCTCACCGACCTGGTGGGCCTGGCCAATGCGGCGGGCAAGAAGGTCGGTTATGGCCTGGCGCCGGAAAACGACGTGATGGGCGTCAATGACCGCAGCCAGTTGGCCCGCGCCGAGGGCCTGTTCCAGGATGTGCGCCGCGAGGACTTCATGAAGGCCGGCGTGACGCTCAAGGACCCCAAAAGCGTCTGGTTTTCCTATGACACCGAGATTGCCCGGGACGTGACCGTGGAACCCAATGTGGTGTTCGGGCCGGGCGTCAGGATCGAGGAAGGCGCAGTTATTCATGCCTTCAGCCATATCGAGGGCGCGCATGTGGGCAAGAATGCCTCGGTGGGGCCCTTTGCCCGGCTGCGGCCCGAAGCAAACCTGGGCGAAGGCGCCAAGGTGGGCAACTTCGTCGAGATCAAGAAAGCCGAGATCGGCAAGGGCGCCAAGGTGAGCCACCTGACCTATATTGGGGATGCTTCCATTGGCGCCGGGGTCAATATCGGCGCCGGCGTCATCACGGTGAACTACGATGGCTACAACAAGCATCGGACCGTGGTGGGCGACGGGGCCTTCATCGGCTCCAACGCGTCGCTGGTGGCGCCAGTAACTGTCGGCGCCGGGGCGCTGGTGGCCAGCGGCAGCGTCATCACCGAGGATGTGGAAGCCGATGCACTGGCGCTGGGCCGCGCCCGGCAGGTGGGCAAGCCCGGACGGGCGAAAGAAATCTTCGCCGCCGCCGCGGCCAAAAAGCAGGCAAAGAAGGACAAATAGCATGTGCGGAATTGTCGGCATTGTGGGCACCGAGCCGGTCGCCATTCGCATGGTGGACGCGCTCAAGCGCCTCGAATATCGCGGCTATGACAGCGCCGGCGTGGCGACGCTGGAAGAGGGCGGCATTTCCCGGCGCCGCGCCGAGGGGAAGCTTGGCAACCTGGCGCAGAAGCTGAATTTCGAGCCGCTGGCCGGGCGCATCGGCATCGGCCATACGCGCTGGGCCACCCATGGCGCGCCGACCGAGCAGAATGCCCATCCCCATGCCACCGACCGGGTTGCCCTGGTCCACAATGGCATCATCGAGAATTACCGCGACATGCTGGCCGACCTGGCCCGCGACGGCTACCTGCCCAAGACGCAGACCGATACGGAAGCCGTGGCCCTGTGGGTGACGCGCGAGCTGGCCAATGGCGCCGACCCGGAACTGGCCGTGGCCCGCACGCTGAAACACCTCAAGGGTGCCTTCGCGCTGGCCTTTCTGTTCAAGGACGAGGAGGGATTGCTGATCGCCGCGCGCCATGGCGCGCCTTTGGCCATCGGCTATGGCACGACCGAAATGTATCTCGGCTCCGACGCCATGGCTTTGGCCCCTTTCACCTCGCGCCTGACCTATCTGGAGGATGGCGACTGGGCCGTCATCACCCACAATGGCGTCACCATCCGCGACGGCAAGGACACCATTGTCGAGCGCGAGCTGATGCTCTCGCAGACCTCGGCGCTGCTGGTCGACAAGGGCAATCACCGCCATTTCATGGCCAAGGAAATCTACGAGCAGCCCGAAACCATCTCGCATACGCTCAGCCATTATGTGGATATGGGCGCCGAAAAGGTGGCCATCCGCGAGGCTCTGCCCTTCAATTTCGCCGATCTGAGCCGATTGACCATCAGCGCTTGCGGCACCGCCTATCTGGCTGGTGCGGTTGCGAAATACTGGTTCGAGCGCTATGCGCGGCTGCCTGTCGATATCGATGTGGCGTCCGAATTCCGCTACCGCGAGCCGCCGCTGGAAAAGGGCGGGCTGTCGCTGTTCATCTCGCAGTCGGGCGAGACGGCCGATACGCTCGCGGCCCTGCGCTATTGCGCCAGCCAGGGGCAGCATGTGGCGTCGCTGGTGAATACCCTGGAATCCACCATTGCCCGGGAATCCGGCGTGGTGTTCCCCATTCTCTGCGGGCCGGAAATCGGTGTCGCCTCGACCAAGGCGCTGACCGCGCAATTGACGGCATTGGCGAGTCTCGCCATCGCGGCCGGGCGGGCGCGCGGCGTGCTGGATGTGGGAAAAGAGCAGGAATTCGTGCAGGCATTGACCGGATTGCCGGCGGCAGTCTCGCAGGCCCTGGCGACCGAAACCCAGATCATGGACATCGCCAAGCGGCTCAGCAAGGCCAAGGACGTGCTATATCTCGGCCGCGGCCCGATGTTCCCCATCGCCATGGAAGGCGCGCTGAAACTCAAGGAAATCAGCTACATCCACGCTGAAGGTTATGCAGCAGGTGAGCTAAAACACGGCCCTATCGCCCTTGTCGACGAGGACATGCCCGTCATCGTCGTCGCCCCTTCGGATGAACTGGTCGACAAGACCCTCTCCAACATGCAGGAAGTCGCCGCCCGCGGCGGCAAGATCATCCTCATCACCGATGCCGAGGGTGCCGGCACAGTCGGGCACGGCGTGGCGGATATCATTGTTATCCCACACGTTTCCAGCTTCGTGGCCCCCATCCTGGCCTGCATTCCGGTGCAGTTGCTGGCTTATCATACGGCGGTGTTCATGGGGACGGATGTGGACCAGCCAAGGAATCTGGCGAAGTCGGTTACGGTGGAATAGAAGTTACCCCGCCCGTATCAGCGGAATCGCCAGGTCTTTCCTGAACAAATACAATAGCGTACGGGCGGCTTCGCCCTCAGGCCCCGATAGTCCTGGATTGCGCGTCAGCAGGGCCTTGGCGTCGTCATGGGCGTAGTCGAGCAGGTGCCGGTGCACGTCCGGCACGGCGAGGCGGTAGCCGGGCATGCCGGATTGTCTGGTGCCGAGCACGTCGCCCTGGCCGCGCAGTTCGAGGTCCTTTTCAGCGATCTCGAAGCCGTCTTCGGTGGATTTTATCGTTTCGAGACGGGCCTTTGCGGTTTCGCTGAGCGGCTCCTTGTAGAGCAGCAGGCAGGCCGAACGGGCCGAGCCGCGACCGACGCGGCCGCGCAGCTGGTGGAGCTGGGCGAGGCCGAAACGCTCGGCATGTTCGATGATCATGATCGAGGCATTGGGCACATCGACGCCGACCTCGATGACGGTGGTGGCGACTAACAGCTTGAGTTCGTTGGCGGAAAAACGCTGCATCACCGCCTGCTTGGCGGCGGCGCTCATGCGGCCATGCACCAGTGCGACCTGGTCGCCGAAGACTTTCTGCAGTTCGGCGAAGCGATCTTCGGCGGCGACGACATCGAGATGTTCGCTCTCCTCGACCAGCGGGCAGACCCAGAAGGCTTGCGCGCCTTCTGCCAGCCGGGACTGCAGGCGGGAGATGACGCGGGCGTAGTCGCCGATGGAAAGGACTGCTGTATCAATTGGTTGGCGGCCGCGCGGCTTTTCGCGCAGCACGCTGACGTCCATGTCTCCAAAATGGGTGAGGACCAGCGTGCGCGGAATGGGCGTGGCGGTCATGACCAGGAGGTCGGTGTGCCTGCCCTTGTCGGAAAGGGCGAGGCGCTGGTGGACGCCGAAGCGGTGCTGCTCATCGACCACGGTCAGGCCGAGATTGTGGAACTCGACGCCGGACTGGAACAAAGCGTGGGTGCCGACGACGATGGTTGTCTCGCCGCTGGCTATGGCGGCGAGCTTGGCGCGGCGCTCGGCGGCGCCCATCTTGCCGGTGAGCAATTCGCAACCGAGGCCGGCGGAATCGCATAATGGTTTCAAGGTCTTGAAGTGCTGGGCGGCGAGCAGTTCGGTGGGCGCCATCATGGCGGACTGGGCGCCGCTTTCGGCCATGGCGGCCATGGCCATCAGGGCGACTACGGTCTTGCCGGAGCCGACATCGCCCTGCAAGAGGCGCGACATGCGGTCGGGCGAAGCCAGATCGGCGCGGATTTCACCGATGGCCTGCAACTGCCCCTCGGTGAGGGAAAAGGGTAACACACTGCTAACCTTTGCCGTCACCGACCCGGTGAAAGTACGACTGATGCCGCGCGCCGCGACCATGGTCGAGCGAATCAGCTGCAGCGTGAGCTGGCCGGCCAGATATTCATCATAGGCAAGGCGTTGGCGGGCGGGCGCCCAGAGCTCGGCTTCGCCCGGACTGGCCGGAAGATGGACCATGCGCATGGCATCGGCGAAGCTCGGCCAGTTGCGCTCGGCCATTGTATCAGCGGCGATCCATTCGGGGATAACCGGAAGGTTATCCACCACCTGCCGGACCAGCTTGGCCAGAGCCTTGGAGCTGAGGCCCTGGGTGAGCGGGTAGACCGGTTCCACCAAGGGCAGGGTGGCGAACTTGTCGGGCTCGACGATGTAGTCGGGATGGGTGATCTGCTTGTCGCCGTTGAAAAAGCCGATCTGCCCGGAAACGAAGCGCTCCTCGCCGATGGGAAGAGCCTTTTCCACCCAGCCGCCCTGGGCGCGGAAGAAGACGAGCTGGACGTCGCCGGTCTCGTCATGGGCGAAGACCCGGTGCGGAATGTGCTCCCGGCCGCGCGGCGGCGGCTGATGGCGGTCGATATGCAGGCGCAGGGTGACGATCTGGTTGAGATAGGCCTCGGCTATCCCCACCTGCCGGCGCCGATCGACGACGCCGGAGGGCATGTGCATGAGAATATCGAGGGCGATCGCTTCCTGGCCCTCGGGCGCCCCGAAATAGCGGGTGAGCAGCGCAGCCAATTTGTCGCCGACACCCTTGATCGAGTGCAGCGAGCGGAACAGCGGCGAGAGCGTTTCGGGGCGGGCCAAAGGCGGTGATTCTCCTTTGGTGGAGGGTATGTTTGCCCCGCATTTCTCACAACTGCCGTGTCATCCCGGCGCAGGCCGGGATCCATCCTGAGGTCTTTCCTCGCTCGCGCCAGGCCGATCATCTCAGGATGGATTCCGGCCTGCGCCGGAATGACATCGAGATTGTAGGTCGTCCAAGGGCTGACAAGCCGGCTTAATCCGCGTAAACAAGCGTCCAAATCGGGAACAAACTCAGGATCATGGCGTCAAATGACAGCCGGTGAAGACATTTCCATGCGCCGCAAGAAGCTGCGCTACCGGGCATGGCACCGCGGTACGCGGGAGATGGACCTCGTGCTGGGGCCGTTTGCCGACGCCCATACCGAGGCCATGGACGCGACCCAGCTCGATCGGCTGGAAGCGCTGATGAGCGAGGAAGACCCGCCGCTGCTAACCTGGGTCATGGGGCAGGCCGAGCCACCGGCCCATATCGACCGGGCATTCCTCGACGCGGTTATCGCCGACCATCAGGCGCGGCTGGCCCGATGAACGACGTCGTTCCGCAGCGCCCGGCGCGCACCATTGCCAATGTGCCCGACGGCATGCAGCCCATGGTGCTGGCGCGCCTGGTGCAGCAGCGCATCGAGGCGGCACCGGAGGATGCGGCGAGCCTGGTCTTCGTGGCGCGTGATGGACGGCGCATGCAGCGCATGGCCGATATCCTGAGCGCCATGCTGCCGGGACACACCATCCTGACTTTACCGGCCTGGGACAGCCTGCCTTATGACCGGGTTTCGCCCAATAACGTCACTATCGCGGCGCGGATGAACACGCTGGCGGCGCTGACATCGGGCGCCAAGGGCGCCGTAGTGCTGACGGCGGTCAACGCGCTGATCCAGAAGCTACCGCCGCGCGACGTGGTGGAAACCATGAGCTTTTCGGCGGCGACCGGGCGGATCGTCGACAGCGACAAGCTGATCGCCTGGGCGGCCAATAATGGCTATCTGCGCGTGCCGACGGTGCGTGAAAGCGGCGAATATGCGGTGCGCGGCGGGCTGGTGGACCTGTTCCCGGCCAGCGCCGAGGCGCCGTTGCGCTTCGACTTTTTCGGCAGCCAGCTCGAATCGATCCGTACTTTCGACCCGGACAGCCAGCGCACAACGGGTACGCTCAAGCGCGTCGATCTGACGCCGATGAGCGAAGTGGTACTTACCGAGACGACGATAAGACGGTTCCGGCAGAATTATACGGCGACGTTTGGCGGCAATACCGTGGACGACACGCTCTATGCCTCGGTCAGCGGCGGTTCGCGCTATTCGGGCACAGAGCACTGGCTGCCGTTTTTCTACGAACATCTCGACACCCTGGCCGATTATGTAGGCGATGCGCCTTTCGTCTTCGACGAGCAGGCGGTGGAAGCCTATGCCGACCGCGTGACGCAGGTGCGCGACTATTACGATGCGCGCGAGGCGGCCCGGTTGCTGCCGGTGGTGGCCGGCTCGGGAGCGCCCTACAAGCCGATCAAGCCGGAATTGCTCTACGACGTGGATGCGCATCCCTACGCGCTGGCGGGCGCTTCGGTGATCCAGCTCAGCCAGTTCATGGCGCCGGACACCAAGGCAAGTGACGATGCCGGCGGGCATATCGCGCCCAGCTTTGCCGCCGAGCGGCAGGCGACCGACACCAACCTGTTCCAGTCGGTGGTGGACCGGCTGCTGGCCGAACGGCGCGCGGGCAGGCGGGCTATCGTAGCCTGCTGGAGCACGGGCACGCGCGACCGCATGGTGCAGGTGCTCAAGGACCATGGGTTGACCAATCCGCGGCTGGCGGAAAACTGGCGCGATGCCGAGACGACGAGCGCCGCCACGACCTCGCTGGTGGTGCTGCCGCTCGAAACCGGCTTCGAGACCAAGGACCTGCTGGTTCTCAGCGAGCAGGACATTCTCGGCGAGCGCATCCTGCGGCCGCAGCGCAAGAAGAAGGCATCGGACGCGCTGACCGAGGCGGCGAGCCTTTCGGCCGGCGACCTGGTGGTGCATGTCGATCACGGCATCGGCCGCTTCATCGGGCTCAAGGTTATCGAGGCGGGCGGGGCGCCGCATGAATGTGTCGAGCTTGAATATGGCGGCGACACCAAGCTCTACCTGCCGGTGGAAAATATCGAGCTGCTGACCCGCTATGGCAGCGACGACGGCAATGTGACACTCGACAGGCTGGGCGGCGTGGCCTGGCAGGCCAAGAAGGGCAAGCTCAAGAAGCGCATCCGCGAAATGGCGGAGCAACTCATCAAGATCGCGGCGGCGCGCCTGCTGACGCGGGCCGATGTGGTCGAGATCAATCCCGGCGCCTATGACGAATTCGCCGCCCGCTTCCCCTATGAGGAAACCGAGGACCAGATGGCCGCCATCGAGGCGGTGTTCGACGACGTGACCTCGGGCCGGGTCATGGACCGGCTGGTCTGCGGCGATGTGGGGTTCGGCAAGACCGAAGTGGCCCTGCGCGCCGCCTTTGCCTTGGCCCTGAGCGGCAAGCAGGTTGCCGTGGTGGTGCCGACGACCTTGCTGGCGCGGCAGCATTTCAAGACTTTCTCCGAACGCTTCAAGGGCCTGCCGGTGCGGGTGCGCCATGCCTCGCGCATGGTGCCGGCGGCAGAACTGAAGGCGACCAAGGACGGGCTGGCCGACGGACAGGTCGATATCGTCGTGGGTACGCATGCGCTGCTGAGCAAGACGATCAGGTTCAGGGATCTCGGCCTGCTGATCATCGACGAGGAGCAGCATTTCGGCGTGGGCCACAAGGAAAGGCTCAAGGAACTCAAGGCCAATGTGCATGTGCTGACGCTGACGGCGACGCCGATCCCGCGCACGCTGCAACTGGCGCTGACCGGGGTACGGGACCTGTCGCTGCTGGCGACGCCGCCGGTGGACCGGCTGGCCATCCGCACCTTCATCTCGCCCTTCGATGCGCTGTCGATCCGCGAGGCGCTGCTGCGCGAAAAATATCGTGGCGGACAGAGCTTCTACGTGGTGCCGCGCATCCGGGACCAGCACGAGATCGCCGATTTCCTCAAGGCGCAGGTGCCCGAAGTCAGCTTCGTGGTGGCCAATGGGCAGATGGCGCCGGGCGAACTCGACGACATCATGAATGCCTTCTACGACAACAAGTTCGACGTCCTGGTGGCGACGACGATCGTTGAATCGGGTCTGGACATTCCCAATGCCAATACGCTGATCGTGCATCGCGCCGACCATTTCGGGCTGGCGCAGCTTTACCAGATCCGCGGCCGCATCGGCCGGGCCAAGCAGCGCGCCTATGCGCTGTTCACCGTGCCGCCCGACCGCAAGCTCACCGATACCGCCGAGCGGCGGCTGGGCGTGCTGCAATCGCTGGAAAGCCTGGGCGCGGGGTTCCAGCTCGCCAGCCACGACCTCGATATCCGCGGCGCCGGGAACCTGCTGGGCGACGAGCAATCGGGCCATATTCGCGAGGTGGGCTACGAGCTCTACCAGGCGATGTTGGAAGAGGCGGTAGCCAACCTCAAGAGCGGCGACGAGGAATACGAGGATCGCAACGAATGGAGCCCGCAGATCTCGCTGGGCATGCCGGTGATGATCCCCGAGCATTATGTGCCCGACCTGCAATTGCGCATGCAGCTCTATCGCCGGCTGGGTGACCTCACCGATATCCGCGATATCGACGCCGCTGGCGCAGAATTGATCGACCGCTTCGGGCCGCTGCCGGAAGAGGTGGAAGCGCTGCTTAAGGTGATCCTGGTCAAGGCGCTCTGCCGCCAGGCCAATGTCGAAAAGGTGGATGCCGGCCCCAAGGGCGCGGTGATTAGCCTGCGCAACAACGAATTCCCCAATCCGACGGCCTTGGTGCGGCTGGTGAGCGACCCGGCCAACCAGGTTCGCATCAAGCCCGATCAGAAACTCGTGTTCGCCCGCAACTGGCCAACCCCCAACGACCGGCTCAAGGGAGCCGCCGCAATCCTGTCACGCCTGGCAAAATTGGCCGAAAATGCGTCCTGACCGGGTCACATCAACCCTGTCCTGCCATAATGCTTTGGCAAGCAGTATCGGTCATGTTATTGCCCGAATTCAGCACTTGAAGGGCTGTTCAATTCTCAAGGTGGCACAAGGTCACCGGGACCGCCAAAGAAGCCAAGGAAATTCTATGAACATCAGGAAACCTCTCGTCGCCGGTTTTGCGGTGGCCGCGCTCATGCTGTCCCCCCTGTCCGCCTATGCCCAGGAAGCCACGCCAGCCGAAGCCCCGGCCGCCGAGGCGCCTGCTGCCGAGGCCCCCGCAGCGGGTGCTGCTGCTGCTCCCGCCGACGCCGCCGCGGCTAGCCAGAACTGGCTCAAGGTCTGCGATCCGCTGCCCGATGGGCAGCAGGCCTGCATCATGCGCCAGGTGGTTCTCGCCAACGGCCAGTTCCTTGGCTCGTTCCTGCTGCGCGACGATCCGGGCCAGGAAAGCCGGCTGCTTGCCGTTGCGGCCGTTCCGCTCGGCGTGTTGCTGCCGTTCGGCCTGACCTGGCAGATCGATGGCGCCAAGCCGATCCGCGTGCCCTACATGCTGTGCGACCCGACCTCATGCGCCACCCAGCTTGTCATCAACGAGCAGTATGTGAACTCGCTCAAGAAGGGCGGCACGCTCAAGCTGACCGCCAAGAACCGCCAGAACCAGGACCTGACCATCGAGATCACCCTGGCCGGCTTCACCGCCGCCTATGATGGCGACGCCGCGCTGACCTTTGACGAATTCCGCCAGGAAACCTCGGGCGAGAACGCGCTGGAGCAGGTGCTGCAGGACCGCGCCGAGGAACTCCGCCGCCAGCTCGACGGCACGGCCGCCCCCGCCGCGGGCACCGACGCCCCGGCAGCGGAGACGCCGCCGGCCCAGTAAGGGTTCGGTATCGGAATTTTAAAAGGGCGCCGGTGACGGCGCCCTTTTGTTTGGTGGGCGTGGCGGAGTATCAGCGATCCCCCATGCCCACCGCAAAAGCCTGCTTGCGCAGGCCCGGCGTCAGCTTGAGCGCCCATAGGCCTCCGGCCCGCAAAGCCTGGGCCGGGATCATCTCGGCCAGCAGCGAGCGGAACAGGGTGTCCACCATGCCGCCGGTGCGGGCGAGGTCGGCGGCGCGGCGGGCGGCATAGTCGGCGCTGACGCGGCTGGCCCAATCGGGCGTGGTGCGGTCGATGGCGGCAAGGGACGCGGCGAGGTCGGCGACATCGCGCAGGCCCAGATTGAGCCCTTGCGCGCCGATAGGCGGGAAGGCGTGGGCGGCTTCGCCCACCAACACTACGCCATCGGCTCCGGCGCTGTCGACGCCCAGCGTGCTGAGCGGGAAGACGAAGGCCGGGCTCGCCAGCGTGATGGCGCCGAACAGGCGCTGCGACTTGTCGAGGAAGGTGGCGACCAGCGCCTCGGGGCCCGCGGCCTTGGCGGCTTCGAGGACCGCGCGGTCCTCGATCCACACCAGATTGGCGCGATTGGCGCCTGCCGGAACCAGGGTGAACGGCCCCTGCGGATAGTGGAACTCGATGGAGGCGCCGCCGATGGGGCGGCCGAGATCGAGGTCGCAGACCAGGGCCGCCTGGGTGAAGGCGGTTTCGCGGGTCTTTATGCCGGAAGCAGCACGGACCAGCGATTTCTTGCCATCGGCGCCGACGATCAGCGGGGCGCTGAGACGGGAACCGTCGGCGAGGGCGATGCCGATGCCGGACAAATCGGTAGCCCCGACGTTACGGGTTTCGAGATTGGGCAGGGTGGCGGCGACAGCGTGAAAGCGCTCCAGCAGCCGCATATTGGCAAAGTTCCAGCCAAAGGCGTCCATGCCGGCCTCGGTGGCGTCAAACAGGGTTTCGGGCGCGCGGATCAGCCGGCCGGTGGCGTCGATGATGCGGATCTGCGTCAGCGCATGGCCGAGCGCGGCCGGCTCGTCGATCAGCCCGGCGCTGCGCAGGAAATCCACGCTCGGCATCATCAGCGCCGAAGTGCGGCGGTCGGGCGGGCCGGATGGCGCCAGATGGATGGTCCTGAGCCCGGCCCTGGCGACGGCAATGGCGGCGGCGGCCCCGGCAAGGCCGCCACCTACCACGATGGCATCGGCGTCATAGCCGCTCATTTTGCGTCTGCCAGGCGTCGGGCGTGGCCGCTCGGCACGATGAAGCTACCGGCCAATGAGCCGGCGAACATGGCGACGAGGAAAATCCAGAGATTGTCGGGCAGGAAGCCGATCAGCGAAATGGCCGGGCCGGGGCAGATGCCGGCCATGCCCCAGCCGATGCCGAACAGCACGGCGCCGCCGATCAGCCGCCGGTCGATCTTTTTGTATTCGGGCTCGTGGAAGCTGGTGTCGAACAGCGGCGCCGCGCGGCCCCTGCCGATGCGGACGGCGACAAACATGACGATGAGCGCCGCGCCCATGACGAACGCGAGACTGGGGTCCCAGCCGCCGCTGGGAATGGCGCCGAAATCGAGGAAGTGCAGCACCTTGAATGGATCGACCATCTGCGAAACGTAAAGGCCGGAACCGAACAGCAAGCCGCTGAGCGCGGCGGTGGCGAGGTAGGGCAGCCTGAGATTGGCCATCACACCACCCCCGTCACGGCGACGGTGACGATGGCGACGCCGAAAAACACCAGCATCGCCACCAGCGAACGCAGCGACAGCCTGGCCAGCCCGCAGACGCCATGGCCCGAGGTGCAGCCATTGCCGATCTTGGTGCCGAGGCCGGTGAGCAGGCCCGCTATCGCCAGCCAGACCGGCGTCGGCACGCCCCAGGCGGGCGGCGCCTCGACCAGCCGGGCCGGAGCCTCGCCGCCCACGCCAAGGCCGGGAAAGAGCTGTGCTGCGGCAAAGGTCGCGGCCACCAGCGCTACGAGGAACACCACGCGCCAGACTACCGTCTGCGCCGGTGGCAAAAGCTGGCCAAAAATGCCGGATATGCCGGCGATACGGCCATTGCCCAGCCACAGCACGGCGGCGGCAAGGCCGATAAGGGCGCCGCCAAGCGCGGCGGTGAGCGGCGTGAACGATTCCATTTGTGTTACTCGCAAAAACAGACTGGCGCCAAGGCTATCACCCGTCGCCATACCGGGGCCAGCGCCAGAGCAGCGACTTTGTGCCGCCAACGGCGCGCCGCGCGGAAAACTCTGCCAAGTGGCCTTTCCTGCGCGCCAAGCTCCGCTAAGATGAGCAAAACGTATGTGACTCGAAATGGAGCCGACAATGCTTGAGCTATTGGCCGATCCCAATGCCTGGATCGCCTTCGGTACCCTCACGGTGATGGAAATCGTGCTGGGTATCGACAACATCGTCTTCATTTCCGTGCTGGTGTCGCGCCTGCCCAAGGCGCAGGCCGACCGTGCCCGCCAACTGGGCCTGGCGCTGGCGCTGATCTTCCGTATCCTGCTCCTGCTGGTCATCTCCTGGATCATCAGCCTGACCCAGCCGGCCATTTCCGCCTTCGGACTCAATCTGTCCTGGAAGGACCTGATCCTGATCGCTGGCGGCGTGTTCCTTGTCTACAAGGCCACGCACGAAATGCACGCCGCCATCGAAGAGCCGCACGAGGCCGACCTCAAGGCCGGCGCTTCGGCGGTGTTTTCCGCCATCATCGCCCAGATCATCGTCATCGACATGGTGTTCTCGATCGATTCCATCGTCACCGCCGTCGGCATGGCCGAACATGTCGAGGTGATGATCGCCGCCGTCATCGTCGCCGTCGGGGTGATGTTCGTCGCTTCCGGCCCGGTGGCCAAATTCGTCGCCGACCACCCGACCACCAAGATGCTGGCTCTGGCCTTCCTGCTGCTGATCGGCGTGTCGCTGGTGGCCGATGGCCTCGGCTTCCACATTCCCAAGGGCTATATCTACGCCGCCATGGGCTTCTCGGTACTGGTGGAAGCGATCAATATCATTGCCAAGCAGCGCAAGGCCGGCAGCAAGGGCGGGGCCGCTCGGCCCAAGATGACGCCCTTTACCGGGGATACCGGTTCGGTCTCGTCGGCAGCCGGTGTCGCTGCGGTCGCCGGCAAGAAGCCGAGCGCCAAGAGCAGCCCCACGGCCCGCGCCCAGTCGCGGCCGAAATCGGCGCCGCGCAAGCCCAAGGTGTCGAAATGAGCCGGGCCGTTGTCGTCCACCAGACCGGTGGCCCCGAAGTCCTGCTGCTGGAGGACCAAACGCTCGGCGCGCCCGGACCGGGGCAGGTGGCCCTGCGGCAGACGGCCATTGGCCTCAATTTCATCGATACCTACCAGCGCTCGGGACTCTATCCGGTAAAGACGCCTTTCGTGGCGGGCAATGAAGGCGCCGGGGTGATCACCGCCATCGGCGAGGGCGTGAGCGGGTTCAAGGTGGGTGATCGCGTGGCCTATCAGGGTCACATCGGCGCCTATGCCGCCGAGCGCATCGCCGCGGCCGACCGCATGGTGCCCATCCCTGACGGTATCGACGACCGCACGGCCGCCGCCATCATGCTCAAGGGGCTGACCGCCTATTACCTGCTGTTCCAGACCTGGGCCGTTGCCAAGGGAGAGACCATCCTGTGGCATGCGGCGGCGGGCGGGGTCGGGCTCATCGCCACGCAATGGGCCAAGGCGCTGGGCGTCACCGTGATCGGCACGGCGGGCAGCGACGAGAAAGTGGCGCTGGCCGGGGCGCATGGCTGCGATCATGTCATCAACTACAACAAAGAGGATTTCGCCGCCCGCGTGCGTGAGATCACCGGCGGCAAAGGCGTCGACGTGGTCTATGACGGCGTCGGCAAGGCGACATTCGACAAATCGCTCGATTGCCTCAGGCCGCGTGGGCTGATGGTGAGTTTCGGCAATGCCTCGGGCGTGGTGACCATCCCTGACATTACCGTGCTGTCGCGCAAGGGCTCGCTCTACGTGACGCGGCCGACCACCGCAACCTATCTGGCCCAGCGCGCGGACCTGCTGGAAGGCGCGGACAAGCTGTTTGCGGCCGTGCTGAGCGGCGCCGTCAAGATCGAGATCGGCCGGACATTCCCGCTGGATCAGGTGGCGGATGCGCATCGCGCGCTGGAAGGGCGCGAGACGACGGGTTCGGTGGTGCTGCTGCCGTAGCACTGTGCCACGCCCTCGTGGTTCGAGGCTCGCGAAGAGCTCGCACCTCACCATGAGGGCTACTTCTAGCTCGGTGTTGCAGTAGCCCTCATGGTGAGGTGCGCTTCTTCAGCGCCTCGAACCACAAGGGCGTGGCACTGGACAGCCCGCTGCTCTGCGGCTAAACGCTGGGCGGATGGAAGGGTGGCAGAGTGGTCGATTGCAGCGGTCTTGAAAACCGCCGATGTGCAAGCATCCGTGGGTTCGAATCCCACCCCTTCCGCCATAGACCAGAGGAAGCGCCGTGAGCCGTAAGGAATTTGATGTATCGCGGATGCGGCGGCTCAAGCGCTACGCGGCGCGATATGGCCTGACCATTCTCACCGACGAGAAGATGAAGGTTCTCGGCACGACTGGCGGCCATGCCATCCGTGACGAAAATTACACCATACTCTACGGCAATGTGCCCAAGCCATTTTCGGCGAGCCTCGACGAGATCGAATCCTGGCTCGAGGCAAACACGGCGCCGGAAGAGTAAGCGCCGCTGCCCTTTCTGGCAATTGCCCTCCGGCCGGGCAGCCCGCAATTTCCATTATTTATTCCGTAACGGGAATCGCCGCACACTGCCTCCATTGGCTAACTTGGAGGCGCGTTATTGTGTTCACTCTGATCAACGCCGACGCCGAAGACGACGACGCCGAAATCACCGATCCCCAGGAAATCGCAGAGCTGTTCGCTGCCATTGCCGCTGTCGCCATCGAGGCGATCGGCGTGGGGCAGGCCAGGGAGCTTTTCGATGCCGTGATCGAACAGGACGGCAAAGACCCCAACTGACCGAATGGACGTTTAGTCCCGGCAGGTCAAATCCGGCCGCTGCCTGAGGGCGACGGCGCTATCGAACGGTCTTCCGAGCGCGGCAGAGTTCCGCCGCTTATGGACCGGGTTGACTGATCCGGGCTGGTCCATGCAGGACATGGCTCCATGTTCCGGCCGAGGAGGCTGCGTCGTGGCTGGCTCGTCCGCCCCCCAGACATTTCCCACGCCGACCATCGTTCCGCTGGGCGACAGGAGCCTGCTGGTGCGCTTCGGTACGGCGCTGACCGACGCTGCCAACCGCGCAGCCATTGCGCTGGCCCTGGCGCTGGATCGCGAACCCATTGCCGATGTGGTCGAGGTGGTGCCCAACCTGGTCTCGGTCCTGCTGCGCTACGATCCGCTTGTCTCGCCCGCAACGATTGCCGGGGAGTTGCGGCTGCGCCTGTTCGCGCTGGGCGACGCGGCCCTGGCGACGGCGCATTGGACCATTCCCGTTATCTTCGACGGGCCGGACCGCAATGAGGTTGCGGCTTTGCTGGGTCTGTCGGCCGCCGATTTCATCGCCGCGCACAACGCCGCCCCGCTGCGCGTGCTGGCGACGGGCTTTGCGCCGGGTTTCGTTTATTGCGGGCTGCATGCCGACAAGCTGGTCCTGCCGCGCCGAACGGCGGTGCGGTCAGCGGTGCCGGTGGGGAGCGTGTTGTTCGCGGCGGGGCAAACGGCGATTGCGGCGACGGAGATGCCGACGGGCTGGCATGTGATCGGGCGGACGGATTTTCGCAATTTCGATCCCCAAGCCGAGCCGCCGACGCGGCTGGGTGCCGGCGACAGCGTAGCCTTCGAGGCGGTGTCGTGAGTGCCGTGCTGACCATTGTGCGGGCAGGGCCGCTGACCAGCATCCAGGACGAGGGGCGCTTCGGCATGCTGCGGCATGGCATCAGCGCGTCGGGGCCGATGGACGGGGGCGCCTTCGCCCAAGCCGGGGCGCTGGCCGGGGGCGGACGGGGCGGCGTGGAATTCACCATGGCCGGGCTGGACATCAGGCTGGCGCGGGGGCAATGCCGGGTCGGCTTTGCCGGCGGCGATTTCACCATAAGGCACAATGGCGCGGCGCTGGACTGGCCCGGAGCCGTGACGCTGGCGGCGGGCGATATGCTGGCGGTGACGCCGGGCCGCTGGGGCAATTACGGCTATCTGCGGTTTGACGCCGATATGGATATGGCGCCGGTGATGGGCAGCATTGCCACCAACAGCCGGGCGCGGCTGGGCGGGCGCGTGCTGCAGGCGGGCGACGAGGTTGCATTGACCGGTGGGAGCGCTGCCGTGCCGGTGCGGGCGGGTCCGGAGGCGCAAGATGACGGCCCGATCCGCGTGGCCTGGGGGCTGCATGCGGACCTGTTCTCGCCGGAGCTGCGGCAACGCTTTGCAGCGGCGGAATTTGTGGTGTCGCTGCGGCTCGATCGCATGGGGGTGCGGCTGGAGGATGCCGGGCGGGTCTTCGCCGATGCGGCGATCCTGTCGCTGGCCTCCGATGCCATCGTGCCGGGCGATATCCAGATCCTGGGCGACGGCACGCCCATCGTGCTGATGCGCGACCATCAGCCGACCGGCGGCTATCCGCGCATTGCCACGGTCATCTCGGCCGATCTCGATCGCTTTGCGCAATTGCGGCCCGGAACGCCGGTTGCCTTCGAGCCGGTCAGTGTGGAACATGCCCGGGCGCTGTTGCGGAGCCGCCGAACATGATGTCAATCGACCTCAATGCCGATCTGGGCGAGGGCATGGGGACCGACGAGGACCTGCTCGAAATCGTCTCCAGTGCCTCCATCGCCTGCGGCGGCCATGCGGGGGATGCCCCGACCATCCGGCACATCCTGAAAACCTGCAAGGCGCGCGGGGTGCGGGCCGGGGCGCATCCGGGCTATGCCGACCCCAAACGGTTCGGCCGCTTTCGCGTGGTCATGCCGCTCGACCAGTTGCTGGGGCAAATCCGCAGCCAGCTTTTCCTCATCCGCTTCATCGCCGACGAGGTCGGCGTGCCGCTCAGCTATGTGAAGCTGCATGGCGCGCTGGCCAACCAGACGGCGGAGGAGCTGGCTTTCGCCGTGGGTATTTTCGCCACCATCCAGGCCATGGACCCGAAAATGGCGGTGCTGGCGCTCGACAATAGCGAGCAGGTGCGGGCGGCAAAGGCGGTGGGCATGCCGCTGATCCGCGAGGCCTATGCCGACCGGGCCTATACGGGCGAGGGCCTGCTGGTGCCGCGTTCCCAGGAAGGCGCGGTGATCCACGATGTGGAGGCGGTCATCGCGCGCTGCCTGCGGCTGGCCAAGGCGGGCGAGATCGTCGCCATCGACGGCACGGTGCTGAAATCCACTTCGCGCTCGATCTGCCTGCATGGCGACACGCCGGGCGCGGTCGACCTGGCGCGTGACGTGCGCGATGCGCTGGAAGGCGAGGGGATCGCCGTCGCCGCGCAGCAACCGGAAGTGCCGGAGTAGAAAACGTACCCTGGGCCTCTCTGGGGAGAGGTGAGATCGGCGGAATGCCTTGGTCGAAAGACCCAGGGTAGCTCTAGATCGCCAGATACTCAGATGGCCAAGTATTCGTGGCGAAGTTCGGTATTGTCGAGAACCTCCTTGGCGGTGCCGGCAAAGGCGACCTCGCCGGTATCGAGGATGACGGCGCGGTCGGCCAGCTTGAGGGCGGCCACGGCGTTCTGTTCGACGATTATGGTGGTGATGCCCAGCGGCTTGATCGAATGCAGGATGCGCTCGATCTCGTGCACGATGACCGGGGCGAGCCCCTCATAGGGCTCGTCGAGCAGCAGCAGCTTGAGGTTGCGGGCCAGGGCACGGGCAATGGCCAGCATCTGCTGCTCGCCGCCCGACAGGGTCACGCCTTCCTGCTTGCGGCGCTCGGCCAGCCGCGGGAAGCTTTCGTAAATCTGCTCGATGCTCCAGCCATTGCCCGGCGCCACCTTGGCAAGGGTAATGTTCTCTTCCACGGTCAGGCCGGAAATAATGCGGCGATCCTCGGGCACCAGCTGGATGCCGGATCGCGCCGCTTCATAAGATTTCATCTGGTGGATCGGCTTGCCGTCCAGCCAGATCTCGCCCTGCCGCATCTGCGGATTGTCGGTGCGGGCGATGGTGCGCAAAGTCGACGTCTTGCCGGCGCCGTTGCGGCCGAGCAAAGCCAGGATTTCACCCTGGCGGATATCGAGCGACACACCCTGCACGATGTAGCTCTCGCCGTAATAAGCGTGCATGTCGCGGATCGAGAAGAAGGGCCGCGTGGTTTCGACGCTGGCGGCCTGGCTGTCCGACATGATCTGAGTCTCCATGGCGATGGCGCTCATCAATGGGCCCCTCCGAGATAGGCTTCCTGCACTTTGGGGTTGCCGCGCACCTGATCGGGCGTGCCGTCGGCGATGATCCGACCCTGGGCAAGCACCGATATCTTGTCGGCCAACGAAAACACGACATGCATGTCATGCTCGATGATGACCTTGGTCATGCCGCGGCTCTTGATCTTCTTGAGCAGCTCGATCGTCGTGTTGGTATCGTGGCGGCTCATGCCGGCGGTCGGCTCGTCCAGCAGCAGCAGGCGCGGATGCTGGATCAGGCACATGGCCAGCTCCATGCGGCGCTTGTCGCCACGGCTGAGGCTGCCGGCCGCCATGTCGCGGCGGCTGTGCATGCCCACATCCTCGAGCATCGCCTCGGCCTCCTGACGGATGCCGGTTTCCCGCTCCAGCGCCCGCAATATGTTGAATTTGTACGCGCCATCGCGGCGGGCGAGGGCGGGTATCATCACATTGTGCAGCACGCTGAGGTCGGTGAAAATCTCGGGCGTCTGGAACACCCGGGCGATGCCCATCTGGTTGATCTCATAGGGCTTGCGGCCGGTCAGCACATTGCCGTCGAACACGACGGCCCCGCTGCTGGGCGCCAGCTTGCCGATGATCACGTTGAGCAGGGTCGACTTGCCGGCCCCGTTGGGGCCGATGATGGCGTGGGTCTGGCCTTCCTCGACCTGCAGGTCGATATCGGCGAGGGCATGCAGCCCCCCGAAGCGCTTGTGGACGTCGGCCACATGCAGAACGACATTACCTTTGGTTTCCGACATGACGCTCTCCTATTCCGCGGGGCTGGTCTTGAGGGCCCCGGTCGGGCCTGGCTCGCGCCGGTTTCGGAAGATGGAAGAAAAGCGCCTTATGCCTTCCATGACACCGCCGGGCAGGAACACCACGACGAGAACGAAGATCAGGCCCAGCGAAAGCTGCCAGCCCTCGCCGACGAACTTGCTCGTTATGGCGACCACCACATCCTGGGCGCCCTGCGGCAGCCAGGAGAAGGTGTGATGCAGCATGGCATCGTTGAAGCCGGAGAAGATGTTTTCGAAATACTTGATGAGCCAGGCTCCGATGACGGGCCCGATCAGGGTGCCGACACCACCGAGGATGGTCATCAGCACCACTTCGCCCGATGCCGTCCACTGCATGCGCTCGGCCCCGGCCAGCGGATCGGTCGCCGCCAGCAGCGACCCGGCCAGGCCGGCATACATGCCCGATATGACGAAGGCCGTCAGCGCATAGGGCCGGGTGTTGAAGCCGGTATAGTGCATGCGCGTCTGGTTGGACTTGATGGCGCGCAGCATCATGCCGAAGGGCGACACGAAAATCTTCTGGGCGATGTAGAAGGCGATGAGCAGGACCACCGCGACCACATAGAAGGCCTCGATGCCCGACATGCCCTGTCCCAGCAGCGATGGCGAGGGCAGGCCCGCGCCACGCTCGCTGAACATCAGGTCGAGGACGCGCGGATCGTTAATGGTGAGCTGCAAAGCAGTCTCGCCATTGGTGATCGGCGTCAACACCGAATAGGCCAGATTGTAGCACATCTGGGCAAAGGCCAGCGTCAGGATGGAGAAGTAGATGCCCGAGCGCCGCAGGCTGACAAAGCCGATGGCCAGGGCGAACAGGCCTGAAACGATGACCGCGAAGATCATCGCCGGGATGACATTCATGGTCATCAGCTTGAAGGTCCAGACCGCGGTATACGAGCCGACGCCCAGAAAGGCGGCATGGCCGAAGCTGAGATAGCCCGTCAGGCCGAAGAGCACGTTATAGCCCACTGCGAAGATGGCGAAGATGGCGAATTTCTGCATCAGGCCTGGATAGGCGGCGCCGAACGGCACCAGCCAGATCGGCATGGTCAGCACGACAAGGGCGAAAACGGCCAGGGTGATGGCATCGCGCCGGGGCAGGTAGAAGATGTTCATGGCTCAGGTCTCCATGACGCCGCGGCGGCCCAGCAACCCACGCGGGCGCACAAGCAGGATGACGACGGCAACAAGGTAGATGATGATCTGGTCAATGCCGGGAATGATCGCCTTGATCTCGGTCATGGAGGCAAAGGACTGCAGGATGCCCAGCAGGAACCCGGCCGCAACCGCACCGGGCAGCGAGCCCATGCCGCCGACCACGACGACCACGAAGCTGAGAACCAGGAAGTCCATGCCCAGGTGATAGTTGGGCGGCACGAGCGGCGTATACATCACGCCCGCCAGCCCGGCGACGACGGCGGCCAGCCCGAACATGATGGTAAAGCGCCGGTCGATGTTGATTCCGAGGATGCCGACGGTTTCACGGTCCGCCATGCCGGCGCGCACCACCATGCCGAAGGTGGTCAGCCGCAGGAAGGCGAAGACCGCACCGATAATGCTGGCCGAGAACAGGAAATAGATCAGCCGCCAGATCGGATAGGTGACCATGCCCGGCGTCAGGCCCAGCATGGCGCCGATATCGGCGCTGCCGCGCAGCTCGACCGGCATCGGCTGGGAAATCGGATTGGCGCCGAAAATGGCCTTCACCACTTCCTGCAGCACGATGGCCAGGCCAAAGGTGACCAGGATCTGGTCCATATGGGCGCGCTTGTAGAAATGCTTGATGAGGCCGCGCTCCATGGCGATGCCGATGACCAGCATCACCGGAATGGCCAACAGGATCGAAATCGGCACCGACCAGTTGATCAGCACCGCGCCGAAATCGCCGAACCAGATCTGCGCCATGGGCGTCTTGATTTCGAGCGGGGCGCCCCAGGGCGACAGCTTGGTGGGGTCCAGCGTCACCGTTTCGTAGGTGATGAACTGGCGGAAGGCCACGGCACAGAAGGCCCCCAGCATGAAGAGGGCGCCATGGGCAAAATTGACGACGCCGAGCGTGCCGAAAACCAGGGTGAGGCCGAGCGCGATCAGCGCATAGGCGCCGCCCTTGTCGAGGCCGTTCAAAAGTTGCGCGAGGATGGTTTCCATCCGCCCGGCTCCTTAAATCGAGGGAACCCGGCTGCCTTGGCAGCCGGGCCGGATACGGTGCGATTGGTCGATCAGGCGCACAAGGCGGCGTCGTACGGACCCAGTTCGCCTTCGAAGATCGAGGCGTCATAGTCGGCCACGTCGCGGCCCACCTTCTGCACGGTCTGCAGCACGTCAAAGGTGGTCGAGGGGTTTTCGCGGCCCTGAACCACAAGCACTTCCTTGAGGCACTGATGGTCTTCGGCACGATACAGCGTCGGGCCATTGCCCATGCCGTCAAACTCGAAGCCTTCCAGCGCCTTGATGACTTCGGGCGGATAGAAGGTGCCGGCGCGTTCGACCGCGTCTGCATAGAGCAGGGCCTGCACATAGGATGTCTGCGCGATCTGGCTCGGCGGCTGACCATATTTGGCGCCGAACGAGCGGGTGAAGGCGCCGCTGGCCGCATCGTCGAGCTGCCAATCCCAGTTGGCTGTGCCGTAGATGCCCTTGATGGCCTCGCCGGCGCCCTGCGCCATGAGGTCGGACACGAGCGGCAGCACGATCTGGAAGTCCTTGCCGTTGGCCTGGCGGTCGCGCAGGCCGAACTGCACGGCCTGGGTGAGCGAGTTGACGCCGTCAAAGCCGTAGTGGTTGAGGATCAGCACGTCGGCGCCCGAATTCAGGACCGGCGTGATGTACTGGCTGAAGTCGCCGGCGCCAACCGGCGTACGCACGGCCGCGACGGTTTCCCAGCCCATGGCTTCGGTGGCGTTCTTGATCGATTCTTCCTGCGTCCAGCCCCAGGTATAGTCCGAGGTCAGGTGGTAGGCGCGACGATCCTTGCCATAGGCTTCGCCGAGAACCGGGGCGATGGCGGTGCCCGACTGATAGGCGTTGAAGAAGTGGCGGAAGCCGTAGCGCTTCTTGTCCTTGCCGGTGGTGTCGTTGGAGTGGGTGAGGCCCGCCATGTAGATGACGCCCATTTCCTGGCACAGGGCCTGCTCGGCAATGGCCACGCCCGAGGACGAGGCACCGCTGATCATGATGGCGCCGTCGCGCTCGATCATGCGGCGGGCAGCGTCACGGCCGGCATCGGACTTGGTCTGGTCGTCGCCGGTGACATAGGCCACCTTCTTGCCCAGGATGCCGTTGCCCTTGAGAACCTTGGACGAGAAGGTCGGCAGCAGGCCGCCATCGCCTTCACCATTGAGATGTTCCACGGCGAGCAGGAATGCGCGCTGCTGATCGGCGCCTTCATCGGCATAGGCGCCGGTGAGGGGCATGACGAAGCCGAGCGTCACGGTGTCGCCGGTCGGATTGTTGCAGAATTCCTGCGCCCAGGCGCCCTTGGTGAACATCAGGGGCGCAACGCCCGAGCCGATAATGCCGGCCATACCGGTCTGCAGAACCCTGCGACGAGTCAGACCACGCTTCAAAAGTGTCATTGATTTCCTCCTTTTGGCGCGGGGCGACTGATACATGGCCAGCAGCTCACCGCGCGCAGATTATGGCCATTGGAAGAAAATGACGGCAATAGCCCATTGTAATTGCAGCGATATTCTGTAAATTGTTGTTCTTATAGAGAGTTAGATTTGTCAATACGTTGACACGGAGCCTCCATCATGCGCGCACCGATCGGCTTTCGCATCAGCAACAGACGGAAATCGCTCAAGATTTCCCAGGCGGCGCTGGCGCGCCTGGTCGGCATTTCGCCGAGCTATCTGAACCTGATCGAGAACAACAAGCGCGATATCGGCGGCGCCTTGCTGAACCGGGTGGCGGCGCAACTCGATATCGACATCGATGAACTGGCCGGAAGGGCCGAGCAGAAACTGTTGCAGGACCTCGAAGAGGCCTTCGCCGACCCCATGGTCGAGTCGCTGCCATTCCGTCCCGACGAGCGGCGCGAGCTGGTGGCGCAATACCCGGCCAGCGCCGCGGCCTTGGCGCGCCTGCACCGGGCCTATTCCGGCGCCATCGCCAATGCCGACGCCTATGCCGACCGGCTGCGCTCGGACCCGCTGCTGAGCCAGCTGCTGCACCAGATCCTGTCGGGCATCACCGCGGTCCGCTCCAGCGCGGAAATCCTGGAGGACGTCAGCGACCTCGACGACGCAGAGCGGCGCCGCTTCCGCGGGGCGATCGCGCGCGAGGCCCGTACCCTGTCGGACGTGGCCCGCAACCTGATCGGCCAGTTCGAGACCTCGAGCCGCAACCGGCGCAGTGTCTCACCGGCGCGCGAAATCGATGACCTCATCATCGAGCAGGATAACCACTTTCCCGAACTGGAACAGGTTGCCGACACCTTGCGGCAGGAGATCGAGCGGGCCGGGCCCTTTGGCATCGGCACGCTGACCGACCTGCTGGCCAGCGCGTTCAACATCGCTGTCGTGGTGGGGGGCGAACCGCCGGACCCCGAATTTCCCGGCCAGTACCGCTTCGACGCGCCGCGGCGCGTCATGTGGTTCCAGGGCGCCTCGACCCTGGCGACGCGACAGTTCCAGCTCGCCCGGCTCTATGGCGAACTGGCCGCGGCCGATGCCATTACGCACACGCTGGAAAACGCGACCCTGTCCACGCCGACGGCCCGGCGGCTGGCCTCGCGCGCCATCGGCTCATACCTGGCCGGGGCCATGGTGTTTCCCTATTCGCGGATGCTGCAGGATGCCGAGGCGGCTTCCTACGACATCGATCACCTGCGCCAGGTCTACCATGCCAGCTTCGAGCAGGTGGCCCATCGCCTGATGACGCTGCGCCGGCCCGGCGAGGAGGGCATCGCCTTCGGCTTCCTGCGCTCCGATCCCGCCGGCAGGCTGACCAAGCACTTTCCGCTGCCCGGCCTGCTGCTGCCCAATAGCGGCCATGCCTGTCCGCTCTGGGCCATCTATGGCGCCTTCCGCACTCCCGACACGATGCTGCGGCAGGTGGTCCGTTTCTCGGACGGCTCGCGCTACCTGTTCCTGGCGCGCACAGTGCAGCGGCGGGCCGGATCGTTCCGCGAACAACCCGCCATGTCGTCGGTGATGCTGGCCTGCGACGTGCTGCATGCCGACCGCACCATCTACGGCTCTGGCCTCGACCTGCTGGATTTGTCGGCCGACATTCCTGTGGGGCCGCGCTGCCGGCTCTGCACGCGACGCAACTGCGCCAGCCGGCAGGAAGAGGCGCTTTCGCCCGGCGGTGGGCGTGCCGAAATCCGGGCGCCGCTGCTTCCGGCCGATTTGGACCTTGGCGATCCGGCCTGATTGCGATTTAGTGCCGATACGGGCGGAGGGGAGACCGCCAGTGCCGAGGGGGGATTTTGGCAGTCGACATACTCATAGCCGAGGACGAGCCGAGCATTCTCGAATCGCTCGACTTCATCCTGCGGCGCGCAGGCTGGACGATCAGCGCGGTTACCGATGGCGAGGCGGCGCTCGAGGGCGTGCGGCGACTGCGCCCGCGCGTGCTGGTGCTCGACGTGATGCTGCCCAAGCGCAGCGGCTTCGAGGTGCTCAAGCAGATCAGGGCCGACGCCGAAATCCGCACGCTGCCGGTGCTGATCCTCACGGCCAAGGGCCAGCAGCAGGACAGGCGCATCGCCGAGGAGTTCGGCGCGGACGTGTTCATCACCAAGCCCTATGCCAATGCAGAAGTCGTAGACGCGGTCCGTCAGTTGCTGGGCGAAAATGGCGGAACGCCGTAAGCTCCGCGGCGGCATGCTGCTACTGACCGTGCTGGGTGCAGTGTTGATGCTGCCGCCGCTGGTGTTTGTCTTCGACCAGCCCATCGCCCATTTCGGCATCCCGCAGATCGTCTTCTACCTGTTCGCGGTCTGGGCCCTGCTGATCGTGGGCACGGCGCTGCTCACCCATGCGCTGCCGCATGAACGACCCGATGCCGAGCCGCGCGAGGGTGAGCGCTGATGCTGTCGGCCGATTTCGTCATCGCAACGGCCGTGGGCTATGTCGGCCTGCTCTTCGTGCTGGCCTATTTCGGGGACCGGCGCGCCCGGGTGAACACCAAGTCGTTCCTGCATTCGCCGGCTGTCTATACGCTGTCGATCTCGGTCTATTGCACGAGCTGGACCTTCTATGGCGCCGTCGGCAATGCCGCGCGCTCGGGGCTGGAATTCCTCACCATCTATCTGGGGCCGACACTGGTCTTTGTCGGCTGGTGGTTCCTGTTGCGGCGGCTGGTCCGCATCAGCCACAACCAGCGGCTCACCTCGGTCGCCGACCTCCTGTCCTCGCGCTTCGGCAAGTCCAACCGGCTCGCCGTGCTCATCACCTGCATCGCCGTCATCGGCATAGCGCCCTATATCGCCCTGCAGCTCAAGGCGGTGACTTCGTCGATCCAGGCGGTAGCCGGCTCGTCCGAATTCGGGCGGGGCAGCCTCAAGGGCATCGACGATGTCGGACTCGCCTTCGGGGTCGCGGCCGCGATGGCGCTGTTCACCATCCTGTTCGGCACGCGCCATGTCGATGCCAAGGAGCAGCATCATGGCGTGGTGGCCGCCATCGCCTTCGAGGCGGTGGTGAAGCTGGCGGCCTTGCTCGCGGTCGGTATCTTCGTGGTTTTCGTCGGCGGCGGCT
This sequence comes from Devosia sp. Root436, assembly GCF_001426345.1. Classification (GTDB taxonomy): domain Bacteria; phylum Pseudomonadota; class Alphaproteobacteria; order Rhizobiales; family Devosiaceae; genus Devosia. The sequence goes on along the minus strand of NZ_LMEM01000001.1, from coordinate 474,068 downwards.
TCGAGAACATCTTCAGCAAGGCCGCCGAGGTCGGCGTCGTCGTCGATGCCACCAATACCTTCGACTCGCGCTGGCTGACCACGTTGGCCTTGTCTGTGGCGGCCATCGTCTGCCTGCCGCGCCAGTTCCAGGTGACGGTGGTGGAAAATTCCGACGAGAACCACCTGCGCGTCGCCAGCTGGGCCTTCCCGGCCTACATGCTGCTGATGAGCCTTTTCATCCTGCCCATCGCCGTGTTCGGGATGACGACCATGCCAGCAGGCTCCAACCCCGACATGTTCGCGCTGACGCTGCCGATGGCCTTCGGGCAGGACGCGCTGGCCATGTTCGCCTTCATCGGCGGCTTCTCGTCGGCGACCTCGATGATCATCCTCGAATCCATCGCGCTGTCGATCATGGTCTCCAACCACATCGTCATGCCGCTGATCCTGCGGCTCAGCCCGGCGGGAAGCGGGGACGGGCAGGGGGTGACCAGCATGCTGCTGATCGCCCGGCGCTTCTCCATCGTGCTGATCCTGTCGCTGGGCTTCTTCTACTTCTTTTTCACTCGCGACTCCGATGCCCTGGCGCCGATCGGGCTGATTTCCTTCACCGCCATCGCCCAGTTCTTCCCCGCCGTCATTGCCGCCCTGTTCTGGCGGGACGCTTCGCTCAAGGCCGCCACCGCGGCAATCGCCGCCGGCTTCGTCTTCTGGGTGTGGTGCAGCTTCCTGCCCTCGTTCGAATCGGTATCGCCGCAGGTGGCCATGCTGCTGGACGAAGGCCCCTGGGGCATTTCCTGGCTGCGCCCCGAGGCCATGTTCGGGCTGGACGGCATCGATCCGCTCGCCCATGCGGCGTTCTGGAGCCTGCTGGTGAACGTGCTGACGCTGACGCTGGGGTCGCTGCTCACCACCCAGTCGGCGCTGGAGCGCATCCAGGCCAGCGTCTTCGTGGACGTGTTCAAGCGCGGCCAGGCGACGCGCGGCAATTTCGTGCGCGGCTCGGCCACCGCCAATGACCTGTTCTTCGTGGCCGAGCGGGTGCTGGGCGAGCGGCGCGCCGCCGCCCTGTTCGAAACCGAGGCGCGCGACAGCGGGGTCGACCCCGATATGCTGGAGCCGTCGCCCGAATTCATCGGCAGGCTGGAGCGTGAGCTGGCCGGCTCCATCGGCGCCGCCTCGGCGCATGTGATGCTGTCCAAGGTGGTATCGGGCAGCGATGTGTCGCTGGAAGAAATGATGCAGATGGCCGACGAGACCCAGCAGGTCATCGAATATTCCCAGCAGCTCGAAAAGACCTCGGCCGAATTGCGCTCCACGGCGCGCCAGCTCGAGGATGCCAATGCGCAACTGCGCGAGCTCGACAGCCAGAAGGACGAATTCCTGAGCCAGGTGAGTCACGAAGTGCGCACGCCGATGACGTCCATTCGCTCCTTCTCGGAAATCCTGCTCGACAGCGACGATATCGACGTGGACCAGCGCCAGCATTTCGTCTCCACCATCCACCAGGAAAGCCTGCGCCTGACCAAGCTGCTCGACGAAATCCTGGACCTCAGCGCCCTGGAGCGCGGTGAGCGGACCTGGGACAATGTGCCTATCGATGCCGAAGCGGCGCTGGACCGGGCGCTGGCGGTGTGCGAGGCGCTTTTGCGCCAGCGTGGCATGAAGGTGGAACTGGGCGAGCGGGCGCAGCCGACCATGGTGGAGGGCGATGCGGACCGGCTGTGCCAGGTGTTCATCAACCTCATTTCCAATGCGGTGAAATACAACGACTCCGACAAGCCGGTCATCCGCATCACCTCCACGATCAAGGCGGGCAGCTATGTGGCCGAGATTGCCGATAACGGGCCGGGCATCGCCAAGCGCGAGCGCAAGCTGATCTTCGAAAAGTTCTGGCGGGGCCCCGGCGGCATGGCCGATCAGGGCGGGGCCGGCCTGGGGCTGGCCATCTCGCGGCAGATCGTGGCCCGCATGAACGGCTCGCTCGATCTCGCGCCGGGACCGCTGCCCGGCGCATGCTTCCTCGTCCGCCTGGCGGTGATAAAGTAGAGTTTGGCCTTAGTGCCCGTCGTCGGGGATATTGAGCAGGTGCCCGCAGGCCTTGCAGTGGACGGCGTCCGGGTCGTGCTTTTGCAACCCGCATTGCGGGCAGGGGAAATGCACCTTGGCCGGCCGGAAAATCGCCTGCGCCAGGCGCACGAACAGCGAAATGCCGGTTATCATGATGACGATCGAGGCCAGCTTGCCCCAGGTGCCCGGCAGCACGATATCGCCAAAGCCGGTGGTGGTGACGGCGGTAACGGTGAAGTAGAGGGCATCGACATAGCCGGCAATGCTGGCATGTTCGTCACGGTTGGCGAAGGCGGTATAGACCATGCCGGTCATCACGAAGAGAAAGACCAGCAGGTTGATGACGGCCTGCACCGGCTCCCGGTAGGGATCGAGCCCGCGCTTCTGCAACGGGTGCCAGAATGTGGTGGTGCGGGTCAGCGTCCACAGGCGCAGGATGCGCAGGAAGCCGAGATTGACCAGCCAGGTCGGCGCCAACAGCGTCGCCAGGATGAAGATATCGATGATGACGGGCATCTGCCGCAGCCAGCGCAGGATATTGGTGGAGGCCAGCGCCCGCGCCACCAGGTCCGCCGCCAGCAGGGCGGCGATGGAATAGTCGATCCACAGGAACGAATCGTCATCGCGCAGCAGCGGCGTGGCGATGAAGAAGGCAATGATCGCCAGATCGACGATCAGCACGGCAAACTGGAAGCGCTGCGCGCCGGGCGACTGGCTGTGATAGAGCAGCCGCAGCGTGGAGCGCAGCCTGCGGAAACCGGTCGGATTGTCCGCGGCGTCTTCCGCCGTCTTGTCTTTTTTCGCACTCATGACCGATTGCCTTGCCAGCCTGCAACGGCAGGCGCAAGAAGACAGTTCCCGTTCGGGACGCGACAATCAACTAACTTTTGCAAGGCAATTTGCGATGACCATCTCCGTCTATGGCATGACCGTGCCGATCTTTACCCGCATGCTGACCAACCTGCTGGCGGTCATGGATAAAGCCGAGGCCAATGCGGCCGAGCGCAAGTTCGATACGCTGGTGCTGTCCAACATGCGGCTGGCGCCGGACATGATCCCGTTCCGCGGGCAGGTGATGATCGCCACCGACCACGTAAAGGGCTGCGTGTCGCGCCTGGCCGGCCGCGAAGTCCCGTCCTGGCCCGATACCGAAGAGAGCTTCGAGCAGTTGCGCGCCCGTATCCGAAAGGCGCTCGACCTGCTGGCGACGATCAGGCCGGAAGACCTCGACGGCGGCGACACGCGCGAAGTGACGCTGAAACTGGGCGGCAAGGATGTCGCCATGTCCGGCCAGGCCTATCTGACCGAGCGGGCGCTGCCGAACTTCTTCTTCCACGTCACCACCGCCTACGCCATCCTGCGCCATGCCGGCGTGCCAATCGGCAAGCGCGACTATATCGGCTGACGCCAGCTAAATCTTGCCGCCGCCCCTTATGGGGGGAGGAGGGGGTGGCGGCGGAGGCGTTGGCTTGGGTGTTGGTGTTGGTGTTGGCGTAGGTGTCGGCGTGAGCGGGCCAGCGCTGTCAGTACTGCTCTGCGAGAATTGGTCCTCGGGCGCCTCGGCGCAAAGGGCTGTGCCACCCACCCGGAAGGGTGGCAGCAAAGGCGCCTGGAAGCGCGCATATCGGAACTGGTAGCTCAACGGCAGGCGCTGTGGGTCGTTGCGCACGAACAGGCTCACCGCGTCGCGGCTGGCGGCGGCGACTTCGCAGCGGCGGGTGACCTCCTGGCAGAGTCCGCCCGGATTGCAGAGCTGCAGGGCACCCTCATATATCATGACCTTGGTATCGCCGCGCTCGACGATGATGTCGAACTCGGTGCCGCGCACGGCGATGGCAGCGGTTGGGGTGCGGATGGAATAGGCCGGCTTGGGGCTGTTGCCGGTAATGAAGCGGAACGAGCCGCCCAGCGCATTGATCGTCAGTTGCTGGGCCGTATTGCTGCTGGCCATGAGATAGGTCTCGATCAGCAGCGTGCTGTGCGGGCCGACCACGAGCCTCGTATCGTCGTCGAAGACGATCTGCACCTGGCCCTCGGAGCCGGTGACGATGCGCTCGCCCACCGAGACGTCGGCACCCACTTCGAGGATGCGGTCGGGCGAATTGAGCTGCGCCACTGCGTCGGGGTTGACGCCGACGGCCGTGCCTTCCCCGGCTGCAAAGGCAGCGGGCACCGCGGAGGACAGCAGAACCACAAGCAAATGTCTCAACAGAAGCTGTTTCATCATGCCCCGCTTGTCGCAACACGCGACTGAACGCTGTATGAACGTAGTATTGGCGCTATTCTAGCAGAAGCGGCGAGGAAGCGCGTGGACTATCGCGAAGTCGGCAGTCTTGCCCGGCAACAAGCGGGAAAAGGTGCCGTCCTCTGTTGCCGTTGCCGCGGCCAGCGGCTATTTGCAGGCGATTGCGGCGCTCCGCTCGCAGCCCAGCAAGAGGCAGCCATGAGAAAACTGGCATTCGTCATACCGGCCTATAACGAAGAGGCGCTGATCGGCAAATGCCTCGAATCCGTGGTGGCGGAAATTGCCCGTTCCGGTGCGGATGCCGAAATCATCGTGGTCAACAATGCCTCGACCGACCGCACCGGCGAGATCGCCCGCAGCTTCCCCACGGTGCGCGTGGTCGATGAGCCCAAAAAGGGCCTGGTCAATGCGCGCGACGCCGGCTTTGCGGCCAGCGAAGGGTTCGAACTGATCGCCAATATCGACAGCGACACCATTGTTCCATCAGGCTGGCTCGACACCGTGCTGTCCGAATTTGCCCGCGATCCCGGGCTGGTCTGCCTTAGCGGCCCCTATGTCTACTATGACATGAGCGCCTGGAGCCGGTTCCTGGTGAACATGTTCTATGGGCTCACCTGGCTGATCTACGTCATCAACCGCTACGTGCTGCGCGTCGGCTCGGTGGTGCAGGGGGGCAATTTCGTGTTCAAGCGGGCCGCCTGGCAGCAGGTCGGCGGCTATGACCGCTCCATCCAGTTCTTCGGCGAGGACACCGATGTCGCCGTGCGCCTGTCCAAGGTCGGCGGCGTCAAATGGACCTTCGCGCTCAAGATGAAAACTTCAGGCCGACGCCTTGAAAAAGAAGGCGTGTTCCGTACTGCAGGCACCTATACGTTGAATTTTTTCTGGGTGACCTTCCGCGGCAAGCCGGCGACCAAGGAATACACCGATATCCGTCCGGACTGACGGCCCGAGGCCCGTCGCGGCCAACCTGTTCGGAATAACGCTGGCTTTTGGTCAGGCGATGTTAAGTTTCCCAACAGGCGGGAATCATCGGATGCTGATGCCGCGCTAGAATGGGTTGCCGCATGGAGCGGCAGAGGGCCGGAACGCCATGTCGATCCCCTCGCAACTGCCCCAGTTCGTCACCGCCGCCCGCACCGGGGCGCTGCAGGCATTGGCGTTGCAGTCAGGCCAGGTCCTGGATGCAAAAATCGTCGGCCCGGCGCCCAATGGCGGCACGCAGGTCGAGATCAAGGGGCAGTTGCTGAACCTGGTGCTGCCGACGCTGGTCAAGGCCGGCGAGATCATCAAGCTGGAAGTGCAGGGCAGCGGCGCGCAATTGCGCCTGGCGCTGCAGACGGCCACCACGCCGGTTGCCTTGCCACCGGCCAGTCCGGCCCCGGCCGCGCCAGGCCCGCAGGCCAATATTCCCCTGCCGCCGCAGGCAGGCATGGCTTCGCCACCACCACCGCCCGCCAGCGCAGTGCCGGCGCCCGCCGCATCTTTGGCGCAGCCTGCAACGGTAAGCTCGCCGGTGCCGGCCGCGACGGTCGTGACGCCACAACCAGCCGCCAGTGCCGGTGCTCCCATGCCGGCACAGGCAGCATTGCCGCAAGGCGCGCCACCGCCGGTCCAGGCCGCACCGGCGACGACACCAGCGCCGGCCGCTCCGGCCACTATCGCGCAGCCGCCCGCCCCGCCACCGGCCGCTACTGCCGCGCCGCCGTCGCAGCCGGCGGCCGCACCGGCAGCGATCTACCCGCAGGCGGCGACGCCCGCGCCTCGCAATCCCCTGGCGGCAGCCGCGGCGGCAACGGCGACCGTACCGGCCCGGCCGGCATCACCCGCGGTGGTTGCGGGTGCCGTGCGCCCGGTGGTCGCCACTACCGTCACGGCCAATGCCACCGCGCATTCCTCGCCGGGCAATGCGCTGCCGCAACAGCCGGCCCCACCGGCAGCGACGCCGCAGGCCGCCCTGGCCCAGATGGTGCAGGCTTCGGTGCCGCGTCAGGGCTCGGTCACGGCGCTGACCACGGCGCTTTCGAGCATTGCCGGAAGGGTCGTGCTGCCCGAGCCGGTCGCGCGCGCCGCCCAGCAGGTGCTGGCGGCCCGCACGGCAATCGATGGCCCGCGCTTCGACGGCACCGCCTTGCAGACGGCTATTCGCGGCTCCGGTGTGTTTCAGGAGGCCAATCTGGCGCGCGGCCAGCCCCTGATGCAGCCGGACATGAAATCGGCGTTGCTGGCCCTGCGCCAGACGCTGACCTCGTGGCTTGGCCAGCAGGCGCCGGTCGCTCCCGTCGCGCAAATTCCGCCGCCTTTGCGCGGCAGCACGCCAAGGGCGCGGGCCGCCGAAGCGCCACCGCTCGATCCGAAAGCGGCCCCCGAACAAGTGGGCAAGCACCTACTGGAGCGCACGGAATCGGCGCTGGCGCGGGTGCGGCTGCACCAGCATGCCTCGCTGCCCGATCCGGTGGGCCGCACGGCCGACCTGAGCATGGACCTGCCCGTCATGGTGGGGACGCACCAGACGCTGATGCAACTGCAGATTCACCGTGACCAGCACAATGAGGCCGAGACCGCCGCCGAGCGTGGCTGGCAGATGCGCTTCGCGCTTAGCCTGCCCGATATGGGCGAGGTGGGGGCGCAGGTCACCCTGCGGGGCGGGGCTGTCGGGGTGATGCTGTGGGCCACCGAGCCGGCGGCCTCGGCAGCGCTCGACGCCGAGATTGCCACACTGCGCGAAGCGCTGGCCGGGGCGGGTCTGCAACCCAGTGCCATCATCGTCCGTCACGGCGAACCGCTCGCGGCTCCCGCCGCGCCGTCGGGCCATTTCGTGGATGCGCGCACATGAGCGACGAGAGCAAGCCCCGCGCCCTCGCCGTGGCGCTGCAGTATGAGAAGGGGACGCGGGACGCCCCCCGCGTCGTCGCCAAGGGCCGGGGACTGCTGGCCGAGCGCATCGTGGACCTGGCGCGCGACAACGGTGTCGTCATCGAGACCAATCCGGTGCTGGCGGAGGCACTGAGCGGCGTCGAGCTCGACGACACCATCCCGCTCGAACTCTATGAGGCCGTAGCCATCGTCATCGGCTATGTGCTGCGGGTCAGCAGCCAGAAATAAGCAGAAAAAACCCGGCATGCTCGCTGCATGCCGGGCGCTTCCTGCGTAGAGGGCCGGCGTTACTGGACGCCGAGCATCTGCTTGGTGGCGGTTTCGGCCATGTCGCCGGCCTGCTTGATCTGCTCGGCCGTGAGGCCCTGCGCCGTGGCGGCATCCTCGGCCGCCTTGCGCGCCGCGGCGATGGTCTCGGCCTTCTGAGCGTCGGTCATGGTCGCAGCCTGCTCCTGGATGGCCTGCATGGCCTGATCCGGCGTAACCGCGGTCGTATTGGCGGCGGGGGCCATTGCCGGCTCGGCGGGAGCCGGCGCCACGACTTCGGCGGCCGGAGCGGTATCGGTGGGGGTTTCGGCTGGCGTTTCCGGGTTGCTGCAGGCGGCCAGGGTGAGCATGGCGACGGCGGCGAGCGGCAGCAGGATCTTGGTGTTCATTGGTATTTTCCCTGTAGATTCGGCAACTTGGGTGGCCGATCACAGTCTCGTTACACCGCCGCTTCCGGCAAAGTTTGGACCGACTGATGGCATTTTTGCGGCAGATAAAATGCCACCCATTGCAACCCACGGTCGGGCTGCCCACTTCCTGTGCATCATCAGTCGCTCAGGGAGTGGACACATGCCAAACCAGCAAGACCAGCAGGCGATCGACGGGCTGTTCGATCGCATCGAGGATGTGGCCCGCAACAGCCCGCCGCGCGATCGCGATGCCGAAGGGCTGATCCAGCAGCGGCTGCGCGAATTTGCACCGGCGCCCTACTACATGGCGCAGACCATCCTGATCCAGGAGCAGGCGCTGCAGCAGGCGCAGCAGCGCATCGAGCAGCTCGAGGCCAGCCAGCGCCCGACGGGCGGATTTCTCGGCGGACTGTTCGGCGGGGACGAGGCGCCGCAGCGGCGCCCGGCGCGCTCGCGCGGCCCATGGGATCGCCAGCAGGGCGACTATGACAACAGGCGCGGGCAGGGCGGCGGCTTTCTGGCCGGGGCGGCGCAGACGGCCATGGGAGTCGCGGGCGGCATGCTGCTCGGCAGCGCCATCGCCGGCATGCTGACCGGGGACGCCCATGCGCAGGAACATGGCGGCGACACCTCGGTCGACCAGGACTACCATACCGGCGGCGATGACTTCGACGGCGGCGACTTCGACATCGGCGGCGATTTTTAAATGCCAGCTGAATGGGCGCGCCAGCGTCCGTTCATTGCCTGCCTGCCATACCGGCTCTCATCGCAAAGCCAATGAGGGTCATGGCCATGCTCACTACCCGTCACCGTCGCGCCCTGGTGCGCAATTCACTCGTCTTCGCCGGGTTTGCCGCGCTGATCGTCCTGCTCGGGCTGCCGGCCAAGGCCTACGAGGTGCAGCAGGTCTTTGCCAATGACGAGGGGCAGGTGGCGTTCGTCATGCCCTCTGGCAATATCGGCTGCATCTATACGCCGGCAGGCGGCACCTCGTTCTACGAGACACAGGATGGCCTCGCCGAAATCCAGTGCGACCGGGTCGAGCCGAACTATGTTCGTGCCATACTGGGCGGGCAGGGCGAGGGCTACCTGATCGAGGATGTCGGCGATGCCAGCTGCTGCTCGCTGACCCAGCAGTTCCAGTATGACCACGTCGTCACGCTCGGGCCGTTCCAGTGCCTGTCGGAGCGGCGCGGCCTGACCTGCGCCCGTGCCGATGGCCACGGCTTCTTCCTCAGCCGTGCCCTGGTGCAGGCAAGGTAGCCGTCAGAACGTGCCGGGGGTCCGCTTCTCGTAGAACTCGTTGCCGCCCGCTTCGAGCACGTAATACATGTTGTTATAGGGGAAACGCAGCCCGGCCGTGTGGAAATGCTGGGCATTCTGCACGCCGGGATGCCGTGCGCCGCGCAACACCTGATCGGCCATCTGCGAGGCCAGAATGGCGCCGCTATCGGTCATCTTGCGGGTGAGCACGCCTTGGGCGAACTGATTTTTCTGGCCCACCACGCCGCACACGGTCCTGGGGTAACGGGCGTCGTTGACGCGGTTCATCACCACCGTTCCAACGGCCAGCATGCCCTCGGCGCTGGAGCGGTTGGACTCGAAATACATGGCGCGCATCATGCATTCCTTTTCGGAAAGCTGGGCCATGCCGAAATTGAGGCCGAGAAAACTGCACCCGCCGAGACTCGTCGCGGCGACGGCAAGGGCGGCCAAACGCAGGAGGGCTCTGGAAAGCGCCATGGGATATCTCCGGTCTGTTGCAATTGTGCAAGCCTGACCGAAAATGCCCCACCAGACTTAAGGAAGGTCTGAGCGAGAGGGTTAACGAATTCGCAAAAGCTAGTCGCGCGTGAAGAGGAGTGCCGAAAGCAGGGCGATGGTGCCAAGCGCCACGAGTACCGGCACCGGATTGTCCTGGATCGCCTTGCCGGCCACGCTGGCCTGGCGGTTGACCTGGCGCGCCATCACGGCGCCCTGGTGACGGACTTCCTTGGCCAGAGCCAGCGCATTGTGCTGCACATCGCCCAGATGATGACCGCCATAGTCGCCGACCGCATCGGCCACGGCGGCGATTTCCTTACGCAGGGCGGCGATCTGGTCGAACAGCGCGTCCGACACGCTTTCCCCGGCGTCTTCGACAGTCTTGAGTGTGCGTTTTGCTGCTGTGGCCATGGGAAGGCTCCGGGTGAGTGGTGGTTGCAGGCTCAACTCATGCTGAGCCTGGAGGTTCCCGACGGTGACGCAGCGCATGCTTTCAAGGCCGGTTCCCGCGAAAATGTGACCCCGCCCCTCTTGGCCCGCCGCCTTCGTCACCCCAGATTGCAGTTGGAGCATTGCCAGAAGAGGGGACCGACCATGGCAACCAAGAGCCGCGCCCGCCTCAACCGCCAGTTCGACCGCCTGCAGCGCCGCATACCCGACTTCGCCGCGCGCCTGCTGCAGCGTATCCGCCGCCCCGAGGCGCGCTGGATCCGCATCCCGCTGGGGCTGTTGCTGGTGCTTGGCGGCATCTTCAGCTTCCTGCCGGTCCTCGGCATCTGGATGCTGCCGCTCGGCCTGCTGTTGCTGGCGCTCGATCTGGTGTTCCTGCAGGGACCGGTCAATTCGGCCATCGTGCGTGGCACGCGCAAATGGAACATCTGGAGCCGCGCGCGCCGCGACAAGAAGGCGGCCGGGCGCTAGCGGGGGCCCTACAGGATAGCCGCCTCGATGAGGTCGATGGCGGCTGCCAGCTTCTCGTCGATGATATGCAGGTATTGCCGCCAGTCATCGACATGGCCGAGTTCGGCCGTGCCATCGGAAATACCCCGCAGGGCGAGCAGCGGCACGTCAAACGCCTGGCAGGCGCGCAGCACCGCATAGGTTTCCATATCCACCATCTCGGCGTCGATGCCGTCATAGGCGGTGCCCGAAACGACATTAGCCCCGGTCGAGAGCGTGGCGCTGGGCAAGCCGTCGATTACGCGCAACGGCAGCACCGGCGGCAGATCGAGCAGCGGCGTCTGCCCCTTGGGGAAACCGAGAGCGGAGGCATCCATGTCCCGATAGGAAACGCTGCTGGCCTGGTAGAGGCCGCATTGCTCCAGTACGCGCGAGCCGGCCGAACCGAGCGAGACGACGAGGTCGGGCGCGGTGCCGGCATGATGCGCGTCGGCCAGCGCCTGTGTCACGGCTACAGCCGCTTCCACCGGGCCGATTCCTGATATCAGCGGCGTGATCCGGGCTTGCAGATGCGGCCCGTATTCGGCCTCCACAGCCATGACATAAAGGATGTTCATGCCGCCAAGGCTAGCATGACCCGGCCGCTTGCCAAGCGCCCTCATTACCGGTTCGGTAATCGGGACGTGGCAATCTGATGCGACAGGCAGCGCCAGAAGGCATGCTGTGGGGCTTCAGGGGACTGACGTGCGTTTCGCGGTGATCGAGGAGAGCAGGGAATGGACCGAGCCGGCGCGGCGCGGTTCCGATCCTGCGATGATGTCCGTATTGGTCGAGGATGTTGAGGCCGAGGCCCGCCGCCGCCTGCGATCCTGCCGCCTGCAGGAATGGCGCAACCGCGAATTCATCACCGGCCGTCCCATGCCCGACGATATCCGCCATTTCGCCCTGCAGGTGGAATTTGCCGCACTGGCCATTTCGCGGCTCTCGCCGATCCCGCAAGACTTCGACAGCGACGTCTATTGGCCCCGCCAGCCGGGCTGCTGAGCCCGGCGATCAGGCGGCCTTCTTGACGCGCGGCGCCCGCTTGCGCGGCGGCGCGACTATCTGCGGGGCAACCGCCGGTACGGCGGTTGCCAGTTCGGCCATGGCCGCGAACCAGTATCGCTGATCCTGCCCCTGCGGGCGCCCATCGGCCTCCCACAATTCATAGGCACGGTGTCTCACCTGATCTTCCATCGGTTGCCTCACGCTGACTGATGGCCGCAGCCTGCCCGAACATGGTTTCCGGAGGGTGAATGCCGGCATGGGTGCCTCTGTCGGCGCCGGCCGGCCTGCCACGTCCTTGCGGCAAGGTCCGCTGCCGACACCGGCTGATGCCGCCGCGCGTTACCGGTTGGAATTCGGACCGAATGCCAATAGTTTGGCTCGCCCGGCGAGCCGTTTCAGGTGACATGATGACCAAGCCATTCCACCACATCCTGGCCAACAATCTGGTGGCCAACATCACCAATTTCACCGTGTGGTTCGCACTGACCTTCTGGGTCTATATCGAGACGCAATCGGTTTTCGCCACCGGCATGATCGCCGGCGTCTACCTGGTGTTCACCGCCGCCTTCGGCTTCTGGCTGGGCAGCATCGTCGACCACAACCCCAAGAAGCTGGCCATGATGGGGTCGAGCCTGGTGTCGCTCGGCTTCTATGTGCTGTCGCTGGCCATGGTGCTGTTCGAGCCCGAAGGTGCCTTTGCCAATCCCTATGGCTGGTATCTCTGGGGCTTCGTATTCCTGGTGATGCTGGGCGTCATCGCCGGCAATATCCGCAGCATCGCCCTGCCGACGCTGATGACCATCCTGATCCCCGAGGATGAGCGCGACAAGGCCAACGGCCTGGTCGGCATGGTCAGCGGCATCGGCTTTCTCACGACATCGGTGATATCGGGGTTTCTGGTCGCCTGGGGCGGCATGTTCGCAACCCTGCTGCTGGCCTTGGCGCTGACCTTGCTGGCCTTCATGCATCTGAATTTCGTGCGCATTGACGAGGGCCGGGCCGAGCCGACACCGGACGAACCGGCTGCGCCCAAGACAGTGGACATCAAGGGCACCATCCGCGTCGTCGCCGCCGTGCCGGGGCTATTTGCACTGATCTTCTTTGCCACCTTCAACAATTTCCTCGGCGGCATCTTCATGGCCTTGCTCGATGCCTATGGCCTGTCGCTGGTATCGGTCCAGGTCTGGGGGCTGCTGTTCGGCGTGCTGTCGACGGCCTTCATCATCAGCGGCATCGTCATTTCGCGGACCGGGCTGGGCAAAAATCCGTTGCGGACGCTGCTGATGGTCAATGTGATCACCTGGTCGGTCTGCTGCGTGTTTACGCTGCAAAGCTCGATCTGGCTGCTGGCCGGCGGCATGTTCGTCTGGATGCTGCTGGGCCCCTATGCCGAAGCCGCTGAGCATACCACCCTGCAGAAGGTGGTGCCGCTGGAGCGGCAGGGGCGCGTCTTCGGCTTCGCCCAGTCGATCGAGCAGTCCGCCTCGCCGCTGACGGCCTTTCTCATCGGCCCGCTGACCCAGTTCTACTTCATCCCGCTGATGACCGATGGCGCCGGGGCCGACACTATCGGCAGCTGGTTCGGCACCGGGCCGGAGCGGGGCATCGCCCTGGTCTTCACGCTGGCCGGCGTGGTCGGAGTGATCGTCACCATCCTGGCATTCAACTCGCCGCAATACCGGCAGCTCTCGGCATTCTACGCCAGGGGGTCCGATGACGATGCGGCCGGTGGCGGTACACCGGCCGCCAATCCGGCCTAGGCTGGCTGCAACTGCCCTTGCTGCGGCACGCCTGGCCGGGGGAAGGTGAGGGCGACCAGGGCTGCTGCCAGTCCGATGGCGGCCGAGCTGACATAGAGCCAGTGATAGTCGCCATAGGTATCGAACAGCCAGCCGCCACCCACCGGGCCGAAGGCCATGCCGATGCTCGACGTCATGGTGATGCCGCCCAGCACCGTGCCCATGACATGGGCCGGGAAATAGTCGCGGGCCAGCACGGCATAGAGCGGCATGACGCCGCCATAGGCCAGGCCCAGCACCATGGCCAGCATGTAGAACTGGGTCAGCTCGCCGATATAGATGTAGGTATAGATGCCCACCGCCTGCAGCACGAGGCCGCCGACGATGACCCGCTTGACCCCCAGCCGGTCGGCCAGCACGCCGAAGATCAGCCGGCCGAACAGCCCGGCCACGCCCTCGACGCTGTAGATGCTGGCTGCGGCCAGGGCCGAGGCGCCGCACAGCATGGCATAGCTCACCGTGTGGAAGATCGGCCCGGAATGGGCGGCGCAGCAGAGAAAGAACACGCCGGCCAGTACGATGAATTGCGGCTTGCGGAAGACGCTGGCAATGGAGGGACGCGCGGCGGGCATGGGCGTCTCGCCACCCTCGGCCGGGGCGTTCATGACGGCGGGCGGCCGGCGGATGAGCATGGCGGTGGGCAGAATGAGAACAGTCGCCACCAAGGCGGTCGTCATCATCGCATTGCGCCAGCCCATCTGCTCGATGAGCACGGTGGCCAGCGGCGTGATCACCATGGGCGCGACGCCGCCGCCCAGCGAGACCAGCGACACGGCAAGGCTGCGATGCTTGTCGAACCAGCCGATGACGGTGGCCATCAGCGGCGCGAAAAAGGCGCCACCGGAAGCCCCCACCAGCCCGCCATAGGCGATCTGGAAGACCAGCAGGTCATTGGCCCGGCTGGCGATGAACAGGCCCAGCCCCAGCGTGACGGCCGCGATCAGCACCACCGGCCTGGCGCCGATGCGATCGGTCAGCGTGCCCCAGAGGAAGCCGGCCACGCCCATGACGATGAAGCCGATGGTCATGGCGCCGGAAATACCGGCCCGCGTCCAGCCGGTTTCGTCGGCCATCGGTTGCAGATAGACGGGCAGGGCGAACATCGCGCCCATCGCCAGACAGGTGATCAGCGCACCGGCGCCGACGATGACCCAACCATATCGATTTTCCATTTTTCGCCGCTCCTCAAGCGTTTGCACCTTAAAGACGAACGCTAGCCGTTGAAATCGACATGGTGGGAGTAACATTGTTGACGGGCGGCCGAGCGCCGATTTGCCCCGCAGCGGTTTACATCTGGGCCTCAGTCCCTACATTGGACCCTCGCTGTCGCGCACCTTGCGCGGCCTCGCTGGAAAAGGGCGTCGAGCAATCCGCCCGCACTCACAGAAGGAAACAGCCATGACGGAAGCCAAGATGGGCGACGTCGTCCGCATCAACTATACCGGGCGCCTGACCAACGGCACGCAGTTCGACTCCTCCGCCGGCAAGGAGCCGCTGGAATTCACCATCGGCCTGGGCCAGGTCATCAGGGGCCTCGAAGCCCATGTCGCCGGTATGGAGCCGGGCCAGAAGGACACCGTGACCATTCCCTGCGCCGAGGCCTATGGCCCGCACCGTGCCGAAGCCATCCAGACGCTGGACCGCGCCAAGGTGCCTTCGGGCATCGATGTGCGCCCCGGCACGCAATTGCAGGCGCGAACCGCCGATGGCGGCATGTTGCCGATTACCGTGGTGGAAGTGGATGACAGGAGCGTCAAGGTCGACGCCAACCATCCGCTGGCCGGGCAGGACCTGGTGTTCGACGTCGAACTGCTCGAGATCGTCCAGGCGGCCTGACGGCCGGATGAAGCAGGGCGGGCGCGCCGTCGCCGCATGGGCTAGTGTTGCCCTCCACGCCTGAGGAGGAGATGCAGCATGGACCGATTTACCGGCGGATGCCTCTGCGGCAATGTTCGCCTCGTGGCGACGGGGCGCCCGCTTCGCGTGGGCATCTGCCACTGCCTCGATTGCCGCAAGCATCACGGCGCGCTGTTCTACGCCGCCGCGATCTTCCCGCAGGACGCGGTGACCATCGAAGGGGACGCACACGCCTATCAGGGCCGCCACTTCTGCCCCCGCTGCGGCTCATCGGTCTTCGCCCGCAGCGGCGACGAAGTGGAAGTGCATCTGGGCACGCTGGACGCGCCGAACCAGTTCGTGCCGAGCTATGAAGGCTGGACCCTGCGGCGGGAGGCGTGGCTGCCGGAATTTCCGGGTATGATGGGATATGAGCGCGACCGGGGCTAGGCGTGCCGAGGCCGACTTGCTGTGATCGCGGATTGGTTGCGGCAGCGGGGAGGGACCGGACAGCCGAAATTGCCGCCCGGCTTGCGCTTGCGGTTACACGGGTAATGGGCGGCCTTTGACTCGCCGCCCATCACGATCCGCTTTTGCATGAGGTATGGTTCAGGCGGTACCAGTATTGCAGGTCCGGCTGCCGTATTTCCCCTCACTGAACAGGCGCCCCCGTCCCACGGTCTCCCCGCCCGGCCCTGCGTCGGGGCCGCGTGAATGGCGGGAATGACGGCATGATGGCATGGGCGCCCGGAGCGGGGATAAGTTTTTTCCCGGCGGTTCAGACATGCTTGGATGGAAAGCCGTCGCTATCGAGCGCGGGGGCAGGCGCCGGCGCGCGCGTCAGGTACTCATAGCGCTCCTCGAAGGCCAGCGATGCTGCCGTCAGCCGCGACACCAGAATGGCGAAATCGGCCACGGTCAGCGGCCGCTCCAGATCGATCCACAGGAAGCGCGGCATGGCCGGTTCGCGGGCGAACAGGCGGTTGGCCGCGTGGCAGATGGCGTTGAACTGGCGCAGCGTCAGATCGCCCACCATGCCCGTCGGCTTGGCCTTGCGCAGCACGTAGTTGAGCGCGGCCAGGTCCTTGGAGAAGCGATTATAGGCAATAATGGCACGGCGGCTGAGTTTGGGTTGGGTCATTTGGGGTCCCTCCGGTGAGAGGACAGGATAAGGCAACGGGGCGGGAGGGGGAGAAGTGAGGCTGACGCGGCCGGTCCGGACAAAATGCCGGGCGATAGAAGGGTTTCACACCAGCGCGATTTGTCCGTCTGCGCGTTGCCGTGCGGGCGCAACGCGCCTATCTGGACGGCATGAAACGCGCCGCGAAATCCGCTGACGAAGCAAAGCTGACCCGGGAATGGGCGCTGCCATCAGGCGCCACGCTGGGCTCGTCAGTGCGCGCCAGGGGCATCATGCTCGAAATGCGGGCCCGGCTGCCGCTGAAGCTGCGCAAGGCGCTCGATATCCGGGGCAGCGAACTGCTGCTGCGCCTGCCCGAAAGCGAGGCGGCAGCGTTTCGCGACGCGGCGGCACTCGTCTCGGCTGGCCTGGTCGGCATCGAGAGCCTGCCGGTCATTCCGCGCGAGATCGAGGATATCCTCGATATCAAAACCACCGAGCGGCACCGCTGGCTCAAGGACGGCCGCCTGCCCAGCGCCGGCATCCGCACGGTGAAACTGCGCGGCCGCGCCCGCAAGATCACCTTCCACGTCTTCGACCCACGGATGGTGGAAGACCTGCTCGACAGCGGCGTCATCGACGACTGGCGCGAACAGGACGCCGAAACGGCGCGGGAGAACCGCCAGCGGGCGGCCTGGCAGCGCAAGCTGGCGCGGGCGGAGAAGACGGGACAGGGGGTGCCGGATGGGGATGGCGAGCGCGTGGAACTGGTGGACTGGGCGGCGTTCGAGCGCGAAGGACTGTTGCGGTAAGGTCGGAGGGCTTGCCCGAATCGCCGTGTCATCCCGGCGAAGGCCGTAATCCATCCTGAGGTCTTTCCATGCCCACGGAACGCCCGGCCATCTCAGGATAGATTCCGGCCTGCGCCGGAATGACACCGAGAGAGTTGAAAGCGCAGATCGTTCATGCTTTGTTCGAGCCATGAGCAGGATTTATCTCGTCTACATCATGGCCAACCGCAAGCGCGGCGCGGTCTATACCGGCGTGACCGGCAATCCCGAAGGGCGTGTCTGGCAGCACAAGAACCACGTCTTCAAGGGCAGCTTCACCGACCG
This sequence comes from Devosia sp. Root436, assembly GCF_001426345.1. Classification (GTDB taxonomy): domain Bacteria; phylum Pseudomonadota; class Alphaproteobacteria; order Rhizobiales; family Devosiaceae; genus Devosia. Next base: position 456,637 of record NZ_LMEM01000001.1, on the reverse strand, counting down.
CTACGACTGCGACAAGCTGGTCTGGTACGAAGTGCATGAGGACGTTGAGGCCGCCATCCTGCGGGAGAAGCGGATCAAGGAATGGCACCGGCCCTGGAAGGATCGGCTGATCGAGGCGATGAACCCCGGTTGGCGGGATTTGTCCAAGGATTTGGGGTTCTGACGCCGCTGTCGCCCGCATGCCCGCCCACCCACGGTGTCACCCCGGCGAAGGCCGGGGTCCATCCTGAGGTCTTTCCGCATCTACGGCAGGTTGGGCCATCTCAGGATGGATTCCGGCCTTCGCCGGAATGACACCGAGAATGTTGAAAGTTGCGTGCCCCAAGTCATCATGGCCAACCGCAAGCGCGGCGCGATCTAGACAGCTCCACCGATCGCTACGATTGCGACAAGCTGGTCTGGTACGAAGTGCATGAGGACGTCGAGGCGGCCATCCTGCGGGAGAAGCGGATCAAGGACTGGAAACGTCCCTGGAAGGACCGGCTGATCGAGGCGATGAACCTGGACTGGCGGGATTTGTCCAAGGATTTGGGGTTCTGAAGCGCCCGTCAGCCCGCATGCCCGCCCACCCACCGTGTCACCCCGGCGAAGGCCGGGGTCCATCCTGAGGTTATTCCGCATCTACGGCAGGCTGAGACATCTCAGGATGGATTCCGGCCTTCGCCGGAATGACATCGTGGGTGTTGATATGACTACTCAGGCAACTTAGGTCGCCAATGGAAGTTTGCCTCGGTACGGCTTAGGTGGCTTAAGACGACTGGAATATCGCTGGTTCCAGTCCGCAGCCTTAGCGGGCAACTTGCTCTCCCAATCGGTCAACGGTGTAAAGTTGCCCTTTTCCAATTCTTTACGTTCCATCTGACGAAAAGCCTGCGCTCTCGCTAGGTCCCGCAGGATTTGATTGGCGTCATCATCGCCAATTGAAGACAATCCCAAGTTTCCTTTGAAGTAGCGCGCGTGAATCCATCTAAAGACTTCGTGGATAGCTAATATTGCCTTACTGACCTTTCTGCGCGTTGCGCGAGCCAAAAGGTTGACCTGTCCCGTTATCTGCTCGAAGTCGTTGTGACCAATGTGTTTATCGCGCCACGATCTGGCAAACGCACACTTCAGTTTCGCCGCTCTAATCCGTCTGTTGAGTCCTATCTTGTGACGTGTAGGATCCAGGAGCAGCAAAGCGTCTATCGAGAGGTTTGTGCGGCCCCGCATTTGTGGTGCGTCTGTGAGGCGGCATAGGCCCAATAAGACGTGCTCGAAGAGCATGTTTTGCAGTACGTGAGAAAAAAGACCGCTACTTTTGTTCAGGATATCGACGGCTTCCTGCGACCCGTAGAGCGTTTCATAGCGATCCCAATTTGCGGAAACCCGCCACAGTTCTTGGAGCGCATGATGAAATGCTTTACCATACTGGGCTCCAAGCACTCGCTGGTCGTTAGCGAGTGCTTCCTCTGCAGTTCTATGACCCATCGGCAGCAATCGGCACTAGCGGCCTCAGCTGCACCCCGTCGTCGTCCCGCACGTATCGCATTTCAAGCACGTGCCGTTCCGGACCATCGTAAAGTTGTGGCATTCGGTGCACTGGTCGCCCGTATAGCCCTTCATCTGGGCTTCGGCCCGCAGCAGGCCGGCGTCCTTGGATGGGGGCGGGCTGGGGATGGGGTTGAGTTCGGCGGCGGGGAAGGCGGCCGGGGCGAGTTGGGTGTCCTGCTTGAGGGCGGTGGCGGAGCGCAGCGCCGTCACGGTTGAGGTCTGCATGGCCTGGACCGGGTTGAACTGGGGCTGGTCGCCCGAGACGATCATCAGGTTCTTGTTGGCCACGCGGCCGCGGGTCATGCCGCGGGAGACAAAGCGCTCGGCGGGCACCGGGGCAGGGGCGGACGCCGCAGCGCGCGCACCCTTCTCCTCGGCAACGCCCTTGCCGAGCGAAGTCGGGCTGTCCGGATTGACATGGGCCAGATCATCCCGGTCGAGATAGGAAACGGCCAGTTCGCGGAACACGTAATCGAGAATGGAGGTCGCGTTCTTGATGCGGTCATTGCCCATGACCATGCCGGCGGGCTCGAAGCGGGTGAAGGTGAAGGCCTCCACGAATTCGTCCAGCGGCACGCCATATTGCAGGCCGATCGAGATGGCGATGGCGAAATTGTTCATCATGGCGCGGAAGGCGGCGCCTTCCTTGTGCATGTCGATGAAAATCTCGCCGAGGCGTCCATCGCCATATTCGCCGGTATGGACATAGACCTTGTGACCGCCCACGACCGCCTTCTGGGTATAGCCCTTGCGGCGGTCCGGCATCTTCTCGCGGGAGCGGATTTCCACTTCGCGCTCGATGATGCGCTCGACGATCTTTTCGGCGATCGCGGGGACGCGGGCATCGGCATTCATGGCGGTGAGGGCTTCGACCGCGTCGTCGTCCTCGTCTTCATCGGCGGCTGACAGCACCGAGGAATTGAGCGGCTGGCTCAGCTTGGAGCCGTCGCGATAGAGCGCGTTGGCCTTGAGCGCCAGGCGCCAGGACAGCATGTAGGCTTCCTTGGCTTCTTCCACCGTGGCGTCGTTGGGCATGTTGATGGTCTTGGAAATCGCACCCGAAATGAAGGGCTGCGCCGCCGCCATCATCAGGATGTGGCTTTCGACCGAGAGATAGCGCTTGCCGATCTTGCCGCAGGGCGTGGCGCAATCGAAGACGGGCAGGTGCTCATCCTTGAGATGGGGGGCGCCTTCCAGCGTCATGGCGCCGACAACATGCAGGTTGGCAGCCTCGATATCCTTCCTGGAAAAACCGAGGAAGGGCAGCAGCTCGAACGAGAAATCGTTCATCTGCTCGTCGGTAACACCGAGCGACTTGAGGAAATCGACACCCAAAGTCCACTGGTTGAAGATGAACTTGATGTCGAAAGCCGAGGCGGTCGCGGCGTTGAGCGCGGCGATCTTCTCGTCGGTAAAGCCCTTGCTGCGCAGGGTAGACGGATTGACACCCGGCGCCTGGTTGAGATTGCCATGGCCGACCGCATAGGCCTCCATTTCGGCAATCTGGCTCTCGGAATAGCCCAGGGTGCGCAGAGCCGGGGGAACGGCGCGGTTGATGATCTTGAAGTAGCCGCCACCGGCGAGCTTCTTGAACTTGACCAGCGCGAAATCGGGCTCGATGCCGGTCGTGTCGCAATCCATGACCAGGCCGATCGTGCCGGTCGGGGCGATCACCGAGACCTGCGCATTGCGGTAGCCGTGCTTTTCGCCCAGCGCCAGGGCATTGTCCCATGCCACCTTGGCGCGTTCGGAAAGGTTGGCGTCGATCAGCGAGGCATGGTCGAGCGGCACCGGGGCGATGCTGAGCGCTTCGTAGCCGGTAGCATGGCCATGGGCGGCGTTGCGATGGTTGCGGATGACGCGCAGCATATGCTTGGCATTGCGCTTGTAATCCTTGAAGGCGCCCAGCTCCTTGGCCATTTCGGCCGAGGTGGCATAGGAAACGCCGGTCATGATCGCGGTGACGGCGCCGGCAATGGCGCGGCCCTCAGCCGAGTCATAGGGAATGCCCGAGGTCATCAGCAGCCCGCCGATATTGGCGTAGCCGATGCCGAGGGTCCGGTATTCGAACGAGCGTTCGGCAATGGCGCGCGAGGGGAACTGCGCCATCATCACCGAAATTTCGAGCACAATGGTCCACAGGCGCACGGTATGCTCATAGGCGGCCGTGTTGAAGGAACCATCGGCATTGCGATAGGGCAGCAGGTTGACCGAGGCCAGGTTGCAGGCCGTGTCGTCGAGGAACATGTATTCCGAGCAGGGGTTCGACGCATTGATCGGACCGGCTTCGGGGCTGGTGTGCCACTCGTTGATGGTGGTGTGATACTGGATGCCGGGATCGGCCGAGGCCCAGGCGGCATAGCCGACCTGTTCCCAGAGATCGCGGGCCTTGAGCGTCTTGGTGACCTTGCCGGATGAGCGGGCCTTGAGATCCCAGTCGCCATCGCCTTCGACGGCGCGCAGGAAGTCATCGGTGACGCGGACGGAATTGTTGGAATTCTGGCCGGACACGGTGAGATAGGCTTCGCTGTCCCAATCGGTGTCATAGACCGGGAATTCGATATCGGTATAGCCCTGCCTGGCGAACTGGATGACGCGGAAAATGTAGTTTTCCGGCACCAGCGCCTTCTTGGCGGCGCGGACTTCGCGCTTGAGGGCGGGGTTCTTGGCCACGTCGAAGCAATCGTCGCCGCTGCCTTCGCAGTTGACGGCCGCTTTCATGATGAGCTTGAGGTGTTTGGAGACCACCTTGGAGCCGGTCACCAGGGCCGCAACCTTCTGCTCTTCCTTGACCTTCCAGTTGATATATTCCTCGATATCGGGGTGATCGATATCGAGCACCACCATCTTGGCGGCACGGCGCGTGGTGCCGCCCGACTTGATGGCGCCGGCAGCGCGGTCGCCGATCTTGAGGAAGCTCATCAGGCCGGAGGACTTGCCGCCGCCCGAGAGCTTTTCGCCCGAGCCGCGCAGGGCCGAGAAGTTGGTGCCGGTGCCCGAGCCATACTTGAACAGGCGCGCCTCGCGGACCCAGAGGTCCATGATGCCGTTTTCGTTCACCAGGTCGTCGTTCACGGACTGGATGAAGCAGGCATGGGGCTGCGGGTGCTCATAGGAGCTCTTGGAGCTGACCAGCTTGTGGGTGAAGGGATCGACATAGAAGTGGCCCTGGCCGGGGCCGTCGATGCCATAGGCCCAATGCAGGCCGGTATTGAACCACTGGGGCGAGTTCGGGGCCACGCGCTGGGTGGCGAGCATGAAGGCGAGTTCATCGCGGAAGGCGAGGGCGTCTTCCTCGGAGGCGAAATAGCCACCCTTCCAGCCCCAATAGGTCCAGGTGCCGGCGAGGCGGTCGAAGACCTGGCGAGAATCCATTTCCGAGCCATAGCGCTCGGCTTCGGGGAGCTTGGCCAGCGCAGCCTCGTCGGGAACGGAGCGCCACAGCCAGGAGGGAACGGAATTCTCCTCGACCTTCTTGAGAACCTTGGCGACGCCGGCCTTGCGGAAATACTTCTGCGCAATGATATCGGCGGCAACCTGGCTCCAGGCCGCCGGGATCGCGATGTTCTCGAGCTTGAAGACGACCGAGCCGTCGGGATTGCGAATCTCGCTCGTGGCCGAGCGGAATTCGATGGACCCGTAGCGGTCTTCATTGGCAGTCGTGAACCGGCGTTCGATGTGCATAGTCGTCGTATTCCCCAATAGAACGAGCACACGAATGCCCGCGAGCCGAAACCCGGCTTCTCACCCAAATCTGTCTTGACGCTTCACCAACCGAGCCCGGGAGGCGGGCTCGAAAATCTTGCCTGTTGCCCGGGCTCGGCACCGGTCTTTTGCCAGCGCTCCTACCCGGGGCTTGCCCGCCGCAGAAACTGCACCGGACCGTCGAAAACATTCCTCCGATTCAGCAGCCGCGTCAACGCAACAAATCACAAGGTCTAGTGGTCGGGATGAGCATCACGACAACCACTAGTAGGGGTAATATGTGGATTACGGGGACAAACTGCAAGGAAAACACGGCGCTTGGCTGGGCCATTTGAGGCTTTTCCGCAGGTGTGTTCAGCGCCGAAATCCAGGCCGAAGACTCCCCGCTAAGGCCACGGAAATCCTTGAGGATCACGCGCCACCACCCGCTGTTAACCGGCGATTCACCATGCCGGCGAAAGCCAGAATCGAGCGGCGGGAAAGCTGTCAAGCGCAGAAATTTCGCCGATTTTCATCGCCGCCAAATGGACACTAGCGCTTGTGGGTCAGTCGGGCGTCCGCACACCATGGCGTTGTGCATGCCAGACCCGCAGCGCGACGGCAGCATTGTAGTTTCCGGGGAGGCGGCGGAGATTCCTGTCGCATCCTGCCTGGAAGGAATGGGTCGGCGCCATCAGAAGCCCAGCGCCGTGGCGATGTCGAGCCAAGCCGCCAATTCGGTCTAGGCTCCGTCCGCGACCCATGTTACACCCGGCCAACTCGCATATCTCGACGGCGGAATCGACACGTGGCCCAATCCGGTATCAAGCAGTTCCTCACTGAAATCTTCTCCTGGTGGAGCGGCCAGACCTGGGGCACGCGGCTGTGGATCTGGCGCTTCGGCGACTATGTCGGCAGCGATGAATTCGGCAACAAATACTACCAGGATCGCAAGGCCGACCGGCGCTACGTGACCTATGGCGGCGGCTATGCCGACGCTTCGTCCATTCCGCCCGGCTGGCACGGCTGGATGCACCACCGCACCGATATCGTGCCAAGCGATGCCAAATATGCCGCCCGCGGCTGGGAAAAGCCGCACGAGCCCAACCTGACCGGCACGGCCGCGGCCTATCGGCCCGATGGCAGCCTGCTCAACAAGGGCGAACGCCCGCGTGTGACCGGTGACTACGACGCCTGGTCGCCCGAATAAGGACCGCGGCGCCTTGCGCCCGAGCAGCCGATCCATCCTGACCCTGGCCCGAGCGCTGGTTCCCCTGCTGGGGCTGGCGCTTGCGACGCCTGCTGCCGCCCAGCCGATCGCCAATCCGGTGGCAACCTTTGCCGGCCTCGACAAGATTACCGGCCGCATAACCCGCTTCGATGTCTATATCGACGAGACGGTGCTGTTCGGCGCGCTCGAGATCACCCCGCGTGCCTGCTACAACCGCCCGGCCACCGAAACGCAGCGCGTATCGGCCTTTCTCGAAGTCGACCAGCGCAGCCTGACGGGTGTGTCCAAGCGCATCTTCACCGGCTGGATGTTCGCCGACAGTCCGGCGCTCAACGCCGTCGATCACGCGATCTATGACGTCTGGCTGATCGAGTGCAAAACCAGCACCGACGTTCCCCCGCCCGACGAGCGGTAGCTCCGGCGCCGATGTCGTCGGAATCACTGTCGGAATCCTCGACGCCCGGCCGTCCTTGACCTCGGGACAGCGCAGCACTGTGCTGCGGCAAGCCGGGAGGTATTCATGTTGCTCAAGGACAAGACCGCCATCGTCTACGGTGGCAGCGGTGCGGTCGGTGGCGCGGTCGCCAGAGCCTATGCGCGCGAGGGGGCGCATGTGTTCCTCGCGGCGCGCCATCGCACAAGCCTCGACGCCGTTGCCGCCGATATCCGGGCCACAGGGGGCAGGGCCGAAGTCACCCTGGTCGACGCTACCGACAGGGCCGGTATCGAGGCGCATCTGGCCGATGTTGCCGCCAAGGCCGGGCCGGTCAGGCTGATGTTCAATGGCGTATCCTGGGACGATACCCAGGGCGAACTGCTGACCGACATGAATTTCGACCGCATGCTGGCCCCGATCCGGACCGCGATGGCCACCTGGTTCCATACCGGCGCCGCCGTGGCACGCCATATGGGCGACAATGGCGGGGGCGTCATCGTCGGCATCACTGCCAATGTGGGGCGCTGGCCGGTGCCGTATGTCGGCGGTTTCGGCGTGGCCTGTGCGGCAGTCGAGAATTACCTGCGCCAGCTTGGCATGGAAAACGGCTCGCAGGGCGTGCGCGTCTGCTGGGTGCGGTCGCCGGGTTCGCCCGATGCTCCGGGCGTGCGCGAGGCCTGGCAGTTGCGCGCCAACGAACTCGGCATCACCTTCGACGAGGTCCATCGCGAATTCGCCAAGGATACGCCACTGCGCAAGGTCACGGCGCTGGCCCAGGTGGCCGATGCCGCAGTCCTGCTGTCGAGCGACCTGGCGGCGGGCATGACCGCGACGCTGGCCAATGCCACCGGCGGCGCCCTGGTGGACTAGCCTTCCTGCTTCTCCTCCAAAGGCGAGGTAAGATCGCAAGCCCGATCAAGCTGCGGTGGATGGCCCGGTCCAGTCTGCATCATCGACAAGAGGAGACCAGGAACAATGCTGACCGAACCCAGGATCGTCGAGAAGACGCCCCAGCCCTATGCCGCCATCCTGCTGACGCTGCGCCAGCCGGAAATTTCGCGGCAGGCGCCGCCATTGATCGAGGACGTCATCAAATGGGTGAAGGGGCAGGGCGGTGAACTCACCGGCGCGCCGTTTTTCAACTACGTCACCTTCTTCCCCGGTGACATGATGGAAATGCAGGTGGGCATGCCGACTGTCACCGTGCTCAAACCCGAGGGCCGTTTCGCCACCGGCACCATTCCCGGCGGCAAATATGCTTCGCTTACCGCAACCGTGCCCTATCACGAACTGCACGGTGCCAACATGACGCTCGGCGACTGGGCCAAGGCCAACGGCTACCAGCTCGATGGAGTGCCCGATGGCGACAATTTCATCAACGCCGTCAGGATGGAAATCTACCACAAGGATCCCGGCGAAGACCCTTCCGGGCATCCGGTGACCGAACTCGCCTTCAGGCTGAAGCCGTAGCGTCCCAGGCAGACCAGTCGCCATGGATGGGGAGCGCTTCGGCAAGGCGCTCCTCATAGGCGCTGCGCGGAATCTCGACGCCCCCCAGCGAGGCCAGATGGTCGGTGACAAACTGGGTGTCGAGCAGCACGAAGCCGCCGGCCCTGAGCCGTTCGACCAGGTGGGCCATCGCCATCTTGCTGGCATTGGTCCGGCGGTGGAACATCGATTCCCCGAAGAACGCGCCGCCGATGGCCAGCCCATAGAGCCCGCCGGCCAGCTCGGTCCCGTCCCACACCTCCACCGTATGCGCCACGCCGCGCCGGAACAGCTCGCCATAGACCGAGCGGATGGTGCGGTTGATCCAGGTGGTGTCGCGATCCGCGCCGACAGTGGCGCAGCCCTCGATGACCGCCTCGAAATCGGTATCGACCTTGACCGTGTAGCCCGATTTGCGGATCGCCTTGCGCAGGCTGGTCGACAGACGGAAGCCATCGAGCGGAATGATGCCCCGCATTTCCGGGCTGACCCAGAACAGGTTCTCATCCGCCGCATCCTCCGACATCGGAAAGATGCCGGCGCGATAGGCGCGCATGATCAGCTCGGGGGTGATCTCGATATCGAAGGGGTCTTGTCGCCGGGCCATCTGGGTTCCCTTCTACACCTCTCCCTTTGGGGGAGAGGTCGGCGCACAGCGCCGGGTGAGGGGGCCTTTACCACGCACCGTATCCAGCAAAGGCCCTCTCACCCGACCCAAGAGGGTCGACCTCTCCCCCAAAGGGAGAGGTGAAGAGGGGCATGCCGCACTAAACCTTGTTCGCCGCCAGATACTTTTCCAGCCAGTGGATGTCATAGTTGCCGGTCAGGATATCCGGTTCCTTGATCAGGCGCTGGAACAGCGGCAGCGTGGTCTTGACACCATCCACCACGAATTCATCGACCGCGCGGCGCAGGCGCTGCAGGCATTCGTCGCGAGTGCGGCCATAGACGATGAGCTTGCCGATGAGTGAATCGTAGTAGGGCGGAATCTTGTAGCCCTGATACACCGCCGAATCGACGCGCACGCCGACGCCACCGGCCGGATGGTAGAAGGTGATGGTGCCGGGCGAGGGCGCAAAGGTCTGCGGGTCCTCGGCATTGATGCGCACCTCGATGGCATGGCCGTAGAACTGCACATCCTTCTGCGCCATGGAGAGTTTCTCGCCAGAGGCGACGCGGATCTGCTCATAGACGATGTCGATGCCGGTGATGCGCTCGGTGACGGGGTGTTCCACCTGCAGGCGGGTGTTCATCTCGATGAAGTAGAATTCACCGTTCTCGTACAGGAACTCGATGGTGCCGGCGCCCGAATATTTGAGCTTGCGCATGGCCACGGCGCAGATTTCGCCAATCTTGTCGCGCTCTTCGGGCAGGATGGTGGGGCCACCGGCCTCTTCCCACACCTTCTGGTGGCGGCGCTGCAGCGAACAGTCGCGCACGCCCAGATGCACGGCATTGCCCTGGCCATCACCCAGCACCTGCACCTCGATATGGCGCGGCTTGCCGAGGTATTTTTCCATATAGACGGAATCGTTGCCAAAGGCGGCCTTGGCCTCGGAGCGGGCGGTCGACCAGGCGACCAGCACGTCCTTTTCGGTCTGCGCCACCTTCATGCCGCGCCCACCGCCACCGGCGGTTGCCTTGATGAGCACCGGATAGCCGATTTCCCTGGCGGTCTTCCTGGCGTCGTCCTCGCTCTCGACCGCACCGGCCGAGCCGGGAACCACGGGGATGCCGAGCTCCACGGCGGTCTTCTTGGCGGTGATCTTGTCGCCCATGATCTCGATATGGTGCGACGAAGGACCGATGAAGGTCACCTTGTGTTCGGTCAAAATCTTGGCGAAACGGGCGTTTTCAGAGAGGAACCCATAGCCCGGATGCACGGCATCGGCGCCGGTTATCTCACAGGCGGCCATGATCGAGGGAATGTTGAGATAGCTGTCCTTGGCCGCTGGCGGCCCAATGCAGACGCTTTCGTCGGCCAGGCGCACATGCATGGCATTGGCGTCGGCGGTGGAGTGGACCGCCACGGTCTGGATGCCCAGTTCCTTGCAGGCGCGCAGGATGCGCAGGGCGATTTCGCCTCTATTGGCGATGAGGACCTTCTGGAACATGAGGTCCCCCTTACTCGATGACGACGAGCGGCTCGCCGTATTCCACCGGCTGGGCATCCTGGACGAGGATGCGCGTGACGGTGCCGGAGCGGTGCGCCGGGATCTGGTTCATCGTCTTCATCGCCTCGATGATAAGCAGGGTCTGCCCTTCGGTAACCTTGGTGCCGACTTCGGCAAAGGTCGGCTTGCCCGGTTCGGGCGAACGATAGGCGGTGCCGACCATGGGAGAGGTCAGCGTGCCCGGATTGGAGGCGAGGTCTTCGGCGGCGGCGGGAGCGGCCGATGGCACGGAACCGGCCGGCGTCAGCGGAGCGGGAGCGGCGGCCTGCTGCGGCACGTAATGCTGCGGCGGCGCTGCATAGGTCACGCCTTCATTGGCGTAGGAGCGGGTGACGCGGACCCGGAAGTCCTCCTGCTCGATCTCGATCTCGGCGAGATTTTCCTTGTTGAGCAGCTCGGCAATGGCCCGGATCAGATCCTGATCCACTTGCGATGACTTGGTCATTCTTGTCGGTCTCCCGCGCAGCACGCGTTGATCGTTATTTGAGTTTTTCGGCGAGCGCTATCAGCGCCAGTCTATACCCGGTGACGCCAAAGCCGCAAATGACGCCAAAGGCGACGGACGACACAAAAGAGTGGTGCCGCACCGCTTCCCGCTGGTGGATATTGGAGATGTGAACCTCGGCAACCGGCAATCCGACACCCTTGAGCGCATCGTGGATGGCCAGCGAGGTATGCGAATAGGCAGCCGGGTTGATGAGGATGGCATCGGCGGTGTTGCGGGCCTCCTGAATCCAGGTGACCAGCTCGCCTTCATGGTTGGATTGACGGAAATCCACGCTGAGGCCGAACTCGGCGCCGGTCGTCTTGCACAGCGCCTCGACATCCCCAAGCGTTGCGGCGCCATAGATGTCGGGCTCGCGGGTACCGAGCATATTGAGGTTCGGGCCGTTGAGGACGAGAACGCGTTTAGCCATGATTTTGCCTTTTGCACCGGCGCTTCCGGCCGGCGCAAGTCCGGTTATACGAAATGCACCGAAAAGGCAAAGAACACGGCAGAAGTGGGAGTTAGCTTCTCCCTTCTCCCCTTGAGGGAGAAGGTGCCCGAAGGGCGGATGAGGGGTGCTGCGCTATCCTTGAGCATCAAAGCATGGGAGGGCGCAGCACCCCTCACCCCGTTCTTCCGCTGAACGCGGAAGAACATCCCTCTCCCTCAAGGGGAGAGGGGAAGAGCGGCGCTACCCCTCGCACTGCGTCTCGCCGCAGGCCCGCATATTGGCGATGCGGGCGCGCAATTCGTCCAGCCCGATGGCGCCGGGGATGATCTCGTTGCCGATGATGTAGGTCGGGGTGCCGGTGATGTTGAGCGCGCGGGCGATCTCGTAGGAGGTCTGGATGGTCTGCGATACCGCCTCGGTCCCCATGTCGAGTTCGAGCGACACCGGCGACAGGCCCAGATCGGCGGCGGCGGCGAGGGCCACCTGCTTGTCCACCTGGCTGCGGCTGGTGAACAGGGTTTCGTGGAAGGTCCAGTAGTCGACATCGGCATCGCCAACCAGCACGGCGACGCGGGCAGCGTCGATCGACTCATTGGAGAGGATGGGAAATTCCTTGAGCACGACGCGCAGGTTGGGGTCTTCGGCCAGAAGCGTCGCCATGTCGGGCAGGGCGGCGCGGCAATAGCCGCAATTGTAGTCGAAGAACTCGACCAGCGTGACGTCGCCCTGCGGATTGCCGAGCACAACCTGGCCCGGATCGTTGAAGATGGCCTCCTGCATCGAGGCGATAGCGGTGGTGGCCTGGCTGCGCTCCTCAGCCTGCAGCGTGGTATCGAGCGCCACCGACATGCGCTGGAGGATTTTGGGGTCGCTCATCAGGTAGGATTCGATCAGCGGATTGAGCGTTTCCGGATCGATCGCCGCCACGTCCTGGGGCGCCGCGCTGGCTTCCACGAGGCGTTTGGCATCATAGGCCGAAATCGCCTCGTCGATCAGCGCCTGCACCGCCACGGCATCGGTTTGCGGCGCCGGCCTGCTGACGGCCGCATAGCCAAGGGCCCCGGCAAGAATGCCGACGAGAGCGACAAGAGCAAGAGTGACGCGCGACATGACGTGTGGCTCCATTGGATGGTCGGCCAGCCTTCTAGCAGACACGACGCCATTTTGGCACCAGGGAGTGAATATGGGACTGACGGCCGCATCAATTGTTGTTGAGGGCAAGGACGGAAGCGGCTAGGCCCTCTTCACCTCTCCCTTTGGGGGAGAGGTCGACCCTCTTGGGTCGGGTGAGGGGGCCTTCCCCACGCACCGAGCCAAGAAAAGGCCCCCTCACCCGGCGCTGCGCGCCGACCTCTCCCCCAAAGGAGAGGTAAGGAAGAACCCGTGACCGAACAGCCCACTGATGGCCTGATGCCCTTCCATGCCATGGAAATCCTCAAGCGCGCCAAGGCGATCGAGGCGACCGGCCGCATTGTGTGTCACCTCGAGGTCGGCGAGCCCGGCTCGCCCCCGGCGCCGCGGGTCATCGAGGCGGTGGCGCGAGCCCTGCCACAGGCACAGGGCTATACCAATGCCAAGGGGCTGGCCGAATTGCGTGATGGGCTGGCCGCCTATTACGCCGATCAGCACGGCGTTGCCGTGGATGCCGATTCCATCCTCGCCACCATGGGCTCGTCGGCCGGCTTCATCATCGCCTTTCACACCGCCTTTCGCCCTGGCGCCAGGATCGCCATTACCCGCCCCGGTTATCCGGCCTATGTGAATACGCTGCTGGGCCTCGGCTTCGGCATGGTGGAAATTCCCCTCGAAGCCGATAATGGCTGGCGGCTGACCGGCGCCGCTATCGCCGCTGCCCATGCCGCAGAGCGTTTCGAAGGCCTGCTGTTTGCCAGCCCCGCCAATCCAACCGGCGCCGCAGTGGACCGCGCAGGGCTGGCCGATATCGTCGCCACCTGCCGGCGCCTTGGCGTGCGGCTGATTTCCGACGAGATCTATCACGGCCTCGATTATCGCGGCCCCTCGGTCAGCGCGCTGGAACTGACCCGCGACGCCATCGTCATCAACAGCTTCTCCAAATATTACTGCATGACCGGCTGGCGCATCGGCTGGATGGTGCTGCCGGACGAGCTGGTGCGGCGCGCCGAAATCCTGCAGCAGAACCTCTTCATCTCGGCACCGACCCTGAGCCAGATCGCCGCCACCGTGGCACTCGGCGAGCGGGACTATGCCGAGGAGCAGAAGGCGGCCTATGCGGTCAATCGCGGCCTGCTGGACCACGGTCTGCACGCCTTGGGCTTCGATATCGGCAGCCCGGCCGATGGCGCCTTCTATGCCTATGCCGGCATTTCCCGCTTCTCCAACGACTCCATGCGGTTCTGCGAAAGGCTGCTCGACGAAGCCGGTGTCGCCGCCACGCCGGGCATCGACTTCGACCGCGTCGGCGGCAATCGCTATGTGCGGTTTTCCTATGCGGGCACGCGCGACAGCATCGACATGGCGCTGCAGCGGATGGCCGCGTTCCTGCGCTAGGGGCGCCGCCACACATGCCGACAAATTTATCTATCGGCGGCAGGCGCCCTTAAGGCCCGGCCATTATACTATGGGAGCATTGGTAGGATGGAGGTCCACGCCATGCAGGCCCATGAAGCCGATCCGGGCGTCCTCGCCCACTGCGCCGCTATCGTGGTCGCCCACGACGAGCCTGATACCGCCGCCCTGATCTCGCTGGGCGAAAAGGTCGGCTTCGGGGTGGTTTCCGGCTCCGCCGATTTCAGCGGCAATGACTGGCATATTCACCGCATCCTGTTCTTTCTCGTCCACTACGGCATCGGCATGGACGCCAAGCGGCAATTGCTCGACCGCGTGCGCCACGCCGGCTCGGTCAATATCTGCTTCGCGCCGGTGGTGCTGTTCCTGCAGGACGGGCCGGGCGACGAGATGCTCGAATATATCGAGATGGGCTTCGACGACGTCATTTGCCTGCCCGAAAACAGCCATATCGTCAGCACGCGGCTGGCAGCCCAGATCGGGCAGGAACATACCTATATCGAGACCCGCCGCTACCTGGGCCCGGACCGGCGGCGCATGGACCTGCCTGGACACAACCATCCCGAGCGGGCCGCCGATCAGGACCACACCAACCTGACGCTGCTGCGCACGCCGGAAATGGGCGTGCAGATCCTGCGCCGGCAGTTGATCGTCAAGGCGCGCCCTGTCTGACCCCGGAAAATAAAAAGGCGGCCCGCGGGCCGCCTTTGTTGTTTCAGAACGTCGCCGCGCTCTAGCCGAGGCCGAGGCGGCGCTGCCACCAGCCGGCCTTCTTCTTGGGCTCGGCCTCGCCTTCGGCTTCCGCCTTGGCTGCGCTCGACGACACCACGATGCCTTCGGCCGGCAGTTCCTTCTTGGCACGGCGCGGCTTGGGTGCGTCCGCCTTGGCTTCCGTGACCGGGGCGGGAGCCGCCTCGGCGACCGCCGCGGCCGGCGCGGCTTCGGCGGTTTCCGCCTTGGGTTTACGGGCACGCGGCTTGCGCTTGGGCTTTTCGTCTTCGGCCGGGGCCGCGGCTTCAACCGGCGCCACTGCGGGCGCGGCATCAACAGGCGTCGCCTCAACGGTCTCCTCGACCTTCTTGCGGCGGGTACGCTTGGGCTTTTCGGCAGGTGCCGGCTCGGCAATGACGGCCGTTTCTTCCGCCACGATCTCGTCCTGGGCCAGCAATTCGTCCGCGACAGCCGAAGTCTCGGCTGCCGTCAGGCCCTCACCTGATGGCGAGGGCGCCTTCTCGACACCCTCTTCGCCATCGCGGCGGTTGCGGCGACCGCCACGACGGCCGCGGCGGCGGCGCTTGCGCGTCTCGCCATCGGATTGGCCTTCGCCGGTCGGACGAGCCGGATTTTCATCCTCGTCGCCTTCACCATCCTCGTCGCTGCCCTCGGCATCGCCTTCCACGGCAGGCGCCTGTGCGGCGCTTTGCTGCTGCGGACGCTGGCCATTGTCTTCGCCACGCTCGGAACCGCCACGACGGCGGCGGCGGCGGCGGCGACGGCCGCCTTCACCTTCGCTGCCCTCGGCTGCGGCGGACGGACGTTCTTCGGCTTCCTCGTCCTCGATTTCCTCGGCGATGTCTTCTTCCTCGACCTCGTCATCGATGACGGCGCTGTCGACGCGGACATGCTCGGTGGCGCGCTGCTCGGCATAGGCCATGACGCGGGTCTCGCCCTTTTCAATGGCGAACTGGTTGCCCGTCATCTTGCCGTCGGCGGTGATGGTGATCGACAGCTGGTTGCGGATTTCCAGCGCCGTCAGCGTCTCGCGCTTGAAGTTGAGGATGTAGAGCGCGACTTCCACCGGCACGCGCACATTGATCGACTGGCCCTGGCGGCGCAGCACATGATCCTCGATATGACGCATGATCATCAACGCCAGCGATTCGGTGGAGCGCACGAGACCCGTGCCATCGCAGATCGGGCACTTATGGGTGGAGCTTTCCACCACGCCGAAACGGATGCGCTGGCGGCTCATTTCCATCAGGCCGAAATGGCTGATGCGGCCGACCTGGATGCGGGCGCGATCGTCCTTGAGGCAATCCTTGAGCTTGCGCTCGACGGCCCGGTTGCTCCGGTTCTCCATCATGTCGATGAAGTCGATGACGATGAGGCCGGCGAGGTCACGCAGGCGGAGCTGGCGGCTGACTTCCTCGGCGGCTTCCAGATTGGTCTGGAGCGCGGTGTCCTCGATATTGTGCTCCTTGGTGGAGCGGCCCGAATTCACGTCGATGGAAACCAGCGCTTCGGTCGGGTTGATGACGATATAGCCGCCGGAGGGCAGGGTGACTGTCGGCGAGAACATCGAGTCGAGCTGGGCTTCGATATTGTACTTGCTGAACAGCGGCTGGTCTTCGACATACGGCTTCACGTTCTTGGCGTGGGACGGCATGATCATCTTCATGAAGTCCTTGGCCTCGCGATAGGCGCTGTCGCCCGCCACGAACACCTCGTCGATATCCTTGTTGTAGAGGTCGCGAATGGTCCGCTTGATCAGCGAGCCTTCCTCATAGACGAGGCACGGCGCCTGGCTCTTGAGCGTCAGCGAGCGCACGCTTTCCCACAGGCGCATCAGATATTCGAAGTCGCGCTTGACCTCGGCCTTGGTGCGCGATGCGCCGGCCGTGCGCAGGATCACGCCCATGCCCTGCGGCACTTCGAGATCGCTGGTGATTTCCTTGAGCCGCTTGCGGTCGGCTGCATTGGTGATCTTGCGCGAAATACCGCCGCCGCGGGCGGTATTGGGCATCAGCACCGAATAGCGGCCGGCCAGCGACAGATAGGTGGTGAGAGCCGCGCCCTTGTTGCCGCGCTCCTCCTTGACCACCTGTACCAGCATGACCTGGCGGCGCTTGATCACTTCCTGGATCTTGTAGTGACGGCGATTGCTGCTGGAACGGCGACGCTCCGGCACTTCCTCGAGCGCATCGGCGCCACCGATCGATTCCACCGGCTCGGCATTGGCCGGCGCCTGTTCGATGTGGCTGTCGTCATCGTGGTCCTGCGGGTCGGCTTCGGCGTCCGGCTCGGTCACGCCCTCGGGCAGGGAGATGTTCTCGTCGCCATCGTCGTGATGGTCGTCCTCGGCTTCCTCGTCGCGCAGCAGGGCTTCGCGGTCGGCAACCGGAATCTGGTAATAATCAGGGTGGATTTCGCTGAAGGCGAGGAAGCCGTGGCGGTTGCCGCCATATTCGACGAACGCCGCCTGCAGGGACGGCTCAACGCGCGTGACCTTGGCGAGGTAGATATTGCCCCGCAACTGGCGGCGGGTCGCCGATTCGAAGTCGAATTCGTCGAGCCTGTTACCCGATGTGACGACAATCCGTGTTTCTTCCGGGTGGATGGCATCCACCAGCATTCTCTTGGTAGCCATAATGAACTCCGCGCGCTCGCGCGCCGACAAGAGGGCGCCGGAAAGCCGGAATCCTTCTCATAGCGCTGTGCGAGGCGAATGGTTTGGGGTGTGTGGCGCGCGGAAGCTCTGCCTTGGGCGCGCCGATATGTGTGGTCACGGCCGGAAGATGCAGCGTGGCAAAACGGCAATCGGGAAATTCGATCGCGTCGCGTTCTGTCCGCCTGCGGGCCATCTGACCTCTTCCTATTGGGCTGCCGGCATCCGGGGATGAATGGCAGCCGTCCGGTCCGGTGGGACCGAAATTCGTAGCGAAGCGCAGGATTTGCCGCTTCTGAACCAGCCGTCGGGATTTCTCTTCGTTCCCTTGGGCCGGCCACTTCCTGGCACCGCTGTCGTTGGCCCTGGGCCGACGCAAACTGGTTCTGCAGGAAGCATGCGCCTCGCGTCTAGCGTGTAGGGATGTTGCGACCGAATGGCAACAGGAAAGTCAAAACCGGCCGGGGCAAACCATTTCACCGCCCGTTTCTTGGCCCGGTCGGCAAATCATCGCATAAGGGCATTCGCGCCGCAGAATCGCCCGATCCGGGTGGCACATGGCGCCTGCTGAATTTGGGGCCGGTCTGCGCTTGTTGAAACCCGTTCGTCTGCTTGTCCTGCCGCTGCTGGCGGCGCTGTTTGCGGCATTGTTGCTGTCGGCCATGCCGCAGGCACAGGAAAGCGCTGCCGGAACCGCTCCGGCCACCCCGCTGGTCGGCCTGCCCAATGTGATGGATGTCCGTGTCTCGGTCACCCCGGAGCGGGCCCGGCTGGTGATCGACCTGGCGGCCCCGACCGAATTTGCCCTGGTTTCGCTCAGCGATCCCGATCGGCTGGCCATCGACGTACGGGCAGCCACCTTCTCGGTACCCGAACCATCGGGCAAGCCGGCCGGCGAGGGCGGCAGCATTGCCCAATACCTGGTCGAGCAGGCTGCGCCCGATCGCGTGCGGACCACCTTGACCCTGTCGGCGCCGGCACAGGTGCAGCAGGCCTATATGCTTGACCCGTTCGAGGACCAGCCGGCGCGGCTGGTGGTGGATGTGATCCCGGCTACGGCAGAGGAATTTGCAGCCAATGTGGCGCGCGACCTCGCAGCATCCAGCGCCGCCGCGCCTGTCGCCGATGTATCGACGCCCGCCGGCGGCTCCGAACTGCCCATCGCCACGCGGCCGCTGGTGGTCATCGATCCCGGCCATGGCGGCATCGACAGCGGCGCCGAAACCGCCGACGGCATCAAGGAAAAGGACATCGTCCTCGCCTTCGCACTGCGCCTGCAGGCCCTGCTGGTCGCTTCCGGGCGGTTCGATGTGGCGCTGACCCGCGAGGACGACACCTTCCTGCGCCTGGAGGAGCGCGTGGCGCTGGCCCGCACCAACAAGGCGGACCTCTTCATCTCCATCCATGCCGACAGCTTCCAGCAGCCCGAGATTCGCGGGGCCAGCGTCTATACGCGCGATGAGAACGCGACCGACGTGCTCGACAAGATCCTGGCCGACAACGAGAACAAGACCGACGTCATCGCCGGCTTCGCCATGCCGCAGATGGCCCCCGAAGTGGTGGATATCCTGCTCGACCTGATGCGGCGCGAAATGCGGCACCAGTCATTTACGGCGGCGCAGGCCATCGTCCACCAGCTCGAACCCAGTGTCGCCCTGCGCCGTTTCCCGGTGCGGCAGGCCGATTTCTTCGTGCTGCAGGCGCCCGACGTGCCTTCGGTGCTGGTGGAACTGGGGTTCCTCTCCAACGCCGCCGATATGGCCAACCTGCTCGCCGATCCGTGGCAGGACCGCACGGCCGACGCATTGGCGCGCGGCGTCTCTACCTATTTCGACAGCCTCGCCCCCGAGGACTGATGTGACAATTGCGCCACGCGCGCTGCCATTGCGGGCTTGTGATCCACTTTCGGGCTGCCGTCTGCTATGATTCTGCTTCCAATCCGCTGCGCGGAATGACTATGGCGGGCCGAATGCCCGTCTCGGAGAGAACGACTATATGCTGCGCTTGCTCGGCTGGATTTTTGGCTTTGGGATGTTCGCCGCCTTGGCCGGCATCGCCGCAGTGGCGGTCTACCTGACCACCGTTTCCGCCGGCCTGCCGGACTATACCGTGCTCAAGGACTACCAGCCGCCGGTGACGACGCGCGTCCATGCTGCCGACGGTACGCTGCTGGCCGAATTCGCCCGCGAACGCCGGCTTTTCCAGCCCATCGAAACCGTGCCGCCGCTGCTCGTCCACGCCTTCCTGTCGGCCGAGGACAAGGACTTCTACTCCCATGGCGGCATCGCCATCGACGGCGTGTTCCGCGCCCTGCGCGACAACCTCATGGCGCGGCTGGACGGCAACAGCGCCATCCAGGGCGGCGGCTCCTCGATCACCCAGCAGGTGGCCAAGAATTTCCTGCTCACCTCCGAGCAGACCTGGGACCGCAAGCTGCAGGAAGCCCTGCTGGCGATCCGCATCGAGTCGACCTTCTCCAAGGACCGTATTCTCGAACTCTATCTCAACGAGATATTCCTGGGCCTCAACTCCTATGGCGTGGCCGCGGCGGCCCTGAATTATTTCGACAAGGCACTCTATGAACTCACCCTGAGCGAGGCCGCCTATATCGCCGCGCTCCCCAAGGGGCCCAACAACTACCACCCGTTCCGCCGCCCGCAGGCCGCCATCGAGCGCCGCAACTGGGTCATCGACCGCATGGTCGAGAATGGCTACGCGACGCAGGAAGAGGGCGAGATCGCCAAGGCCGACCCGCTCAACGTCATCCCGCGCGCCGGGGGCAGCCAGCTCTATTCGGCCGAATATTTCACCGAGGAAGTGCGGCGCGAACTGGCCAAGCTCTATGGCGAGGACCAACTCTATGGCGGCGGCCTGTCGGTGCGCACCACGCTCGAGCCGCGCCTGCAGGAATATGCCCGCCGGGCCCTGATGGACGGGCTGATCGCGTATGACCACGGCAAGGGTTTCCGCACCCCGGTCGCCAGCATCGAGATCGGCGAGGACTGGGGCCTCGACGTGGCCAAGATCATCCCGCTCGGCGACGTGCCCGAGTGGCAGCTCGCCGTGGTGCTGGAAATGGGCAGCAACGAAGCCCGCATCGGCCTGCGGCCGGACGGCCTCGCCGGCGGCGCCGTGGCCGAAGATCGCGTCGAGGGCACGCTATCCGGGCCGGAGATCAAGTGGGTTTCCAAGCCTTTGCAGGATATTCTTAAAGTAGGAGATGTGGTCTACGTCTCCCCGGTTGCTGGCAAGACCGGCATCTATACGCTGGAGCAGGTGCCCGAGATCGAGGGCGCCCTGGTCGCCATGGACCCGCGCACAGGGCGCGTGCTGGCCATGGTCGGCGGCTTCTCCTATTCGCTGAGCGAGTTCAATCGCGCCACCCAGGCCCTGCGCCAGCCCGGTTCCTCGTTCAAGCCCATCGTCTATGCCGCGGCGCTCGACAATGGCTATACGCCGGCCTCGGTGGTGCTCGACGCGCCGGTGGAAATCCGCAATGCCGATGGCTCGATCTGGCGTCCGGAAAACTACGCGCAGGAATTCTACGGCCCCCAGACCCTGCGGCGCGGCATCGAGCGCAGCCGCAACGTCATGACGGTGCGCCTGGCCCGCGATATCGGCATGCCCCTGGTGGCCGAATACGCCAAGATGTTCGGCGTCTACGACACCATGCAGCCGGTGCTGGCCATGGCGCTCGGCGCGGGCGAAACCACCGACATGCGCATGACCGCCGCTTACGCCACCATTGCCAATGGTGGCCGCAAGATCGTGCCGACGCTGATCGACCGTGTCCAGGATCGCTATGGCGTCACCGTCTATAAGCATGACCAGCGCCTGTGCCAGGGTTGCGAGGCCGATAGCTGGACCGGGCAGGGCGAACCCCTGATCGTGGACAACAGGGAGCAGGTGCTCGACCCGATGACCGCCTATCAGGTCACCTCGATGCTGGAAGGCGTGGTGCAGCGCGGCACCGGCACGGCCGCCAAAGTGCTCAACCGCCCGGTGGCCGGCAAGACCGGCACCACCAATGACTACAAGGATGCCTGGTTCGTCGGCTTCACGCCCGAGCTCGCCGTCGGCGTCTATGTCGGCTACGACCAGCCGCGCTCCATGGGGTCTTCGGTCACCGGTGGCACCTTTGCCACGCCGATCTTTACCGCATTCATGCAGAAAGCCCTCGAAGGCAAGCCGCCGACCCCGTTCGTCGTGCCACCGGGCATGACGACGGCCTGGATCAACCCCAATTCCGGCGTCAAGGCCTTCGATGGCGAAGCCGCCATCGAGGAGACCTTCAAGCCGGGCACCGGGCCGAACCTGATGACCTCGGTCATCGGCGTGGACGTCAACGCTTTCGACGCCATCCAGCGCCAGCAGATGATGCAGCAGCAATATGGCTCGGGCTTCACCACCCAGCCCGGCTTCCAGCAGCAGCCGGCTCCCAGCGACCAGCCGGTCTACGACCCCAGGACCGGCACCTGGATCAACGCCCAGGCCGGACGCGGCGGGCTGTTCTAGGGCAGGGCGGTTGATCCGGTCGCCATGCTCCGCTAAACGGGGCGCCACTATCTTAAGGAATTGTCCAATGCGTACGGAAATCGAAAAGACCGTCGCCGAAATCGAGCAGGTGCTGACCCTGCTGAGGAGGCATCTTTGACTGGGATACTGCTGAACTGCGCCTCGACGCGCTGACCGCCGAGACCGAATCCCCTGATTTCTGGAACGACCCCGAAACGGCCCGCGCCAAGATGCGCGAGCGCGACGAGCTCGACGTGGCCGTCAAGGCTGTGCGCGAGCTGGAATCGGGCATCCGCGACAATGCCGAACTGATCGAGATGGGCGAGGCCGAAGGCGACGCCGAAATCGTCAAGGACGCTGAAAACGCGCTGATCGAACTCAAGCAGAATGCGCGCCGCCGCCAGATCGAGACGCTGCTCTCGGGCGAAGTGGACGCCAATGACGCCTATGTGGAAATCCATTCCGGCGCGGGCGGCACCGAGAGCCAGGATTGGGCCAACATGCTGCTGCGCATGTATACCCGCTGGGCCGAGCGCCGGAAGATGAAGGTCGAAGTGCTCGAAATGCACGACGGCGAAGAAGCCGGCATCAAATCGGCGACCATCCTGGTCAAGGGCCACAATGCCTATGGCTGGCTCAAGACCGAAAGCGGCGTGCATCGCCTCGTCCGCATCAGTCCCTACGATTCGGCGGCGCGCCGGCATACGAGCTTTTCGAGCTGCTGGGTCTATCCCGTTGTCGATGACTCCATCGATATCGAAATCCGCGAAGCCGACCTCAAGGTCGATACCTACCGCGCCTCGGGCGCCGGTGGACAGCACGTCAATACGACGGACTCGGCCATCCGCATCACCCACATCCCCTCGGGCATCATCGTTGCCTGCCAGCAGGAACGCAGCCAGCACAAGAACCGTGCGACGGCGATGGCCATGCTGAAGTCGCGCCTCTACGAGGCTGAATTGCAGAAGCGTGAGGAGGCGGCCAACGCCCAGGCCGCCAGCAAGACCGATATCGGCTGGGGCCACCAGATCCGCTCCTACGTCCTGCAGCCCTACCAGATGGTCAAGGACCTGCGCACCAGCGTCGAAAGCGGCCAGCCCTCCGTGGTGCTGGACGGCGACCTCGACGAGTTCATGGAAGCAGCCCTGGCTCAGCGGGTCGGCGTGGCGACGGATGTGACGGCGGAAGAATAGGGGGCACGCCCTCGTGGTTCGAGGCGCTGAAGAAGCGCACCTCACCATGGGGGCTACTCCTGGTTCGATTTATCAGCAGCCCTCTTGGTGAGGTGCGAGCCCTTTTGCGAGCCTCGAACCGCGAGGGCGTGGCACTAACCCAACAATGCCAGCAATCGCTTCCCGGCCTCAAGGAACGCTTTCGGATTGATCGCGCTATCGGCCTTGCGCACCTCGAAATGCAGGTGTGGCCCGGTGGAGCGTCCCGTAGAGCCCACCTTGGCGATCGGCGTGCCGGTATTGACCGCCTGGCCGACTTCGCTAAGGAAGCCCGAGAGGTGGCCATAGCGGCTGATCAGCCCATTGGCATGGGTCACTTCCACCACATTGCCATAGCCGGATTTCGTGCCGACAAAGCTGACCACGCCCTTGCCGGCACTGAGAACGGTGGTGCCCTTGGGTGCGGCAAAGTCGAGCCCCGAATGGAAGGCGCGGCCGCCGGTGAACGGGTCGGTCCGGTTGCCGAAGCCGGAACTCTGGCGGAAATTGCCCGATATCGGCATGTGGATCGGTGCGCCGTCTATGCCGTCGCGCGCCGCCTTGTAGCGGATCAGCGCCGCCATCACCGCATTGGCGTCGTCCACCGTCGCCGAAGCCTCGCCATCGTCCCGTGGCAGCAGCAGCGGGCCGCCGACGCCTTCCAGTTCCGATGGCAGGTCGACTGCAATTCCCAGGCCGGACAGCTCCGCCACGATACTGTCGGTGCGCTTGGTCGCCGTTTCGGCAATGGACGTCATGGCAAACTGGGTTTCATCCATCATCTGGGCGATGGCAGCGGCGGTCGCGTCGATATCGGGATTGCCGCCAGAGCTGGGGGCAAGCGCCATATTGCCTGCCTCGTCCGCCGGCAATGCGGCGGCCTCGATGCCCAGTTCATCCGCCTTGTCGACCAGCACGCGCACCAGTTGATGCTGCTCTATGAGCACTTCCTGCTGCTGCGCCAGTTCCTGCAATTGCAGGTTGATGTCGCCGGCCTGCGCATAACTGCGCGAATGCAGGCGATCGACCTCGACACGCAGCTGCGCGATGCGATTCTCATAGGCCTCGATGACCTGCTCGTTCTGGCCGCTCAGCAGGCGGGCGATATCGGGGGCCAGCAGCAACGCGGTGACAAGCAGGCCATTGCCGGCAAACAGCACGGCGAACATGCCGTAGAACAGAGCGGGGTGGATTCCCTGACGTGGCGACCTTGTATGCGACCCATGGTCCGACCGCCCGAAACTGGCCTGTTCACGCACCCAACTCTACCCCGTCCACGCCCCGAATATGGTGTGCGGAGTATGATGCGGCATGGTTAACAAAGGCTATTTACGAGGCGCGCCAGACACATGCGCCTCAAGCGCTTCCAGCATTTTCTGGGCATGTCCGAGGATGCGCGTCGCGCGGATGATGCGGGCCACCTTGCCGTCCGCGCCGACGATGAAGGAAGTGCGGATCAGCCCCATGAACTCGCGGCCATAGAGTTTCTTGAGCTTCCACAGCCCAAATCCCTCGATTGCCTTGTGCTCCGGATCGGCCGCCAGCGGCAGGACCAGCCCATATTTCCTGCGGAACTTGATGTGGCTCTCGATGCTGTCGGGCGAAATGCCGATCAGCCTGGCCCCCAGCCCGGCAAAGGCTGCGGCCCGCTCGGAAAACTCCCGATTCTCATCCACGCAGCCGCCCGAATCGTCTTCGGGATAGAAATAGAGCACCACCGGCTGGCCCCGCTGGGCGGAAAGCTGGAACATGCTGCCATCGTCGAGGGGCAGGGTGAAATCGGGGGCGAGGTCGCCTTCGGTCAAATCGGCCATTGCAAACCTTCCATTCAGCACTTGCGAGCCACAATGTGGTGTCAGTGCCATAGTCCAGCCGGTATCATTGGGCAAGAGACCGCCTTCTGCGGTTGATTCTCGAGGTGCCAGCAGATAACGGCAAGGCCTCTTTCTGGAAGCAAGTGAGCGCGTCAACCTTACCCGCAGACACCTCGGTTCCGCCGTCTGCACAGCGTAAACGGCCCCCTGCACGGCATGCAGCCAAGCTGGCTGTGTGGCTGCTCGGCATTCCCTCGGTACTGGCGCTGCTGCTCTATCTCGTCCTGCTGGTGACGCCGATACGCCTGCCTTTTGGTGGCCAGGCGGTGCGCTCGCTGATCCAGTCGGCTCTTCCGGTCACGTCCAGCCTCGAGCTGGGAGAAATGAACCTGGCACTGGAAAATGGCATCTGGCCGGTCGTCCAGTTTGCGCCGGTCCTGCTGACCGACAGCAAGTCGGGCGCCCGTGTTGCGATGGACGCACTGGAAGTCGGCTTTTCGCCGGCCCGCGCCCTGTTCGGCCAGCCTGGCGCCACCGTGACCATCGTCCGGCCGCATATCCAGATGGTGCAGGATTTGTTCGGCCCGCGCATCACCAGCTTCGAGCTGCTCGACGATCCCGCCGGCGGCCCGCCTACGGTCCGGGTGCAGGAAGGACAGGATGCGTTTCCATCCGTGGGCATTTCCGCCGATGGCGTCGATATTTCCGGCAGCGGCCAGCCCGTGGCCATGCGCTCCGACAATGAATGGCTGATCTACAATCTGGAAGCCAGCGAGCAGGGCATTGCCGATATTGTCGATCAGGCGGCTCAGGGGCGCTTTTCCCGGCTCGTCATCCGCGACGGCATCGTGGATATGAACGATTCCGTCTATGGCCTCTTCCGTCGCTTCGAGGCGATCAATCTCGAAATCGGCCCGACACCGGATCGCCGCAACACCAATGGCACCTTCTCGGCCAGCCTGGGCGGACGCACCATGACCGGCAACCTGTCGCGCACGGTCGACGACGCCGGCAATGCCCGGCTCGAAGCCGATGTCACCAATATCGACTTTGCCGCCTTGCTGCCCTTTATCGACGACGCCACCAGTGTTGCCGCCCTGCGCGGCGCCGGGGCGCTGTCCATCGATGTCAATTTCGAACCGGCCGCCGGCAAGCTGGTGGATGGCCGCTTCAAGATCGACCTGACCGGCATCGACCTGCGCATTGCCGACGCCTATTTCCCGGTCGCCAGCTCGATCATGGACATCACCTGGGTTCCCGAGGCGGGGCAATTCATCCTCGACGAGGCGGCTTTGCAGATCGGGCAGAGCAGCGCCTACATTTCGGGCATTTTCGCCATGGGGCTGGACCCGACCTATGGCCCCACGCTGGGCCTCTCGCTGCATGCCCGCGACGTCGTCATTCACCCCAACGACATGGCGGCGCCGGCCGAGCCATTCGAAACCATGGACTTCTCCGGCTGGTCGGCGCCATTATACGGGGCCCTCGGCATCGACCGGTTCCTGGCGCGCAAGGGCGACGCCACGGTGGAAACGACCGGCCGCATCGACATGCTCCGGGCCGGCCTCGGCATCCAGATGACCGTGGCCGGGCAGGGCGTCAGCGCCGACGATCTCAAACGCCTCTGGCCCTATATCATGGGTGGCAGCAGCCGGGACTGGTTCGTCGCCAATGTCACCGACGGCACGGTGGCCAGTTCGCGCATGGATTTCAATTTCCCGGTCGGCAGCCTGGGCCTGGCCGGCGAAGACAAGCCCATCCCCAGGGACAGCATGCGGATCGACATGATTGGCACCGGTGTCGCCATCAAGCCGACGGCAGAGATGGCCCCCATCGCCATCGCCGGGGAAACCCGCCTCCAGGTCGATGACAGCAATGTCACCATCTCGGCCGGCGGCGGCGTGCTGGCGACCGATGCCGGCCAGATCAGCGTCGCCAACCCGGCTTTGGTGATGGACAATTCCAATCCGACCGAAAGCATCATCGAAATTTCCGGCGACATCACCGCGCCGATCCCCGCGCTGCTCGATCTTGTCCGCGCCCAGCAGCCCGAGGCCCTCGCCAATGCGCAGCTCCCGGTCGATCTGGCATCGCTCACCGGCGCGGTCGATCTGGGTCTCGTGGCCACGATCAGCCTTGCCGACGAGGCCAGCGGCCGGCCGATGGATATTGACTATGTCGTCAACGGCACGGTGGCCGATTTCGCCAGTTCCCAGCCGATCCAGGACCGCCGCATCGGCAATGGCCAACTGGCCTTCAGCGCCAGCCAGGAGGGCTACCAGCTCGGTGGCACCGCCGAAATCGACGGCATGCCGGCCGAAATCGAGCTTGCCGGCACGCCAACCACCGACCCGACCTTCCGGCTGTCTTCGACCATCGACGTGGCCGACCTCGCCGATATGGGGTTCGACGCCTCCGAGTTCCTCTCCGGCCGCGTGCGATTCGTCGCCCAGCCACTGGCCAATGGATCGCTGCAGATGGCGGTCGATCTCAAGGGCGCCGCGCTCGATATCAAGGATATCGGCATCCGCAAGGCAGCCGGCACCTCCGGCACGCTGAGCGCCATCATCACGCCGGCGGGCGAGATCACCCAGCTCAACGATATCGACCTGTCATTCGGCACTGTGCGCGCCATCGGCGATATCACTTATCACGCCACCGAAGGCCTGCAGGCGGCCAGCTTCCGGCAGTTCGGGCTCAGCGCCGGGGACAATGCCCAGCTGGACCTGGCGCCCATGGATGGCGGCTATGCCGTGCGTATCAGCGGCAGCCAGCTCGACCTCAAGCCCATGCTGCGCCAGTTCTTCGGCCTCGGCGAGGGGGCGGGCGGGGTGCAATCGACCCAGTTCGACCAGACCATATCGCTCGACGTCAAGCTCGACCGCGCACTCGGCTACTACGCCACCACCGCCTTCAACGTCGATCTCGACCTGCTGCTGCGCGGCAGCGACATGCGCCGGGCCAACCTGACGGCGCAGTTCAGCGACGGCAATGCCATCTCGGTCACCACCAACCCGGCCCCGAAGGGCCGCACGCTTTCGGTGGCCTTCAACGATGCCGGCACCATCCTGCGGCTGCTCGGCGTCTATTCGCAGCTTGCCGGCGGCTCGGGCAGCCTGGTGCTGACCACCGATCGGGATCTCGACGCCGAGGCGGGGCAACTGATCATGCGGGACTTCGCCATTGTCGACGAGGCCAATGTCGCCCAGGTCTTGGGCAATCACACCGATTCCCGCGCCGCCATCGCCCAGCAGAACCGGCTCGATTTCGACGTGGCGCAGGTCGATTTCCAGCGCCGCTCCGACCGGGTGGAAGTCACCAATGCCATGCTGACCGGCGACACGGTCGGCGGCACGGCCCGCGGCTTCATCTATACCGACCGGCGGCAATATGACCTGACGGGCACCTATGTTCCGCTGTTCGGGCTCAACAACGCCTTCCAGCAAATCCCCATCCTCGGCCCGCTGCTCGGCGGCCGCGAAGGCGAAGGCCTGGTCGGCGTGACCTTTGCCGTGCAGGGGCCATTGGACAACCCCCAATTCCGCATCAACCCGTTGTCGATGCTGGTCCCGGGCGCATTCCGGGAGTTGTTCGAGTTCCGGGCGAAGGAACAGCCGCCGGCGCCAGAGTAGAAAGTGCAGTCGGTAGGTGTTAGGCTGAGACCATGAGCAAGAGAGTGACCATAGAACTGCCCGAGGATTTGATCAGCTACGCCGATGAAAAGGTGTCAGTCGGCGAGTTTGCGTCGCTCGACGAGGCTGTTGCTGCGGGAATGCGCGGGCTCAAGGATCACGATGACTTCATTGACCGATGGATTCGGGAAGAGGTCATTCCCTCATACGATAAGTGGGTAGCAGACGGTAAGCCCGTCTTCACCGATGAAGAGGTATGGGAGTCGGTGGAGGCAGCCATCGTTGCCGCTGAGCAGCGCAAAGCCTCATAAGAATGCAACGACGGCGTATCATTTATGCGCCGGATGCGCGCTACGACCGTGTAAGGCTCGCACAGTGGCTAACCCGAAACGCCTCGTCCGCTGTTGCACGCCGCTTTGACCGTCGTATCCAGGACGCAGTCAAGAAGCTGGAATACGCGTCGGAACGCGGAACCGTTCGTCAGGAAGCAATCGGCCTGCGTGTTATCGGCATCCTGCCAACGGTTAGCATCGCGTTCAGCGTAAGCGAGGACGCGGTGACAGTGCATCGCGTCCTCTACAATGGTCAGAACTGGATTCCCCACGACTAAACCGGCTTGATCAGCGCATGGCGCTTCTTGCCGACCGACAGCTTGATGACGCCTTCGGACAGCAGGGCATCCGTGCCAAGGTTCAGCTTGTCATCCTCGACGACCACGTCATTGACCCGCACGGCGCCCGACTGGATATGCCGCCGTGCCTCGCCATTCGAGCCTGCCAGGCCCGCCGCGACGAGCGCATTGAGAATGCCGATCCCCTCCGCCAAGGCCTGCCGACCGACCTCGGTCGTCGGCAGCGACAGGTCGATGCCACCAGCTTCGAACGTATTCGCCGCCGTGGCCGCCGCCTGCTCGGCCGCCGCGCGGCCATGGACGATCGCCGTCACTTCCGTCGCGAGCACCTTCTTGGCCTCGTTGATCTCGTTGCCGCCCAGCGCCGCGAGCTTTGCGATCTCGTCCAGTGGCAGGCGGGTGAAGATCTTGAGGAACTTCACCACATCGGCGTCTTCCGTGTTGCGGAAATACTGCCAGAAATCATAAGGGCTGAAGAGGTCGCCATTGAGCCACACCGCGCCACTGGCCGACTTGCCCATCTTCTCGCCGCTGGCCTTGGTCAGCAGCGGCGTGGTCAGCGCATAAAGCTGCTCGCCGCCCATGCGGTGGTTGAGGTCGACACCGTTGATGATGTTGCCCCACTGGTCCGACCCGCCCATCTGCAACACGGTGCCATAGCGCCGGTTGAGCTCGGTGAAGTCGTAGCCCTGCATGATCATGTAGTTGAATTCGAGGAAGCTCAGCGACTGCTCGCGATCGAGCCGCAGCTTGACCGAGTCGAAGCTCAGCATGCGGTTGACCGAGAAGTGCCGGCCCACATCGCGCAGGAATTCGACATAGTTGAGCTTCAGCAGCCAATCGGCATTGTTGACCATGATGGCCGGGTTCGAGCCGCCATAATCGAGGATATTGCTGTAGACGCGCTTGATGCTCTCGATATTGGTCTCGATCTGTTCCACCGTCAGCAGCTTGCGCTGGTCGTCGCGGAACGAGGGATCGCCCACCATCGAGGTGCCGCCGCCCATCAGGCTGATCGCCTTGTGGCCGGTTTCCTGCAGCCAATACAGCATGGTGACCGATATCAGGTTGCCGATATGGATCGACGTGGCCGTTGCGTCATAGCCGACATAGCCTGATATCGGCCCCTTGAGGGCCAGCGCGTCGAGGCCTTCCGGGTCGGAAATCTGGTGGATGAAACCGCGCTCGTCGAGCACGCGGAGAAAATCGGATTTGAACTTGGTCATCAGGTGCGATCCGGATCAGATATTTTGCTTTGCGCCTTGTTTGCCCGGCGTCATCCCCACGAAAGCGGGGATCTCCCTTGTCCTGCCGAAGTGAGATTCCCGCGGGAATGACGTCGTGGGTGAAACGACGCGTGGTGACGATTGATCGCAGCTATACGCTTGAAACTAGCGTCCGCCGCCGGCGGCGATCTCCTGCCGGCGGCGGTCGAGATAGTCGGCGCAGCGGGTGGTGAGGTCGTCGATCTTGCCTTCGAAGAAGTGGTTGGCGCCATCCACGATCTGCTGCTCGATGGTGATGCCCTTCTGCGTCTTGAGCTTGTCCACCAGCTTCTGCACCGAAGAGGGCGGCGCCACGCGATCCTTGTCGCCATGGATGATCAGGCCCGAGGACGGGCAGGGGGCGAGGAACGAGAAGTCGTAGAGGTTCTCCGGCGGGGCGACCGAGATGAAGCCTTCCACTTCCGGACGGCGCATCAGCAACTGCATGCCGATCCAGGCGCCGAAGGAAAAGCCGGCAATCCAGCAGCCGCGCGACTCGCGGTTGATCACCTGCAGCCAGTCCAGCGCCGCAGCGGCGTCGCTGAGTTCACCGATGCCGTGGTCGAACATGCCCTGGCTGCGGCCCACGCCGCGCGAGTTGAACCGCAGCACGGCAAAGCCACGCTCGGCGAACATGTAGAAGAGATTGTAGACGATCTGGTTGTTCATCGTCCCGCCGAATTGCGGATGCGGATGCAGCACGATCGCGATCGGCGCGTTGGGTTCCTTGCCCGGCTGGTACCGGCCTTCGAGACGCCCTTCGGGGCCGTTGAAGATCACTTCTGGCATGGTCTTGTTCTTCCGGCCGTTCGGCTCTGTTGGTGCGGTTTTGCGGGGGGCCCTGCGGTGGCGTGGCAGCTTGACTAAGCTGGCCCGGCCTCCTAAAACATGGCTCGCAAAATCTAGTTTAGAATTATTCGAAACTCGATTTTCAGCCGCTCTGCGGCCTCTAAGAGCGCCCCTTGTAATGAAGTTGGGCGGCAAATTTCAAGAAGTGTTTGAGCCAACGGGCGCCCGAGCGCCTCGGCCCGGGCATGGAAGGCATGATCGGCGCGCATGCGCCACATGGGAAACCGATGACGAGACCGGCGATCTATCTTGATCATAATGCCGCGTCCCCGCTTCTGCCGGAGGCGCGGTCGGCGCTTGTGGCTGCCCTCGATCTGGTGGGCAATCCCTCGTCGGTGCATGGTCACGGCCGCGCTTTGCGCAACCTCATCGATACCGCCCGCGGCCAGGTGGCGGCCCTTGCCGGCGCCGAGCGCAATCAGGTGGTCTTCACCGGCTCCGCCACCGAAGCCATCACCCAGGCCATCGTTAGCGGCGCGAAGACCTTTGCCTCCACTGCCATCGTCATCAGCGGCGGCGAGCATGCCGCGGTGAGCAAGGCCGCCGAGGCGACCGGCCTGCCTGTCGTCACCACCGGGCTTATGCCCGATGGCAGCATTGATCTCGATCAACTGGCGGGCGTGCTCGCTGCGGCGGAGGGCAATCTGCTGGTCGCCCTCCATTGGGTCAACAACGAGACTGGCGTAGTGCAGGACATTGCCCGCATCAATGCCCTTGTCGGCCCGACGCGCCACACGCTGTTCATCGATGCGGTGCAGGCCTTCGGCAAGCTGCCCCTCGATTTTGCCGCCTCGGCACCCGATATGATGGCGGTGAGCGGCCACAAGATCGGCGCTCCCGCCGGTATCGGCGCGCTGCTGGTCAAGCCCCATGCCGATATCGTCCGGCTCATTCCTGGCGGCGGACAGGAGCAGGGCCGGCGCGGCGGCACCGAAGCCGCGGCATTGATCGCCGCCTTCGGCGCGGCGGCAGCGGCCATCGGCAAACGCTATGCTGCAGCCGGTGTGCCCCGGCTGGTCGGTCGTCTCGAGGCCGATCTCAGGTCGTGCATTTCCGGTGTCGTGGTGTTCGGCACCAACCGGTTGGGCAATGTCGTCAATTTCGCCGTGCCCGGCGTCAAGAATGCCACGGCGATGATGGGACTGGACCTGCTGGGTCTTTCGGTCTCGTCGGGTTCGGCCTGTTCATCCGGCAAGGTCGGGCCGAGCCATGTGCTGGCCGCCATGGGCGTTCCGCCCGAACTGGCCGAGTGTGCCCTGCGCGTTAGCCTGGGCTGGAATTCCACGGTCGACGACGTCAATGCGTTCGTCACCGGTTACCGATCGGTTCTTGAACGCCAGCGGGCGCGGCAGGGGCAGGCGGCCTGACGGTCGCAAGAGTTTTAGACGGCTCGCGGCGACCTTGAATCGCCGCTGGGCAAATAGGAGAAGCCACTATGGCGGACTACGATATCCCGACGCTCAAGGAAGAGATCGATCGCGAAACCGTTGAATCGGTGCTGGCACTCGACGTCGACAAGTACAAATACGGCTTCGAGACCGATATCGAATCAGACATGGCCCCCAAGGGCCTGAGCGAAGATACCGTCCGTTTCATCTCCGCCAAGAAGAACGAACCCCAGTGGATGCTCGACTGGCGGCTGGAGGCCTATCGCCGCTTCCTGACCATGACCGAGCCCACCTGGGCCAAGGTGCATTATCCGCAGATCGACCTGCAGGACATGTATTACTACGCCGCGCCCAAATCCTCGCCGGCCCCCAAGAGCCTGGACGAGGTCGATCCGGCGCTGATCGCCATGTATGACAAGCTGGGCGTGCCGCTCAAGGAGCGCGAAATCCTGGCCGGCGTCGAGCGCCCCAAGGTGGCGGTCGATGCGGTGATGGACTCGGTTTCCGTCGTCACCACCTTCCGCGAGGAACTGGCCAAGGTCGGCATCATCTTCTGCTCGATCTCCGAAGCCATCCGCGAATATCCCGAGCTTGTACAGAAATACCTGGCCTCGGTGGTGCCGGTGTCCGACAACTATTATGCGACGCTGAATTCGGCCGTCTTCACCGACGGGTCCTTCGTCTACATCCCCAAGGGCGTGCGCTGCCCGATGGAGCTCAGCACCTATTTCCGCATCAACGAGAAGAAGACCGGCCAGTTCGAGCGCACGCTGATCATCGCCGAGGCCGATAGCTATGTGAGCTATCTGGAAGGCTGCACCGCCCCCATGCGCGACGAAGCCCAGTTGCACGCCGCCGTGGTGGAACTGGTCGCCCTCGACAATGCCGAGATCAAGTATTCCACCGTCCAGAACTGGTATCCCGGCGACAAGGACGGCAAGGGCGGCATCTACAATTTCGTCACCAAGCGCGGCGATTGCCGCGGCGTGAATTCCAAGATTTCCTGGACACAGGTCGAGACCGGCTCGGCCATCACCTGGAAATACCCGTCCTGCATCCTGCGCGGCGATGGCTCGCGCGGCGAATTCTACTCGATCGCCATTTCCAACGGCTATCAGCAGGTCGATAGCGGCACCAAGATGCTGCATCTGGGCAAGAACACGTCCAGCCGCATCATCGCCAAGGGCATTGCCGCCGGCTTCTCGGACAATACCTATCGCGGCCAGGTCTCGGCCCATGCCAAGGCCAAGAACGCCCGCAACTTCACCCAGTGCGACAGCCTGCTGATCGGCGACAAATGCGGGGCCCATACGGTGCCCTACATCGAAAGCCGCAACGGCACGGCCGTCTTCGAGCACGAAGCCACCACGTCCAAGATTTCCGACGACCAGATGTTCTACTGCCAGCAGCGCGGCCTTTCCGAAGAGGATGCCGTGGCGCTGATCGTCAACGGCTTCGTCCGCGACGTGCTGCAGCACCTGCCCATGGAATTCATGGTCGAAACCCAGAAGCTGATCTCGATCAGCCTCGAAGGCAGCGTGGGATGATAAGCGCGATAGTGTCCATTTTCCACGGTGTCACCCCGGCGAAGGCCGGGGTCCATCCTGAGATGGTTGAACGTGGCGCGACCTCAGGATGGATTCCGGCCTTCGCCGGAATGACATCGGGGGCAGGCCAAACCTACTAGCGAACAAAACCACCTGCCGGTCGGCGCTGAATGCGACACCGCATCGAAATTGGAGACCGAACGATGACCACCCCGATCCTTGAAATCCGCAACCTGCATGCCCGCATCGAAGAGCGCGAAATCCTCAAGGGCGTGAACCTCACCATTCCGGCCGGCCAGGTCCATGCCATCATGGGCCGCAATGGCTCGGGCAAGTCCACGCTGAGCTATGTGCTGGCCGGCAAGGAAGACTACGAGATCACCGAGGGCGAAATCCTG
Organism: Devosia sp. Root436; assembly: GCF_001426345.1. Classification (GTDB taxonomy): domain Bacteria; phylum Pseudomonadota; class Alphaproteobacteria; order Rhizobiales; family Devosiaceae; genus Devosia. The sequence goes on along the minus strand of NZ_LMEM01000001.1, from coordinate 421,974 downwards.
CTCAATGGCGAGAATATCCTCGAGATGGACCCGGCCGAGCGCGCCGTCGCCGGCATTTTCCTGGCCTTCCAGTACCCGATCGAAATCCCCGGCGTCGCCACCATGACCTTCCTCAAGGCGGCCATGAACGCCCAGCGCAAGGCGCGTGGCGAGAGTGAACTGTCGACGCCCGATTTCATGCGCGCCGTCAAGGAAGCCGGTGCGCAGCTCAATATCGACAGCGATATGCTCAAGCGGCCGCTGAATGTCGGCTTCTCCGGTGGGGAGAAGAAGCGCGCCGAAATCCTGCAGATGGCCTTGCTCAAGCCCGCGCTCTGCGTGCTCGACGAGACCGATTCCGGTCTCGATATCGATGCGCTCCAGGTCGTGTCCAAGGGCGTCAACGCCCTGCGTGACGCCAACCGCTCCATGCTGGTCATCACCCACTATCAGCGCCTGCTGAACCATATCGTGCCCGACGTGGTGCATGTGTTCTCCGATGGCAGGATCGTTGAGAGCGGCGACAAGGATCTGGCGCTTCAGCTCGAAGCCAAGGGCTATGCCGACTTCGACGCGACGGCGGCCTGACCCATGCGCCAGACCATGCCCGTCCGGCTCGGAGCAGCCGAAGATACATTGATCGCCCAGCTCAAGAGCGTGGGGGCCGACGCGACCGCCGAACGGATCACCGTTGCCGGCCTGCCGACGCGCCGCGTCGAAAGCTATCACTATACCGACCTCAAGACCCTGCTGCGGGCTATCCCGCCGCTAGCCCAGGCCGCCAATGAAGCCAGCGCCCCGGCTTTGCGCGTTCCCGGCGCCTATCAGCTCATGATCGCCAACGGCGTCATCCAGTCCGCCTCCACGGCCCCGGCCGGCGTCATCGTCGGCAAGGCCGCCGGCGGTGTGCTCACCACGCGCGACGACGTGCTGGTCCATCTCAATGGCGCCTTTGCCAAGGAGAGCCTGACGCTGACGCTGGAAAGCAGCGTCGATCCGGTGATCCAGATCGACCGTCGCAGCGAAGGCGAAGCCGCCCATGTCGCCGATTCGCTCAAGGTCTTCGTTGCCGACGGCGCTTCTGCCGTCATCCTCGAAACCTTCTCGGGTTCCAATGCGGCCCATGTCGGCAACCACGCCACCTATATGGCGCTCGGCAAGAATGCCGTGGTGACCCATATCACCGTGGATCTGTCGCCCCGCGCCGCCGCCCACTTCGCCAGCAACGAATATCACATCGGCGAGGGCGCCAAGCTGCGCACCCTGGTCATTCATGCCGGAGCGGGCCTCAGCCGCACCCAGCTGTTCCCGCGCTATGAAGGCGCGGGCGCTCATGGCGACATTACCGGCCTCAACCTGGTGGTCGATGGCCAGCATGCCGACATCACCATGGATGCCAGCCACGCCGTGCCGCATACCAGCTCGCAGCCCCTGTTCAAGTCGGTTGCCCGCGGCCGCGGCAAGGCCGTGGTGCAGGGCAAGCTGGTGGTGGCCCGCGACGCCCAGAAGACCGATGCCAAGTTCATGCACCAGGGCCTGATGCTCTCGGACGAAGCCGAAATCCTCTCCAAGCCGGAGCTGGAGATTTATGCCGACGACGTCGTCTGCGGCCACGGCTCCACGTGCGGCAAGCTGGACGAGGATTCCATGTTCTACCTCACCAGCCGCGGCATCCCCAAGGAGCAGGCCGAAACCATGCTGGTCCGTGGCTTCATCGAAGAACTGGTGGATCCGATCGAGGATGAGGCCCTGGCGGAAGCCCTGCACGGCATCGTGGATGGTTGGCTGCTGGGGAAATGAGCCTCTTCACCTCTCCCTTCGGGGGAGAGGTAAGGAAGAGAACCAATGACCTTCGACCTCGAAAAAGTCCGCGCCGATTTCCCGATCCTCTCCGAGGTCATCCACGGGAACCGGCTGGTCTATCTCGATAGCGGCGCCTCGGCCCAGAAGCCGGTGCAGGTGCTCGACCGCATGGACCATGCCTTCCGGCACGAATATGCCAATGTCCATCGGGGCCTCCATACGCTCGCCAATCGCGCCACCGAGGCCTACGAAGGCGGCCGCCAAGCGGCACAGAAATTCCTCAATGCGTCGCGTCCCGAAGAAATCGTCTTCACCAAATCTGCCACCGAGGCGATCAACCTGGTCGCATCCTCCTTTGCCGGCCCGCGCATCGGGGCAGGGGACGAGATCGTCACCACGATCATGGAGCACCACTCCAATATCGTGCCTTGGCATTTCCACCGCGAGCGCAAGGGCGCGGTCATCAAATGGGTCGATGTCCGCGACGATGGCAGCTTCGACCTCGACGCCTTCGCCGCCGCGCTGACCGACCGCACGCGTATGGTTGCGGTTACCCATATGTCCAACGTGCTGGGCACGGTGACCCCGATCAAGCAGGTCATCGAGATCGCCCACGCGAAAAATATCCCGGTGCTGATCGACGGCAGCCAGGGCGCGGTTCACGAGACGGTGGATGTCCAGGATCTCGACGCCGATTTCTATGTCATGACCGGCCACAAGCTCTATGGCCCCACCGGCATCGGCGTGCTCTATGGCAAATACGATCTCCTCGCCGAAATGCAGCCCTATCAGGGCGGCGGCGAGATGATCGATATGGTGACCATGGAGACGGTCACCTATAACGAGCCGCCCCACCGTTTCGAGGCCGGCACGCCCCCCATCGTCCAGGCCATCGGCCTCGGCGCGGCGCTGAGCTATATGGAAAGCCTTGGCCGCGACGCCGTCGCCGCCCATGAGCGCGACGTGGCCGAATATGCCCATGACCGCCTCAGCCGCATCAATTCGCTGCGCCTCATCGGCACGGCACCGGGCAAGGGCGGCATTTTCTCCTTCGAAATGGCGGGCGCCCACGCCCACGACGTCGCCACCATTCTCGATCGCTACGGCATTGCCGTCCGCGCCGGCACGCATTGTGCCATGCCGCTGCTCAAACGTTTCGGTGTCACCTCTACCTGCCGCGCCAGCCTCGCCCTATATAATGGCAAGGACGATGTGGACGCGCTGGTGGACGGCATCACCCGCGCCCAGAAATTTTTCGCCTGAACTGGTGGATACTATGACCGACGAAATCGCACCCGCTCCGACCATTCCCGAGAACCGGATCACCCCCAACGTGTCCGGCACGATGCCGGAGGCCGAGGTGGAACGCATCACTTCCGACCTGATCGGCGCGCTCAAGACGGTCTATGATCCGGAAATTCCGGTCGACATCTACGAGCTGGGCCTCATCTACAAGGTCGATCTCGATGACGACCGCAAGCTCACCATCGACATGACGCTGACCGCGCCGGGCTGCCCGGTGGCCGGGGAAATGCCCGGCTGGGTGGAGAATGCCGCCCGCGCCGTGGAAGGCATCCAGGATGTGGAAGTCAACATGGTGTTCGATCCCCCCTGGGATGCCTCGCGCATGAGCGAAGAAGCCCAGGTGGCCCTCAACTGGTGGTAATCCGGCGCGGTTCACGCTATATATCGTGAAATGCCGATAGAAAGTTCACCGATGGCCTTCAAGATCATGTCGCTGACCGATGCCGCCGCCGAGCGCATCACCGAGATCATGGAAGATTCCGACAAGCCGGTGATCGGCGTCCGCGTCGGCGTCAAGAATGCCGGTTGCGCCGGCATGGCCTATACGCTCGATTACGTGGCCGAGCCGGTCAAGGGCGACGACCATGTCAGCGACAAGGGCGTCGAAGTCTATATCGAGCCCAAGGCCACCATGTTCCTGCTTGGCACCGTCATGGATTTCGAACAGTCCAAGATGAGCTCCGGCTTCACCTTCAAGAACCCCAACCAGACCGGCGAATGCGGCTGCGGGGAAAGCGTGCAACTCAAGCCGGCGGATTTGAAGGCCATCGCCGAGGCCAGGGCAGGGGCCTGAGTGCCACGCCCTCGTGGTTCGAGGGTCGCTATGCTCCCACCTCACCATGAGGGCTACTGATCACCGAGCTCAAAGTAGCCCTCATGGTGAGGTGCGAGCCCTTCGCGAGCCTCGAACCACGAGGGCGTGGCACGATCTACCCAGTTGCACGGCGCGCCACCATGAGGCATCTATCCCGCCATGCTGAGCCCCCTCCCGCCCGCCCTCACCATCGTCCCGCCCGATCGCCCGCTTGTCGGCCGCGTCTCGCCGCCGGGCAGCAAATCCATCACCAATCGCGCTCTCCTGCTGGCCGCGCTCGCCAACGGCACCAGCCGCCTCACCGGCGCGCTCAAGAGCAAGGATACGACCCTGATGGCCGCCGCGTTGCGGCAGATGGGCGTCACCGTGGACGAGCCCGACGCGACGAGCTTTGTCGTCACCAGCACCGGCCGCCTGCAGCAGCCCACTGGCCCGCTCTTCCTCGGCAATGCCGGCACCGCCACCCGCTTTCTCACGGCGGCCGTTGCCACCGTCGATGGGGCTGTCATCGTCGATGGCGACGAGGAAATGCGCCTGCGCCCCATCGGCCCGCTGGTCACGGCGCTCCGCTCGCTCGGCATCGACGCCATCTGCGCCACCGGTTGCCCGCCGGTGACCATTCACGGCAATGGCAGCTTCGGCTCCGGCCGCGTCGAGATCGATGGAGGCCTCTCCAGCCAGTATGTCTCGGCCCTGCTGATGGCCGCGCCGCTGGGCCATGGCGCCATCACGGTCGCCCTGACGGGCAAGGAGATCGGCGCCCGCGGCTATGTCGACCTGACGCTGGCCGCCATGCGCAGCTTCGGCGCCGAAGTGGAACAGCTCGACGCCGGCACCTGGCGGGTCCAGCCATCAGGCTACACCGCCACCGGCTTCCGCATCGAGCCCGACGCCTCGGCCGCCACCTATCTCTGGGGGATCGAGGCGCTGACCGGTGGCCGGATCGATCTCGGCGTCGCCGCCGACGCCTTCACCCAACCCGACGCCGCTGCCCAGGCTGTCATCGCGCAATTTCCCAATATGCCTGCCGTCATCGATGGCTCGCAGATGCAGGACGCCGTCCCCACCCTGGCCGTGCTGGCCGCCTTCAACAACCACCCGGTGCGTTTCGTCGGTATCGCCAACCTGCGCGTCAAGGAAACCGACCGCATCCGCGCCGTTGCCAACGAGCTCAACCGCATCCTGCCGGGGCTTGGGACGGAGGAGGGGGATGATCTGCTGGTGGCCTCTGACCCCGAGCTGGCGGCACACAGCCGCCCCGCCCGCATCGAGACCTATCACGATCACCGCATCGCCATGAGCTTTGCCCTGGCGGGCCTGAAACTGCCCGGCATCACCATCCTCGACCCCGCCTGCACCGGCAAGACCTATCCGGACTATTGGGACATGCTGGCAGGCCTGGGCGTGCAATTGCAGCCGGCGACTTAAGCTGCCGACACGCCCGGCGCTTCGGCCTCTGCCTGCATCGTCTCCAGGTCCGTCTCGCTGACGACGCGGTTACGGCCGGCATGCTTGGCGGCATACAGGCAGCGGTCGGCGCGCTCGATCAGCATGGCCGCCGTGTCGTCTGCCCTATAGGCGGCGACGCCGAACGAGGCGGTGATGCGGCCCAGCTTCTCGTTGGTGGAACGCTTCAGCAGTTCCTTGGCCTGGATCGCCCTGCGGATATTCTCGGCCACGATCACGGCGCCCTCCATATCGGTCGAGGGCAGGATAGCGACGAATTCCTCGCCGCCATAGCGCGCCGCCAGGTCCTTGCCCTTGATATTGGATTTGAGCGTCATCGCCACCAGCCGCAACACCTGGTCGCCCGTCTGGTGGCCATAAGTGTCGTTGAAGTTCTTGAAGTGATCGATGTCGATGATCATCAGGCAGAGCGGCAGGTTATTTTCCGCCGCCTCGGCGATGGCCGCTTCCATACCCTCGTCGAAGCTCTTGCGGTTGGCAATCTTGGTCAGCGGGTCCAGCAGGGATTCGCGCCGGACATCGTCGAGATCGCGCTGCAGCGAAGCAATGTCGTCGCGGGAGGCTTCGAGCTTCTGCTCGAGCGCGCGATTGGTCTCCTGCATGCGCCGGGTCTCCGACAGCAGGCGCTCGGCCAGATCCTTCATCGCCACCGGCGAAATCTCGCGTTCCAGATCCCCGCTCGCCGATTGCAGCGAGCCGGAATAGGCATTCGCCGTCGTCATGGCGGAATCGATGGCCTCGTGCACCGCCTCGATGCGCGCATGCATGCGCTCCGAGACGTTGGACATGCGGTCGTTGACGTCAGATTTGAGGAATTCGTTGTAGAGCGTTTCCGCCAGGTTGGCCGATGGCGTGTCGCCACTGCGGAAGATGGCGTTGATTCGGTTGTTCAGCGTCGGATTGACGCCCGTCGCATAGGTGTAGAGCAGCTCATAGAACTGCGGATAGGGCGGAATCCCGCTGCGCTTGAGCAGGTCGAATGCCGAGTTGGCATAGCCGAGCGCGCGTTTGAATTCCTGTTCGGACACAGCTTCCCTCGCGCGTCGTTGCGCCGGACCCGGCCGCGCCTGAACCCCTCACGGGGCCGAGTCATCGATGATAACTATCGCGCTGGTATCAATGAATACAACTGGTGCGCCACAATAAAACGCCAGCTTACACAATGAAATAGCGCCCAACTAGCCGTCGGCGCGGGTGGGACGCAGCAAAAATGCCGGAATCGGACCGTCATTACCGAAAGGCGAGCTGCCATTGCCTGAATCCGAATCGTTTTCTTCGGCTTCCGGCCGCTGCCGGCCCCGGCCACGCTGCTGCCGCTGGCTACCGCGCGCCGCCTTGGCAGGCTCGGTGCGCGCGTCTTCCGTTACTGCAGCCGCCGCCTCGGCGGGCGCTGCCTTGGGCCGCGACCGATCCGGCTTGGGCCGCGCGGCAGCGGTCTTTTCGACGGGCGCCTTGGCCTCGGCCGGGGGCTGGGCGGCCTCCGCCTCGGCGCGGGTGCGCGGGCCACCGCGACGCGAGCGGGCCGGGCGCACCGGGCGCTCTTCGCTATCTTCGACAGGGGCCGCCTTTGCGCCGGTGTCGAGATACTCGATCGGCTTCTGCGTCAGCTTCAGGATCGCTTCGAGATGCTTGCCATCGGCCGGCGCCACCAGTGTATAGGCAACGCCCGAGCGTCCGGCGCGGCCGGTGCGGCCAATCCGGTGCACATAGTCTTCGGCATGCACCGGCACGTCGAAGTTGAACACATGGCTCACCGCCGGGATGTCGAGCCCGCGCGCCGCCACGTCGCTGGCGACCAAAAGGGTCAGCCGGTTGTTCTTGAACGCATCGAGTGTTTCCATGCGGCTCTTCTGGTCCATGTCGCCATGCAGCGCCCCGGCCGAAAAGCCATGCCGCTCCAGCGAGCGGGCGAGGGTCGCCACATCGCGCTTGCGATTGCAGAAGATGATGGCATTGGTCAGCCCGTCGGCGGCGCGGATACGGTCACGCAAGGCGGCGCGCTTGTCTTCCGGCTTGGACGAGACCTTGATCAGCTTCTGGTCGATCGTGTCGGCCGTCGATGCCGCGCGCGATACCTGCACATGCACCGGATCCTTGAGGAACTTCTTGGTCAGCTTCTCGATCTGGCCATCCATCGTGGCCGAGAACAGCATGGTCTGCCGGCGGGGCGGGAGGCGCGAGCAGATCTTTTCGATATCGTCGATGAAGCCCATGTCGAGCATGCGGTCGGCCTCGTCGATGACGAGGATTTCAACGCCGTTCAGCATGATCTTGCCGCGATCGATCTGGTCGAGCAGACGGCCCGGCGTGGCGATCAGCACGTCGACGCCGCGATCGAGCTTCTTGTTCTGGTCTTCGAACGACACGCCGCCGATGATCAGCGCCATCGTCAGCCGGTGGTTCTTGCCGTATTTCTCGAAATTCTCGCTTACCTGCGCCGCGAGTTCGCGCGTCGGTTCGAGAATGAGCGTGCGGGGCATGCGGGCGCGGGCGCGGCCGTTTTCCAGCAGCGTCAGCATGGGCAGCACGAAGCTCGCCGTCTTGCCGGTGCCGGTCTGGGCGATACCGATCAGGTCCTTCTTCTGCAGAAGGTGCGGGATGGCCTGCGCCTGGATTTCGGTTGGCTTGGTATAGCCGGCAGCCGTAACCGCGTCGGTGACTTTGGTGGACAGGCCCAGCCCGGAAAAATCGTCAGTCAAATCAGGTAATTCCACTCAGAAATGTGGCCCGGGGCCAGGTCCAGTCCGAGACATTCGAACGGTGCGCCGGGGTCTTCAGCAGTGGACCTGGAAAAGCAAGTTACGCGAACGCGTCCACGACTGGATCGGCCACCGAACGGGATTGCAGCAAGTGCAGCGACGAAGTGGCCCTGAGGCAGCTTGGCAGAGGCGGGTAATGTCGCGATGACAAACCGTCAAGCCAGAAATGCGCCAGCGGCGCGGACCATAGCGCAAAGCCCTTGCCTGTCAACGGCTTTGCAGACGTTAGGATTAATTGAGGCGGAAGCCACCGTGCCACGCCCTCGTGGTTCGAGGGGTGTGAAGAACGCGCACCTCACCATGAAGGCTACTGCAAACACGATGCTTCAACAGCCCTCATGGTGAGGTGGGAGCGCAGCGACCCTCGAACCACGAGGGCGTGGCACGATTCCTAAACATCCAGATCCGTCACAAATGCCGCATTCTCCTGGATGAAGTCGAACCGCGCTTCCGGCTTGGTGCCCATCAGCCGGTCGACGCTGATCCGGGTAGCATCGAGATCGTCGCGCACCTTCACCTGCAGCAGGGTCCGCGATTTCGGAGACATCGTCGTCTCGCGCAGATGCGCGAACGGCATTTCGCCCAGGCCCTTGAAGCGGGTCATGTCGACCTTGCCCTTGCCGGTGAACTCGGTCTCCATCAATTCGGCCTTGTGGGCGTCGTCGCGGGCATAGAGCGTCTTGCCGCCCTGGCTGATGCGATAGAGCGGGGGTAGCGCCAGGTAGAGGTGCCCGCCATCGATGAGCTTCGGCATTTCCTGAAAGAAAAACGTGATCAGCAGCGAGGCGATATGGGCGCCGTCGACATCGGCATCGGTCATCACGATGATCTTGTCGTAGCGCAGGTCGTCCTCGCGATAGCGGTCCCGCGTGCCGCAGCCCAGTGCCTGGATCAGGTCGGCGATAAGCTGGCTCGCCTGCATTTTCTCGCGGCTGGCCCCGGCCACGTTGAGAATCTTGCCGCGCAAGGGCAGCACCGCCTGGCTCATGCGGTTGCGCGCCTGCTTGGCCGAACCACCGGCCGAGTCACCCTCGACGATGAACAGTTCCGCCCCCTGCGCCGCGGTCTGCGTGCAGTCGGCCAGCTTGCCGGGCAGGCGCAGCTTGCGCGTAGCGCTGGCCCGGTCGATTTCCTTTTCCTTGCGCCGGCGCAGCCGTTCCTCGGCGCGCTCGATGGCCCAGTCGAGCAGCTTCCCCGCCTGGTTGGGCGAGGCGGCCAGCCAGTGGTCGAAGGCATCGCGCAGGGCGGTATCGACAATGCGCGTCGCCTCGCCCGAAGCCAGCTTATCCTTGGTCTGCCCGACGAATTCGGGCTCGCGCACGAAGACCGACAGCATGGCGCTGCAATGGGCAAAGATGTCCTCGGCCGTGAGGATGGCCGCGCCCTTGTTCTTGGTCAGCTCGGCATAGTTCTTGAGGCCGCGGAGCAGGGCGGTGCGCAGGCCCGCTTCATGCGTGCCGCCATCGGGCGTCGGCACGGTGTTGCAATAGGACGAAACCCCGCCATCGCCCAAAGTCCAGGCAATGGCCCATTCCACCGCGCCATGCGTGCCGGCCTTGCCGTGGACGCCGGCGAACAGGTCGTCGACAATGCGCGTCTCGCCCTCGATGCGGGCGGCCATGAAGTCCTTGAGGCCGTTGGGATAGTGGAACACCGCCTTGGCGGGCGCGTCCTCGGTCACCAGCGACTCGTCGCAGCTCCAGCGCAGTTCCACGCCCGCGAAAAGGTACGCCTTGGCGCGCGTCATGCGGTAGAGGCGGGCAGCCGAAAAATGCGCGTGATCGCCGAAGATTTGCGGATCGGGATGGAAGCGCGTCGTGGTGCCGCGACGATTCTGCACCCGGCCCAGGGCCTCGATCTCGCCCAGCGGCTTGCCGCGTGAAAAGGCCAGCCGGTGCAGCTGCTGCTCGCGCGCCACCTCGACGATGAGGCTGTCGCTGAGCGCATTGACCACCGAAACGCCGACGCCATGCAGGCCGCCCGAGGTCTCATAGGCCTTGGAATCGAATTTGCCGCCGGCATGGAGCACCGTGTGGACGATTTCCAGCGTCGAGCGGCCGGGATATTTCGGATGGTTCTCGACCGGAATACCACGGCCGTTGTCGGAGACGGTGATGAAGCCGTCCTCGCCCAGATGCACCTCGATGCGGGTCGCATGGCCGGCAATAGCCTCGTCCATCGAATTGTCGATGACTTCGGCAAACAGGTGATGCAGCGCATTGGCGTCGGTGCCGCCGATATACATGCCCGGCCGGCGTCGCACCGGCTCCAGCCCTTCCAGCACCTCGATATCGGCAGCCGAATACGAACCCGCGGCGGGCGCGGACTTGGGCGCGGACTCGGGCGCCGGCTTGGCTGGTTCGGGCAGGCGCTCGGGGTCGTCCCCGCCGCCGAAAAGGTCTTCTGCTTGCGACATGCACATTCCGTCTTTGCGCCCGAATCGGGCGATTCCGCCTTTTAGCATATCCCAGCCGGCCGCCCGACCATGCTGGAACCACTTGCCGTCCAGGGCTTTGTCCACAAAGCTGAACGCCGGATGAACGGCCGGTTCCGCCTGGGTTCAAGCTGGAACCGCTTTTGTGTCAGATCGCACCAGCCAGGAGGCTATTCATGACCAGGTCCATTGCCATCGCCCTGACCGCACTGCTGCTCGCCGCGGGCCTGGCCGCTCCGGCCCAGGCGCAGTCTTTCCGCTTCGGCATCTTCTTTGGTGACGAGGCGTCGGACTTCTATCCCGAGCGCATCACCTGCATGAGCGACTATCAGATCCGCCAGGCGGTAGCCCATCGCGGCTACACCAACATCTACCTCAACGTCATGATGGAAAAGCATGTCGAGGTGCGCGCCACCCGCGACGGCTGGGTCTACCTGCTCGATTTCAACTACTGCACCGGCCGCATCGAGGGCCGCACCCAGCTGCGCCCGGCCGGGTAGGCCTTTCTTGCGAAGCAAGGCGGGTGAGGGGGCCTTCCCCACGCACCTCACCCAGTAAAGGCCCCCTCACCCGGCGCTGCGCGCCGACCTCTCCCTCGAAGGGAGAGGTAAGAATCCCAACTCCATACAAATCCGTCCCAAGATCGGCCGGCTGGTTTACGTTCCGTTTGCTTCTTGAAAGCACTTTCTTAAAGGCGCGCTGCTACAACCACTTCATACGGTTTTGTCTGGAGTTGCCGTATGCGAACCGACCGGGATCCTCGTTCTGCGTACCAGGTCTCTGCTGGTTCGGTTATATCAGGTGTTTGGCCGCAAGCCGGGTTTTCAGGTATTGCGTACCGGCTGGCCAAGCTCACCGCCCCGCGTTCCGGGGTCGTCGCGCTGGTCGCGGCCATGTTCTATTTCCTTTGATCGCCGTCGATTGATTTCCGCCGCCCGCGCGGCTATTGATCGCTCTACGCTGCAATACCGTCAGGGGAGGGCGCAATGACTTTCATGTTCGAGCACCGCTCCCGTGGCCCTGTTCACGCCCTGTGGCATCAGCTGCAGGGCTGACCGGTACTGGTACGGACTTCCTCCCTGTCTCTCCCATTCTGGTTTGCCCTTCGTGGCGGTTCCTGACCGCCTGACAGGATTTTGGCGCTCGCTAGCGCCGCACCAGTGAGACAAGACAATGGGCTCCATCAGCCTCCGCAATGCCGGCCTCGTGGCCACGGACACTCTCTTTTCCAACCTCAATTTCGTCATCGGTGACGGCGATCGCGTCGGCCTCGTCGCCGGCAATGGCCGCGGCAAGACCACGCTGCTGCGCGCCATGGCCGGGCAGGGCGAACTGACCGCGGGCGATATCGTCCGCTCGCGCGGCCTCACCGTTGGCTATGTCGAGCAGGACATGCCTTCAGCCAGCATGGGCCTCACCCTCTACGGGGCGGTGCTGGAAGCCCTGCCGCCCGCTGACCGCGATACCGATAGCTGGCGGGTCGATGTGGTGCTCGACGAATTCGAGACCCCCGACGCCATGCGTAACCGTAAGCTGACCGAATTGAGCGGCGGCTGGCAGCGCATCGCGCTGATCGCCCGCTGCTGGGTGCTGCAACCCGACGCCATGCTGCTGGATGAGCCGACCAACCATCTCGATCTCGGCAAGCTGTTCCAACTCGAAAACTGGATCAACCGGGCGGCCCGCAACATTCCCGTGGTCATTGCCAGCCATGACCGGCAGTTCCTCGACGCCACCACCAACCGCACGCTGTTCCTGCGACCCGATGCCAGCCACTATTTCGCGCTGCCCTACAGCAAGGCCCGGCTGGCCCTCGCCGAAGCCGACGAGGCCGCCGAGGCGAAACGCGAAAAGGATCTCAAGGAGGTCAGCCGCCTGCGCAAGCAGGCCGCCAAGCTCACCAATATCGGCATAAATTCGGGCAGCGACCTGCTGACGGTGAAATCGAAATACCTGCGCGAGCGCGCTGAGAAGATCGAGAATGCCGTGCTGTCGCTGCACAAGGAGCGCAGCGGCGAGATCCGGCTGGGCAATAGCGGCGCCCAGGCCAGGGTCATGCTCGCCGTTGAAAATGTCGATGTCACCAGCCCCGTCGGCGACAAGCTGTTTCATATCGACAAGCTGCATGTGTTCCAGGGCGATCGGCTGGTCATCCTGGGCCGCAACGGCACCGGCAAGTCCCAGTTTATCGGCCTCGTCCACCGCGCCATGACCGGGGCTGAAACAGCAGGCACCCGGGTCAGTCCGCAAGTGGTGCCCGGCTATGTCGACCAGGCCATGAGCTTTCTGCCGGCGCGGCAATCCCCGCTCGCCTACATTACCGGCCAGTTCGACCAGGGCGACCAGCGCAGCAAGAGCCTGCTGGCGGCGGCCGGCTTCGCCGTCGAAAAGCAGGAACGGCCCATTGCCGAAATGTCCTTCGGCCAGCGCGCCCGGTTGGGCCTGTTGGCCATTCGCCTGCTGGAGCCCAATTTCTACCTGCTCGACGAGCCCACCAACCATGTGGACATTCCGGGGCAGGAGCGGCTGGAGGACGAAATCCTCACCCATGGCGCCACCTGCATCCTGGTTTCGCACGATCGCAGCTTTGTGCGCGGACTCGGTAACCGGTTCCTGGTGATCGAAAATCGCCGGCTGCGGGAAGTCGACAGTCCCGAGGCCCATTTTGCAGCTATGGCGCAGGAGGCATCCTGGCCTTAGGGCGTCGCTAACCATGCGATAAATTGATGCTGGCCTACGCCCGGCGAGGGGCCAAACTCGCCGGTAAATTGGGAGAAGTCCTTAAGAACTACGACTTATGGTTTCTCTGGAATCGGAACTATTGGGGATGAGGGACCCATGTTTCAAAGCGCTGATGGTGGTAGCACACCGTCACGATCGCATTTTGACTGGCACGACGTCCGTTTTATCGGCGCCGTAGCGGGTCGGTATGCACTCTCCGACAGGCGGGTTGGCGACGATGGCAAGGTGTCGGTCTATGCGTGCCGCCTCTGCTCGATCTCGACCCGCCTGGCCGTGGTCGTCGGGCCGGTGGTCGGTCGCGAAGGCGAATCCGTGACTGCCCATTTCGACGAGTTCGGCATTCTGCGTGGCAAGATCAGCCGCAAGCTTCCCTCCGGCTTCGTCATGGAATTGATGCTGAACGACACCGATCGCAACAAGCTGGGCGGCAAGATCGTCTGGCAGAAGAAGCGGGTGCACGAGCAGGTTCCCGACAAGCGCGACCATAAGCGCATCCTGCCGCGCGATCCCCGCACCGTCCTGACCCTGGGCGACGGCACACAGATGCCCTGTTTCGTCATCGATATTTCGCAGTCCGGCATCGCGGTTTCGGCCGATATCTGGCCCGGCCTCGGCACGCCCATGGCCATCGGCAAGCTCGTCGGGCGCGTCGTGCGCTATCTCGACGTCGGTTTCGCCCTGCAATTCATCCAGCTCCAGGAGATCGACCAACTCGAAATCCTCATGGCTCCGCCGGTCGAATGAGGGCCTCCTGCCACCCCCGGCAGGATGAAGTTTTGCTTACTCCGATCACGAAAGCTGCAGACCAGAGGTGAACACCGCCTTCACCGCCGCCCCGTATCATCCCTGAACGAGTCATCACCGGGAGGCGTCATGCCGGCGACAGAGATCGACCACAGCCTGCACAACATCAGCACCGTGGCCGGGCGCTACGGTCTTGGCCGGCAGCCCCTGAGGCCGGGCATCAACATCTTCGCCTGCCGCCTGCGGACCATCTCGCCCACCGGTTTCGTTGTCGCGGCGCCGGTCATCGGCGCGATAGGCGAGTGCGTCTCGGCCAGCTTCGCGCCGTTCGGCAATCTGCATGGGCACATCGCACGCCATGTCGCCGATGGCTTCGCGGTCGATCTCGACAATGCCGAGCCCGGCCTTGCCGATCGCATCGAAGCCTTCCGCCACAAGCCCTGGCACGGCCTTGCCGACAAGCGGGCCGAAAAGCGCTTCATGCCCGCCGAGCCCCGCTCGGTCATCATTCTCGAAGGCGGCGACGTGCTGCCCTGCCTCGTCGTCGATTATTCCGCCTCGGGCGCCGCCATTTCTGCTGATACCACGCCGGCCGTCGGCGCGCCGGTGACCATCGGCCATGTGCCCGCCCGCGTGGTGCGCCTGTTCGACGTGGGCTTTGCCGTCCATTTCGACACGCGCCAGCCGCAAGACGAAATCGAGGGCCTGCTCGAAGCCCCGCTCGAATGGCGCCGCGCCGTAACCGTGCTGCAGCCGCGCCATATCGACACCAGCGAGCCCGGCGACACGGACGAAGGCTACGGCTACGACTGACAAAGCAAAAGGGCCCCTGTCGGGGCCCTTTCTCATTCAGTCACCAGCCTTAGGCCGAGTAGTACATTTCATACTCGACCGGATGCGGGGTCTGCTCGAACTTGACGACTTCGGTCATCTTCAGCTCGATGTAGCTCTCGATCTGGTCGTTGTCGAACACGCCGCCGGCCAGCAGGAACTCGCGGTCCTTGTCGAGGCTGGCAAGCGCTTCACGCAGCGAACCGCAGACATGGGGGATCTGCATCAGTTCCTGGCGCGGCAGCTCGTACAGGTCCTTGTCCATCGGATCGCCGGGGTGGATCTTGTTCTTGATGCCGTCGAGGCCGGCCATCAGCATGGCCGAGAAGGCCAGGTACGGGTTGGCCAGCGGATCGGGGAAGCGGATTTCGATGCGCTTGGACTTCGGCGACTGGCCGAAGGGAATACGGCACGAGGCCGAACGGTTACGGGCCGAATAGGCCAGCAGCACGGGGGCTTCGAAGCCGGGCACCAGGCGCTTGTAGCTGTTGGTGGTCGGGTTGGTGAAGGCGTTGATCGCCTTGGCATGCTTGATGATGCCGCCGATGTAATACAGCGCTTCCATGCTGAGGCCGGCATACTGGTCGCCGGCAAACAGCGGCTTGCCGTCCTTCCAGATCGACTGGTGGCAATGCATGCCCGAGCCGTTATCGCCGAAGATCGGCTTGGGCATGAAGGTCACGGTCTTGCCATAGGCATTGGCGACCTGGTGGATGACATATTTGTAGATCTGCACGTCGTCGGCAGCCTTGATCATCGGCGCGAACTTGATGCCGAGCTCATGCTGGGCCGAAGCCACTTCGTGGTGGTGCTTTTCGACGACCACGCCCATGTCGGCCATGGCCGCCAGCATCTCGCCGCGGATATCCTGCGCGCTGTCCAGCGGCGGCACCGGGAAATAGCCCTTCTTGAGACCGATATGGTGGCCGGTATTGCCGGCTTCATAGGCGGTGTCGTTGTTGGACGGCAGTTCGGGATGGTCGACTTCAAAACCCACCTTGTAGGAGGTGTTGGAATATTTGACGTCATCGAACAGGAAGAATTCGGGCTCGGCGCCGAAAACCACGGTGTCGCCGATGCCGGACGCCTTGAGGAACGCCTCGGCCTTCTTGGCCGTGGTGCGCGGGTCGCGGCTATAGGGCTGGTAGGTCAGCGGTTCGAGAATGTCGCAGTTCACCACCAGCGTAGAGGCGCCGAAGAAGGGATCCATATAGTGCGAGTTCGGATCGGGCATGAGAACCATGTCGGACTCGTTGATGGCCTTCCAGCCACCGATCGAGGAACCGTCGAACATGGTGCCTTCTTCGAACAGGTCTTCATCGACGATGGAAACGTCGAGCGTGACATGCTGCAGCTTGCCGCGCGGGTCGGTGAAGCGCAGGTCGAGATACTTGATGTTCTCGTCTTTGATGCGCTTGAGGAGGTCAGCTCCGGTGGTCATTTAGGTATTCCCCTGTCTAAACGGAATGCTTTGTTTGTCATCACGGCGAGCCGCGCCCGGGGTGGAGGCCCCTAGAGCGCGTCGTCGCCGAATTCTCCGGTACGGATTCGAATGGCCTGCTCGATCGAGTAGACGAAAATCTTGCCGTCGCCGATGCGACCGGTTTGCGCCGCATTGCGGATCGCCTCGATGGCCTTTTCGGCCAGCTCGTCGGGGCACACGACTTCCACTTTCACCTTGGGCAGGAAATCGACGACATATTCGGCGCCGCGGTAAAGTTCGGTATGGCCCTTCTGGCGCCCGAAGCCCTTGGCCTCGGTCACGGTGATGCCTTGCAGGCCCACTTCCTGAAGCGCCTCTTTGACTTCGTCGAGCTTGAACGGCTTTACGATAGCCTCGATCTTTTTCATGTGAGCCTCCGGTGTCGTATGCGGCAGTTACCGCAAGCCCGTATGCACGGCCTGTGCCAGCCCGCCAGGAAGCCAAAAATGCTTGTCCGGAGAAGGACTTACAGGGATAGTCCGATGCTGGTGACCGTGCAGGGCGAGGGGTGGTTGTTCAAAACATCGGCAACATGCACAAGTTTTGTGCAATCGTCCAGCAATTGGCACCTCATTGCTGGCACGATAGCGCGCATAATGATGCTTATGGCGCCAGTTCGCGGCGGGGCCTCCATTCCCACCAAATCCCCACTCTAGGCTTTGACGGGCTTTCCATCTTCATATAGATGCAACGCCAACCCGGCCAACGGGTCCTTTTGCGGGTGTGGCGGAACTGGTAGACGCACTGGATTTAGGTTCCAGCGCCGCAAGGCGTGGAGGTTCGAGTCCTCTCACCCGCACCATCTAGGGACCAGGCCCTGACATTAATGAATACGGGACATGAACCGAATGCAGGTTACCGAAACCCTCAATGAAGGCCTGAAGCGCAAGCTGAGCGTTACTATTCCGGCCGCCGCCCTCAATGAGCGCCTTGGCGCCAAGCTCGAAGAGCTCAAGGGCCAGGCCAACATCAAGGGCTTCCGTCCCGGCAAGGTGCCGCTGGCCCATATCAAGAAGATGTTCGGCCGCTCGGCCATGTCGGAAGTCATGACCGACGCCATCAATTCCACCGTCTCCGACACGCTCGACGAGCGCAAGGAACGCGCGGCCGCCCAGCCCAAGGTCGATCTGCCCGACGATCAGGCCGTCATCAACGACGTGCTCGATGGCAAGGCCGACCTGGCTTTCGAAGTCGAATATGAAGTGCTGCCGCCCGTCACGCTGATGAAGCTCGACGGCATCAAGCTCGACAGGCCGGTGATCGACATCACCGACGAGGAAGTCACCGCCGAAGTGAACCGCGTCTTCGCCCAGAACCGCGGCTATACCGACAAGGGTGACGAAGGCGTCGTCGAGACCGGCGACCGCCTCGGCCTCTCCTTCGTCGGCAAGATCAAGGGCAAGCCCTTCGATGGCGGCACGTCCGATCATGCCCACCTGACCGTCGGCGCCGGCGAATTCATCCCCGGCTTCGAAGAGCAGCTTGTCGGCATGAAGAAGGGCGAGACCCGCGAAATCGAAGTGACCTTCCCTAAGGATTACCAGAGCGACGAACTCGCCGGTAAGAAGGCCCAGTTCGAAGTCACTATCCTCCATGTCGACGGCCCCAACCAGGGCGATCTCGACGACGACTTCGCCAAGCGCCTCGGCGTCGAAAATGTCGAAGCCATGCGTGAAGCCGTCAAGACGCAGATGGAAGCCGCTCTCGCCTCGATGAGCCGCCAGCATGTCAAGCGCCAGATCCTCGACGCCCTGGACGATGGCCATAAGTTCGATGTCCCGGCCCAGCTCGTGGATGCCGAGTTCAACACCATCTGGCAGCGCGTCCAGCATGAAGTAGAAAGCCACGGCCGCTCCTTCGAGGATGAAGGCACCACCGAGGAAGCCGCCCGCGAGCAGTATCGCACCATCGCCGAGCGCCGCGTGCGCCTGGGTCTGGTCGTCGCCGAAATCGGCAACCAGAACGAAGTCGAGGTCACCGAGGAAGAGCACCAGCAGGCGCTCATCGCCGAAGTGCGCCGCTTCCCCGGCCAGGAACAGCAGGTTTACGACTACTACCGCAAGAACCCGCAGGCTCTCGCCGGTCTCCGCGCCCCCGTCTTCGAAAACAAGGTCGTCGACTTTGTCGCCGAAAAGGGCACGATCACCGACAAGAAGATGACCCGCACCGAACTGGCCAAGCTGATCCAGGCCGACGAGGACGAGGTTCCCGAAGAGCACCACCACTAAGCTCTGACCCATCAAATTCAAAGCCGTCCAGAAATGGGCGGCTTTTTGTTTTGTGGTAATGCCTTCTGCCTCAACCAACACCGTGTCGCGATATTGATGAAATCAGGCTAAAAAGCACGCAACTGTGCCCCGCGTCAGGACCACCCATGACCATCGCCCCCGCCGATATCCTGCTCACACCGCGCCAGATGGCCGAGGCCGACCGCCTCGCCATCCAGTCCGGCATCAAGTCGCAGAAGCTCATGGAGGCCGCCGGCAAGGCCGTGGCCGAGGCCATTGTGGAACGCTATTACCAGCGCTCGGTGCTGGTCCTGTGCGGCCCCGGCAACAATGGCGGCGATGGGTTCGTGGTGGCCCGCCTGCTCAAGCAGAAGGGCTGGCCGGTCCAGCTCCGCCTCATCGGCGCCCGCGACGCCCTCAAGGGCGATGCCGCCGCCATGGCCGGCCAGTGGACCGGCCGCATCGAGGCGCCCACGGCAAAGGATATCGAAGGCGCCGACCTCATCGTCGATGCGCTGCTGGGGGCTGGGCTCGATCGCGATGTGGAAGGCGACTTCGCCGCCATCATCGCGGCCGTCAACGCCAGCACGCGCCCGGTGGTCAGCGTCGACATGCCCAGCGGCGTCGATGGCGCCACCGGCGCCGTGTCCGGCACGGCCATGATAGCGGACATGACCGTCACCTTCTTCCGCCTCAAGCCCGGCCATCTGCTGCAACCGGGCCGCGAGTGCTGTGGCGAAGTGGTGCTGGCCGACATCGGCATCCCCGAAACCACCCTCGACCCGATCGCCGCCACCGCCTGGCAGAATACACCCAGCCTCTGGTCTATCCCGCCGGCCGGCAATGCGGGCAACAAGTTCGACCGTGGCCATGTCGTCGTCATCTCGGGCGGCCCCTTGCAGACCGGCGCCGCGCGCCTTGCCGCCATGGCCGCCTTTCGCGTCGGGGCCGGCCTGGTTTCGCTTGCCGGCTCGGAAGCGGCACTCATGGTCCACGCCGCCCATGTCACCGCCGTCATGCTCAGGCCCGCCGAAAACACCGCGGCGCTGGCCGACCTGCTGGCCGACAAGCGCATCAACGCCGTCGTCATCGGCCCGGCCGCCGGCATCGGCGCGCAAACCCGCGACAGCGTACTCGCCGTTCTGGCGTCCGGCCCCGCCACCGTGCTCGACGCCGACGCTCTCACCAGCTTCGCCGGCAATGCCGATGCACTCTTCGCCGCCATCAAGGCCGGCAGCCGCCCTGTCGTCATGACTCCGCATGAGGGCGAGTTCCAGCGCCTCTTCGGCGACGTGCCCGGCGGCAAGCTGGAAAAGGCCCGCGCCGCTGCCACCCATTCCGGCGCCATTGTCGTCCTCAAGGGCAGCGACACCGTCATCGCCAGCCCCGACGGCCGCGCCGCCATCAACGCCAACGCCCCCGCCTGGCTCGGCACGGCCGGTTCGGGCGACGTCCTGGCCGGCATGGTCGCCGGCCTGATAGGGCAGGGCATGGACGGCTGGGAAGCGGCCTGCGCGGCGGTATGGCTGCATGCCGAAGCGGCGAACAGGTTCGGTGGACCGGGATTGATCAGCGAGGATTTGCCATTGCTGGTGCCGGGGGTATTGGCGAGCTTGTAGATCTCGCCACGCCCTCGTGGTTCGAGGGTCGCTTAGCTCCCGCCTCAGCATGAGGGCTACTGGAATCCTGCACCAAGAGTAGCCCTCATGCTGAGGTGCGAGTTCTTCACGAGCCTCGAACCACCCTCATCCTGAGCCTGTCGAAGGAGGGCCTGGCAGCAGCCTATCGCCAGCTCACCATCAGTTTCTGCAACCCATGGAAATGATACACATCATTGTACCGCGGCTTCTCGGCAATCCTTAGCGCCGGCAGCCGCCGGAACAGCTCGCTGAACGCCACCTGCAGCTCGATCCGTGCCAGTGGCGCCCCGATGCAGAAGTGAATCCCCGCGCCAAAGCTCACATTGGCCCCATCCGTGCGGAATGGGTCGAATGTATTGGCATTGGCGAAGCGTCGGGGGTCGCGATTGGCCGCCCCGAGCATCAGCCCGACCACGTCGCCCTTGCGCAGTTGCAGCCCCTCATACTCCAGGTCATCGAGCGCATAGCGGGTGAACAGGTGCAGCGGCGCATCGAACCGCAGGCATTCCTCCACCGTCGCTGCCGTCTGCGCCTCGCTCGAAAAAAGCGTAACCGGATCGATACCGCTTTCGAGGATCGACTTCACGCCGTTGCCCGTGGTGTGGACCGTCGCCTCATGCCCGGCATTGAGCAGCAGGATGGCCGTGGACATCACTTCTTCATCGCTCAGTACGTCGCCGTCGCGGTCCGAGGTCAGCATGTGGCTCAGCAAATCTTCGCGCGGCTGCTTGCGCCGCTCGGCGATGGAGGCTGCGAGGAAATCCATGAAATCCTGCGATGCCTTGTTGGCGTCGAGCTCGGTCTCGTGGCTCACCCCGAACATGTACATGGCCACCATGCGATTGGACCAGGCCAGCAATTGCGGCGCGCTTTCCGCCGGCAGCCCGATCATCTCGGCAATGATGATGGCCGGGATCGGCGCCGCGAAGGCCTTGATCAGGTCGATTGAGTCCTGCCCCTCGAACCCATCGATCATCTCGTTGGCCAGCCGGACGATGCGCGGCCGCAATTGCTCCACATGCCGGGACACGAAGGCCCGGTTGACCAGCGTGCGCAGCCGCGTATGCGCCGGCGGCTCCAGGTTGAGCAGCGAGTGTTTCTCGGTGAGGTCGAACGCCGCCGTATGCGGCTGGGGCGCGGGCATGCCCAGTTCCTCGCGCGTCGCCACATGCAGGATTTCGCGTCCGAAGCGCTTGTCGCGGAGCAGGGCGCTCACATCCCTGAAGCCGGCAAAGCACCAATGCCCATACTGTTCCCAGAAAAAGGCGGGCTCGCCCGCTTGCAGCCGGTCATAGAAGGCATAGGGGTTCTGGTAGAATACCGGATCGCGCGGCTCGGCACTGGCGCGAAGGTGATCGGGAACATCGGTAATCGGCTTGAGCTGGACAATGGCGGCCATGGGCGAAAAGGAAACCGGAGCGGAAACGGGACGCCCGACATTACGATGTCGCACCTCCAATGCAATCGACAGCTTGCCCTCGCCGCAAAAATCGCTAGTCAGTGCGCAACGCAATTGAGGACAAGCCATGAGCGACCAGACCAGCGACCTGACCCTGGCCCAGGCCATCGACAACATCTATGCCTCGATCAAGGCCGACAACGACGACCTCGATACCCATATCATGGCCCTCAAGGCCGCCATGGCCCGCGAAGGCGCCAAGGAAGCCATATTCGAGCCCTCCAAGCTGGCCCAGTCCAACCGCCAGGGCCGCAAGCTGATGCAGGCCTATTTCCGCAAGAAGGGCGTGACGGTTGGTTTTTCGGCTTAGGCGCCACGCCCTCGTGGTTCGAGGCTCGCGAAGGGCTCGCACCTCACCATGAGGGCTACTGGAACACTGAGCTATAAGTAGCCCTCATGGTGAGGTGCGCCTTCTTCGGCGCCTCGAACCACGAGGGCGTGGCAGCAAGCGGCCATTCACCCTTCCGTCACATCGGCGCCAAACCCTATTGAAGCTCGCCCCATTGCCGCCTATCTGTGCCTTTACCCGCTCTTAAGGCGGCATAGTCTGCAATCACCCGTCGCGTCGATTCGATTTCAGGCATGATCCCCGGACCCCCGATGTCCGAGTTCGGGACGGGATCGTGTTCCATCTAAGCTAATCTGCCAGCCCGGTCCGCGACCCGGCACGGCAAAAGGGGCATCACATGCGGGATCCGCACGATATCTACATGAACACGCTCGTTCCCATGGTGGTCGAGCAGTCGAACCGCGGCGAACGCGCCTTCGACATCTATTCGCGTCTCTTGCGCGAGCGCATCATCTTCGTGACCGGCGTGGTCGAGGACAACATGGCCTCGCTCATCGTGGCACAGCTGCTGTTCCTCGAATCGGAGAACCCGAAAAAGGAAATCGCGCTCTATATCAACTCCCCCGGCGGCGTCGTCACGGCTGGTCTCAGCATTTACGACACCATGCAGTTCATCCGCCCGGCCGTCGCCACCATGGTCATGGGCCAGGCCGCGTCCATGGGTTCGCTCCTGCTCACCGCCGGCGAAAAGGGCATGCGCACCTCGCTGCCGAACTCGCGCATCATGGTCCACCAGCCCTCCGGCGGCTATCAGGGCCAGGTCACCGACATCCTGATTCATGCCAAGGAAGTCGAGGGTTTGAAGCGGCGTCTTAATCAGATTTATGAGAAGCACACCGGCCGTACCTACGATGAAATCGAGCGGGCCCTCGAGCGCGACAATTTCCTCTCCCCTGAGGAAGCGCAGGCCTTCGGCATCATCGACAGCGTCATGGAAAAGCGCATCGTTCCGGATGCCGCAAGCTGATTGACCTGCGTTAAGCACAATGCCGATGCGCCGTGGACTGTGATCCATGCGCAATTGCACCGAGCCGGAACGGTCTTTAGGATCGTTTCGGCTTAGACTTTGTTTATGCCTTCGGCGTTACGGTTTCCGATAACGCTGAGTTTTGGGGGCGCTCTGCCCCCGGGAGTGACCAGGATGTCCAAAGAGACAACGAACGGCGAAACCTCGAAGAACACGCTTTACTGCTCGTTCTGCGGGAAATCCCAGCACGAGGTTCGCAAGCTGATCGCCGGTCCGACTGTGTTCATCTGTGATGAATGCGTCGAGCTGTGCATGGACATCATCCGCGAAGAGAACAAGACCAGTATGGTCAAGTCCTCCGATGGCGTGCCGACCCCTGCCGAGATTTGCAAGGTGCTCGACGACTACGTCATCGGCCAGTTCCGCGCCAAGCGCGTACTCTCCGTGGCCGTCCACAACCACTACAAGCGCCTGCACCACGCGTCCAAGAACCAGGATGTGGAACTCTCCAAGTCCAACATCCTGCTGATCGGCCCCACCGGTTCGGGCAAGACGCTGCTGGCCCAGACGCTGGCCCGCATCCTCGACGTGCCCTTCACCATGGCCGATGCCACCACGCTGACCGAAGCCGGCTATGTCGGCGAGGACGTGGAAAACATCATCCTCAAGCTGTTGCAGTCGGCCGACTACAATGTGGAAAAGGCCCAGCGCGGCATCGTCTATATCGACGAAGTCGACAAGATTTCCCGCAAGTCCGACAACCCGTCCATCACCCGCGACGTGTCGGGCGAAGGCGTGCAGCAGGCTCTGCTCAAGATCATGGAAGGCACCGTGGCTTCGGTTCCGCCCCAGGGCGGCCGCAAGCATCCGCAGCAGGAATTCCTGCAGGTGGACACGACCAATATCCTGTTCATCTGCGGCGGCGCCTTTGCCGGCCTCGAAAAGATCATCTCGGCCCGCGGCGAAGGCTCGGGCATCGGCTTCTCGGCCACCGTCAAGGATCCGAATGACCGCCGCGTCGGCCAGATTCTCGCTGACGTCGCGCCGGAAGACCTGGTGCGCTTCGGCCTGATCCCGGAATTCATCGGCCGTCTGCCCGTGCTGGCGACCCTCGAAGACCTCGACATCGCCGCCCTGATCGAAATCCTCACCGCCCCCAAGAACGCCCTGGTGCGCCAGTACCAGCGCCTGTTCCAGATGGAGGAAGTGGAACTCACCTTCCACGAGGACGCCCTCAAGGCGATCGCCGAAAAGGCCATCGAGCGCAAGACCGGCGCCCGCGGCCTCCGCTCGATCATGGAAGCCATCCTGCTCGACACCATGTACGACCTGCCCTCGCTGGAAGGCGTGGAAGAAGTGGTGATCAGCGAGGAAGTGGTGCGCGGCAAGGACGTGCGGCCGCTCTACATCTATTCCGAACGCAAGAAGGACGAAGAGCCGGCCACGGCGTGAGGTTCTTAGCTGAAAACAAAAACGCCGGGCCAAGTGCCCGGCGTTTTTGTTTTAGGCGGTTGATGTACCCAATGCAGGGTGTCATCCCGGCGAAGGCCGGGGACGAAGCGCGGTCTCAACACATCCACCGCGCGGCTCCCTCCCCCTTGCGGGGAGGGCAGCGCAGCTTGGCGCGCAGCGCCTAGCGTAGCTGGGTGGGGGGTGGATAGCCCCGATATCCAGGCTCTCCCACCCCCACCCTTGATCCCTCCGCAAGGGGGAGGGAGACGACTGACAGTCCACGCCTCCTAAGCCGCCACCTGTGGCACCGGCCCTACATAAACCGACATCGGCCGGATCAGCCGCCCCTCCAGCGCCTGCTCCCGCGCATGGGCGATCCACCCCGCCACCCGCCCCATGGCAAACACGCAGGTAAACGCCTCGCGCGGGAATCCCAGCGCTTCCAGCAGCAATGCCGTATAGAATTCCACATTGGTATCGAGCGGCCGGTCCGGCTTCCTGTGCTTGAGCAGGTCCAGCGCCGCCGCTTCCACGGCCTCGGCCAAAGCCAGCCGCGCCGGGTCGATGGCGCCCGAACCCGCCAGCATCCGCACCGCGCCCTTGAGCGCATCGGCGCGCGGATCGCGCACCCGATAGACGCGGTGACCGAACCCCATCAGCCGGTCGCCATTGGCCAGCGCGGCCTCGAGCCAGCGGCCCGCATTGCCAGGCGTGCCAACCCCATCCAGCATGTCGAGCACCGGCCCCGGCGCGCCCCCATGCAGCGGCCCCTTGAGGGCGCTGAGCGCTGCCAGCACCGACGAGGTCAGCCCCGCCTGCGTCGAGGCCACCACCCGCGCCGCGAAAGTCGAGGCATTGAGGCCATGGTCAGCCACCGTCACCAGATAGCGATCGAGCGCCCCGACCTGTTCGGCAGCCGGCGCGGCGCCATGAAGCATGCGCAGGGCATCGGCGGCCTGTGACAGGTCCGGATCGGGCGCTATGGGCGCCAATCCGGCCCGGAGGCGCACCAGCCCCGCGGTGAATACGGCCGGCGCCGCGACCAGTTGCAGCGCCGTCGGCATATCGTCGCCATCGGCCAGCCGCGCCATGAGCGCCCGCAGACCCTCCACCGGAGACAGATCCTTCAATCCCACCGCGCCGGCAAGATGGCGGAACACCGTGACCCTTGCCGCACCCAGCGCCGCGCGCAGGTCCGCCGGGCCCGGCAGGAAGCCATCGAACAGCAGCGCCGCCACATCCTCGTAGCGGCTGGSGGCGACCAGTTCGTCCAATGACACGCCGCGCACGATCAGCCGCCCATTGTTGCCGTCGACGTCAGACAGCACGGTTTCGGCGGCAATGACGTCTTCGAGACCACTCTTCATGATGCTCTCCTGTGGTTGTTGCCGCGCAGGGTAGGCGTGTTAATATTGACGTCAATCTTGACCAATTGGATCAATGTCATGGACTGGCTGTCCGCCACCGAAGCGCTGACCCTGCTGGGCACCCAAAAGCAGACGCTTTACGCCAATGTCAGCCGCGGCCGCATCAAGGCCCGGCCTGATCCCGCCGACAGCCGCCGCAGCCTCTATCGCGGCGACGATGTGCGCCGGCTGGCCCAGCGCGCCGCCGGTCGCCGCCGGCAGGAAGTCGTGGCCACCGAAGCCATGCACTGGGGCGAGCCGGTGCTGCGCACGGCCATTTCGACGGTCGAGGGCGGACGGCTGCTCTATCGCGGAGAGGATGCCTGCGACCTGTCCCACGCTGCATCGCTTGAGGATATCGCCACGCTGCTGTGGCAGGCGCCGGCACGGCCGGCCACCGCCGGACAAGGTGCGGGGCAGGGGCTGGCGGCGGCATTCGCCGCCCTGGCGGCACGAGCCGCGCAACCGGTGGTGATGGGCCAATCTGCCGCCCTGCTGGTGCACGAGGCCAATCTCGTGCTGGGCACCCTGGCCCAGGCGCTGACCGGAGACGGCAATGCCGACGCACCCCTGCATATGCGCCTGGCTTTCCATTGGGGCCGTGCGGAGGCCGCCGATGCCATCCGGCGCGCTCTGGTGCTCCTGGCCGATCACGAACTCAATGCGTCCACCTTCGCGGCCCGCGTGACCGTATCGACCGGGGCATCGCTCTGGGCCGGAACGCTGGCGGGCCTGGCGGCGCTGAGCGGCCCGCGCCATGGTCTGGCGTCGCGGGGCATCGCCGCCTTGGTCGACGATATAGGCGACCTGCCCGACGCAGCGGCTGAGCCGGCTTTGCGCGATTGGCTGGGCGAGGGCAGGGACGTGCCCGGCATGGGCCACCCGCTCTATCCCCACGGCGATCCCCGCTGCCAGGCGCTGCTCGCCAGCTTCGCGCCGATGCCGGCCTTCCAGACCTACCGCATGGCCGCCCAATCGCTGACCGGCGACCTGCCCAATATCGACTTCGCCCTGGCGGCCCTCACAGCGCGGTTCGACCTGCCCGCCGATGCGGGCCTCGTTTTGTTCGCCATGGGCCGCTCCGTGGGGTGGCTGGCGCATATGATGGAACAGATCGGCAGCGGCCAGTCCATTCGCCCCAGAGCGCGGTATGTAGGACCGGCAGCGCGATAGAAAGCGACATTCTCCCGGTGAAAATAGCAGGGTTGCGCAACTCCCTGAGCGACCTCCGCCACCTTCCGCACCGCCCCCACCAATTCGCCGTGGAATAGGCACTTTCTTCCCGCTTCCCCAAGGAGGGGTAAGCCACACCGCTGTTCCTGCCCGCGCCCGCATATCTCCTGTGCGTTCACGTCTTAACCGTCACAAAAGCACAAAGCTTGACTTGCGGTCCCCATGGGCAACCCTATTTATTAACCGGAATCAGCCCAGCCTCGAATGCTTGGAGCTGTCTATAACGGGCGCGCACCTCTCTCCTTCCTCCCGCGCGCCCCGGAAAGGATACGAGATGACGGACGTCACCCCCGCCACTGGCGAATTCAGCCGGGACCGGGTTTACCCAGTTCTTCCCCTGCGTGATATCGTCGTTTTCCCCGGCATGATCGTGCCGCTGTTCGTCGGCCGCGAGAAATCCGTCAAGGCGCTTGAAGAAGTCATGCGCGACGACAAGCACATCCTGGTCGTGACCCAGAAAAACGCGCAGGACGACGATCCGGCTCCGGACCAGATCTATGCCACCGGCACTATCGCCACCGTGCTGCAGCTGCTCAAGCTCCCCGACGGCACGGTCAAGGTGCTGGTGGAAGGCCTGAACCGCGCCACCATTGATCGCTACCTGCAGACAGAGGACTATTTCGAGGCCGAAGCCTCGGTGCTCCCCGAGCCGGTGGAAGATGCCACCGAGATCGAGGCCCTTAGCCGTTCGGCCACCACCGAATTCGAGAGCTATGTGAAGCTCAACAAGAAGATTTCGGCCGAGGTCGTCGCTGCCGTCGGCCAGATCGAGAACCACAGTAAGCTCGCCGATACCATTGCCAGCCACCTCGTCATCAAGATCAACGAGAAGGAAGACCTGCTCTCCACCGTTTCGGTCGCCGAGCGCTTCCAGAAGATTCTCGGCCTGATGGAAGGCGAGATCGGCGTGTTGCAGGTGGAAAAGCGCATCCGCTCCCGCGTCAAGCGGCAGATGGAGAAGACGCAGCGCGAATACTACCTCAACGAGCAGATGAAGGCGATCCAGAAGGAACTGGGCGACGGCGAGGAAGGCTCCAACGAGATCCAGGAGATCGAGGAGCGCATCGCCAAGACCCGCCTTTCCAAGGAAGCCCGCACCAAGGCCGAGGCGGAACTGAAAAAGCTCAAGTCCATGAGCCCTATGTCGGCCGAAGCCACCGTGGTCCGCAACTATCTCGATACCCTGCTCGGCCTGCCCTGGGGCAAGAAGAGCAAGGTCAAGCGCGATCTGATCCTGGCTGAAAAAGTGCTGGACGAGGACCATTACGGCCTCGAAAAGGTCAAGGAACGCATCCTCGAATATCTGGCCGTGCAGGGCCGCACCGGCACCCTCAAGGGGCCGATCCTCTGCCTCGTCGGCCCTCCGGGCGTCGGCAAGACCTCTTTGGGCAAGTCGATCGCCAAGGCGACCGGCCGCGAATTCGTGCGCATGGCCCTTGGCGGCGTGCGGGACGAAGCCGAAATCCGCGGCCATCGCCGCACCTATATCGGCTCCATGCCCGGCAAGGTCATCCAGTCGCTCAAGAAAGTGGGCAAATCCAACCCGCTCTTCCTGCTCGACGAGATCGACAAGATGGGCCAGGACTTCCGCGGCGATCCCAGCTCGGCACTGCTGGAAGTGCTCGATCCCGAGCAGAACCACACCTTTGCCGATCACTATCTCGAGGTCGATTATGACCTGAGCGACGTGATGTTCGTCACCACCTCGAACACGCTCAACATCCCCGGCCCGCTGATGGACCGCATGGAGATCATTCGCCTCAGCGGTTACACCGAGCAGGAGAAGCACGCGATCGCCAAGCAGCACCTCATCCCGGAGACGCTCAAGGAAAACGGCCTCGCCCACGGCGAATTCGTGCTCTCCGACGAGATGCTGACTGCCCTGATCCAGCGCTATACCCGTGAAGCGGGCGTGCGTAACCTCAAGCGCGAAATCGGCAAGCTGATGCGCAAGGCCGTGACCGAGATCGTCAAGACCAAGGTCAAGACGGTGGTTATCGATGAAGAGAAGCTGACCAAGTTCCTCGGCGCCGATATCTACAAGCATGGCGAGATCGAAGCCGAGGCCCAGGTCGGCCTGGTAACGGGCCTCGCCTGGACGTCCGTCGGCGGCGAGCTGCTGACCATTGAAGGCGTGATGACGCCGGGCAAGGGTCGGATGACCGTGACCGGCAACATCAAGGAAGTGATGAAGGAATCGCTGACCGCGGCGACGGCCTATGTCCGCTCACGCTCCATCGATTTCGGCATCAAGCCGCCGATGTTCGACACGCGCGACATCCACGTCCACCTGCCCGAAGGCGCCACCCCCAAGGATGGTCCGTCGGCCGGTATCGGCCTGGCCACTGCCATCGTCTCTGTGATGACCGGCATTGCGGTTCGCAATGACGTCGCCATGACCGGCGAGATCACGCTGCGGGGCAGGGTGCTGCCCATCGGCGGCCTCAAGGAAAAGCTGCTGGCGGCCCTGCGCGGCGGCATCAAGACCGTGCTGATCCCCGAGGAAAATGTCCGCGACCTCGCCGAGATCCCCGACATCGTCAAGGAAGGCATGGAAATCGTCCCGGTCTCCCGCATGGACCAGGTCATCGAGCGCGCTCTGGTGCGCAAGCCCGAGCCCATCGAATGGAACTTCGAGGAAGCCGCCCCGGCCGTCTCGACCACGGTGGATACGGGCGAAGACGCCACGACCGGCCTGCCGCACTGAGCGGGATGGAATGAATGAGAAAACGGCGGTCCCCAGGGGCCGCCGTTTTGTTTTCCCGGCTGGGAATGGAGCCAGCCCTCGCCCCTTGTGGAGAGGGTGGTTCTTCCGCGTTCAGCGGAAAAACCGGGCGAGGGGTGCTGCGCCCGCCCATGCCTCAATGCTCGTGGACAGCGCGGTAGCCCCCTCATCCGCCCTTCGGGCACCTTCTCCCACGAGGGGAGAAGGGGACGGAGCAGGCACTACCGCCCTCGATCAACCCTTCGCGGCCAGCCGTGCGCGCGTTCCCTCGACCATGTCCCCAAGCCCGCTTTCAAATGCCTTTTCGGTATTGATCGTGCCGGCATTCACCAGCGACTCGAACGCTTCGGCCAGAATCGGAAATGCTGCAAGTTCCGCGCCGAGATCGTCGTTCTCATCGGTGTCCTCATCGTTCCGCTCGCGTTCGCCCTGTTCTTCGAGCACATAGCCGACGACGTAACGCGCCAGTGAAATCGAGATGTTCAGCGCTTCTTCGGCCGAAAAGCCCGCATCGACGTAAAGCTTCAGCACTCTCTCGGTATCGGCGAATTCGCTCGTCGATGGCCGCGTGCCGGCCGTGAGTCGCGCGCCGTCGCGCACCGACAGCAAGGTCTTCCGCATGCTGCGGGCATTGGCGAATGTAAAATCGATCCAGTCCTCGCCCGGCGCGGGCAGGCGGTGCGTATGGAAGCGCGCCAGCATCTCGGTATTGACCGCGTCCAGCAGCGCCGACTTGTTGCGGAAGTGCCAGTAGAGCGCCGGCTGCTGGACGCCCAGCCGTTCCGCCAGCTTGCGCGTGGTCAGCTTGTCGATGCCCACCTCGTTGAGCAGCAGCAATGCCTCTCCCACGATCCGGTCGCGATCGATTGCCATGCAAAAATCCTCTTGACTTATCACTGATAAGCGAGCTTATCGCCGATAAATAACTTATCACCGATAAATTAGTAACCCGGAAGCGCTGCCATGAACAAGGCCCTGATCGTTATCCTTGCCACTGTTGCCCTCGATGCCATCGGCGGCGGGCTGATCTTTCCCATCCTGCCCGAGCTGCTGAAGCAAATGACCGCGGCTGATGACATCTCGCTGATCTATGGCCTGCTCATCGGCATCTATGCCCTGATGCAATTCGTGCTGTCGCCGGTGCTGGGGTCGCTGAGCGACCGGTTCGGGCGGCGGCCGGTCCTGCTGCTGTCGCTTGCCGGGGCGATGGTGGATTACCTGATCATGGCCTTCTCGCCCTTCTTCTGGGTCCTGGCCATCGGCCGCGTGATTGCCGGCATTACCAGCGCCAGCATGGCTGTTGCCTCGGCCTATATGACCGACATCACCCCCGAAGAGCACCGCGCCCAGCGCTTCGGCCTGCTGGGCGCGGTGATGGGCGTCGGCTTCATCATCGGGCCGGTGCTGGGCGGGTTGCTGGGCATCTGGTGGCTGCGGGCGCCGTTTCTGGCGGCAGCCATCCTCAATGGGCTCAACCTGCTTATGGCCCTGTTCGTGCTGCCCGAAAGCCACGCCACCAAGCCGGACAGGTTTGCTCTCAAGTCGCTCAACCCGGTGGCGCCGCTGGTCTGGCTGTGGAATTTCCGGCCTCTGCTGCCGCTGATCGTGGTGGCTGTGGTGTTCGGCGTGATCGCCAGCGTACCGGGCACCATCTGGGTGCTGTATGGCGCCGACCGGTTCGGCTGGGATTCGATGACCATCGGCCTTTCCCTTTCGGTCTTCGGCGTCAGCTTGGCCATATCGCAGGCGGTGCTGACCGGCCCCATCGTCAAACGCTTCGGCGACCGGGGCACGCTGATGATCGGCGTTGCCTTCGACGGGGTGGCCTATGTGCTGATGGGCTTTGCCGATCAGGGCTGGATGGGCTTTGCGCTGACGCCGCTATTCGCCCTGGGTGGCATCGCCATGCCCGCGCTGCAATCCCTGCTGACCAGCCGGGTCAGCCAGGACCAGCAGGGCCAGTTGCAGGGCGTCATGGCAAGCCTGATGAGCCTGGCCGGGGTCGTGGGACCACTGGCCGGCGCCGGCTTCTATTTCTACACCAGGGACGTCTGGATGGGCTCCGTCTGGATCGCCGGTGCCGTGCTCTATCTGGCCGCCGCCCCGCTCTTCGCCACCATCAGGCAGCCCAAACCCGTGGCAGCCTGATGCCATTGACGCAGGGCCGGGGACCTGCTTCTCCCTTCCCCGCCAACCATGGTCATCCTCGGGTCGGGCCCGAGGGTGACGATCCAGCGTGTGACGGCGTTTCCCGCTTGCCTATTCCGGCAGCCCCGGCGGCAGGTCTCCCAGCCGCAGCAGCACTTGCGGCTCATCGTATATGTCCGTCTCGACATCGACTGCCTGCGAGAATGCAAACACGCCGGCACGCGTCGTCGCCATGCGCTCGGCCAGTTCCACCGCCGCCTCCGCTGTCTTGGCCGTTCTCGGCTGGTCCGGGGTCAGCTTGCGTCCCCGCAATTGAAAGCCCTGCACGATATAGGCGACCACCATGGGTTCCTCGCGGTTCAGGCACACGGCCTATCACGTTCCCTCCGAATGACCGCACCCCAAATGCTGCTGTCGAAAACTGTCAGCACCAATCGTCATAAGGGTGCCAGGCTTGTAACGCGTCCGTGAACGCCCTACGTCCATCTGCCGGCCGGCGGAGCAACAGGAGCATCCCTTGAACAAGGCCCTCGTCGTCATTCTCGCCGCCGTCACGCTCGATTCCATCGGCATCGGCCTGATCTTTCCCATCCTGCCGGCTTTGTTGCGCGATGTCGGGCATATGTCCGAGGTTGCCACGCTGCTCGGCATCATGCTGGCGCTCTATTCGGCCTGTCAGTTCCTGTTCTCGCCCATTCTGGGCGTACTCAGCGATCGCTTCGGCCGCCGTCCGGTCCTGCTGGTCTCGCTGGCCGGCGCGGCCATCGACTATCTCGTCATGGCCTTCGCGCCAGAACTCTGGATGCTGGTGCTTGGCCGGGCCATTTCCGGCGTCACCAGCGCCAACATGGCGGTGGCCACGGCCTACATCACCGACATTTCGACCGAGGAGGAACGCGCCAGGCGCTTCGGCCTCTTCCACGCCATGTTCGGCATCGGCTTCATCATCGGGCCGGTACTCGGCGGTGTGCTGGGCGACTACTGGGTGCGCGCCCCCTTCATCGCGGCGGCCGTACTCAATGGCATCAACTTCGCCCTGGCCCTCTTCGTGCTGCCCGAATCGCGCAAGGGCATGCCGGGGGCGAAATTCGACTGGGATACGCTCAACCCGTTCAAGCCGCTCAAATGGGCCTTCGAATTCAAGGCCCTGATTCCGCTGATGGCCATTTTCGTCATCATGAATTTCGTCGGCACCATCTACGGCACGATGTGGGCGCTGTTCGGCGAGGACGCCTTCCACTTCGATGGCTTCATGATCGGCCTGTCCCTCGGCGCTTACGGCATCTTCCATGCCGGCGCCCAGGCATTCCTCACCGGTCCCGCCGTGGCGCGGCTGGGCGAACGCTGGGCGCTGGTGGTCGGCATGGCCTGCGAACTCACCGCGCTCAGCATCATGGGGATCGCGACCCAGGGCTGGATCGTCTTCGCCCTGGCGCCGCTTTTCGCGCTCGGGGGCATCGGCATGCCGGCCCTGCAATCGCTCACCACGACTCAGGTGGGCCCCGACAAGCAGGGGCAGTTGCAGGGCGTGCTGGCCAGCCTGGTCAGCCTCGCGGCGGTCTTCGGCCCGCTGTTTTTCAGCTTCACCTATTTCGCCATCCGCGGCACCTGGCCGGGGCTGATCTGGATCATCGGGGCTGGAATTTACCTGTTGGCACTACCCCTTATGCTGGGAATCCGGCGCCGGCCCATGCCGGCACCCGCGGTCGGCGAATAGGCTCGGAACACGCAGGAAAGCCCGGAAAACCGGCGAAAACCAACAATCCGGACTTGCGAGCCCGAAGTTTCCGGTCCATTAACAGCGTTGCACCGTCCGGCCTCGTGAAAAGCCCGGAAATCCTTGCCTTTCGTACAGAATCGACCAAGGGTTGCCGCGTTTTAGGTTCGCCAGCGAGGGCGGGCAATTCACTGTGAGGAAACGCTATGAACAAGAACGATCTGGTTGGCGTCGTCGCCGACAAAGCGACGATCACCAAGGCACAGGCCGCTGAAGCTGTGGACGCAGTGTTCGAGGCAATCACGGGCTCGCTGAAGTCCGGTGAAGAAGTCCGCCTCGTTGGTTTCGGCACCTTTGCCGTTTCGCAGCGCAAGGCTTCGACCGGTCGCAACCCGGCCACCGGCGCCGAGATCAAGATCCCGGCCTCGAACCAGGCCAAGTTCAAGCCCGGCAAGGGCCTGAAGGACGCGATCAACTAAGATCGTCAAGGGGCCGGCAGGACCGGCCCCGGATCGGCATACCGATCGGCCCCGAGCGCTTCGCGCCGGGGCCATTTCATTTTTGCCGGTTGACGCTGGCGGGCAGGGGCCCTAATCAGGGCCACCTTCGCGGACCCCTCCGGTCCTGCGGGCGATTAGCTCAGTTGGTAGAGCGCTTCGTTTACACCGAAGATGTCGGCGGTTCGAGCCCGTCATCGCCCACCACCCCCTCTCGTCAACGCTAACAGTCTGCTAACGAATTCGCTCGCCGCGCGAATCTCACCTTACGCTTCAGGCAATGGCCGCTAGCGCCTGTGTCACAGGCACTTTTCCACATCCGTCGTCGACATTCATGAAAATGTCGCTTCGATCCCAACTTGCTCGCTTGACTTGGGGCAAGGTGCTGGGTAAACGGACGCCACGTTGCGTGAACGACCAGTTCGCCGCGCTGCGGGAGTAGCTCAGTTGGTTAGAGCGCCGGCCTGTCACGCCGGAGGTCGCGGGTTCGAGCCCCGTCTCTCGCGCCACCCTTTCTCTTTGAAATTGCCAGAGACGTACAAGGGTGGTGCCTGACGGCCTCGCCTGGGTCCGGACATCAAGCAATCTGACGAAAAATGCCCCCGTTTCCGGGCGCCATAGAGCCAAGCACGCTCCACCAATCTACCACCATCATGGATCTCTCCACCCCGCTTGACAGGCGGATCGCTTGCTAATACGCATAACTGCTAATACGCATTAGCGGATCGGGAGAAATCCATGGCGGCCGCCAAACGCCTGACACAACGCGATATCGCCCGGCTGGCCGGAGTGAGCCAGGCTACCGTATCGCTGGTGCTGAATAGCGCTGATGGCAATGACGGCCGCATCCCCGCCGAAACCCGCAACCGGGTGAACAAGGTCATCCGCGACACCGGCTACGTCGCCGATCCGGTGGCCCGCCGCATGGTCAAGGGCCTCAACCGCATTCTCGGCGTCTTCACCTACGAACCCGCCTTTCCCTCGGCGCAGGCCGACTTCTTCACCCCCTTCCTGCTCGGCATTGAAGAGGCGGCGCAGGAACTGGGCTATGACCTGCTGCTGCTCACCGGCGCCGGCACCAGGCGCAAGATTTTCGGCGACAATGTCCGCCTGCGCCTTGCCGATGGCTGCATCATCCTGGGCCGCCAGTTCGATCCGGCGGAGCTGGAACGGCTGGTGACCGGCGACTTCCCCTTCGTCGCCGTCGGCCGCCGCGACGATGCCGGCGGTCCCGTGCCCTATGTGGGCGGCGACTATGCCCCCGCGACCTCGGCCCTGGTCCACCGCGCCCGCGACCTCGGCCACCACCGCATCGCCTATGTCGGCCTCAACCAGGGCGCCGAATCCTCCGAAGACCGTTGGCAGGGCTTCCAGGACGCCATTGGCGGGGCTGACCTCGTCACCAATATCAACGCCGTTGGCCGTCCGGCTGCCGAAGTGCTCGACATCCTGCTTGCGGCCGACGCCACCTGCGTCTTCTTCACCGAACTGGCCGACGCCATCGCCGTCGAGGCGCTGGCGCGCACCCGCGGGCTGTCCATTCCCGGCGATCTCTCCATCGTGGTGATCGGCAATCATATCCGGGCCGAGCAGGCCACCGGCACCCGGTTCACCTCCTTTGCCATTCCGCGCGAGGCCATGGCCCGCGCCGCCACGCAGATGCTGGTGCGTCGCGTTGAAGACGATGCACCCGTCGAGCAATTGCTACTGCCCTGCGAACCCGTCGAGGGCGAAACCCTCGGCCCTGTTTCCACCCAGACCATCCGGATCAAATGACCAAAGAATTGCGCGCCGATATCCTCATCACTGGCGGCGGACTAGGCGGCGTTGCCGCCGCGCTCGGCGCCCTGCGCTCGGGCCGTACCGTCATCATGAGCGAGGAATATGACTGGCTGGGCGGCCAACTCACCAGCCAGGCCGTGCCGCCCGACGAGCACAGCTGGGTCGAGCAGTTCGGCGTTACCCGCACCTATCGCCAGTTGCGCAACGGCATCCGCCAATACTATCGCGACCACTATCCGCTGACGGCGGAAAGCCGTGCCTGGGGCGATCTCAATCCCGGCGCCGGCTGGGTCAGCCGCCTCTGCGCCGAGCCGCGCGTCGGCGTCGCCGTCATCGAGGCCATGCTGGCGCCCTGGCGCGGCGGCGGCCAGCTCAGGGTCCTGCAGCCCTACCGGCCCGTGGCCGCCGATATCGATGGCGACACCGTCCGCTCGATCACCCTGCAGCATCGCGACAGCGGCGAGCGTATCGAGGTTTCCGCCCACTATATGGTGGACGCCACCGAACTCGGCGACCTGCTGCCGCTGACCTCAACCGAATATGCCAAGGGCTTCGAAGCCCAGTCCGACACCGGAGAGCCCAGCGCCCCCGCCATTGCCCAGCCCGACAATGTGCAGGCTGTCTCGGTGTGTTTTGCCATCGACCATGTCGATGGCGACCAGACGATCGACAAGCCGGACAATTATGACTTCTGGCGCCAGTACCAGCCCGAATTCTGGGGCGGTCCGCTGCTCGGCTTCAAGGCGCCGCATCCGCGCACGCTCGAGATTGTCGAGCGCAGCTTCACCCCCAATCCGGACGACGATCCACTGCAGGTCGATGCCGATCAGCGCCGCAATCCAGGCGACGGGAACCTCTGGACCTTCCGCCGCATCGCCGCCCGCCGCAACTTCGTGCCTGGCGCCTATGGCTCGGACATCTGCCTCGTGAACTGGCCGATGATCGACTATATGGAACACACCATCATCGATGTG
The DNA here is from genome assembly GCF_001426345.1 of Devosia sp. Root436. Classification (GTDB taxonomy): domain Bacteria; phylum Pseudomonadota; class Alphaproteobacteria; order Rhizobiales; family Devosiaceae; genus Devosia. The sequence continues at coordinate 385,036 of NZ_LMEM01000001.1, read as the reverse complement.
TCCGAGGACGAGAAGGCGCGCCATCTCAAGGCGGCGACAGATTTGTCATATTCGGTCTTCTACTGGCTGCAGACCGAGGCCCCGCGCGTCGATGGCGGCGTCGGCTTTCCCGGCCTGCGCCTGCGCGGCGACATCACCGGCACCGATCATGGCCTTGCCATGGCGCCCTATATCCGCGAAAGCCGCCGCATCCTGCCCGTCACCCGCATCGTCGAGCAAGATGTGTCGATGGCCGTCCACGGCAACGCCCTGTCCAAGCAATATCGCGACAGCATCGGCGTCGGCATGTACCGCATCGATCTCCACCCTTCGACGGGCGGCGACAACTATGTCGATGTGGAATCGGCGCCCTTTGAAATCCCGCTCGGCGCCTTGCTGCCGCGCCGGGTGAAGAACCTGCTGCCGGCCGGCAAGAATATCGGCACCACCCACATCACCAACGGCTGCTACCGGCTGCATCCGGTCGAGTGGAATGTCGGCGAAGTCGCCGGCCTGCTCGCCGCGCACTGTCTCAACCACGGGCTCACACCGCATCAGGTGCAGGAAAACCAGGCCCGGCTCACCGACTTCCAGGCACGTCTCCATGGCGAGGGGATCGAAATCCACTGGCCCGACGTGCGCGGATATTGAACGACCCAACAGGAGGAACAAACAAATGAAGATCACCCAACTCAAAGCCTCGGCGGCCATCGCCGGAATCCTGCTGCCCCTGGCCTGGTCCGGTACCGTTTGGGCCCAGGACGCGGTCAACCTGCGCATGACCATCTGGAGCGCCAACGAGGCGCATCTGGCCATGTTCAACGAGATCGCCGAAGGCTTCAAGGCGACCCACCCCAATGTGACGGTCAGCTTCGAGCCGCTGCCGTTCGACAGCTATACCACGACGCTCACCACCCAGATCGCCGGTGGCAATCCGCCGGACCTGGCCTGGATTCTCGAAACCACCGCCGCCGATTTCGTCAATTCCGGCGCGCTTGCCCCGCTGACCGACGCCTTCAAAGCCACCGAGGGCTATGACATTGCCGATGTCAGCGAGCAGGCCACCGCGCTCTGGACAAAGGACGGTCAGCTCTACGCCTATCCCTTCTCGACCTCGCCCTTCGCCATCTTCGTCAACAATGACGTCATCAAGGCCGCCGGCGCCAAGACCCCGGCCGAACTGATCGCCGAGGGCGCCTGGACCTGGGACAATGCCTTTGCCACGGCGGCCACCGTCGGCCAGTCCGGCAAGACCGGCCTCGTCCTGCGCGATTTCAAGTATCAGGTCTGGCAGAACATGGCCTCGATCTGGAACGGCTGGGGCGCCTCCCCGTGGTCGCCCGATGGCAAGACCTGCACCTTCACGGACCCGGCAATGATCGATGCCATGACCGCCATCCACAAGGCGATCTTCGTCGACAAGGCCATGCCCGGACCGGGCGAGGATATCGACTTCTTTGCCGGCGAAACCGGCATGACCATCACCCAGATCAGCCGCGCCTCGCTGCTGCCCAAGGAAAACCCGTTCGATTGGGATCTGGTGCCTCTGCCCGCTGGTCCGGTCGGCAACTACGCCGTTGTCGGTCAGGCCGGCGTTGGCGCCTTTGCTGCCAGCCCCAATGCCGCTACGGCCGTCGAATTCCTGGCCTATATGACCAACCCGGAAAACAGCCAGAAGCTGGCCCAGTTCTTCCCGCCGGCCCGCGCCAGCCTGCTCAACGCCGAAACGCTGGCCTCGACCAATCCTCTGCTCTCCGCCGAGCAGATCGACAATGTGGTGATTGATGGCATCTCCACCGGCACCGTGCTGCCGGGTCATACCAACTTCGCCCAGATCCAACAGACCGTCCGTTCGTCCCTCGACAGCCTCTGGGTTGCCGATGCGGATATCCCGGCCGTACTGCAATCGGTCTGCGACAGCGTCGGCCCGTTGCTGGCGCGGTAGGTCGGGATCGCGATTCCACCCCAAGCTCGATGTCACCCCGGCGAAGGCCGGGGTCCATCCTGAGATCGACCAACGCTCACCAAGTGTGGAATCATCTCAGGATGGATTCGGCCTTCGCCGGAATGACATTGTGGGCGTCACTCAACCCAGGACGAACCCATGACTATCGCGGCAGGCACCCCACGAAGAAAGCGTCCGTTCTGGACCATAGAGCGCCGCGATGCCGCTGCGGGCTATCTGTTCATCGCGCCGCAGCTCATCGGCATCGTCACCTTTGTCTTGTTCCCACTGGGCCTGGTTTTCTACTATTCGCTGCACGAATGGAACGTGCTGGCCAATACGTTCAACTTTGTCGGCGCCGCCAATTATCAGATGCTGCTTGCCGACAAGGCGCTGCCACAGGTCCTTTTGTCCTCGGCCATCTTCTCGGCGGGCCTGGTGATCCTCAACATGAGCCTGGCCCTGCTGCTGGCCGTGCTGCTCGACCAGAAACTCAAGGGCATCACCGTCTTTCGCACGCTGTTCTTCTCGCCAGTCGTCGTGTCCCTCGTCGCCTGGACCATCGTCTGGAGCTTCCTGCTGCAGAACAATGGCGGCATCAACGGCCTGCTGCAATTGATCGGCGTCGAAGGCCCCAACTGGCTGCGCACCCCGGCCACCGCGATGATTTCGGTCGTCGTCGTGCAGGTGTTCAAGAATGTCGGGCTCAACATGATCCTGTTTCTCGCCGCGCTGCAAGGCGTGCCCAAGGAGCTCTACGAGGCCGCGCGGGTCGATGGGGCAGGGCGCTTCAAGCAGTTCCGCCGTATCACCCTGCCGCTGATCTCGCCTACCATCCTGCTGACCTCGATCATCACCATTGTCGGCTCGCTCCAGGTGTTTGCGCAGATCGCTGTGCTGACCCAGGGCGGCCCCGGCATGACGACGACCGTGCTGGTCTACTACCTCTACCAGCAGGCCTTCCAGTTCCACTTCTTCGGCTACGGCTCGACGCTGTCGATCCTGCTCTTCGTCATCGTCGCGCTGCTCACCTTCGTCCAGTGGCAGATGCGCAAGCGGATCGTCTTCTATGAAAACTGATCTCTCTCCCCGCATGAAAGTCGCGCTCTATGGGCTGATGTGCGTGCTGCTCATCCCCTTTGTCTTCCCGACGTGGTGGATGCTCACTTCGTCGGTGAAGCCGATCAGCGACATCTTCGCCTTTCCGCCCGACCTGTGGCCGCGCCGCTTCGATTTCACCACCTATGCCAGGGTGTTCGAGCTGCAGCCCTTTGCCCGGCAATATTGGAACTCGGCCTATATCGCCGCCCTCGTCACCATCGGCACCATGATCGTGTCGTCAATGGCCGGCTATGCTTTCGCGCGGATCAAATTCCCCTTCAGCAATGCCATCTTCATGATCGTGCTGCTGGGCCTGCTGATCCCGTCGGAAGTGACCATCGTGCCGCTGTTCCAGATGTTCCTCAAATGGGGGATGATCAACACCCACTGGCCGCTGATCCTCGTTCCCATCTTTGGCGCCCCTTCGGTCTTTGCGACCTTCGTCATGCGCCAGTTCTTCATCGCCCTGCCGGGCGAGCTGGAAGAGGCGGCGCGGGTCGATGGCCTGGGGCGCTTCAAGATTTTCTGGCTCATTGCCCTGCCGCTGGCCAAGCCGGCGCTGGGCGCCGTGGCTATCTTCACCTTCCTCCATTCCTGGAATCTCTATCTCGAACCCATCGTATTCCTCTCCTCGACGCAGATGTTCACCCTGCCGCAGGCGCTCACCCAGTTCACCGACGCCTATGGCGGGGCCATGTGGAACATCCAGCTTGCCGCCGCGACCATGACGGCCATTCCGGTCCTGCTGGTCTTCATCGTGGCGCAGAAGCAGTTCGTCGAAGGGCTGGCCCATACCGGGCTGAAAGGCTGACTTCATGGCTCCCGTTACCCTCAAATCCATCACCAAGAGCTACGGCACGACGCCGGTACTGCATGGCATCGACATCGACATAGCCGATGGCGAGTTCGTGGTGCTTGTCGGCCCGTCCGGCTGCGGCAAATCCACTTTGCTGCGCATGATTGCCGGCCTCGAAACCATCACCGGCGGCGACATTTCCATCGGCAGTCGGGTCGTCAACGACCTTGAGCCCAAGGATCGCGACATTGCCATGGTGTTTCAGAACTATGCGCTCTATCCGCATATGACGGTCGCCGCCAATATGGGCTTCTCGCTGGAGCATCGTGGTGCCAGCAAGGCCGAGATATCGGAGCGGGTGAACTGGGCGGCCGACATTCTGGGCCTCAGGCCGCTGCTCGACCGCTATCCGCGCCAGCTTTCCGGCGGCCAGCGCCAGCGCGTCGCCATGGGGCGGGCCATCGTGCGCAATCCGCAGGTCTTCCTGTTCGACGAACCGTTGTCCAACCTCGATGCCAAGCTGCGCGTCGTCATGCGCGGCGAGATCAAGGGATTGCACCAGCGCCTCGGCGTCACCACCGTCTATGTCACCCATGACCAGGTCGAAGCCATGACCATGGCCGACAAGATCGTGGTGATGAATGGGGGCCGGGTCGAGCAGGTCGGCGCGCCGCTCGATCTCTATGATCGCCCGGCCAACCTGTTCGTGGCCGGGTTCATCGGTTCCCCGGCCATGAACACGCTCGGTGGCCGGATCACGCCCGACGGCTTTGTCGCAGCGGGCGCCACGCTGCCGCTGCCGCCGGGCCTCACTCCCGCGGCAAATGCCGTGTATGGCATCCGCCCCGAACACCTGTCGCTGGCCGACACCGGCATCCCTGCCATCGTGAAACTGGTCGAACCCATGGGCTCGGAAACGCAGGTCACCATGACCGTCGGCGAACACACTGTCATCGGCGTCTTCCGCGAACGGCTCAAGGCCAAACCCGGCGAGACCGTTCACCTCCGGCCCGACCTGGAGGCCCTGCATCTGTTCGATGCCGCCACCGGCGGCCGCCTCAACTGACAGGATGCTTCATTTCGCCGTGATGCGGATGATCCACTGTAACCGGAGGCGCATATAGGACGAACTGACCAGCACGTTGCTCCAACCAAGGTTTTGCAAAATGCCCAGTTCCTTGTCGACCGGCCGCCGTGCCGTTCTGGCCGCGCTGCTCGTGCTGCCTGCGCTGACGTTCATTCCGTGGAATCAGCCGACTGCCGCGCAGGAAGCGCCCGTCGAGATTCCGGCGCCGGCCACGGACCTCGCCGATACCGGCACATCGGCCACGGCTGTTTTCGCCGGTGGCTGCTTCTGGGGCGTGCAGGGGGTGTTCCAGCACGTGACCGGCGTTACCCGCGCCGTCTCGGGCTATTCCGGCGGCGCGGCGGAGACCGCAACCTACGAGCAGACCGGCAGCGGCAGCACAGGCCACGCCGAAACCGTGGAAGTCACCTATGACCCCTCGGTCGTGAGCTATGGCAAGCTGCTGCAGATCTATTTCTCGGTCGCCCACAACCCGACCCAGCTCAACTACCAGGGCCCCGACCACGGCACGCAGTATCGTTCGACCATCTTCCCGGTGAATGACCAGCAGGCCGATATCGCCAGGGCCTATATCGCCCAGCTCGATGAAACCGGGCTTTTCGAGGGGCCCATCGTCACCACGATCGAACCGTTCAAGGCCTTCTATCCGGCCGAGCAATACCATCAGGACTTCCTGACGCTGAACCCGACCTGGCCCTATATCGCCTTTCACGACCTGCCCAAGATCGCCGCACTCAAGGCGCTGTTCCCGGATGCCTATCGCGACGATCCGGTGCTGGTAGGCACGCTCTAGCATCCGCCGAATATCGTTGCCGATCGAGACTGTGACCGATCGGCAACGCATCGGCGCTGCCCTATTTTGGCCGTCTGAGCGACGGCTTTTCGCCCGCAAACCCAAGCAAAACCGGTGCTGTCGGCTGTTCCCGAAACCCGGAATCATCGGGTCGCATTCCGGGAAAAGCCCCCATGACCCAAGGCGGAACCGGCGCGAGAGCGCCGCGTTCATCAAGTCCGGACGGTCCAGTAGCAAGGAGAACAGCAATGAGTCTGTTCAACAAAATGGCGCTTGCGGCGCTCGCCACCACCATCACGATGGGCAACGTTTTTGCGGCAGACCTGATCACGGTCCCCACCAGCACCCCCGCCGAGATGCCCGTCTACGAGGAACCCGGCTTTGACTGGAGCGGCTTTTACGCCGGCGTCTATGGTGGCGCTCAGAATGGCAATACCAGCGGCACGCAATATGGGCTTGGCGTCCAGGCGGGCGTGAATGCCCAGTTCGACTTCTACCTTCTGGGTGCCGAAGTCGCGGTGCACGGGCTGTCCGGCGGCAGCGTCGGCGAAACCACCTATGGCCAGATTCTCGGCCGGGCCGGTCTGGTGGTCAGCGACGACGTGCTGGTTTACGCGGCCGGCGGCTATGGCATCGACCTCGGCCCGCCCGATGAGCAGGACGTTCTGCTGGGCGGCGGCGTGGAACTGGCAGTCACCGACAGCATCACCGTCGAAGCGCAGTATCTGCACGGCTTCCCGCTCAATGACGGAACCAATGCCAAAGATCAGTTCACCGTCGGCGCGAACTTTCACTTCTAGGTTCGAATCGATCGTCGGAATTGCGGCCCCGCCCCAGGCGGGGCCGTTTCATTTTGGGCCATGACAGACGCTTGACGGAACGACTCAGTCAGGTCCAGATTGCGACACCTCGTCGCCATGTCGGTCCGCCCAGTAGATCAAATTTGTCTCAAATTGGGCCAATTGCGCGGCATTGGCGCAACACCCGCCCTCAAATGGTCATCTGGCGTTATCCGCATTGCCTAATTTGAGCGACCAAAGGGTTGTCACGCGCGTTACCCTGATGCATCTAGTCGGTCGACTACGGTTAACTCTATGGGAGTGCAAGATATGTTTGTACGTTCGCTTTCTATCGGTGTGGCTGCTGCCGCGCTGCTCGCTGGTGGTGCTCAGGCCGCCGACCTCATCATCCCGACCACCCCGCAGCCGATCTATGAAGCTGCCGGTTTCGATTGGGAAGGTCTCTATGCAGGCGTTCGCGCTGGTGGCCAGTTCACCGGCTCCGACGCCAGCACCTATGCTACCGTTCCCGTCAACACGACCTCGGGCGTGCTCGGCGCTGCCCTCGGCGTGAACTTCATCCCGGTCGATCCCTTCCTGATCGGCGCTGAAGTCACCGGCGACTACCTCTGGAACAGCAGCGCCACCAACAGCAGCGAATTCTTCGCTAACCTGCGCGCTGGTGCTGTCGTGACCGATTCGGTTCTCGTCTATGCCATCGGTGGTCTCGGCACCCATAACCGTGGTGCCGTGAATACCGGCGTGTACCAGCTCGGTGGCGGTGTTGAACTGGCCGTGACCGATGCGATCACCGTTCGCGGTGAAATCGTTGGCCAGGGCGACTTCGACGGTGCTGCTGACTCCTTCTTCGAAGGCGCCAAGGCAACCGTTGGCGTGTTCTACCACTTCTAAGTTTTGCAATCGGGCAGGGCGGTTCACCGCCCTCTCGACCTAGCGTCTTGCAAACCCAATTCGGCGAACCGCTCACGCGGTTCGCCGTTTTGGTTTTTGCCCTGCCGCATAGATGTTTTGCGGCGGCTCACGCCTCGGGCCCGTTCTAAAATGCCCTCGAATCCGGGCACGCCGTTGCTGCCCGCATGGCGCCCGGAATGCAGACGTTGCGGGCTGTTGCCTCCAGCATATATGATTGTACTAGTCATATTTTCTTTCCCTTGAAACCGGATAGCCAAAGGTCTAAGCCCAAGCCATCAACGTTTGCGTTGGTTCGCTCGCCCCAATTGCCTGCGCAACCCTCGCACCCGGTCGCCCGGCCGGACTAGAAACAGGCTGCCGCATGACTGACTTGCTCAGCGACTATCTGCCGATTGTCATCTTCCTTGCCGTGGCCGGCCTTATCGGCCTTGCCTTGCTGGTTGCTCCTTTCATCGTGGCCGTGAAGAACCCCGATCCCGAGAAGGTTTCGGCGTTCGAGGCGGGCTTCGATGCCTTCGATGATGCGCGCATGAAATTCGACGTGCGATTCTATCTCGTCTGCATTCTTTTCATCATCTTCGACCTCGAAGTCGCATTCCTGTTCCCATGGGCCGTGGCCTTCCGCGATGTCGGCTGGTTCGGCTTCTGGTCGATGATGATCTTCCTGGGCGTCCTGACCGTTGGCTTTATTTATGAATGGCGGAAAGGGGCCCTGGAATGGGATTGAGTGAATCAACCGGCACGCTGGTCGCGCCGCGCCCCACCGGCCTCGTCGATCCGCGCACGGGCAAGACTGCAGGCGCGACGGATCCCTTTTTCACCGACGTCACCGATGAGCTGGCCGATAAGGGTTTCCTCGTCTCGACCGTATCGCAGTTGGTCAACTGGGCCCGTACTGGCTCGCTGATGTGGATGCAGACGGGCCTGGCCTGCTGCGCTGTCGAGATGATGCAGATGTCGATGCCGCGCTACGACATCGAGCGTTTCGGCACCGCGCCGCGCGCCTCGCCGCGCCAGTCCGACGTGCTGATCGTTGCCGGCACCCTGACCAACAAGATGGCTCCCGCCCTCCGCAAGGTCTACGACCAGATGCCGGAGCCGCGCTACGTCATTTCCATGGGTAGCTGCGCCAATGGCGGTGGGTACTATCACTATTCCTATTCGGTCGTGCGGGGGTGCGATCGCGTTTTGCCGGTGGACATCTATGTCCCGGGCTGCCCGCCCACGGCTGAAGCGCTTCTTTACGGCATCCTGTTGCTGCAAAAGAAAATCCGCCGCACCGGCACCATCGAACGCTAGGGTCACCCAGAATGGATGAAACGATCCAGGTCGATCCGCTTGTGGACCTTGGCGAGCACATTGCGCGCTCCCTCGGCCCGGCGATCCTGTCCCAGGAAGTTGCCTTTGGCGAACTCACCCTGACGGCCGAAAGAGACGCGATTGTGGCGGTGGCCACTTTCCTGCGCGACGATCCGCGCTGCCGTTTTATCAGCTTTATCGACGTCTGCGGCGCCGACTATCCGGCGCGCGACGAGCGGTTCGATGTCGTCTATCACTTCATGAGCCCGCATCTGAACCAGCGCATCCGCGTCAAGGTTTCGGCTGACGACGTGACGCCGGTTCCGAGCATCACCGGCGTCTTCAAGGGTGCCGAGTGGTTCGAGCGCGAGGCCTATGACCTTTACGGCATGCTGTTCTCGGGCCATGGCGACCTGCGCCGCATCCTGACCGATTATGGCTTTGACGGCCATCCGCTGCGCAAGGACTTCCCGACCACCGGGTTCGTCGAGGTGCGCTATGACGAGGAGCGCAAGCGCGTCGTCTACGAGCCGGTCAAGCTGATGCAGGAATACCGTTCGTTCGACTATCTGTCGCCTTGGGAGGGTACGGATTACGTGCTGCCCGGTGACGAGAAGGCCAAGCAATGACCGTTGAAGCCGAAGTCAGAAACTTCACCATCAATTTCGGGCCGGTCCACCCATCGGCTCACGGCGTGCTGCGCCTGATTCTGGAGCTGGACGGCGAAGTCGTCGAGCGTGTCGATCCGCATATCGGCCTGCTGCATCGCGGCACCGAAAAGCTGATCGAGTCCAAGACCTATCTGCAGGCCGTGCCCTATTTCGACCGCCTCGACTATGTGGCGCCGATGAACCAGGAGCATGCCTTTGCCCTGGCCGTCGAGAAACTGCTCGGCCTCGAAGTGCCGCGCCGCGGCCAGCTTATCCGCGTGCTCTATTCGGAAATCGGGCGCCTGCTTGCCCACCTGATGAACGTGACCACGCAAGCCATGGACGTGGGTGCCCTGACGCCGCCGCTTTGGGGCTTCGAGCAGCGCGAAAAGCTGATGGTGTTCTATGAGCGCGCCTCGGGCGCCCGCATGCACGCCGCCTATTTCCGCCCCGGTGGCGTCCACCAGGACCTGCCGCAGGCGCTGATCGATGACATCGATACCTTCTGCACCACCTTCCCCAAGGCGCTTGCCGATATCGACAAGCTCCTGACCGAGAACCGCATCTTCAAGCAGCGCAATGTCGATATCGGCGTGGTTGATCTCGAAGATGCCTGGAATATGGGCTTTTCGGGCGTGATGGTGCGCGGTTCGGGCGCGGCCTGGGACCTGCGAAAGAGCCAGCCCTACGAATGCTATGCCGAGATGGATTTCGACGTTCCGATCGGAAAGAACGGCGATTGCTACGACCGCTATCTCATCCGCATGGAAGAAATGCGCCAGTCGACCCGCATCATGAAGCAGTGCGTTGACAAGCTGAATGCCGCCGACGGCAAGGGCCCGGTGTCCTCGCTTGATGGCAAGGTCGTTCCGCCCTCGCGCGGCGAGATGAAGAGGTCGATGGAAGCCCTGATCCATCACTTCAAGCTCTATACCGAGGGCTACAAGGTTCCCGCCGGCGAGGTCTATGCCGCCGTGGAAGCGCCCAAGGGCGAATTCGGCGTCTATCTGGTCAGCGATGGCACCAACAAGCCTTATCGCTGCAAGATCCGCGCACCGGGTTTCGCACATTTGTCGGCCATGGATTTCCTGTGCCGCGGCCACATGCTGGCCGACGTCTCGGCCATCCTTGGCTCGCTCGATATCGTGTTCGGAGAGGTTGATCGCTAATGGTTGCGCGTCGCCTTGCGGATGAGTCGGTTCAGCCGGCAACGTTCGCCTTTACTGCTGACAACGCCAAATGGGCGGAATGGAAGATCGGGCTCTACCCGGCCGGCCGTCAGCAGTCCGCCGTCATCCCGCTGCTCATGCGGGCGCAGGATCAGGATGGCTGGGTCAGCCGCGCCACGATCGAGGCGATCGCTGATATGCTCGGCATGGCCTATATCCGCGTGCTGGAAGTGGCCACTTTCTATACCCAGTTCCAGTTGCAGCCGGTCGGCAGCCGCGCCCATATCCAGGTCTGCGGCACCACGCCCTGCATGCTGCGTGGCGCGGGTGACCTGATCGACATCTGCAAGTCCAAGATCCACCACGATCCGCACCATCTCAATGCCGATGGCACCATGAGCTGGGAAGAGGTTGAATGTGCCGGCGCCTGCGTGAATGCGCCCATGGTGACGATCTATCACGACACCTATGAGGACCTGACGCCTGCGCGTTTCGAAGAGATCGTCGATGCCTTCGCTTCCGGGAAGGGCGACACGATCAAGCCGGGTCCGCAGATCGACCGGCTCACTTCGGCGGCCGAGGGCGGGCGCACCACGCTGCTGGAAAAGCCGAGTGCCAAGCGCACCAAATTCGTGCCGCCCCCGCCGCCAGCTGATGCTGGCACGCCCGCTGCTGCCCCGGCTGCGCCCACCACGGCCGCCAAGCCTAAGGATGTGAGCGAGGAAGCCGCGCCCGTCCTCAAGGGTACGCCAAAATCCGCCAAGGTTTCCGAAGCCAAGGCCGAAGGCGAGCGCGAGGCCGCGAACGCTTCTGCCAAGGCCAATGGCAAGCCTAACAAGGCCATGCGCGAAGACGCGACCGGCGCCGAATCCAAGGCACCCAAGGTCGATGGCGGCAAGGCACCAGGCAAGAACGTCGTCTCCGAGCCCGCCGACGGCGCAAGCGCGACCAGCACGAAGAAATCCCGGACCATCATCGCGCCAAAAGCCAATCCGGCCGAAGTGAATCCGGTTGCCGAGAAGGGTGGCTCCGCACCGCTGTTCAAGGCGCCCGAGGGTGTGCCTGACGATCTCAAGTTGATTTCGGGTATCGGCCCGGTGCTAGAAGCGCGGCTCAATGCCTTGGGTATCACCAAGTGGAGCCAGGTGGCCAAGTTTACCGCGGACGATATCGCCAAGGTCGAGGACTCACTGAGCTTCAAGGGCCGTGTTTCCCGCGATAACTGGCTTGCCCAGGCCGCCGCGCTCGCCGAGGGTGGCGAGGCCGAATATATCCGCGTCTTCGGCAAGAAGCCGCGTTAGGAGTATGAAGAGTGCTCGCTGACAAGGATCGCATTTTCACCAATCTCTACGGCCAGGGCGACTGGACGCTCGAAGGTGCGCGTGCGCGCGGCGCCTGGGTAGGGACCAAGGAATTCATCGATGCCGGCCGCGATTGGATCACCAACGAGGTGAAGGCCTCCGGCCTGCGCGGCCGTGGTGGCGCCGGTTTCCCAACCGCGCTCAAATGGACCTTCATGCCCAAGGTCAATGACGGGCGCCCGCATTACCTGCTGGTCAACGCGGACGAATCCGAGCCGGGCACCTGCAAGGACCGCGATATCCTGCGGCATGATCCCCATCATCTGGTGGAAGGCTGCCTGCTGGCTGCCCGCGCCATGGATGCGCATCTCGCCTTCATCTATGTGCGCGGAGAATTCATCCGCGAGCGTCAGCGGCTCGAAGCCGCCGTCGAGCAGGCCTATGAAGCCAAGCTGATCGGCAAGGACAATATCCACGGCTGGGACCTGGACATTATCGTCCATCACGGCGCCGGCGCCTATATCTGCGGCGAAGAAACCGCGCTGATGGAATCGCTGGAAGGCAAGAAGGGCCAGCCGCGCCTGAAGCCGCCGTTCCCGGCCGGCATGGGCGTCTATGGCAACCCGACCACCGTCAACAACGTCGAATCCATCGCCGTCGTGCCGGAAATCCTGCGTCGTTCAGGCGCCTGGTTTGCCTCGATCGGGCGCGCCAACAATACCGGCACCAAGCTGATGTGCGTCTCCGGCCATGTGAACAAGCCGGCGACCTTCGAGGAAGCCATGGGCGTCACCTTCGAGGAAATCATTGAAAAGCATTGTGGCGGCATCCGTGGCGGCTGGGACAACCTGCTCGCCGTGATCCCCGGCGGCGCTTCGGTACCCTGCGTGCCAGGCGAGAAAATGCGCAATGCGGTTATGGATTTCGACGGGCTTCGTGAAGTTGGCTCTTCGCTTGGCACCGCCGCTGTGATCGTCATGGACAAGCAGACTGACATCATCAAGGCCATCTGGCGCCTCTCGGCTTTCTACAAGCATGAGAGCTGCGGCCAGTGCACGCCATGCCGCGAAGGCACCGGCTGGGTGATGCGCGTCATGGAGCGCATGGTTGAAGGCCGCGCCCAGAAGCGCGAAATCGACATGCTGTTCGAAGTGACCAAGCAGATCGAAGGCCACACCATCTGCGCGCTCGGCGATGCCGCCGCGTGGCCGATCCAGGGCCTGATCCGCAATTTCCGCCACGTCATCGAAGAGCGGATCGACCAGTATACGTATTCGTCCACCAGCGACGGCGCCGTGCCGTCGATCGCTGCGGAGTAGGGCCATGGCAACCATCAAGGTCGACGGCCAGCTCGTCGAAGTTCCCGACTATTACACGCTGATGCAGGCGGCCGAAGCGGCCGGCGCGGAAATTCCGCGCTTCTGCTATCACGAGCGCCTGTCGGTGGCGGGCAATTGCCGCATGTGCCTGGTCGAGGTGAAGGGTGGGCCGCCCAAGCCGCAGGCGAGCTGCGCCATGTCGGTCAAGGACCTGCGGCCCGGCCCCAATGGCGAGCCGCCCGAAATGTTCACCAACACGCCGATGGTCAAGAAGGCCCGCGAAGGCGTGATGGAATTCCTGCTGATCAACCACCCGCTCGATTGCCCGATCTGCGACCAGGGCGGCGAATGCGACTTGCAGGACCAGGCCATGGCCTATGGCGTGGACAAGAACCGCTTTGCCGAGAACAAGCGCGCCGTCGAGGACAAGTATATTGGCCCGCTGGTCAAGACCTCGATGAACCGCTGCATCCACTGCACGCGCTGTGTCCGCTTCACCACCGAAGTCGCTGGTATCGCCGAAATGGGCCTGCTGGGCCGCGGCGAAGATGCCGAGATCACGACTTACCTGGAACAGGCGCTGACCAGCGAGCTGCAGGGCAATGTCATCGACCTTTGTCCGGTTGGTGCGCTGACCAGCAAGCCCTACGCCTTCAACGCCCGACCGTGGGAATTGGTCAAGACCGAGAGCATCGACGTGATGGATGCCGTCGGCTCAGCCATCCGCGTCGACAGCCGCGGCCGCGAAGTGATGCGCATTCTGCCGCGTATCAACGAGGCCATCAACGAAGAGTGGATTTCCGACAAGACCCGCTTCATCTGGGACGGTCTCAAGAGCCAGCGGCTCGATCGCCCCTATGTGCGCAAGAACGGCAAGCTGCAGCCCGCAAGCTGGGAAGAAGCGCTGTCCGCCGTCGCCCCCCGCATCAAGAAGGCCGGCAACAAGGTCGGCGCCATTGCCGGCGATCTGGCTGCCGTTGAAGAAATGTACGCGCTCAAGGCACTGCTGGCCTCTGTCGGTTCGGGCATGACCGATGTGCGTCCGGCCATGTCGGGGATCGACCCGTCCATGCCGCGCTCGGCCTATATCTTCAATCCCACTATTGCCGGGATCGAGCAGGCCGACGCCATCCTCATCATCGGCGCCAATCCGCGCAAGGAAGCGTCGCTGATCAATGCGCGCATTCGCAAGACCTGGCGCGCCAAGGGCCTGCCGATTGCCGTGATCGGCGAACAGGCCGACCTGACCTACACCTATTCCTATCTCGGGGAAGGCTTCGAGTCGCTGGCCGATCTGGTGGCAGGCAAAGGTTCGTTCGCGGAAATCCTGGCCAATGCCAAGAACCCGCTTGTCATCGTCGGTGAAGGCGCTGTCTCCCATGCCAAGCTCGGCAAGCAGGCTGGCCGCGACACCATCGCGCTGGCCGCGAAGCTGGCCAGCGGCGCCAATGTCGCCGAAGGCTGGAATGGCTTCGCGCTGCTGCACAATGCCGCCAGCCGCGTCGGCGGCATCGACATCGGCTTCGTGCCGCATGACGGTGGTGTGTGCTCGGCCGACCAGATCGGTCTGGCCGGCAAGGGCGAACTGGACGTGCTGTTCCTGCTCGGCGCCGACGAATATGACATGTCGGCCATGGGCAAGGCCTTCGTCGTCTATATCGGCAGCCATGGCGATGCCGGTGCGCACCGTGCCGATGTCATCCTGCCGGGCGCGACCTATACCGAGAAGTCCGGCACTTACGTCAATACCGAGGGCCGCGTGCAGGTGACCAACCGCGCCGTGTTCCCACCGGGCGATGCCAAGGAAGACTGGGCAATCATCCGCGCGCTCAGCGGCGCCATGGGCAAGCCGCTGCCGTTCAACTCGTTGACCCAGCTGCGCGCCGCCATCTACGCCGAATTCCCGCATCTGGCGCGTATTGACCAGATCGCGGCCGGTTCGGCTGCCGATGTGGCCAAGCTCGCCAAGGCTGCCATCAAGACCAAGTCGGCGCCGTTCGGCTCGGCCGTGTCCGATTTCTATCTCAGCAATTCGATTGCCCGCGCGTCAGCCGTCATGGGCGAATGTGCCGCCATGGCAGCCGGCCTGCGGCAGGCAGCGGAGTAGGGGAGACCAATGGACTTTATTCTCTCCGCACTCGACTATCTACTCGGCATCCCGGTCCTCGGCTGGGGTGTGCAGGTCGGTCTGGTCTACAAGACCCTGCTGCTGCTGGTTGGCCTGTTGATCTTCACGGCCTTCATCCTGCTGGCCGACCGCAAGGTCTGGGCCGCAGTGCAGATGCGGCGTGGCCCTAACGTGGTGGGCCCGTTCGGCCTGCTGCAGAGCTTTGCCGACCTGCTGAAATTCGCCCTCAAGGAGGCCGTCATTCCCGGCGGTGCCGACAAGGTGCTGTTCCTGCTGGCGCCCTTGATCACCGCGACGCTGGCGCTTGCTGGCTGGGCCGTGATCCCGGTCGATGCGGGGCTCGCCATTGCCAATATCAACCTGGGCATTCTCTACCTGCTCGCCATTTCCTCGCTCGGCGTCTATGGCGTCATCATCGGCGGCTGGGCGTCCAACTCGAAGTACCCGTTCCTCGGCTCGCTCCGTTCCGCCGCGCAGATGGTGTCCTACGAAGTCTCCATTGGCCTCGTCATCATCACCGTGCTGCTCTGCGTGGGTTCGTTGAATCTCAGCGACATTGTCGTGGCGCAGCAGGAAATGGGCCTCGCCTATATGCTTGGCGTGCCGTGGCTCAGCTTCCTCAACTGGTTCTGGCTGCCGCTGTTCCCGATGTTCATCGTGTTCTACATCTCGGCCCTGGCCGAGACGAACCGGCCGCCATTCGACCTGGTGGAGGGTGAATCCGAACTGGTTGCCGGATTCATGACCGAATATTCGGCGACGCCCTACCTGCTGTTCATGCTGGGCGAGTACATCTCGATCCTGCTGATGTGCGCCATGACCACCGTGCTGTTCCTGGGTGGCTGGGCTTCGCCGATCGATCTGCCGCCGTTCACCTGGATTCCGGGCCTCATCTGGTTCTTCATCAAGGTCAGCGTGGTCTTCTTCTTCTTCGCCATGGCCAAGGCCATCGTGCCGCGCTACCGCTACGACCAGTTGATGCGCATCGGCTGGAAGCTATTCCTGCCGCTGTCGCTCGCCATGGTCATCATTGTCGCTTTCGTTCTTCAGCTCACCGGCTGGGGCTGGCATGGAGGGATGGCCTGATGCGCGCCGCCCAGTTCGTCAACACGCTGCTGCTCACGGAGCTGGTGAAAGCCTTCTTCCTGACCATGCGCTATTTCTTCTCGCCCAAGCCGACCATCAACTACCCCTTCGAAAAGGGGCATGTGAGCCCGCGCTTCCGGGGTGAGCATGCCTTGCGCCGCTATCCCAATGGCGAAGAGCGCTGCATCGCCTGCAAGCTGTGCGAGGCCATCTGCCCGGCCCAGGCCATCACCATCGAAGCCGGTCCGCGCCAGAATGACGGCACCCGCCGCACGGTGCGTTACGACATCGACATGGTGAAGTGCATCTATTGCGGCTTCTGCCAGGAAGCCTGCCCGGTCGATGCTATCGTGGAAGGCCCGAACTTCGAATTTGCAACCGAAACGCGCGAAGAGCTCTATTTCTCGAAAGAAAAGCTCCTCGCCAACGGCGATCGTTGGGAGCGCGAGATCGCGGCCAACCTCAGCGCCGACGCACCGTATCGCTGAGAGGGAAGAGCATGACCCTTCCACTATTCTTCTTCTACCTGTTCTCGGCGATTGCCATCGTCTCGGCCGTGATGGTCATTTCGGCGCGCAATCCTGTGCATGCCGTACTGTTCCTGATCCTGGCCTTCTTCAACGCCTCGGGCCTGTTCATGCTGGCCGGCGCGGAATTCCTGGCGCTGCTGCTGATCGTCGTCTATGTGGGCGCCGTCGCGGTCCTGTTCCTGTTCGTCGTCATGATGCTCGACGTGGATTTCGCTTCGATGCGCCAGGGGTTCCTGCAATATGCGCCGGTCGGCGTCATTGTCGGCATCGTGCTGCTGCTCGAATTGCTGCTGCTGGCCGGCAGCTTCGTCGTTTCGCCGGAAGCGGCGGGCGGCTCGGCGCTGCCAATCGACGGCACGGTCGATAATATGCGGGCCATCGGGCAGGTGCTCTATACGCGCTATGTCTTCCTGTTCCAGGGGGCGGCGGCGGTGCTGCTGGTCGCCATGATCGGCGCCATCGTGCTGACCCTCAAGCACAAGAGCAATGTGAAGCGTCAAAACCCGGTCGATCAGGTCGCTCGCCGGGCTTCGGAAACGCTCGAAGTCGTCAAAGTCAAAAGCGGTCAAGGGTTGTAGGAGGCAAAAATGGGCTTGGGTATCGGGCTCGGTCACTACCTGACCGTAGCAGCAATCCTGTTCACGCTCGGCGTGTTCGGCATCTTCATCAACCGCAAGAACGTCATCGTCATCCTGATGTCGGTCGAGCTGCTGCTGCTGGCAGTCAATCTCAACATGGTGGCGTTCAGCGCGCAGCTCAATGATCTGCAGGGGCAGATCTTCGCGCTGTTGATCCTTACCGTGGCTGCCGCCGAGGCCGCCATCGGCCTTGCCATCCTGGTAATTTTCTACCGCAACCGCGGCTCCATCGCGGTTGAAGACGTCAACATGATGAAGGGCTAAGAACCACCGCTATGATTCAGGCGATTGTTTTCCTGCCCCTTATCGGCGCGCTGATCGCGGGGCTGCTGGGCCGTACCATCGGCCACCGTCCGAGTGAGTATATCACCACAGGCCTGCTGCTCATTTCGGCCGTGCTGAGCTGGGTCGTCTTCCTGCCGGTCGCCTTTGGCGGCGGGCTGGTGGGCGCCGAGGTCGACGGCCATACCGCCGTGCTCAAGGTTGAGGTCATGCGCTGGATCCAGGTCGGTGACATGGACCTGCGCTGGGTGCTGCGCGTCGATACGCTGACCGCCATCATGCTGGTCGTGGTCAACACCGTGTCGAGCCTGGTCCACGTTTATTCCATTGGCTACATGGCCGACGATCCGCATCGCAGCCGGTTCTTCGCCTATCTGTCGCTCTTCACCTTCGCCATGTTGATGCTGGTGACGGCCGACAACTTCCTGCAGATGTTCTTCGGCTGGGAAGGCGTGGGCCTGGCGTCCTACCTGCTGATCGGCTTCTGGTACACCAAGCCCTCGGCCAATGCCGCGGCGATGAAGGCCTTCATCGTCAACCGCGTCGGCGACTTCGGCTTTGCCCTCGGCATTTTCGGCGCCTTCATGGTGCTGGGTCATATCGACTTCGACGGCGCTTTCCACGCTGCCGGCGAATTCGCCACGAGCGGCCTGCCGGTGATGCAGTTCCTCGGCTGGCAGCTCGACGCCATGACGGTGGTCTGCCTGCTGCTGTTCATGGGCGCCATGGGCAAGTCGGCACAGTTCCTGCTGCACACCTGGCTGCCGGACGCCATGGAAGGCCCGACCCCGGTCTCGGCGCTCATCCATGCCGCGACCATGGTGACCGCGGGCGTCTTCATGGTGGCGCGCCTGTCGCCGCTGTTCGAAACCTCACCCATCGCACTGACGGTCGTCCTGATCATCGGCGCCATCACCGCTTTCTTCGCGGCGACGGTGGGCCTGGTGCAGAACGACATCAAGCGCGTCATCGCCTATTCGACCTGTTCGCAGCTCGGCTACATGTTCGTGGCGCTCGGGGCAGGGGCCTATTCGGCCGGCATTTTCCACCTGTTCACCCACGCTTTCTTCAAGGCGCTGCTGTTCCTGGGCGCCGGCGCGGTCATCCACGCCATGCACCATGAGCAGGACATGCGGAACATGGGCGGCCTGCGCAAGAAGATCCCGATCACCTATGCCATGATGATGATCGGCACGCTGGCGCTGACCGGCGTCGGCATTCCGGGCTCGGATATCCTGGGCTTTGCCGGCTTCTTCTCCAAGGACTCGATCATCGAGGCGGCCTATGCCGTTGGCGGCAATACCGGCATGTTCGCCTTCTGGCTGCTGGTCATCGCCGCCTTGTTCACCAGCTTCTACTCCTGGCGCCTGGTCCACCTGACCTTCCACGGCGCTCCGCGTCCGGCCGCTCATGGCCACCACGACGATCATGCGGCCCATGACGATCATGGCCATGATCACGGCTCGGCCTATGACCATGCCCATGAGGCGCCCAATGTGATGCTGGTGCCGCTCTATGTGCTCGGCGCCGGTGCGGTACTGGCGGGTGCGGTGTTCTACGGCATGTTCTTCCACGATGTGGAGCACATCCAGCACTTCTTCGCCGGCTCGATCGTCGTCGACCACGAACTCATCGAGGCCGCGCACCACGTCCCGCTCTGGGCCAAGTGGAGCGCCACGGTCGCCATGATCATTGGCTTCGTCGCCGCCTACATCATGTATATCCGTCGTCCGGAACTACCTGGCCGCCTGGCCGCGCAAAACCCGGGGCTCTACCAGTTCCTGCTCAACAAATGGTACTTCGACGAGCTCTATGACACAATCTTCGTCAAGCCGGCTCTGTGGATCGGACGTGCCTTCTGGAAGGGCTTCGATGACTGGCTGATCGACGACAAGATCACCGAGGGCCTCGGCCGCCGGGTGCAGAACGTGACCTCCTGGGTCACCAGGCTCCAGTCGGGCTATGTCTACCACTATGCCTTCGCCATGCTGATCGGCGTGGCGGCGCTGCTGACCTGGGCCATCGCGGCCGGGGGACTGATCTGATGACCTTCACCAATACCATCCTCACAGTCCTCACCTGGCTGCCCTTCGTGGGTGCGGCGGTACTGCTGTGCACGCCCAAGACCGCGCTCAGCGCCATCCGCTGGATGGCCTTGATCGTGACAGTCATCACCTTCGTCCTGTCGCTGGCCATGTGGCAGACATTCGATCCGTCCAATGCGGGCTTCCAGTTCGTCGTGAACTATGCCTGGATCGGCGACACCATCGGCTATCGCGTCGGCGTCGACGGCATCTCGGTGTTGTTCGTGGTGCTGACGGCACTGCTGATGCCCTTTGCCATCCTGGCGAGCTGGGAGTCGGTGACGATGCGCGTCAAGGAATACATGATCGTATTCCTGGTGCTGGAGACGCTGATGATCGGCGTGTTCACTACGCTCGACCTGGCCATGTTCTATGTCTTCTTCGAAGGCACGCTGCTGCCGATGTTCCTCATCATCGGCATCTGGGGCGGCGCCGCGCGCATCCAGGCCAGCTACAAGTTCTTCTTCTATACCTTCATCGGCTCGGTGCTGATGCTGCTGGCCATCATGGCCATGTACTGGAATGGCGGCACCACCGACATTGCCAAGCTCCTCACCCACGAATTTCCCAAATCCTGGCAGCCCTGGCTGTGGTGGGCCTTCTTCGCTTCGCTCGCCGTCAAGATGCCGATGTGGCCATTCCATCGCTGGCTGCCGGAAGCCCACGTGCAGGCGCCGACCGCCGGTTCGGTCATCCTGGCCGCCATCCTGCTGAAACTGGGCGGCTACGGCTTCCTGCGCTTCAGCCTGCCGATGTTCCCCGATGCTTCGGCGCAATTCGCCAACATCATCTTCTTCCTCTCCGTCGCCGCCATCATCGTGACCTCGCTGGTCGCCCTGGTACAGACCGACATGAAGAAACTGATCGCCTATTCGTCGGTCGCCCATATGGGCTTCGTGACCATGGGCATCTTTGCCGGCAATGCCCTGGGCATCCAGGGCGCCATGTTCCAGATGATCTCGCACGGCATCGTGTCTGGCGCGCTCTTCCTTTGCGTCGGCGTCATCTATGACCGGATGCATACCCGCGACATCGCCGCCTATGGTGGCCTGGTCGAGCGCATGCCGCGCTATGCCTTCGCCTTCATGGTATTCACCATGGCCAATGTGGGCCTGCCGGGCACGTCGGGCTTCGTCGGCGAATTCCTCACCATGATCGGTGTGTTCCAGGTCAACACCTGGGTCGCCTTCGGCGCTGCGTTCGGCGTGATCTTCTCTGCCGGCTACGCGCTCTGGCTCTATCGCCGGATCATTTTCGGCGCGCTGACCAAGGAAAGCCTCAAGGGCATCCTCGATCTCGACCTGCGCGAAAAGATCATCCTCTATCCGCTGATCATGCTGACCATCGTGTTCGGTTTCTATCCGGCCCCGATTCTCGACACGACCGCCGCGGCTGTCGACAATCTGGTGTCGCACTATGCCACCTCGATCGGGCTCGACCCGGCCGTGTCACTGGCCGACGCGCAGGCGCCGCTTGTCCATGCCGAACCGGTTGCTGCCGAAGAGCCGGCTGCGGCCGAGCCTGCGGCTCACTAGGAGTAAAGCCCCGTGAACTCAGACGTTATCGATTTCGCGAGCCTGGCTCCCGCCTATCCGGAAATGCTTCTGGCCCTGGGTGCGGTGGTCCTGCTGATGGGCGGCGTGGCGATCAACAAGGAACGCTCGATCCTTGTTTCCTATGCCTCCGTGCTGCTGCTGCTCGCCGTCGCCGCCCTGATCCTGTTCGCGCCATCGGAGGGCGTGCTGTTCAACGGCGTCTTCATCGGGGACAGCTTTGCCCGCTACATGAAGGTGCTGGTGCTGGGCGGCTCGGCCTTCTCGCTGCTGCTGGCTTTGCCGCGCGCCGAGGAACACGGCACGCACAAGTTCGAATATGCCATTCTCGTGCTGCTGGCGACACTTGGCATGATGGCCATGGTGTCGGCCAATGACCTGATGAGCCTCTATGTCGGCCTCGAATTGCAATCGCTGTCGCTCTATGTCCTCGCCGCCATCAAGCGCGATGACAGCAAGGCGACCGAAGCGGGCCTCAAATATTTCGTGCTCGGCGCCCTCAGCTCCGGCATGCTGCTCTATGGCGCCTCGCTGATCTATGGCTTTACCGGCCATACCAACCTGCAGGAAATCGTACTCGCCATCGCCAGCGAAGGTCGTTCCATTGGCCTGATCTTCGGCGTGGTCTTCCTGCTCGCCGGTGTCGCATTCAAGATTTCGGCCGTGCCGTTCCACATGTGGACGCCAGACGTCTATGAAGGCGCCCCGACCCCGGTCACCGCCTTCTTCGCCACGGCGCCAAAGGTTGCCGCGATGGCGCTGATGGTACGGCTGGTGATGGACACGTTCCAGGGCATCAGCCACGATTGGCAGCAGATCGTCATCTTCCTCTCCATCGCCTCCATGGTGCTGGCGGCCTTCGCGGCCATCGGCCAGAAGTCGATCAAGCGCCTGATTGCCTATTCCTCCATTGGCCATGTCGGCTTCGCGCTGGTTGGCCTGTCGTCGGGGACGCAGGTCGGCGTCGAGGGTGTCGCCATCTACATGGCCATCTACGTGACCATGACGGTGGGGCTGTTCGCCTGCATCCTGTCGCTGCGGACCGAAGCCGGCTATGTGGAAAACATCAGCGACCTGGCCGGCGCCGCCCAGACTCGGCCCTTCGTTGCCGCCATCATGGCGATCATCATGTTCTCGCTGATCGGCATGCCGCCGCTCGCGGGGTTCTTCGCCAAGTGGCACGCTTTCCTGGCCGCCATCGACGCGCAGCTCTACGTGCTGGCGGTTATCGGTGTGCTGGCTTCGGCCGTCAGCGCCTTCTACTACCTGCGCGTGATCAAGATCATGTATTTCGACGAACCGGTCGCCAAGTTCGAGGCCGTGCCCGCCGAACTCAACATCATCATGGGCCTGAGTGGTTTCCTCCTCGTCACCTACTATTTTACCGTCGGCAGTCCCTTGGCCAGCTTTGCCCATACTGCCGCCGGAAGCCTGTTCTAGGTGACGGATTTCGCCCTCGGACCCATAGCGCGCGCGGCCGGCTACCGGCTGCGCGGCTATGATGCTGTCGGCTCCACCAATTCCGAAGCGATCGAAGCGGCCAATGCCGGCGATCCCGGCGGTATCTGGTTCGCAGCGCGCCAGCAGACGGCGGGCAGGGGGCGCCGCGGCCGACAATGGGAAAGTCCGCATGGCAACCTGGCGGCCACGCTCTTGATTGTGCCCGAGGCCGATCCCACCTTGGCGGCAACGCTGGGTTTCGTGGCCGGCGTATCCCTCAATCGCGCGCTCTCGGCCATGTTGCCGGAGGGCCTGGTCAAGATCGGCATCGATGGTGCAGACGCGCTCGGCGGCAATTCCCGCATCGCGCTCAAATGGCCCAATGACGTGCTGGCCGACGGCGCCAAGCTGGCCGGGATACTGCTTGAGGCCAGCAAGCTACCCGATGGCCGCCATGCCGTGGCAATCGGTTTCGGCGTCAATGTCGTGGCCGCGCCACAGGGCCTGCCCTATCCCGCGACGAGCCTTGCCGAACTCGGCGTCACCAGAACGGCGGAAGACGTCTTCGAGGCGCTTGGTGATGCCTGGGTGGAAACCTTCGGCATGTGGAATGATGGCCGCGGCATTGGCGACGTCCTGACCCATTGGCGTGCCTCGGCGGCCGGCATTGGCGCACCGGTCGCCGTCAACCAGAACGGCGACGTGCTGCGCGGAATTTTTGAAACCATCGACGACGCGGGGCGCCTGATCGTCCGCGCCGACGACAACCGTCGCATCGCCATCACGGCGGGCGATGTACATTTTGGGGCAACGGCCAGCGCCCGGAGCTGACCACAACACTTGCGCAGGCGACCGGCGACCAATGATCGCTCCGGCGGCTGCGCGCGAAAGGACTGAACTGACCCATGGCTAAAAACCAAAGGGATGAACTCGTCTTCGTACCGCTTGGCGGCGTCGGCGAAATCGGCATGAATATGGGCGCCTACGGCTTCGGGCCGGAACGCTCGCGCAAATGGATCGTGGTCGATTGCGGCGTGACCTTCGGGGGGCCGGACCTGCCGGGCATCGAGCTCATCATGGCCAACCCGGAATTCCTCGAGGAACGCGCCGACGACGTGCTTGGCCTGATCCTCACCCACAGCCACGAAGACCATTACGGCGCCGTGCTCGACCTGTGGCCGGGCTTTGAAAAGCCGGTCTTCTGCACCCCGTTCACATCAGCCATGCTGGCCGCCAAGCGGGCAGGGGATGGCATCGTCGAAAATGTCGACATCACCATCATGCGCCCGGGCAAGCCGTTCTCGGTCGGCCCCTTCACCATCGAGGCGATCAACGTCGCTCACTCGATCCCCGAATCCAACGCCCTGCTGATCACCACGCCAATCGGTCGCGTGCTGCATACCGGCGACTGGAAGCTCGACCCGACTCCCGTCGGCAATGCCCCGACCGACGTGGCGCGGCTGCAGAAGATCGGCGAAGACACCTCCACGCCGCTGGCACTGGTCTGCGACTCGACCAATGCGCTCAAGGACGGCGAAAGCCCCAGCGAAGCCGAAGTCGCGGCCAACCTCGCCGCGATGATCGCCGAGTCACCCAACCGCGTGGCGGTTACCACCTTCGCCTCCAATGTCGGTCGCGTCATCTCCATCGTCCGGGCCGCCGAAAAGGCAGGCCGCCAGGTGGTGATGTCCGGCCGCTCGCTGCACCGCATCATGGGCATTGCCCGCGAGCTCGGCATGCTCGAAGGCCTGCCGCCGCTGCTCGACCAGGACGCCTACAAGACCATCGCGCGCAACAAGATCGTGCTGATCTGCACCGGCAGCCAGGGCGAAGCCCGCGCCGCCATCGCCCGCATTGCGCGCGGCGAGCATCCGGTGATCGATCTCAATGCCGGGGACCGCATGATCTTCTCGTCCTGGGCCATTCCCGGCAATGAGCGCGAAGTCATCGATATCCAGAACCGGCTGATCGACAAGGGCGTCGAGGTCATCACCCAGAATGACGGCCTCGTTCACGTCACCGGCCATCCGCGCCGCGATGAGCTGCGCAAGCTCTATGGCTGGGTAAAGCCCGAAGTGCTGGTGCCGGTGCATGGCGAAGCGGTGCATCTGGAGGCCCATGCCAAGCTGGGTCGCGATTGCGGCATCCCCACCGTGTGCGAGACCCGCAACGGCGATCTGGTGCGCCTGTTCCCCGAACCGATGGCCTTCCCGGCCGAAGTGCGCACCGGCGAGCTCTATCTCGACGGCCTGGTGCTCTGCACCCCCGAAGAGTCCGGCGTCAAAGGCCGCCGCCGCCTGTCTTTCGGCGGCCATGTCGTGGTCAGCCTTGCCGTCAATGGCGGCGGCCAGGTCGTCTCGGGCCCCGATCTCGTCATCGAGGGCCTGCCCGAGACCGAGGATGAATCGCTGAGCGAACTGGTGGAGGACACCATTGCCGGCGTGCTCAAATCGATGCCGCCCAAGCGCCGCAGCGATACCGAAGTGCTGAACTCGGCTTTGTTCAAGGCCATCCGCAACGAGGTCAACGCCTATTGGGGCCGCAAGCCCAACGTTTCGGTCTTCGTGCATCGGGTCTGATCGCCGGACGGCTGCGGCAATAGGAACCGGACTTCCCGCTTTCGTGGGAGGTCCGCGGGGCGTATTGAGGGATGCAGCTTTAGCGAGGAACGCCCATGCAGATCGGCTCCATCATCGCCGTCTTCTTCGTCATCTGGTGGCTGAGCTTTGTCGCTGTTCTGCC
Organism: Devosia sp. Root436; assembly: GCF_001426345.1. Lineage (GTDB taxonomy): Bacteria > Pseudomonadota > Alphaproteobacteria > Rhizobiales > Devosiaceae > Devosia. The sequence goes on along the minus strand of NZ_LMEM01000001.1, from coordinate 359,402 downwards.
GATCGGCAATCGCAGCCAGATCGAGGTGGGCAAGGTCACGGCCGGCACCGAGCCCGCCGCACCCGCCACGCCACACCTGCTGCGCCGGGCGCTGATCGCCACCGGCATCGCCATCGTCATGACGGCCCTGCTGCTGTGGGGGCTCACCAACGAGACTCTGCACCACTACTGGAACCGCTGACGAGACCGTCCGAGCGCTTCCGCTTGGGCTTGCCCACGGCGTGAGCGTGGGCCATTTCCAGCGCCGCCTGCAGGTCATCCGGGGTTGCCTCGGCCAGCATGGCCGTCGTCCAGCCCTGACGGCCCCAGCCGTTGTCGATGGGTTTAAAGACTTCAGGCGCGAGCTGGCATTTGAATTCCTGCTCATCGGGAGTGAACTTGAAGTTTGCCGTCCGCTCGCTGGAATCGAGCGTGACGAAGATGCGGTCCGCCTTGAAGGCCGCGCGGTCGAAATGCGGGGCCTCGGTTGTGCCGGGCAGGGCCAGAGCCATGCGCCTGAGATCGGCTCCATCAGCCATGCCCAACCTCCTCGAAATACCCACGCCAGCTTATCTTCGCCATCGGAAACAAAAAAGCGGGGCACAAGGCCCCGCTGAAAAGAGTTTGTTCGACAATACGTTGGTCTTAGGCACGCTACTTAAGCGGCAGCCAACGCTCCTCCCTTGACGTTGTCGACGTCCGGCGGTTTGAGCCACCTTTGTTTTATTGTGAGGGACCCTAACAACAAGATTTCGCCCTGTCACGCAGATTCTGCATGCCTTCCATGCTTGCATCGGATGGACGAGTAGGATTTGAGTGGGCATCAACAAAAGCCTTGAGTCGATGGACGTTTTCGGGAGTTCACATGCGCCTGTCCCGCTATTTTTTGCCAGTGCTGCGCGACGTTCCCAAGGAAGCCGAAATCGTTTCGCACCGCCTGATGCTGCGTGCCGGCATGATCCGCCAGCAGGCCTCCGGCCTCTATTCCTGGTTGCCGCTGGGCTACAAGGTACTGATGAAGGTGCAGAAGATCATCGAGGAGGAGCAGAACCGCTCCGGCGCGGTGCAATTGCTGATGCCCACCATCCAGTCGGCCGACCTGTGGCGTGAAAGCGGGCGCTACGACGCCTATGGCAAGGAAATGCTGCGCATCGAGGACCGGCACGAGCGCGAATTCCTTTACGGCCCGACCAATGAGGAGATGATCACCGACATCTTCCGGGCCTATGTAAAATCCTACAAGGACCTGCCGCTGAACCTCTACCACATCCAGTGGAAGTTCCGCGACGAGGTGCGCCCGCGCTTTGGTACGATGCGGTCCAGGGAATTCCTGATGAAGGACGCTTATTCCTTCGACCTCAACAAGGAAGACGCGGTGAAGGCCTATGAACGGATGTTCGTGGCCTATATGCGCACCTATGCCCGCATGGGGCTGACGGCCATTCCGATGCGCGCCGATACTGGCCCCATTGGCGGCGATCTCAGCCATGAATGGATCGTGCTGGCCAATACGGGTGAAAGCGCCGTGTTCTGCGACAAGCGCCTGCTCGACAAGCCCATTCCCGGGCCCGATACCGATTTCCGTGGCGATCTCAGGCCGATCTTTGAGGACTGGACTTCGCTCTATGCCGCGACCGAGGAAATGGTCGATACGGGCGAATATGAAGCGGCGGTGCCCGAAGAATTCCGGGTTTCGGCGCGCGGGATCGAAGTCGGCCATATTTTCTACTTCGGCACCAAGTATTCCGAGCCCATGAAGGCGACCGTGACCGGTCTCGATGGCAAGGAAATCACCGTGCATATGGGTTCCTATGGTATCGGGCTGACCCGCCTGGTTGCGGCGCTGATCGAAGCGTTCCATGACGATGCCGGCATCGTCTGGCCGGTTTCGGTGGCGCCCTTCGAGGCCGTACTGATCAACCTCAAGGCGGGCGACGCAGCCTGTGACGCCGCTTGTGGCAAGCTCTATGACGAGCTGAACGCAGCCGGTATCGACATGCTCTACGATGACCGCGACCAGGGCGCCGGGGCCAAGTTCACCACGGCGGACCTGATCGGCATTCCCTATCAAATCATCCTGGGGCCGCGCGGCCTGGCCTCCGGCGAGGCCGAGATCAAGCATCGCAAGACCGGCGAGCGCGAGGCGCTGCCGATCGCCGATGCCGTGGCGCGGCTCAAGAGCCTCATCGAACCGCAGCGAAAGACCGACATTTGACCGATACGGCGCCGCCTCTGCTGAACAAAGGCACGCGCGCCTTTTCGCGCTTCGAATGGATGATCGCCGGTCGCTATCTGCGCGCCCGCCGCAAGGAGGCGTTCATCTCGGTGATCGCCAGCCTGACCATGGTTGGTGTCGCCATCGGCGTTGCCACGCTGATTGTCGTCATGTCGGTGATGAACGGCTTCCGCGCCGAGCTGCTGACCAAGATACTAGGCCTCAACGGCCACTTCACCGCCTATCCGATCGAGCGTGAATTCACCGACTACAAGGAGACGGTGGCGGCGCTCGAGCAGATCGATGGCGTGAGCTTTGCCGTCTATTTCGTCGAGGGCCAGGTGTTGGCCTCGGGGCAGGGCAGTTCCACCGGCGTCACGGTGCGCGGCATGGACGAGGAAAATCTCAAGAAGCTCAAGCTGCTCTACAATGCCGCCGAGCAGGGCGGCTGGGACGAATGGGACGAGAGCAAGGGCATCGCCATCGGTTACCGGCTGGCGCAGACCCTGGGCGTGTCGCTGGGCGACCAGGTGCAGATCATCAATCCGGACGGGGCGATGACGCCATTCGGCTCGACGCCACAGATCCGGTCCTATCCGGTCAATGTCATCTTCGAACTGGGCATGGTCGAGTTCGACAGCTTCTTCATGTATATGCCGCTCGAGCCGGCGCAGGATTATTTCAAGCTGACCAAAGAGGTGCTGAAGCCGGGCGTGGAACTGCCCAGGGCCGGCCCGCTTGACCCGCCGCTGACCAATGAGCAGCTCGAGCAATATTATGACCGGGTCGGGCAGGCGACCGCTGCGGAAATCTTCATCACCGACCCCGACAATATCGCGGTGATGCGCCAGCGGCTGCAGGCCGATCCATCGACCCGCCCGCTGATCCTGACCGATTGGCAGCAGCGCAACGAGACCTTCTTCTCGGCTCTGCAGGTGGAGCGGGTGGTGATGTTCACCATCCTGTCCATGATCATCCTGGTGGCGGCGTTCAACATCATTTCCAGCCTGATCATGCTGGTGAAGGACAAGAGCAGCGACATCGCTGTCCTGCGCACCATGGGCGCCACGCGCGGTTCCATCATGCGCATCTTCTCGATCACCGGCACCACCATCGGCTTTATCGGCACGCTGAGTGGCCTGGTGCTCGGACTGATCGTCGCTGCCAATGCCGAGCCGTTGCGGGCCTTCGTATCGAACACGCTCGGCGTGGCGATCTTCCCGCCCGAAGTGTTCTTCCTGTCCTCGCTGCCCTCCAAGACCGACCCGGTGGAAGTAACGGTGGTGGTGTGCCTGGCGCTGGGCCTGAGTTTCCTGGCGACGCTCTATCCGGCCTGGCGCGCCGCCCAATACGATCCAGTCGAGGCCCTGCGTTATGAATAAGCCGCATCTGGTTCTGACCGACGTTCACCGCCACTACGGGCAGGGCGAAAGCATCGTCCGCGTGCTGGAAGCGGCCAACCTCACGGTCAACAGCGGCGAGCTGGTGGCGCTGGTGGCGCCATCTGGGGCCGGCAAGTCGACCCTGCTGCACCTGTCGGGCCTGCTGGAAAGCCCGCAGAGCGGCGAAGTGGCGATCATGGGCATTCCCACCAGCAAGCTCGGCGATCGCGGCCGTACCCAGTTGCGCCGCTCGACCGTGGGCTATGTCTATCAGTTCCATCACCTGCTGCCCGAATTCACGGCGCTCGAAAACGTCACCATGCCGCAGCTCATCGCGGGCAAGTCATCGGCCGAGGCCCATAAGCGCGCGATGGAACTGCTGGATCTGCTGGGCGTGGCGCCGCGCGCCAGCCACCGGCCGGCCGAACTGTCCGGCGGCGAGCAGCAGCGCATCGCCATCGCCCGCGCCGCCGCCAATCATCCCAAGGTGATCCTCGCCGACGAGCCTACGGGCAATCTCGATCCGGAAACCAGCGAAGTGGTCTTCGCCGCGCTGGCTGGCCTGATCAAGAACGAAGGCGCGGCCGCACTCATCGCCACGCATAACCACGACCTGGCGCGGCGGGCCGACCGGATCGTGACGTTGAGGGGTGGGTTGGTGGTCGACCACACTTTGTGATCGACGGTGCCTAGAGTGCCGCTGCAATATCCCTTGCCAGCGCCGCCAGCTCGGCATCGTCGGCCTTGCCACCGCCATGGGCGCCGAGAGCAACGCCCTCGTAAACCGGAATGACGTGGAAATGCAGATGGAACACCGTCTGCCCGGCCGGCGCTTCGTTGAACTGGGCGAGCCGGATGCCATCGGCGCCGGTCGCTGCCCTCACCGCCTTGGCCACCTTCTGCACCAGCGGCATCACCGCCGACAGCGTCGCCGGATCGGCATCGAGCAGGTTGCGTGACGGCGCCTTGGGAATGACCAGGCAATGTCCGCGCGACTGCGGGAAAATGTCCATCATCACCAGTACCGTATCGTCCTCATAGACCCGGTGTGCGGGAATTTCGCCGCGCAGGATCTTGCCGAAAATGTTGGACGGATCGTAGCTCATGGGGTCATTCCGCCGGCTGGGACAGGTCCGGCTGGTCCTTCTGGAAAAATCGGAAACGGAAGTAGTTGAGTACCGCAAGCCCTGTGAGCGTCACCGGCACGTAGCGGAAGCCGCGGCGGATGAAGAACAGCGCGATATTGACCGCCGTTGCGGCGCTCATCGCCCCCTTGCCCATGGCCGAGGTGAAGGAGGATGGCACGATGTGGCGGTAGATCAGCGCGTCGGAGCGGTAATAGTCCCGTGCGCGCAGGGCATAGGCGCGCTTGGAGGCCGAATAGGCCTTGAGCTCGTCCATACCCATGTCGCCATGGAATTCCACCTCCGAGCCCAGCGCCCATACTTCGGGCGGGGCGAGGCGGGTCTTGCCGATCTCGGTGAAAAGCTCGGCCAGCTCGCGGAAGGTGATGTTGTTGGCATTCCAGCAATCGTCGGTCTTGGCACCATGGGCCAGCACCAGCACATCGGCCCGCTGCAGCTTCTCACGCATGGCGGCGTAGTTGCCCGGCATGAAATCCAGGCCCGACTTGGCGGTTTCGACGACGCCACCCAGTTGCGTCAGCCTGTCCGCCATGGCCGAGCCAAAGGCGCCGCTGGCCCCGGTGATGAGGAAATGCCGGCCCTTGATCTGACAGGTGGTGCCGAAGACCAGGTCGAACACATTGGCGAAGGATGAGAAGAAGTTGTGCGGATAGACGTGGTGCATGGCGTGGTAGTTGTTGTCCACCCAGAGCAGGCCCTGCTGGCCACCGACGCGATCCATCGACATATGGTTGTAGTCGAGCCCTTCCTCGCGCAGCGTCATCACCAGCATTGCGGTACGGATTGCGGCGACGGCAGCGATCGGGGGCCACGGAAAAACCAGCAGGAATATCAGCGTTCCCGCCAAGGAGGTCAGGTATTCGGGCAGGATATGGAACCAGATATTGGCCCGGGCATAGGCCGGGTTGATCTGCATATCGAGGCCGAGGAACTTGTGATGCACCCAGTGCCAGGACGAGAAGGTCCGCAGCAGCGGGATGTTGGACCCTTCCCATTTGTGCAGCGTCCAGTGGAGCGCGTCGAACAGCGCCGTCGACACGATGAAGACGAGGGCGGCTTGCAGCACGAATACGAGAATGTCCCAGATCATGGGATCCTGTTTAATGTGGAAGCACGCGGTGGGGAAGTGGCGATCGTGGCGCGCCTCATGAGTCCGTCCGCTCGCCCTTGCGGAACGGGGTGAACTGCTCGAGCAGTTCCTGGTTATGCTCGACCGATGCCCGCTCGTGTTCGAGGAAATCGGCCACCGCGTCGCGCAGGCCGGGATGGGCGATCCAGTGGACCGAATAGGTCGTGGCCGGCGCATAGCCGCGCGCCAGCTTGTGTTCACCCTGTGCCCCGGCCTCCACCACGTCCAGATTATGGGCGATGGCATAGTCGATGGCCTGGTAGTAGCAGAGCTCGAAATGCAGGAACGGCACCTCGCGCGTGCAGCCCCAGTTGCGGCCATAGATGCGGTCCTTGCCGAGGAAATTGATCGCCCCGGCAACGGCTTCGGCCCCGTCATAAGCCAGCATCAGCACGATGCGATCGGCCATGGTCTCGTTGAGCCGCGAGAAGAATTCGCGGTTGAGATAGGGCCGCCCCCATTTGCGGGCACCAGTATCCTCGTAGAAGGCATAGAAGGCGTCCCAATGCTCTTCACGCAGGTCGGCGCCTGAAAGCCACCTGACGGTCAGTCCATCGGCCAGCGCATCGCGCCGCTCGCGGCGGATGGTCTTGCGCTTGCGCGACGACAGGGTTTCGAGGAAATCGTCGAAGCTGGCAAAATTCTGGTTGTGCCAGTGGAACTGCGTGTCGAAGCGCTTGAGCCAGCCATCGGCTTCGATCTCGTTGGCTTCCGCTTCGGGCACGAAGGTCGCGTGGACCGAGGAGGCATTGCGCTGGATGGCCAGTTGCTGGGCCGTCGAGAGCAGGGCGGCCCGGACCGCCGGATCGCCCGAGGGCACCAGCAGCTTGGGAGCAGTTGCGGGCGTGAAGGGCACCGAGCATTGCAGCTTGGGGTAATAGCTGCCGCCGGCCCGCTCCAGCGCGTCGGCCCAGCCGTGATCAAAGACGTATTCACCCATGGAATGGGATTTGAGGAACAGCGGCATGAGGCCGAGCGGCTGGCCGCTGTCGTCGCTCAGCAGGATATGTTGCGGCTGCCAGCCGGTGCGCCGCGTGGCGCAGCCGGATTCTTCCAGCGCCAGAAAAAAGGCATGGTCGAGGAATGGGTTATCCGGCCGCCCCTCGGTCGAGGGTACGAGGCTGTTCCACGCGGCGGCAGGAATACTCGCCGTGCTGGGATGGATGGTGGCGCGAAAAGTGGGCTGGTCTGCCAAGGGAAATCCCGGCGGGAGTCAATGGTCGGCTAAAGATAGGCGTTTTCGCCGACCATTGTAAGGTTTGTGCCGCGCCGGATCACGCGGATTTGGGTGCGAAGCCTTCGAAGACGATCTGGTCGGCAAAGGGCCGTGCCGCATCCGCCTCGGCCTGCGAGCGGATGGTCCAGCCGGTCACCGGCTTGCCCAGCGCCCGCCAGAAGCTGATGGCCGGGAGCTGCAGGGCGTTCCTGTCGCAGGAAATGAAATCGAACTGCGTTTCGTGCCAATGCAGCAGGTGCCGCAGGGTGAAGCGCTGCTCCTCGGTCAGGTGGCCGTCCCACTCGTTGGGCTCATAGTCATAGGTGATGATGCCGCGCGGGCCGGCAAAACCGAACTGGCGGATGGCCGTGAGCAGGTGGGGATCGAACGATTCCACCGTTACCGGCCCCTCATAGGATTTGAGCGCCTCGGCCACGGCCCGCGCCAGCAATTGCGTGCCGGCCGGATCGCGCTGATGCTTGAGCTCGATCTGCAACAGCGTCCGCCCGGCGATCTGAGCCAGGAAATCGGTAAACTTCTGTGGACAGTCGCCGGCGGCGCTGTCGAGCAGCTTGGTACTGGTGATCTCGGCCACGGTGCAGTCGGCGATAGCGCCGTCCCTGCCCAGGAGGCGCTTCATGTCATCGTCGTGGAAGATGACCGCCACGCCGTCGCTGCTGAGCTGCACGTCGCATTCGATGGTGAAGCCTGCGATGATGGCGGCTTCGAAGGCGCTGGCGCTGTTCTCGATGATGCCGCTGGCCCGGTCATGCAGGCCGCGATGCGCAATCGGATTGGGAAACAGAGGTTCGGTCATGGATGGCCCTCCTCGTGGTTGCAGTGCCTCAATGACACCGGAATGTGACGATGATGTAGCGGTCAGACCTCGACGACCGCTTCGATCTCGACCGCGGCACCGAAGGGCAGGGAGGCGACGCCGAACGCCGCGCGGGCATGCTTGCCCTTGTCGCCCAGCACGCCCACCAGCAGGTTGGAGCAGCCATTGGCCACCAGGTGCTGCTCGGTGAACTCGGGCGTCGAGGCGACCAGCACCGTCACCTTGAGGATGCGCTTGATGTCTTCCAGTTGCACGCCGCCCATGTGGACGATCTGGCTGAGTACGTTGATCGCGGCCAGTTCGGCGGCATTACCGCCCTGCACGACATTCATGGTGTCACCCAGAAGGCCCGTGACCACACCATTCGCATCGGCCGAAATCTGGCCCGAGACGTAGAGGATATTGCCGGTCCGCGTCACCGGGACATAGCTGGCGACCGGGGCCTTGGGCGCGGGCAGTTCGTAGCCATATTCGCGGAGCTTTTCGATCGGACTGGTCATTCTTTCTTGCCTTCGTTCTGGTCGTCATCTGGTTCTGCCGGCAGGGGCGCCGGCTTTTGTCGGTAGAGCTTGCCTCGTACCACGGCCTCCCGGCCGAAACGGTTGCGGACGCGGTCCATGGCCCGCTCCGCGGCCGCCTTGCGGGCAATAGCGGGCTCCAGCAAATCGGCCGGATCGCTGCCGTCGGCCGTATCGATACCCGAAACACCGATTCCAATCAGCCGGAAAGCGGTGCCATCCACCTCGCGCTCCAGCAGCGAGCGGCCGGTTTCGTAGATCACATTGGCCAATTGCGTCGGGATCATCAAATGCCGGGCGCGTGTGCGCAAGCGGAAACCTGCCGATTTGAGCTTGAGCGTCACCGTGTCGCCAACCACGCCCTTGGCCTTGAGGCGTTCGGACAGGCGCTCGGTGACATTGAGCAATTCGGTAGAAAGCTGATCCAGATCACTGATATCGCTGTGAAAGGTCGTTTCCGACGAAATGGTTTTCATCTCGCCGTCGGGCGAAATGCGACGGCTGTCTTCGCCACGGGCCAGCCGGGCGAGGCGGGCGCCGGTTTCGCCATAGCGGCGCATCAGCTTTTCCGGAGGCTCGTCCTGCAGCTGGCCGATGGTGGTGAGGCCGTCCTTGCGCAGGGTTTCGGCGAAGACCTTGCCGACGCCGTAGATCAGGCTGATGGGTCTGGGCGCCAGGAAAGACAGGGTCTCGGCCTGGCCAATGACAGCGAAGCCGCGCGGCTTGTCGAGGTCGGAGGCCACCTTGGCGAGGAACTTGTTGTGGCTGAGCCCGACCGAAATGGTGACGCCGATCTCAGTTTCGATGGCGCGGGCAAAGCGGGCCAGCACCAGAGCGGGCGGGGCCTTGTGCAGGGCCTGGGTGCCCGAGAGGTCGAGGAAGGCCTCGTCGATGGAAAGCGGTTCGACCAGCGGCGTAAGGGCTTCCATATGCTGGCGAATCTGGCGGCTGACGCCCACATATTTGGCCATGTTTGGCTTGATGATGACTGCATCCGGGCAGAGTTTGCGGGCCTGGAACATCGGCATGGCCGAGCGGACGCCGGATTGGCGGGCGATGTAGCAGCAGGTGGAGACCACGCCGCGCGTGCCGCCGCCGATGATCAGTGGCTTGTCGCGCAGGCTGGGATCGTCGCGCTTTTCCACCGAGGCATAGAAGGCGTCGCAATCGACATGGGCGATGGAGAGCCTGAACAGTTCCTCATGGCTGCGCAGGCGCGGCGAGCCGCAGGCCGGGCAGCGGGCGGGGACGGCAGCGCTGGAACCGTAGTGTAGACAATCGCGACAGAGCCAGTCGAGGGCCACGGATCACCCCGAGGGGTTGAGCCGATGCCATACCCGCATGAACTGTTCGGGCGACATGCCGGAATTTGCGCAGAGGGCGAGCAGAATCGGTTCGTTTGATGCAAAATAGTCGACGAGGCCACGCTGAAGGGCGGACGTCCCGACGGAACGGCGAAGGGCGCCGGGGTCGAGCCCGGCGAATTGCATGAAAGCCAGCAGTTCCTCTGGGTTTTCCGCAAGGTAGCCGAGGCAGGAATCGGCCAGCGTGGCCAAGGAAGTTTCGACTGTCTCGGAACGCGGCACCGAAGCCTCATTTGGTGTTTTGTAAGAGATTGCATGGTAGCTCAACAGGGCGGCAAAGCGAAGCGCCGCCAGCGCCTTAGCGGCGCGAGGAAGGACCGATGCCAAAGACTGTGATGATCGTTGAGGACAATGAGCTCAACATGAAGCTCTTCAACGATCTGCTGGAATCGCGCGGCTATGCCGTCATCCAGACCCGCAACGGCATGGAGGCGCTCGATCTTGCACGCGCCCACCATCCCGACCTGATCCTCATGGATATCCAACTGCCGGAGGTTTCCGGGCTGGTGGTGACCAAGTGGCTCAAGGACGATGACGACCTGGCCCATATCCCGGTCATCGCCGTCACCGCCTTTGCCATGAAGGGCGACGAAGAGCGGATTCTGCAAGGAGGCTGCGAGGGTTACATCAGCAAACCGATCTCCGTGCCTCACTTTCTGGAAACTATTGCCCGCTACATTGGGCCGGCCTGACCAGCAGAGCCAGCCCGCCTGCCTGCCCGGTCAGCCCGCTCGACGCCGCTGGGGGACGCCTGCGGCCGGCGACAGGTTTCGGGGCTATACCAGTGACTGCACGCGTACTGATCGTTGACGATATCCCCACCAATGTCCGCCTGCTCGAAGCACGGCTGACCGCCGAATACTATGAGGTCTCCACGGCCTCATCTGGCCTCCAAGCCATTGATATTGCTAACAATTCCGACATAGACATCGTTCTTCTCGACGTCATGATGCCCGAAATGGACGGCTTCGAGGTCTGCCGGCGGCTCAAGGCGAATCCGAGGACCCAGCATGTTCCCGTGCTGATGATCACGGCGCTCGACCAGCCCTCCGACCGGGTGAAGGGTCTCGAAGTCGGTGCCGACGACTTCCTGACCAAGCCGGTCGATGACATGCAGCTCATGGCGCGCGTCAAGAGCCTGGTGCGGCTTAAGTCGCTCACCGATGAATTACGCGCCCGCGCCATGACCGGGCAGCAGATCGCCATCGAGGACGCCATGCGGGCGATGGACAAGATCAATACGGCAGGCGGCTCCATTCTCATCGTCGACACCGATCAGCGACATGCCGAACGCATCAAGGGTTATCTCACGCCTGAGCATGACGTGGATATCTTGATCCAGCCGGCCGACGCGGTGTTCCAGGTGACTGGCGCCAATTACGAATTGGCGCTGGTGGCCATGGCCCTTACAGATTTCGACCCGCTGCGGGTCTGCTCGCAGATTCGCACGCTGGAGCATACGCGCAACCTGCCCATCATCCTGATGTCGGAGGAGGCCGACAAGCCCAAGGTGGTGCGGGCGCTCGATCTTGGGGTCAACGACTTCATCTCGCGCCCGGTGGAGCGCAACGAGCTGGCGGCGCGCGTACGCACGCAAATCCGCCGGCATCGCTACGCGCTGGAGCTGCGCCAAAGCGTCAACAATACCATGGCTTTAGCTGTGACCGACGACATGACCGGGCTCTACAACCGCCGCTATTTCGACCGCCATCTCGGCGTCATGCTGGGCAAGGCGCAGAGCCAGGAGCGCGACATGGCGCTGATGATCCTGGATATCGATCACTTCAAGGCGGTCAATGACAGCTATGGCCACGATATCGGCGACGCGGTGCTCAAGGAGTTCGCAGCACGCTTGAAGCGAAACATCAGAGGCGTTGATCTTGCTTGCAGATTCGGCGGCGAGGAATTCGTCGTCCTGATGCCCGACACCGACTACGGCCAGGCCGAACTGGTGGCCGAGCGGGTGCGGCAATCCATTGCCGAGCGCAGTTTCGAGGTCAATGCCGGAAGGCCGCTATCGGTGACGGTATCGGCCGGGGTGACACTCAACGAGAGTGACGCCGATACGCCGGAATCGCTGATCAAGCGGGCCGACGTGGCGCTGTATCGGGCCAAGCGCGAGGGGCGGAATCGCGTGGTGTTCGACGCCGCCTGAACCCGCGTTAGGGTTATCTGTTATAATTAACAGAGCTTTACCAGCCGTTAGGCGCTGGTATTCCTTGAGTTTTCGCCGGCAAGCGGTAGGTTGCCCCAACACAGCGAGTGACCCATTTTGGGACAGTTGCTGAGGGTTCCCTACGGCTTCTCTCAGGTCCGCCGCAACTCCTGAGTCCCGTAGGGCGGTTGGTCCGGATGCGGACAGAGTGGCCTCTTCGACATGCCGCTCCGGACCAGCCACTCTTGCTCCAACAGCCCGCCACACATGGCGCGAATTCGTTAGCACACTGTTAGCACCGACAGCCCGCCTGCGGGAAAACGGGCAGCAAAAAGCCCCGCATTTTCAATGCGGGGCTTTCGCGCTTTTCAGCAGGGAGCAGAGACCAGATTACTTGATCTTGGCTTCCTTGAATTCGACATGCTTGCGCACGACCGGGTCGTACTTGTTGTACGAGAGCTTCTCGGTCTGGGTGCGGGCATTCTTCTTGGTGACGTAGTAGTAGCCAGTATCAGCCGTCGACACGAGCTTGATCTTGACGGAAGCGGCTTTGGCCATTGGTCAGTCCTCACAATAACAAAGGCGCCGCGGATTCCCCGGCGCCGGAATTTGGGCGCAACCTACGGATTTTGGTCCGGAAGTCAAGTCGCAGTGTACTCTTACATTGGTGCCACGCCCTCGTGGTTCGAGGCTCGCGAAGAACTCGCACCTCACCATGAGGGCTACTGGAACACCGCACCAAGAGTAGCCCTCATGGTGAGGCGGGAGCGTAGCGACCCTCGAACCACGAGGGCGTGGCAGTTAGTCCACTTGCCCGGTACCGAACCCATACATGTGGTTGGCCCATTGCAGGCCGACTATAGACCCCTTGACCGAGGGGAGGATAAGCAGCGGCAGGACGATGCCGAGCGGGACCATGGTGTAGAGATAGGTCAGCGGATTGACGTGGTAGGCCATGTCCATATGCAGCATGAGCCCGACCAGCAGATGGCCGACGATCATGATGGCGATATAGGGCGGGAAGTCGTCGGCCCGGTGCAGATTGAGCTGCTCGCCGCAGGCTTCGCACTGGTCGGCCACCTTGAGATAGGCGCGGAACATGCGGCCCTTGCCGCAATGGGGACACTTGCACAGTGTGCCGCGCCACATGGCCTGAGCTACGCTGCGCTCCTCAAGACTTTTCGCACCCATCTATTACCTCTTTCTGCGGCCCCTGGGACCGTAAGACCTAGATGGGCGCTTCTGGCCGCGCCGGCCAGATGACGGATTGCCGCGCGTGCCTTCGGACAGCAGCTCGAAGCGCAGGGCACCGGCGACCGGCGCGGCTTCAAGCAGCCGCACGGTGACGCGGTCGCCCAGGGCGAATTTCTCGCCGCCGCGATCGCCGATCATCGCCTGCTGGTCTTCGACATAGCGATAATAGTCCTCGCCCAGGGTGGAGGCGGGGATGAAGCCGTCGGCGCCGGTTTCGAGCAGGCGGACGAACAGGCCGGAGCGGGTGACGCCGGAAATGCGTCCCTCGAAACGGGCGCCGATCTGTGCCGCCAGGAATTGGGCGAGCAGCCGATCGGCGGTTTCACGCTCGGCCAGCATGGCGCGGCGCTCGGTGGCCGAGATGTGCTGTGCGATGCCTGCCAGGCGCAGGGCTTCGTTTTCGCTGAGACCGTCATCGCCCAGGCCGAGGGCCGTGATCAAAGCGCGGTGGACGATGAGGTCGGCATAACGGCGGATGGGCGAGGTGAAGTGGGCGTAGCGATCGAGGTTGAGGCCGAAATGGCCGAGATTTTCATTGTCGTAGACGGCCTGCGCCTGTGAGCGGAGGACCATTTCGGAAACCTGTTCGACATTGCCGGCCTTGCGGGCCTGGCTGAGGATGCCGTTGAAATCGCTGGCGCGAACGGCGTCAGACTTCTTGATCGAGATGTCCAGCGACCCCAGGAAGTCGCGCAGGGCCTGCAGCTTCTCCGATGAGGGTTCGTCATGGACGCGGTAGAGCAGGGGCGTGCGTTTTTCTTCCAGCGTTTCGGCCGCCGCGACATTGGCGGCGATCATTATTTCCTCGATGAGGCGATGGGCGTCGAGCCGCTCGGGAATACGGATATCCTTCACCATGCCCCTGTCGTCGAGCACGATCTTGCGCTCGGGCAGGTCGAGATCGAGCGGGCCCCTGAGGTCGCGGGCGGTGGCCATGGCGTCGTAAGCCGCGTAGAGCGGGCGCAAGATAGGGTCGAGCAGGGGGCCGGTCTGGTCGTCGGCATTGCCGTCGATGGCGGCCTGGGCCTGCTGGTAGCTGAGCTTGGCGGCCGAACGCATCAGCACGCGATGGAAACTGTGGCGGCGCTTCTTGCCGTCGGCGCCCATGACCATGCGCACGGCCAAGGCGGCTCGCGGTTCGCCCTGCTTCAGCGAACACAGTTCGTTGGAAATGCGCTCGGGCAGCATGGGGACCACACGGTCGGGGAAATAGACCGAATTGCCGCGCAGATAGGCTTCGCGATCAAGCGCGGTGCCGGGACGGACATAGGCGGCGACATCGGCGATGGCGACATAGACGATGTGACCGCCGGGATTGGCGGGATCGGTATCGGGCTGGGCATAGACGGCGTCGTCATGGTCCTTGGCGTCTGACGGGTCGATGGTGATGAGCGGGATATCGCGCCAGTCTTCGCGGCCTTTGAGGGTCGCTTCGCTGGCCTCTTCGGCTTCGCGGATGACGGAGGCGGGGAAATTGTAGGGGATTTCCAGATTGTGGATGGCGATGAGGCTGACCGCGCCTTCCGAGGCCGGATTGCCGATGACCGCTGTCACCTTGGCGCGCGGGATCATCAGGCGGCCGGAGAGCTTGACCTCCACTTCGACGAGATCACCATCCCTGGCATCGAGCAGGTCGCCGAGCGGGATGCGCATTTCCTTCTGCTTGCGATCGACCGGGATGAGGCGGGCGCCGTCCTCGTCCATGCGGACAATGCCGATCTGGCCGCGACGCGGCTTGTCGAGGATTTTCATCGCCTTGGCGGTGTAGTGTGGCACCTCGCCTTCGCCGGCATCGATACGAGCCAGGATGCGGTCGCCGGGGGCGGGGACGATGCGGGCGTCGCGGCCGCCGAGCACGGTGACGCGCGGCTTGTCGCCTTCCTCCTCGTTCCACTGCGCCGGATAGGCGTGGAGATCGTCGGGATCGGCATCGGCGGGAATATCGAGCACGGTGACATGGGGCAGGGCGGCGGTGCGGCGCAAGGCTTTTCGCGTGCGCGTGA
This sequence comes from Devosia sp. Root436, assembly GCF_001426345.1. Lineage (GTDB taxonomy): Bacteria > Pseudomonadota > Alphaproteobacteria > Rhizobiales > Devosiaceae > Devosia. The sequence continues at coordinate 344,204 of NZ_LMEM01000001.1, read as the reverse complement.
TGACGCCTTCACCCTCCAACTCGGCCAGCATGGCCTTGAAGGGACGGCGCATGTCGCCGCGGATGCCGAAAACCTTGGCGAGATCGCGCTTGCCCTTGATGTCGGATTGCTGGGCCAGGGCTTCGAGCAGCTGTTCGCGGCTGGGCAATTCGGCTGCGCGCGGGGATGTCACGCGGCGGGGGCCGGAGGTATTGCGGGGTTTTTTGGTGGTTTTTGCGATTTTCATGTTGGGGGATATGTAGGGGATGGCGGGCGGTTCGGCAAATGGGGGGGACGCCTGAAGCACCACCACCCACAGTGTCATCCCGGCGAAGGCCGGGATCCATCCCCAGGTCTTTCAACCGTTGCTGTGCGCGGCGCCATCTCAGGATGGATTCCGGCCTTCGCCGGAATGACATCGTGGTTAGATGCTACGATAGATGACCGGCACACGATTCCATGGACTGCCCGCACATGATTCCCTTTTTCGACGGCCACAATGACACGCTGTTACGCCTGCTGGAGACTGATGGCGCGGACAAGGAGCGGGGGTTCATCGAGGGGAGTCCGGCGGGGCATATCGACCTGCCGCGGGCCAAAGCGGGCGGGATGAAAGGCGGGTTTTTCGCCATGTTTCCGCCGCCGCTGAAGACGGGGCTGGCAGCCGTGAGCGGCAGTGCCGGGCTCAGCCCCAACCTGCCGCCGGAGCTGGCCTGGGGCGATGCGATGGCTTCGACCAGCGGCATGGCCTCCATCCTGCTGCGGCTGGAACGGGCGGGCGCGCTGGCACTGTGCCGCAACGCTGGGGACGTGCGGGCGGCGATGGCGGCGGACACGCTGGCGGCGATTTTCCATATCGAGGGGGCCGAGGCCATCGATACCGACTTCCGCTCGCTGGATGTGCTCCATGCGGCCGGTCTGCGCTCCATCGGCATTGTGTGGAGCCGGGCCAATGCCTTCGGGACCGGGGTGCCGTTCCGGCACGATGCCGACCCCGATATCGGGCCGGGCCTGAGCGATGCGGGCAAGGAACTGGTGCGGGTGTGCAATGGCATGGGGGTGATGATCGACCTCAGCCATCTCAATGCGGCGGGGTTCCGCGATGTGGCCGCCATCAGCAGCCACCCGCTGGTGGCGACCCATTCCAATGTGCATGCCATTTCCCCGCATGCCCGCAACCTGGTGGATTGGCAACTGGCCGCCATTGCCGAGAGCAAGGGCATGGTGGGGCTCAACTATGCCGTGGGCTTCTTGCGGCCGGACGGCAGGTTCATCGCCGATACCGAAATCGAGCTGATGGTGCGCCATGTCGATGCGCTGGTAGAGGCTTTGGGCGAGGACGGCGTGGCGCTGGGCAGCGATTTCGACGGCGCCATGGTGCCGGCGGCTATTGGGGACGTAACCGGCGTGCAGAAGCTGCTGCAGGCGCTGCTGGACAAGGGCTATGGGGAGGAACTGGTGCGCAAGATCGCGCTGGGGAACTGGGTGGGGATGGTGGAAAGGGTCATGGGGTAGGGGGCGACTGCGGCGGATGGCCCTCGGGTCGAGCCCGAGGGCGGTCCCGGGGTCGTTGCTACACACGGGCCGTCCTCGGGCTTGACCCGAGGACCAGTTTCCGCACCCACTGGATTATGGCAGCTTGGGTCTACATTGTGGCGAACAGGAAGTTTGGCGCCATCTATGTGGGGTCGACTTCAAATCTCGTTCGGCGCGTATGGCAGCACAAAAACGAGTTCGTGCCCAGCTTCACTCAGGAACATCATTGCCATCTGCTGGTGCATTTCGAAGAGCACCAGGACATTTATCGCGCAATGCAACGCGAGCGAAACGTCAAGCATTGGATCAGGGACTGGAAGGATGCCCTGATCGAGAAGGACAATCCCGAATGGGATGATCTCTATCACCTGATCACGCGGTGAGTGGCCCTCGGGTCGAGCCCGAGGGCGATACGGTGCTTTGGGAAAGATGGGCTAGAACGGAACGTCTTCCGCCTTCACGGTCTTTTTCGGTGCTGCCTTTTTCGCCGGAGCTTTCTTCGCGGCCGGTTTCTTGGCGGCTGCCTTCTTTGCCGGGGCCTTCTTCTTGCCGCCGCCCGCTTCGATCTTGGCGGCGATCAGGGCGACCGCCTGTTCCAGCGTTACATCCTCGGGCTTGGCATCCTTGGGAATGTTGGCGTAGACCTTGCCCTGATTGGCGTAGGGTCCGAAGCGGCCGATGGCGATCTTGATGGGCCCGCCGTCATGCTCGAAGGTCTTGATTGCCGAGGCACTGGCGCGCTGGAAGCCGCCGGCGGCCTTTTGCGCGATGAGGTCGACGGCGCGGTTGAGGCCGACGGTGAAGACTTCTTCCACTTCGGGCAGGTTGGCATATTTGCCATCATGCAGCACGAAGGGGCCGTAGCGGCCGATGCCGGCGGAGATGGGCAGGCCGGTTTCCGGATGGAGGCCGACTTCGCGCGGCAGCTTGAGCAGGCGCATCGCCGATTCCAGCGTCATGGCAGCAGCGTCCCACCCCTTGGGCAGGGATGAGCGCTTGGGCTCCTTGCCGTCGCCGAGCTGCACATAGGGACCAAAGCGCCCGGACTTGAGGAAGACTTCCTCGCCCGATTCCGGATCGGTGCCCAGAATGCCGTCGCCGGGAGCCGCTTCGCTGGACTGGCCGGAGGCGGCGTCCGAAAGCTGCATCGTGTGCTTGCATTCGGGATAGTTGGAGCAGCCGATAAAGGCGCCGAACTTGCCCAGTTTCAGCGACAGCTGACCGCTGCCGCAGGTGGGGCAACGGCGCGGGTCCGAGCCGTCTTCCTTGGGCGGGAAGATGCGGCTGGCCAGGGCCTCGTTGAGCGCATCGAGCACTTCGGAGACGCGGAGATCCTTGATCTCCTCGGTCGCGGCGGTGAAATCGCGCCAGAAATCGCGCAGTACCTGCTTGTAGTCGAGCTCGCCGGCCGAAATCTCGTCGAGCTGTTCTTCCAACCCGGCGGTGAAGCCGTATTCGACATAGCGGTTGAAGAAGTTTTCGAGGAAGGCGGTGACGATGCGGCCGCGATCCTCGGGATGGAGGGCCTTGCCCTCGAGGCGGACATAGTCGCGGTCCTTGAGAGTGGTGAGGGTCGCGGCATAGGTCGAGGGACGGCCGATGCCGAGCTCTTCCATCTTCTTGATGAGGCTGGCTTCGGTATAGCGGCTGGGCGGCTGGGTGAAATGCTGCTCGATATCGACCTGCTGCAGGCTCGGCTTGTCGCCGACGGCCAGCGGCGGCAATTCGCGGTCATCCTCGTCGTCGGTGTCTTCGTCAGATTTTACTTCGACGCCATAAAGCTTGAGGAAGCCGGGAAAGGTGACGACGGAGCCGACTGCACGCAGTTCCACCGCGCGGCCGGGCACGTTGACCGCGATATCGACGGTTGTGCGGTCGATCTCGGCCGATTTCATCTGGCTGGCGAGGGTGCGGCGCCAGATGAGGCCATAGAGCTTGGCCTGGTCGGCATCGATGCTCAGCTGTTCGGGGCGCTTGAACATATCCGTGGGGCGGATGGCTTCGTGCGCTTCCTGCGCATTCTTGGCCTTGGTCTGGTAGATGCGAGCCTTTTCGGGGAGGTATTCCTCGCCGAAGTATTTGCCGATGACCGAGCGGGCCATGGCGATGCCCTCCGGCGCCATCTGCACGGCGTCGGTTCGCATATAGGTGATGAGGCCGTCTTCGTAGAGGCGCTGGGCGATCTGCATGGTGCGTGACGGCGACAGGCCGAGGCGCGAGGAGGCGTCCTGCTGCAGCGAAGAGGTGGTGAAGGGGGCGTAGGGATTGCGTTTCGTCGGCTTCTTGTCGACGGATGACACGTTGAACTGGCCGGCCTCGATCAGCTTCTTCAGCTCGGCGGCATTCTCGCCGGTCTTGATGTCGAGCTTGTCACTCTTCTTGCCATCCACCGAGAACAGGCGAGCGAGGAAGCTCTTGCCCGACTGGGCCAGCTTGGCTTCGACGGACCAGTATTCGTCGGCCTTGAACTTCTCGATCTCGGCTTCGCGGTCGGAGACGAGGCGCAATGCTACCGACTGCACGCGGCCGGCCGAGCGGGAGCCCGGAAGCTTGCGCCACAGGATGGGCGAGAGGGTGAAGCCGACGAGGTAATCGAGGGCGCGGCGAGCCAGGTAGGCATCGACCAGCGGCATGTCGATTTCGCGCGGCTGGGCCATCGCGGTGGTGACGGCGTCCTTGGTGATGGCGTTGAACACCACGCGCTGGACGGTAGTGTCCTTCTTGAGGGCCTTCTTCTGGCGCAGCACATCCAGCACATGCCAGGAAATGGCTTCGCCTTCGCGATCCGGGTCGGTTGCGAGGATCAGGCCATCGGCGCCCTTGAGGGCGTTTGCGATGTCGGCAAGGCGCTTGCGGGAGGCAGTATCGACCTCCCAGGACATGGCGAAGTCCTCGTCGGGACGCACCGAGCCATCCTTGGCGGGCAAATCACGGACATGGCCGAAGGAGGCCAGGACCTCGTAGCCCGACCCCAGATATTTGTTGATTGTCTTGGCTTTAGCCGGACTTTCAACGACGACGACCTTCATGGATGACCCGTTCCGCAACGCTTTGTAAGAAGTGGCGCAACATGGTGAAGCCGGAACAGCGTGTCAATGCGGGCAAACGCGCCGCGATCGGGCTCTCTCTTAGAGAGAGGATTTTTTGGCCCGATTCCGCCACGCCTTGCATCTGCCATACCAGATATGCAGGAATGGGGATGCGCGTTCTGCGCCACGCCCTCGTTGCATTGCTCCCGATTGACCGGCCCGCGCCGACGCGCGCTGCCGTCCGTGGAGCACAGGGCCATTCTGGAGGATTTGACATGGACTATCGCAAGCTCGGCAATAGCGGCACCGTCGTCACCAAATACTGCCTCGGCACCATGACCTTCGGCGCGGAGGCGGACGAAGCGACCTCGTTCCGGCTGATGGACGACTATGTGGCCGCCGGCGGCAATTTCATCGATACGGCCAATGTCTACAGCGCCGGCGTGTCCGAGGAGATCGTCGGGCGCTGGCTCAAGGGCAAGGCGCTGCGCGATCTGGTGATCACCACCAAGGGGCGGTTCCCCATGGGGGACGGGCCGAACCATCTTGGCCTGTCGCGCAAGAACCTGCGCGAGGCGCTGGATGCGTCGCTGAAGCGGCTCGGGGTAGACCACATCGACCTCTACCAAATGCACGCCTTCGACGCGCTGACGCCGCTGGAGGAAACGCTGCGCTTTCTCGATGACTCAATTCGTAACGGCAAGATTGCCTATTACGGCTTTTCCAATTTCCTGGGCTGGCAGATGACCAAGGCCGTATGGCTGGCCAAAGCCAATGGCTACCAGCCGCCGGTGACGCTGCAGCCGCAATACAATCTGCTGGTGCGCGATATCGAGCACGAAATCGTGCCGGCGGCGCTGGATGCCGGGATCGGCCTGCTGCCGTGGTCGCCGCTGGGTGGCGGCTGGCTGAGCGGCAAATACAAGCGCGACCAGATGCCGTCAGGCGCCACGCGACTGGGCGAACGGCCGGACCGTGGCCAGGAAGCCTATGCCGGCCGCAATGCCAAATCGGCCACCTGGGACATTATCGGCGCACTCGAGGAGACCGCCCGGGCCCGCGGCGTCAGCATGGCGCAAATCGCCCTTGCCTGGGTGGCCGCGCAGCCGGCGGTGACCTCGGTGATCCTGGGTGCGCGGACGACCGAACAGTTGCAGGACAATCTGGGCGCGGTCGATCTGGTGCTGACTGCCGAGGAGATGGAGACGCTGAGCGCCGTCAGCAGGCCGGCCATCGGCGACTATCCTTATGGCGCCAGCGGCATGAACCAGCGCAGCCGCAAGATTGAGGGCGGGCGGTAGGGCCAGCACTTCCTGCTCCCCTTGCGGGAGAAGGTTCACGAAGGGCGTAAGACGGGGTATCTTAATACTTCAGCGCCACCAATTGCCCGCTCGACCACTCGACTTGCCCCGCCAGGTCTAGTTCGAGCAGCAGCATCTGCATGGACGAGGCGGTGAGACCGGACTGGCGGACCAGTTCATCGACATCGATGGGCGTGGCGCTGAGGGCCGAGAGCAGGCGGGAGCGGTCGTCTTCGCTGGGCGGCGGCGTGTCGGGCAGCAGGTCGGGCTCCCAGTCGCGGTCGAACAGGGCGCCACGGGCCGGGTCGGCGCTGCCCAGGGTTTCGATGATATCCGCCGCGCTGGTAATGAGCCGGGCGCCCTGCTGGATGAGGGCATTGCCGCCTTCGGCACGCGGATCGAGCGGGGAGCCGGGGACGGCGAAAACGTCGCGGTTCTGTTCCAGCGCCAGCCGGGCGGTGATGAGCGAGCCGCTGCGCCTGGCGGCTTCGACCACGACGACGCCGAGGGAGAGACCGGAAACCAGCCGGTTACGCCTCGGGAAGTCGCGGGCGCGCGGTTCCCAGCCCAGCGGCATTTCGGTGAGCAGGCACCCGCCATTGTCGAGAATGTCGTGGGCGAGCGGGATGTTCTCGTCGGGATAAATCTTGTCGAAGCCACCGGCGAGGACGGCAATGGTGCCTGTCGTGAGCGTGGCGCGATGGGCCGCCGTGTCGATGCCGCGGGCGAGGCCGGAGACCACGGTATAGCCGCGTTCGCCGAGATCGCCGGCGAGCAGGCGCGTCATCTTGATGCCGGCGGCGGAGGCGTTGCGAGCGCCGACAATGGCGACGGTGCGCAGCCAATCAAGGTTCTGGCCGCCGGCCATAGTGACCAGCGGCGGGGCGGCGGGAATATAGGCGAGAAGCGGCGGATAATCCGCTTCGCCGCTGGCGACGAGGCGGGCGCCATAGCGCGCAAGGCCGGCTATTTCATCTTCGGCTTCGGCTTTTGTAGGCATGCGCAGAGGCTTGCCGGTGCGCCTGAGCAGGCCGGGCAGGGCGTCGAGCGCGCCATCGGCCGAGCCGAAGCGGTTGAGCAACTGGCGGAAGGTGGCGGGGCCGACATTGTCGGTGCGCAGCAGGCGCAGCCAATCGAGACGCTGCGCGTCGGTAAGCGTGGCGGCCTGGCGCGGCGCCAAGCCTAGGAGGCCTTTTTCTCCGAGCCGATCCTGGGCTCGGTGCCGGCCATCAGCCGGGCGATGTTTTCGCGGTGCTGGAAAAAGAGCAGGATGGCCATGGCGGCGACCGCACCCGCGAGCCATTCATTGACCACGACGAAGGCGAAGATGGGCGCGGTGGCAGCGGCGGTGAGGGCGGCGAGCGAGCTCATTTTCTGGGCGAAGGCGATGACCAGCCAGACCGCGCAAAAGATGAGGCCGACCGGCCAGGACAAAGCAAGGAGCGAGCCGATCATCACCGAGACGCCCTTGCCGCCCTTGAAATTGAGCCAGACCGGAAAACAGTGGCCGAGCAGGGCGCCGATGGCGGCCAGCATGGCGGCGTTTTCGCCCCAATAGTAGCGGGCGACGAGAATCGGCAGGGCGGCCTTGGCGGCATCGAGCACCAATGTCGCGGCGGCGACCCAGCGATTGCCGGTGCGCAGCACATTGGTCGCCCCGATATTGCCCGAGCCGATATCGCGAATATCACCCAGGCCCGCAGCGCGGGTCAGCAGCAGGCCGAAGGGAACGGAGCCGCAGAGATAGCCGAGGACGATGGCATAAAGGAGCGGCATCAGGTCGGCTGGCATATGGTGGTCCCCCTCAAATCGTGCGGAAAAATAGCCCCAGCGCGGTGGTTCCCACAAGAGGCTTCCCAAACTCGGTGTCATTCCGGCCTTGAGCCGGGAGTGTTTACAAATTGAGGCTGGGCCTCAATCACGGTGTCATTCCGGCGAAGGCCGGAATCCATCCTGAGATGACTGAGCCATCGCAGCAGGAGGAAAGACCTCAGGATGGATCCCGGCCTTCGCCGGGATGACATCGCGGGGGGGGGTCGGCATTTGGGCTAGTCGACGTGCTCGAACACCGTTTCCCCACCCACGATGGTCCGCATCACCTTGCCGCCCAGCCTTGCACCTTCGAAGCTGGTGTTGCGGGACCGGGAGCGGAGGTCGCGCTCGCTGACCTGCCAGGGGTAGTCGAGATCGACCAGGATCAGGTCGGCCGGTGCGCCCTTGGCGATGCGGCCGGAGGGGAGGCCGAGGATTTCGGCGGGGCGGCTGGTCATGGCGCGGAGAATGGTCATGAGTGCGACATCGCCGGAATGATGCAGGCGCAGGGCGGCGGCGAGCAGGGTTTCGAGGCCGATGGCGCCATCGGAGGCTTCGGCGAAGGGCTGGCGCTTGACCTCGGTATCCTGCGGGTCGTGGTCGGAATGGATGGTGTCGATGGCGCCGCTGCGCAGCCCTTCGATGACGGCCTGCCGGTCATCCTCGGAGCGCAGGGGCGTGCCCAGCTTGAAGAAGGTGCGGTAGCGGCCGATGTCGTTTTCGTTCAGCGCGAGGTTATTGATCGAGACGCCTGACGTAACTGATTTGTTACGCTTCTTGGCCGCTGCCATCAGTTCCACAGAGGCGGCGCAGGAAATCTGGGCGGCGTGGTATGTCGCGCCGGTCAGGGCGGCGAGCTGGAGGTCGCGGGCCAGCGGGATGGTCTCAGCCTCGCGGGGAATACCCTTGAGGCCGAGAATGGTGGCGAAGAGACCTTCATTCATCACGCCGTCGCCGGTGAGGCTCTGGTCGGAGACGTGGTGGACGACCGTCATGCCGTAATTGGCGGCATAGCTCATCACCGTGCGGAGCAGGGCTGACGACTGGATGGACTGGCGGCCATCGGTGAGGCAGACGGCGCCGGCTTCCTTGAGCAGGCCGAATTCGGTCATCTCCTGGCCGGCAAGGCCCTTGGTGATGGCGCCGGCAGGCAGGACGTTGACCTTGCTGGTCGCCTTGGCGCGGCGGATCAGGAAATCCACCAGCGCGCCATCGTCCACGACGGGGGAGGTATCGGGCATCATGACGAAGCTGGTGACGCCGCCGGCAGCGGCGGCTTCGCCGGCCGAGGCGAGGGTTTCGCGATATTCCTTGCCGGGCTCGCCGGTGAAAACGCGCATGTCGATGAGGCCGGGGGCGAGGATGAGGCCCTTGGCATTGATCACTTCGGCACCATCGGGGATGCCGATGGGGGCGCCGAGGGCGATGTCGGAGACGAGACCGTTTTCGATAAGGACCGCGCCCTTGCTATCGGTGCCGGAGGCGGGATTGACGATGCGGGCATTTTCGATGAGCAGGGGCCGGGTCATGCTGCGTTCCCCTCCGAATTCCTGGCCGGGAGGAGCGCATCGAGCACGGCCATGCGCACGGCAACGCCCATTTCCACCTGGTCGGTGATGACCGAGGCGGGGCCGTCGGCAATGGCGGGGTCGATCTCGACGCCGCGATTCATCGGCCCCGGATGCATGACGATGGCGTCGGGTTTGGCGAAGGCGAGCTTTTCGGCGTCGAGGCCATAGAAGCGGTAATATTCGCGGACCGAGGGGATCATGCGGCCATTGGCGCGCTCATGCTGCAGGCGCAGCATCATCACCACGTCGGCATCCTTGAGGCCTTCGCGCATGTCGGTGAAGACCTCGGTGGCGAGGTGTTCGATCCCGGCGGGCAGCAGGTTGCGCGGGGCGATGACGCGGGTGCGGACATTGAGGGCGCCGAGCAGCAGCAGATTGGAGCGGACGACGCGGGAATTGGCGATATCGCCGCAGATGGCGACGGTGAGGCCGGAAATGCGGCCCTTGTGGTTGCGGATGGTGAGCGCATCGAGCAGGGCCTGGGTCGGATGCTCATGGGCGCCGTCGCCGGCATTGATGACGGCGCAGCCGACCTTCTGGCTGAGCAGTTCCACCGCGCCGGCCGCCGAGTGGCGGACGACGATGACGTCGGGGCGCATGGCATTGAGCGTGGCGGCGGTGTCCACGAGGGTTTCGCCCTTGGAGACCGAGGAGGTCTTGACCGACATGTTCATCACCAGCGCGCCGAGACGCTTGCCGGCGATCTCGAACGAGCCCTGGGTGCGCGTAGAAGGCTCGAAGAAGAGGTTGATCTGCGTCTTGCCCGACAGAGTCGGGTGCGATTTTCGCTCCTGCCGGGAGACCGGAACCATGCGCTCGGCGCGGTCGAGCAGATCCACGATCTCGTGTTGCTTGAGATCGGCGATGGAGAGCAGGTGCTTCTGGCTGAAAGGAGGGAAATCGCCGGATGACGCGGCGGACGAGGTGCTTTTGCTGGCGCGAGCTTGGGCCATGCGCTCCGATCCCTGATACTTGCTGCGGTCTAGCCGAGGGGAGCGGGAGGGGCAAGTGGGCGTACGCTTTTAACGTAGATTATCCCCGCCGCAGCCGGTCGAGTGCGCCCTGCAGGATGTAGCTGGCGGCGAGCTTGTCGACGACTTCGGCGCGGCGGTCGCGGCGGAGATCGGCCTCGATCATCATGCGGGTGACCGCGCTGGTGGAGAGGCGCTCATCCCAGAAGGCGATGGGAAGCGCCGTCTTCTGCGCCAGGTTGCGGGCGAAGGCGCGCGTGGACTGGACGCGGGGGCCTTCGGAGCCGTCCATGTTGAGCGGCAGGCCGAGAATGATGGCGGCGATCTGGTTTTCGGCGATCAGCACGAGAATGCGCTCGGCGTCCTGCGTGAATTTAGTACGCTTGATGGTTTCGAGCGGGGTGGCCGAATAGCGCATGCCGTCGGAAATGGCGACGCCGATGGTCTTGGTGCCGAGGTCGAGCGCCATGACGCGGCCGGTCGCCGGGATGGCGGCGAGAGGATTGGCGAAGTCGCTGGAGGGCTCGTCGGTCATGGCTTCGTCCTATAGGCTGCGGCTGGATTTGGCGACAGGAAAGCATTGGATGAAACTCACCTGGTTCGGCGGGACGACGATCCGCGTTCATATCGGCGGTGCGATTCTGGTGGTGGATGCTGCGGGGGCGCCTGAGGGAATCGATGCGGCGGAGTTGGTTTCGGGGGCGGATGTGGTGATTGCCGGGTTCGGCGCGGAGCTGCAAGCCACCGATGCAGCGCGGTGGAGGCCACGCAAGCCGTCGCGGTTGCTGGACGAGGGTGACGCGCCCCCGGCGGTGGAGGCCTGGTCGGCCGGGCCGGGCGCGGTGCTGATCGACGCCGTGGGTGAGCCGCCCTTGCTGCTGGTGGCGGGCGACGTGCCGGTTCTCGGGCGCTGGATGGAAATCGCTGTGGTGACGCTGTTCGGCGATGGCGCCGGGCTGACGGCGCTGGGGCAGGGTGTGCTGGAGGATACGCCGCCGCGGCTATTGGCGCTGGCGGGGGACGAGGCGGCGATCGATTTGGCGATCCCGGCTTTGCGGGATCGGCTGGATGGAAGCGGGCTGGTGGCGCTCGAAGCCGGGATGGCATTGGAAATCTGATCCGGCCCATCAGCCATTTTCATTGTCTTTTGTGGCGGACGGTTGCTAATAACGGCCCAAATCGAGCCGTTCTGTTCTGGAGTTTCCCATGTCTGTCGACGCCGCAACCGTAAAGCGCATCGGGCGCCTGGCGCGCATCCGCATCGAAGAGAGCGAAGTGGCTGCCTACCAGAGCGAGCTCAATGCCATTCTCGGCTTTGTGGAACAGCTGGCCGAAGTCAATGTCGAGGGCGTCGAGCCGATGACCTCGGTGACGCCGATGGTGTTGCGCCGCCGCGACGATGTGATCAGCGATGGCGGCTATCCGGAAAAGATCGTCAGCAATGCGCCGCTGACCGAAGATAATTTCTTCATGGTGCCCAAGGTGATCGAATAATGGCGGTTTCCATCGCCATCGAAACGCCTTTGCAGGACGATGTGCGTGGCCTCGTCGCCCGGCTTAACGATCATCTGCTGCCGCTGTCGCCGCTGGAATTCCAGTTCAAGATGACGGTGGAACAGATGGCCGGCAGCGACACGACGCTGTTCGTGGCGCGGGACGAGACCGGCAAGGCCGTGGGCATGGGAGCGCTCAAGGTGCATTCGGGGGAACTGGGCGAGGTGAAGCGCATGTTCACCGACCCTGATATGCGCGGCAAGCGGATCGGTTCGGCGCTGCTGGAGGCTATCGTGGCGCTGGCGCGCGGGAAGGGCTTGCCCGTGCTGATGCTGGAAACGGGCACCGGACCCGGCATGGCCGAGGCGCATCGGCTTTATACGCGTAGCGGTTTCGTTACCCGTGGTCCGTTTCTCGACTATCCCGACAGCGCGTGGTCGGCCTTTTTCGAGCTGCCGCTCACGGTGGAGGCAAGCGCATGAAGGCGCATCTGATCGCGGGCCTGTTCGTGCTCGCCGCGCCCGTCCTGGCGCAAGAAGACATGGTTATCGACCAGACCAAGCTCTATGTCAGCGACCCCGCCGCCTGCCAGGCGCTGGAAAAGCAGGGCGTCGATGCCTGGATGGACATGGACTTCCTGAGCCTGAGCTTTACCAGTGGCATCCAGTCCATGGAATTTCACTGCAATTTCTATGACATCAAGAGCCGGCCCAATACGCCGCTGCTCTTCGTGGACGCCGTGTGCGAAATGCCCGGCGACCTCTATCCAGACATGATGGCCATCGCGCCAAATGGCGAAGACTCCATCCGTGTCGTTTCCAGCAGCGATACGATACTGGCGCTGGCCAATAGCGACGCGCCACCATCGGACTATCCCGCAGGAACGACCATCTATCACCGCTGCGACAATCTGAGCGAGATCCCTGTTGACTGACCTGACCAAACTGAGCCTGGCCGAAGCACGCAAGGGCCTCAAGGCCAAGAGCTTTACCGCCACCGAACTCACCGGCGCCTATCTTGCGGCGATCGAGAAGGCCAATCCTGCGCTCAACGCCTATGTGGCGGTGACGCCGGAACAGGCGCTCGACATGGCCAGGGCCAGCGACGCCAAGCTGGCGGCCGGGCAGGGCGGGACGCTGGAAGGCATTCCGCTGGGCATCAAGGACCTGTTCGGCACCAAGGGCGTGCATACCCAGGCGGCCAGCCACATCCTAGACGGCTTCAAGCCGGAATATGAATCGACCGTGACCAGCAATCTGTGGCGCGACGGCGCCGTCATGCTGGGCAAGCTGAACATGGATGAATTCGCCATGGGCTCGTCCAACGAGACCAGCTATTACGGCCCCGTCGTCAGCCCGTTCCGGGCCGAAGGCAGCAATGCCAACCTGGTGCCGGGCGGCTCCTCGGGCGGTTCGGCGGCGGCGGTCTCGGCCTGGCTCTGCGCCGGTGCGACGGCCACCGATACCGGCGGCTCCATCCGCCAGCCGGCGGCGTTTACCGGCACAGTCGGCATCAAGCCGACCTATGGCCGCTGCTCGCGCTGGGGCGTGGTGGCCTTCGCCTCCTCGCTCGACCAGGCCGGGCCGATTGCCCGCACCGTGGAAGATGCGGCGATCATGATGACCTCCATGTCGGGGTTCGACCCCAAGGATTCGACCTGTGTCGACCTGGCAGTACCGGACTTTGCCGCCGCGGTGGAACGCGGCGTGAAGGGCCTCACCATCGGCGTGCCCCGCGAATATCGCATGGACGGGATGCCCGGCGAGATCGAAAAACTGTGGAGCCAGGGGCTCGAATGGCTCAAGGCCGAGGGTGCCACGGTCAAGGACATTTCGCTGCCGCATACCAAGTATGCCCTGCCCGCCTATTATATCGTGGCGCCGGCCGAGGCCTCGTCCAACCTGGCCCGCTATGACGGCGTCAAGTATGGCCTGCGCGTTTCGGGCAAGGACATTACCGACATGTATGAACTCACCCGCGCTGCCGGTTTCGGCCGCGAGGTGAAGCGCCGCATCATGATCGGGACCTATGTGCTGTCGGCGGGCTATTTCGACGCCTATTACGTCAAGGCGCAGAAGGTCCGCACGCTGATCAAGAAGGATTTCGAGGACGCGTTCAACGCGGGCGTCGATGCCATCCTGACCCCGGCGACGCCCTCGGCGGCCTTCGGCGTGGGCGATGAAGCACTGGCCGCCGATCCGGTGGCGATGTACCTCAATGACATCTTCACCGTGACGGTGAACATGGCCGGCCTGCCGGGCATTGCCGTGCCAGCCGGCAAGGATGCCAAGGGCCTGCCGCTCGGATTGCAGCTCATCGGCAAGCCGTTCGACGAGGAAACGCTGTTCGCGGCGGGCCGGGTGATCGAGAAGGCTGCGGGTGGGGATTTTGCGCCGAAGCAGTGGTGGTAATATCCTGCCACGCCTCGTGGTTCGAGGCGCTGAAGAAGCGCACCTCACCATGAGGGCTGTTGATACACCGAGTTTCCAGTAGCCCTCATGGTGAGGTGGGAGCTCTTCGCGAGCCTCGAACCACGAGGGCGTGGCAGAGCGCCCACTTGATCCCCGCACCATTCCGCCTTATTTGGCCCCAATGCACAAATTGAAATTGGTTGTGACGCCGCCACGCGTGGCGTCCGGGCCGGCAAGGGTTTCTTCGATGGCCACTGACATCTTCACTTCGCTCGACTGGTCCGAGCCGCCCAAGGATATGAGCAAGCCGCTGCAGGCGCTGTGGTGGCTCAAGAAGGGCGGGCTGCGCGTCGGTCCCGAATGGGAACAGGCGCACAACATCGTCCAGGCCATGGAAGGCGTGCAGGCTTTCGACTGGGTGCATGCGCTGATGCACTGGATCGAGGCCGATATGGGCAATGCCGATTACTGGTATCGCCGTGCCGGCAAGCGCCGCGCCACCGCCAGCGTGGGCAGTGAATGGGAACACATCGCGGCCGCACTGAGCGAGGTTACGCGGCACTAGACGACGTAGGGTGGGGCCACGCTGGACCCAAGGTGCACGATGTCACCCCGGCGAAGGCCGGGGTCCATCCTGAGGTCTATCAACGCTCACCGAATGTGGAGACATCTCAGGATGGATTCCGGCCTTCGCCGGAATGACACCGTGGATGGGTGCGGAGTGCCGCTACCTGTTATCCACCTCGCTCCGCACCAGTTCCAACCCGCGCCGGGTGATGCGGTAGGGTTGGCCGCCGGATGACTTGATGGCCTTGCGGGCCTTGAGTTTCCTGAACAGGACCAGGCTGCAATTGCTCATCAGCCAGCCGTCGCGGTTGAAGAATTCAAGGCCGGTCACCTTGCCGGTTTCGGTCTTGAGCAGCGCGATGCGGCCACCCTGAGCCAGGGCGTGCAGCACCCGCTGTTCGTCTCGTGAAATATCCATGGAAAGTCAGTTGCCTGTAAGCGGCGGATCAGCGATCCGCGAACAAACATAATCTCCCGACGGCATCACGCGCGGCGGGCGACTGGTTCATTCATGCCCCGTCGCGGATGGACGGGGCTTCAGGCGATCTCGGACTGACTAGACATGACGGTTTGATAGCGCCGCCTAGACCAATTGCGCAAGACGGGCGGTTGAAATCCCGGCCGGGGCGGTGCAAACCAGCAACAGCAAAACTGACTGGAAGCCCGCCGTGACCGCACCGAAATCGCCCGAAGCCTGCGAAACCAAGGACGACGTCCGCATCGAGATCGACCGCGTCGACCATGCGCTGCTCAACCTGTTTGCCGAACGGCACCGCTATGTGACGCGCATGGCGCAGATCAAGACCGACCCGCATGAAGCGCGCGACCCCGCCCGCATCGAGGCCGTCATTGCCAAGGTCCGCGACCGCAGTTTGGCTCTTGATCTCGACGAGGATCAGGCCGAACTTGTGTGGCGGACCCTGATCGACTGGAACATCAACTACGAGAAGGGCATCATCGCGGCGCGGCGCCGCTAGGGGCGATCAGTCCCTCAAGGAGGCCACCATGGCGGGTATTTCCATTCGCAAGGCCGAGACATCGGATGCTCGCCGGCTGGCCGATATTGCCTATCGCGCCTGGGAAAGCGGGATTTTTCCGCTGCTGACCGAGCAACCGGGCATGAAGCAGGCCGAGCAGCGCCGGCTGGCGCAGGCGGTGGCGGAAACGCTGAGCCGCATCATCGTTGCCGAGGTGGACGGGATCGTGGTGGCGTGGTGTTCCCGCTCGGCGCGGCGGGCCTATATTCCCTTTCTTTTCGTGATGCCGGAATTGCAGGGTCACGGGCTGGGCTCGACGCTGCTGCGGCGCATGGAGAGCATGCTGGAGCTCGAAGGCGCGGAACGGGTACAGCTCGAAACACCGGCCGACAATGTGCGGGCGGTTCGGTTCTACGAGAAGCAGGGCTATCGGATATTGGCGCTGCGGCCGGATGGGCGGGCGGCGCATGAACCGTTCATGAGCGTGCATCTGGAGAAAAGACTGAGCCCATTCGAGGGTGAGATCGAGGATGAGGACTAGGCTCGCGCCCTTCTCCCTTGTGGGAGAGGGATAGAAAATCCTCGTCCAGAGGATTTTCGAGGGTGAGGGGTGCTGCGTCATCCCATGCTTCGGATCGAGTGGATGGCGCTGCAGCCCCCTCATCCGCCCTTTGGGCACCTTCTCCCACGAGGGGAGAAGGGAAGCCGGTGACTGTTGCAACGCCGAGGCAACACCAGTAATCACATACTACCTTTCGCCTTGCCTCCCAGGACGTTCAATTGACCCTCATCGACACGCGCACGCCCAATCCCAAGAGCTTCATCGCCGGCTCGACCGGCGACTGGGAGGTCATCATCGGCATGGAAGTGCATGCCCAGGTGACATCGGAGAGCAAGCTGTTCTCGGGGTCTTCCACGGAGTTCGGCAATCCGCCCAATTCCAATGTCAGCTTCGTGGATGCGGCCATGCCGGGCATGCTGCCGGTGATCAACGAGGAATGCGTGCGCCAGGCGGTGCGGACTGGGCTTGGCCTGAAGGCCGCGATCAACAAGCGGAGCGTGTTCGACCGGAAGAACTACTTCTATCCGGACCTGCCGCAGGGCTACCAGATATCCCAGTTCAAGGACCCGATCGTGGGCGAGGGCAAGGTGCTGCTCGACATGCCTGAGGGGCAGATCGAGATCGGCATCGAGCGGCTGCATCTGGAACAGGATGCCGGCAAGTCGATCCATGACCAGCATCCGAACATGAGCTTCGTGGATTTGAACCGCTCCGGCGTGGCGCTGATGGAGATCGTGTCGAAGCCGGACCTGCGCTCGTCCGAGGAGGCCAAGGAATATCTGGGCAAGCTGCGCACCATCCTGCGCTATCTGGGCACCTGCGACGGCAATATGGAGCAGGGCTCCATGCGCGCAGACGTCAACGTCTCGGTGCGCAAGCCGGGCGGCGAATTCGGTACGCGCTGCGAGATCAAGAACGTGAACTCGATCCGCTTTGCCGGCCAGGCCATCGAATACGAGGCGCGGCGGCAGATCGACATCCTGGAAGATGGTGGCGTGATCGACCAGGAGACACGGCTGTTCGACCCCAAGCTGGGCGAGACGCGCTCGATGCGGAGCAAGGAAGAGGCGCATGACTATCGCTACTTCCCCGATCCGGACCTGCTGCCGCTGGAATTCGATGATGCGTTCATCGCCATGCTGGCGGAGGGCCTGCCGGAATTGCCGGACGAAAAGAAGGCACGCTTCGTGGGCGACTATGGCGTGACCGCCTATGACGCCATGGTGCTGACGCTGGATCGCGAGACGGCGGACTATTATGAGAGCTGCGTGGCTTTCGGCGGCGGTAAGCGTGACGGCAAGGCCGTGGCCAACCTGCTCAATGCCGACGTTGCAGCCTTTGCCAACAGCCAGGGGCTGGCGGTGTGGGAAACCCACCTCAAGCCGAGCCAGATTGCCGGTATTGTCGACCTCGTCGCGTCGGGGACGATTTCGTCCAAGGGCGCCAAGGACCTGCTGCAGGTGATCATCGCCGAGGAGCCCGAGGGCGAGCCGGCCGAGATCGTCGAGCGCCGCGGCATGAAGCAGGTGACCGATATGGGGGCGATCGAGAAGATCGTCGACGAGATCATCGCCGCCAATCCGGAGCAGGTCGAGAAGGTCAAGGCCAAGCCGACCATGATCGGCTGGTTCGTCGGCCAGGCCATGAAGGCCTCGGGCGGCAAGGCCAATCCGCAGGCACTGAGCGACCTGATGAAGCAGAAGCTCGGGATCGAGTAACGGAGCCGACCATGCCGAACATGAGTGTTTCGCTGCGTAACGTGCCGGACACTCAGGCGGCGATGGGCTGGGCCGGCGGGCATACCGTGATCATCGACCGGGCGGAAGGCCGGGCCGGTGGCATGGGGCTGGGCTTCAATGGCGGGCAGATGATTGCGCTCGCCATCGGCGGCTGCTTCTGCAACGACCTGCGCTATATGGCCGAAACAATGGGCATCAGCATCGACACGATTGCGGTGGACGTGACCATTACCCTGGCAGGCAGTCCGCTGCTGGTGACCGGCGCCGAGATGGTGGTGCGCGTCGAGGGGCAGGGCGACGTGGCGGAACTGATCCGCCGTGCAGCCGCCGACTCTACCGTGGGCAATTCGGTGCAGCGCGGCTTTCCGGTGACCGTTACGCAGGCTTAGGGATTGGGATCATGCCCCGGCTCGGGCGGGAGCTCGGGATTGATGGGTGTGGGATTTTCGATCGGCGGGGTGACCGGCAGCTCCTTTGGGCCGGGCGGCACCGGATCCATGGGTTGTGGCTGGGCCGGCTCGGGCTGGGGCACGATCTCGTCGGGCGATCTGGGGTCGATGTCGGGTCTGGGCTGGTTCATTGTGCGCTCCTTGGTGGAGCAACGGGCGGGCCGTTCTGTCGTTCCCCTGCGAACAGAGGTTTCCGCTTTCGCGGGGGGTGACAGTGCGGTTTAGACGGCCGCCGGCTTCCGACGCCGGACCAGCCTGCCATCCATGAAAATGAGGCCGATGAAAATCACCACGATGCCAACCAGATGGGCGGCTTCGAGGCGCTCATGCAGCACCATGACGCCGAGCAGGATGGCCGAAATGGGGGTGATGAAAGTGTTGAGCGACAGATTGGTGGCGCCGACGCGGGGCAGGAGCCAATAGACCAGCAGGAAGCTGACGCTGGTAGAGAAGGTGCCGATGGCAAAGAGGGCACCCCAGGTCTCGGCGCGGGTGATGACCGGAATGCCGCTGAACAGCAGGGCGATCGGGATCGACAATAGCGCCGCGGCTGTCAGCGAACAGGTGGCAACGGCGGCGGAATCGACATCCTTGAAACGGCGGGCATAGTTGAGCGTGAGGGCGTAGCAGAGCGTGGCACCCATGGCCGCGAGCAGGCCGATGACCTGGGCCGAGGCGCCCGCGCCCAAAGCGGGCAAAGCCAGTATGACCGCACCGACAAAGCCGATGGCGACGCCGGCCACCTTGTTCCAGGTAGCCTTTTCGCCACCCGGCCAAAGCTGGGAGACGATGACCGTGCTCATGGGGGTGAGGCCGTTGATGACCCCGACAATGCCGCTGGCGACAGTCTGTTCCGCAAAGGGGAAGAGCGCGAAGGGAATGGCGTAATTGAGGATGCCGAGCACCAGCAGCTGGGCATAGATGCGCCAGTCATTGGGCAGGGTCTTGCGCATGGCCAGGAAATACACCCAGCAGATGGCAGCGCCGATGGTGACGCGGCCGGCAGAAACCCAAAGCGGGCTGATCTCGCGGATCAGGATGGCGTTGAACAGGAAGGAACAGCCCCAGACGGCGCCGAGCAGGATGATAAGCAGCCAATAGCGCAGGGGCATGAATGTTCTCCGTTTGTCCGTGTTGTAGCGGAGGCGCAGAGTCGCGTCGAACCGATTTTGACGATGGGGCGCATCAAATTCGGTGATGGCCGGAGACCTCATGGTGAGCCAAGAGGTCTACTGATGGACTGCGGCTTTGCCTTCTGCCAGCAGCCTCAACGCTTCAGGGTAGATCCGATGTTCTTCAACGAGAACACGCGCCGCGAGGGTATCGGGCGTGTCGCCGGGGAGGACGGGGACTTCAGCCTGGATTATCGGTGCACCTTCGTCGAGGCCGGGCGTGACGAAGTGGACCGTGCAGCCGTGGACTTTGGCGCCGTCGGCCAGCGCGCGTTCGTGGGTGTGCAGACCCTTGTAGAGCGGGAGCAGGGAGGGGTGGATGTTGATCATCCGGCCCTGCCAGCGGGTGACAAAATCCTCGCCCAGGATGCGCATGAAGCCGGCCAGGCAGACGATGTCGATATTCCAGCTTTCGAGCGTCTGGGTCATGACGTCCTCGAACATGTCGCGGCTGGGAAACTTGCTCTGCGCCAGCGAGGCGGTGGCGATACCCTCGGCCGCGGCGATGGCGAGGCCTGGTGCAGCGGCGCGGTTGGAGAGCACGCCGACGATTTCGGCCGGGTAGTCGGACGCCTTGGCGGCAGCGATCAGCGCCGACATGTTCGAGCCCCGGCCCGAAATCAGGATGGCGACGCGCTTGCGGCTCATAGAGCCAGATGGCCCTGGAAGGTAACCGGCTCGCCGCTGCGGGCAGTGAGCTTGCCGACTATGGCGGCGGTTTCGCCCGCTGCGGTGAGCTGATCGACCAGCTTCTCGGCATCCTCGGGCGTGACGGCCACCAGCATGCCGACGCCGCAATTGAAGGTGCGCAGCATTTCGCGCTCGTTCATGCCGCCGACATGGCTGAGCCAGCCGAAGACCTTGGGCACGGTGAAGGCATTGAGATCGACGTGAGCGGCGAGGTGATCGGGCAGCACGCGCGGAATATTGTCGATGAAGCCGCCACCGGTGATATGGGCCAGCGCCTTGATGCCGATGCCAGCCTTGAGGGCGGCGAGGAGCGGTTTCACATAGATGCGGGTGGGCGTGAGCAGGGCTTCGGACAGCGACTGGCCGGGCGCGAAGGGGGCGTCCATGTACCAATCGATGCCACTCAGTTCGACGATCTTGCGAACCAGCGAATAGCCATTGGAATGGACGCCGGAGGAGGCGATGGCGACCAGGGTGTCGCCTTCGGCGATATCGGGGCGGGGCAGGAGGGTGCCGCGCTCGGCGGCGCCGACGGCAAAGCCGGCCAGATCGTAGTCCTTGCCGTGATACATGCCCGGCATTTCGGCGGTTTCGCCGCCGATCAGGGCGCAACCGGCAATGCGGCAGCCCTCGGCAATGCCGGAGACGATAGCGGTACCCTGTTCCACATCGAGCTTGCCGGTGGCGAAATAGTCGAGGAAGAACAGCGGCTCGGCGCCCTGCACGATGATGTCGTTGACACACATGGCCACCAGGTCCTGCCCAATGGTGGCATGGTTGCCGGTATCGATGGCGATCTTGAGCTTGGTGCCGACGCCGTCATTGGCGGCGACCAGCACCGGGTCGGTGAACCCGGCCGCCTTGAGGTCGAACAATCCGCCGAAGCCGCCGATCTCGCCATCGGCGCCGGGGCGGCGCGTCGAGCGCACAGCGGGCTTGATGGCTTCAACGAGTGCATTGCCGGCATCGATGTCGACGCCCGCCTGCTTGTATGAAAGACCGTTTGATGTCAGGTTTTGCGGATCGGACATTGGCCTCGGGACCGTGTGGGGAAAGCGTGCGCAAAGCCGTTACCGGAAGACCAAGGCGGTTGCCAAGCCCGGAGCCGGAAGCTAGACGGCCTGATAGCTTCTCCACCACCCAGACGCAAGGGCCGCCCGGCGCCATGACACTCCGAAATCAAGTGCTGATCTGGACCACCTTCCTGGTCGTACTGGTACTGCTGCTCTGGCTGTTCCGCGGTATCCTGCTACCCTTCGTTGTCGGCGCGGCCTTGGCCTATCTGCTCAACCCGCTGGTCAATCAGCTCCAGCAGTGGCGATTCAGCCGGGGGTGGGCGACGGCGGTGGTGCTGCTCAGCGTCATCACCATCTTTGTCAGCCTGTTCTTCATGTTCGTGCCGTTGATCGGCCAGCAGATCATCGGGCTGATCCAGCGGCTGCCCGGCTATGTCAGCGACCTGCAGGCGCTGATCACCAAATGGTCGCCGGAAATCAACGAATGGCTGGGCCCGCAGCGCGCCGCGCAATTGCAGGCCGGCATCAACGACATGGCGACCCAGGCACTCGGTTTCATCGCCACTATCCCCGCCGAACTGGTCAATATCGGCCTGACTGGCGCCGGCGTCATCGGCTTCACGCTGCTGACCCCGGTGGTGGCCTTCTACCTGCTGCTCGACTGGGAGGGCATGGTTCGCGGCCTGCAGGGCCTGCTGCCACGCGAGCATCGCCCCGAGATCAACCAGATCCTGGGCGATATCGACAAGTCCATGGCCGGCGTCATCCGGGGGCAGGGCGGTGTGCTGCTGATCGACGCGGCCTATTATGCCACGGCGCTCAGCCTGATCGGGCTCAATTTCGGGCTTGCCGTCGGACTGATCGGCGGGCTGCTCAGCTTTATTCCGTTCGTCGGCTTCGCCATCGGCTTCGCCCTGTCGGTCGGCATCGCCATCGTGCAGTTCTGGCCCAATTACTGGATGGTGGTCGGCGTCTGCGCCATTTTCCTGGGCTGGCAGTTCATCGAGGGCAATATCCTCTATCCCAAGCTCGTGGGCGGCTCGATCAACATCAACCCAGTCTGGCTGATGTTCGCGCTGCTGGCCTTTGGCGCGCTGTTCGGCTTTGTCGGGCTGCTGCTGGCCGTGCCGCTGGCCGCCATTGTGGGCGTGCTGGTCCGCTATGGCGTGGCCAAGTACAAGGCCAGCACCCTCTATCTCGGGCAGAACGGTGGCCCCGATGGCACTCCCGGCCAGCCCTGACGAGCCCAGGGGGCAATTGACGCTCGAACTGGGCCACACGGCTGCCCAGGGGGAGGGCGACTTCCTCGTGGGTGAGGGCAATGCGCTGGCACATGGCCGCATCATGGCCTTTCCGCACTGGCCAGACCCGGTGACGCTGCTGATCGGCCCTGCCAAGTCTGGCAAGTCGCATCTGGCGCGGATTTTCGCCGACCGCAGCGGCGCGCGCTATGCCGGAAAAGGTGATCTCGAGGCGCTGGCGGCCGAGGGCGGCGTGGTGCCTGTTATCGTCGAGGACGTGGACCGGCTGGATTATGACGAGGCGGGACTGTTCCACCTGCTGAACCAGTCGATGCGCGAACAGCGGCCAATCCTGCTGACGGCGCGGGAAGACATTGCGAACTGGCCGCTGGCGACCGATGATGTACGCTCGCGGGCGCGGCGGGCGGCCGCCTATGTGCTGGAACTGACGGACGACATCCAATTGTCACAGATGTTCGTGAAACTGTTCGGGGATCGCCAGGTCAAGGTCGATCCCAGAATCATCTCCTACCTGGTGGCGCGCATGGAGCGCTCCGCCGAAGAAGTGGTGATACTCGCCGACCTCATTGACCGGCTGGCGCTTGCCAAGGGCACGGCCATCACCCGCAGCATCGCCGCCGATGCACTCGACCGCCGCCGGATAGCGGGCGGCGGCGCGAGCCACGAACAGGACTGGGATAACCAAGACGATGAATGAGCTGAGCGAGTTCGCCGATACCGAAGCCTCGGTCCCCGACATAGAGGCGCTGCGCAAGAGCCCGGCGCGCTTCGTCAATCGCGAGGTGAGCTGGCTGCAGTTCAACATGCGCGTGCTGGAGGAAGCAGGGAACGTCAATCACCCGCTACTGGAGCGGCTGCGCTTCGTCTCCATCTCGGCCAACAATCTCGACGAATTCTACATGGTCCGCGTCGCCGGCCTAAAAGGCCAGATGCGGGCAGGGCTCAGCAAACAGAGCGCTGACGGGCTGACCCCGGCCGAGCAGATGGAAGAAATCGCCACGCTCGCCCAGCATCTGCAACTGGAGCAGCAGGACCACTGGCAGAGCCTGCGCGAGGAACTGTTTGCGCAGAATGTGGTGATCCACGAGGCCGACGACCTGACGCCGGACCAGGTGAACTACCTGCAAAAACTGTTCCGCGAGGAAATCTTCCCGGTGCTGACGCCGATCGCCGTCGATCCTGCCCATCCCTTCCCCTTCATCCCCAATCTGGGGCTGGCGCTGGCCTTCGAGCTGAAGCGCCCGGACAATGACCTGCCGCTGACGGCCCTGGTGCGCATCCCCGGCAATCTCGATCGCTTCATCAACCTGCCGACGGGGCTGGTTTCGGATGGGCGCAGCGAGGTCGTGACCATCGACACGCTGGTCAAGCTGTTCTTCCACAAGATGTTCCCCGGCCATGAAGTGGTCGGCTCGGGCGCCTTCCGCGTCATCCGCGACAGCGAAATCGAAATCGACGACGAAGCCGCCGACCTGGTGATCGAGTTCGAGACGGCCTTGCGCCAGCGCCGGCGCGGGCAGGTGATCCGGCTCGAAATCGAAAGCTCGATGCCGCGGGCGCTCAAGCGCCAGATCGGCGAACAGCTCGGCGTCAAGGAAGCCGACGTGTTCGAAGTGCACGGGTTCCTCGGCCTCGCCGACGCGCGAAAAGTCTGTGATGTGGACCGGCCGGACCTCAAATTCGTGCCCTATCATGCCCGTTTCCCCGAGCGCATCCGCGACTATAGCGGCGACAGCTTCGCCGCTATCCGCGCCAAGGACATTCTGGTCCACCACCCGTTCGAGAGTTTCGACGTGGTGGCGCAGTTCCTGATGCAGGCGGCGCGCGACCCCGACGTGGTGGCCATCAAGCAGACGCTGTATCGCACCTCGGCGGACAGCCCGATCATCAAGGCGCTGGTGCTGGCGGCGGAAGCCGGCAAGTCGGTGACGTGCCTGGTGGAACTCAAGGCGCGCTTCGACGAAGAGGCCAATATCCGCTGGGCTCGCGACCTGGAGCGGGCGGGCGCGCAGGTAGTGTTCGGCTTCATCGAGCTCAAGACCCACGCCAAGCTCAGCCAGGTGGTGCGGCGGGAAAAGGGCAAGCTGGTGAGCTATTGCCATATCGGCACCGGCAACTACCACCCGATCACCGCCAAGATCTATACCGACCTCAGCTATTTCACCATCGATCCGGC
The DNA here is from genome assembly GCF_001426345.1 of Devosia sp. Root436. Taxonomy (GTDB): domain Bacteria; phylum Pseudomonadota; class Alphaproteobacteria; order Rhizobiales; family Devosiaceae; genus Devosia. The sequence goes on along the minus strand of NZ_LMEM01000001.1, from coordinate 319,490 downwards.
CATCACCCGCGACGTGGCGCGCGTGTTCAATTTCATCACCGGCTATGCAAGGCCGACCGAGCTCGAAACCATCGCCGTATCGCCGGTCAACCTGCGGCAGACGCTGGTCGACAATATCGCGCGGGAAATCGAATTCGCCCGCAACGGCCAGCCGGCCGGCATCCTGCTCAAGATGAATTCACTGGTGGACCCCGAAATCATCGACGCGCTCTACGACGCCAGCCAGGCCGGCGTAAAGATCGACCTCATCGTTCGCGGCATCTGCTGCCTGCGGCCGGGAATCCCCGGATTCTCGGACAATATCAGGGTGAAATCGGTGGTCGGACGGTTCCTCGAACACAGCCGCATCTATTGCTTCGGCAATGGCGAAACCATGCCGAGCCCGCGCGCCAAGGTCTATATTTCCTCGGCCGACCTGATGGGCCGGAACCTCGACGGACGAGTGGAAGTGATGGTGCCGATCCTCAACAAGACCGTGCATAAGCAAATCCTCGACCGGATTCTGGTTGCCTATCTCAAAGACAACCGGCAGAGCTGGGAAGTGCTGCCGGACGGCAGCTCGCATCGCGTGCGCATTGCCGAAGGAGAAGAACCCTTCAATGCGCATGACTACTTCATGACCAATCCGTCGCTGTCCGGACGCGGCAGCGCCAGCGGTGAAGGTGAAGAGGGCCTGGCTTGAATCAATTCTGGGGCGTCGATGCCGATCCGACAGCACAGGGCCGCATCAAGGGCGCCAAGCCCGTGGCCGTGCTCGACATCGGGTCCAATTCGGTGCGCCTGGTGGTTTATGAGCGCCACGCGCGGGCCCTGACGCCGCTCTACAACGAAAAATCGGCCTGCGCGCTGGGGCGCGGGGTGGGCCAGACCGGCCGGCTGGCCGAGGCCAACATGAAGCAGGCGCTGGGGGCGATCCAGCGCTTTGACCTCGTGGCGCGCATGATGCGGGTCGGCAAGGTGCATGTGCTGGCCACCTCGGCCGTGCGCGATGCCGCCAACCGGCAGGACTTCGTCGATGCCGTCGAGGCGCTGATGGACAGCAAGGTGCAGGTGCTGAGCGGCGAGCAGGAGGCCCATTATGCCGCCCTCGGCGCGGTGGCCGGCATTCCCGGCTTCTCGGGCATCGTCGGCGACCTGGGCGGGGGGAGCCTGGAATTGTCGCGCATCACCGATGGCAGCGATACCGATGGGGCATCGTTCGAGCTGGGCGTCATCCGGCTGCAGGACGACAGCGGCGGCTCGCCCGGCCAGGCCGCAGGCATCGTGCGCGATCGCCTGCAGAAATCCGCATTGCCCAAGGCAGCCAAGGGCGCATCCTTTGCCGCCATCGGCGGCACCTGGCGCTCGCTGGCCAAGCTCCACCAGATCGCGCGCGGCTACCCGCTGCATATGGTACAGAACTATGTCGTGCCGGCCGACGACATGATCCAGTTCTGCCAGGAAATCACCGGCGCCGCTTCGCTCAAGGCCTATGCAGGCGCCGAGCATGTCAGTTCCTCGCGGCGCGAGCTGGTGCCCTTCGGCGCCGCGGTGCTGGCCGAAGTGCTCAGGGTCGGCCAGTTCGCCAATGTGGTATTCTCTGCCCTGGGCGTACGCGAGGGCTATCTCTACGGCATGCTCGACAAGCGCGAACAGGCCATCGACCCGCTGATCCAGGGCGCCGAGGAGCTATCGGTGCTGCGCTCGCGCTCGCCGGCCCATGCCAGCGACCTGGTGGAGTTCACCGGACAATTCCTCGATGTCTCGGGCACGGCCGAAACGCCCGAGCAGCGGCGTTTGCGCATCGTGGCGTGCCTCCTGGCCGATATCGGCTGGCGCGCGCACCCCGACTATCGCGGGCCGCAAAGCGTCGATGCCGTGGCCTATGGCTCGATGACCGGCGTGGATCACCCCGGCCGCTCGTTCCTCGCCCAGGTCATGGCGGTGCGTTATGACGGGCTCAAGAGCAAGGCGGCGGCGCGGCTGGCGGGGCTCGGAACGGCCGACCTGACGGCGCGCGCCAGGCTGATCGGGGCGCTGTTCCGCGTAGCTTACCCGATGACCGCGGCCATGCCCGGCATCCTGCCGCGCATCCGCTTCGAGGTGGCCGGCAACGCTCTGTCGCTGGTGCTGCCGGGTGACCTGGCGTTCCTCGATGGCGAGCATCTGCAGGGCCGACTGGACCAGTTTGCCGGCGTGGCGGGTTTCAAGAATTCCGCGATGCGGGTGGAGTAGCGGCATTGCCACGCCCTCGTGGTTCGAGGCGCTGAAGAAGCGCACCTCACCATGAGGGCTACTTTGAACGCGGCGCTAACAGTAGCCCTCATGGTGAGGTGGGAGCGCAGCGACCCTCGAACCACGAGGGCGTGGCAGCGCCTACTCCGCCGGCGTCGCGTCCTTTACGGCGAATTCCAGCACGCCCTTGCGCGTGGCGACGAGGCCGATGCGGCCGTGCTTGATGTCGAGGGCCTTGTCGCCGAAGAGCTTGCGGCGCCAGCCCTTGAGGGCGGGAACGTCGGCATCGTCGTCGAGCACGAGCGCGTCGATATCGTCTGATGTGGCCAGGATGCGGGCGGCGACGCCGTGTTGTTCGGCGACGGACTTGAGCAGAACGCGGATGAGATCGCCCACCGCGCCCTTGGGCGAGGGGCCGCGATAGCGTTCGGGCATGGCCGGCAGTTCGGCCTTGGTGAGCGCCTCCACGTCCTTGAGCAGCGTGATGATCTCCGACGCGGCCGAGCTGCGGCCAAAGCCGCGTGGCACGGCGCGGAGTTTTTCGAAGGCGTCGGCGGTCAACGGGCGCTGCATGGCCAGTTCGAACAGCACATCGTCCTTAAGCACGCGGCTGCGCGGCTGGTCGCTGTCCTGCGCGCGCTTTTCGCGCCAGGCGGCGAGCTTCTTGAGGGCCGCCAGGTCGCGCGGGCGGTTGATCTTCATCTTGAGCCGTTCCCAGGCCTGCTCGGGCTGGACGACATAGGTATCGATGCTGCGCAGCACGCCCAACTCGTCCTCGACCCAGTCCCAGCGCTTGGTGGCGTCCACCTGCTTGCGCAATTCACGGTAGATGTCGCGCAGATGGGTGACGTCGGCCACCGCATAGAGACGCTGCTTCTCGCTCAGCGGGCGGGCCGACCAATCGGTGAAGCGGGAGGACTTGTCGAGTTCGACATTGGTGATCGAACGCACCAGATTGTCGTAGGAAACGCTGTCGCCGAAGCCGCAGACGCTGGCGGCGATCTGCGTATCGAAGATATTGACCGGCACCTTGCCGGTAAGCTTGACGAAAATCTCGATATCCTGCCTGGCGGCATGGAAGACCTTGGTGATGTTGGGATTGGCCAGCAGATCGAAGAAGCTCGACAAATCCAGGTCCGGCGCCAGCGGGTCGATGAGCACGGCTTCATCGTCGGTCGCAGCCTGGATCAGGCAGAGTTTCGGCCAATAGGTCGTTTCGCGCAGGAACTCGGTATCCACCGTCACAAAATCAAACTTGCCAGCGCGCTCGCAGAAAGCAGCGAGTACGTCTGTGGAAACTATCAGGTCCATACCGGCGTCCGTCTCAAATTCGTCAATATTCTTCCTAGCAGGTGCAGCAGGTCCACTCCATACCGGATTTGTTGAGTGTTCCGGCAGGGTTAGCGCCGCAGCGCCGTCAATGCCCGTGAAACTTGACAAGCGGGGACTCCCATGCGCTTTTCCCGCCCAAGATTCCGGCCTTTTCCCAGAGTTCCGACATGACCACACATCGCTACCGCTCGCATACCTGCGGGGCCCTCACCGCCAAGGAAGCCGGGCAGACCGTGCGCCTCAGCGGCTGGGTGCATCGCATCCGCGACCATGGGGGCCTGCTGTTTATCGACCTGCGCGACCACTATGGCGTGACCCAGGCCGTCATCGACCCTGATTCTCCCGCTTTCGCCGCCGCCGAAAAGGTGCGCTCGGAATGGGTGATCCGCATCGATGGCGAGGTGAAGCTGCGCGACGGGGCCGCGGTGAACCCGAACCTGCCCACCGGCACGATTGAAGTGTTCATCCGCGAGATCGAAGTGCTGTCGGCCGCCAAGGAGCTGCCGCTGCCGGTGTTCGGCGACCAGGAATATCCCGAGGATGTGCGCCTGCGTTACCGCTTCCTCGACCTGCGCCGCGAAAAGCTGCATGCCAACCTGGTCAAGCGGACCAAGGTCATCGCGGCAATGCGATCAGGCATGGCGGAACAGGGCTTTGCCGAATATTCGACACCGATCCTGACGGCGTCGTCGCCGGAAGGCGCGCGCGATTTCCTGGTGCCTTCCCGTATTCATCCCGGCAAGTTCTTTGCGCTGCCGCAGGCGCCCCAGCAGTATAAGCAGCTGCTGATGGTGGCGGGGTTCGATCGTTATTTCCAGATCGCACCTTGCTTCCGTGACGAAGACCCGCGCGCCGACCGGTTGCCAGGCGAATTCTACCAGCTCGACCTGGAAATGAGTTTTGTGACGCAGGAAGATGTGTGGGACACCACGCAGCCGGTGATCACGTCCATCTTCGAGCAGTTTGCCGAGGGCAAGCGGGTCACCAAGGACTGGCCGCGCATTCCCTATGACACCGCGATCCGCAAATATGGCTCGGACAAGCCGGACCTGCGCAACCCGATCGAAATGCAGGCTGTGACCGAGCATTTCGCCGGTTCCGGCTTCAAGGTGTTTGCCGGGCAGATCGAAGTCGATCCCAAGGTGGAGGTCTGGGCCATTCCGGCCAAGAACAAGGCTGGGGCCGAGCCGATCGGCCGGGCCTTCTGCGACCGCATGAATGCCTGGGCGCAGGGCGAAGGCCAGCCGGGGCTGGGCTATATCTTCTTCAAGGACGGGCAGGGCTCCGGCCCCATCGCCAAGAATATCGGCGAGGAGCGGACGGCTGCGCTCAAGGCGCAGCTCGGGCTCGACGATGGCGACGCCGTGTTCTTCGTCTGCGGACGGCCGGAGAAATTCTATCGCTTTGCCGGCGATGCGCGCACCAAGGCGGGTACCGACCTTGGCGTGGTCGATACCGAGCAGTTTGCACTGTGCTGGATCATCGACTTCCCGTTCTACGAGTGGAGCGAGGAAGAAAAGCGCGTGGACTTCGCCCATAACCCCTTCTCGATGCCGCAGGGCGGCATCGACGCGCTGAACAGCCAGGATCCGCTGACCATCAAGGCATATCAGTATGACGCGGTGTGCAACGGCTACGAAATCGCCTCCGGCTCGATCCGTAACCAATTGCCCGAAACCATGGTCAAGGCGTTCGAGCTGACCGGCAAGAGCCGCGACGAGGTCGAGGAGCAGTTCGGCGGGCTCTACCGCGCCTTCCAGTATGGCGCTCCGCCGCATGGCGGCGCGGCCTTCGGCGTGGACCGCATCGTGATGCTGCTGTGCGGCGTGCAGAACCTGCGCGAAATCACGGCCTTCCCGATGAACCAGCAGGCCGAAGACCTGCTGATGGGCGCGCCGAGCCAGGCTTCGGCCAAGCAGTTGCGCGAGCTGAGCATCAGGCTCAACGTGCAGTCGTAATTCTTCACCTCTCCCATGGGGAGGGTTAAGGCGGCCCCGGCGACGGGCCGCCTTTTTTCATTTACCCATGCCGATTTGCAATCGGTTAATCAGCGTTAATGATCCGTTAAAGGCTGGTTGGTACCGATTGGGTGTCGACTGGTGTTTTCGGATTCGAATCTTGAAGTCCAAATACTCTCATATCCTGACGCTGATGGGTGCGCTGCTGGCGTTCGTACCCATCATCGCGGTGGATTATCTGCTGGACAGCTATGTCCGCGTTCGAGAGAAAATTAACACCCAGCAATATGTTAGCGGCGTTTCCTCACAAATCGAAATCGGCGTGAACGACGCAATTTCCTCGTTGCGCCGTATCTTGGCAGAGAGCCCGTCGCTCTGCACGCCGACCTTTGTCGCCAATGTGCAGCGCGAACTCGAATCCAGTCTCAATATGAAGCAGGTGCTGGTCGAGAATTCCGACGGCGTGCAGTATTGCGACGCTTTCGGCCGCACGGTGGCCTTCTCGCCGCTATCGGAAAGCCTGCCGATCCCGGGCCACACGGAAACCATCGCCCTGGTCCAGTATGGCGACCTGGCCATGCCGGCGCTCAAGATCACCCAGACCTTCGGCCAGACACGGCGCGTCTCGGCCTTCGTGCCGCTGATGGGGCAAACCGCCGATGGGCTGGCCCAGGGACTGCCCAGCGCGGCCATGATGCGCGTGCTGCTGACCAATGGCACGCCGATCCTGACGGTGGGCGATGCCAATGCCTTCGACAGGCGCGGATCGAGCGCCGAGTTCATCTATGCGCAGGGCTTTGCCGGCGAGCTGCCGCTCAAGGTCGAATATGCCATTCCCTTCGTCATGGCACGCGCCACCTATGCCGACCTCGACATGGCATTCACCGCCATCGCCTGCGTCATGAGCGCCATCGTGCTGCTGCTGTCGCTGGGCTATGTGCGGCGCTCGCGCGTGCCGGCCTTCGATCTCGAGCGCGCCATCGCGCGTGGCGAGATCAAGCCCTACTACCAGCCTGTCATCAACCTGCGTACCGGCGAGCTGATGGGCTGCGAAGTGCTGTGCCGCTGGGAAAAGAAGAACGGGCAGGTGGTGCCGCCCGGCGCCTTCATTGATTATGCGGAGGTTACCGGCCTCGCCATTCCCATGACCCTGTCGCTGATGCAGCAGGTCAAGTTCGACCTGAGCGATCTCAGCCAGATGATGCCGGACCTGAAAATCTCGATCAACCTGTTCGAGGGCCACTTCCGCGACGACAGCATCGTCGAGGACGTGCAGGCCATTTTCGGCAATTCACCGATCAACTTCCGCCAGCTGGTCTTCGAGATCACCGAACGCCACCCGCTGGCCAATTCAGCCGTGGCCAACAGCGTCATTGCGGGGCTGCATGCGCTGGGCACCAAGCTCGCCATGGACGATGCCGGCACCGGCCACTCCAACCTGGCCTATCTGGGCACGCTGGGCATCGACATCATCAAGATCGACCGCATTTTCGTCGACATGGTCAAGCCCGGCACCACCCAGGTTCCAGTGCTCGACGGGCTGATCGCCATGGCCAAGGACCTCGATTGCGAGATCGTCGCCGAAGGCGTCGAGACCGAGGAACAGGCGCTCTACCTGCGGGCGCGCGGTGTCATACAGGCCCAGGGCTATATCTTCGCGCCGGCCCTCAAGATCGGGGCCTTCCGCGAACTGGCGACGGCATTGCATGCCACGGCGGCGCCACGCAGCCGCATCGAGAGCATCGTTGCCAGCGCTGCATGACGGGGGTCTTCGACTTTAGTTGCAGCGCTCCCCGGACTTAGTCCCTTTTCATCGGCGGCGATTGGTGGCACCAACGCTGTCCCGAACGATGCCCGCCATCACGCGAAGCGGGCGAGGAGGACTGCGTGACGACCGATTTGACTGAACAGCGGAAAGCCCTGCGCGAAGCCGCGCTGCACTTCCACGAGTTCCCCAAGCCCGGCAAGCTCGAAATCCAGCCCACCAAGCCGCTGGGTAACCAGCGCGACCTGGCACTGGCCTATTCCCCCGGCGTCGCGGCGCCCTGCGAGGAAATCGCGGAGCATCCGGAGACGGTCGCCAGATACACGTCCCGACAAAACCTGGTCGCCGTCATTTCCAACGGAACGGCCGTGCTCGGCCTGGGCAATATCGGAGCGCTGGCCAGCAAGCCGGTGATGGAAGGCAAGGCGGTCCTGTTCAAGAAATTCGCCGGCATCGACGTGTTCGATCTCGAGATCGACGAGATCGAGCCGCAGAAATTCATCGACGCGGTAGCCCCGCTCTGGCCGACCTTTGGCGGCATCAACCTCGAGGATATCCGCGCGCCCGACTGCTTCGAGATAGAGGAAACCCTGCGCGAGCGCATGCCGATCCCGGTGTTCCACGACGACCAGCATGGCACGGCTATCATCGTCGGCGCCGCCGTGCTCAACGGGCTGGAACTCAAGGGCAAGAAGATCGACGAGGTCAAGATTTGTGCCTCCGGGGCAGGGGCCGCGGCCATTGCCTGCCTGAATGTTCTCGTCGCGCTCGGTGCGAAATACGAAAACATCTGGGTCGCCGACAAGGATGGCCTCGTCACCCACAAGCGCAACGACGTCAACGACAAGTGGCGCGGCCAGTTCCGCCGCACCAGCGACGCGACGACGCTGGCCGAAGTGATCGAGGGCGCCGATATTTTTCTTGGGCTGTCGGCGGCGGGTGCGCTGAAGCCTGAAATGCTGGCGAAGATGGCGCCCAAGCCGCTGATCCTGGCCCTGGCCAATCCGAATCCGGAAATTACCCCGGAGCTGGCCAAGGAAACCCGGCCCGACGCCATGGTCTGCACCGGGCGGAGCGACTATCCCAACCAGGTCAACAACGTCCTCTGCTTTCCTTTCATCTTCCGCGGCGCGCTTGACGTGGGCGCGACCACCATCAACGAGGAAATGAAGCTGGCGGCGGTGCGCGCCATCGCCAAACTGGCGCATGAACCGGGGCTGGAAGTGTCGCCCTCGGGCGCGCCGGCCGTGTTCGGTCCCGACCACATCATTCCCAACCCGTTCGACCAGCGGCTGATGCTGCGCATTGCGCCGGCCGTGGCGCTGGCGGCAATGGAATCAGGCGTGGCCAAGAATCCGATCGCCGACTGGGACGCCTATATGGACAGTCTCAACCGCTTCGTGTTCCGCTCCGGGCTGGTAATGAAGCCGATCATCGAGCGGGCGCAGGGGCAGCAGAAGCGGATCGCCTTTGCCGATGGCGAGGACGAGCGCGTGCTGCGCGCGACCCAGGTGCTGCTCGAAGAGCGCATCGCCCGGCCGATCCTGATCGGCCGCCCTTCGGTCATCGAGGCCCGCATCGAGCGCTTCGGCCTGAGCCTGCGGCCCGGCGTCGATTTCGAGGTGGTGAACCCCGAGGACGATCCGCGCTACCGCGACTATGTCAGTCTCTTCCACTCGCTGGTGGGACGCAACGGCGTGACGCCGGACACGGCGCGGCAGGTGGTGCGCACCAATACTACGGTCATCAGCGCTCTGGCCGTAAAGCGCGGCGAGGCCGATGCGATGATCTGCGGGCTCCAGGGCCGTTATATCAAGCATGTCCGCGACATCCGCTCGATCATCGGCCTGCAGGACGGGGTGACCGACGTCTCGGCGCTCTCCATGCTGATCATGCCGCGCGGCGCGTTTTTCCTGGCCGATACCTATGTAAACCAGGATCCGACGACCGACGAGATCGTCGGCATTGCATTGCAGGCGCGCAACCACCTCAAGCGCTTCAATATCGAGGCCAAGGTGGCGCTGTTGAGCTATTCCAATTTCGGCTCGCGCGACGGCGACAGCGCCTTCAAGATGCGCGAGGCCTACAACAAGCTCAAAGCCATCGCTCCCGACATGATCGTGGAAGGCGAAATGCAGGGCGACCTGGCGCTGAACCAGGAGCTGCGGGAGCGCTACATTCCCGATAGCGTGCTGGGCGGCGAAGCCAACCTGCTGATCTTCCCCAATCTCGACGCTGCCAACCTCTCGATGACACTGCTCAAGGAAATGAACAACGCCCTGGCCGTCGGCCCCATCCTGATGGGACCGCGCGCGCCGGCCCACATCCTGGCGCCGTCGACCACCAGCCGCGGCATCGTCAACATGGCGGCCATTGCCGCCACCGAAGCCATCGGGGCCGAGGCATGATCCGCCATACCGTGGTATTTTCGCTCCGGCATGCGGCCGGATCGGCGGAGGAGGGGGCTTTCCTGCGCGACTCCAGGGTGCTGGCGGCAATTCCCGGCGTCGAGAAATTCGAGCAACTGCGGCAGGTGAGTGCGAAGAACGACTATACCTTCGGCTTCTCGATGGAGTTTGCCGACCAGGCGGCTTATGCGGGGTATAATGACCACAAGGACCATGTGGCGTTCGTGCGGGACCGCTGGATCCCAGAAGTGGCGCGGTTTCTGGAGATTGATTACGCGCCGTTGTGAGTTCTGTGCCACGCCCTCGTGGTTCGAGGGTCGCCACGCTCCCGCCTCACCATGAGGGCTACTATTAGCTCAGTGTCCAGTAGCCCTCTGGTGAGGCGCGAGCTCTTCGCGAGCCTCGAACCACGCCCTCGTGCCCGGATGGCAACCACCCGTTAAACCCTTGTCAGGCATATTGGGCGCGTTCAGTTCCGGTTAGCCCATGCCCACCCGTCTCAAACGTCCTGCACTCTGGCGCCCGCTGGCGTTGACCGTGGCGTTGCTGGGGTTCCAGGCCTATCTCGGTTATTCCGCCATCAGCGGACAGTTCGGCATCGAGAACCGGACGCAAATCCTGCTCGATATCGACCAGCTCAAGTCCCGGTCGGCGGCGCTACAGGCAGAGATCGACGTCTATCGGCACCGCGCCACGCTGATGGATACGCGGCGGCTGGACCCCGATATCGTCACCGAGCGCGCGCGGGCCCTGCTGAACATGGCCAATGCGGACGATATAATCGTCATGGTCGACCCCAATTCAGGTAAACCACTTTCCGGTAAATTTGAAGAATTAGCCACGGATGAGTTAACTCAGCTTATCCAAGCAGATTCAACGCTCTAGCTTAAATCCGCAGTTCGCGGCGAGCATTGCTTTCCGTCCGTTGCTTGCACTATGATGCGCAAGTGTGGCCAGATCGGGCCAAGCGGCAAATCCATTTCGATGCGGAGCGTTCCAATGGCGCGTAAGGCTGTGGCCACCAAGGCCAAGACGCAAGCCCAAAAACTTGCCAACGTACCCCAATTCACGGCGGAACAAGACCTCGAAGCCTATCGCGAAATGCTGCTGATCCGGCGTTTCGAGGAAAAGGCCGGCCAGATGTACGGCATGGGCCTGATCGGCGGCTTCTGCCACCTTTATATCGGCCAGGAGGCGGTGGTCACCGGCATCACAATGGCCAGTGAGAAGGGCAAGGATGCCCAGATCACCGGCTATCGCGACCATGGCCACATGCTTGTCATGGGCCTCGACCCCAAGGGCGTCATGGCCGAGTTGACCGGCCGCCAGGGCGGCCTCAGCGGCGGCAAGGGCGGCTCGATGCACATGTTCAGCAACGAGCACAAATTCTATGGCGGCAACGGCATTGTCGGCGCCCAGGTTTCGCTGGGGGCAGGGCTGGCCTTCGCCGCCAAATACAAGGGCGATGGCTCGGTCTCCATCGCCTATTTCGGCGACGGCGCGGCCAACCAGGGCCAGGTTTACGAGACCTTCAACATGGCCAAGCTGTGGAAGCTGCCGGTCGTCTTCATCATCGAAAACAACAAATACGCCATGGGCACGTCCATCGAGCGCGCCGCGGCGACCACCGATTTCTCCATGCGCGGCGCCTCGTTCGACATTCCGGGCGAGCAGGTCGACGGCATGGACGTGCGAATGGTCTATGACGCGGCCAGGCGCGCCATCGAGCATGCCCGTTCGGGCAAGGGCCCGTTCATCCTCGAAATGCTGACCTACCGCTATCGTGGCCACTCCATGTCCGACCCGGCGAAGTACCGCTCCAAGGACGAAGTGACCAAGTACCGGCAGGAGCGCGACGCCATCGAGCAGGTCAAGGCAAGGCTGATCGCTTCGGGCGCCCAGACCGAGGAATCGCTCAAGGCCATCGAGAACGACATTCGCGCCATCGTCACCGAAGCCGCCGATTTTGCCACCAACGATCCCGAGCCGGATGCCGCCGAACTCTGGACCGACATCACCATCAGCGCCTGAGGCGATAGATGAGCATCCTGCTCGGTGTCATCCTGCTCTTCGCGGTTCTCGCGCTGGTCCTGGCGGTCATGCAGGCCATAGCGATGGTGCGCGCAGCACCTGTCAGCGAGAACCTTGCCGGCTTCATGCCGCTGGGCTGGTGGAAATTCCGCCAGCTTGAGCAGAAGGCCGGCCCGGCAGCCGCCCAGCCGCTCAATATCTACAAGCGCGCTGTCATCGCCTTCGTGGTCTTCCTGCTGCTGGGGCTGATCCTGAGCGGATGGGCAATCAACCAGGCGCCGGCTCCGGCCAGCGCCAGCGCTGAACGCATCAGCGATCCGCGCATCATTCCCGCCGAATTTGCCTTCAATACCGACCTTCGCCGCGTGGCCACCATGCCCGGCGCACCAAAAATGCTGGAGAGCTGATATGCCCCAAATCCTGATGCCCGCGCTGTCGCCTACCATGGAAGAGGGCAAGCTGAGCAAGTGGCTGGTCAAAGTTGGCGACAGTGTCAAATCCGGCGATGTGCTGGCCGAGATCGAGACCGACAAGGCGACGATGGAAGTCGAATCGGTCGATGAAGGCGTGGTCAAGGAATTGCTGGTCGAGGAAGGCACCGAGGGCGTGAAGGTCAACACACCGATCGCACTCGTACTGGCGGAAGGTGAGACGGCCGAGGCTGCTCCGGCCGCCAAGACGGCGCCGGAACCGGCCGAAGCGCCGGTGGTGCCTGCCGAAAAGGCCGCGGAAGACGCGCCGGCCGCCGCCGCCGTGCCGGCCGCACCGAAATTCGAGGCGCAAAGCGATCCCGACCTGCCTGAAGGCGTCGAGATGGTGGAAATGACCGTGCGCCAGGCGCTGAACGAGGCCATGGCCGAAGAACTGCGCCGCGACAAGGACGTGTTCGTGATGGGCGAGGAAGTGGCCGAATACCAAGGCGCCTACAAGATCACCCAGAACCTGCTGCAGGAATTCGGGCCCGAACGCATCATCGATACGCCGATCACCGAGCATGGCTTTGCCGGTCTGGCAGTGGGCGCGGCCTTTGCAGGGCTGAAGCCGATCGTCGAATTCATGACCTGGAACTTTGCCATGCAGGCCATCGACCAGATCATCAACTCCGCCGCCAAGCAGCTCTATATGTCGGGCGGGCAGGTGAAGGCGCCGATGGTGTTCCGCGGCCCCAATGGCGCCGCCGCCCGCGTCGGCGCGCAGCACAGTCAGGATTATTCGGCCTGGTACAGCCATGTGCCCGGCCTGACGGTGATTGCGCCCTACAGCGCCGCCGACGCCAAGGGCCTGCTGAAAGCCGCCATTCGCTCGCCCAATCCGGTGGTCTTCCTCGAAAACGAAATCCTCTATGGCTCGACGGGCCTGGTGCCCAAGGTCGATGATTTCCTGCTGCCCATCGGCAAGGCGCGCATTGCCCGCAAAGGCGCCGATGTGACCATCGTCTCGTTCTCGATGGGCATGCGCTATGCGACGCAGGCCACCGAGAAGCTGGTTGCCGCCGGGGTCGATGTGGAACTGATCGACCTGCGCACGCTGCGCCCGCTGGACAGCGATACCGTGATCGAATCGGTCAAGAAGACCGGCCGGCTGGTGACGGTGGAAGAGGGCTGGCCGCAGGGCGGTATCGGCGCCGAAATCTCGGCCCGCGTCATGGAACAGGCCTTCGACTATCTCGACGCCCCGGTGATCCGTGTCACCGGCAAGGACGTGCCGATGCCCTATGCCGCCAACCTCGAAAAGCTGGCGCTGCCGAACGTCGATGAAGTGATCGCGGCGGTCAACGCCGTGACCTACCGCTCGTAAGGAGAACCGGGATGCCAATCGATATCACCATGCCGGCGCTTTCTCCGACGATGGAAGAGGGCAAGCTTGCCAAGTGGCACGTCAAGGAAGGCGACAGTGTCTCCTCGGGTGACGTGATCGCCGAGATCGAGACCGACAAGGCCACGATGGAAGTCGAGGCCGTGGACGAGGGCAAGATCGGCAGGATCATGGTCGCCGAAGGCACCGAGGGCGTGAAGGTCAATGCGGTGATTGCCGTGCTGCTGCAGGAGGGCGAAAGCCTGGATGCCGTGGCGGCGCCCAAGGCGGAAGCACCCAAGACTCCGGCCAATGACGGCCCGGCAAAACCGGACACAGCCCGGGCTGACTTTGAAAAAGTGGCCGCCGCCGACATGAACGCGGCCAAGAACAAGGTCGCCAACAGCAATACCGGCACCAGCGCTCCGGCCAGGACCGATGGCGGCAAGGTGTTTGCCTCGCCGTTGGCCCGTCGCCTCGCCAAGGAAGCCGGGATCGATGTGTCGGCCATTTCCGGCTCCGGCCCCAAGGGGCGCGTGGTGAAGTCGGATGTGGAAGCGGCCAAGTCGGGCAAGGCGCCGCTCAAGGCTGTGGCCTCCGCAACCCCAGCGGGCGCTGCGCCGGCTGGCGGCATGACCAAGGCGCAGGTGCTGGCGCTCTATCCGGAGGGCAGCTACGAACTCGTGCCCAACGATGGCATGCGCAAGGTGGTGGCGGCGCGCCTCACCGAATCCAAGCAGACCGTGCCGCATTTCTACCTGACGGTGGACTGCAAGATCGATGCGCTGCTGGCAGCGCGCGAGCAGATCAACGCTGCTTCCCCCAAGGGCAAGGACGGCAAGCCGGACTACAAGCTCTCGGTCAATGATTTCGTGATGAAGGCCTGGGCCGTGGCCCTGCAGCGCGTACCGCTGGCCAACGCGACCTGGGCGGTGGATTCGATCCTCTATCACAAGCGCAGCGACGTGGCCGTTGCGGTGGCCGTGCCGGGCGGGCTGTTCACGCCGGTCGTCAAGAGCTGCGAGACCAAGACGCTTCGGGAAATTTCCGAGGAGGTCAAGGATCTGGCGGCGCGGGCGCGTGGCAAGAAGTTGGCACCGCATGAATATCAGGGCGGGGCCTCGTCGGTGTCCAACCTCGGCATGTTCGGCATCAAGGAATTCGGCGCTGTCATCAACCCGCCGCATGGCACGATCCTGGCGGTCGGCGTGGGTGAGGAACGGGTCTATGCCGACAAGGGCGAGATCAAGATCGGCCAGTTCATGAGTTGCACGCTGTCGTGTGACCACCGCGCCGTCGATGGTGCGTTGGGCGCTGAAGTGCTCGGCGTGTTCAAGGGCCTGATCGAAAACCCGGTAATGATGCTGGCCTAGAGCTTCGCTCTAGGTTTCTTTAGTCGCGTTTCCGAACCGGAAAAACCGGTACCCACTTTTCCTGGAAACGCTTTGTGAGGCGCGCCGCATGAAAACCATCCTGGCCTATGGCGACAGCCTGACCTTCGGGTCCAATCCGCAGTCCGGCGGTCCGCGGCACGCTTATGAGGACCGCTGGCCGAGCGTGCTTGAACAGGGGCTGGGCAGCAAGGCGCGGGTGATTGCCGAAGGGCTGGGTGGCAGGACCACGGCATTCGACGATTGGACCGCCGACGCCGACCGCAATGGCGCGCGCATTCTGCCGACACTGCTGGCCAGCCACGCACCGCTCGACCTGGTCATCATCATGCTGGGCACCAATGATCTCAAGCCTGCCGTCAACGGCAATGCGCTGACCGCATCCTATGGCATGCGCCGGTTGGTGCAGATCACCCGCGGGCATTTCGCCATGCTCAATGAACCTGTTCCGCAAATCCTGTTGGTGGCGCCGCCGCTGGTCTGTGCCACCGACAATTCGGACATGATGGGGCATTTCGGCGGGCTCGACCACGCGCTGCGGCAGGCCGGCGAACTGGCCCAACATTATGCGCGCCGCGCGCAAGAGTGGAATACTGGCTTCTTCGATGCCTCGACGGTCGCCAAACCCGATCCGCGCGACGGCATCCATCTCGACGCGGCCAATACGCGGGCGATCGGCGAGGGGCTCGTGCCGGTCGTCAAATCCATGCTGGCATTGTGAGCCGGCTCAATAGATTTTCTGGAGGCCCAAATGGCTGACCAATACGACCTTCTCGTCATCGGCGCCGGCCCCGGCGGCTATGTTGCCGCCATCCGCGGCGCGCAGCTCGGCATGAAGGTGGGCATCATCGAGCGCGAGCATATGGCGGGTATCTGCTCCAACTGGGGCTGCATTCCGACCAAGGCGCTGCTGCGCTCGGCCGAAATCTACGGCCATATGAGCCATGCCAAGGATTATGGGCTGACCGTGGAAAAGTTCGGCGTCGATATCGACGGCGTGGTGAAGCGCTCGCGCGCCATCGCGGCGCAGATGAACAATGGCGTCCAGTTCCTCATGAAGAAGAACAAGGTCGATATCATCTGGGGCGAGGCGGTCATCACAAAGCCCGGCGAGGTCAAGGTCGCGCCGACCAAGAAGGCCATCATGCAGCCGCAGGGTCCCGTGCCGAAAAATCCGCTGGGTGAGGGGACGTACAAGGCCAAGAACATCATCATCGCTACCGGCGCGCGCCCGCGCGTGCTGCCGGGCATCGAGCCTGATGGCGACAAGATCTGGACCTATTTCGAGGCGATGAAGCCAGCCGCCATGCCCAAATCGCTGGTGGTGATGGGCTCTGGCGCCATCGGGGTGGAATTTGCCTCCTTCTACCGCTCGATGGGCGCAGAAGTGACGATTATCGAGCTGCTTCCGCAGATCATGCCGGTGGAAGATGCCGAGATTGCCGGACTGGCGCGCAAGCGGCTCGAGAAGCGCGGGATCAAGATCCTGACCGATGCCAAGGTGGCCAAGGTCGAAAAGACCAAGGACGGCGTGACGGCGCATGTCGAGCTCAAGGATGGCAGCAAGCAGCAAATCTCCGGCGAGAAGCTGATTTCGGCCGTCGGCGTACAGTGCAATATCGAAAATCTCGGGCTGGAAACGCTCGGGGTGAAGACCGAGCGCGGGGCCATCGTCATCGATGGCTATGGCAAGACCAATGTGGATGGCATCTGGGCCATCGGCGACGTGGCCGGCCCGCCGATGCTGGCGCACAAGGCCGAGCATGAGGCGGTCATCACTGTCGAGAAGATCGCCGGCATGAAGGTCCATGGCCTCGACAAGACCAAGGTGCCAGGCTGCACCTATTGCGAGCCGCAGGTGGCCAGCGTCGGGCTGACCGAGGCCAAGGCCAAGGAGGCCGGGCGCGAGATCAAGGTGGGGCGGTTCCCGTTCGTCGGCAATGGCAAGGCCATCGCGCTGGGCGAGCCGGATGGGCTGGTCAAGACCATCTTCGATGCCAAGACCGGCGAATTGCTGGGCGCCCATATGGTGGGTGCCGAGGTGACCGAACTGATCCAGGGTTTCGTCGTGGCGATGAACCTCGAAACAACCGAGGAAGAGCTGATCCATACGATTTTCCCACATCCGACGCTGAGCGAGACGATGAAGGAAAGCGTGCTGGACGCTTATGGGCGGGCGCTGAATATTTGAGGCTGGCTCCGCGTTGCCCACTCACGCGATGTCACCCCGGCGAAGGCCGGGGCCCATCCTGAGGTTTAGGTAAGTGGGCGCCATCTCAGGATGGATCCCGGCCTTCGCCGGGATGACATTGTGGGTGGGGTAGGTCGGAGCGAAACAAGGAGTTATCCACATGGTCAAGGCAATCCAAGTCGGCCTGGGACACTGGGGATTCAGCTGGACCAAGGAAGTTATCCCCAAAGTTCCCAGCATTCACATGGTGGGCTATGTGGATAGCAATCCCGAAGCCATCAAGCGCGTGCAGGACGAGCTCGGCATCGACGAGAAGCGATGCTTCCTGAGCCTCGATGAGGCGGCGCAGGGGGTGGAAGCCGATCTTGCGATCTGCACCCTGCGTACCGAAGCCCATTACCCCGTGGTGAAGCGCTGCCTGGAGCTCGGCTTCAACGTCATCGTGGAAAAGCCCTTTGCCTCGACCATCGCGCAGGCCAAGGAACTGGTCGCCCTGGCCAAGGCCAATGGCCGCGTGCTGATGGTGAGCCAGAATTATCGCTTCCAGCCGGCGCCGATTGCGGCGGCCGAACTGATCGGGGCGCAGAAATTCGGGCCGGTGAACCTGGTGTCCATCGACTTCCGCCGCCATGCGCCGAGCCAGGGCTACCGCTATTGGGACATGCCCGATCCACTGCTGGCCGATATGTCGATCCACCATTTCGACCTGATGCGCATGGTGCTGTCGGACAATCCCAAGCGCGTGTCGTGCCGCACCTGGAACCCGGCCGCCAGCCCCTTCGGGCACCATCCCATCGGGGTTGCGACGCTGGAATTCGAGAAGGGCACCATCGTCTCCTATCGCGGCAGTTGGATGAGCAGCGGCCCGGTGACGCCATGGTCGGGGGAATGGACCATGGACTGCTCGGAAGGCGAGATCATCTGGAGCTCGCGCGACCATTTCATGGGCAAGGCCGGGCCGGACAGGCTGAGCCTGCGCGAACGCGACGGAGAGGCCGTGGCCTTCCCGCTGGAGCCGGTCGAATTCGCCGACCGGACGGGCACGCTGGCCGCTATCGCCAAGGTGATAGAGACCGGCGCGATTCCCGCCCGTTTCAGCTCGGGCGAGGATAATCTGCATTCCCTGGCCCTGGTGCAGGCGACGATTCTGTCGGCTTCGCGCGGCGGCGAATGGGTCGAAATCGCGGAGGTGCTGCAATGAGTGTCGGAACGACTGAACTGCTGATCTTTCTCGGCATCGGGCTGGTGGCCGGATGGCTGGCCGGGCTGGTGCTAGGTGGCGGCGGATTGCTGCGCAATCTGATCGTCGGCGTCATCGGCGCCTTTGTGGGCGGCTGGCTGCTCTCGGCGGCCAATATCTCGCTGCCAATAGGCAATGCGCTGGTGAGCCAGATCATCACGGCCACGATCGGTGCCATCGTAGTGATCGCCGTCGCGCGAGTGATCGCACGATAGTTCAGGGCTTGAAGGACGCTCGGCGGGACGCAATATCTCGCGGAGAGTTTGAGAGGGCACAAAGAATGGCATTACCGGAACGGCAAAGTACGGGTGGGGGCTTCACCATGGGTGGCAACAATAATCGTGCGATCCTGGTTTTCCTGGGCATCGGCATCTTGGCGGGTTTCCTCGCCAGCCTTATCGTCGGAGGCGGCGGGCTGATTACCTACCTTATCAGCGGGGTGATCGGCTCGTTCGTGGGAGGGTATCTGTTCACGGCGCTGCGGATCGATCTTGGCATCCGCAACGATCTGGCGCGCCAGATCGTGACCTCGACGGTCGGCGCCATCATCGTCGTGCTGCTCGCACGGCTGATTGCATAGAAGTCAGGACATCCCTTGGTCACTCTGATCGACAATTCGGCACTGAAGCCACGCCACCCGGAAAAGGCCAACCGGCCCGACAGCGTGGTGTTGCGCAAGCCGGACTGGATCCGCGTCAAGGCGCCGGGTTCCGCGGTCTACAAGGAAACCCAGCAGATCGTGCGCGAGAACAATCTCGTGACGGTATGCGAGGAAGCCGGCTGCCCCAATATCGGGGAATGCTGGTCCAAGAAGCATGCGACCATGATGATCATGGGCGAGATTTGCACCCGCGCCTGCGCCTTCTGCAATGTGCGCACCGGCCTGCCGGGACCGCTCGACCCCAACGAGCCGGAAAACGTCGCCAGGGCCGTGGCCAAGCTGGGGCTGGAACATGTCGTCATTACCTCGGTCGACCGTGACGACCTGGCGGATGGCGGGGCGCAGCACTTTGCCGACGTGATCCTGGCCATCCGTGCGGCAACGCCTCGGACCACCATCGAAATCCTGACGCCGGACTTCCTGCGCAAGGAAGGCGCGCTGGAAATCGTCGTGGCGGCCAAGCCGGATGTGTTCAACCACAATCTGGAAACGGTGCCGTCGAAATATCTCAAGGTGCGCCCGGGCGCCCGCTATTTCCACTCGATCCGGCTGCTGCAGAAGGTCAAGGAACTCGACCCCACCATGTTCACCAAGTCCGGCATCATGGTGGGTCTCGGCGAGGAGCGAAACGAAGTGCTGCAGCTCATGGACGACCTGCGCTCGGCCGATGTGGATTTCCTGACCATCGGGCAGTATCTGCAGCCGACCAAGAAACACTATCCGCTGCAGCGCTTCGTCACACCGGACGAGTTCAAGTCCTATGCCACGGTGGCGACAGCCAAGGGCTTTGGGCTGGTCTCATCGAGCCCGCTGACCCGTTCGTCGCACCATGCCGGGGAAGACTTCGCGCGGCTCAAGGCGGCGCGGATGGCAAAGCTCGGTCACTGATGAAGCGTTTTTTCGAGCGGCATGTGCCGCATCTGCCGCAGCGCATGTTCGAGATCGTTGCCGATCTTGGCGACTATCCGCGTTTCATCCCCAACTGCAAGGCGATGGAGCTCCGCCAGGACCCGGCCGCCGCCGGCGCGGACGTGCGGCTGGCCCGGATGACGCTGTTCTTCGGGCCGATCACCCAGGCCTATACCAGCCGGGTGACACTGGACCATGAGGCGCTGACCATCACGGCCAAGGCGGTGGATGGGCCCTTTGCCTATCTCGACAGCGTGTGGCGCTTCGAGCCGGAAGGCATGGGGACGCGGGTGCGCTTCGAGATCGACTTCAAAATCTCCAATCCCTTCATCGCGGCAGTGGCCGAACCGGCCTTCGCCAATAAGCAGGACGAGATCATGCAGGCATTTGCAGACGAGGCCGATCGCCGCTATGGTGATTGAATGTTCCTGATTTGTTCGGGACGTTCAATCGGGGTGATCCATGATCCGCAAAATCGAATGTGTCTGCATTCCCACCAAGGATATCGCCGCCTCTGAGGCCTTCTATGCGTCGCTGGGGCTGCGCCGCGGCTGGATCATCGAGCGCCCGCGTCCTGACGGTGCGACCTGGACGCTGGTGGGCATGAAATTCCCGGACACGGCGAGCTCGGAGCTGGTGCTGAGCGATAATCCGGATATCGACTTCACCGAGGTCGAGCTGGCGGTCGACGACGTGCAGGCGACCTTTGCCGAACTGCGCGGCAATGCGGGCGTGAGCTGGATACGGGAGCCGTTTGCTACGGAATCCGGCCATGTCGCGGTGATGGAAGCACCCGACGGCAACGTGTTCGTGCTGGTCGGCGCCTGAGGCGATTAGTCCTTGTCGCTGGTGAGCACCTGCAACACCAGATCGAGCGCAGCCCGGACGCTGGCCTTGCGGATGGCGTCGCGGCCCAGATCGCCGAAGCGATGTTCGATGACCACGGTGGCCAGTTCCGACGACACGGCGACATAGACGAGGCCAACCGGCTTTTTCTCGCTGCCGCCATCCGGGCCGGCAATGCCGGTGACCGAAACGGCGAAGTCGGCCCGCGCCGTGTTGCGGGCGCCGTCGGCCATGGCGCGCGCCACCTGATTGGAAACCGCACCATAATCGCGGATCAGCCGCGCCTGCACATGGATCATGCGCGACTTGGCGGTGTTGGCGTAGGTGACATAGCCGCCATAGACGGCGGCGGAAGCGCCCGGAATGTCCGTCAGTGCCGAGGCGACCATGCCGCCGGTGCAGCTTTCAGCGGTGACGATGGTCTGCTTCTTTTCGGCGAGGATATCGATGATCCGCTTGCCCGGATCGGGCGCCGTGGTTTCCGGCTTCCTGGCTGCCATCAATCGACCCTCGGCATTTCTACGCTCGCACTGGCCATGGCCACCATGCCTTCCTCCCGCCCGATGAAGCCGAGCCTCTCGCTTGTCGTCGCCTTGACGGCGATCCGTGTCGGCGCGATGCCCAGTGTCTCGCCGATGACACTTTGCATCGCCGGAACATGGCCGGCAATCCTCGGCGCTTCGCAGACGATTGTCACGTCGAGATTGACGATGCGGCCGCCGGCCCTGGCCACGAGGTCGCCGGCATGCTTGAGGAAGACGGTGGAGGCCACGCCGCGCCATTGCATGTCGGAGGGCGGGAAGTGGATGCCGATATCGCCTTCGCCGATGGCGCCGAGAATGGCATCGGTGAGCGCATGCAGGGCCACGTCGGCATCGGAGTGCCCCTTGAGCCTGGCATGATGTGGAATGCGGACCCCGCCCAGCCATACGGCATCGCCCGGCTCGAACTGATGGAAATCGAAGCCTGAGCCGATGCGGGTTTCCATAATGGTCTCTCCAGACAGGATGCGCTCCGCCCGGGCAAAGTCCTCCGGATGGGTGATCTTGATATTGTCACGGTCGCCCATGACCATGGCCACGCGCAACCCGGCCCATTCGGCAATCTCGGCATCGTCGGTAAATTGCCGGCGAATGGTCGAGGCGCGCATATGGGCGGAAAATATCTGGCCGAAGCGGAAGCCCTGCGGAGTTTGCGCGGCAAAGAGCTGGCTGCGATCCTCGGTGGTCGCGACCTGCCTTCCATCGAGCGAGCGCTTGATGGTGTCGGTGACAGCAAGAGCGGGCAGGGCGCCTTCATATTGATCGAGCGCCGCGACCACGTCGCCGATCACCTGCGGCGGGGCGAAGGGCCGCGCGGCGTCCTGAATGAGCACGAGGTCGGGCCGATGCGGCGCCAGGGCCTTGAGACCTTCCAGCACCGAAGCCTGCCGCGAAGCGCCGCCGCTGACGGGAGGCAGCAGCCGCTCATCGGCCAGGCCCAGTGCGGCGTAGCGGGCAGCGTGATCGGCATGGATCACCGCGACGACGCTGGTGACGTAGGGCAGGTCGAGAAAAGCCCTGATCGTGCGCGCCAGGACGGGGGAGCCGGCAACCGGGCGATACTGCTTGGGGTCGGCGGAGCCATCGGCGCTGGCGCGTTCACCCTTCCCGGCGGCGACGACGATGACGGCGATGGACTTCTGACGCATGAAAACCGGGCAACCTGGACTTGAAACCGTCACATATCAATGGTCTAGCGCCCACCATGGCATGCGGCAAGTGCAGGGCTGCCGCACCGTCGCAGGCACCATATAAGGTGTTGCACCGCCAGCCATTTTGATTATTGTGCAGGCATTCATTTGAAAATGACCATTTCTGGGGCAGTTTGTGTCTGAGGTTGCCTGCAAGTTGAGCATCGGGAACCACGCGGTTCGCAACAATGCTTTTCTGGCGCCAATGGCCGGAATTACCGATCGCCCATTCCGCAAGCTCGCCGAGCGGTTTGGCGCCGGCATGGTGGTCTCCGAGATGATCGCCAGCAACGCGCTGGCTGTCGGCAACCAGGACATGGCGCGCAAGCTCGGCAAGCCGGGCAGCCTGCCGCATATGGTGCAACTGGCCGGCTGCGAAGCCGAATGGATGACGCGCGGGGCCAAAATCGCCCATGACGCCGGCGCCGACATCATCGATATCAATTTCGGCTGCCCGGCCAAGCGGGTGACCAACGGCTATGCCGGCTCGGCGCTGATGCGGGTGCCCGACCACGCCATGACCCTGATCGATGCCGTGGTGAGCGCCACCCCACTCCCGGTGACGGTCAAGATGCGGCTGGGCTGGGACGATGACAGCCTCAATGCGCCTGACATGGCGCGGCGCGCCGTCGATGCCGGCGTGCGGATGATCACGGTGCATGGCCGCACCCGCCAGCAATTCTACAAGGGCACCGCCCGCTGGGAGCTGGTGCGTGCGGTCGTCGAGGCCGTTGATGTTCCCGTCGTGGTCAACGGCGACATTGTCGACCTCGTTTCGGCGCGGGAAGCGCTGGAGCAGTCCGGCGCCGCAGCGGTTATGCTCGGGCGCGGGGCGCAGGGGCGGCCGTGGGCCGTGGCGCAGATCGGGGCAGGGCTGGCTGGGTGGGCGGGACCGGTAGCGCCGAAGGGCGATGCTCTGGCCGCGCTGGTGGCCGAGCATTACGAGGACATGCTGGTCGAATACGGCACTGCAGTCGGCCTGCGCGCCGCGCGCAAGCATCTCGACTGGTACGCCGAGGCGGCAGGCATCGTGCTCGACAAGCCTGCGCGCCAAGCCTTTCTCAACAACGATCAACCGGCCGATGTGCTGCGGCAGATCGGCACCATCTTTTCCAGCGAAGACAGGGTCGCAGCATGAGCGCCATCGAGGCCGCCGCCCCGGCCGCCAGCCCCATTCCGTCGACCGCGGTGTTGCAGGCGCTGCCGCAGCCGATCATCGTCTGCGGCGAGGATCGCCAGATCGCCTTCGTCAACTATGCGGCCGAGGCGTTTTTCGGAGCATCGCTGAGCGTATTGACGCGGCAGCGGCTGGACGACCTCATCGCCTTTGGCTCGCCCATCATCAGCCTCGTCGAAACCGTGGCGGCGCGGCGCGCGCCGATGACCGAATATCGTGTGCGCATCGGCTCCTCGCGCTTCGGCGACGAGCGCATTGCCGACGTCTTCGCCAGCCCGCTTTCCGACAGCGATGGCCGTGTGGCCCTGCTGATCCAGGAACGCACCATGGCCGACAAGATCGACCGCCAGATGGTGTCGCGCGGCGCAGCGCGCTCGGTGACCGGCCTTGCCTCCATGCTGGCGCACGAGATCAAGAATCCGCTTTCGGGTATTCGCGGCGCGGCGCAATTGCTGGAGCAGACCGTCAGCAGCGACGAAATCCCGCTGGCGCGGCTGATCCGCGAGGAAACCGACCGTATCGTCGGGCTGATCGACCGTGTGGAAGTGTTCGGCGACGAGCGCCCCATGGAGCGCGAACCGATCAACATCCATGTCGTGCTGGACCGGGTGAAACTGCTGGCGCGCAATGGCGTGGCGCGCGGCATTGCCTTCTCGGAAGAATACGATCCATCGCTGCCACCGGTCTTCGGCAATCGGGATCAGCTCATCCAGGTGTTCCTTAATCTGGTGAAGAATGCCTCGGAAGCCATTGAGCGAACTCAGAAACCGGAGATAAAATTCTCCACTGCTTTCCGCCCCGGCATTCGCATTGCGGTGACCGGCGTTTCCGAGCGCATCTCCCTGCCGCTCGAAATCGTCATCGAAGATAACGGCCCGGGCGTGCCGCCCGACATCCTGCCCTTCCTGTTCGATCCCTTCGTCACCACCAAGACCAATGGCTCGGGCCTCGGGCTGGCGCTGGTGGCCAAGATCGTCGGCGACCATGGCGGCGTCATCGATTGCGACAGCCGCCCAGGCCGGACCAGGTTCAGAATTCTCCTTCCCGTTGCGAGCGGGGCGTTCCAGGCAATCACAGAAGAGGAAGCGGCGAAATGAGCCATGTCGTCCTGCTCGCCGACGACGATGCAGCCATCCGCATGGTGCTCAACCAGGCGCTGACCCGGGCCGGCTACGAGGTTCGCCCCACCGGCAATATTTCCACGATGTGGAACTGGGTGAGCCGGGGCGAGGGGGATATCCTCATCACCGATGTCGCCATGCCCGACGGCAACGCCTTCGAGGTGATGCCCAAGATCAAGAAGCTTCGTCCCGACCTGCCGATGATCGTGATGAGCGCGCAGAACACCTTCATGACCGCCATCCGCGCCTCGGAAGTAGGCGCTTATGAATACCTGCCCAAGCCCTTCGACATTACCGAGGTGCTTTCGGTGGTGGCGCGGGCGCTGGCCGATGCCAAGAAACCGACCACGGCGGACCGCCGCGCCGAAGAGCCGGGCGAAACCATGCCGCTGGTGGGCCGGTCCACGGCCATGCAGGACATCTACCGTGCGTTGGCGCGGCTGATGCAGACCGACCTGACTGTCATGATCACCGGCGAAAGCGGCACCGGCAAGGAACTGGTGGCGCGGGCGCTGCACGACTTCGGCAAGCGCCGCAACGGCCCCTTCGTGGCCATCAACATGGCCGCTATCCCGCGCGACCTGATCGAGGCCGAGCTGTTCGGGCACGAGAAGGGGGCCTTTACCGGCGCCAATACGCGCAGCTCCGGCCGTTTTGAGCAGGCCGAGGGCGGCACGCTGTTTCTCGATGAAATCGGCGACATGCCGATGGATGCCCAGACCCGCCTGCTGCGCGTGCTGCAGGAAGGAGAATATACCATGGTCGGGGGCCGGTCTTCGATCAAGACCAATGTCCGCATCGTCGCCGCTACGCATCGCGACCTGAGCCAGATGATCCGGCAGGGCCTGTTCCGCGAGGATCTCTACTACCGTCTCAACGTGGTGCCGATCCGCCTGCCGCCATTGCGCGAGCGCGTCGACGACGTGGGCGACCTGGCCACGCATTTCCTCAAGGCGGCGCAGCGCGAAGGCGAACCGATCAAGTCGATCTCGCCCGAAGCCATCAAGCTGATGCAGAACTATTCCTGGCCCGGCAATGTCCGCGAGCTGGAAAACCTGGTGCGACGCCTGTCGGCGCTCTATGCCGACGAATCGATCTCGGCCGAGATCGTACAGAACGAACTCAACATCGCGGAACGCCCGACGGCGCCGGGAACGGCGGGGCCGGTGGATGTATCGGTGGCGGTGGAAACCCATGTCGGGCAGTTGCTGCGCGAATATGAGCCGAACCTGCCGCCGGCGGGCCTCTACCAGCGCGTCATCGACCGCGTCGAGGCGCCGCTGATCGCCATGGCGCTCAATGCCTGCGGCGGCAACCAGATCAAGGCGGCGGACCTGCTCGGCCTCAACCGTAACACGCTGCGCAAGAAAATCCGCACGCACAGCATCGAGATCGTAAAGCATAGCCGGCGGAACGGGTAGGGGCTGCCACCTACGGCGTCCTGCTGGAGGGTGCTTGCGGCGCCTCCGGGCCCTGCGCGTAGCGCTTCGGGGCCTCACGACCTCAACCGCTCCACTGGAGCGATTTGACGCGCCACAGGCGCGCCGGCGGTCAGTGTCACATTTTAGCAACAATTCTCTTGAAGGGTTAGGCGAATTGGGTCAGACTCTGTCTCAATGCGGCGGAGATGGAGTGCTTTCGGGCATTTATGAGTGATGTAGCGGCGACAAATGAGGGGCCCCAGCGGGGTGTCACCGGCGATATGGCCAAGCCGATCAGGTCGCCATTTGCATCGGCACGCAACAACCGGTCCCTGCGCATCCTCGGCTTCGTGGTGGTCTTCGCTTCGGTGCTGATGTCGTCGATTTCGTTCCTGATTCTCTCTGGGACGACCAATATCGAGCCCTCGACCACGGTCTGGACGGTGATCTGGATCGTCACCGGCGTCCTCGTGCTGCTGGTCATCGCGCTGGTGGTGACCGAGGCGGTGCTGCTGTTCCAGGCGCGCATGCAGGGGCAGGCGGGCGCCGGCATGCAAATCCGCATGGTGACCATGTTCGCCCTGGTTGCCGCGATCCCCGCCGCCATCGTTGCCGTCGTGGCCACCATCGCCCTCAATCAGGGGTTGGACCAGTGGTTCTCCGAGCGTACCAGGGCCATGGTGGAGAGTTCCCGGCTGGTGGCCCGTTCCTATATGCTCGAACATGCTCAGGTACTGCGGGACGATGTCATCTGGGTGGCCGAGGAACTGGAACAGGCTCATGCCACGTTCGATGAGGACAAGGACCGCTTCCAGCGCATCCTGACAGCTCTGGCGGTGACGCGGTCGCTGCCCTTCACCTCGCTGGTCAATGCCGATGGCGACACGCTGATGCGGGCGCAGATCGCCGTACAGGGAGCCTATCCGCAACTGCCCGAAGGCATTACCGAAGGGTTGGTGGAAGGCATACCCGCCGCCATTGCCCCAGGACGGATCAACCTCGTCGGCTCCGTCATCAAGCTGCGCGGCTATGAGAATACCTATCTGTTCGTGGCCCGGCCGGTGGAAGCCGAAGTGCTCGAATATATGCAGCTCACCGACGAGAACATCACCGAATACCGCGAATATGCGTCCAACCGGCTGGTGTTCCAGATCACCTTCACCATCATGTATGTGGGCCTGGCCGTGGTGTTGCTGCTGGCGGCCCTGTGGATCGGCATCGCGCTGGCCAACCGCTTCGTCGATCCGATCCGAAACCTGATGATCGCCTCCAACCGCGTCAGCAATGGCGACCTCGACGTGCAGGTGCCGGTGCAGGAGGGCAGGGGCGACCTGCGCGACCTCAGCAACGGCTTCAACCGCATGACCGAACAGCTCAAGAGCCAGCGCGAGGCGCTGCTGACGGCCAGCGAGATGAACGAGAAGCGGCGGCAGTTCACCGAGGCGGTGGTGGAAGGCGTGTCGGCCGGCATTATCGGGCTCGACCCGTTTGGCGCCGTGACGCTGGTCAATGCCCGCGCCTGCGAAATGCTCGACCGCGACGAAATCGACCTGATGGGCGAACCCATCGAGGAGGTCATGCCGCTGCTGGCGCCGACGCTGGAACGGGCCCGCTCGGCCCGGCGCGGGCAGGTGCGCGACCAGATCCAGCTCGGCAACGAAACCGACCGCCGCACCTATCAGGTCCAGCTCACCCGCGAAGGCTCGATCACCGAATCCAAGGGCTATGTGCTGACCTTCGACGACATCACCGATCTCGAATCCGCGCAGCGCACCAGCGCCTGGGCCGATGTGGCGCGCCGCATCGCCCATGAAATCAAGAACCCGCTGACCCCCATCCAGCTTTCGGCCGAACGGCTGCGCCGCCGCTATGGCACCAGACTGGAGGATGATCGCGACGTCTTCGACAAGTGCATCAATACCATCGTCCGCCAGGTGGGCGATATCGGCCGCATGGTCGACGAATTCTCCGCCTTCGCCCGCATGCCCGAGGCGGCGCCCGAGATCGCCGACCTCAGCGATACCGTGCGCCAGGCCGTGTTCCTCGAAAGTGTGCGGCTGCCCGAAATCACCATCAACACCATCCTGCCCGAAGCGGCAATCCACGCCTGGTTCGACAGCCGACTGATTGCGCAGTCGCTTACCAATCTGATCAAGAACGCAGTTGAAGCCTTTGAAACTGTTGATATGTCGTCCGACTGGACTCCGACAATCACCGTCGAGGCGCAACTCGAAGGCAATCACGCCCGCGTGGCCGTATCCGACAATGGCAAGGGTTGGCCGAAGGATAATCGCCAGCGCCTGCTGGAGCCCTATATGACGACGCGCGAAAAGGGCACCGGCCTTGGTCTCGCCATCGTCGCCAAGATCATCGAGCAGCATGGCGGCATCGTCGAGCTGATCGACGCCGAACCCGACCCCACCGGCCGCGTCGGCGCCTGCGTGACCTTCACGCTTCCCCTGCAATCCCCCACCAAATCTTCAGAGGCGGACGGTTCGAGCCACTCGGAACCCGCAGCCGCCCAACCGGAGGAACCGCTTATTTCAGCGGTAGTTCATAAGTAATGGCACTCGATATTCTCATCATTGACGACGAAGACGACATCCGCGACCTGATCGCGGGCATCCTCGAGGACGAGGGCTTCGAGACGCGGCAGGCCCATGACGCCGATAGCGGGCTCAACGAAATCGCCCGGCGGCGGCCGAGCCTGGTCTTCCTGGATATCTGGATGCAGGGCTCGCGGCTCGACGGACTGCAACTGCTCGATGTGTTCCAGAGCCAGCACCCGGACATGCCTGTGGTGATGATATCCGGCCACGGCAATGTGGAGACGGCGGTGTCGGCCATTCGCCGCGGTGCCTACGACTATATCGAGAAGCCGTTCAAGATCGACCGGCTGCTGCATATCACCCAGCGGGCGATGGAAGCGACACGCCTGCGCAACGAGGTGGCCGAACTCAAGGAGCGCTCGGCCACCAAGAGCGCCGATATGGTCGGCACCTCGCCGGCTTTGCAGCAGGTGCGCGGCATCATCGAGAAATCGGCGCCGACCAATTCGCGAATCTTCATTTCCGGCCCGTCCGGGGCAGGCAAGGGCCTCGTCGCCCGCCTGATCCATCAGCGCAGCCCGCGGGCCGAATCTCCCTTTGTCGAGATCAACGCCTCGCTCTATGCGCCCGAAGAGGTGCCGGTGGTACTGTTCGGCCGCGAGGCGCGGGAAAAGACCGGCATCCTCAAGGTCGAGGTCGGGGCGCTGGAAAAGGCCCATGGCGGCACGCTCTACCTCTCCGAGGTAACGACCCTGCCGGCTGCCACCCAGGCGGCCCTGCTGCGGACACTGGTGGAAAACCGCTTCAATCGCGTCGGCGGCACCCAGGCGGTGCCGATCGACGTGCGCATCATTTCGTCGAGCTCGCAGAACGTGGCGGCACAGATCGAGGCGGGAGAGCTGCGCTCGGACCTGTTCCACCGGCTGTCCATCGTGCCGCTGCCGCTGACGCCGCTCAAGGAGCGGCGCGAGGACGTGCCGCCGCTGGTTGCGGTGTTCATCGAGCAGGTCTGCCGCATGCACAATCTGCAGCGGATGACCGTGGGCGACGATGCCATCGCCGTCTTGCAGGCCCAGGAATGGCCCGGCAACGCCCGCCAGTTGCGCAACTCCATCGAGCGCCTGTTGATCCTGATGAAGGACCAGCAGCCCGAGGATGGAGTCATCACCGCGGCCATGCTGCCGTCCGATATCGGCGAAGTGCTGCCGACGGTGGGCGACACCGACGCCTCGGCGCACCTGATGAGCCTGCCGCTGCGCGACGCCCGCGAGGTGTTTGAACGGCAATATCTGCTGGCGCAGATCGAGCGTTTTGGCGGCAACATTTCCAAGACCGCCGAGTTTGTCGGCATGGAGCGCAGCGCTCTGCACCGGAAAATCAAGTCGCTCGGGCTGTGAAAATGCGCTGAAAATTCCGACATGCCATGCAATTGGCGCGGTAGGCATCAAAAATGATCTGTGCCATAGTGTTTGAATTCATGCCGGTGGGGACTGGGCGGCAGTTCCAACATCGGACTGGCAGGTAGTTGCAACGACGACAGCGACAAGCAATGCCGCGAAAAGAGGCCTCTATGGCGAACGAAAAACAACAAAATCTCCAGGATTCCTTCCTCAATCACGTTCGCAAGCAGAAAGTACCGGTCACGATCTTTCTGGTGAACGGCGTGAAATTGCAGGGTGTGATTACCTGGTTCGACAATTTCTGCCTGCTGCTGCGCCGCGATGCGCAGTCGCAACTGGTCTATAAGCACGCAATCTCGACCATCATGCCGGGTGCGCCGATCCAGTTGTTCGATCCCGAGCAGAACCACGACAGCGACTAAGCGCTTTAGAAGGCCACAATGACCGAATTTGACGACGACGCGGCCGCCCAGCGAGGCGGCCCGCAGGCGTTTATCGACCAGCGCGCGCAACCGACGCGCGCCGGCCTGGTCGTACCCGATGTGCGCAACCAGCTGTCCCGCCATTCGATCGAGGCCCGCAAGGCCGAATTCGAGGGGCTGGCCGGGGCCATCCGCCTCGACATCGTCTTTTCCGAGGTCTTCAAAGTCCGCGAGATCAAGCCGGCCACCTTTATCGGCGGCGGCCATACCGAAGCTCTGGCGGCGCGGGTAAAGGCCGACAAGATCGACCTGCTGCTGGTCGATGCGGCGCTCACCGCCATCCAGCAGCGCAACCTCGAAACCGAGACCGGCGCCAAGGTTCTCGACCGCACGGCGCTGATCCTCGAAATTTTTGGCGAGCGCGCCGCGACGCGCGAAGGCGTGCTGCAGGTCGAGCTTGCCCATCTCAACTACCAGAAGGGGCGCCTTGTGCGCTCCTGGACCCACCTCGAACGCCAGCGCGGCAGTGGCGGCACCGGCTTCATGGGTGGCCCCGGCGAAACCCAGATCGAAAGCGATCGCCGCCAGATCATGGATCGCATCGTGCTGCTGGAAGACCGGCTGGAAAAGGTCAAGAAGACCCGGGCGCAGCAGCGCCAGCAACGCGACGGCACGCCGATCGTGGCACTGGTTGGCTATACCAATGCCGGAAAATCGAGCCTGTTCAATGCCTTGACCGGGGCAGGGGTGTTCGCCAAGGACCTGCTTTTCGCGACCCTCGACACCACGGTCCGCAAGCTGGCTTTGCCACACGGACGCGACATCATGCTGAGCGACACGGTAGGCTTCGTCGCCGACCTGCCGACCGACCTGGTGGCCGCCTTCCGCGCCACGCTGGAGGAAGTGCTCGATGCCGACGTGATCCTGCATGCCCGCGACATCGCCAATCCCGACCACATGGCGCAGGCGCATGACGTGCTCAAGGTGCTGGCCGATCTCGGCGTTTCGGCCGAGACGACGCCCATCATCGAAGTGTGGAACAAGATCGACCTCGTGAGCGAAGACGCCGTGGTCGGCATCGTGCCGGTCGGCAAGGTGGCGGCGGTCGTGCAAGCCTCGGCTATGACCGGGCAGGGGCTCGATACAATCAAACTGGCCGTGGAAAAGGCGCTGGGCGAGAAAAGCCGGACCTACCATGTCCATGTGCCGCACACGGCCGGCGCCGATATCGGCTGGTTGCATGCCCATTCCGAGATTGTCTCGCGGGACGAGCCGACCGAGCAGGGCTCGGGCTTCGTGGTGCGGGTTGAACCGCGGCACAAGACGGCGTTTCTCGAGCGCTTCAACGGGCGGATCGAGAGTTCGGACGCTTAGACTGACTGCGGCGGACGCTACCCCTTGTCCGTAGCGCGGATTTCGTTCCAGTAGCCATCCAGCCGCTCCAAACCCGCGGCGGCCGGGTCAACGCCCTCCTCACGACACCGGGCTTCGACATGGTGGAAGCGCCGGGTGAACTTGAAATTGGCATCGCGCAATGCCGCCTCGGCATTGACCCCCGCATGACGGGCCAGGTTGGCGACGGCAAACAGCAGATCGCCGATCTCCTCGTGCACGGCAGCCGAATCGCCCGAGGCCTGCGCTTCGGCGACTTCGGCGAGCTCTTCATCCACCTTGGCCTTGACCGCGGCGAAGTCCGGCCAGTCGAAGCCGACCTTTGCGGCGCGCTTGGTGAGCTTTTCGGCGCGGGCCAAAGCGGGGAGAACATTGGGGACGTCGTCAAGAATGGAGGGTGTCGTATCACCCTTGCGCGCGGCCTTGGCAGCGCGTTCCTGCGCCTTGATGGCCTCCCAGCGCCGCTCGGATGCGGCCGAACTGCCGGCATCAACATCGCCGAAGACATGCGGATGGCGACGGATCAGTTTGTCGGTGATGGCATAGATCACGTCGCCGATATCGAAATGGCCGGCCTCGCTGGCCATCTGCGCGTGATAGATCGGCTGCAGCAGCAGATCGCCGAGCTCTTCGCGCAGATCGGCAAAGTCCTGCCGCTCGATGGCGTCGGCGACTTCATAGGCTTCCTCGATCGTATAGTGCCGGATGGTCGAGAAGTCCTGCTCCAGGTCCCAAGGGCACCCGCCGACAGGATTGCGCAAGGCCGCCATGATTTCGATCAGGCGGGCAATGTCACGCGATGGCTGCATGGATATCTCGGTCGGTTGGAATCGTGTGTGGACACCCAGCTTAGCAGCTCGGGGGGGACAGGCCACAGCGGCCACCCGGCCGTCATTCCATGATTCGCATAATATATATTATGGAACTAAAATGGATCCGGACAACACCAGGTCGAGGTCCCGCCACCTCGGCATGCGCCTCGTCCCAATCGATCAGGGCGACCCGATCGACAGTCATGCGTATATTGCCGGGATCGGTGGGATTGCCATGGACAACACAGGCCGGACGCCCGGCGAGCCGCGCCCATGCCGCCCGGATCGACGAACAACCGGCCGTCCAAGGTCGGGATCGGCACCGGCACGGTCGGGATGTTGCAGCAGCGCGGCTTCCCAGGCCAGAGCGGCATCGCTCCGCGTGCCGAGGCGGGCAACTGCAAGCTCCCGGCCGGTGCGCACGCTCCACACATCATTGGCGACGCCACCGGCGAGCGGTTCAATGCGAACCGCGCCCCATTGCGCCAGCGCTTCCCATCCCTTTGCCGGCGCGCGCAGCATCAGTTGCCCAGAGCCTCGGCAACGGCCAGTTCTGCCATGGCGAGCGCCGCGTCGCGGGTTTTCGCGGCCGCGACAAAACGGCCATTGTGGCAGAAGCTGGCGCCGGTGATACCGGACGCCGCCTCAAGCTCGCCATTGGTCAGGCCGGCCCAGGCCGCCGGCAGGTCGGCACGCGCCTCGAATCCCTCGTCGGAACGGCGTATGGTGGTCAGGCACCAGTCCTTGTCGCGCGGATGCACGACGAACAGCAGGTGATCGGCGCCGGCCTTGACGATGGCGGGCCGGAACGGCATGCCCATCGGCAATTCCAGCACACGCCCCTGCCCTGTCGCTGCTATAGCCTGCTGCACGATCGTCTCGGCACGCAGCTTGGCCGCGCTGCGCGCAATGCCGGCTTCGACGAAGCTGCGGGCTATGGCCAGCGCATTGTGGAAGGCCGTGGTTTCGGCATCCGGATCGCTATTGTCGAAGTCCGGCTTCAACGTTTCCAGCAAAGATGGCAGCATAAGCCCGGCCAGCGGACCCAACGGGCTCAGCGCGCCATTGTCCATCAGGTCGACCGGCAGCACGAATTTGGCGTCGAAGGACGCATGCACCACGGCAATATGCGCTTCTGGAACATTCGAAGCGGCCAGATATTGCCGGCCATAGTGCTTCCAGATCAGCCCGAAAGAGCTATAGGGCTGGCCATCGTCGCGCACTGGCGCGCCGCGCTGGTGGTGGTCGAAAATCCGCTTTTCGGCATCGTAGAACCCGCCCACGTCGTAAACGATGCGGTCCGGGCCCGGCGCGATCCATTCCGGCGCCCGGCTGCGCTTGATTTTCGCTTGCGGAAACAGCCGCGTCAGCACCACGCTGGACAGCAGCTCATCGGCATGGAAGCCACCGGAATGGGTGACGAGAAAGTCAGGAATCATGCCGATATGCGCCTTGTTCGTTGCGGGTCCGCCTGCATGGTGACCAGATAGCCGTTGCCGGCGCTCACCTCAACCGCATTCCGGCCATCCGCACGAATCCGATGGACAATTTTGACCATTTGGTCAAAGTATTGCCACCGCTGAGCATTGGAGGTCAGGCATGCGCTTCGGTTACAAGGCTTCTGCCGAACAGTTCGCCCCCAATACGCTGCTGCGTTTCGCCATCGAGGCGGAACAGGCCGGGTTTGAATCGGTGTTCATCAGCGATCATTTCCAGCCGTGGAAGCATACCGATGGCCATGCGCCCTTCGCACCGGCCTGGATGGCGGCGGCTTTGGCGCGCACGGAAAAGATCATCGTTGGAACCTCGGTGCTGACGCCGACTTTCCGGCTGCATCCGTCGGTCGTCGCGCATGCCTTCGGCACGCTGGGCGCCATGTTTCCCGAACGCGTCATCCTCGGCGTCGGCACCGGCGAGTCGCTCAACGAAGTGCCTTCCACGGGCATGGTCTGGCCCGAGCTCAAGGAACGCTCCGCGCGGCTGCGCGAGGCGGTGACGCTGATCCGCAAGCTGTGGAGCGAGGAACGCGTCACCTTCGAGGGCGAATTCTACCAGACGCAGAGCGCGACCATCTATGACCGGCCCGACAAGATGGTGCCGATCTACCTGGCTGCCGGCGGCCCGCTCAATGCCAAATATGCCGGCCGGGCCGGCGACGGTTTCATCTGCACCTCTGGGAAGGGCGCCGAGCTCTATGTCGATCAATTGCTGCCCAACGTCGCCATCGGCCGGGCCGAATCCGACCGCGCCGGGTTGCCCTTCGAGCGTATGATCGAGGTGAAAGTGTCGTTCGACCCCGATCCCGAGCTGGCGTTGAACAATACGCGCGGCTGGGCGGCCCTGTCGCTGACGCCGGAGGAAAAGCATTCGGTCGAAGATCCGGCCGAAATGGAGCGGCTGGCGGCGCAATTGCCCATCGAGCGTGTCGCCAAGCGCTGGATCGTCTCCAGCGACCCCGATGAGCATGTGGCAGCGATCAAGACCTACATGGATTACGGCTTCGATCACCTGGTGTTCCACGCGCCGGGCGAGGACCAGAGCCGGTTCATCGCTCTTTATGCCAGAGAAATCCTGCCGCGACTGCGGTCCCTTGCGCCCGCCGCGAGCGCCAGCTAGGTCACGGCAATGGCAATGCCGCGATATACAGTCTGGGGCGTGACGGGCGTGCCGGAGATCGGTGCGGGCGACGATCTCGTGGCGCTGATCGCTACGGCCATAGAAGCTTCGATCGCCGATGATCCCGATGCAGCGCTGCGGCATGGCGACATTCTCGTCATCACCAGCAAGATCGTTTCCAAGGCCGAAGGCATGCAGGTGCCGGTGGCCGACCGCGAAAAGGCCATTGCGCAGGACACCGTCCGCATCGTGGCGGAACGCGTCCATCCCGGCGGCGTGACCAAAATCGTCGAGACCCGGCACGGCCTCATCATGGCGGCGGCGGGCATCGACACCTCCAACGTGCCGGACGGACTGGCGCTGCGCCTGCCGGAAGACCCTGACCGTTCCGCCCGGGCGCTGTGCGCCGGCCTGCGGGCGCGGTTCGGGGTTGCGCTGGGCATCATCGTCACCGATACACTGGGCCGGCCCTGGCGCGTGGGGCAGACCGATGTCGCCATCGGAGCTGCCGGCATTGTAGTCACCGACGACCTGCGCGGTGGTGTCGATGCCAATGGGCGGCCGCTCAATGTCACCATCACCGTGTTGGCCGACGAGCTGGCCGGTGCTGCCGACCTCGTCAAGGGCAAGGCATCAGGCATTCCCGTGGCCGTGGTGCGCGGGCTGGGGCGGCTGGTGGCCGACATGGATGCGCCGGGCGCCCATACGCTGGTGCGCTCAGTGGATGACGACATGTTCCGCTTCGGTTCGGCCGAGGCCTATCGACTGGGCTATGAGGCCGCACAGGCTGAACTGCGCGACCAGCCCACGCCGCAATCCAAGGCCGAACGCGTCAAACAGGACTGACCCCATGCGCCCCCTGCCCTTGTCTCTCAGCCTTGCCGTGCTCGCTTTGTCGTCCGGCCATGTCATGGCCCAGACAAGCTATCCGCTAACCCTCAACAATTGCGGCATGGACGTCACACTGGCGGCTGCGCCGCAGCGGGTGGTGACCATCAAGTCGACCGCCACCGAAATGCTGCTGGCTTTGGGCCTTGGCGACCGGATCGTCGGCGTCGGCTTCCAGGACGACGTAGCGCCCGAGCCTTGGACGGCGGCCGCTGCGGCTCTGCCGGTACTTTCCGACAAGCTGCCCTCGCAGGAGGTGGTGCTCGAAGTCGAACCGGACCTGATCTATGCCGGCTGGGAGAGCAATTTTTCTGCCGATGGCGCAGGCGAAAGGCCGACCCTGGCCGCGCTCGGCGTGGCGGGTTACGTGTCGCCCGCCGCCTGCCGCTCGGTGAAGCCGGCCAAGCTGAGCTTTGACGAGGTCTTTGCCGAAATCGCGGAGATGGGCACCATCTTCGACGCCGCTGGCGCCGCCGATACGCTGATTGCGCAGCAAGAGGCGGCATTGGCCGCCATCACGCCGGACACGCGGGGGCTGACGGCGCTCTGGTATTCCTCGGGCACCAAGACGCCCTATGTCGGCGCCGGCAGCGGCGCGCCGCAGATGATACTGGAAGCGCTCGGGCTGGAAAACATCATGGCCGCTGTCGATGACGGCTGGGTTTCGGCCAGTTGGGAGGCGGTGGTGGATGCCAATCCCGATGTCATCGTGCTGGTCGATGCCCTCTGGAATTCAGCGGAGCAGAAAAAGGCGCTGCTGGTCGAGAACCCGATCACCAGCCAGCTCGATGCCGTGATCCACCAGCGCTACCTCGTGGTACCCTTTCCCGCCTCCGAAGCCGGTGTGCGCAATGTGGGCGCGACCGCCGACTTGGCCGCCCAATTGGCCGGCCTCAGTTTCGCGCCGTGAAGCGGCCGACGCTGGCAGTGCTGATATCGAGCCTGCTGGCGCTGCTGCTGGCCAGCCTAGTGCTGGCCGTGACCTTCGGGCCGGCCGATATCGCGCCATCAGAAGTGTGGCAGACCATCGGCTACCATCTTGGTCTCGTGGCCGAAAACCCGGTCGGCCGCTTGCGTGACGCCATCATCTGGGATTTGCGCCTGCCGCGGGTCTTGGCCGCTGCTGCCGTGGGAGCAGGCCTGGCCTTATGCGGCGCCGTCATGCAGGCACTGACACGCAATCCGCTGGCCGATCCCTATCTGCTGGGGCTGTCGTCTGGCGCATCGCTGGGCGCCGTGGCCTTCCTGCTTGCCGGCGCTGCCTTACTGATGCCGCTCGGCGCCTTTGTCGGCGCGGCGGCGGCAATGGGCCTGACCCTGCTGGTCACCCAATTGCTGGGTGGCGCCACGCCGACAAGGGCGATCCTTGCCGGCATTTCCATTTCCGCGCTGGCCGCCGCGGCAACGTCATTCCTCATCTTCTGGTCGGCGACCGGCGATTCCTACCGCGAAATCCTGAGCTGGCTTATGGGCTCGCTGAGCGGCGTTGTTTGGTCGGAGGCATTGCTGGTGCTCGCTGCGCTGCTTCTGGCGGGCTTGCCGGTGCTGCTGTCGGGGCGCTCGCTCGATGCCTTTGCCTTTGGCGATACGGCCGCGGCGGCGCTTGGCGTCGATGTGGCACGGCTACGTTGGCTGTTGCTGGGCGGCACGGCGCTGCTAACCGGGGTGCTGGTCTCCATTGGCGGCGCCATCGGCTTTGTCGGGCTCATCGTGCCACATGTGGCGCGGCTGGTGACCGGCTCGCGCCATCGCGTGTTGCTGCCTGTCGCCATGCTGCTGGGCGCCAGCTTCATGGTGTGGACCGATACGGCAGCGCGCAGCCTGTTCGAGCCGCGCGAACTGCCGGTCGGCATTATCACAGCCCTGCTCGGTGCGCCGATCTTCCTCCTCGTGCTGCTGCGCTACCGGCGGATCACATGAGCGCGGGGCTGGTGGTCAGCGGAGTCAGCGTACAACTGGGCGGCCAGCCGATCCTCAGCGGCATCGACATGCGGGCAGCGTCGGGCACCATGACGGGCCTGATCGGCCCCAACGGCGCCGGGAAGTCCACGCTGATGCGGGCCATTCTCGGTCTCTTGCCCCATGGCGGCTCGGTGACATTCGACAGCTCGGACCTGGTCACCCTTCCCCGCCGGGCGCGTGCCCAGTTCACCGCCTTTGTCGAACAGAACAGCGATACCGACGCGCGGCTCACGGCGCGTGAGGTGGTGATGCTCGGCCGCATCCCGTTCCAGCCCGTCTGGCAGGCAAGCCCCGCCCCCCACGACCTGTCCCTGGCCGAGGCGGCACTGACTGCGGTCGGCATGACCGCCTTTACCGACCGCCTGTATCAGACGCTGTCCGGTGGCGAGCAACAGCGCATCCAGATTGCCCGCGCCTTGGCGCAGCAGCCGCGCCTGCTGCTGCTCGACGAGCCGACCAATCATCTCGACGTGCATGCGCAACTCGCCACGCTCGACCTGCTGCGCCAACGCGCGCATGCGGGCGCCACGGTATTGCTGGCGCTGCATGATCTCAACCTGGCCGCCAGTTTCTGCGATTCGCTGGTAGTGCTGCATGGCGGCCGGGTGGCGGCTGCCGGACCGCCGGAAACGGTGCTGACCCCTGCCCTGCTCCGCCAGGTCTATGGTGTCGACGCAGCCATATTGCGCCACCCCGGCACCGGCCGCCCGCTGATCGCCTATGGACTGCCCGGCTAAATCTATACCGGCGCGTGATTGCGATTGACAATCGCGCGGCAGCAACTCAAAAATTTGATCGACTGGTCAAATTTCGGACGGGAGGCGCTCATGGAATTCGGCATCACCTTCAAGGGTTTCATAGAGCCCGAACGTGCACGCTACCTGGTGCGCGCCGCCGAATATGCCGGCTTCAGCTATTGCTGGTTCTATGACAGCCACATTCTCTGGCGCGATTGCTACGCCGCCATCGCCATGTGCATGGAACACACGACCAACATGCGGTTTGGCCCGCTGGTGACCAATCCCGACGTCCGCGACTGGTCAGTCGCCGCCTCGATCTTCGGCTCCCTCTCCAAGCAGAGCGGCGGACGCTTCGACCTGGCCGTAGGCCGTGGCGACAGCTCCATGCGCGTCATGGGCAAGAAACCGGCGACGCTGGCCCGCGTGGCCGAATTCATCGCCAAGACGCAAGCCATGGTGCGCGGCGAGGAAGTCTCCTATGGCGAGATCCCGGCAGCGGTGAAATTTCCCTGGGCCGTGGGCCATGAAATGCCGAGCTGGATCGCCGCCTATGGCCCGCTGGCGCTCAAGACCGCCGGCGAGCATGCCGGTGGCGTGGTGCTGCAACTGGCCGATCCCGGCCTCTGCAAATGGTTCACCGACCAGTGCGTCGATGCCGGCAAGGCGGCGGGCAAGGACATGTCAAAGTTCCGCTCCATGGCCGCGGCACCGGCCTATTTCGGCGACAAGGCCCGCGCCATCGAGGCCACCAGGTGGTTCCCGGCCATGGTGGGCAACCATGTCGCCGATATCGTCGAGAAATACGGCGCCGATAGCGACCAGATTCCCAAGAGCCTCACCAGCTATATCGAGAAGCGCCGTGGCTATGACTATTCCAAACACGGCCAGTCGGATAATCCGTTCCTCGATTTCATTACGCCCGACGTGGTGGAGAATTTCTGCGTGCTGGGCGAACCGGAAGACCATATCGCCAAGATGCACGCGCTCGAGGATGCGGGCGTGACCCAGTTCAACATCTATCTCGACAGCGGCGACGAGGAAGAAATCATTGCGGGCTACGGCCGGCACGTGATCCCGGCGTTCGGTAAACGTCCAGTAGACCTGATCCTGAGCCCGTTGAAGGACGAGGTCGGGGCACAATGAGGTCTTCAATATCCTACCGGTTAAGTATTCGCCCGGCCAGCGCGTCGATCTGCATGCCATCAAAGGCCGGCGTGACATTGTCAGGCGTGGCCGCATCCGTCCTGATATAATCGAGATCGATATGCATGTTGGTGAGCACCGCCTGCTTCGGCGCCATCCGGGCGATCCATTCCAGCGTTTCGGGCAGGCTGAGATGGCTGGGATGCGGCGTTGGGCGCAGCGCATCGATCAGCCAGAGATCAAGGCCGGAAACGGCCGCCAGGGACGCTTCGGGCAGGCCTGACAGGTCGCAGGAATAGGCGAAATTGCCGGTACGGAAGCCCAGCGAAACGATATTGCCATGCGTCTGCTCGAAGGCGCTCATGCTGATCGTGCCGCCCGGCCCGTCGATATCGAGCACATCGCCGGGCGCAATCTCGTGGGCATTGAGGATCGGCGGATAGTCGCTGCCGGGGGGCGAGACGAAGCAATAGCCGAAGGCCTCGCGCAGGCGGGCGCCGGTCGGGGCGTCGGCATAGACATCGACGCGGCGGCGATTGTGCAGCGCCAGCACGCGCAGGTCGTCGATGCCGTGAATGTGGTCGGCATGGGCATGGGTGTAGAACACCGCCTCGACGCGATCGACTTTAGCCGCCAGCAGCTGCTCGCGCAGGTCGCAGCCGGTATCGATGAGTATGCGGGTCGGCTCGTCGCTGCCTTCGCTAAACCCTTCCAGCAAAAGGGAACATCGCAACCGGCGATTGCGCGGCTCGGCCGGATCGCAATCGCCCCAGACATTGCCGATGCGTGGTACGCCACCGGACGATCCGCAGCCCAGGATGGTGGCAATGATCCTCTGGGCGGTCGCCATTCAGAGACCTGTTTTGGAGAACAGGCGGGCGAAGTTGGCGGTGGTTTCGCGGCCAAGCTGTTCGAGACTTATACCCCGCACCTCGGCGACCCTTTCGGCCGTGTGGCGCACGAAACTCGGCTCGTTGGATTCGCCGCGATGCGGGATCGGGGCGAGATAAGGGGCATCGGTTTCAACGAGATAGCGGTCGGCGGGGACGAATTTGGCGACCTCGCGGATCTCCTCGGCATTCTTGAAGGTGATGATGCCGGAAAACGAGATATACCCGCCCAGGTCGAGCGCGGTGCGGGCCAGGTCGGGGCCGGCGGTGAAGCAGTGCAGCAGGAAGGGGAAGGCTCCCTGCCCGGCTTCGTCCTTGAGGATGGCGGCCATGTCGTCATCGCATTTGCGGCTGTGGATAACCAGTGGAAGACCGGTGGTCCGCGCGGCGGCGATGTGGCGGCGGAGGCCGGTCGCCTGCGCCTCGCGGGGCGCGTTGTCGTAGAAGTAATCCAGCCCCGCTTCGCCGATGGCAACGCAGCGCGGATGGGCACTTAGCCGGACAAGATCATCTGTCTGTATATGCAATTCCTCATCGGCGTGATGGGGATGCGTGCCGACCGAACACCAGACGTTTTCAAAACGTTCCGCCAGTGCCGCATATGTGGAAAACTTTTCAACATGTGTGGAAATCGTCACCATGCCGGTGACGCCTGCCGCCGCGGCCCGCGCCATGACGCCGTCGATGTCATTGGCCAGGGCCTCGAAATCGAGGTGGCAATGGCTGTCGATCAACATGCTATTCGGCCTTGCGTTCGAGGCGGGCGAAGACGCCCTGCGGCAGCGGAAGGGGCGTATGGGTTAGCAGACTGTTAGCATCGAGCGCGGCAGCGAGTGAACGCTGGTCATCCGGAATGGCAAGCTGGTCGAGCAGGCGCGATGCCGATGCCGGCACGAAGGCGAGCATGGGAATGGTCAGGCGGCGAACCGTGTCGGCCGTAACATAGAGTACGGTCGCCATGCGATCCGGATCGGTCTTTTTCAGCGCCCAGGGCTCCTGCCCGGCGAAGTAGTTGTTGGCCGAGCTGAGGGCCCCGATGATGGCGCCCGTGGCTTCGTGGACGAGCTGTTCGTCCATGGCCTTCTGCGCGACGCCGAGGGCTTCGGTGACCTCGTCAATCAGCGCCTGATCGCCGCCGGTCAGAGGACCTGGCTGAGGAACCTTGCCGTCGCAGTTCTTGTTGATCATCGACAGCGAGCGCTGGGCCAGATTGCCCAGATTGTTGGCAAGGTCGGCATTGACGCGGGTGATCAGCTTGTCGGCGCTGTAGTCGCCGTCATTGCCGAGTGGCACCTCGCGCAGGAAGAAATAGCGGACCGCGTCGATGCCGAACTCGGCAGTGAGTTCGAACGGATCGACGACATTGCCGAGCGACTTGCTCATCTTCTCGCCGCTGTTGAGCCAGAAGCCGTGCGCAAAGACCTTCTTCGGCAATGGAAGATTTGCCGACATCAGGAAGGCGGGCCAATAGACGGTGTGGAACCGGACGATGTCCTTACCGATCAGATGCAGATCGGCCGGCCAGTATTTGCTGCGCGGACCGCCCTGAGGCCAATCGGTAGCGGTGATGTAGTTGGTCAGCGCATCGACCCAGACATACATGACGTGGGCAGGGTTGCCGGGCACCTTGATGCCCCAGTCGAAGGTGGTACGCGATATGGAGAGATCACGCAGGCCCGACTTGACGAAGCTCACCACCTCGTTGCGGCGCTCGGCGGGAGCAATGAAATCGGGATTGGCTTCGAAGAAGGCCAGCAGTCGATCCTGATACGCGGAAAGCCGGAAGAAGTAGCTCTGTTCCTCGACCCACTCGACCGGCGAGCCAAGCGGCTCCACACGCACCCCGTCTGGGCGAACGGTGGTTTCCTTCTCATCGAAAAAGGCTTCCTGCCGGACGGAGTACCAGCCGGAATAGGCGTCGAGGTAGATGTCGCCATTGGCCTCCATCCGGCGCCAGATTTCCTGCCCGGCAGCGTGATGACGGGCTTCGGTGGTACGGATGAAATCATCGGGCAGCACATCGAGCGCCGCCTGCATGTCGCGGAAGCGCTGGGAATTGCGATCGGCCAGTTCGAGGGGCGTGATACCCTCGGCCCGGGCCGTCTGCAGCATCTTGATACCGTGCTCGTCGGTGCCGCTCAGAAAGAACACATCCCGTCCCGCGAGGCGCTGAAAGCGCGCCAGAACGTCTGCCACCACAGAGGTATAGGCATGGCCGATATGCGGATCGCCATTCGGGTAGAAGATCGGCGTGGTGACGTAAAACGGCTTGCTGGTCATAGGGGCTCGGCAGAAACGGAGGCGGTCATTGCAGCGTGCTTCCTGATCGCGTCGAAAATGGCGACGAGGGTCTGCTTCATGTCCAGATTGATATCATCGGCCTCGGCGAAGAGGGCGTGTGCCTTGTCCCATAGCTCGTTGGCGGAGGCAAGGCGCATGCGCCCCCGCGCCTGCATGGCGGCGTTGCGGGCTTCGTCGGCCATCCAGTCATCCAGCATTTCGCGGGCGAAGCTGAGCTCGGTACTCTGGGTGTCGGCGCCCAGCGCGTCGGCCAGT
Source organism: Devosia sp. Root436 (assembly GCF_001426345.1). Taxonomy (GTDB): domain Bacteria; phylum Pseudomonadota; class Alphaproteobacteria; order Rhizobiales; family Devosiaceae; genus Devosia. Next base: position 275,929 of record NZ_LMEM01000001.1, on the reverse strand, counting down.
TGCATGGCCACCGCAGCCGGGTGCCGGGCGGGGTCGCTCAGCCAGGCCTGCAAAGCCCCAAGGGCCGATTCCGGCGCCAGCGCCAGCGTCTCGAAGGCGCGGCGCGGGCGCCCGCCGGCCAGGGCGACGGCGCGGTCGAGCTCGGCCTGGCCCAGGCTGGGATCGTGCTCCAGCAGCACCGCGCGCACGGCGTCGGGCCCCACCGGCCGCAATGCCAGATTGTGGCAGCGGGACTTGATGGTGGGCAGCAACTGGCCGGGGCGATGTGAGACCAGCAGGAAGATGGTGTCGGCGGGCGGCTCTTCCAGCGTCTTGAGCAGGGCATTGGCAGCCGAGGGATTGCAATCGTCGATGCTGTCGACAATGGCGACGCGGTACCCCGCCCTGCCCCGCGTGTGATGCAGGCTGTCGCGCAACTCCCGGACATCCTCGACGCGGATGACGGTATAGTAGCCCTTGGTGTCCCTGGGGCGGCGGCGCAGCAGGAAGAGATTGGGATGCGACATCGCCCCGACCTGTTCTTCCACGCGGTGTGCGGCCTCGTCGCCGGTGGCCGTCAGGATGGCGGCGGCCATCTCGAAGGCGAAAGTGGCCTTGCCGATGCCCTGCGGGCCATGCAGCAGGATGGCGCCGGGCAGGCGGCGCTCGGCAAGCTGGCCGAGGATGGCGGCACGGGGACGGTCATGGCCACGCACCCGCTGGCGGCGTTCGGGCAAGGCAATGTCTTCGAGGGCATCGGGGTCGGTCACGCCGGCGAACCACGCTGTAGCTCGGGAAAACGCTGGCTCACGGCCTCCCAGATGGCAGCCTCGAGGGCATCCTCGGGCTGGGCGGCAGAGATGACGACGCAGCGGTCCGGATTGTCCCGTGCAATGGCGAGGAAGCCGTCACGCAGCTTCTTGTGCCACTCGATCTCTTCCTTCTCGAAGCGATCGCCGGTCAGTGCCAGCCCGTCTTCGATGGCCCGTTCGGCGACGCGCTTGAAGGCGGCTTCGGGGTCCATGTCGAGGATGATGGTGAGGTCGGGCGCATGCCCGTCGAGAGCGAGGGATTCCAGCCCCGCGATGAGCTTGTCATCGACGCCACCGGTCAAGCCCTGATAGGCGCGGGTGGAATCATGGAACCGGTCGGACAGAACCCAGATGCCGTTGCTCAGGTTGGGAGCGATGAGCTGGTTGACGTGGTCGAGCCGGGCCGCGGCGAAGAGCACCGCTTCGGCACCCGGCCCCCAGCTTTCCGATCGCCCCTGCAGGATGAAGGAGCGGATGGCCTCGGCCTTGGGCGTGCCACCGGGTTCGCGCGTGCGAACGGCCTCGATGTCGTGCCGCTGCAGGTTTTGCAGCAGGCGCTTGACCTGGGTGGATTTGCCGACGCCCTCGCCACCCTCGAAGGTGATGAAGCGGGCGCGGCTGGCTTTGGAAGTCGGTGCCTCTTGCAACATGTCTTCCGGCTTCAATTGTCTCGATCCGAGGGCTATGCACTTGGGGCGCGCTCGTCAAGTTGAAGAGCCCTCGGGTAGCGGCTGGACACGGAGCGAAAGCCCTCTCCCCTTGAGGGAGAGGTGGAAATCCGCGTCCAGCGGATTTCCGGGTGAGGGGTTCTGCGCCATCCCATGCGTCAATGCTCTTGGATAGCTCCAAACCCCTCATCCGCCCTTCGGGCACCTTCTCCCTCAAGGGGAGAAGGGAAGCGCCCAAGCGGCCCGGGGTGGATACCGCCCTAACGGGGAGGAGTTCACAACCAACCAAGGGCCAGTTGCTTCAGCGCGTCGGTGGCCTTGCGCACGATATCGCCCTCTCCCACCGTTTCGGCGGCATAGAGCGGGGCGGTCTGGACGAGCTGGTCGTCGCAGAAGACCTGGAGTTCGGCGATCTGGTCGCCCTGCATGACCGGGGGCAGCAGCGGTCCGGTATAGTTGACCTGGGCATTGAGGCATTTGCGCGAGCCGCGCGGCAGGTAGAGCGCCACTTCACCCTCCCCGACCAGGCCGACGCTGGGGCTGGTGCCGCCATAGACATTGGCATAGGCCACCACAGCGCCTTCGGGATAGGCGGCGACACGCTCGAAGGCGCGGGCGCCCCAGGTGATGAGCTTGCGGCCTTCCTCGGTGCGCTGGGCCATGGAAGTGAGGCCATGCAGCACGGCGACCAGCCGGCGGCCCCCTTCATCGGTGGAGATGACCGAGCCGTAGCCAGCCGCCTCGGTATGGCCGGTCTTGAGGCCATCGACGCCAATGCCGAGTTCTACCAATGAATTGCGGTTGGGCTGCTTGATGCCGTTCCACTCCATCTCGGGCTCGGAGAAGTAGTGGTAGTATTCGGGGAATTCGCGGATCAGGTAGCGCGCCAGGTCGGCCAGGTCGCGGGCGGTGACATACATATCCGGGTCCGGCAGGCCGGTGGGATTGGTGAAATGGGAATCGGCGAGGCCGATTTCCTCGCCCAACTCGTTCATCATCGCCGCAAAGCTGCCCTCGGAGCCGGCAATGCCTTCGGCCAGGATGATCGCCGCATCGTTGCCCGACTGGATGATCACCGAGCGGATGAGGTTTTCGACCGATATCTGCGAATTGAGCTCGGCAAACATGGTCGAGCCGCCGGACGAGGCGCCGCCGGTGCGCCAGGCATGTTCGGAGACGAAGAACTCGTCGGTCATGGAAAGCCGGCCGCTGCGGATTTCGTTGAACACCACGGCAATGGTCATGAGCTTGGCCATGCTGGCCGGCTCCATCGGCAGGTCGGCATCCTTCTGGAAGATCACCGTGCCGGAATCCTCGTCCATCAGGATGGCGAACTTGGCTTTGGTGTCGAAATCGGCCTGGGCCAAAGCCGGCATAGTCAAGGTCAGCGCTGCCGCGAGAATTCGCAGGATTTTCTTCACGTTGCCCCCTTCCCCCGTTTCAATACCAGCCCAGCAAAGAATAGATCCCCGCTTTCACGGGAATGACGTCGTGGTCTAGTTCAACTTTAGATCATTGAGCCCGAGTTCGCGAGCCAGGTCGAGAACATCTATGCGTGACACGCCGGGCTTGAGATGGGTCAGGGTCAGCCGGGTTGCCGGCCCGCCATTGACGGTCACGGCCTCCTCGTCGACCGCACCCAGCAGGGCGAAGCGCTCGGCCAGGGCGACGGCATTACCCTGATCGGCGAAAATACCGAGGCCCAGCTTGATGTTACGGGCATCCATGTCGACGGACTGCGCCCAATCGTCAAGGCCGCCGGCACGGGTGGCCATGGCGTTGACCGCCGCGAAGGCGGTGCCGATGGCGGCGTCCTGCTCCTGCGGCGTGGTGTCGGCATAGGAGAACAGGTTGCCGAAGAAGTTACCGGCTATGTCGGCGAGGCTATTGGTATTGTCGGCCTGGGCGAACTGGGTGTTGCCGCCGCCGAAATCGGCCGGGCCGGAATAGGAAGCCATCAGCATGCGGGTGTCGTCGCCTTCGAGCGGCGCCGGGCCGACATACTCGGCCTGGATCTGGGTATGGCCGTTGTTGACATAGCCCAGCATGGCCGCCGCCCTGTAGGACAAGTCCATGATGCGGCCGGGCATATAGGGGCCGCGATCGTTGACGCGGACGATGACCGAGCGGCCATTGGCCTGGTTGGTGACGCGGACATAAGAGGGCAAAGGCAGCGTGGGATGGGCGCCGGTGATCGCGTTGGCTGAGAAGATTTCCCCGTTAGCCGTTCTGCGGCCATGGAAATCGGCGCCGTACCACGAGGCATCGCCCACCGCGACATAGTCGGGCTGCTCAGCCGGCGTGTAGACCTTGCCGCGCACCGTATAGGGCCTGCCGACCTGGTAGCGGCCGCCACCCTTGGGGGGATTGGCCGCGGTGGTGACGCGGGGAGAAACGCCGACGCCATATTCGGAGGAGCTGAAGGCGGCACGATTGACGGTGGCGCCAAGGCCCCCGCCGCAAGCCGCGATCATGGGGGCGACAAGGGCCGCGAGGGCGACAAGGCGGATGGCATGGCGCCAGGAGGTCGTCGTCACGGTACGCATTACTCTACGCTAACTGACACTGCGAGCGCAGATCATAACGCGATCCCGGAGCACTCGCAGTCAGTTAGAGGTTTTCTGGTTTCGGTGAGGTTAAGGGGAACAGACTGTTAGCGTTTGGCGTAGCATTTGATGCCAATGCGTGACGGATCGGGGATAAATGCGTCCCCGCACCGGCCTTGCGCAGTTGCTGATATAAAGATATCTTTATGTCACAGGAATAGCAGGTAGCTGAGGTATTTGGCGATGAGCCAGCATGATGATCCCCACATTCCCGACTGGAACGAGGTCCGCACCGCGCTGACCAGGGCGGCGCGCGAGCGCATCCTGATTCTGGACGGCGCCATGGGCACCATGATCCAGCGGTTGAAGCTGACCGAGGAGAATTTCCGCGGCGAGCGCTTCAAGGGCTGGAAGCTGCCGCTGCAGGGCAACAACGACCTGCTGGTTATAACCGAGCCAAAACTGATCGAGGATATCCATTTCGATTACTACATGGCCGGCGCCGATATCGCGGAGACCAACACCTTCTCGGCCACCTCGGTCGCCCAGGCGGACTATGCCTGCGAGGACGCGGTCTATGACATCAACTACCAGGGCGTGATCGTCGCGCGCCGGGCGGCGCAGCGTGCTGAGGCGGCGGATGGACGGCGGCGCTTCGTGGCCGGGGCGCTGGGGCCGACCAACAAGACTTCGTCCATGTCGACCGACGTCAACAGCCCCGGCCACCGCGCCATCACCTTCGACCAGCTGGTGGAAGCCTATGGTGAGGCGATCCGCGGACTGGTGGATGCCGGTGCCGACCTGCTGCTGTTCGAGACCATCACCGATACGCTCAACACCAAGGCCGGCATCTTCGCGGCGCGAAAGCTGTTCGACGAGCGCGGCATCGACGTGCCGATCATGATTTCGGGCACCATTACCGACCTCAGCGGCCGCACCCTCAGCGGGCAGACGCCCTCGGCATTCTGGTATTCGGTGCGCCACGCCAACCCGTTCACCATCGGGCTCAATTGCGCGCTGGGCGCCAATGCCATGCGGGCGCATCTGGGCGAATTGTCCGATGTGGCGGACACTTTCATCTGCGCCTATCCCAATGCGGGCCTGCCCAACGCTTTCGGCCAGTATGACGAGAGCCCCGAATTCATGGCCGAGCAGATCGAGGGCTTTGCCGCCGCCGGCTATGTCAACATCGTGGGCGGCTGCTGCGGCTCGACGCCCGAGCATATCAGCGCCATCGCCCAGGCTGTCAGCAAACACAAGCCGCGCGCCGTACCGACGGCCGAGAAATTCCTGCGGCTGTCAGGGCTGGAGCCGTTCACGCTGACGCCGGAAATTCCGTTCGTGAATGTGGGCGAGCGCACCAATGTCACCGGCTCGGCGCGCTTCCGCAAGCTGATAACGGCGGGCGACTATACCGCGGCGCTGGACGTGGCGCGCGACCAGGTGGCCAATGGCGCCCAGATCATCGACATCAACATGGATGAGGGGCTGATCGACAGCAAGCAGGTGATGATCGACTTCCTCAACCTGCTGGCCGCCGAACCCGATATCGCCAAGGTGCCGCTGATGATCGACAGCTCCAAATGGGAGGTGATCGAGGCGGGGCTGAAATGCGTGCAGGGCAAGGCGCTGGTCAATTCCATCTCGATGAAGGAAGGCGAGGAGGCGTTCCTGCATCACGCGCGGCTGGTGCGCGCCTATGGCGCGGCCGTGGTGGTGATGGCGTTCGACGAGCAGGGCCAGGCCGATACGATCGAGCGCAAGGTTTCCATCTGCACCCGGGCCTACAAGCTGCTGACCGAGAAGGTCGGTTTCCCGCCCGAGGACATCATCTTCGATCCCAACGTCTTCGCGGTGGCGACGGGCATCGAGGAGCACAATGGCTATGGCCTCGCCTTCATCGAGGCCACCAGGCAGATCACCGACACCCTGCCCCATGTGCATATTTCTGGCGGCATCTCCAACCTGAGCTTCTCGTTCCGCGGCAATGAGCCGGTGCGCGAAGCCATGCACGCGGTGTTCCTGTACTATGCCATCCAGCAGGGTATGGACATGGGCATCGTCAATGCCGGGCAACTGGCGGTGTATGAGAGCATCGATCCCGAATTGCGCGACGCCTGCGAGGACGTGATCCTCAACCGCCGCGAGGATGCGACCGACCGGCTGTTGGCCCTGGCCGAGCGCTATCGCGGGGCGGCCGGCAAGGAAGTCGCCGCCAAGGACATGAGCTGGCGCGAGGGCACGGTGGAGGAGCGCATTTCCTACGCGCTGGTCAACGGCATTACCGAATTCATCGATGCCGACACCGAGGAAGCCCGCCAGAAGCTGCCCCGGCCGCTGCATGTGATCGAAGGCCCGCTGATGGCCGGCATGAGCGTGGTCGGCGACCTGTTCGGCTCGGGCAAGATGTTCCTGCCGCAGGTGGTGAAATCGGCCCGCGTGATGAAGCAGGCCGTGGCTTTGCTGCTGCCCTATATGGAGGCGGAAAAGCTGGCCAATGGCGGCGTGGAAACCGAACGGCAGAGCGCCGGCAAGGTGCTGATGGCCACGGTAAAGGGCGACGTGCACGATATCGGCAAGAATATCGTCGGCGTCGTGCTCTCCTGCAACAATTACGAGATCATCGATCTCGGCGTCATGGTGCCGACGGCCAAAATTCTGCAGACGGCGAGGGAGCTCAATGTCGATATCATCGGGCTCTCCGGCCTCATCACGCCGTCGCTGGACGAGATGGTGCATGTGGCGGCCGAAATGGAGCGCGAGGGCTTCGACATTCCCCTGCTGATCGGCGGGGCGACGACCAGCCGGGTGCATACGGCCGTCAAAATCCATCCGCGCTATGAGCGGGGCCAGGCCGTCTATGTCAACGACGCCAGCCGCGCCGTGGGCGTGGTGGGCAACCTGCTGTCAGCCGACAGCAAGGTGAGTTTCATCGAGGATATCCGCAAGGAATATGCCAAGGCCGCGGCAGCCCATGAGCGGGCCGAGAGCGAGAAGCAGCGCGTGCCGCTGGAAAAGGCGCGCGCCAATGCCTTCAAGCCGGACTGGGCCAGCTACACGCCGCCCAAGCCGAGCTTTTTGGGTACGCGGGTGATCGAGGACTTCGACCTTGAGGCGTTGGCCCGATATATCGACTGGACGCCCTTCTTCCAGACCTGGGAACTCAAGGGGCGTTATCCGGCCATTCTCGAGGACGAGCGGCAGGGCGAGGCGGCGCGGCAGCTGTTCGATGACGCGCAGCTGATGCTCAAGCAGATCATCGGCGAAAAGTGGTTCAAGCCGCGCGCGGTGGTCGGCTTCTGGCCGGCCAATGCCCATGGCGACGACATCCGTCTCTACAAGGACGAAGGCCGCGCCGAAGACCTCGCAACTTTGTTCACCTTGCGCCAGCAGCTCTCCAAGCGCGACGGCAAGCCCAACATGGCGCTGGCCGACTTCGTGGCGCCCGATGGAGTGCCGGACTATATGGGCGGGTTCGTGGTGACGGCGGGCATCGAGGAAGTGGCCATTGCCGAGCGGTTCGAACGCGCCAATGACGACTACTCGTCGATCCTGGTCAAGGCACTGGCCGACCGCTTTGCCGAGGCCTTGGCCGAGGCGATGCACGAGCGGGTGCGCAAGGACTATTGGGGCTATGGCGCCGACGAGAGCTTTGCGCCCGACGAGCTGGCCGCCGAGCCCTATCGCGGCATCCGCCCCGCCCCTGGCTATCCAGCCCAGCCCGACCATACCGAAAAGACCACCCTGTTCCGCCTGCTCGATGCCGAACAGGCCGTGGGCGTGACGCTGACCGAAAGCTATGCCATGTGGCCGGGCTCATCGGTTTCGGGGCTCTATTTCAGCCATCCGGACGCCTATTACTTCGGCGTGGCCAAGGTGGAGCGCGACCAGGTGATGGACTATGCCGAGCGCAAGAACATGCCGGTGGCGGACGTGGAACGGTGGCTGGGGCCGATTTTGAACTACATTCCGGGGCCGGCTATCGTGGCGGCGGAGTAGACGGGATATTGGGTTTGTCTACCCGGCTCGCGGTTCCTTCGCCTCCCTCCCCCTGAGGGGAGGGACCGAGGGTGGGGGTCCTTGGATGGTTCACGAAACCACCCCTCCCCAGCTCTGCTACGGCCCGGCGGGCCGAGCGCCGCTACCCTCCCCTCAAAAGGGGAGGAAGGGCAAGAACCATATTTCTTGCCATATGCCCGAAGCAATATTCCCCGCGTCGGGGTGGCTGGAGGGGGATATCCCCAATGAATGCGAAACATCCTCTTGAACCCATCCCCGTAACCCTCGTTACCGAGCCCATCCATCTCGTCCCGCTCGACGCCGATACCGCCCTGCTCCGCCTGCCGGCCAACAGCGGGCACGGCCATGCGGATGGCGAACAGTGTATTGCCTGCGCCATGCGGACCGATGTGCGGGCCCTGCTGTTCGACCTGCTGGAAGGGGCCAAGCAGGGTTTGCGGCCGGGATTCAAGCGGGTTGTGGTCGATGCCAGCGCGGTGGCGGACAAGGGCCAGGTGATCGCGGCATTGACGGGGAAACTGCCGGCGCAGGCGCTGCGGGATCACACGGTGGCGCGGTTGTTTTATCTGGCGGGGGCGGCTTAAAGATCGTGCCACGCCCTCGTGGTTCGAGGCGCTGAAGAAGCGCACCTCACCATGAGGGCTACTTGTAGTTCGGTGTATCAGTAGCCCTCATGGTGAGGCGGGAGCGCAGCGACCCTCGAACCACGAGGGCGTGGCTATCAGCCCGAAAACCGCACCAGCGGCGTATCGGCCCGCAGATAGAGCGGGTGCTTGGGTGAACCATCGGCATTGGTGCCGAAGCACCATAACTCCACGCCGTCAGCCTTGAGCGCTTCCACGATCGTCTTGCCCGCTGGCGCCAGGGCCTTGTTGAGCTTGCCGTGGCAGAGGACGACGCGGTCTGCTCCGCTGGCGGCCTGGCGGATGACGGGAAGATTGGCGGGCGAGACCGCGACAATGTCCGGCTGGACCAGCATTTTCGGGTCGGTGGCGCGATAGTCGCCGACATTGCATTTCACCATGCCGGAAAAGCCCTCGCGGCGGGCGAAAGTCCATTCGCGGGCGCAGGTGGGGTCGTCCACTGTCGCATCGGCGGTGGAGGGATTCATGCCGATGAAGAGAATGTAGCGCTCGGGGAAGGCATCGCCCAGCCAGCGGCGCATGCGCTGGCGGTAGCGGGTGTCCGGGCTCATGACCACGTCGCCATGGACGCCCGGCAGCAGGCGCAGGCGCACCTTGCCGCCGGGATCGTGGGCGGTGCCGTCGATCATGCCGTGAGGTCGGTCGGCGGCGCGAGGCCGTTGATCAGGCTGGCGGTGGTGACGGTGTTGGCGAGGAGGCACGCAATGGTCATGGGGCCGACGCCGCCCGGAACCGGGGTGATGGCGCCGGCGATCGCGGCGGCTTCGGCATAGGCCACGTCGCCAACCAGCCGGGTCTTGCCTTCGCCGCGTTCGGGCGCGGGAATGCGGTTGATACCGACATCGATGACCGTGGCGCCCGGCTTGATCCAGTCGCCGCGGATCATTTCGGGGCGACCGACGGCGGCGACAACGATATCGGCGCCGCGCACCACATCGGCGAGGTTCTTCGTCCTGGAATGCGCCACGGTGACGGTGCAGTTCTCGCGCAGCAGCAGCTGCATCATCGGTTTGCCGACGAGGTTGGAGCGGCCGATGATGACGGCGTTGAGCCCGGCCAGCGAGCCGATCTGGTCGCGCAGCAGCATGAGGCAGCCGAGCGGCGTGCAGGAGACCGGGCCCGGCAGGCCGATCTGCACCTTGCCGACATTGGCCGGGGTGAAGCAATCGACATCCTTCGATGGGGCGATGGCCTCGATCACCTTGATGGAGTCGATCTGCTTGGGCACCGGCATTTGCACAAGGATGCCATGGACCTGATCATCATTGTTCAAGCGATGGACGAGAGCCAGCAGGTCGGCTTCGCTCGTGTCTTCGGGCAGTTCATGCTTGAACGAGGCCATGCCGACTTCGGCGGTCTGCCTGGCCTTGTTGGTGACATAGACCTGGCTGGCGGGATCGTGGCCGACAATGACGACGGCCAGGCCGGGCGTGATGCCGTGTTCAGCCTTGAGGCGCTGCACGTGGCCGGCAATGCGACCACGCAGGCCCTCGGCGAAGCTCTTGCCGTCGATGATCGTTGCCGTCATGGGTCCCTCCGCAATACCAATGCGCGGGCGCAGCAATAGAAAACGCGGCGGCGTTCGTCTACGGTTGGGGCAAAATAAAAGGCTGCAACAGCATTTCTGCCGTTGCAGCCTTGGGAATATCGGCCATCCGCACTGTTGAGGGCTTGGGGGACAAAGCGGCCAGCGCGACATTCCTCGCTCACCGGTTGCATGGGTCGCTTGCCGTGCCAGTGAACTGACTGAGAAGATGGGGAGCAATTGCGGCAAGAAAAGTGGCCATCACAGCGATGTGAAACTTCCCGGGCGGTGGCCGCGCAGTTGAAGCGCTGCCGCGAAGCTGTCATTCAAGAGGGCTAGACGCTGCCGGATATGCAGCGCGATTCAGACAGGACGGCCGGCCCGATCCGGGGCCGGCGATTTCGAAAGAGCAAGATGACCACGATCAGCCCACCCCGCCTCGACAAGCAGTCCTTCACCGACCCGGAGAAGGCGTGGGAATATCTGGCCGAGCTCTATCATCGCAATACCGGCTTCATCCGCGGGCATCTGGCGGCTTTAGCCAAGGGCGTGGTGCCCGAGGGGCGGGTGCGGGCGTGTTATCCGCAGGTGGAGGTGCGCTCCACCAGCTATTCCCGGCACGAAAGCACCCTGCCCTACGGGTTCCTGCATACGCCGGGGCTGTACCGGACGACGGTGACGGCGCCCGACCTGTTCCGCACCTACTTCCAGGAGCAGTTCACCGTCATCCTCAAGAACCATGGCGGCACGATCGATATCGGGGAATCCGACACCCCGATTCCGCTGCATTTCGCGGTGAACGCCAATGAGCGGATCGACGGGGAGGCGCTGAACGCGCTCAACATACCGCTGCGCGACGTGTTCGATGCGCCCGACCTGGGCAATACCGACGACGAGATCGCCAACGGGACCTTCGTGCCGCCCAAGGGCGGGCCCTACCCGCTATCGGCCTTCACGGCGCCACGGGTGGACTATTCGCTGTTCCGGCTGAGCCACTATACCGGCACCGATGCCGGCCATTTCCAGAATTTCGTGATCTTTACCAACTACGCCTTCTACATCGACGAATTCTGCCGGGTGGCCAAGCAGTACATGGCCGAGGGGCATCCCCACTACGAGAGCTTCATCGAGCCGGGCAATGTGGTGACCGACAATATGCTGCGCGGCGGAGCGGTGGCGGGCACGGCGCCGGTGCGGGCGCCGCAGATGCCGGCCTATCACCTTACGGCGGATCGCGGGCGCGGCATCACCATGGTCAATATCGGCGTGGGCCCCTCCAACGCCAAGACCATCACCGACCATATCGCCGTGCTGCGGCCGCATGCCTGGATCATGCTGGGGCATTGCGCGGGGCTCAGGAATTCGCAGGAACTGGGCGACTATGTGCTGGCCCATGCCTATGTGCGCGAGGACCATGTGCTCGATGCCGACCTGCCGCTGACCGTGCCGGTACCGGCTCTGGCCGAAGTGCAGGTGGCGCTGGAACAGGCGGTGCATGAAATCACCGAGACCGAGGGCATCGAGACCAAGAAGATCATGCGCACCGGCACGGTGGCGACCTTCGACAACCGCAACTGGGAATTGCGCGACCAGACCGAAATCGTGCGCCAGCTCAGCCAGTCGCGCGCCGTGGCGCTGGACATGGAAAGCGCGACCATCGCAGCCAACGGATTCCGGTTCCGGGTGCCGTATGGGACGCTGCTCTGTGTGTCGGACAAGCCGCTGCATGGCGAGCTGAAGCTGCCGGGCATGGCTTCGGATTTTTACCGCACGCAGGTCAACCGGCATTTGCAGATCGGGCTGCGGGCGATGGAAATCCTGCGCGACCAGCCGGCGGAACGGCTGCATTCGCGGAAGCTGCGGAGCTTTGCCGAGACGGCGTTCCAGTAACTGGGCGCCCCACTCACACGATGTCATCCCGGCGCAGGCCGGGATCCATCCTGAGGTCTCTCCTCGCCCACAGTGAGCTTAGCCATCTCAAGATGGATTCCGGCCTGCGCCGGAATGACATCGCGGGTGGGATGAGTCACCAAACAAAAATGCCCGGCATTGCTGCCGGGCTTTGCATTCATCCGGACCGTTCAGCGGCCCTTGACCACGGAATAGCCGGCATATTTGGCCGACGATCCCAGCTGCTCCTCGATGCGGATGAGCTGGTTGTATTTGGCCAGGCGGTCGGAGCGGGAGAGCGAGCCGGTCTTGATCTGCCCGCAGTTCAGCGCCACGGCGAGGTCGGCAATGGTCGAATCCTCGGTTTCGCCCGAGCGGTGGGACATGACCGAGGTATAGGCTGCGCGGTGGGCGGTATCGACGGCGTTGAGGGTTTCGCTGAGCGAGCCGATCTGGTTGACCTTGACCAGGATGGAATTGGCGACGCCCATCTTGATGCCGGAAACCAGGCGCTTGGTGTTGGTGACGAAGAGATCGTCGCCCACGAGCTGCACCTTGTCGCCGATGGCGTCCGTGAGAGCTTTCCAGCCGTCCCAATCGTCCTCGGCCATGCCGTCTTCGATTGATATGATGGGATAGCGGGCGGCGAGATCGGCGAGGAACTTGACGTTTTCCTCTGACGACAGCGACTTGCCCTCGCCTACCATCTCGTATTTGCCGCCCTTGTAATATTCGGTAGCGGCGCAATCGAGGCCGAGGAACACGTCTTCGCCCGGCTTGTAGCCGGCCTTTTCGATGGAGCGCATGATGAAGCCCAGCGCATCGTCGGCGGATTTGAGGTTGGGCGCGAAGCCGCCTTCGTCGCCAACCGCGGTGTTGTGACCTTCGGCCGAGAGACCCTTCTTGAGGGTGTGGAAAATCTCGGAACCGATGCGGACGGCGTCGGCCAGGTTTTCCGCGCCGGCCGGCAGGATCATGAATTCCTGCATGTCGATGGGGTTATCGGCATGCTCGCCGCCATTGATGATGTTCATCATCGGCACCGGCAGGACATGGGCGTTCGGGCCGCCGATATAGCGGTAGAAGGGCAGTTCGCTGGATTCGGCGGCGGCCTTGGCCACGGCCAGCGACACGCCGAGAATGGCATTGGCGCCGAGGCGCGACTTGTTGGGCGTGCCGTCGAGATCGATCATGGCCTGGTCGACGGCGAGCTGGTCGAGCGCGTCCATGCCCTGGATTTCGTCTGAGATCGCCGTGTTGACGTTTTCGACGGCCTGGGTGACGCCCTTGCCATTGTACTTCTTGCCGCCATCGCGCAGTTCGACGGCCTCATGGGCGCCGGTGGAGGCGCCAGAAGGCACGGCGGCGCGGCCGAAGCTGCCGTCGTCGAGCACCACATCGACTTCGACCGTGGGATTGCCGCGGCTGTCATAAATCTGGCGGCCGGTGACGTGGATGATTGAAGACATGTTGCGCCCTTCCCGATTGGGTTCTGTCGGTTCGTTGCGCCTCTCCTAGACGCGGGGCGTGACAAGTAAAAGAGGGCGGCACAAAAAAATGCCGCTTCGCGGGCATCCGGGCCGCCCGGGCGATTGATCGGCCGACGCTTTATCGTTAATACGGCAGGCGCTTTCCGGAGGAACCATGACCACGCAGCTCATCAAGCAGGTCGCCCATACCTGCATCTTCGCCCACGACCTCGAAAAGACCGCGAATTTCTATCGCTACGTTTTCGGCATCGCCAAGGCATTCGATTTCCGGCGCGGCGAGGAGTGGATCGGGTTTTATATGGACCTGGGAGAACGGACCTTCATCGAGGTGTTCCGCAAGGGGGAATCGCGCTTTGCCGAGACCGACCAGATCAACCATATCTGCCTCGAGACCGAAGACCTGGATGGGCTGATCGCCCATGTGCGGGCACAGGGCGTCGACATCACCGACAAGAAGCTGGGCGTGGACGGAACCTGGCAGGCCTGGACCAAGGACCCCAATGGCGTGAAGCTGGAGATATTCCAGTATACCGAAAACAGCATGCAGTTTCAGGCCAAAGGCGGGGTTTGCCAGGTGAACTGGTAGGGGCAATCCGCGCACCAGCAACGCACTCAGTGTCATTCCGGCGAAGGCCGGAATCCATCCTGAGATGAATGAGCCTGCCGTGCTGTTGGAGGAACCTCAGGATGGATCCCGGCCTTCGCCGGGATGACATTGTGGTTGTGGAAGGACCAGTGGCTACTCCTCCTTCTTGTGCCCCTCGATATGCTTGTCCGCCTGCGCCTTCTCGGCCGCCTGCTTCAACTTCTCCGCCCTGGTCCGCCCGAACAGCACCCGGTTCTGCGCGGCCTGCGCCTCCTTGCCGGCGCGGGCTTTCTGCTTGCGGACGTTGCGGAGGTTGATGATGTCGGCCATGGCGGGACTCGGAGCGGTTTCGTCCAGCTATAGCACGTGGACGTTCAGGGGATGAACGGGCAGGATACCGACACCACCTGCCCGGCGGCGGTGAGGATGGCGGCTTCGTAGCTATAGGCGTCCTCGATCCAGGAGGCTTCGATCATGATGGCGCCGGGCGAGATGTGGTTGGCGAAGGCGTCGTCGAAGTTGACGATTTCATCGGTGACCATTTCCATCGGGAAGGACTTGCCGGGCTTGGCGGTGGCCGGCGCGAGGAAGCTGAAACTGGTCGGCTCCTCGATGCGCAGCAGACCGCCGGGCGTATAGGGACCATTAAGGTCCGAATAACAGTCGAAATCGCCCGGCACCTGGGCGCTGGCGGGGACGGCTGTGGCGAGCAGCAGGCCGGCGGCGAAGATTGTGCGGATCATGACGCTTCTCCTCTTGGGCGAGGAGAATGGCCGAGAGTGGTGGGACGGCCTACCCCTGTTTCGGGGGACGTCGTCGGTGGTGGACGCGACGCGCCGGGTGCTTCGAGCTGCACCAAGGCCCCCTCACCCGGCGCCGCGCGCCGACCTCTCCCCCGAAGGGAGAGGCAAGGGTCAGACCAGCCGGCTCTGGTCCATCGCGGCGGCGATGAAGCTGGCGAAGAGCGGGTGGGGTTCGAAGGGTTTGGATTTCAGTTCCGGATGGAACTGCACGCCGATGAACCAGGGGTGATCGGTGCGCTCGACGATTTCGGGCAGCTTGCCGTCGGGCGAGACGCCGGAGAACAGCAGGCCATTCTTTTCGAGCAGCTTGCGGTAATCCATGTTCACCTCGTAGCGGTGACGATGGCGCTCGGAAATGCGGGTGGAGCCGTAGATATCGGCGACGCGCGAGCCGCGCGTGAGCTGGGCCGGATAGGCGCCCAGACGCATGGTGCCGCCGAGGTCGCCCTCGGCCGCGCGGCTTTCCTTCTCGTTGCCCTTGGTCCACTCGGTCATCATGCCCACGATCGGCTCCTTGGTGGGACCGAATTCGGTGGAGGAGGCATTCTTGATGCCAGCGGTGTTGCGGGCCGCTTCGACGCAGGCCATCTGCATGCCGAAGCAGATGCCGAAATAGGGCACGTCCTTGACGCGGGCGAAGCGGGCCGCCTCGATCTTGCCGGCCGAACCGCGCTCGCCGAAGCCACCGGGCACCAGGATGCCATGGACATGTTCGAGATAGGGCGCCGGGTCGTCGCGCTCGAAGACTTCGCTATCGATCCACTGCAGGTTGACCTTGACCTTGTTGGCGATGCCGCCATGAGTCAGCGCCTCGGAGAGCGACTTATAGGCGTCCTTGAGGCCGGTATATTTGCCGACAATGGCGATATTGACCTCGCCCTCGGGATTGTGAAGGCGAGCCGAAACATCGTCCCAGGCGCTGAGATCGGGCTCGGGCGCATCGGTGATACCGAACGAGGCCAGGATTTCGCGGTCCAGCCCTTCCTTGTGGTAAGCCAGCGGCACGTCATAGATGGAGCCGACATCGAGGCCCTGGATCACGGCGCTTTCGCGCACGTTGCAGAACAAGGATAGCTTCTTCTTTTCCCCATCGGGAATGGGACGGTCGCAGCGGACCAGCAGCACGTCCGGCGCGATGCCGATGGAGCGAAGTTCCTTGACCGAATGCTGGGTCGGCTTGGTCTTGAGCTCGCCGGCCGAGGGAATGTAGGGCATCAGCGTGAGATGCAGGTAGCAGGCATGGTTGCGCGGCAGGTCGTTGCCGAGCTGGCGAATGGCCTCGAAGAAGGGCAGGCCCTCGATATCGCCGACCGTGCCGCCGATTTCGACCAGGACGAAGTCGAAGTCCTCATTGCCTTCCACCACGAAATTCTTGATCGCGTCGGTAACGTGCGGAATGACCTGCACGGTGGCGCCGAGATATTCCCCGCGCCGCTCCTTGGCCAGAATATCGGAATAGATGCGGCCGGTGGTGATGTTGTCTCGCTTGGTGGCGGCGCGGCCGGTGAAGCGTTCGTAATGGCCCAGGTCGAGGTCGGTCTCTGCGCCGTCGTCGGTGACGAAGACTTCGCCATGCTGGGTGGGCGACATGGTGCCCGGATCGATGTTGAGATAGGGATCGAGCTTCCTCAGGCGGACCTTGTAGCCGCGCGCTTGCAGGACCGCGCCGAGCGCCGCCGATGCAAGACCTTTACCCAATGAGGAGACCACGCCTCCGGTGATGAATACGTACCGAGCCATGGGCGTTCACCTTAATCACATCAGCGTCGATTCGTAGAGCGCGCAATGCGCTCTACACAAAAAGAAGAAGGGGATGTTTCCATCCCCCTCTTTCGGTTCGCCTTGCGGCGGTTAGTTGGTCGCCGGAGCGGCCGGCTCATCGGTCGGCGTTTCCGCCGGGGGCACCGGCAGGTCGCTGGTCGCATCGGGGGTGGCAGCATCGGCTGCGGGGGCCTGGGCAGCCGGCGCGGCATCGGTGGTGGGCACCGGGAGGTCGGAGGCCGGGGTTTCCGGCTGCAAGGCGTTCAGCGCGTCGAGAACGTTGGTCGGCGTCGTGCCATCCGCGTTGACGGTAGCGCCTTCGAGAATGCCCGACGTGCCGCGATCGAGTTCGGACAGCACGGTGAGGCCGATCGCCGTGGCAAAGAACAGGGTCGCCAGAATCGCCGTGGTGCGGGTGAGCAGATTGGCAGACCCGCGCGCGGTCATGAACCCGCCGCCGCCACCACCGCCAATGCCCAATGCGCCGCCCTCGGAGCGCTGCAGCAGGATCACCGCAATCAGCGCCAGGACGATCAGCAGATAGGCCACAATCAGGACGTTTGCCATCGTGTCTCAGTCAAATTGGTCTTCAAAGGATGCGGCGTCATACACGCCTCACGCCGCAAATGCCAGAGGCCGCCCGGATTTTCCGGCCAGCCTGCAGCACCAGCGTCGCTATACGGCCGAGATAATGGTCGCGAAGTCCTTTGCCAAGAGGCTGGCGCCGCCGACGAGACCACCATTGACGTTGTCGATGGCCAGGATTTCGCGGGCATTCTGCGGCTTGAGCGAGCCACCATAGAGAATATGGATGGCCTGGCCCTTGTCTCCGAAACGGTCGACGAGCTGGCGGCGGATCGAATTGTGCATCTGGGCGATGTCGTCATTGCCGGGGGTGCGGCCGGTGCCGATGGCCCAGACGGGTTCATAGGCGACGATGACATCGTGCTGGCCGCCGGCATCGGGAATGGAGCCGGCCAACTGGCGGGCAACCACGGCGTCGGCCTGCCCGCCATCGCGCTCGGCCTCGGTCTCGCCGACGCAGATGATCGGCTTGAGGCCCGCGCCGATGGCGGCTTCCGCCTTGGCGCGCACCAGATCGTCGGTTTCACCATAGCTCGCCCGCCGCTCGGAGTGGCCGACGATCACATATTGGGCACCGGCATCGGCCAGCATGCCGGCAGCAATATCGCCGGTATGGGCGCCAGAGGCGGCCGGGTGGCAATCCTGCCCGCCGGCCAGGATGCCCGATGTGGCGCCCTGCCGGGCAACGGCAGCCAGGATGGTCGCCGGCGGGCAGATCACGACCATGGCACGCGGCGCGTCGCCCGTCGTCATCATGCCGGCAAGGGCCGTCAGCTCGTCCAGCGACGCCCGCAGGCCGTTCATTTTCCAGTTCCCTGCGATCAGCGGCGTTATTGTCGTTGTCACTCTTTGCTCCTGCTGCCTCTTGCACCGGGGCAAGGTTTGCCCTAACCCCGGCTGTCAAAATGGATTACTAGTGCCCTCCCGCTGCTGCGGTAAAGCCTGGTGTTGCCCAACTGGAACGTCTCAGATGCTCGATAGTTTGCGTGTTTTTGCAAAATCCTGGCCCGGCAAGGTCATGGGGGGGCTGCTGCTGGTCGGCCTGGCCGGCTTCGGCATCAACAATGTCATCGCCGACCTGGGCAGCAATACTGTGGCCAAGGTGGGCGGCGAGGACATTACGTCGCGCCAGTTCCTGCGTGCCTACCAGAACCAGGTCAACCAGGTCGCCCAGCAGCTCGGCTCGGTCCCGACGGCGCAGGATGCCATCAATCTGGGCATTCCCTCCATGGTGTTGCAGAACCTGGCCCAGGACGCAGCGCTCGACCAGATGGCGGAAGGCTTCGGGCTTGGCGTGTCGCAGAGCAAGCTGAGCCAGATGCTGCGCGAGGATCCGTCGTTCCAGAATGCGCTGGGCGCCTTCAATCCGCAGAGCTTCAGCCAGGTGCTGCAGATGAGCGGGTTGACCGAGGCCGAATATTTCGAGGACCAGAGCGATGCGGCACGCCGCCAGCAGCTCATCCTGAGCCTGTTTGGCGACACCAAACTGCCCGAGACGGCGTCGAACCTGGTCAACCGCTATGCGGCGGACCAGCGCACGATCGAATATTTCGCACTGGCCGAAACCAATGTCGAAACCCCGGCCGCGCCGACGGAAGAAGAGCTCGCCGCCTATCTGAGCGAGCACCAGGCCGAGTTCCGCACGGTCGAAACCCGCAATGTGCAGATGCTGCGCCTGTCGACGGCGGACCTGGCGGCTACCAAGACCATTTCGGATGACGCGATCGCCGCAGAATACGAGCGCACCAAGGCAACGCTGAGCAAGGCGGAGCGGCGCACGCTCCAGCAGGTGGTGCTCAATGCCGACCAGGTTGCCGCTTTCGAGGCCGGCAAGGTTGCCGGTACGCCGTTCGAGACGCTGGTGAGCGAAGCCGGCCTGACCCCGACCGAGTTGGGCACGCTGGCGCAGGCCGATATTCTCGATGCGGGCCTCGCCTCGGCAGCCTTCGGGCTGGCGGATGGCGGTTTTGCGGTGATCGACGGCGTTGCCGGCAAGCGCGCCGTGCATGTTTCGGCCATCGAGGCCGGTGGCGTGCCTGAGCTGGCCGAAGTGCGCGACCAGGTCGCCAACAATCTGGCGCTGGCCGAGGCCCGCAACGAAGTTGCCGACGTGCAGGACCAGATCGAGGAACTGCGTGCCGCGTTCCGGCCGCTGCCTGAGATCGCCGAGCGCTTCGGGCTCGACCTCTACGAGGCCGACGTAACCTCGGGCGGTGCGGAACTGAACGTGATCTCCGATCGCGCCGCCGAGGACGTGCCGCGCGTCAGCCAGGCCATCTTCAAGGCCGAACAGGGCGCGCTGACCGCAGGCATCCCGCTGGCCGGCAATGGCACGCTGTGGTTCGACCTCAATGCAGTCGAACCGGCCCGCGACCAGACGCTGGACGAAGTGCGCGATCAACTGACCGAGACCATGACCACCGAGCGCGTCAACAACGCGCTCATGGCCGCCCAGAAGGATGCCGTGACCCGCCTCGACAATGGCGAGGCGCTGGCCGACGTGGCGGCGTCCTACAGCGTCTTCCCGCAGATCAGCGCGCCCTTCACCCGCTTCGGCTCGGAGGACGGCACCATCGATGCGACGGTCGCTTCGGCTGCCTTTGCCGGCGACGCAAGCCATCATGGCTCGGCGGTAAGCCAGTCGGGCGAATTCATCGTCTTCCAGGTGACCGACCTCACCCCGGCCGAAGGCCCGCTGGAAGAGGCCGCCAATGCCAGCCTCGAAAACGAGGCCCGCATCGGCGTCTATGGCGACTTCGTAACCGCCATCCGCGATGACGCCCGCATGGTCATCAACCAGCAGGCCCTGCAGCAGGTGCTGGAACTCAATACCGGCCTGTAACCGGCAGGCCGGGCCTTACCCCAACTGGACACGACAACGATGGGCGACGACTTCTATCAGCGCTTCTCCGAGCAATACGATGCTGGAAAGTCGCAGATCGTCTGGCGTCGCATTGTGGCGGATCTGGAAACGCCTGTCGGCACCTATCTCAAGCTCGCGCAGGGCCGGAAGAATACCTTCCTGCTTGAATCGGTGCAGGATGGGACGACGCGGGGCCGCTATTCCATCATCGGCAGCCAGCCCGACGTGATGCTCAAGGTCGAAGCCGGCACGGCGAGGATCAACCTGAAGGCGCAGATCGACGAGACGGCGTTCGAGCCCCTGCCCGACCTGCCGCTCGATGCGCTGCGCAACCTGGTGGCGGACAGCAAGATCGAGGTGCCCGAGGGGCTGCCGCCGCAATCGGCCGGCATCTACGGGTTCCTGGGCTATGAAATGGTCCGCTATATGGAAAAGCTGCCCGACAGCAACCCGGACCATCTGCAGACGCCTGAAGCCATGCTGATGCGGCCCTCGCTGCTGGCGATTTTCGATACGCTCAAGGACGAACTCTATTTCACCGCGCCGGTCTATGTTCGGGCGGGCGTATCGGCAAGACAGGCCTATGAGGCAGCCGAAGCCCGGATCGACGACGCCATTGCGCGGCTGACGCAAGCCATGCCGACTGCCCCTGCCCTGCCCGATCTCGAATCCATGGCCGTCACCAGCAACACCTCGAAAGACGAATATTTCGGCATGGTGGCCAAGGCCAAGGACTACATCACCGCCGGGGACATTTTCCAGGTGGTGCTGAGCCAGCGCTTCGAGGCCGACTTCACTCTGCCCCCGACCGCGCTCTATCGGGCTTTGCGGCGGACCAATCCCAGCCCCTATATGTATTTCCTCGACTTCGGCGACTTCGCCGTGGCCGGATCGAGCCCGGAAATCCTGGTGCGGGTGCAGGATGGGGAAGTGACCATCCGCCCCATCGCCGGCACGCGCAAGCGCGGCGCCACGCCGACGCGGGACCACGAGCTGGCGGCAGAACTGCTGGCCGATCCGAAGGAACTGGCCGAGCACCTGATGCTGCTCGACCTGGGCCGCAACGATGTGGGTCGCGTGGCCAAGACCGGCACGGTCAAGGTCACCGACAAGTTCTTCCTCGAATATTATTCCCACGTCATGCACATCGTCTCCAACGTCGTGGGCGTGCTGGACCCGAAATATGACTTCGTCGATGCACTGTCCGCGGGGTTTCCGGCGGGCACTGTTTCGGGCGCGCCAAAAGTGCGGGCGATGGAGATCATCGACGAGCTGGAAAAGTCGCGGCGCGGCATCTATGGCGGCTGCGTGGGCTATTTCGGCGCCGATGGCACCATGGACACCTGTATCGTGCTGCGCACGGCTATCCTCAAGGACGGCAAGCTCTATGTGCAGTCGGGCGCCGGCATCGTCGCCGACAGCAAGCCGGAACTCGAACAGCTCGAATGCGAAAACAAGGCCCGCGCCCTTTTCAGCGCCGCCGAGGAAGCGCTACGCTATGCCGGCGAGGCGAGGATCGGGCAATGATGGGTTTTGTTCACAACGTCAGTCCCGCGAAAGCGGGAATCTTCCTGTTGCGATGGCGGAGCTGGTTCTGACGGGAGATTCCCGCTTTCGCGGGAATGACCTCGTGGTTAGAAACAGCCTGCTGAGGAACAGAAATGACCAAAACCCTCGTCATCGATAACTACGACAGTTTTACCTACAACCTCGTCCATTTCCTGGGCGAGCTGGGTGCCGATATTACCGTCGTGCGCAACGACAAGATCACGCTGGATGAAATCGCCGCCATGGCGCCCGAGGCCATCGTGCTGTCGCCCGGTCCGTGCACGCCCAATGAGGCCGGCATCTGCCTCGCGCTGATCGACCGCTTCAAGGCCGACATGCCTATCCTGGGCGTCTGCCTGGGGCACCAGGCCATCGGCCAGGCCATGGGCGGCGACGTGATCCGCGCGCCGCACCTGGTGCATGGCAAGACATCCAAGATCCACCACAATGGCAAGGGCCTGTTCCGTGGGCTCAACAACGACTTCGAGGCGACGCGCTATCATTCGCTGATCGTCAAGCAGGACACCCTGCCGGACGTGCTTGAAGTGACCGCGACGACCGATGATGGGCTGATCATGGGGATGCAGCACAAAAGCCTGCCGGTGCATGGCGTGCAGTTTCACCCCGAAAGCATTGCCAGCGAGAATGGCCACGCGCTGCTGCAGAATTTTTTGAACCTCGCCCGCGACTTCAACCAGAAGCGAGCCGCGTGATGGATATCAAGGCAGCCCTCCACAAGATCGCCGACCGCAAGGACCTGACCGGCGAGGAAATGCGCGGCGTGATGCGCATCATCATGGCCGGCGAAGCCACGCCGAGCCAGATCGGCGCCTTCCTGATGGGCATGCGCATCAAGGGAGAGACGGTGGGCGAAATTGCCGCTGCGGTCTCCATTCTGCGCGAGCAGATGATCCCGGTGGAAGCGCCCGAAAATGCCATCGACATCGTCGGCACCGGCGGGGACGGCGGCGGCACGCTCAATATTTCCACGGCCAGCGCCATCGTCGTGGCGGCCGCGGGGATTCCGGTCGCCAAGCACGGCAATCGGGCTTTGTCGTCCAAATCGGGCTCGTCGCAGGCGCTCGAGGCGCTGGGGGTGAAGCTGGACCTGACGCCGGCGGAAATCGCGCACACCATCAGGCAGACCGGCATCGGCTTCATGTTCGCGCCGAGCCACCACCCGGCCATGCGCCATGTCGGGCCGTCGCGCGCCGAAATGGGCGTGCGCACCATGTTCAACCTGCTGGGGCCGCAATCCAACCCGGCCGGGGTGCGCCGCTATATGCTGGGCGTCTATGCGCAGGAATGGGTGGAGCCGGTGGCCGCCGCCCTGCTCGCCAATCGGGCCATCAAGGCCTGGGTGGTGCATGGCAGCGACGGGCTGGACGAAATCACCGTGACCGGCCCGAGCTTCGTGGCGCAGATCGCCAATGGCGACCTGCGGAGCTTTGAAGTGTCGCCCGAAGATGCGGGGCTCAAGACCCACGATGCCAAAGACCTGGCTGGCGCCGATCCGGACTATAATGCGGCCGCCATCCATGCGCTGTTCGATGGCGCGCCGGGGGCTTATCGCGATGTGGTGCTGCTCAATTCAGCAGCCGCGCTCATCGTGGCCGACAAGGTGGCCGACCTGCGCGAAGGCGCCGAAGCGGCAGCCGGCATCATCGACAGCGGCAAGGCCAAGGAAAAACTCGCCCGCCTCGTGGCGGTTTCGAACGGACGAGAGCGATGAGCGATATTCTCCAGCAGATCGAGGCCTATAAGCGCGAGGAAATCGCAGCCGCCAAAAGCATGCGGCCCTGGGCCGAAGTGGTGGCGCAGGCGCATGACCAGCCCCCGCCGCGGGGCTTTATCAGGGCCATCAAGGCCAAGCGGGCGGCGGGGCATTATGCACTGATCGCCGAGGTGAAGAAGGCCAGCCCGTCCAAGGGGCTGATCCGCGCCGATTTCAACCCAGCCGAGATCGCCCGCTCCTATGAAATGGCGGGGGCGGCGTGCCTGTCGGTGCTGACCGACCGGCCGAGCTTCCAGGGCTCGCCGAGCTACCTGATCGAGGCGCGGGCGGCGACCAACCTGCCGGTCCTGCGCAAGGACTTTTTGTTCGAGACCTATCAGGTGGCCGAAGCCCGTGCCTGGGGCGCCGACTGCATCCTCATCATTCTCGCCGCCGTGGGCGACGACGTGGCGCGCTACCTGCTGGACGCGGCCGAGGAGTGGAAGATGGATGCGCTGGTGGAGGTGCATGACCAGCTCGAGCTGGACCGCGCGCTGGCTTTGGGCGCCGAATTCATCGGCATCAACAACCGCAACCTGCGCACCTTCGAGACCACGCTCGACACCTCGGTCAACCTGGCTGCGGGCGTGCCCAAGGGGACGCTGCTGGTCAGCGAAAGCGGCATCGTCAACCACGAGCATATCGTCAAGCTCGACCACGAAGCCGGCATCGGCACCTTCCTCGTCGGCGAAAGCCTGATGCGGCAGGAGGACGTGGCGGCCGCCACAAGAGCCCTCCTGATGGGCGCGCCGCAGGCCGTGCGCTGATGGCCGGGGGCCTGACCCACCTCAACGAAAAGGGCGAGGCCCATATCGTCGATATCGGCGACAAGGCGGTGACGCGCCGTCGCGCCGTGGCGCAGGCGCGGCTATTGGCCCAGCCGGAGACGATTGCGGCCATCATGGGCGGGGGGCTCAAAAAGGGCGACGCGCTGGCAGTGGCGCGTGTCGCCGGCATCATGGCGGCCAAGAAAACATCCGATCTCATCCCGCTCTGCCATCCGATTCCGCTGACCAAGGTCGAGGTTGAGATTGAGGCGGATGGCGAGGGGGCAATCCTTATCCACGCCACGGCGGAGACTACCGGGCAGACCGGGGTGGAAATGGAAGCGCTGCTGGCGGCGTCCACAGCGGCGCTGACGCTTTACGACATGGCCAAGGCCATCGACCGCGCCATGGTCATCAGCGAACTGTGTCTGCTGGAAAAATCCGGCGGCAAATCGGGCGATTTTACCCGGTGAGCCTGCTTCCGGTCGACGACGCCATTGCCGCCATTCTCAAACGGGTGCCCGAACCGGTGGTCGAAAGCGTGAGCCTGGGCGACGCTGCGGGGCGGGTGCTGCTGGCGCCCGTGGTTGCCACGCACGACCAGCCGCCATTCCATGCCAGCGCCATGGACGGCTATGCCATGCGCGCCGCCGACGTGGTGGCGGGCCATAGGCTGGCTATCGTCGGCACGTCGCAGGCCGGGGCCGGCTTTGCCGGGACGCTAGGGGCAGGCGAAGCGGTGCGGATATTCACCGGCGCGCCGGTGCCCGCCGGAGCGGACACCGTGATCATGCAGGAACAGGCCGTGGCGGATGGCGGCTTCGTCTCCTTCACCGCCCCTGCCCGGCCAAGCCACAGCGTGCGGGCGCTAGGCAATGACTTTGCGCGCGGGCAGACACTGGTCGAGGCCGGGACGCGGCTGGCGGCGATGCAACTGGCGGTTGCTGCAGCGGCCAATGCGGCAACGCTGACGGTGGCGAAACGCCCCCGCATCGCCCTGCTGGCCACCGGCGATGAACTGGCATTGCCCGGCGCGGCTCTGGGGCCGGACCAGATCGTTGCCTCCAACAGCTTCGGCCTCCAGCCGCTGCTGGCGCCCTATGCCGCCGAGGTGACCGACCACGGCATCGCCCGCGACGACCGCGACGCACTGCGCGGCAAGCTGGAAGCGGTGTTTGCCGGCGAGCCAGATGTGGTGGTCACCACCGGCGGGGCCAGCGTGGGCGACCACGATATCGTCCAGGACATCCTCGTCGAACTGGGGGTGACGCTGGATTTCTGGCGCATCAATATGCGGCCGGGCAAGCCGCTGATGTTCGGCACGCGCGGCAAGACGCTGATTTTCGGGCTGCCGGGCAATCCGGTCTCCGCCATGGTGACCGCACTGGTCTTCATACGGCCGGCTTTGCGGCAGTGGCTGGGCTATGCACAACCGCCGAGCTGGCGGCTGCCCCTGCTGGCAGCGACCCCGCCCAACACAGCCCGCCGCCACTTCATGCGGGCACAGTTGCTCCACACGGCGGGCGGACCGGCCCTGCTGCCGATCGCCCAGACCGACAGCGGGCATACATCCTCGCTTGCCGCCGCCGACATGCTGATCGTGCAGCCGGAAAACGATCCGGGCCAGCCAGCCGGCTCAATTGTCGAAGCCTTGCCCATCGACGTCTTCTGACAGTCGAGCGCAGGCCAAGACTACTTCGCGCAGAGAGATATTGCAGAACATAAATGGAACACGTATAGTCGTTCTGTCTATGTTCCGATTCTTTCCCCGAGGGGCCCATGCTCACGCGCAAACAACACGAGCTGCTGATGTTCATCCACGAACGGATGAAGGAAAGCGGCATCCCCCCATCATTCGATGAGATGAAGGATGCGCTCGATCTGGCGTCCAAATCGGGCATTCACCGCCTGATCACGGCGCTGGAGGAACGCGGCTTCATCCGCCGGCTGCCCAACCGGGCGCGGGCGCTGGAAGTGGTGAAGCTGCCGGATTCGATGAACCCGTCGCTTGGCGGCCGCAAGGTGCGCTTCGAGCCGTCAGTCATCGAGGGCAATCTGGGCAAGGTGGCCTCGCCGCCTTCGCGTATCTCGGCCGCCGAGGATTATGTGCGCCCCATCGCCATCCCGGTCATGGGCCGCATCGCTGCCGGTACGCCCATCGAAGCGATCCAGACCCATTCCCATACCATCATGGTGCCTCCCGAAATGCTGGGCGCCGGCGAACATTATGCGCTCGAAGTGCGCGGCGACTCGATGATCGATGCGGGCATCTTCGATGGCGATACCGTGCTCATCAAGAAGCAGGAAGCCGCCAGCACCGGCGAGATCATCGTGGCTCTCGTGGATGATGAAGAAGCTACCCTCAAGCGCCTGCGTCGCAAGGGAAACACCGTGGCACTCGAAGCCGCCAACCCAGCTTACGAGACCCGCATCTTCCCGCCCGACCGGGTGAAGGTCCAGGGGCGCCTGGTCGGCCTGTTGCGGAAATACTGATGCGCCCCGCCCTGCTTCTGGCATCGGGACTGGTTGCTTTTCCGTGCGGCCCGACATTTGCCCGGGAGGCGAGCGTGAAGGAAACCCGAGGCTGAGTCGGGGATGTCACCTTCTCGGCGGGCGCGGGCATCAATGCCGGCAATTCGACCGCGGTCTGCGAAGCCGGCCGTGGCTGGAAGAGAAGCTGGGGCCGGAGCGGCGGTCATTGATTGCCTGCTCGAAGGCGAATTGTCCTCAGTCGGCGCCGTGGTCGGTATCCGCAACAATGACAGCCTGATGCTGCGGTGCCAGCGGCCGCTGGACGATATTGGCGGCCAAAAGCGAGGGCTGATCGAGAGCGTTGGCTTTCGGCGGCCGACGAGATCGGTTGCATGGTCGGGTGGTGGTCCGCTGGTCCGCCGCTTGTCATTTCTCACCCTTTCGAGCGGATGATGGCACGCACGGGCAGAAGCGAGGCGGGCCGACTCCGGCAAGTTGTCGTGACCTTGACAGTACTTGCGGGTACGGCTGTAACGGCAAAATCGAAGTATCGGCAAACTCTTACGGGCACACATCTTGCGGAATGACCGTTTCCGTGCCACATAGAGCTCATACGTTTTCAGCCTAAGTCGGCTGCCTGACGCCGGTGCGCCGGTCCGTGGCTTCCTTCTCGATCATGCGAACGTTATGTCCCCTTGGCATGTTGCCATCGGATAACCGCTCGGTACGAGCAAAAGGAAACTATCATGGCCCTTATCACCGGCACCGTGAAATTCTTCAACACCACCAAGGGCTTCGGCTTCATTTCGCCTGAAAATGGCGGTAAGGATGCCTTCGTCCACATCTCCGCCGTTCAGCGTTCGGGCCTGCAGGGCCTCTACGAGAATGACAAGGTGACCTATGAGCTCGAGACCGGCCGTGACGGCAAGGAATCGGCGACCAACCTGACCCTGCTCTAGGTTCAGCGATATCTGGCGAGCGCGCTTCGGCGCCGCTCGCATCAGGGCCACCGCGTTGAAAAACGTGGTGGTCTTTTTTTGGCCGGTCGCTGGCACCACGCGTCTAATGGGAGACGGTCGGCGCCACATTGGCGGCAATGAGCGGCGCTCATGGACATGCTGACCTGAGTGGCCAAGCCGGTTGGAGCCGCCCGGGTCCCGGCATGAAGGCACAAGGCCCGCACAGTGCGGGCCTTGTGGTCGGTCAGTGGTTATCGCGCGGAACGCCGTTGGTCTGGGCGATGCGCTGGTATTTCTCGGCCGGCTTGAGGATGGCGCCCTCGCCGAGCTGGCCGACGATGCCGCGCTGGATTTCCTGCCACGGCGTCTGGTGCCCGGGATATTTATAGCCGCCCGCCGCTTCGAGATCGGCACGCCGCTGGGCGATTTCCTCGCCCGGGATCAGGATATCGGCCTCGCCCTTGTTGAGGTCGATGCGCACGCGATCCCCGGTCTTGAGGATGGCGAGATTGCCGCCGGCTGCCGCCTCAGGCGAGGCATTGAGTATCGAGGGCGAACCCGAAGTGCCCGACTGGCGGCCGTCGCCGATACAGGCCAGCGAATGGATGCCCTTCTTGATGAGATAGGCCGGCGGCCGCATGTTGACCACTTCGGCCGCGCCCGGATAGCCGATGGGGCCGGCGCCGCGCATGAACAGCAGCGTGTTCTCGTCGATATCGAGCGCCGGATCGTCGATGCGGTGGTGGTAATCCTCCGGCCCGTCGAACACCACCGCCTTGCCCTCGAACATGCCAGGATGGTCAGGATTGTTGAGGTAGCGATCACGAAATTCGGACGAGATCACGCTGGTCTTCATGATGGCGTTGTCGAAGAGATTGCCACGCAAAACCAGGAACCCGGCCTCCGCCTTGAGCGGGTTGTCGAAATGACGGATGACCTTGTCGTCCTGGATGGGCGTGGCGCGGCAATTCTCGCCGATGGCCTTGCCGTTGACGGTGGGCGCGCCCTCGCGGATCAGCCCCTGCCCCATCAGTTCGTTGACCACGGCGGGCACGCCGCCGGCATGGTAGAAATCCTCGCCCAGATATTCGCCGGCCGGCTGCAGATTGACCAGCAGCGGCACCTTGTGGCCATGCTTCTGCCAGTCGTCGATATCGAGCGGCACGCCGATATGCTTGGCAATGGCATTGATGTGGATCGGTGCATTGGTCGAGCCGCCGATGGCCGAATTGACCACGATGGCGTTGAGGAAATTGTCCTTGGTCAGGATGTCGGAGGGCTTGAGGTCCTCATGCACCATGTCGACGATACGCTTGCCGGTGCGATAGGCCATTTCCTGGCGGTCGCGATAGGGCGCGGGAATGGCGGCCGAGCCGGGTAGCTGCATGCCCAGCGCTTCGGCCAGCGAATTCATGGTCGAGGCGGTGCCCATCGTGTTGCAGAAGCCGGTCGAGGGGGCGGACGAGGCCACCAGCTCGATGAATTGCGGATAGTCGATTTCGCCGGCCGCCATCATCTGGCGGGCCTTCCAGACGATGGTGCCCGAGCCGGTGCGTTCGCCCTTGTGCCAGCCATTGAGCATGGGGCCGACCGACAGCGCGATGGCCGGGATATTGACCGTGGCCGCACCCATCAGCATGGCGGGCGTGGTCTTGTCGCAGCCGATGGTGAGCACGACGCCATCAAGCGGATAGCCATAAAGCACTTCGACGAGGCCGAGATAGGCCAGGTTGCGGTCGAGACCGGCGGTGGGGCGCTTGCCGGTTTCCTGGATCGGATGCACCGGGAATTCAATTGCGATGCCGCCGGCTTCGCGAATGCCTTCGCGCACGCGTTCGGCCAGCACGATGTGATGGCGGTTGCAGGGGCTGAGGTCCGAGCCGGTCTGGGCGATGCCGATAATCGGCTTGTCCGACTGCAGTTCCTCGCGCGACACGCCGAAATTCATGTAGCGCTCGAGATAGAGCGCCGTCATGTCGGGATTGTCCGGATTGTCGAACCAGGCACGCGAACGCAATTTCTTGGGCGCATCGCCGTGGCCATTGCCTGCAGTCATGTCATTTTCCTCTTGGACCCGAGGGGCGCGAAATGCCCGCCGTTTGGAGCCGTTCTAGCACGGCTTACGCCAGAGTGAACGCGATTCCGAGGAAAAAATCATACAAATGAGAAGCGGCCTTGCCGATATTTCCCAACGCTCTGAAAATCTTACCAAACGAGGGGACCAGGCCAGGTAATCCGGGCTGTTGTTCCGCTCAGAATCGGGCTGGCTGAAACAGGACACAGCCGCTAGGGTCGCGCCGCGCCGGGCGAGCCGCGATGAGGGATATGAGTGACTGAAATTGTAGACTGGGTTGCCGTGGATTGGGGCACCTCCAACCTCCGCGCCTGGGGCATCGACCCCAACGGCGCGGTGACGTTCGAGAAGACCTCGCCCAAGGGCATGGGCAAGCTCGCACGCGAGGAATTCCCCGACGCATTGGCCCAATTGCTGGACGGGGTGGCCCCTGCCCGCCCCGGTCCGCTCGACGTGCTGATCTGCGGCATGGCCGGCGCGCGCCAGGGATGGCTCGAAGCCCCCTATCTCGAAGCCCCCACCGACCTGCGCGGCCTGCTCGACGGCGCCGTGCGCCCGACAATGCCCGACGGGCGGATCGCCCCGGCCATCCTGCCCGGCGTGTGCCAGAAGGCCGGCGCCGACAATGTGATGCGCGGCGAGGAAACCCAATTGCTGGGGCTGGCGGCACTGACACCCGGATTTTCCGGTATCGTCTGTATGCCCGGCACGCATTCGAAATGGGCGCAGCTATCGGGCACGCGCATCGAGCACTTTTCGACGGCGATGACCGGCGAACTGTTCGAGGTGCTGCGCACCCATTCGGTGCTGCGCCACTCGCTCAACGGCGATCTCGACGGCCCCGAGCGCGCCGATGGCTTTGCGGCGGGCGCCGAGGCCGGATTGGAGCATCCCGAACGGCTGCTGGGCATGCTGTTCCAGGTGCGGGCGGGCTCGCTGCTCTCGGGCCGCCAGCCTGATTGGTGCGCCGGCTACCTCTCGGGCCTGCTGATTGGTACCGAAATCGGCAGCAACCGTCATCTGATCGGCCAGCAGGCCGTGCCATTGATCGGCTCGCCCATCCTCTGCGCGCTCTATGCGCAGGTGCTGGGCATGACCGGCGCCCGCGGCGAAACCCGCGACGCCACCGAAATCGTGCTCGCCGGCCTCAAGGCCGCGCGCAGCTTCGTCGCCTGGGAGTAAAATGAGCATGGACCATCGCCACATCATCGCCATCCTGCGCGGCATCACGCCGGGCGAGACGGTGGACGTCTGCCAGGCGCTAATTGCGGCCGGCATCACCATGATCGAAGTGCCGCTCAATTCGCCCGAGGCGCTGACATCGATCGCGCTGGCCTCCAACGCGCTGGGCGAACAGGCGGCCATCGGCGCTGGAACCGTGCTGAGCAAGAAACAGGTCTGGGCGGTTTCGGACGCCGGAGGCACCTTCATCGTTTCGCCCGACACCAACAAGCAGGTGATCGAGGAGACCGTGCGGCTGCAGATGCTGTCCTACCCCGGCGTGTTCACCCCTACCGATGCGTTCCGCGCCATCAAGGCCGGTGCCACCGGGCTCAAATTCTTCCCCGCCGAAGTGCTGGGCCCCAAGGGCATCAAGGCCATGAAGGCGGTGCTACCGCCCGAATTGCCGGTCTATGCGGTGGGCGGAGCCAATCCCGATAATTTCGGCGAATATTTCGCCGCCGGCTGCACCGGCTTCGGGCTGGGCACCTATATCTACAAGCCCGGCATGGACGCCGCCCAGGTGGCCGAGCGCGCCGCTGCGGCCGTCGCCGCCTACGATGCGGGGAAAGCCCGATGAACGCCACCGCAAGCCTGTTGTTCGACAGCCAGTGCCAACTGGGCGAAGGCCCGATCTGGCATGCCGGCCGCCAGCAATTGTTCTTCTTCGATATCAACGAGCAGACACTGTTCGCGGTAACGATGGATGGCGAAGTGGCCGATAGCTGGCTGTTCAATGAAACGGTGGCTGCAGCGGCGATCGTGGATGACCACATGCTGGTACTCGCGACGGAAACCGGGCTCAAGGAATTCGACCTGGCGACGGGCGGCATGAACCGGATCAACGAGATCGAAGCCGACAATCCCCTCACCCGCACCAATGACAGCCGCATCCATCCCTCCGGGGCGTTCTGGATCGGCACCATGACCAAGAGCGAGGCGGAGGCGCCGATCGGCTCTGTCTACCATTATCGCGCGGGTGTGCTGACCACGCTCAAATCGGGCATAAGCATCCCCAACGCCACCTGCTTCTCGCCCGATGGCCGCATCGCCTATTGGACCGACACCCCGACCAAGAAGATCCTGCAATGCGCCACCGACCCGGCCACTGGCCTGCCGGTGGGCGAATGGACGCTGTTTGCCGACGTGGCCGGGCATCGTGGCTGGCCCGATGGCGCCGTGGTGGATAGCGAGGGCTATCTGTGGAACGCCCGCTGGGGCGGCTCCTGCGTGGTGCGCCACGCCCCGGATGGCTCGGTGGACCGGATCGTGGAAGTGCCGGTGAGCCAGGTCACCTGCCCCGCCTTTGGCGGGCCGGACCTCAAGACCATGTTCATCACCACGGCCGCCAAGAATCTGAGTGCCGAGCAGCTTGCCGCCGAAAAGCATGCCGGGAGCCTCTTTGCCATCGCGGTCGACGTCGCCGGCCAGCCCGAAGCCCCTATCGTTCTCTGAGACTTTTGCCATGACCGCTCCCGCCCTCGGCGTCTGCTACTATCCCGAACACTGGCCCGAGGATGTTTGGGAAAGCGACGCCGCGGGCATGGCCGAGGCCGGCATCGCCTGGGTGCGTATCGGCGAATTCGCCTGGTCCAAACTGGAACCCGAACCGGGCAAGCTGACCTTCGACTGGATCATTCGCGCCATGGACGTGCTGGGGCGGCATGGGCTCAGGATCGTGTTCGGCACGCCCACGGCCACACCGCCGCGCTGGATGGTGGACAAGCATCCCGACATGCTGGCGGTCGATGCGCAGGGCCGCCGCAAGGGTTTCGGCTCGCGCCGGCACTATGATTTCAGCCATCTCGGCTATCGCGAGGAAGCCGGCCGCATCACGCGCCTGCTGGCCGATGCAGTTGGCGATCATCCGGCGCTGGGGGCCTGGCAGACCGATAACGAATATGGCTGCCACGGCACCACCTATTCCTATTCGCCCGCCGCGCGGGAAGGCTTCCAGCGCTGGCTGGCCGAAAAGTACGGCACGGTCGATGCCCTGAACGAGGCCTGGGGCAATGTGTTCTGGTCGATGGAATATAACCGCTTCGACCAGGTGGACCTGCCCAACCTGCTGGTCTGCGAAGCGGCACCGGCGCATGACCTCGATTTCCGCCGCTACTCATCCGACCAGGTTGCCGCCTTCAACAAAGTGCAGTTCGACATTCTCAAGGCCCGGCGCCCGGACCTGCCTGTCATCCACAATTTCATGTCGCGCTATACCGAGTTCGACCACTACGACCTGGCCGAAACGCTCGATATCGCCAGTTGGGACAGCTATCCCATCGGCCATCTTGCCGTCAGCGACGAGCCGGAGGAGATCAAGCGCCTCTATATGCGCCAGGGCGATCCTGATAATGCGGCGTTCCACCACGATCTCTATCGCGCCGTGGGGCATGGCCGCTGGTGGGTCATGGAACAGCAGCCCGGCCCGGTGAACTGGGCCCAGTTCAATCCCGACCCGCTGTCCGGCATGGCCCGCCTCTGGGCCTGGGAGGCCTTCTCCCACGGTGCCGAAGTGGTGACCTATTTCCGCTGGCGGCAGGCGCCGTTCGCGCAGGAGCAGATGCATGCCGGCCTGCTGCGGCCCGACAGCGAGCCGGCGCCGGCCTATCACGAGGCCATCCAGGTCGCCCAGGAGCTGAAGACGGTCGGCATCAGCGGCAATGCCGCCAAGGGGCGCGTGGCCATCGTCTTCGACTACCAGAGCGAATGGGCCTGGGAAATCCAGCCGCAGGCCAAGGGCTTTTCGCATGGCGCGCATGTGCGGGCGCTCTATGCCGCCTTCCGCAAGCACGGCATCGACATCGACATCCTGCCGCCGAGCACCAGGAGCTTTGCCGGCTATGACATCGTCGCCATTCCGGCGCTGTTCGCCTGGAACGACGCGCTGCGGCACGCCATCACCGAATTCGACGGCCGCCTGCTGATCGGGCCGCGCTCGGGCTCCAAGACCGAAAATTTCGCCATCCCGGCCGCGCTCGCGCCGCACCTGCCGACCAACCTGCTCGACGTGAAAGTGGCGCGGATCGACAGCATCGATCCGGCAGTGGAAGTCGAGGTCAGGGGCGGCGGCGGGGCGGTGCGCCACTGGCGCGAGCGCATCGAAACCGGGGCCGACGTGGTTATCGAGGACAATGAAGGCTGGCCGGTGCTGGTATCGCAAGGCAAGCTGTTTTATCTCGGCGCCAGCGGCACCAAGGCACTGGTGCAGCGCGTGGCGGACTACCTGATCGCCGAAGCCGATGTGCCCACGCTGGCTTTGCCCGCGGGCGTGCGCTGCCGCACCCGCGACGGCTTCCGCGTCTATGTGAACTACGGTTCGCGCCCCGCGACGCTCAGCACGAGCAAGGACGAAGCCGGCTATGTGCTCGGATCGGCCGACATGCCGGCGGCCGGTGTCACCGTGGCACGACTCGCCACGGCCGGGTGAGATTGGGAATGGCGGTGCGGATATCGAACCGCCCCGCCGCCGCGTTCCAGCGCAGCCAGTGGACGCCGCCCGCGGCCAGCGCGTCGGCATCGATCACCTGACTGCCGGTGCAATTCGCCGGCGCCCGGATGCGGGCGATGACGAGTTGATTGAGGCCGCAATCCTCGGCGAAGGCCGCCGCATTGCGCACCACCGCGACCGAGAAACGGTCTGATGTCGCGATACAGCCCAGGCTGTCGCAGCGTACCCCTTCCGCCATGGCCGCGATGGACTCCTGATAGTGTTCGCTCCAGACATCGGTGGCAAAGCTGCCGGTGCGGCCGGTGATGAGCCCCAGGCCGGCTTCCGTGCGCAAGGCCACCGCCTGCGTGGTATCGGCGACAAGCAGGTCCGGTCGCTGATCGACACCCACCAGCAGGATCAGCGGCAGCGCCAGCGCCGGCCCGAGCAGCCGCCACCAGCTGTTGAGGAAGGCGAACCAGGCCAAGGCCACGAGGCCGATGATCAAGGCAAGACCGGTCAGCAATGGGTTACCGGTCAGCCCCGCGCTCCAGCCGGCCACCAGAACGGCGCCGTCGATCATGCGGTCTATGCCCCAGCCCATCGCCATGATGAACGGCGCCTCGACCCCGAACGGCATGGCGAGGACCGACAGCACGGCAAAGGGCATGATGACCAGGCTGACCACCGGCAGCACCAGCACATTGCCCACCACGCCCAGCGGCGCCGTCTGCTGGAAGTGGTAGGCCGAAAACAGCAATGTCGCGGTGCCGGCGATAAGGCTGGTAATCGCGGTGGCCCAGATGGTGGCCCACAGGCGCTGGCCCCAGTTGCGCTCCCCAGCCGGTGGCGGACGCGGCATCTCGTAGATGCCGATCAGCGCCACCACGGCGGCAAAGGAAAGCTGGAAGCTGGCGCGGAAGACGCTGGCCGGATCGATGACGATGATGGCCAAAGCCGCGATGGCGACGTTGCGCATGGTCAAGGCCCGCCGTCCGGCCAGCACCGCGCCGAAGATCAGGCCCAGCATGATGGTGGAGCGCAGGGCCGGCACATTGGCCAGCCCGCCCGCCAGCAGCAGGTAGCCGGCCGCCGCGACAATGCCGCCGACAGCCGCGATCTTCTTGACCGGCCAGCGCGTGGCCGTTGCCGGAATCGCGGCCAGCAGCAACCGCAGCAGGAAGAACATGCCGCCCGCCACGATGGACAGATGCAGGCCCGATATCGAATAGACATGGGCCAGCCCCGCGGCGGCCATGACCTTGCGAGTTGCGTCATCGATGGCGCTCTGGTCGCCCACCACCATTGCCCGGCCAATCGCGGCCGACGGGCCCGTCAGCACCGCGTCGATGCGGCTGCCGATAGCCATGCGCAGGCCTTCCACGGCGCGCGTCGGATCAGGCCCGCCGGTGCTCACCAGGGCGAAATCGCTGGTGACGTTGCCATAGGCGCCGATACCGGCGAAATAGGCGTGGAACTGGCCGTCGAACGCGCCCGGCAGGATCGGACCGGGCACCGGCGCCAGCCGCATGTTGGCGCGGATGATATCGCCCGGCGCCAGCGGCGGCTGCGGCGGCACCACCAGCCGCGCGCGGGCAATATCGACAGGCCGGTCATCGGACAGGGGGACGAGGCCCGAAACGATGATGCGTCGGCTTTCATCGGTGGCCGACACGATCTCGTCCACCCGGCCCTGATAGAGCCCGTAGGCGGGGCGCGTCAGCATGGTGGTGCCGAACCACAGCCCATGCAGCGGCAGCAGGCAGAACCCGGCCCAGGCCGCCAGCAGCAGGCCGGCAAGTGGCAGGCCGGGCGAACGCCACAGCAGCACGGCCGGCAGCAGCGCAGCAGCAGCCAGCATGGCCAGCGCCTGCGGCGCCGGCTCGAAGGGCAGCGCCGCATAGGCAATAAGTCCGGCGATCATGGCGAAGGGCAGCAGCACGAAAAGACGCCGCGCCACCGCAGCATCGGCAAGGCCCTTGTCCACCGCCGACGCGGGGCGCAGGCGCCGCAATGGCGCGCGCACCGGCACAGGCGCGGTGCCGGTTTCGCGCTCGCGTGTTTCGGCCTCCAGCACCCGCTTCGCCCCCGCCCTTGCGCTCGTGCCGCTCTATGCTACACACGGCCCACAAATCCTCCAAGCATTCCGGTCTCATGTCCCAGGTCGTCACCCGCTTCGCCCCTTCGCCCACCGGCTACCTGCATATCGGTGGCGCCCGCACGGCCCTGTTCAGTTGGGCCTATGCCCAGAACAAGGGCGGCAAGATGCTGCTGCGCATCGAGGATACCGACCGCGAACGCTCGACCGAAGCGGCGGTGGTGGCGCTGGTCGACGGGCTCAAATGGCTGGGTCTCGACTGGGAGGGCGAGCCGATCAGCCAGTTCGGCCGGGCGGCCCGCCATGCCGAGATCGCTCATGAACTCGTGAAAATGGGTCACGCCTATTACTGCTATTGCTCGCCGGCCGAGCTGGACCAGATGCGTGAGGAGGCCCGCGCCGCCGGCAAGCCCCCCCGCTACAACGGCTATTGGCGCGACCGCGACCAGGGCGAGGCGCCTGCCGGGGTCGCGCCGGTGATCCGTATCAAGGCGCCGCTGTCGGGGGATATCGTGGTCGACGACCATGTGCAGGGCAAGGTGGTGTTCAAGACCGAGAACCTCGATGACTTCATCATCCTGCGCTCGGATGGCACCCCGACCTACATGCACGCCGTGGTGGTCGACGACCACGACATGGGCGTGACCCACATTATCCGCGGCGACGACCACCTGACCAATGCCGCCCGCCAGATCGTCATCTACAATGCCATGGGCTGGACCGTGCCCGAGATGGCCCATATCCCGCTGATCCACGGCCCGGACGGCGCCAAGCTCTCCAAGCGCCACGGTGCGCTGGGCGTGGAGGCCTATCGGCAGATGGGCTATCTGCCCGAAGCCCTGCGCAACTATCTCGCCCGCCTCGGCTGGAGCCATGGTGACGACGAGATTTTCTCGACCCAGCAGATGGTGGAATGGTTCAGCCTCGAAGGGCTCAACAAGGGCGCGGCGCGCTTCGATTTCGTCAAGCTGGAGAATATCAACGGCCACTATATCCGCGAAGCGGCACCGGCCTATCTCTATGACGTGATGCTGGCCACGGCCGCCGAGCTGGGCCGGCAGGTGGACGTGGATGGTCTTTCGGCCAATAGGGACACGGTGTTGACCGCCTTGCCCGAGCTGCAGCCGCGCGCCAAGACGGTGCTGGAGCTGATCGACCTGGCGCAGTTCATCTACGCGTCACGCCCACTTGCTATCGATGCGGCGGCGGCGGCCCTGCTGACCACGGACACGCGGACGGTGCTCAAGGACATGGCGGAGACGCTGCGCGGCCTCAACGACTGGTCGGTGCCGGCTATCGACGCAGCGATGCGGGCGCTGGCCGAGGCCAAGGGATTGAAGCTCGGCAAGCTGGCCCAGCCACTGCGCGCGGCGCTGACCGGGCGCACTGTTTCGCCGGGTATTTTCGAAGTCATGGTGCTGATCGGACGAGCCGAAAGTATGGCTCGCCTTGAGGATCAAATCGGCGCTGTCTAGTGCTAATCGGAGGGTAAGCCTTGCTTACCCATCGGTTGCGTCCGAAGGGGTAAAACTGATACCCCTGCGAAGCAGCCATGACTGCCCAGTTTACGGCTTCGAGCGACCGGAACAATTGCGGACGCGGAGGCCTTCGAGGAGAGCTCAATGACCGAAAAAGTCGCCAAACTCGTCATCGGGGACCAGACCCACGAATTTCCGGTTCTGTCCGGCTCGGTGGGTCCGGATGTGATCGACATAAGATCGCTTTACGCCAAGACCGGGATGTTTACTTACGACCCTGGTTTTACCTCGACGGCAGCCTGCGACAGCGCCATCACCTATATCGACGGCGACAAGGGCCAACTGCTCTATCGCGGCTACCCGATCGAACAGCTCTCCGACAAGAGCAACTATCTCGAAGTCTGCTACCTGCTGCTTTATGGCGAGTTGCCCAGCAAGGCCCAGATGGTCGAATTCGACGAACTGGTGACCCGCCATACGATGGTGCATGAGCAGATGCACTACTTCTTCCGCGGCTTCCGCCGTGATGCCCATCCGATGGCTGTCATGACCGGCGTGGTCGGCGCCATGGCCGCCTTCTACCACGACTCCACCGATATCGCCGATCCGCGCCAGCGTGAGATCGCCTCGATCCGCATGATCGCCAAGATGCCGACGATCGCGGCGATGGCCTATAAATATTCGGTAGGCCAGCCCTTCGTTTACCCGCGCAACGACCTCGATTACGCGTCGAACTTCCTGCATATGTGCTTCTCGGTGCCGGCCGAGGAATACAAGGTCAATCCCACCATCGCCAAGGCGATGGACCTGATCTTCACCCTGCATGCCGATCACGAGCAGAATGCCTCGACCTCGACCGTGCGCCTGGCCGGCTCGTCCGACGCCAATCCGTTTGCCTGCATCGCGGCCGGCGTAGCCTGCCTCTGGGGCCCGGCCCATGGCGGCGCCAACGAAGCGGCGCTCAACATGCTCAAGGAAATCGGCACCGTCGACCGCATTCCCGAATTCATCGAACGCGCCAAGGACAAGTCGGACAGCTTCAAGCTGATGGGCTTCGGCCACCGGGTCTACAAGAACTTCGACCCGCGCGCGACCGTGATGCAGAAGACCGCCAAGGAAGTGCTCGACCTGCTGGGCGTGCACAATAACCCGACGCTGCAGGTGGCCCAGGCGCTTGAAAAGATCGCGCTCGAAGACCCCTACTTCATCGACCGCAAGCTCTATCCCAATGTCGATTTCTATTCGGGCATCATCCTGGAAGCCATCGGCTTCCCGACCTCGATGTTCACCGTGCTGTTCTCGGTGGCCCGCACCGTGGGCTGGATCAGCCAGTGGAAGGAAATGATCGCCGATCCGCAGAAGAAGATCGGCCGTCCGCGCCAGCTCTACAACGGCGCCCCGGCACGCGATTATTCCGCGCTCAACGCCCGCTGATGCCAGTGGGCCAGGATCCGGTCCGCCGGATCCTGCCGCGGGAATTCGGCTTCGCCGGTTTCCATGAGATTTGAAAGCTCGCCAAAGGCCTCGATCTGGTCCTGGCGGGCTTTTTTGTCGTCCAGCAAGGTGCGGACTTCCCTCGCCATCGCGGCGGCGTCCCCCGCCGCCTGCACCAGTTCGGGCACGGCGGGCCGGCCCAGCACGATATTGGGCAACGATACGGGCGGGCGGCCATGTTGCTCGTAAATCCGCGCCTGATGCGGATCGAGCACATAGGTCACGACCATTGGCACTCGCGCCAAAGCCAGTTCCAGCGTCACCGTGCCCGACACCGCCAGGGCCAGCACCGCCTGGCGGTAGATTTCGGCGCGTGCCGCCCGTTCGGAAACGATCCGCACCGGCACGGGCCAATCGGCCACCTCGCGTACCAGCCGATCATGCAGCGATGGCAGCGTGGGAACGACGATGCCATCCACGGCGGGATGGGTGCCGGCCTGCTCGGCAACCTGCCGGAACAGGGCCAGGTGGCGCCGCAGCTCGCCATCGCGGCTGCCCGGCAGCAGCACCAGCGGGCCGCGCCCGACAGCATCGCGCGCCAGCCGTTCGCCCAGCGCCGGATGGCCGACATAGCTGGTGGGCGGACCATCGAGCCGCTGCATGACGGCGGGCTCGAACGGCAGCACGGCCAGCACTTCCTCGAATAAAGGCCTGAGCTTGGCAGCGCGCTGCGGCGCCCGCGCCCACACCGATGGCGCCACATAGAGGACGAGCTTGCCGCCATAGCCAAGCTGCTTCAGCCGGCGCGCCAGGAGCCTCGAAAAGTCCTGGGAATCGACCAGCACGACGATATCGGGCTTCGCCCTCCGTATCGCGCGGGCGGTCTGTTCGATGCGCCACAGCAGGAGTGGCAGGCGCAGCACCACGTCGCTGACGCCCATCACCGCCAGGTCGCTCATGGGAAACAGCGGGCGCAGGCCCAGCGCTTCCAGTTCCTGCCCGCCGACGCCGCTGAAAGCCAGCTTCACGCGCTGCTGCAGACGCGCCACGAGGTCCGCGGCGATGCGGTCGCCCGAAGGCTCGCCGGCAAGAATGAACAGCCTGAGCCATTCGGCCCCGCCTGCTGGATCGGCAGCACGCGCCGGCCCGCTCATCTAGTCTGGATCATGGCCGTTGCGCGGCATCAGGATCGGCCGATCCGACGCGGCGGCGATGAAGGCGACGACGTCCTGCACCAGCGGGTCGTTCTTGAACAGTTCGGCAGCATCCTCGACGCGCTCGCGCAACGTGCCTTCGCTGGCAAAGATCATCCGATAGGCGGCGCGCAGCTGGTGGATGACTTCGCGGTCGAACTTGCGGCGCTTGAGCCCGATCAGGTTCAGCCCGGTGAGCGCGGCGCGATTGCCCACCGCCATGCCATAGGGGATCACGTCGCCATCGACCATCGAGGAGGCACCGATGAAGGCATGCGCCCCTATACGGGTGAATTGATGGATGACGCAGGTGCCGCCGAAGATCACATTGTCGCCGATCTGGCAGTGTCCGGCGATGCCGACATAATTGGCCATGATGACATTGTTGCCGACGATCGCGTCATGCGCCACATGGGCGCTGGCCATGATCAGGCAATCATTGCCGATCCGGGTCAGCATGCCACCGCCTTCCGTACCCGGATTGATGGTCACGGATTCGCGGATGGTGCAGCGCTCGCCGATGACCAGCCGCGACGCCTCGCCATGATATTTGAGATCCTGCGGCTTGTGGCCGATGGAGGCGAACGGATAAATCTGCGTGGCCGCGCCGATTTCGGTATGGCCGTCTATCGAGACGTGGGAAATCAGTTCCACATCGTCATGCAGCACGACATTATCACCGACAATGCAATAGGGCCCGATCTTCACGCCCTTGCCCAGCCGGGCCCCCGAACCGACGATTGCCGTCGGGTGAACGACAGGCTCGCTCACGAAGCCGCCTCGACGATCATCGCCGTGATCTCCGCTTCCGCGATGATTGTCCCGTCCACCATGGCCTTGGCCTCGTAGCGGCCGACATTGCGTCGGCGCTGGATCTTGGCGATGTGGAACTCGATCGTGTCGCCCGGCCCCGCCGGCTTGCGGAACTTGGCCTTGTCCACGCCCAGCATGAGCACGATGTTCTTCTTGCCGCTGCCTGAATCGTGCTTGATGACGATAGCGCCGGCCGTCTGTGCCATGCCCTCGATGATCAGCACGCCCGGAAAGATCGGGTTCTCCGGGAAGTGCCCCTGGAAGATCGGCTCGTTGAAGGTCACGTTCTTGATGCCGACAGCCGTCTCGTCACGGTCGATGCGGACAATCCGATCGATCATCAGGAACGGATAGCGATGGGGCAGGCTCTTCAAAATCTCGGCAATATGCATTGCGCCGAGTTCCGTGCTCGCTGGTGCGCTGTCGATCATCCCCGCTTGTCCCCCTTGGAAAGTTTCCGCATCGTGGCGATCTCCCGCCAGAAATCTCTTATATCCTGCGCCGGCGCACCGGCAAGTTTGCTGCCCGCGGGCCAGTTCTTGGTGACCGCGGCGCGACCGTGAACCACGCTGCCCGCCCCGATGGTGAGGTGGCCCGAAGTGCCGACGCCCCCACCCATCAGCACGCCATCCTCAACGACTGTCGAGCCCGAAAGCCCGCTCATCGCGGCGATGAGGCAGGCCCGGCCGATCTTGCAGTTATGGCCGATCTGCACGAGGTTATCGATCTTGGTGCCTTCCCCGATCATCGTGTCGCCGAGCGCGCCGCGATCGATGGTGGAATTGGCCCCGATCTCCACCCGGTCCTGGATAAGCACCCGCCCCAGTTGCGGCACCTTGCGATTGGACTGCCCGAAATCGAGCCAGCCGAAGCCTTCGGTGCCAACGCGCACGCCGGAATGGATCACCACGTCATTGCCGATATGGGCGCAATCGATGGTGCAATTGGCGGCAATGGTGCAGTTGCGGCCGATGGTGACGCCGGCACCGATGACCGTATTGGCGCCGATGATGGTGCCCCGCCCGATCTCGACGCCCGGGCCGACCACGACGTTGGAGCCGATGAATACATCCCGCTCGAAGACCGGGGCACCCAGATCGTCCCGCCCCGCCGCGATGACCGCGCGGGTGTTGGATGGATAGAGGTGGTCGAGGATATCGGCGAACAACTGGTGCGGCTTGTCGACCGCGATGGCCAGGCTATGCGCCGGCACCGTGTCGCGCAGGGCCGGCAGCACCACGACGACGCCCGCCGCGGTGGCCCGCAATTCCTCGATGTAATTGGTGTGGGCGGCCAGTGCCACATCGCCCGGACCGGCAAGGTCGAGCTCGGCCACCCCCAGGACGGAGAGCCCCCCATTGCCAAGCCCGGAAAGCAGGTGGGCGCGGCCAAGCGCGGTCAGGATATCGCCAATCGTGGACGGGCCGGCAAAGCGATGAAAACGGGTGTCGACCATGATGTCACTT
Source organism: Devosia sp. Root436 (assembly GCF_001426345.1). Taxonomy (GTDB): domain Bacteria; phylum Pseudomonadota; class Alphaproteobacteria; order Rhizobiales; family Devosiaceae; genus Devosia. Next base: position 233,033 of record NZ_LMEM01000001.1, on the reverse strand, counting down.
AAAAGAATTGAGCCGCGGTGCTTGCCGCCCGCGGCTCAATGAACTGTCTCATGCCACAACGGCTAGAACAAGGTGGACATCGTCAGCTGGAAGACCTGGGTACGATCCGAGGTCGACTTGTTCAGCACGTGAGCGAAGTCGCCACGCAGCGGGCCGAACGGGCTGTCCCAGATCAGCGACGCACCAACCGAGGTGCGCCACGGCACGTCGATGCTGCCATTGTCAACCGTGTTGCCATTGAGGAACGGCGTATTCACACCATCAATCCAGGCCGCGTCGGCCCAGAGAGCCGCAGAAAGGCCGTAGCTCTCCGGCACACCGGGGATCGGGAACTGCACTTCGGCAGAAAGCCCAGCATAGGCGACGGCACCGAGATATTCACCAGTGGTCAGACGCGGACCAAGACCACGGCCCTCGAAGCCGCGGATCAGCTGGGCACCGGGCATAAAGGCCTCGACCGCGTGAACGCCATTGCCGCTCAGGTCATTGATGATACCGGCCTGGCCACGCACGCTGGCGATGATGCCACTATCCTCGACCACGGGGATGAAGTAGCGCGCCTTTGCTTCCGAGCGCACCAGGCTGTGATCCCAGCCGATATACTGCTGGGTGAACGTCGCCAGCAGACCTTCGGTCGGCTTCTTGGTATCGTCGAGGTTGTTCCAGGTGAGGGTATAGCCCACGAAGCCCTTGTAGAACTCGTCGCCGTCATTGACGAGCAACGAAGCAGGAGCGTCGGCGTCGGTGATGATCTTGCGTTCCATGCCCGCAAACACGGTGCCCGACAGATCGCCGGTCAGCGGAATACCGACGCGGAACTGTCCGCCGGTCGCCTGCGAGCCATAGAAGCCGGCAGTCGTTTCCTCATTGATGCGATGGTAGACATCGACACCGGCCGAGACCTTGAGGCCCATGAAACGCGGCTCGGTGAACGAGAAGTCGAAGGTACGGCCGGCCTGCGAGGCGCCGATGGCTGCCCGCAGATACTGGCCACGACCCAGGAAGTTGCGTTCGGTCAGCGACACTTCGCCCAGCACGCCATCGGTGGTGGAATAGCCGGCAGTGGCACCGTATTCGCCCGTCGAGGTTTCAGTCACGGCGATGTTTATCACCACCTTGTCGGGCGCCGAGCCCGGACCTGTAGTGACATTGACGGCCGAGAAAAAGCCCAGCGCGTCGATATGCTGACGGCCACGAAGCACCAGAGAACGGTTGAAGGGGTCGCCTTCGGCAAACTCCAGTTCGCGACGGATGACGAAGTCACGCGTCTTGGTATTGCCGGTGATGTTGATGCGCTCGACATAGAGCCGCGCACCCTCATCCACCAGATATGTCACCTTGAACGTGCCGGTCGCCACATCGCGGTCGAGACGCGCCCGGACATCGGCAAAGGAATAGCCCTGGACAGCGGCTTCATAAGCCATGTCCTCGATGCTCTTCTGCAGGTCGCCAGCGGAATACGTGCTGCCCTGCCCCGTCTGCACCGTGCCCTTGAGGGCATCGGTGTTGAGGCCGGCAATGCTGGTCTCGATGCCGACATTGGAGAACTCGTACTTCTGGCCTTCATTGATGGTGAAGTTGATGAAGTAGGCGTTCTTGCTGGCGTCGTACTCGCCGACCGAGGTCACCTGGACGTCGGGATAGCCGCGGTTGGCATAATACAGCCGGATGCGCTCACGATCGACGGCGAGCTTCTGCTCGTCATAGCCGTCATCCTTGAACAGCCAGCTCAGGATGCTGGTTTCCTTGGTGAGCATGGCGCTCTTGAGGCTGTTGCCGCCAAAGGCGTTGTTGCCGGTGAAGTTGATCGCCGCGATTCCCGCGCGATTGCCTTCGTTGATGGTGAACAGCACTCGAACGCGGCCATCGGTGGTCGCCTCGGTGCGCGCCGTCACGGAAACGGAAAGGAACCCGTCACGATCATAGGCCTGGCGGATGCTTTCGACATCGGCGGCAAGACGCTGCTGGGTAAAAATGCCGGAGGCCGACACGTCGACCATGGCCAGAAGCTGGCTGTCGGAGAAGCGCCGGTTGCCGTCGAACAGCACCGCGCCGACCAGTTGTTCCTGAGCCTGAACAGTCGCATAGCCAAGAAGCGGAATACTGGGCCCGGCGAGCGGTGCTGCACCCAGTATCGCAAGCGCCAGAAGAGCGCCGCGCATCAGCTTGGTGGGATGGATCATATTGTTATTGCCTTCTGCGACCACGCCCGGAGAATCGCCATGCATAGCGCTCCCCCAAGCTAACTCCATTGCACCGTTTTACCGTCTTTTTAACCAAGGACAAGGCGGAAGCCTCGACGCGGTTAGCAAATGATTGGTGCTCTTGTATTCCTGCAACACCTCACAAACCTAGGTTAACCGGGTGTTAACGCAAGATTCCGAAATAGGCGAACAGTGTGTCGTTGAACAGCGTGAACACCATGAGTGCGAGGACCAGGGCAAATCCGAACCGGAAGCCCATTTCCTGCACCCTCATGCTCAGCGGACGCCCCCTGACAGCTTCAACCAGATAGTACAGAAGGTGGCCGCCGTCGAGCATGGGAACCGGTAAAAGATTGAAAATACCGATATTTAGCGACAGCAAAGCGGTGAGGTTGATCAGCGCCACGATGCCCAGCGTCGCCACTTCCCCGGAAACCTTGGCCACCTTGACCGGCCCGCCCAACTGCTCGACATCGCCGCGCCCGACGAAGAAATCGCCGAGGAACGCGGCGGTCCGCTGGACGATGAAGCGAATTTCCTCGACGGTCATGCCGATCGCCTCGACCGGTCCCGGCCGGTAGAGCGTCACATCGGTCTCCGCCACGTCGCGGCTCGCCCCGATTCGACCGATGCGCTGGCTGTTGCCGAAACGGTCTTCCACATCGACCGCCTCGGGCACGAGGACCAGAGTCTTGCTGACGCTGCCACGATCCAGTTCCACGGTCACGGGCCGTTCCGGGCTGGTCGCCACCAGGCGTTGAAAATCTTCGAAGCCGCGCACGGCATAGCCATCGACCGATATGATGATGTCGCCCGGCTCGATGCCGGCCGCCTCGGCCACCGAACCGGCGATGACGTCGCCGACAACAGGCGGAATCGTGTAGCGGCCATAGCCCAGCAGCAGGGCATAGAGAATGAGGAAGGTCAGGATGACATTGGCCAGCGGCCCGGCCGCGACGACGGCAATGCGCTGCCACACATTTTTGTTGGCGAACAGGCGCGGCGCCAGTTCGGGATCGACATTGGCCAGGGCCTCGGGGTCGGGAACGCTGGCGGCGTTCATGTCGCCGGTAAAGCGCACATAGCCGCCCAGCGGAATCGCCGAGATACGCCAGCGCGTGCCGTGCTTGTCGTTCCAGCCGATCAGCTCGCGGCCGAAGCCGACCGAAAAGGCATCGATCGCCACGCCATTCCACCTGGCCACCAGATAGTGCCCCATTTCGTGCACGAACACGATCACCGTCAGTACCGCCAGGAACGGCACGACATAGGACAAGAGCCAATAGAGAAATTCGAACATGGGTATCCTTGCGTCAGCGAATGCAGTGCCCGCGCACCGCCGCTACCAGTAGAGCAGGCCTTCGGCGACCGCGCCGTAGCCGGCATGCAGCGCCCCCACCAGCAATACCAGCAAGACGCCAAATGTGAGGCTGTCCAGCCGGTCCATCAACCCGCCATGGCCGGGAATGATGTCGCCGCTGTCCTTGATGCGGAAATGCCGCTTGATCGCACTTTCGCTGAGATCGCCCAACTGGCCAAGCACGCTGATCGCCGCAGACAGCACAAACCCGATCCACCAGGGGGAATCGGTTGCCACGATCCAGACCAGCAGCCCTGCCCCGGTGCCCAGTGCCAATCCGCCAAGCGCCCCCGACCAGGTCTTGGAGGGCGAAATCTCGGGCGCCAGCTTCTCGCCGCCAATCTGCCTGCCGGTAAAGAAGGCCGCCGAATCCGTCATCCAGACCACGGTGCCGAGATAGACCCCGGCCCAGACCCCGGTCAGCGTATCGCCCCGCATGGCCAGCGCCGCCACGATGATGGCGCCGTAGATCACGAGGCCCAGGATGCGCCACAGCACGCCCTCGCCCCGCATGGCCACGGCGACCAGGCAGGCCAGGGCGATCACGGCGATCGTGCCCAGCGGCCCGAACAGCGGATAGACCAGCCCCGATACGGCCACCAGGCCAATCAGCGCCATGCCTGCCGGCGTCAGCGGGGCACGGGACACCATGGTTTCCCATTCGCGATAGGCCCCGGCAAAGACGGCACCAACCACGGCAGCGAACACATAGGTTCCGATATAGAGCGCTGTCGCCGTCAGCGCGATCAGCACCAGGGCCGAGACGAGGCGAGGCCCCAGATCGGACCAGGTACGGCGGCGACTGACGACAGGATCTGACGCGGGATCGCCTGGATTGCTCAAGATCGCTCCGCCTCGATACCGCCAAAACGCCGGTCGCGCCGCGCGAAGGTTTCGAGCACGCGAATGAAGCTGGCTTCCCCGAAATCGGGCCAGTTTTCATCGACGAAAACGAACTCGGCATAGGCGGCCTGCCACAGCAGGAAATTGGAAATGCGCTGTTCGCCGCTGGTGCGGATGATGAGGTCCGGATCGGGCAGCCCGGCCGTGTACAGCGCCGCCGCGATCGTGGCCTCGGTAATGGCCTCGGGCACCAGGCGGCCGGCGGCCACCTCGGCGGCAATCCGGCGCGTCGCATCGGCGATTTCGGCCTTGCCGCCATAGTTGAAGGCGACGATGAGCACGAGGCCCGTATTGGACGCGGTCTTGGCTTCGACATCGTCGATCAGGCGGACCAGGCTGGGCTCCAGCCCGGTGCGGCTACCGATGATGCGGACCTGCACGTTGTTGCGGATCAACCTTTGCAGGTCCGATGCAACAAAGCGGCGCAGCAGATTGAATATGAACGATATCTCGTCCTTTGGCCGCGTCCAGTTTTCGGATGAGAAGCTGAATACGGTGAGGTGCCCGACGCCGTAATTGATGCAGAGCTCGACGAGGTTCCGCAGCGCCTTGACGCCCTCGATATGACCCTCGGTGCGGCGCTTGCCGCGCGCCTCGGCCCAGCGGCCATTGCCATCCATGATCACGCCAAGATGCGTGGGAATGCGCAGGCGGGGGCGCTCCGCAATATCATTGGCTATGGCTGGATCGATGGACATCTACGCCCTCCCGGCGCAGTTCAGCCGACTTAGACCTGCATGATTTCCGCTTCTTTGGCCGCGACCACCTGGTCGATTTCGGCCACGGCAGCGTCGGTTGCCTTCTGCACGAGATCGGACTGGACGCGGCTGTCGTCCTGGCTCAGGTCGCCATCCTTCTCGGCCTTCTTGAGCGCATCCATGCCATCGCGGCGAATATGGCGCACTGCAACGCGGGCGGCCTCGGCATAATTGTGCGCGACCTTGGCCAGTTCCTTGCGGCGCTGCTCATTGAGCTCGGGCAGCGGCACGCGGATGATCTGTCCTTCGCCCATGGGATTGAGGCCGAGGCCGCTGTCGCGGATGGCCTTTTCGACCGCATTGGCCATCTGCCGGTCCCACACCTGCACGCTCAGCATGCGCGGCTCCGGCACGGTCACGGTGGCCACCTGGTTCAGCGGCATGCGCGTACCATAGGCGTCCACGGTCACCGGCTCGAGCAGGCTGGCGCTGGCACGCCCGGTCCTGAGACCCGTCAACTCGTCGCGCAGCGAAGAAATCGACTTCTGCATGCGGTTCTTCAGGTCAGGGAGGTCATAGGCCATTATTGTCGTCCTTCAGATTCTAGAGCGGCGTGCCCACGCGGGTCGAGCGGGTGGTCCCCGCCAATACACCCGCCAGGCCCGCCGTGTCGTCGAGAGCATATACGATTATCGGCATGGCGTTGTCGCGGGCAAGAGCGAAGGCCGCAGTATCCATAACACGCAGATTCTTGCCGATAACTTCATCATAGCTGACGGTTTCGTAGCGCGTCGCATTCGGATTCTTCATCGGGTCCTCCGAATAGACCCCATCGACCTTGGTGCCCTTGAGCACCACGTCGCAATCGAGCTCGATGGCGCGCAGGGTGGAAGCCGTATCGGTAGTGAAAAATGGATTGCCGATGCCGCCGCCCATCACGACCACGAACCCGTCCTCGAGCGACAGCTTCGCGTCGCGCGCGGTGAACGTATCGGCTACCGAGGGCATGGACACGGCGCTATAGGGCTTGGACTTTGCCCCCTGGCGCGAAATGGCGTTGCTCAGGGCCAGGGCGTTGATCATGGTGCCCAGCATGCCCATCATGTCGGCGGTAACGCGGTCCGTGCCGTCGGCCGCGCCGGCCATACCGCGGAAGATATTGCCGCCGCCGACCACGATGGCGATCTCGACACCGCTATTGGCGACATCGGCGATCTGCTTGGCCACGGCCTGCAGGAATGGCGGTTCGATCCCGAAGGAGTTGTCCCCTGCCAGCGCCTCGCCCGAAACCTTGAGGAGAATGCGTTTATAGGCAGGCGCCATCGGCAAACCCCTTTGACTTGGAACATGAATGGGGCACCGAATCCGGCAGCACCCGGCAGACCCTATGGCAAAATCGCCTTCAAAAGAAGGCGTGCTACCATGGAACTGGAATAACGGCTGGGTATTTGCGCTCGATCCCGGCCAAATCATGACTGCCGGGAGAGCAATGGGCAGGCCCGCGGGCCCGCCCATCAACTATCAGTTGGAATTGGCAGGCTTGGTGCCTGCCGTAGCGGCGACTTCGGCGGCGAAGTCGGTCTCGGCCTTCTCAATGCCCTCGCCCAGCGCATAGCGCACGAACCTGGTCAGCTTGATCGGGGCGCCCACGTCCTTCTCGGCATTCTTGATCGCATCGCGGACCTTGGTTTCGCCGTCGATCACGAAAGTCTGCGCCAGGAGCGTGACTTCCTCGAAATACTTGCGCATGCGGCCATCGACCATCTTTTCGGCGATCTCGGCCGACTTGCCCGATTCCTTGACCTGCTCGAGGATGATGGCGCGCTCGCGGGCGACAACGTCCTGATCCAGTTCCTCGGGCGAAATCGCCTGCGGCTGGGCGGCAGCGATATGCATGGCAAGCTGCTTGCCGAGGGTGCCGAGCGCAGCCTTGTCGCCGGTCGATTCGAGCGCCACCAGAATGCCGATACGGCCGAGGCCGCCCTTGACGGCATTGTGGATATAGCTCTCGACCACGCCATCGCTGACCGAAACAACCTCGGTGCGGCGCAGGTTCATGTTCTCGCCGATCTTGGCGATAGCCTCGGTCAGCTCGGCCGAAACCGAGTGGCCCGAACCGGGGAACGGCATTTCGCCGAGCTTGACCACGTCGCCATCGGCGTCGAGCGCCAGCTTGGCGACATTGCCGACGATGCCCTGGAACTGCTCGTTGCGGGCAACGAAGTCGGTTTCCGAGTTCACTTCGACGACGGCAGCCTTGGTGCCTGCTGTGGCAACACCGACCAGGCCTTCGGCGGCCACGCGGTCAGCCTTCTTGGCCGCCTTGGCCAGGCCGCGGGTGCGCAGCCAATCGACCGCGGCTTCCATGTCGCCATTGGTTTCGGCGAGGGCCTTCTTGCAGTCCATCATCCCGACGCCCGTCGAGTCGCGGAGCTGCTTGACCATTCCTGCAGTGATTTCCATGGGTTCACCTCTTGGCGACCCCATTCAAGGGGCCGCATGGTTCAAATCAGTACGAAAATACGCGATGCGTGCTTAGTTGGCGGCAGCCGGAGCTTCGGCAGCGGCCGGAGCGTCTTCGCCCGGCAGATCTTCGGCCGGTGCGCGGTCCGAAGCGCCCAGATCGGCACCCAGGCCCGAAGCCGAACGGCCGATGCCGTCGATGGCAGCCTTGGAGATCAGCGAGACATAGAGCTCAAGCGCGCGCGAGGCGTCGTCATTGCCCGGAATGGCGTAATCGACCGTATCGGGATCGCAGTTGGTATCGACGATGGCGACGACCGGAATACCCAGGCGACGGGCTTCCTTGATCGCGTTGGCTTCCTTGTTGGTGTCGATGACGAACAGCAGGCTGGGCAGGTTGCCCATGTCCTTGATGCCGCCCAGGTCACGCTCAAGGCGTTCCTGCTCGCGGCTCATCATCAGGCGCTCCTTCTTGGTGCGCAAAGCGAGCGTGTCTTCGCTCATCGATTCGAGTTCGCGCAGGCGCGCGATCGAGTTCGAGATGGTCTGCCAGTTGGTCAGCGTGCCGCCGAGCCAGCGGGAATTGACATAATACTGCGCCGACTGCTTGGCGGCGTCAGCCACCAACGGAGCCGCCTGGCGCTTGGTGCCGACGAACAGCACACGGCCACCATCGGCAACGGTGTCGGAGACAAGCTGCAGGGCGCGGCTGAGGGCCGGCACGGTCTGGCTCAGGTCGAGAATGTGGATGTCGTTGCGAACGCCAAAAATGTAGCGCTCCATCTTGGGGTTCCAGCGGTGCTTCTGGTGACCGAAGTGGACGCCTGCTTCGAGCAGTTGACGCATAGAAAAATCGGGCAGTGCCATGATGGCTGCTCCTTGTTTACCGGTTGATGCCTCCACGAAGCCTTGCGACGGTTGCCCGCCACCGGATGGATTCTCGGTTGCCCGATAGCCCTGCCTCGTGTGTGAAATCGCGCTGACACGCAGTCAAACGCAGGGGCGATATAGGGGAAGCGCGGGGAAAGCGCAAGGGCGTACGGGGGTGTCGGGCGGGATCAGAGCCAGAGCAGCAGGACCGGTGCGGCGATCGCCAGCAGGCCGGCAACGATCCACCGGGCTCGTCCGCCCATGGCCTGTACGTCACCCACCAACCAGCGCTTCACGGCAAAATAGCCGGCCGCGACGAGCAGGCTGTAGATGATGGCCCACATCAACACGTACCAGTTGCTGCCGAAGATACCGATGGCAAGGCCAAAGCCGGTCAGCGCTCCGAGCACGCCGTAACCGATGTCAAACAGCAGCGCCGTAGCGATCCAGAGCAAGCCCCAGAGCCTCGGGGCGACGATGGCGAGCGCCGCCGTAAACAGCCAGATGGCCATGATGGCCTGCAGCGTCGAGGAACTGCTGAGCGAGGTGATGATCGCCGTCAGCCGCTCCTGGGTCGACAGTCCCACGACCGAGGCCAGATAGTTCAGGACGGCTGCAAGCACGAAGAGAAAGAACGCGCAGGCCGCCATGACGGCGAAGCTGCCGGCAATGCGCTTCCACTGAATCTGCTGCTCGGGCAATTGGCCCTCCTGTTCCACGGAACCAGCCTCAGTGTAGCCTTACATCCGTCACGCCATCCAGCGCCTTGATGCCGCCGGCGACCTCGGCCGTGATGCGGTACGCGCCCGGGAGCTCGATCTCGTATTCGCGCGCGCCGCCGTCGCGGATGACGACGAAGTTCACCCTGCCCTCCCCGCCCCGCTTGAGCTGGGCGTTGATGGGGCCGAGCGCCCTGGCGTCGGCGGCAAAGACCGTGAGGCGGCGCTCGATCGTGTCTTCGATGCCGTCGATGGCCTGGGCCGAGAGCAGACGCAGACTGATGCCTTCGGCGCGTTCATCGGCGCCCACCTGCAGGATCACCGACTTGCCCGGCTGCAGGAGCGCGCCGAACTCGTTGATCTGCTCGGAAAAGGCGATGACTTCGTAGCTGCCGGTCTGGTCCGACAGTGTCAGGATCATCATCGGCGTGCCCTTGCGGGTGCGCCGGTCCTGCCTGCCGCTGATCGTGCCGGCCAGCCGCCCGGCCGAGGCGCCATCCTTGACGGCGCGCTCGAAATCGCCCCAGCGCTGCACGCGGAGCTTCTCGAACAGGTCGGCATAGGCATCGAGCGGATGGGCCGAAAGGTGGAAGCCGATGGCCGAGAGTTCCCGGTCAGCCCGCTCGGTGGTGCTCCAGTCAGGAACGCCCATAGGCAACCGAACCGTCTCGGGTTCGCCAAGGTCGAACATGTTCCCCTGCCCGACACTGCGCTCGTCGGTCAGCGATTGCGCCATGCCCATCACCGCCTCGATGGCGGCGAAGGCCACTTCGCGCCGCGGCACGATGGCGTCGAAGGCGCCCGCATTGGCCAGCGTTTCCAGCGTCCGCTTGGAGAGGATGCGCGGGTCGACCCGGCGGGCGAAATCGCCCAGATCCTTGAAGGGGGTATTGCCACGGGCTTCGACAATATGCTCGGCAACCTGGCGGCCGACGCCCTTGACGGCGCAGAGGCCATAGAGAATGCGCTTGTCCTTGACCGAAAACACCACCTGGGAGGTGTTCACGCAGGGCGCCACCAGCTCGATATTGTGGCGCTTGGCCTCGCTGCGGAATTCCGCCAGCTTGTCGGTATTGCCCATGTCGAGCGTCATCGATGCCGCGAGGAATTCGTGCGGGTGATGCGCCTTGAGCCAGGCGGTCTGGTACGAAACCAGCGCATAGGTCGCTGCGTGGCTCTTGTTGAAGCCGTAATTGGCGAACTTGGCCAGGAGGTCGAAAATCGTATCGGCCTGACCCTGTTTGAGGCCATGCTTGATCGCGCCATCGCGGAAGCGCTCGCGCTGCGCATCCATCTCGGACTTGATCTTCTTGCCCATGGCGCGGCGCAGCATGTCGGCTTCGCCCAGCGAATAGCCACTCAGCAGTTGGGCGATCTGCATCACCTGCTCCTGGTAGACGATGATGCCATAGGTTTCGTCGAGCACCTGCGACAGGTCGGGGTGGGGATATTCCACCTCTTCGCGGCCATGCTTGCGATCGTTGAACAGCGGGATATTGTCCATCGGACCGGGCCGATAGAGCGCCACCAGCGCGATGATATCCTCGAAGCGGTCGGGCTTCATGTCGACCAGCGCCCGGCGCATGCCCTGGCCTTCCACCTGGAACACGCCGAACGTGTCGCCCCTGGCGTAAAGGTCATAGGTCGGCTTGTCGTCGATCGGGATATCCTCGATGCGTAGGCTCCCCCCATCGAGGTTCACCATCTCGACCGCATATTCCACCGTGGTCAGCGTCTTGAGGCCGAGGAAGTCGAACTTGACCAGCCCTGCAGCCTCGCTCCACTTCATGTTGTACTGGCAGACCGGCATATCCGAGCGCGGGTCGCGGTAAAGCGGCGCCAGGTCCTGCAGCGGCCGGTCACCGATGATGATGCCGGCGGCATGGGTCGAGGCGTGGCGGAACAGGCCTTCCAGGTTGCGGGCAATGGCGATCAGGTCGGCCACCGTCTCGTCTTCGTCGGCCATGGCCTTGAAGGCCGGAACCTCGTTGAGCGTCCGCTCGATGGACCATGGGTCGGCGGGGTTGGCCGGCACCAGCTTGCAGATGCGGTCCACCTGCCCATAGGGCATCTGCAGCACGCGGCCCACGTCGCGCAAAACGGCGCGCGCCTGCAGCGTTCCGAAAGTGATGATCTGCGCCACCTGGTCCGTGCCGTATTTCTGCTGGACGTAGCGGATCACCTCTTCCCGGCGATCCTGGCAGAAGTCGATATCGAAGTCCGGCATCGACACGCGTTCCGGATTGAGGAAGCGCTCGAACAGCAGGTTATAGGCCAGCGGGTCGAGATCGGTAATGGTCGTGGCATAGGCCACCAGCGAGCCCGCGCCCGAGCCACGGCCCGGCCCCACCGGAATGCCCTGCGATTTCGACCAGCGGATAAAATCAGCCACGATAAGGAAATAGCCGGGGAACTTCATCGACTGGATGATACCCAGCTCGAATTCCAGCCGTTCCCAATAGTCCTGCTCGGTCTTGCCCGGCGCCGGGCCGGGGCTGGCGAGGCGGGCCCGCAGCCCCTCCTCCGCCATGGCGCGCAAGGCCGCGGCCTCTGCAGCCACGGCATCGGCTTCGCTGAGATCGGGCGCGGCGGCGAATTTGGGCAGGATCGGATTGCGGGTGCGCGGCCGGTAGGAGACGCGGCGGGCGATTTCCACCGTCGAGTCCAGCGCCTCGGGGATATCCGAGAACAGCTCGGCCATCTCGGCGCGGGTCTTGAAATAATACTGGTCGTTGAGCTTGCGCCGCTCGGTCTGGGCCAACACGGTGCCGCCGGCAATGGCCAAGAGCGCATCATGCGCCTCGAATTCCTTGGCGGACTTGAAGAACGGCTCGTTGGTAGCAACCAGCGGCACGCCCTTGCGATAGGCATAGTCGATAAGGCGCGGCTCGACGGCAGCCTCCTGAACCCGGCCGTGGCGCTGCAATTCGATATAGAAGCGGTCGCCGAACAGCTCGGCAAGGCGATCGAGCCGGCGGACGGCATTGGCGTCCTGCCCATGGGCAAAGGGCATGTCGATGGCCCCTTCCGGCCCGCCGCTGAGGCAGACGAGACCGTCGAGCCGATCGCGCGTCAGCCAGTCGAGCTTTGCCCGCGCCGTGCCGGAGCCATCGCCTTCAAGATAGGATTGCGACACCAGCCGCGACAGATTGGCAAAGCCCGCCTCGGTCTGTGCCAGCAGCACCACGCTGGATTTGCCGGCCCAGGCGACATGGCCGCGCTCGCTGATGCGCTCCTCGGCCGCGGCGAAGTCGATTGCCAGTTCCACCCCGACCAGCGGCTGGATGCCCTTCTTGCTGGCCTTTTCGGAAAATTCCAGCGCCCCGAACAGATTGCCGGTATCGGCAATGCCCAGAGCCGGCTGGCTGTCATCCTTGGCGAGCTTGAGGATCGTCTCGAGCTGGAGGGCACCCTCCAGCAGAGAATAGGCAGAATGGACGTGAAGATGGATAAAGCCGGGACCGCTCATGACAAGCCTTTATGACCGGCCCGGCGCGGTTCTGATACCGCCACCCGGCCGCAATCCACAAGGGAGTGTCATCACACGAGTCGGGCCAGCACATCCATCCAGGTGAGCGAGCCGATGGTGAAGGCGCCGAGCGTGACGAATGCGGCGAAGTCCTTGATGAAAGTGAGCATCTGCATCTCCCGTGTTGCTATAATGTTCTTATACGTTCGTCTTTTGTTCATGTCTACTGTGACAAGCGGGAACAGCGGGGATTGGGCGGAACTGGTTAGCAAAGCGTTAGGAAACGTTCACGGACTGTTAGCATCGACGCGGCGCTTGCGAGAATCCGGGCGACTCGCCAAACTCGCCTCATGACCCCCACGCCCCAGCTCAGCCTCGGCCTGCTCCTCACCGCCGCGGCGGGCTTTGCCGACGTCATCGGCTTCATCGAGCTGAACGGACATTTCACCTCGTTCATGAGTGGCAACACCACCCAGCTCGGCGATGCGCTGGCGACCGGCGCCTGGCCGGTGACGCTGCTCGCAGCATCGCTGGTGGCCCTGTTCTTCCTGGGCAGCGTCGCCGGTTCGCTGCTGGCCATCATGGCCGGCCCGCGTTGGGGCGCCAGCGCGGTGACCGGGCTGGTGCTGGTCTGCTTCGCCGCCACGATGGTTCTGGCCTTCGCAGGATTTGTGCCGAGCCAGTTCATGCTGATCCTCGCCGCCGGCGCCGGCGCGCAAAACGCCATCCTGCCTTCGACCGGCTCGGTGCGGCTGGGCACGACCTTCGTCACCGGCACGCTGTTCATGGCTGGGCATGACCTGGCGCGCGCCCTGCGCGGCCTTGCCCCGCCCTGGCGCTGGGCCCAGCATGCCCTTGTCTGGGCATCATTGCTGCTGGGCGGATTGCTGGGGGCGTGGGGCTATGGCCTGGCGGGCGTCAATGCGCTGCTGGTGCCGGGTGCGGTGTATCTGGGGTTCCTGGTGGCCTTTGTCCTGCGGCGGCCGGCGCGCATCATTCCCTGAACTATGCCGGCAGGACGATGACCTTGGTATCGACCGGCGTCTTTTCGTAGAGGTCGAGCATATCCTGGGTGAGCAGGCCGACGCAGCCGCTGGAAACGCCCCGGCCGATCGTCTCGGGCTTGATCGTGCTGTAGATGGTGTAGAGCGTGTATTTGCCGTTCTGATAGAGATAGAGCGTGCGCGCGCCGAGCGGGTTGTCGAGCCCCGGCGCCATGCCACCGGCATAGGGCGCTGCCTCGGGCTGGCGCAGGATCATTTCCCTGGGCGGCGTCCAGATCGGCCATTCGGCCTTGCGGCCGATATAGGCATCGCCGCTCCACAGGAACCCGGCGCGGCCGACATTGGCGCCATAGCGCGTAGCCTGCCCGCCCCCTTCGATACGGTAGACATAATAGTGGCGCGGATCGATGATGATCGTGCCGACGGCTTCGTCGGAGGCGTAGCGCACCGTCCGCCGCAGATATTTCGGATCGACCTTGTTGAGATTGACCGCGGGAATGGCGAAACGCTCGTCAGGAACCGGCCCATAGACCCGCTCCGCCTCGGCAAAGCTCATGCCCCCGGTGGAGCAACCGGCAAGCCCGACCGCGCCGGCAATGGCGGCGGTGCCGGCGAGGAACGTACGGCGGTTCATGGCGCTCGCATTGGTCCCGGCGGCCATCGTGGTCTCTCTGTCTTTGGACATATCCCGCCCGAGCCCCAAATGTCTGATCATGGCAGATTGGCCTGACAGGGCGCGATTGGCAAGTTTGCTGAACGACGATCCTAGTTGTGAAAGCCCAGAGCTGGCGCCCACCCCTTGCCTATTGCTGTTCATCCTCTATACTGAACTATATGGTTCAGTTTCAGCAAACCCACTTCGATACCTCGTTTGCCGCGCTTTCGGATGCCACGAGGCGTGGTGTGCTCGAGCAGCTCGGGCGCTCCGACGCCTCGATCACCCACCTTGCCGAGACGTTCCGCATGACCCTCACGGGCATGAAGAAGCATATCAGCGTCCTGGAACAGGCGGGGCTGGTCACCACCGAGAAGGTCGGGCGCGTGCGCACCTGCCGGCTGGGCGTCAGCCGCCTCGAGCAGGAAATGGAATGGATCGAGCGGTACCGCCAGTTGTGGGATGCCCGGTTCAACGAGCTGGACAAGATTGTCGAAGAACTCAAACACAGGGAGAAAAGTGATGGACAATAGGCAAGACAAGGGGCCGGCCCCGGCAGCCGGCAACACCACGGTAAAGCGGGTATCCGAACTCGAACTGGCGGTGACGCGCATCTTCGATGCTCCGGCCCGGATCGTGTTCGAGGCGTGGACCAATCCCGAACTGTTCATCCGCTGGTGGGCGCCCAAATCCATGGGCGTACCGCTCCGCTCCTGCCAGATGGATGTGCGCCCCGGCGGCACCTATCGCCTCGAATTCGGCACGGACGCTGCAAGCACCTTTGCCTTTTTCGGCAAATATATCGAAGTGGTGCCGCCGACGCGGCTGGCCTGGACCAATGATGAAGGCGAGGACGGCGGCATCTCCACGGTGACTTTCGTGGAAGACGGCGGCAAGACGCTGCTGACCTTCAGCGAAGTCTACCCCACCAAAGAGGCGCTGGAAGCATCGCAGGGCGGGCTCGACGGGACGCCCGAACAGTTCGCACAGCTGGACGAACTGCTCGCCACCCTCACCTAAGTCAGCAAAAAGGCCCGGATCGCTCCGGGCCTTTTTCATTTCGGATCGACTGATCCTCAGTTTTTGTCCGCCGTTGCCTTGGGCTTTTTCGGCTTGGGCAGGGCCTTGGGCTTGGCCGGCCGTGGCGGCACCGCCACCAGTTCCAGCTTGGCTTCGGAGCCTTCGCCGACCACGGCCACGGTGACCGTGCCGCCATTGACCAGTTCGCCGAACAGCACCTGGTCGGCCAGGGGCTTCTTGATGTGCTCCTGGATCACGCGGCCCAGCGGGCGGGCGCCCATGCGCTCGTCATAACCACGCTCGGCCAGCCAGTCGGCGGCTTCGGGCAGCAAGTTGATCGTAACGCCACGCTCGGCCAGTTGGCCTTCAAGCTGCAGCACGAATTTTTCCACCACGCGACGGACAACCTCGCGCGGCAGCGGCGCGAAAGAGATGATCGCGTCGAGACGGTTGCGGAATTCCGGGGTGAACAGGCGGTTGATCGCCTCCTCGTCGTCGCCCTGCTCGCGCTTGCGCCCGAAGCCGATCGGGCTCCTGGCCAGCTCCATGGCGCCCACATTGGACGTCATGATGAGGATGACATTGCGGAAATCCACCGACTTGCCGTTGTGGTCGGTCAGCTTGCCGTGGTCCATCACCTGCAACAGGATGTTGTAGAGGTCCGGATGGGCCTTCTCGATTTCGTCGAGCAGCACGACGCAATGGGGATGCTGGTCGACGCCATCGGTGAGCAGCCCCCCCTGGTCGAAGCCGACATAGCCCGGCGGGGCACCGATCAGGCGGCTGACCGTGTGGCGCTCCATATATTCGGACATGTCGAAGCGCAAAAGCTCGACGCCGAGCGTGTCGGCGAGCTGCTTGGCCACTTCGGTCTTGCCGACACCGGTCGGGCCGGTGAACAGATAGGAGCCGATCGGCTTTTCCGGTTCCCGCAGCCCGGCACGGGCCAGCTTGATGGCCGACGTCAGCGCCACGATGGCCGCATCCTGGCCGAACACCACCGATTTGAGGCTGCGGTCGAGGCCGGAAAGCAGTTCGGCATCAGACTTGGAGACCGACTTTGGCGGAATACGCGCGATGGTGGCGATGGTCGCCTCGATGTCTTCCACATCGATGATCTTCTTGCGCTTGTCCTCGGTCAGCAGCATCTGGCTGGCGCCGGTCTCGTCGATCACGTCGATCGCCTTGTCGGGGAGCTTCCTGTCGCTGATATAGCGCGCGCTCAGTTCCACGGCGGCCTTGAGGGCATCGTCGGTGAACTTGATCTTGTGGAACTCTTCGTAATAGGGGCGCAGGCCCTTGATGATCTCGATGGCGTCCGGAATGGACGGCTCATTGACGTCGATCTTCTGGAACCGGCGCACCAGTGCCCGGTCCTTCTCGAAGAACTGGCGATATTCCTTGTAGGTGGTCGAGCCGATGCAGCGGATCGCCCCGCTCGCGAGAGCGGGCTTCAGCAGGTTGGACGCATCGAGCGCGCCGCCCGAGGTGGCGCCCGCGCCGATCATGGTGTGGATCTCGTCGATGAACAGCACCGAATTGGGGAGCTTTTCCAGCTCCTTCATCACCGCCTTGAGGCGTTCCTCGAAATCCCCGCGATAGCGGGTGCCGGCCAGCAGCGAACCCATGTCGAGCGCATAGATCACCGCTTCCTTGAGCACTTCGGGCACTTCGCCCTCGACGATCTTGCGGGCCAGGCCCTCGGCAATGGCGGTCTTGCCCACGCCGGCATCGCCGACATAGATCGGATTGTTCTTGGAGCGGCGGCACAGCACCTGGATGGTGCGGCGCAATTCGGCGTCACGGCCGATCAGCGGATCGATCTTGCCGGCGCGGGCCTTGTCGTTGAGGTTGACGCAGAAGTCGGCCAGGGCCGAGCTCTTCTTGGCCTCGGCGCCGCCTTCGCCATGGTTCTCGCCGTCCTCGGCACCACGCACCTTGCGCTCCTCGCTGGGACCGGACTTGGTGATCCCGTGGCTGATGAAATTGACCGCGTCCAGCCGGCTCATATCCTGCTGTTCGAGGAAATAGGCGGCATGGCTCTCGCGCTCGGCAAAGATGGCGACGAGCACATTGGCGCCGGTCACTTCCTCGCGGCCCGATGACTGGACATGGATCACGGCGCGCTGGATCACGCGCTGGAAGGCGGCGGTCGGCCGCGCATCCTGGCCGGAAGCCACGATCAGGCTGTCCAGTTCTTCATTGATGAAATCTTCGAGGTCGCTCTTGAGCGCGTCGATATCGACGTCGCAGCCGGTGAGCACGGCGATCGTTTCACGGTCGTCGGTCAAAGCCAGCAGCAGGTGCTCGAGCGTAGCGAACTCATGGTTGCGCTCGCGCGCCAGGTTCATCGCCTGATGCAGAGCCTTTTCAAGTCCGCGGGAAAATGAGGGCATATGATGTTCCTATTGCTTTTCCATCACGCATTGCAGCGGATGCTGGTTCTTGCGTGCCGTATCCATGACGCGCGTGACCTTGGTCTCGGCCACTTCGTATGGATAGACGCCACATTCACCCACCCCCTTTTGGTGAACGTGCCACATGACCTGCTCGGCGTCTTCGCGCGATTTGTTGAACACGTCCTGGAGCACCAGGATGACGAATTCCATCGGCGTATAGTCGTCGTTGAGCAGGAGCACCCGATAGAGGTTCGGGCGCTTGGTCTTGGAACGGGTCTTGGTGATCGTCCCGGTTTCGGTGCCGCCCTTGCCGCCGCCGGTGTCGGAATCGTCCTCCTTGGGCCCCGCAAGGGCGGGTACGGGCACCAGACGCAGGGCGCCCGGAGCCTCGTCGGTGAAAGCGAGGAGGTCATTGATATTCATGGCAGGACATCTGTCGTGAGGAAACGAAGCAGCATGGTGAGGACTATTATGTAGGCAAAAGATGGCCGGTGTTAAGGGGCATGATGTCTCGATTTTGTGAAGGTCGGAAACGGTGCCACGCCCTCGTGGTTCGAGGGTCGTTTCGCTCCCGCCTCACCATGAGGGCTACTGATATACTGCGCTCAAAGCAGCCCTCATGGTGAGGTGCGCGTTCTTCAGCGCCTCGAACCACGAGGGCGTGGCACCTTTTAGCCCCCTTCACCTATCCGTGACCCGCTTTCCACACCGCCGCCAGATTCGTTCGCATTTTACGGAATGGTAACGGCAGGGAGCTATCTTCCTCCAATAATGGACTTTTCGGGCGCGTGGGGCTCACCCGGGATCATCCAGCCAGTTGTGTTGCGTACGGGCGCAGAAGCGTCCGAGAGTAAAGTTGGAGTACCGGGTGGCTTCCCAGGCGAAAACCCCATGGCGCGTCGTGTTCGTTCGCGCCTTTGCCGCAGTCCTTGTCGCCCTGGTGGTCAGCGCCCATACGGTGGCGCCGGCCCAGGCCATTGAAAACCTTCGCAAATATGCCGGCATCGTGGTCGACGCCAAGTCGGGCCAGGTGCTCTATGAGGAAGCCGCCGACAGCAAGCGCTATCCGGCCTCCGTCTCCAAGGTGATGACGCTCTATATTCTGTTCCAGGAGTTGAGCGCGGGCAATCTCAAGCTCTCCACCAAGATGACCGTATCGGCCCATGCCGCGGCCGCCGTGCCCACCAAGCTGGGCCTGCGCGCCGGCGCCACCATTACGGTGGAGGACGCGATCAAGTCGATCGTGACCCTGTCGGCCAACGACATGGCCCGCGTCATCGCCGAGCATATCTCGGGCACCGAGTCCAAGTTCGCCGAGCGCATGACCGCCACGGCCCGGGCCCTGGGCATGCGCAACACCACCTATCGCAACGCCTCGGGCCTGCCCGATGGCGCCCAGGTGACCACGGTGCGCGACCAGGCCATCCTGGGCATCGCCATCTACCAGCATTATCCCAGCTATTACGAATTCTTCCAGACCCGCAGCTTCAGCTATGGCAAATCCACCTATGGCAACCACAACCGGCTGCTTGGCTATATGGGCGCCGTCGATGGTATCAAGACCGGCTATATCAACGCCGCCGGCTCCAACCTGCTGACCGCTGCCCGCAAGGACGGCCGCCACATAGTCGTCGTCGCCTTCGGCTTCAACACTGCCGGCGCGCGTGACGAGAAGGTCCGCCAGCTCGTCGCCACCTACCTGCCCAAGGGCCGCCGCGGCGACTATCTGCAGACCGCGCTGATCCCGATGCCGGGCCGCCAGGGCAATGGTAACGTGCAGGTTGCGGTTGCCCAGCCCAGCCAGCCGGTCTTCGTCATGCCCATGCCCCTGCCCGGCTTCCGCCTGGCGCAGCTTGTCGCCGCCAATGGCGCCCAGCCGCAGGCGCCGGCGATGCAGCCCATGCCCGACGTGGTGGTTGCCAGTGTGGCGCCGGTGCCCGCTCCCATGCCGGCCGATCTCGGCCTGCAGCCGGCTGTGCAGGCCGCCAATACGCTGGCCGCGCCGTCGCAGGCGCCGCAGCCCGCCTATCCGAGCCAGGACATTATCGGCGCCTGGCTCAGCGAAAGCTACAATCTGGGCGCGCCACCGGCAGCCCTTGGCCAGACCGTACCTTCCGCCCCGCTCGGCTTCCAGCCGCCGCCGGCCAATGTCGGCACGCAGCAGAGTGGCCAGCCGGTCGACCTCCTGACCTCCGGCTCGGTAACCACGGCCGATACCGGCACCGCCCCCGGCGGCTGGGTGGTGCAGATCGGCGCCGGCCCGTCCGAGGACAGCGCCCGCTCCATGCTCGCCGACGCTGCCGGCAAGGTCGGCACGCTGGGCGATTTCCGCTCCTATGTGGAGCGCTTCGAAAAGAACGGCCAGATCTTCTTCCGCGCCCGCTTCATCGGCTTTGGCGGACGCGACGATGCCACGGCCATGTGCAACCAGCTCAAGCAGCAGGATATGAGCTGCCTGGCGATGCAGAGCTAGACAACCGACAACAAACGAGCCGGCGCCAGTGAGTGCCGGCCACCCTGGGGAAGCAAATTGGTGCCTGTGTTTGGAGTAGCCCAATGAGCGAAAATACTGCCCTTACCGAGCTGGCCAATTTCGTCGGCCGCTCCAGCCTTGCCTCGGAAGACATGGCGGTGCGCAACCGCGCGCTGTCAGGCATCACCCAGCGCATGCTGCCCCGCAAGCGCGGCGTCGGCGATCTGCTGGGCGTGGTGCTGGCGCTGTCTGCCCGCACCCGGCGCATGGTGCAGGAGCCGGTGAACATCGACCTCGACGTCTTCGCCCCCGGCGGCGCCCGCGCCGTGGACCTGATCTTCGGACAGCGTGACGCCTAGTTGTCCGTCTGCATCATGTGAATGAACTTGTGGACGGGATCGCTGTCCGCCGGCGCCTGCGCTTTGTGCGCCGCCGTTATTTCTGCCGTCGGCAGGTGCAGCGCCGATACCAGGTTCCGGTATTCCTGCCGCGCGCTCATATGCGACATCGAGGGCAGGCCACCCAGCAAATCCTCGTCCAGCGGATCGAACACCGTCATGCCGGTGGGAAACAGCGAGCGGAAGATCACCCGCTCGGCAATGCCGTCGGCCACCCGGCAGCCCAGCCGCAGCGCGATCCGCTCCAGCATGGTCTGCACCTGCCGCATATTGCGCGACGACAGCATGGAGATGCGGTTGCGAACCAGCACCCAGTCGATGGTCTTGCCATCGATAGCGAGCCGCTCCGAGCGGGCGCGCTGCACCAGCCGGGAATAGTGGCTCATCTCGCGCGGCTCGCCGGTGACCGGATCGATCTGCGCCATGACGTTGAGATCGATCAGGCTATCATTGACCGGCGTCACCAGCGTATCGGCCAGCGAATGGGCCAGCCGCGTCAGGTTGGTATCGAAGCCGGGCGTGTCGATGACCAGGAAATCGGCATCGTGCTCCACCTCCGCCACCGCCTGGCGGAACAGGTCGAAATCGGCGCGGTGGTTTTCCCGTACGGAATCGCCACGCGCCAGCGGCAGGTGGAAATGGGTGGTGTGTGGAATACGCAAGCCGCGGTTGCGCGCCCAGTCACGGCGGTTGCGGACATACCAGGTCAGTGTCTGCTGCCGGCTGTCCACGTCGATGGAGGCAACCTTGAAGCCTTCGTAGAGCAGGTAAATGGCCAGATGGAAGGCCGTGGTCGATTTGCCCGACCCGCCCTTCTCATTGCCGACCACAATGACATGCACGCCCCGCCGAGCCATCGCCCCACCCGTTTACGCCTGCGCGGGACTGTCGTGGCTGCGAGCCGCACTGGCAAGAGTGCAGAGGGTGAATAATTCGTTAAAGGCTTAACGCGAAATACTGCCTTCCGTCCCGCCTAGGCCGAGAGGCGCACCGGCTCGGCGGCACCGCGCAACGGCAGGTTCAGCGCGGCGACCAGGTTGCGATACTCCTGGCGGGCGCTGACATGGGACACGGTCGAGGCTTCGCCATCCTCGTCCAGCGGATCGAAAACGGTGGTGCCGCTGGGAAACAGCGAGCGGAAGATGACGCGCTCGGCAATGCCATCGGCCACGCGGCAGCCGAAGCGGGTGGCTATGCCCTCGAGCGTGGACTGCACCTGCCTTGCATTGCGCGACGCCAGCATGGAGATGCGGTTGCGCACCAGTACCCAGTCGATCGAGGCGCCATCGACGGCCATGCGCTCGGAGCGGGCGCGCTGCACCAGCCGGGCATAATGGCTGGTCTCGACCGGCAGCCCGGTTTCCGGGTCGACCCGCGCCAGCACATTGAGATCGATCAGGCTGTCATTGACCGGCGTGAGCAGCGTATCGGCCAGCGAATGAGCCAGCCGCGTCAGGTTGGTATCGAAGCCGGGCGTATCGATGACCAGGAAATCGACGCTGTCCTCGACCTCGCCCACGGCGCGGGTGAACACATCGAACTCGGCCTGCTGGTTTTCCTTGACGGAATCGCCCCAGGCCGCCGGCAGGTGGAAATGCAGCGGATTTGGCAGGCGGCGCCCGGTTTCCTGGCTATGCGCGCGCCGGTTGCGCAGGTAGTGCGTCAACGTCTGCTGGCGGCTGTCCACATCGATGGTGGCGACGCGGTGGCCGGCATAAAGCAGGTACACCGCCAGGTGAAAGGCCGTGGTGGACTTGCCCGACCCGCCCTTCTCGTTGCCCACCACAATGACATGCGCCCCATCACGCGCCATCGCCGCCCCCAAATCAGTGCACCATCAGGCTGCTAACAAGGGCCGCTATGGTTAACGGGTGGTTAATATCAAATCCGAGGGCGGTCCCCATATGCGGGTGTGACCCTGCTATTGCTTCAGCAACAAGTCTCGTGCCGCGTTGATCTTGGAGGCGAGGTAGCTCGAGCCGCCGTGATCGGGGTGAACGCCCTTCATCAGCTCGCGATGGGCGGAGCGGATATCCTCGTCGCTGGCGCCGGGCTTCAACCCCAGCACGGCATAGGCTTCGGCCAGGGGATCGCCCGCCGGCGCGGCCGGTGGCGCTTCGCCTGCATCCTGGGCCGCGAAATATTCGCGCCAGCCGGATCTGTTGGCATCGAGCCAGCTTTCGAGCAGGCTCATGCTGTCGGCATCGCCCTCCACCTCGGCCAGCAGCAGCCGCGTCTCGACCTCCCCCAGATCCATCAGATCGGCGCCGGCATATTGCCCTGCCACCACATTGCCGGTGACCGCGCCGGTATCGTGGTCGAGCTCCATGGAGAAATAATAGCTGCGCACCGCCGAGACATTGCCCTTGTCGGCCGCAGCCGCATCGAAGGAAAACGGCCCCAGCCGCCCCATGCGAAAGACCTGGGCGGCGCCGGCCGCGGCAAACAGGGCGATGTCGAAGCGCCGCACCAGCAGCAGCAAAACAGCGACCAGCGCCAGCCCGCCTCCGACCAGCCAGCGCAAGCCGCGCATCAGCCGGCGGCGATCCATCTTGCCGAGATATTGGTAGAGCGCCAGCGCACCGAGCAGCACGAAGCCGCCGAGAAAGACCCAGCTCATCGCGGCAGCTGCGCCAGCAGGGCCTGTGCCTGCCCGCTGCCCTGGAGCTTCAATAGGTCGCGCCCGCCGCTGGCATAGGCCGCCACCGCCTTGAGCAAGGCCGCCAGCTCCTGCGGCGCAGAGGCATCGAAGCGGGCATAGGCGCCCTTGGTGAGGCGCGCAAATTCGCGGAAACCCGCTTCGACCCTGCTATCCTGTCCTTCCTGGAACACGAATATCGGACAGTTCAGCAGGCCCAGTTGCCCGGCTTTCTCGCAGAGATCGTCGACATTCTCCTCGATGGCATCGCCGACATAGACCACCGCATTGATCCGCCGCTTGGCGTGCTCGGTCCTGCCATGGGCAAATACCTTGCCGATCTGCGTATTGCCGCCGCGGCAATCAATGCCGGTCATCAGCCGCGCCAGCGCAGAGGCGTCGAGCACCCATTTGGAGGCCCGACATTCGCCAAAGCCGCGGAAATACAGCAGTTGCACCTGCAAGGCGCTGTCTTTCGGAATGGATTTGAACATCTCGGCCTGCAGCGAACAGGCCAGGTCCCAGGTGGGCTGCCGGCTCATCGTGGCATCGAGCGCGAACAGCAGGCGCCCATCCTGCGCCGCATTGGGCCGCGCCATGGCGCCAACCTTGCTGACGAAAGCGGCAATGTCGCCGCTGACCTTGCCCTGTCCGGGCAGGCCTGTCGGTCTTCGGGCAATCGGGTCCTTGTCCACCATGGATGCAATATGTGGGCGGGCGGGCCGTTGGGCAAGGGCGTCTCTTACCTCTCCCTTCGGGGGAGAGGTAAGAGATCTCAGATCAGCCCCAGCTTGGCCAGGTCGGCCGCCAAAGCCAGCGATTCGGCATTCTCGTTGGCGCCGAGATCGGGCGGGGCGTCCTCGGGGCGCAGGTAGCGCCAGCCCTGGAAGGGGCGCTTTGGATAGGGAATGGTGCGGACCATGTCCGGCGCCATGATGATATCGCAATAGTCGATGCCCTCGGCATTGGTGAAGCGCGCCAGCCGCAGAATCGGCTGCCGGCACACCACCTGCCCCGCTATCACCCAGTAGATCGAGGCCTGGCCCTCCATCTCGGCAGCGCGCTTGGGCATCATGCGGGTGCGGTGCACATGCACATCCTCGCCATAGTCGGCATCCCACCAATGGGCCCGCTCATTGCGATAGGATTCGAGTTCCGCCAGGCTGGAGACGCCGACGCAGAGCTTGATCATGTGGATCATGCCAGTGTCCCCGGCTTGACGCGGCCCTGGATGACGTCGATCTCATCCTCATCGACGATCCAGGGTTCATGCAATGCCAGAGCCAGCCATTCCTGGAAGGCCGGCAGGCCGTAGATGGCTTCCACATAGGCGGCGGCAATGTCGGAAACCGGCAGGGCATAGGTGCGGATGCGCGTGGCGACGGGCGCGAACATGGCGTCGGCCGCGGTGAAGGCGCCGAACAGGAATGGCCCGCCCGAGCGCGCCAGCAGCCCGCCCCACAGCGTTTCGAGCCGGTGCAGGTCGCGCGCCACGACATCGGTGCTGACCTTGCCCGGATGCGAGGCGCGCAGGTTCATCGGCGCATGGCTGCGCAGAGCGGTGAAGGCCGAGTGCATTTCGGCAGCAGCAGCCCGCGCCAGCGCCCGATCGCCGATATCGGCGGGCCAGATGGCCCGGTCGGGAAAGCGGTCGGCCAGATATTCGATGATGGCGATGGTTTCCACCACGGCGAGGTCGCCGTCCTGCAAAACCGGCACCTTGCCGGTGGGCGAACGCTGCGCCAGCACATCGCGAAACCCTTCGCCCTGCAATTGCAGCACTTCATCCTCGAACGGAATGTCGAAATGCTTGAGCACGAGCCAGGGGCGCAGCGACCAGGTCGAATAGTTACGATTGCCGATCAGCAGCTTCATCGGATGCCTCCAGGAAGAACGAAGGGCGCCCCAGTGGCCCGGGCGCCCTTCCGAATTGCTGTTAGTGAAGAACTCTAGCGTTTCAAACTAAACGCCAGCAACGACGGAGAAAACCAGTCCCATTGAGAGCAGGCAGACCAGGGTCCAGGTCGCTGCTCGCCACATCGTGGCGGTGGTCTTCGGTTGACTTCGCATGATCGCTCCTTGTCAGCCGTTCACTCCGGGGCTTGAGCGTTGCACGCAGGCAGCACCCGGTAGCAAATCGTTAACTGCGTCATAAATGCTTTGCAAGCGGCGAAGTTGCCACAGTCCACAGGCGCGCGGATGGGCTGGCTGGTTAAGGGGGGCGGAATGGTGAGTGGGGGTATTTTAGGCTTGTTGCCGCGCCCTCGTGGTTCGAGGCTCACAAGAGCTCGCACCTCACCCTGAGGGCGTGCCCCTGAAGCTAAAACAGCCCGAACCACAGCCCCGCTATCCCGAGAAACGCGAAAAACCCCACCATGTCGGTGATCGTGGTCACGAAGACTGCCGAGGCTATGGCCGGGTCGGCCTTGAATTTGTCCAGCATGACCGGGATCAGGATGCCCGCCGTGCCGGCGACGATCAGGTTGATGATCATGGCGAGCGAAATGACGATTCCGAGCTGCAAATCGTTGAACCGCGCCCAGGTGACCAGTCCGATCAGGATGGCGAAGATCACGCCATTGGCCAGGCCCACCACCATTTCGCGGCCGACCAGCCGGCGCAGGCGCCGCCCGTCCAGCTCACGCATGGCCAGCGCCCGCACGGTCACCGTCATGGTCTGCGTGCCCGCATTGCCGCCCATCGAGGCGACGATGGGCATCAGCACCGCCAGCGCCACCATCTGGTCGATGGTCGCGCCGAACAGGCCGATGACGAAGGATACCGCCACCGCGGTCACCAGGTTGATCACCAGCCAGGGCACACGGCTGCGCACCGTGTCGACGGTGGAATCGGAAATATCCTCGTCGCCCACGCCGGCCAGCAGCTTGATATCCTCGTCGGCTTCCTCGTGGATCACGTCCACGATGTCGTCGATGGTCAGCACACCGACCAGCCGCCCGCTTTCGTCGATGACGCCGACTTCGACAAGGTCATAGCGCTCGAAGTCGCGGGCGGCCTCTTCCTGGTCCTCGTTGGCATCGACCAGCACCAGGTTGGTGTTCATCAGCGCCTCGATGGAGGTCACGCGCGGCGCCCGCAGGAACTTGTCGAGCGGCAGAGTGCCGAGCACCTGATAGGACGCATCGACCACGTAGATCTGGTAGAATTCATCGGGCAGGTCGGGCTCGCTGCGCAGGTAGTCGATGGTCTGGCCCACCGTCCAGAAGGGCGGAATGGCGATGAAATCGGTCTGCATCCGCCGGCCGGCGGAATCTTCGGGAAAATCGAGGCTGCGCTTGAGGCTCAGCCGCTCGAAGGTCGGCAGCTTGGCCAGCACCTCTTCGCGGTCTTCGTGGTCCAGGTCCTCGAGGATGGCCACCGCGTCATCGCTGTCGAGACCGCTGACGCCGCGGGCGATTTCCGCATTGGGCAGCTCTTCCATCAGCTCGACGCGAACGCTCTCGTCGACCTCTGTCAGCGCCGAATAGTCGAAGCGGTCGCCCAGCAGCCGCACCAGGTGCAGGCGTTCCTCGGCATCGAGCGATTCGAGCACGTCGCCCAGGTCGGCGGCATGCAGCGGCTCCACCACCGTCGCAACATCGCCATCCCGGCCGGCAGCCAAATAGGCGCGCAGGCGTTCAAGCCACAGCGGACTGATACGGTCCTCGGCGTCGCGGAACACGCTGGCAGCAATCCCGGCCTCGGGGCCGGGCACGATTTCGGGATCTGTGCTCATAGGGAGCCCTTTGTGTGTCCGCAGTTTCGGGGGCAGGCCAAGCTGTAGCCAATCAGGCTGCGATGCGCCAGACTAAGAAGAGGGATTTGAGATGGTTAGGCACAAAATGACCAATGATCTCGACCAGATTTTCACCCGTATCGAGCAACTGGCCGGCGCCCGCGGCCTGCCGGGCGTGGCGCGATCCACCAGCTATGGCACGCCGGCGCTCAAGGTGCGCGACAAGAGCTTCGTGCGGCTCAAGGATTCGGCCACGCTGGTTCTGCTCTGCCCGTCCGAGCAGAAGACGCTGCTGATGGAAATCTCGCCCGACATCTATTTCGAGACCGACCATTATGTCGGCTATCCGGCGGTGCTGATCCGGCTCGACGCCATCGCCGACGAGGAGCTGTCGCTGCGCCTGGAAGATGCATGGCGCTTCAAGGCGCCGAAGAAACTGGCATCGGCGCGGCCGACCACCGCGCCGATGGGCGGCTAGTCAGCCCCATCTTTGCCCCAATGGGGCAATTAGCTCACGGGTGTTTGAAGACCAAGATCAATCAAGGTTCACCCAAGGAGATCCCATGTCCCGAAAACTGCTCGCGCCGCTGGCCGTCGTGCTGGCGCTCGCTCTGGCTGCCTGTGGCGACGCCCCGGACAACAGCACGGCTCCTCCCGCCGATGCCGCCCCGACCGACACCATGGCGCCCGCCGATCCGGCAGCTCCGCCCGCCACCTAAGACAAAAGGCCGTCCCGAAGGACGGCCTTTTTTGTTTCTCATCCCCGGAGGGGATGATTGGTGCGGTCGAGAAGACTCGAACTTCCACGTCTTGCGACACAGCGACCTCAACGCTGCGCGTCTACCAATTCCGCCACGACCGCACGCTTTGGTAGAGCCTCGCCCAGGGGGCGAAGCGAGTGGGGATGTAGCAAAGGTCTCTGCCAACCTCAAGCGCTTAAATCGCGATTTGCCGAAGGCTGTGGAGAGCGGTCAGCCCCGGCGGAAAATCTTCTCGGAGATCAGCACGCGCAGGTGGCCGTCCTCGACGCTCACTTCGCCATGGGCAATGAGCGTGCTGTTGGCGTAGATATTGAGCGGATCGTTCTCGGTGGCATCCAGTTCGATCACCGCGCCACGGCCCATGCGCAGCAGATGGTGAATCGGCATCACCGTCGCGCCAAGCTCGACCGTGATGTCCACTTCAATATTGTCTAATGTGCTCATAGATAGATAGCGAACCCCGACCCGGCCGGCATGATGCGGCCGCTGAATCTCTTACAGGTAACTCTCTGGCAAGCATGGTTATGGAAGCGTTAACGAGCGATACCGATGCGTGCGAAATCAGTAGCAAACTGGCACGCAGCGACGCGCGGCCGGTAGAATGGATCATTTCGGCCGCCCCCGTGCCCTATCCCCTGGCGCTCAAGACCATGCGCGCCCGCGCCGTTGCCATAGCCGCGGGCGAGGCCGAGGAAGCCATCTGGCTGCTGGAGCATCCCCCGCTCTATACCGCGGGCACCTCCGCCCTGCCCGAAGACCTGCTGAGCGACCGCTTTCCGGTCTATGACGCCGGGCGCGGCGGGCAATATACCTATCACGGCCCCGGCCAGCGCGTGGCCTATGTCATGCTCGACCTGACCCGGCGCGGCCGCGATATCCGCTGCCTGGTCAAGGGTCTGGAAGGCTGGGTGATCGATACGCTGGCCGCCCACAATATCGTGGGCGAGCGCCGCGAGGGCCGCATCGGCGTCTGGGTGCAGCGGCCGGACAAGGGCCCGCGCAAGGAAGACAAGATCGCCGCCATCGGCGTGCGCGTCTCCAAATGGGTGACCTTCCACGGCATTTCGCTCAACATCATGCCCGATCTGGGCCATTATGACGGCATCGTGCCCTGCGGCATCACCGACCAGGGCGTCACCAGCTTCGAGGATCTCGGCCAGCTCGTTTCCATGCCAGAGGTCGATTCCGTGCTGCGCGCCGCCTTCGAGAGCCGCTTCGGCCCAACCATAGCCATGCCCGAGGAAAGCCTTGTCAGCGCGGGCCAGCCTAGCCAAGTTGCATAATTATCGAATCGGGCCCTGGAGGACGCGATGACCTTGGACGACCTGAAACGCCTGTTCACCCGCCAGACCCTGTTCCGGCTCGACGCCATCCTGTCGCCGCGGCTGGTGCCCATCCTCTACGCGCTGGGCCTTGCCGGCATCCTGCTCTGGGCGGTCGGCCACCTGTTCTGGACCTTCGGCTTCGGTTTCGGCAACGGACTCTGGGGCCTGCTGGAAATCGCCGTATTCGGCCTGCTGGCGCTGGTGGGCCTGCGCATCGGCTGCGAGGCGCTGCTGGTGTGGTTCAAGGCGCATGAATCGAGCGGCGACACCGTCAACCGCTCGCGCTATTCGGCCAGCCTGCTCGATGAAGTGCGCGACGCCATCCGCGACCTTGCCGAGGAAGGTGCGGATATCGACTACGCCGAGGCGGACGAATACATCACCCCGGCCACCGAACCGGCGCCCTATGTGCCGCCGGCAACGCCGGAAGCACCGCGCGGCCCGGCCACCACTTCAGGCGAGACGCACAAGGCGCCCCGCCGCACGGCCAAGCGCACGCCGCCGCCCCAGAATGTGAGCTGATCGCTCCGGCCTTAGTGCTTGTTGATACTCCAGGCGCCGGGGCCGGAGAAAACCAGATAGAGGAAGACGAAGCAGAACAGGATTGCCGCATCGCCCCCATTCATGGCCGGGAACAGGTTGGCCGGGGCATGGGCCATCCAATAGGCGACGGCCATTTCGCCGGCGGCGATGAAAGCAGCCGGACGGGTGAAGAAGCCGACCAGCACCAGGATGCCGGCCACGATTTCGATAATGCCGGCCGCACCGAACAGGCTGAACAGCGGCGGCGTCATGTCGGAGGCCGGAAAGCCGATGACTTTCTGCGTGCCATGCAGAATGAACAGCAGGGCGGTGACGATGCGCAGCACGGCGAGGGCCTGCGGCGCATAGGCGGAGAGACGGTCGAACATGTTGTGGCTCCTTTGAGCATCGGAATGCTGCGCCACTCCGGCGCATCTAGCAAAAGCCGGTTAGAGCAATCGGCTGCATCGCAGAACCGGCCCCGTCGCGGACGCACTGTTCGCTAAAACGCGCGTTCAAGGTCATGTGACCGCCATAATGGGAAGCCCTGCCCCGCGTGGCGCGGGAGACAGTCACATTGCGTAACCGTCAAACTTTCTGTATGACGCGCGCAACAATTCCCACACCGGACATTCCGCTCACATGAGCCAAGCGCCAAAAATTGGCCTCGTCAGCCTCGGCTGCCCCAAAGCCCTCGTCGATAGCGAACGCATCATGTCGACGCTTCGTTCGCAGGGCTATTCGTTCAGCCGCGACTATGCCGGGGCCGATATCGTGCTGGTCAACACCTGCGGGTTCCTCGATTCCGCCAAGCAGGAATCGCTCGAAGCCATCGGGGAAGCCCTCAACGAGAACGGCCGTGTCATCGTCACCGGGTGCCTGGGCGTCGAGGAAGAGCTGATCCGCAAGACCCACCCGTCGGTGCTGGCCATTTCCGGCCCGCATCAATACGAGAATGTCGTCTCGGCCGTGCATGAACATCTGCCGCCGGTGCCCAACAAGTTCGTCGACCTGGTGCCCGAACAGGGCCTCAAGCTGACGCCGCGCCATTACGCCTATCTCAAGATTTCCGAAGGCTGCAACAACCGCTGCTCCTTCTGCATCATCCCCCAGATTCGTGGCGACCTGGCCTCGCGCCCGGCTGCCGGCATTCTCGGCGAGGCCGAGGGGCTGATCCGCTCGGGCGTCAAGGAACTGCTGGTGATCAGCCAGGATACCAGCGCCTATGGCGTCGATATCAAATATGCCGAAAGCAATTATCGCGGCCGGCCGGTCAAGGCGAAGTTCTATGATCTCGCCAAGGAACTGGGCCAGCTCGGCGCCTGGGTGCGGCTGCACTATGTCTACCCCTACCCCCATGTCGATGCTGTGATGGAGCTGATGGCCGAAGGCCTGGTGCTGCCCTATCTCGACATTCCCTTCCAGCACGCTTCCCCCAAGGTGCTCAAGGCCATGCGCCGCCCGGCGCATCAGGAAAAGACGCTCAACCGCATTCTCGACTGGAAGCGCCAGGTGCCCGACCTGACCGTGCGTTCCAACTTCATCGTCGGCTTCCCCGGCGAGACCGAGGACGATTTCGAGATGATGCTCGACTTCATCGAGGAAGCCGAAATCGACCGCGCCGGCTGCTTCAAATATGAGCCCGTCACCGGCGCCCCGGCCAATGAGCTGGACGGCATCGTGCCCGACGAAGTGATGCAGGACCGTTTCGAGCGCCTGATGGAAGTGGCGCAGAACGTCTCTACGGGGCAACTCGCCAAGAAGGTCGGCCGCACCATCGAGGTGCTGGTGGACGACGTACAGCCCGAAGCCAACAAGGCCATCGCCCGTTCCAAGTGGGACGCGCCCGAGATCGACGGCAATGTCATCATCGCCAATGCCGATGGCATCAAGCCGGGCGACATGGTCGAGGTGCTGGTCACCGACAGCGACGAATACGACCTGTTCGCCGAGCCGGTGAAGGCGCTGAACTAGAGCTGGCTGCGCCCGCCTTCCGCCCACCGCTTGTCACCCTCGGGCTTGCCCGAGGGTGACAAGCGGTGAGTATTCAAACACTTGCGAGCAATACCGGACTCTTCTTGCCAAGGTGCCTTTTGTCTGCCGGCTTCGCCATTTTGCATTCTCACAGACCTGTGACAGGCTTGTCATGTTGCGAGTCCATTTTCAGGAGAGAGGCGAATGGCTTTTGACGGCGTAGGTTGGCTGGCAGCCATCATCATCGGCGGCTTAGCCGGGTGGTTGGCCAGCATGTTCATGAATGCCGGCGGCGGCGTGCTCAAGAATGTCATTCTGGGTATCGTCGGCGCCATTCTGGCGAGTCTGGTCTTCGGTCTGCTGGGCATTTCGTTCGGTGGCTGGATCGGCTACCTGGTCGCCGGATTCATCGGCGCCTGTATCATCATTTTGATCGGACGCGCCGTAGCACGATGAATTGCCGGGCGGCTGCCGCAGGGTCGCCGCCCGTCTCCAGAAACGAAATCGCGCCGAGGCGTCACTTTCGGCAACGGCGTTTCGGCAATCCCACCTGCCCGTAAATTAGTCATCCGAAACAGTGCTTTACCGCTGGACCTCTGGAGCAGCGCCATTGCATCTGGCCACCAACGAATTCTCTCAATCGTTGGAAAATCGCGCCAGATGAACAAGCTTCTCGCCACCGCCGCCGCAATCGTCGCCATCGGCAGCACCCCGGCTTTCGCCCAGCCCACCGATATCCTCAACGCCTCCTATGACATCGGCCGCGAGCTGTTCGAGGCCGAGAATGCGGCCTATGCCGCTTCGGGAGCGACGCTGACGATCAACCAGTCCCATGCCGGTTCCTCGACCCAGGCTCGCGCCGTACTCGAGGGCCTGCCCGCCGACGTCGTCACCCTCAACCAGGTCACCGACATCGCCAAGCTGGTGGAAGGCGGTTTCGTCGCCGCGGACTGGGCCACCCAGTTCCCCAACAATGCCTCGCCCTTCTATTCCTTCCCCTCGTTCCTGGTGCGCGCAGGCAATCCCAAGGACATCAATGACTGGGGCGACCTGGCCGAAGACGGCGTGCAGGTGATCTTCCCCAACCCCAAGACCTCGGGCAATGGCCGCTATACCTACCTGGCCGCCCGCGCCTGGGCGGTGGAAGAATATGCCGGCGACGACGCGAAAATCGAGGAATTCCTCACCAAGCTCTTCAACAATGTGCCGGTGTTCGAGACCGGTGGCCGCGCCGCCACCACCGCCTTCACCGAGCGCCAGCTGGGCGACGTGCTCATCACCTTCGAGGCCGAAACGCTGGCCGTTGCCAACCAGCTGGGCACCGACAAGTACCTGCCGGTCACCCCTTCGGTGAGCTTCCTCTCCGAATTCCCGGTCGCCATCATCGATAAGGTCGTGGACAATCGCGGCAGCCGCGACGCGGCCAAGGCCTATCTCGACTTCCTCTACTCGCCCGAAGGCCAGGAAGTGGCAGCCGCCAACTTCCACCGCCCCAATGACGAGGCCGTCGCCGCCGCCCATGCCGCAACCTTCCCCGAAATCCGTCTGGTGACGGCCGAGGAAGCCTTCGGTGGCTGGGATGCCATCGCCGCCGAGCACTTCGCCGATGGCGGCCTGCTCGACACGGTGTTCCTCAATCAGTGATCGATCCGCTCATGGTCTCCCCACGACTGGGGAGACCCAACCTTCAGTGCGTCATTCCCGCGAAAGCAGGAATCTCCCTTCGTCCAGCAGGGGGATTCCCGCTTTTGCGGGAATGACGTCGCGGTAAGGACCACAGGATCAAGGGACGGCACGTATCGATGGCCAAGAAACGCAGCAAGCACCTGTTGCCCGGTTTCGGGCTGACGCTTGGCGTCTCCATGCTCTATCTCACCGTGATCGTCGTGCTGCCGCTGCTGGCCATGCTGCTCAAGGTGGGGGGCATGGGCTGGGCGGATTTCTGGCGCATCGTGGCGTCCAACCGCTCGCTGGCCGCTTATCGCATCACCTTCAGCTCGGCGCTGGTTGCCACCCTGTTCAATGGCGTCTTCGGCCTGCTGCTGGCCTGGGTGCTGACCCGCTACAGCTTTCCCGGCAAGCGCATGCTCGACGCGCTGGTCGACCTGCCCTTCGCTTTGCCCACCGCCGTCGCCGGCCTCGTGCTGGTAACTTTGTTCGCCGATACCGGGTGGTACGGCCAGTTCCTCGAGCCCAACGGCTTCAAGGTCAACTACACACAGGCCGGCATTATCGTCGCCATGACCTTCACCTCGATCCCCTTCGTAGTGCGCACGGTGCAGCCGGTGCTGGAGGAGTTGCAGACCGATCTCGAAGAGGTGGCCCGCACGCTCGGCGCCACCCGCTGGCAAATCTTTGCCCGCGTCATCTGGCCCACCATCCTGCCCGCCTTCATGGCCGGGTGCGTCCTGTCCTTCGCCCGCTCGCTCGGCGAATTCGGCGCCGTGGTGTTCATTGCCGGCAACCTGCCGGGCCTCACCGAAATCGTCTCGCTGCTGATCTTCATCCGGCTCGACGAGTACAATTATGAGGGCGCCGCGGCTCTGGCCTTCGTGCTGCTGCTGGCCGCCTTCCTGACGCTGCTGCTGACCAATGCCCTGCAGGCCTGGCAGGTGCGCTATGCGGAGCGGAGCCGGTGATGGCGTGGCTGAGAAGGGCATTGCCCGAAACAAACTCGGTGTCATCCCGGCGCAGGCCGGGATCCATCCTGAGGTCCATCCACGGTCACCTCTGGTTCAGTCATCTCAAGATGGATTCCGGCCTCCGCCGGAATGACATCGTGGTTGTGATTGGTTCGTGCCCATCATGACCACCAAAGCCACCACCCGCTCTCCGGCCGAAATCGCGCTGATCGCCTTCGCCTTCCTGTTTGCGGCGGCATTGCTGCTGGTTCCGCTGACCCTCATCTTCAGCTTTGCGCTGCGCGAGGGGCTGGGCGTCTATCTCGCCAATATCGCCGAGCCGACGACGCTGCATTCCATCGGCCTGACGGTGCTGACGGCTGTCGTCGTGGTGCCGGTCAATATCGTTATCGGCGTCTGCGTCGCCTGGCTGGTGAGCCGCTTCAACTTCCGCGGAAGGCAATTGCTGATCACCATTGTCGAACTGCCCGCCGCCGTCAGCCCCATCGTGGCCGGCACGGTGTATCTGTTCCTCTATGGCGGCCAGGGGCTGCTTGGCCCGGCTTTGCAGGGCGCCGGCATCCAGTTGATGTTCACCGTCACCGCCATAATCCTGGTGAGCCTTTTCGTCACCGCGCCCTTTGTCGCTCGGGAACTCATTCCGCTGATGCAGCAGCAGGGTTCCGAGGACGAGGAAGCCGCGCTCTCGCTCGGTGCCAGCGGCTGGCAGATGTTCTGGTTCGTCACGCTGCCCAATATCCGCTGGGCCATCCTCTATGGCGCCATCCTCACCAATGCCCGCGTCATGGGCGAGTTCGGGGCGGTGTCGGTGGTCTCGGGCTCGATCCGCGGCCAGACCAATACCCTGCCGCTGCAGATCAGCCAATTGTTCAACGACTTCAACGTCACAGGCGCCTTCGCCGCGTCCTCGACGCTGGCTTTCATGGCCGTGCTGACCCTGGTGCTGAAATCGGCGCTCGAAGCCAAAGGCGGCTGGCGCTAACGCGCAAATGCCTCGAAAGGATTGATCTCGGTCAGTTGGACGATCGTGGCCTCATCCACCCCGGCTGCCTGCAGCTTGGGCAGCACGCTGTCGACGAGATGCGTATAGGGCCGCGGAACGCCGCCGCCGGGCTGTGCGGGATCGAACCAGCCCATATCGTGGCTGAGCAGGAGCTGGCCAGCCAGGCCGGCCTCCAGCGCCCGCAGGATGCGGGCAACCGTCTCCTCGTCCGGCACATACCCGATATTGTCGTATTCGATCCAGGCGCCACGCGCCGCCACCGCCTTGTGCATGGCGAAATCCGGCTCGGCCTGGGTGTGGATGGAAATGAAGCGCCTGGCCGTATAGCCCTCGGCCTCGATGATATCGAGTTGATCCATCACCACGCGTCCCTTGATCGTATGGGAGCCGATGACCGCGTTGGCCGCCCGCGCCGCGCGAGCGGCCGCCCGCAGGATGCGCGCTTCGAGCGGGGTGATGCCGTCGTCGCCGGCGCTGAGCTTGATCCAGCCGGCCCGGACGCCGGTATCGTCGATCCCCTCGGTCAGTTCCTTCAGCATCCAGGCTTCGAGCTCGGCCTCGCTCGCCCGGGCGACCCAGGCGGGTATCCACGGCTCGCGATAATTGCCCGTGGGCACGACGATGGGGAAATCGGTCGCCCGCGACACGGCCAGGTCCAAATCGGCCCGCCGGCCGACGCCGCCGGTGGAACATTCGACCAGCGCGGTGACACCCTGCGCCTTGATGGCCTCGATCTGCGGCGCCATCAGCGCCACCACCTCGCGCGCATCGGCCTGGGCATAGCCCGGCTGGTCGGGCGTCCGCAGGTCGACGAAGACATGCTCATGCGGCAGGATAAGACCAAGCTGATCCTTGCACAGCGGCCCCAGCGTCGTGATCAGGTGTTTCATCGCGTCTCCCCTCGCTGCAAAGTTCCCTCGTTATACACGGCCGCGTGACGATTTTGTCTCTTGTCTCATGGCGCCGCATCGGTTGAGTTGGGATCGATGCTGGTGACCATGGAACCGCGATGACTCTTCCCCAGGCTCTTGCCTTCCTCATCATCGGCGGCATGGTGGCGGCTTTCGTCTGGGGCCGCTGGCGCTATGACGTGGTGGCCGTCGGCGCCCTGCTCATCGCCATGGCTTTCGGGGTCGTGTCGCCTGCCGCCGCCTTCAGCGGCTTTTCCGACGATATCGTCATCATCGTGGGCAGCGCGCTGGTGGTGAGTGCGGCGGTGTCGCGCTCCGGCATCATGGAAATCGCGGTGCGGCGGTTCGCGCCCAATATCAGCACCCCGCGCGCGCAACTGGTGCTGCTGGTGCTGATCGTCACAGTACTCAGCGCCTTCATCAAGAATATCGGCGCCCTGGCCATCATGATGCCCATCGCCTTCCAGATGGCACGGCGCTCCGGGGTCTCGCCCTCGATGTTCCTGATGCCGATGTCGTTCGGTGCCCTGCTGGGCGGGCTGATGACCCAGATCGGCACCTCACCCAACATCATCGTCTCCCGCGTCCGCATGGACATGACCGGCCAGGCGTTCGGCATGTTCGACTATACCCCGGTCGGGCTGGCGCTGGCCGTGGCCGGAGTTATCTACCTGGCCTTCTGCTATCGCCTGCTGCCCGAGCGCCAGCGCGAGCGCGGCGGGCTGGACAGCGCCATCGACATCAAGAACTACACCACCGAAGCTCGCGTTACCGACGAGTCCACTGCCATCGGGCTCACTGTTTCCGAATTGCAGGCTTTGGGCGATCGCCGCGCCATGGTGACGCGCATCGTCGGCGCCAATGGCCATCCGCGCACGCCCCTGCCCGATGCCAAGCTGCGGGCCGGCGACATCCTGCTGGTTTCCGGAGAGCCGGTGGCGCTCGACCAGATGGTGTCGCAGGCCGGGCTGGTCTTTTCCGAGCGCCGTGGCCCCGCCACGCGGGACGCCGCTGATTTCGGCATTATCGAAGCCGTGATCGGGGAAACCTCCGGCCTCATCGGCGCCACCGCGCAGGAGCTGACCCTGTTCGACCGTACCGGGCTCAACCTGCTGGCCGTCAGCCGCCGCGACCAGCGCTTCACCGAACGGCTCGGACAAATCCGTTTCCAGAACGGCGACGTGATCCTGTTGCAGGGCCATATCCAGCGCCTGCCCGAACTGCTGCGCGAATGGGACTGCCTGCCCCTGGTCGAGCGCGGTTTGCGGCTGGGTAGCGTCCGCAATTCCATCCTGCCGCTGGTCATCCTGCTGATCGCCATGGCGGCCACCGCGATCGGCCTCGTGCCGGTAGCTCCGGCCTTCTTTGCCGCGGCCGTCGCCATGGTCGTCAGCCGCTCCGTGCCGATCCGCGAGGTCTATGGGCATCTCGACGCGCCCATCCTGGTCATGCTGGCCTGCCTGATCCCGGTATCGGATTCTTTGCGCACCACCGGCGGCACCGACCTGATCGCCGGCTTCCTGTCGATGACGGCCGCCACCTTGCCCGGCTGGGGCGCGCTGGCGCTCATCATGGTCGTGGCCATGGCGGTGACGCCCTTCCTCAACAATGCCGCCACCGTGCTGGTCATGGCGCCCATCGCCGCCACCTTCGCCACCGAGCTGGGCTACGCGCCCGAAGCCTTCCTGCTGGCAGTGGCCATCGGGGCCGGCTGCGATTTCCTGACGCCGATCGGGCATCAATGCAACACGCTGGTCATGGGTCCGGGCGGCTACAAATTCGGCGATTACTGGCGATTGGGCGCGCCGCTTTCGATCCTGGTCGTCCTCGTCGCCGTCCCCATGCTCATGCTTGTCTGGCCATTCTAGATGCACGCGACCCACACCATCTCCCTGCCCGGCCGCCCGCCGCTGCTTCTCGGCCAGAGGCCGCTGGTTATGGGTATTCTCAATGTCACGCCGGACAGTTTTTCCGATGGCGGCCAGCATAACCGCGTCGCTGGCGCCCTCGCCCATGTCCGCCAGATGCTGGCCGAGGGTGCCGATATCATCGATATCGGCGGCGAAAGCACCCGGCCCGGCGCCGCGCCGGTGGGCGTGCAGGAGGAACTGGACCGCGTCATGCCTGTTATCGATGCGCTGATCGCCGAAGGCATCACCGCGCCCATTTCCATCGACACCTACAAGCCCCTGGTCGCCGACCAGGCCATCCAGGCAGGCGCCAGCATCATCAACGACGTGCATGGCCTGCAAGGTGCGCCGGAAATGGCCGAGGTCGCGGCCCTGCATGGCGCCCCGGTCATCGTCATGCACTGGGACAATGCGCGCGACCCGGCCGCGCCGTTTATCGGCGCGGTGATGGACTACCTGGCGCGCAGCATCGCCATCGCCGAACGCGCGGGGCTGCATCGCGACCGCCTCATCCTCGATCCCGGCTTCGGCTTCGGCAAGTCCCTGGCCGAGAACTACCAGCTGCTCGACAGGCTGGCGGAACTGCAAGCGCTGGGCTTGCCCCTGCTGGTGGGCACCTCGCGCAAATCGATGATCGGCAAGCTGCTCGACAACCAGCCGGAGGAGCGCCTGGCCGGCACCATCGCCACCACGGTCCTGGGCTATATCAAGGGCGGCCACATTTTCCGGGTCCACGACGTCCGCGCCGCCAGCGATGCTCTTCGCGTGGCGCAGGCAACACTGTATGGTCCGCCCGAAAACCGGGGGTAGCAGATGACCGAATCCTTTTCAGGCGACCGTATCATCTTGAGAGACCTGGGCTTTTACGGCTATCACGGCGTCTTTGCCGAGGAAGCCCGGCTCGGCCAGCGATTCTTCATCGACCTTGAAATCGGGCTCGACCTCTCCGCGCCGGCCAAGACCGACCGGCTCAGCACCGGCACCTCCTATGGCGATGTCTACGATGTGGTGAAGACCGCTTTCGAGGGCAAGCGCACCAAGCTGCTGGAAGCACTCGGCCAGAACATCATCGACGCGATCTTCGCGGCGTTCCAGAGCGTCGACTGGGTCATCATCCGCATCCGCAAGCCCGAGGCGCCGATTGCCATGGTGCGCGGCGAGGCGGCGGTGGAGCTGCACCGGCGGCGGCAATGAAGGCCTGGCTGAGCCTCGGCGCCAATATCGGCGATCCCCCGGCCCAGCTCGCCGAGGCGATCCGGCGCATCGGGGCGCATGAAGCCATCAGCGTCACCAGGCAGTCCGCGGTGCTGGCCACCAAGCCCTGGGGCAAGACCGACCAACCCGATTTCGCCAACCAGGCGTTGGAGGTGGAGACCCGCCTCGAACCCATTGCGCTGCTCGATGTCATTCTGGGCATCGAGCTGGATATGGGGCGGGTGCGCGAGGAGGTCTGGGGCCCGCGGATCATCGATATCGACATGATCGCCTATGACCGCGTCGAAATGCAGACACCCCGCCTGACCCTGCCCCATCCCTATGCGCATGAACGCGACTTCGTGCTGGTGCCACTGCGGGAGATCGATGCGGATGTGGCGAACTGGATCGTGGGGCGGAAGCCACCTCTCCCCTGAGGGAACAGATCACGCCCGAAACGCGTCCAGCACGGCCACCGCAATATCGAACTCGACCCGGCGGCGGGAACGCCGTTCGGCGGCTTCCTCGTCCTCGCCCCATTGCGCGATCTGGTAATCCTCGTCGACATGGGCGGCCTTCCACACCTGGTCGGGCGAAAAAAGCTTGTTCCACAATCCAATAGCGAGAAGTCCTGAACCGGTGAGACCGGTAATGGACACCAGCGCCGTCATGGTCAGCAGGTTTTCGCCAACCAGCGAATCCGCCAGCCTGTCGAGCGTGGCCTTGGGCTGGGATTGGTGGAGGATACCCATGGTCGGCTGGAAGCTGACGCCGAAATGGCGGGCCAGGGCGGTGAGCGCATTGTCCCAGGCCAGTTCCTGCTCGGACACCAGTTCCTGCGGGCTTTCGGCGCGATAGAGCATCAGGTCAGTGCCGGCGAACTTGATGACCTCCTCGCGGAAGGCCGGGATCATGTCTTCGCCGCTTTCGATGGCCGAATTGACCAGGCGCACCATTGGCATGGTGGCCGGATCGATGAATTCGCCCTGCCCCGTCCATTCCGCCGCCATGGCCGTGGCAATCGAGGCAGCCGGCACCACGACCGGCAGCTTCCGGCCCGGCGTGCGCACCGGGCGGCCATCCAGCGTAACGACGAAGCCACCATCGACCGGGCCAGCCGCGACATCCTTATAGAACCGCTTGGGCAGCTCGACCCTGTTGAGATGCTGGGCCCGGCCATAGCCGTCATCAAGGTGTTTCTGGATATCGTCGAGCTGGTCGCGCATGGCTTCA
The DNA here is from genome assembly GCF_001426345.1 of Devosia sp. Root436. Classification (GTDB taxonomy): domain Bacteria; phylum Pseudomonadota; class Alphaproteobacteria; order Rhizobiales; family Devosiaceae; genus Devosia. The sequence continues at coordinate 192,549 of NZ_LMEM01000001.1, read as the reverse complement.
GTCCAGGAGTTGTCGCACCGCGCCGGCAAGCTGGTCGTAGCGGTCGATCATGGTGGTGGCGCCGGCGGCGATGAGTTCGCGCGGCTCGTGATAGCCCCAGGTGACGCCGACGGTCTTGCAGCCGGCCGCGACGCCCATCTCGATATCGAATGTGGTGTCGCCGATCATCACCGTCTCGGCCGGCGTGGCGCCGGTTTCCCGCATGGCGGTTTCCAGCATGCCCGGATGGGGCTTGGAGGGATTGTGGTCGGGCGTCTGCAGGGTGACGAAATGACCGGACAGGTCATGGTGCATCAGAATGCGATGAACGCCGGTCAGGGGCTTGCCGGTGGCAATCCCCAGCACCGTATCGGGCCGCGCATGCAGGGCATGGAGAGCCTCAAGCGCGCCCGGAAACAGCCCTTCGCGATTACCGTGGGTAAGCAGCGAGGCGCGGTAATGCACGCGATACCCCTCGACAAGCTGGTCGATCAGCACCTGATCGTCCGTATGCGCCAGCCTGGCCATGGCCAGCGGCAGCGAAAGGCCGATGACACGGCGCGACTGGGCGGGACTGGGCGCATCCAGCCCGCGGCCGGCGAAAGTGGCCGCCATATGCTCGGAAATCAGCGCCTGGGTGTCGATCAGCGTGCCGTCCATGTCGAAGACGACCAGCTTCATGCCCCATCCTCCGGGTCGCCGCTGACATCGTAGCGGTCGGGGTCGAAACCCAGGGCCTCGAAGCTGGCGCGCATATGCGGCGGCAGCGGCGCGGAAATATCGAGCTTCTTGCCGCTGCGCAGCGGGATGGCGATGCGCCGGGCATGGAGGTGCAGCCCCTCGCTGAGGCCCGGCGCGCCCTGCCAGTTCTCGATGTTGAAATAGCGCGGATCGCCGATAATGGGCGTACCGAGCTGGGCCATGTGCACGCGGAGCTGGTGCGTGCGGCCGGTGACCGGCTTCAGGGTGACCCAGGCGAAACGCCGGCTGGCCGTGTCGGTGGTCGAATAATAGCTCATCGAATGCTGCGCGCCGGGCGTGCCGTTCTTGACCACCACCATCTGCTCGCCATCGGCCGTGCTCTGGCGGGCGAGGAAGCACGAGATTTCGCCCTGTTGCGGATGCGGATTGCCGGCGACGATGGCCCAATAGATCTTGCGGGCCGAGCGCGAGCGGAAGACCGTGCCGAAATGGCTGGCGGCAGCCTTGGTCTTGGCGACGACCAAGCACCCGGACGTGTCGCGGTCGAGCCGATGCACCAGGCGCGGCGGCTCGCCCTTCTTGTTGGGCAGGCTCTTGAGCAGGCCATCCATGTGCCGCTTGGTGCCGCTGCCGCCCTGCACGGCCAGTCCATGCGGCTTGTTGAACACGTAGATATCGTCGTCCTCATAGAGGATCAGGTCGCGCAGGAACTGCGCGTCGGCCTCGTTGAGCTTGACCGGCTTGACCGCGTCGGCATCGTCGATGGGCGGAATACGCACCGTCTGCCCGGCGGAAACGCGCGTGCTGGTGGTCACCTTGGCCTTGTCGACCTTGACCTCGCCATTGCGGATCAGCTTCTGCAGGCGGCCGAAGCCGAGCTGGGGGAAGTGATGGGCAAACCAGCGATCGAGACGCATCCCGTCTTCATCGCCATCCACCTGCCGCTGTTGAACGCCACTCATGCCACGCCTCGGGTCACCAAAAGCCCGAGATAAAGCCCAATGAGGCAGAGCACAACCGACAACAGCACATAGCCGGCAGCCTGCCACAGCTCACCGCGCTCGATCAGCACGATCGCATCGAGCGAAAAGGAAGAAAACGTCGTGAAGCCACCGAGAATGCCTACGGCAACGAAGAGACGGGCATCGGCCTGCCAGGCAGGCAGCAGGCGGGCCATGAGGCCGACGAACAGGCCCATGGCGAGCGAGCCCAGGATGTTGATGAGCAGCGTGGCCAACGGAAAGCTCATGGGCCAGAGACGGCCGATGACGAGGGAGAAGCCATAGCGCGACATGGCGCCCAGGGCGCCGCCGGCGCCGACGAGGAGGAAGGGGTACATGGGTGACACTATAGCTGATCTGATTTGGGCATTGAAGCAGGGGCCTTTCTCCTTCTCCCCTTGAGGGAGAAGGGCCCCGAAGGGCGGATGAGGGTCCTGCGCCATCCCCGGACATTGAAGCATGGGGCGGCGCAGCACCCCTCACCCTGGCCTTCCGCTGAACGCGCCAGGCTATCCCTCGCCACGCTTGGCCGCTCGCAATCGCTCGAAATAGTCCACGCGCTTCTTCAAATCGCGCTCGAAACCCCGTTCCACCGGCTCGTAGAATTTCTGCCGGCCGATCTTTTCCGGGAAATATTCCTGCCCGGAAAACGCCTCGGGCGTGTCGTGGTCGTAGATATAACCCTCGCCATAGCCGCTCCCCTTCATCAGCTTGGTGGGTGCGTTGAGGATGACCATCGGCGGCATGGGTGAGCCAGTGGATTTGGCGAGGCTCACGGCACCCTTGTAGGCGGTGTAGACGGCGTTCGACTTGGGGGCGAGCGCCAGGTAGACCACCACCTGCGCCAGCGACAGCTCGCCCTCGGGGGAGCCCAGCATCTGGTAGGCGTCGCGTGCCGCGACCGCCATCTGCAAAGCCTGCGGATCGGCGAGGCCGATATCCTCGGAGGCCATGCGGATGAGGCGCCGGGCGAGGAAAAGCGGGTCCTCGCCCGCATCGAGCATGCGGGCGAAATAGTAGAGCGCGGCATCGGGGTCGGAGCCGCGGATGGTCTTGTGCAGGGCCGAAATGAGATTGTAGTGGCCGTCCTGCGCCTTGTCGTAAATGGGGGCCCTGCGCTGCACTACGGTTAGCAGACTGTTAGCATCGAGTGTCTCATCTGACCGCGCCGAGGCGAGAATTTCCTCCACCAGGCCAAGCAAAGCCCGGCCGTCGCCATCGGCGAGGCCCAGCAAAGTATCGCGTGCTTCCGGCGTGAGCGGGAGGTTTGAACCGACCAGGGTCTCGGCGCGCTGCAGCAGCAATTCGAGATCTTCGCGCTTCAGCGACTCGAACCGCAGCACCTGGCTGCGCGACAGCAGCGCCGCATTGAGCTCGAAGGAGGGATTCTCCGTGGTCGCGCCGACCAGGATGATAGTCCCGTCTTCCATGACGGGGAGAAAACTATCCTGCTGGGCCCGGTTGAAGCGGTGGATTTCATCGACGAAGAGCAGCGTGCGATGCCCGGACAGGCGCTCGAAGCGCGCCTTCTCGAACACCTTCTTGAGATCGGCAACACCCGAGAAGATGGCCGATATCTGCTCGAACCGCACATCGATCTGCTCGGCCAGCAGCCGCGCCACCGTGGTCTTGCCGGTGCCGGGCGGCCCCCACAGGATCAGCGAGCCAAGCCGGCCCGACGCAATCATGCGGCGCAGCGTGCCGTCAGGGCCGAGCAGGTGGCCCTGGCCGATGACCTCATCGAGCGAGCGCGGCCGCAACTGGTCGGCCAGCGGGCGGGCGCGGTCGGTTTCGGATGAATCGGCGGGGAAGAGATCGGACATGGGTGGGTTTTAGCCCATTGGGGGCGGCCGTGCCACGCCCTCGTGGTTCGAGGCTCGCGAAGGGCTCGCACCTCACCATGAGGGCTGCTATGAGCCCGGTGTATCAGCCCCTCATGGTGAGGCGGGAGCGCAGCCACCCTCGAACCACGAGGGCGTGGCACCGTCACCCGCTCACAATGCTCCGGCTCACCCGTCCATCCCGCTGCAGGATGATCTGCCAGGTGCGCACGCTCTTGCTGGCCGTGTCGGCAAAGGCACCGGCGGTGTCCATCGGAATGTCGTTGAGGGCGAGGATGATGTCATCGACGCGCAGACCCATGGCCTCGGCGGGCGAGCCGGGCTCGATGGCGGTGACGATGACCCCCTTGGCGTCATAGGGCAGGTCCTTGGCCTCGGCGAGGGCCGCATCGAGCTGGCGAACGCTGGCGCCGGCGAAGCGTGACCTGCCGGTAATGGTGGCCAGCATGTCGTCCCCCGCCACCGGAGCCGGCTCCACGGTGAAGGAAATCACCTCCGTCGCGCCGCTGCGCAGCCGCTCCAGGTTGGTGGACTGGCCAATGGGCTTGGTGGCGAGGCGGAAGTTGAAGGCGCTGGGGTCGTCCACCGCCACGCCATCGACGCTGAGGATCACGTCGCCTGCCGCAAAGCCGGCGCGGGCGGCCGGACCGTCGGGGGCCACTTCGGCGATGAGCGCGCCATGCGGCGCAACCATGCCGAGACTGGCGGCGATATCGGAATTGACCGCCTGCATCTTGGCGCCGAACCACGGGCGGACGATTTCGCCGCCACTGACGCCCGCATCTGCCACCAGCCGCGCCATGTTGGCGGGAATGGCAAAGCCGATGCCGACAGAGCCGCCGCTCTGCGAATAGATGGCGGTATTGATGCCGACCAGGTGCCCGTCGAGATCGACCAGCGCGCCCCCCGAATTGCCTGGATTGATCGCCGCGTCGGTCTGGATGAAGAATTCGTAGTCGCTGCTTTCGACGCCGGTACGGGCCAGGGCCGAGACGATGCCCGACGTCACCGTCTGCCCGACGCCGAAGGGATTGCCGATGGCCAGCACCAGGTCGCCCACCAGCAGCGCATCGGAATCGGCGAAGGTGATGGCAGGGAAGTTCACATCGCCCGGCTGGCGCACACGCAGCACGGCCAGGTCGGTCTGCGCATCCTCGATGACCACATCGACGGCAAATTCCCGGCCATCGGACAGGGCAATGCGAACGTCGGTGGCGCCTTCGATGACGTGGCGGTTCGTGAGGATCACCCCGCCGGCATCGACGATGACGCCCGAGCCCAGCGCATGGGATTCCTGCGGCCGGCTCTGGAACTGGCCTTCTCCGAAAAAGCGCGAAAAGAACGGGTCGCTGGCAAAAGGCGACACCGCCTGCTGCTCGATGCGGGTGGCATAGACATTGACCACCGAGGGCGCTACGGCGCGCACCACCGGCGCGAAGCTGAGCTTGATCTGGGCATCGCTCTCGGGGATCTGGCGGGGCTCGGCGGGCGCGGCCACCTGGGCCACGCTGGGGGCATTGAAGGGAGAGAATGCCAGCGTGCCGCCGATGGCCAGAACCATCACCGCACCACTCGCCAGCCAAAGTGTACGCATCGTCATCGAACCAACCTCGCCCCAGCTTCGTTCAGGTCAGCCAAACGCCCGGATTCTGTCATGAAAATGGCATGGAGGGGCCGCAACAAATTGAGACCAAATTATCGTTTGCGCCTGAGGGTGCATGGTCCTATATGCAGCGCTCATTTTCCTGAATTTCCAGCCCCGAAAGGCCAGTCGTCGATGACCACCGAGCCGAAACACGTTTACCCGAACACCTCTGCGCTGATCGCGGCGGAAGCCCCAGATTTTCCGGCTTTCCTGTTCTCCGAACGTGAGTTCCACAGGGCGGTCAAGGTGTTCAAGAAGGGCTTCGACGGGCTGCTGACCTATGCAGTCAAGTGCAACCCCTCCCCGCACATCATCGCGCAGCTGCATCAAGAAGGTTTGAAGGCCTTCGACGTGGCCTCCAATACCGAAATGGAACTGGTGCGCGACCATGCGCCCGGCGCGGTGATGCACTACAACAACCCGATCAAGAACAAGCGCGAGATCGAGCGGGCCTATGAGGAATTCGGCGTCCGCAGCTTCACCATCGACCACCCCCAGCAGCTCGACCAGCTCGCCGCTGTCGTGTCGCCCAGCCGCGACGTGGAAGTGACCACCCGCTTCAAGGCCGGCAAGGCGCTCAAATCCTATGATTTCGGCATCAAATTCGGCGTGATGGAACAGGGCGCGGCCGAGATCGTCACCATGGTCGACCAGATGGGCTATACGCCCAGCCTGTGCTTCCATGTCGGCAGCCAGTGCGAAGACGCCTATGCCTATGAGCGCCATATCGCGGCCGCCGCGCGCATCGTCGAAGAAAGCAATATCGAGTTGAAGCGCCTCAATATCGGTGGCGGCTACCCGGCCCCCTACCCGACTAGCGAAGCGCCGCCGATGGACTATTATTTCGAGACCATCGCGACAGCCGTCAACGACCACTTCGGCGAAAAGCGCAAGCCCGAGCTGATCATCGAGCCCGGCCGCGCCCTCGTCACCTCCTCGACCTCGCTGCTGCTGCGCGTCAAACACCAGCGCGGCGGCCAGTCGGTCTATGTCAATGACGGCGCCTATGGCAGCCTGATGGAAGTGAAATTCATGCACTTCACCCCGCCGGTTCGGGTGTGGCGCGGCGCGCGCGTGCATGACAACGATGCCCAATTCTCCGAATTCACCATCTGGGGCCCCACCTGCGACAGCTATGACGTGCTGCCCCAGGTGTTCACCCTGCCCTCCGATATCGACGAGGACGACTGGATCGAGTTCGGCCTGATGGGCGCCTATACCCAGGCCTCGCTGACCCCGTTCAACGGCTTCGACCGCCGCGACCAGTTCTGGGTCGAGGAAGTCTATACCGGCAAGGACCAGCAGCCGGAATAAGGCAGTGTTGGCCCCCTCTCCCCTTGTGGGAGAGGGGGGAAATCCGCGTTCAGCGGATTTCCGGGTGAGGGGGCTGCGCTCTCCTATGCTTCAATGCTGGTGGATGGCTCCAGCCCCCTCATCCGCCCTTCGGGCACCTTCTCCCACGAGGGGAGAAGGGGAAGAAGCCGCGGCCATCAAGAATGCAAAATGAACACCCTTGATAGGGGAGCCCGGGGGGTAGCCATGACCGACATTCCGCCGCTGGCTGCGCTGGGCCGACGCATTATGGTCCTTGGTCTGACCAATTCCGGAAAATCGACCCTGGCCGTGGCCCTGTCGGGCAAGCTGGGCATTCCTGCTGTTCACCTCGACCAGTTGCAACACCGGCCCAACACCAATTGGGAGCAGCGCCCCGAGGCCGAATTTGCCGCCCTGCACGACGCCGCTATCCTCGAGCCAGAATGGATCATCGATGGGGCCTATTCGCGGGTCATGCCACAGCGTCTGGCGCTGGCAACCGGCATCATCGTGGTGACCGACAGCCTGGCCACGCGCTATCGGCGTTATGTCGCCAGGACGCTGTTCCAGAAGGTGCGGGCCGGTGCGCTCGAGGGCGGGCAGGATCACCTCAACTGGAAGATGCTGAACTGGCTCTGGAAGACGCGCAACTCGATCGGGAAATACCAGGAACTGGCGCTCAGCTCCGGATTGCCGCATGTCTTCGCCAGCAGCAAGCAGGAGCTCGATGCGCTCTATTCCGAATGGGGCCTCACGCGGCCTTCTGCGTCGGCAGCCCGGACCGGATAACCTTAAGCCATATAAAGCGGCGACAGGCCTTAGTCGCCAGTAGCTATAGGATCGTTCTGCGCGAGCCCCAACAAATTCCATGCACCCAGATATCGATCCAGCCAACCTTTTGGATACGGTGTAGGATTGGGACGGTAAACATTGCTGTAATCAGGCACGAGGCGACGAACGTTGCTGTCCTTTCGCTGGCGACCTGATTTGCCGGGAGTAGACAGCCAAGACGCATGCGAGGTACGCAGCACCTCGGCCACAACCGCGCTAGGAACGACGTGTACGGACGGCCAAGCCTCAGGCGATTTGCCGAAATCGACAAAACAATAAAACAATCGGTCGCCAACTAACGTCTCGTGCTTTGGCCCCATATGCCAGCCACCATCCGAGCCCACTTCTCTGCGCGATTTAACCTGAATGGTGCAGAGCCTGGCGCCCGTTAAATCCGTGACGACAATATCCGTATTGGGAACCCCCTGCGGAGCCAACGCTGCGATGTACCCCCGCCGCAATAACTCGCACATGATAAAGTGCTCCCCGGCCGCACCGAGTAAACTGGTATCTGACGCCACCTTGCTCCCCCAATCTGACTGAATGTAGAAAGTCGATCCAATCCTAGGCGGGCCCTGCGCGCAAACGAAAAGGGCGGTTGCGAAGCTCGCAACCGCCCTCGAAATCATCTTGCGAAACCTTCGCTTACGCGGCTTCGAACTCGTCTTCGTCGCGGGCCTGCACCGGGCCGCTGTCGAGGCCCTTGGCGTTGACGTCGCGGTCGACGAACTCGATCACGGCCATCGGGGCATTGTCGCCATAGCGGAAGCCGGCCTTGAGGATGCGGATGTAACCGCCCTGGCGTTCCTTGTAGCGCGGGCCAAGCACGGCGAAGAGCTTGGCAACCTGGCCTTCGTCGCGGATCTGGGCGATGGCCTGGCGGCGGGCATGCAGATCCCCGCGCTTGCCCAGCGTGATCAGCTTCTCGACGATCGGACGCAGGTCCTTCGCCTTGGGCAGGGTGGTGACGATCTGCTCGTGCTTGATCAGCGCGGCGGACATGTTGGCGAACATAGCCTTGCGGTGGCTGGCGGTTCGGCTGAGCTTGCGGCCGGAATTACCGTGGCGCATGGTTATCTCCTAAAGTGCTTGGCAGCGCGATCAGTAGTGATCTTCGTAGCGCTTGGCGAGGTCATCGATATTCTCGGGTGGCCAGTTGGCAACGTCCATTCCGAGATGAAGCCCCATCTGTGCCAGGACTTCCTTGATTTCATTGAGCGACTTGCGGCCGAAGTTCGGCGTCCGCAGCATCTCGGCTTCCGTCTTCTGGATGAGGTCGCCGATATAGACGATGTTGTCGTTCTTGAGGCAGTTGGCCGAGCGGACCGAAAGTTCGAGCTCGTCGACCTTCTTGAGCAGGGCCGGATTGAAGGCCAGCTCGGGCACGGCATCCTGTGCCTTTTCCTTGCTGGGCTCCTCGAAGTTCACGAACACCGACAGCTGGTCCTGGAGGATGCGCGCGGCATAGGCCACGGCATCTTCCGGCGACACGGCGCCGTTGGTCTCGACCTGCAGGGTCAGCTTGTCCTTGTCGAGGCTTTCGCCCGCACGTGTCGCATCGACCTTGTAGCTGACGCGACGAACCGGGGAGAACAGCGCATCGACCGGGATATAGCCGATCGGGGCATCTTCGGGACGGTTCTTGTCGGCAGCGACATAGCCCTTGCCGGTATCGACGGTGAATTCGATGTTGATCTCGGCGCCGTCATCGAGATGGCAGATGACCAGCTCGGGATTCAGCACTTCGATATCGCCGGTGACCTTGATGTCGCCGGCAGTCACGGCACCCGGACCCTGGCGGCTGAGGGCGAGGCGCTTGGGGCCTTCGCCACCCATCTTCAACGCGATTTCCTTCACGTTGAGGACCAGGTCGGTGATGTCTTCCCGCACGCCCGGAAGCGAGGAGAATTCATGCAGGATGCCGTCAATCTGGATTGCGGTAACTGCCGCGCCCTGGAGCGACGACAGCAGCACGCGACGCAGGGCGTTACCCAGGGTAAGCCCGTAACCGCGCTCAAGCGGCTCGGCAACCACCGAGGCCACGCGCGCGTTGTCGCTGCCCGAAACAATCTCCAGCTTGGTCGGCTTGATCAGTTCTTGCCAGTTCCTCTGGATCGTCACGGTTATGTCCTTTCAAAATCGCGGCCCCAGCCCCGGAGCCGCACCGCCGCAAACGCAATAAGACTCCCGGCCCATTCTATCGGCCGGGAGCTCTTCAATCGGTCTAGATTAGACGCGGCGCCGCTTGCGCGGGCGGCAGCCATTGTGCGGGATCGAGGTCACGTCGCGGATCGAGGTGACGTTGAAACCGGCAGCCTGCAGCGCGCGAAGCGCCGATTCACGGCCCGAACCGGGACCACGAACCTCGACTTCGAGGGTCTTCATGCCGTGTTCCTGCGCCTTCTTGGCAGCATCTTCGGCAGCAACCTGGGCCGCATAGGGGGTCGACTTGCGCGAGCCCTTGAAGCCCATCACGCCCGAGGAGGACCACGAAATCGTGTTGCCCTGCATGTCGGCGATGGTGATCATGGTGTTGTTGAACGAGGCGTTCACGTGGGCAACGCCCGAAGTAATATTCTTGCGTTCCTTGCGCTTGACGCGCGTGGTTTCAGTCTTAGCCATCTAATTCCTCTGATCGATATCAGCGCTGCCGTTAGCGAAAGTGCCCCGGCAGCTACATCGAAGAACCCGAAGCGGGTTCTTACTTCTTCTTGCCGGCGATCGGCTTGGCCGGACCCTTGCGGGTGCGGGCGTTGGTGTGGGTGCGCTGGCCGCGAACCGGCAGGCCGCGACGGTGGCGCAGGCCACGATAGTTGCCCAGGTCCATCAGGCGCTTGATGTTCATCGCCACATTGCGGCGAAGGTCACCCTCCACGACATAGTCGCGGTCGATAGCTTCACGGATCTGGATGACTTCGGCGTCGGTGAGCTCGTTCACACGGCGCTCCGCCGGAATGCCAACCTTGGTGCAGATATCCTCGGCGAACTTGTCGCCGATCCCGTGGATATACTGCAGCGCGATGACAACGCGCTTATTCGTCGGGATATTGACGCCAGCAATACGAGCCACGTCTGCTCTCCTTCATTCAGCGCGAACCATCACGGCTGGCGCCCATATAACAACAAGGGACCGGACTTCGACCCCCAACGATGTGGAGAACCGAATCCAGCCCAATAATCCATGAGACTGACGCGGTTCTTTAAGGGCTCGATTCCGCAGAGTCAACTGCCAAACCCAGCCCGGTAATCAGTGGGCGATCGCAGCCTTGATGGCTGCAGTCACCTGGTCGACCGGCTCCATGCCATTGACGGTCTTGAGCAGACCCCCTTCGGCATAATAGGCCACCAGCGGAGCAGTCTGCTCCTGGTAGACGCCGAGGCGCTTGCGCAGCACCTCCTCGTTATCGTCGGCACGCGCGCCGCCCGATTCCTTGGCGCGCTGGATCACCCGGCGCACCAGTTCATCGGCATCGGCCTTGATTTCGATGACCGCATCGAGCTTGACGCCCTTGTCGACGAGCATCTGGTCGAGCGCTTCGGCCTGCGCGATGGTGCGCGGGAAGCCGTCGAGGATGAAGCCCGGCTTGCAGTCCTCGGCGTCGAGGCGCTCGGAGACGATGCCGTTGACGATGGCGTCGGAGACGAGGTCGCCGCGATCCACGATGGCCTTGGCTTCGAGCCCCAGCGGGGTCTTGGCGGCGATTGCAGAGCGCAGGATGTCACCCGTCGAGAGCTGGGGGATGCCGTAGGTATCGACGAGAATCTTGGCCTGCGTCCCCTTCCCCGCTCCCGGCGGTCCGAGCAGTATCAACCTCATCGACGCTTGCCTCCTCCAAGACGGGACTTCTTGACCAGCCCCTCATATTGCTGGGCGATCAGATGGCTCTGGATCTGGCTGATCGTATCCAGGGTCACCGTCACCATGATCAGCAGCGAGGTGCCGCCGATGAACTGGCTGATGGCCATCTGGCTGAACAGCACTTCGGGGATCAGCGCCACGACGGTCAGGTAGAGAGCGCCAATCACCGTGATGCGCGTCAGCACGTAGTCGATATGGGCCGCGGTGCGTTCGCCCGGACGGATGCCCGGAATAAAGCCGCCGGAGCGCTTGAGGTTATCGGCCGTCTCGGACGGGTTGAACACGATCGCCGTATAGAAGAAGGCGAAGAAGATGGTCAGGCCGCCATAGACGAAGAGGTAGAGCGGCTGGCCGCGCCCCAGCAGCGCCGTGATCGTCTGCAACCAGCCAATGCCGGTGCCCTGGGCGGTGAACGAGGCCACCGTCGCCGGCAGCAACAGCAGCGACGAGGCAAAGATCACCGGGATGACGCCCGAGGTGTTGAGCTTGAGCGGCAGATGCGAGCTGTCGCCCTGGAACATCTTGTTGCCGACCTGGCGCTTCGGATACTGGATCAGCAGCCGCCGCTGGGCCCGCTCGAAGAACACGATGCCGGCGATGACCACCAGGGCCAGAACCAGCATGCCGGCCGCTGCGATGCCCGGAATGGCGCCGGTGCGGCTCAGTTCCAGGGTCTGCGCGATGGTCGTGGGCAGGTTGGCCACGATACCGGCAAAGATGATCAGCGAAATGCCGTTGCCGACGCCGCGCGAGGTGATCTGTTCGCCCAGCCACATCAGCAGCATAGTGCCGCCGACCAGGGTGACCACGGTCGAGATGCGGAAGAACCAGCCCGGATTGAGCACGACGCCCTGGCTCGCTTCGAGGCCCACGGCGATGCCATAGGCCTGCACGGCGCAGAACACCACGGCCAGGTAGCGGGTATACTGGTTCATCTTGCGACGGCCGGCCTCGCCACCTTCCTTCTTCATCGCCTCGAGGCGCGGAGAAGCGGTCGCCACCACCTGCACCACGATGGAGGCGGTGATGTACGGAATGAGGTTGAGGGCAAAGATCGCCATGCGCTCGACGGCACCGCCGGCGAACATGTTGAACATGCCGATAATGCCCTGCTGGCTCTGTTCGAACGTCGCACGGAAGGCATCCGGATCGATGCCCGGAACCGGAATGAACGTTCCCAGACGATAGACGAGCAGCGCGCCCAGTGTGAACCAGATGCGCTGCTGCAGAGCCTTCGCCTTGGAAAAGGTCGAGAAATTGAGATTACGTGCCAGCTGTTCGGCTGCGGACGCCATATATCGCTCCTATGGCTTCAAGGCCAGGTGCGCTCGGAGCGCTTCGGGAGCATATGGATCTACGTCCCTAACGCAACAAACCAAAACAGCGCACCCGGCCGGAGCCGGATGCGCGATGCTGACAGATCAGCCAGCGTAAGGGGTCTTCTTCCACGGCGCCTTGGCCGGGATGAGCTCGACCTTGCCACCGGCCGCCTCGATGGCAGCGGCAGCGCCGGCAGTCGCGTAGTTGACCTTGAAGGTGACCTTCTTGGCCGTGAAGCCGGCGGCGCCGATCAGGCGGACACCGTCCTTGGCGCGGCGGATCACGCGGGCGGCGATCAGCGCTTCAGCGTCGATCACACCCTTGATGTCCAGCTTGCCGGAGTCGATATAGGCCTGGATGCGGTCGATGCGGACTTCGTTCCAATCCTTGGGATTGAGCGCGTTGAAGCCACGCTTCGGCATACGCATGTGAAGGGGCATCTGGCCGCCTTCGAAGCCGTTGATCGCAACACCCGAGCGTGCGGTCTGGCCCTTGCCGCCGCGGCCGCCGGTCTTGCCCTTGCCGGAACCGATACCGCGACCGACGCGGATGCGGAGCTTGTTGGCGCCGGGATTGTCACGAAGTTCGTTCAAACGGGTCATGGAAACGTGCTCCCTCTTACTCGCCGACGACGCGGACGAGGTGCGGAAGCTTGTTGATCATGCCGCGAACTTCGGGCGTATCGATCAGCTCGCGCTGCTTGTTCATCTTGTTGAGCCCGAGACCGATCAGGGTCGCGCGCTGCACCTTGTCGCGGCGGATCGGCGAGCCGATCTGCTGCACGGTGATCATCTTCTTTTTCTCAGCCATGATTTATCTCCTGACCTCGGGCAATCAAGCTTCGACTGCAGTCTCGCCGCGGCGAGCCTGGAGTTCCGAAACCTTGAGGCCGCGGCGGGAAGCAACCGAGCGAGGGCTGTCGACGCGCTTCAGCGCATCGAAGGTGGCCCGCACCATGTTGTAGGGGTTGGCAGTGCCCTGCGACTTGGCAACGATATCGTTGATGCCAAGCGTCTCGAACACGGCGCGCATCGGACCGCCGGCGATGATGCCGGTACCCGGAACGGCGGCACGCAGAATGACCTTGCCGGCGCCGTGGCGGCCCTGCACGTCATGGTGCAGCGTACGCGCATCGCGCAGCGGAACGCGGATCATCTGGCGCTTGGCCTGCTCGGTGGCCTTGCGGATCGCTTCCGGCACTTCACGGGCCTTGCCGTGACCGAAGCCGACGCGGCCCTTCTGGTCGCCGACAACGACGAGTGCGGCGAAGCCGAAGCGACGGCCGCCCTTGACCACCTTGGCCACGCGGTTGATGTGGACCAGGCGATCGACGAATTCGCTTTCGCGTTCTTGAACGTCTCTGCTCATAATGTTTCTTTCCTTGTCCGTGCCTAGAACTGCAGGCCGCCCTCACGGGCAGCGTCTGCAAGGGCCTTTACACGGCCATGATAGATATATGCCCCGCGATCGAAGATCACTTCGGCGACGCCGGCCTTGGTGCCGCGCTCCGCGATCAGCTTGCCGATCGTTGCAGCGGCTTCCGAAGTTGCGCCATTCTTGACCTTGGACTTGATGTCCTTGTCGAGCGTCGAAGCAGCAGCCAGCGTACGGCCGGTCGCGTCGTCGATGATCTGGGCGTAGATATTCTTGTCCGAACGGAAAACTGACAGACGCGGACGACCGAAGGCACGAGCCTTGAGCGCCTTGCGGACACGAGCCTTGCGGCGGTCCGCACCTTTTGCACTGATAGCCATTGCAGGCGCTCCTTACTTCTTCTTGCCTTCTTTGCGGAAGACCTGTTCGCCCAGGTACCGCACACCCTTGCCCTTGTAGGGCTCAGGCTTGCGCCATGCACGAATGTTCGCCGCAACCTGGCCAACCTGCTGCTTGTCGATACCAGTGATGACGATTTCCGTCGGCGCCGGCACGGCAAGCGTAATGCCCTTGGGGGCCTCATAGATCACTTCGTGGCTGAAACCAAGCGACAGCTTGATATCCTTGCCCTGCATGGCGGCGCGATAGCCAACGCCCTGGATCGCCAGCTTCTTTTCGAAGCCGGTGGAAACACCGGTGACCATGTTCTGGATCAGTGCACGGGTCGTGCCCCAGGCGGCACGGGCAAACTTGGTGTCGTTTGCCGGAGAAATGGAAACGCCGTCGTCCCCCTGCTCCGCATTCACGACATCCATCAGCTCGATGCTCAGTTCACCCTTCGGGCCCTTGGCGGTGACGGTACGACCATTGATCGTGACCGTGACGCCGCTTACCGGTGCGACCGGTTTCTTGCCAGTACGTGACATTCTAGTTCAATCCTTGAGTAATCGTCTTACCCCGGATTCCAAGGCTCGAAAGCCTTAGAATACGCGGCAGAGTACCTCGCCACCAACGTTGGCAGCCTTGGCTTCGTGGTCGGCCATCACACCCTTGGGGGTGGAGAGGATCGAAACACCGAGGCCATTGGCAACCTGCGGAATATTCTTGACGGAGGCATAGACCCGGCGGCCGGGACGCGAAACGCGCTCGATCGTGCGGATGACGCCTTCGTTATCCGAGTACTTGAGTTCGATTTCGTACTCGGAAGCGCCGTTCTCGAACTTGGTCTCCGAGTAGCCGCGGATGAAACCCTCGGACTGGAGAACATCCAGCACGCGACCACGCAGGGTCGATGCCGGAGTCGAAACGGAATTCTTGCGACGCTCCTGGGCGTTGCGGATGCGGGTCAGCATATCGCCGATTGGATCGGAAAAGCTCATCTTCGGTTCTCCTTACCAGCTCGACTTCACGAGACCCGGGATCTGTCCCAGGTTGCCCAGCTGACGCAGAGCGATACGGCTCAGCTTCAGCTTGCGATAGTAGCCGCGGGGACGACCCGAGACTTCGCAGCGGTTGCGCACGCGGACCTTGGCGGAATTGCGCGGCAGCTCGGCCAGCTTGAGCTGGGCGGCAAAGCGCTCGTCCATCGGAATGGACGGATCCTTGGTCTGCTTCTTGAGAGCGGCGCGCTTGGCAGCATACTGCTTGGCCAGCGCAGCGCGCTTGTTGTTCTTAATGATGGAGCTGGTCTTTGCCATGTCCTGATCCTTTTTCCCTTCCCTGTCCGCTTACTGGCGGAAGGGGAAGTTGAATGCCTTGAGCAGCGCGCGAGCTTCATCATCGGACTTCGCGGTCGTGGTGATCACGATGTCCATGCCCCAAACCTGATCGATCTGATCATAGTTGATTTCGGGGAAAATGATGTGTTCCTTGATACCCATGGCGTAATTGCCACGGCCATCGAAAGAGTTCGGGTTCAGCCCGCGGAAGTCGCGAACGCGCGGCAGCGCGACATTCACCAGGCGGTCAAGAAACTCGTACATGCGGGTGGAGCGAAGGGTGACCTTCACGCCGAGCGGCATGTTCTCGCGCACCTTGAAGCCGGCGATCGACTTGCGAGCGTAAGTGATGACCGGCTTCTGGCCGGCAATCTTCTCGAGCTCGGCCGCAGCGGACTTCACCTTCTTGGTGTCGTTCACCGCTTCGCCAACGCCGATGTTCAGCACGATCTTCTCGAGCTTGGGCAACTGCATGACGTTCTTGTAGGAGAACTGCTCCTGCAAGGCCTTGCGAATATTGCCTTCGTACTCGGTACGAAGACGCGGAACGTAAGCTGTCTCAGCCATCGATCGAATCTCCGGTCGACTTGGCGACGCGCGTCTTCACGCCGTCCTTGATCTGGAAACCGACGCGGCTGGGCTTGCCATCCTTGTCGGCGATCGCGAGGTTCGACAGGTGGATCGGCGCTTCCTTGGTGAAGATGCCGGCATCGGTCGACGCGGTCTGCTTGGTGTGGCGACGGACCAGGTTGATACCCTGGACGAGTGCCTTGGTTTCGGTCGGGATGACCGACAGGACCTGGCCGGTTTTGCCTTTGTCCTTGCCAGCCAGGACGACGACCTTATCGCCCTTTTTGATCTTGGCAGCCATTACAGCACCTCGGGTGCGAGCGAAATGATCTTCATGTGGTTCTTGGCGCGGAGCTCGCGCGGAACCGGCCCGAAGATACGAGTGCCGATCGGCTCTTTCTGATTGTTGATCAGAACCGCGGCGTTCTTGTCGAAACGGATGACGGTGCCATCGGGGCGGCGAATGTCGTAGGCGGTGCGAACCACCACGGCCTTCATAACCTGTCCCTTCTTAACGCGGCCACGCGGAATAGCGTCCTTGACCGAGACGACGATGATGTCGCCGATCGAAGCGTATTTACGATGCGAACCGCCCAGCACCTTGATGCACATGACGCGACGCGCGCCGGAATTATCCGCGACGTCGAGATTGGACTGCATCTGGATCATGACTGGATGCCTTCTTGTTGAACCGGCTTGACCGTCATCCGGTTCGCCGACCTAAAACTAAATTCTCTTACGCGGACGGAGCCGAAGCATCCTGAACGAGCGTCCAGCGCTTGTTCTTGGAGATCGGCGCGCACTCTTCGATCCAGACCACCTGGCCCACCTTGGCCACATTGGCCTCGTCGTGAGCATGGTACTTCTTGGACCGGCGCACGGTCTTCTTCATCACCGGATGCGTGAAGCGGCGCTCGACGCGCACCACGACCGTCTTATCATTGGCGTCGGAGACCACAGTCCCCTGCAAAACGCGCTTTGGCATGGTCGCGGCTCCTTACTTCGCTGCGTTCTTTTCGCCGAGGATCGTCTTGATCCGCGCGATATCGCGGCGGACAGACTTCACCTGGGCGGGCTTTTCCAACTGCTGGGTAGCGCGCTGGAAACGCAGGTTGAACTGTTCTTTCTTGAGGTCGACGAGCTGGTCCTTCAGTTCGTCTGCGGTCTTGCTCCGCACATCACTGGCTTTCATGCTCGCGGTCCTTAGTCGGCAATGCGGGTGACAACCCGCGTCATGATCGGAAGCTTCATGGCGCCGAGGCGCAGGGCTTCCTTGGCAACGTCCTCGGGGACGCCGTCGATTTCGAATACGATGCGGCCGGGCTTCACGCGGGCCGCCCAGTATTCCACCGAGCCCTTACCCTTACCCATACGCACTTCGGTCGGCTTCTTGGAAACCGGCACGTCCGGGAACACACGGATCCACACACGGCCCTGGCGCTTCATCTCGCGGGTGATCGCGCGGCGGGCCGCTTCGATCTGGCGGGCGGTGACGCGCTCGGGTTCGGTTGCCTTGAGGGCATACTGGCCGAAAGCGAGGTCCGTGCCACCCTTGGCAACGCCATGGATGCGGCCCTTGTGCGCCTTGCGGAACTTGGTCTTCTTAGGTTGCAGCATAATGAACTAACCTTCTTATGCGCGTTCGCGGTCACGGTCGCCGCGCTCACGGCGCGGTTCGCGTTCAGCGCGCTGGCCACCCTGATCGGCGCCTTCGGTGGCGCGACGCTCATGGGCAGTGGGATCGTGCTCGAGGACTTCACCCTTGAAGACCCAGACCTTGATGCCGATGATGCCATACGTGGTCTTGGCTTCGGCAGTGCCGTAGTCGATATCGGCACGCAGCGTATGCAGCGGCACGCGACCTTCGCGGTACCATTCGGTACGGGCGATGTCGGCGCCACCGAGGCGGCCACCAACGTTGACGCGGATACCACCGGCGCCCATGCGGATCGCCGTCTGCACGGCGCGCTTCATGGCGCGACGGAAAGCCACGCGGCGTTCCAGCTGCTGGGCAATGCCCTGGGCAACCAGCGTCGCATCGGTTTCGGGCTTGCGCACTTCAACGATGTTGATGTGCACTTCGCTGTCGGTGAACTTCTTCACCTTGGCGCGGATCTTGTCGATGTCAGCGCCCTTCTTGCCGATCACGATGCCCGGACGGGCAGTGTGGATCGACACGCGGCACTTGCGGTGCGGACGCTCGATGACGATCTTCGACACTGCGGCGGCCTTGAGGTCTTCCAGCAGCATGGTGCGGATCTTCAGGTCTTCCTGCAGCAGCGTGCCGTATTCGCCCTTGTTGGCGAACCAGCGGCTGTCCCACGTACGGTTGATGCCGAGGCGGAAGCCGATTGGATTGATCTTCTGGCCCATTATGCGGCCTCCTCAACTTGCCGGACGATGATCGTCAGATGCGCAAACGGCTTTTCGATGCGCGACGAGCGGCCACGGCCACGAGCGGTGAAGCGCTTCATTACAAGCGAATTACCAACAAAGGCTTCCGCAACGACGAGAGCGTCGGTGTCGAGGCCATGGTTGTTCTCGGCATTGGCAATGGCGCTCTCGAGCACCTTCTTGACCTGGCCGGAAATGCGCTTGTGGCTGAATTCGAGTTCGGCCAGAGCCTTCTCGACCTTCTTTCCGCGGATCAGCTGGGCCAGAAGGTTGAGCTTCTGCGGGCTGATGCGCAGCATGCGCAGCACAGCCTTGGCCTCGTTGTCCTTGAGCGCGCGCTGGGTTTTTGGCTTGCCCATCTTACTTCCTCTTGGCCTTCTTGTCGGCCGCGTGACCGTAATAGGTACGGGTCGGGGCGAACTCGCCGAACTTGTGGCCGATCATGTCTTCGGTGACGTTGACCGGAACGTGCTTCTGGCCGTTGTGAACACCGAAGGTGATACCGACGAACTGCGGCAGGATGGTCGAACGGCGGCTCCAGATCTTGACCACGTCGCTGCGGCCGGATGCGAGGGCCTTCTCGGCCTTCTTGAGCATGTAGCCGTCGACGAACGGCCCCTTCCAGATTGAACGGGTCATGGCTTACCTGCCCTTCTTCACGTGACGGCTGCGAACGATGAACTTGTCCGTCGCCTTGTTGCTGCGGGTCTTCTTACCCTTGGTCGGCTTGCCCCACGGGGTCACCGGATGACGGCCACCCGAGGTACGGCCTTCACCACCACCATGCGGGTGGTCGATCGGGTTCATGGTCACGCCGCGGTTGACGGGCTTGCGGCCCAGCCAACGGCTACGACCGGCCTTGCCAAGCGAGGTATTGGAGTGATCCTGGTTCGACACGGCACCAACGGTAGCCAGGCACGAACCATGCACGCGGCGCTGCTCCCCCGAGTTGAGGCGAAGGATCGCCCAGCCCTGGTCACGACCGACATACTGGGCATAGGCACCAGCCGAACGGGCGACCTGGCCGCCCTTGCGGGGCTTCAGCTCGATATTGTGGACGATCGTACCGACCGGCATGCGCTCCAGCGGCATCGCATTGCCGGGCTTCACGTCGACGGCGTTCGTCGAGGAGATGACCTTGTCGCCGGCACTGAGACGCTGGGGAGCCACGATATAGGCGAGTTCGCCGTCTTCGTACTTCACCAGGGCGATCCAGGCCGTGCGGTTCGGATCATATTCCAGGCGCTCGACCGTGCCGACGACGTCGAACTTGACGCGCTTGAAGTCGATCAGGCGATAGGTGCGCTTGTGACCGCCACCACGATGGAACGTGGTGATGCGACCGCGATTGTTGCGCCCACCGGACTTGCTGAGGCCTTCGGTCAGGGTCTTGACCGGCTTGCCCTTCCACAGTTCCGAACGATCGGTCGTCACGAGCTGACGGCGGCCTTCGGAGGTGGGATTGTAATATTTCAGAGCCATTTTGTTCTGTCTCTTCCCTTAGAGGCCGGTCGAAATATCGATCGACTGGCCGTCGACGAGGGTCACGATCGCCTTCTTGACGTCGTTGCGCGTGCCAATCTTGCCACGGAAGCGCTTCACCTTGCCCTTGCGGACCAGGGTGTTCACTGCCTTGACCTTGACCGAGAAGAGCTGCTCGACGGCAGTCTTGATATCGGTCTTGTTGGCATCGATCGCCACGTCGAAAACGACCTGGTTTGCTTCCGACGCCATCGTCGACTTTTCAGTCACGACGGGGTTGCGGATGATGTCGTAAGCGCTGAGCTTGTTCATGCGAACCTCGCTTCCAGCGCTTCGAGCGCTGCCTTGGTCAGGACGAGCTTGTCGCGCTTGAGGATCGACACAACGTTGATCCCCTGCACCGGCAGCACGTCGATATGCGGGATGTTGCGCGCGGACAGAGCAAAGTTCTGGTCCACGGCATTGCCGTCGATGATCAGCGCGTTGGTCCAGCTGAGCTTGCCGAAGGTAGCCAGCAGACCGGCGGTCTTGGCTTCCTTCTGCGACACGCTGTCGACAACGATCAGCGAGCCCGACTTGGCCTTGGACGACAAAGCATGCTTCAGCGCCAGGGCGCGGACCTTCTTGGGAAGGTCGATGGCATGGCTGCGCGGGGTCGGGCCGAATGCACGACCGCCACCACGGAACTGCGGAGCCTTGCGATCGCCATGGCGAGCGCCGCCCGAGCCCTTCTGCTTCACGAACTTCTTGCCCGTGCGCGTGCCTTCCGAACGATGCTTCACATCGTGCGTGCCGGCCATTGCCTTGAGCTGCTGGTAGCGAACCATGCGGTGCAGGATGTCCTGGCGGACTTCCAGACCGAAGACGTCGTCAGCGAGCTGGATCGAACCAGCGGCCTTGCCGTCGAGGGTTGTGACCTTGAGTTCCATTTAGTTACCTTCCCCCGCGACTTCGGCGGCGGCCTTGAACGAGCCCGGGAAGGCAGCGCCCTTGGGGGCCGGCTTCTTCACCGCGTCCTTGATCATGATCCAGGCGCCCTTGGCGCCGGGAACCGAACCCTGGATCATGATCAGGCCACGTTCCACGTCGGTCTTGACGACCTTGACGTTCTGCGTGGTGATGCGACGATCGCCCATATGGCCCGGCATCTTCTTGTTCTTGAAGGTCTTGCCGGGGTCCTGACGACCACCGGTAGAACCGATCGAGCGGTGCGACACCGACACGCCGTGCGTTGCACGCAGGCCGCCGAAGTTCCAGCGCTTCATGCCGCCGGCAAAGCCCTTGCCGATCGAAGTGCCGGTGACGTCCACCAGCTGGCCTTCGAGGAAATGGTCAGCCTGAAGCTGCGCGCCGACCTCGATGAGGTTGGCTTCATCGACGCGGAATTCCGCGACGTGGCGCTTCGGCTCGACCTTGGCCACGGCGAACTGGCCGCGCTCGGCCTTGGTCGTGTTCTTCGCCTTGGCCTGGCCAGCGCCAAGCTGCAGGGCGACGTAGCCATCCTTGTCAGCGGTCCGCTGGCCCACCACCTGGCAGTTCTGCAGGCCCAGCACCGTCACCGGGACGTGCGAGCCGTCCTCAGCGAAAATGCGGGTCATGCCCAGCTTCTGTGCGATCAATCCAGAACGCATCGGTTATTACCTTCTCTCTTGGCGCAGTACCGGGTCATGGTTTCAGAGGACCCTCTTGTCTGGTACGCGCGGAAAACTCGTTGTCTAGGCCGCGAGATCTATCCGAAAACCGCGTGGCACTTTTCGGATCTCGCCTTTAGAGCTTGATTTCGACGTCGACGCCGGCGGCGAGATCGAGCTTCATCAGTGCGTCGACCGTCTGGGGAGTCGGGTCCACAATGTCGAGGAGACGCTTGTGGGTCCGGATCTCGAACTGCTCACGCGCCTTCTTGTCGATATGGGGCGAGCGGTTGACGGTAAACTTGTCGATTCGCGTCGGCAGCGGGATGGGCCCACGAACCTGCGCGCCCGTACGCTTGGCCGTCGACACGATCTCGCGCGTCGAAGCGTCGAGAACGCGATGGTCAAACGCCTTGAGGCGGATGCGAATATTCTGACCGTTCATCTTTGTAAATCCTGACGAAAATGGATCGCGGCGCGCGTCTATCCGCGCGCCGCGAATGTCTCTTGAGGCTTACTTCAGGATCGTCGCGACGACGCCCGAACCGACGGTACGGCCGCCTTCACGGATAGCGAAGCGGAGCTTCTCTTCCATGGCGATCGGCACGATCAGCTGAACGTTGATGTTCAGGTTGTCGCCCGGCATGACCATTTCGGTGCCTTCCGGCAGCGTCACGATGCCCGTCACGTCCGTCGTGCGGAAGTAGAACTGGGGACGATAGTTGCCGAAGAACGGAGTGTGGCGGCCGCCTTCTTCCTTGGTCAGGATATAGACTTCAGCGGTGAAGTCGGTGTGCGGGGTCACGGAGCCGGGCTTGCAGAGAACCTGGCCGCGCTCAACCTGCGTGCGGTCGATACCACGGATCAGCGCGCCGATATTGTCGCCGGCCTGGCCCGAGTCGAGCAGCTTGCGGAACATTTCGACACCGGTAACGGTAGTCTTCTGGGTTGCCTTGATGCCGACGATTTCGACTTCTTCGCCAACCTTGACGATACCGCGCTCGACGCGGCCGGTGACCACGGTGCCGCGGCCCGAGATCGAGAACACGTCTTCGATCGGGAGCAGGAACGGCTGGTCAACCGGGCGTTCCGGCTGCGGGATGTAGGCGTCGACGGCAGCCATCAGCTCGAGAACGGCGTCGTGGCCGAGCTTCTTGTCGCTGTCTTCGAGGGCGGCCAGAGCCGAGCCCTTGATGATCGGAACGTCGTCGCCCGGGAATTCGTAGGACGAGAGCAGTTCGCGGACTTCGAGCTCGACGAGTTCGAGCAGTTCCGGATCGTCGACCATGTCGCACTTGTTCAGGAACACGACCAGGGCGGGCACGCCAACCTGGCGGGCGAGCAGGATGTGCTCGCGGGTCTGGGGCATCGGGCCGTCGGCAGCCGACACGACCAGGATCGCGCCGTCCATCTGGGCGGCACCGGTGATCATGTTCTTCACATAGTCGGCGTGGCCGGGGCAATCAACGTGCGCGTAGTGACGGTTGGCCGTCTCGTACTCGACATGCGAGGTGTTGATGGTGATCCCGCGAGCCTTTTCTTCCGGCGCGCTGTCGATCGACGCATAATCCTTGAACTGTGCGCCGCCGGCTTCAGCCAGGACCTTGGTGATCGCTGCAGTCAGCGAGGTCTTACCATGGTCAACGTGACCGATGGTGCCGATGTTGCAGTGAGGCTTAGAGCGGGAAAACTTTTCCTTAGCCATCGCTTTTCTCCGTATTCGTTAGCCTGGAGGCCAACCTTGCGTTGCAGTTTATAGTTAGGCGTACTTGGCCTGGACTTCGTCGGCGACGGCCTGCGGCACCTGCTCGTAATGATCGAACGTCATCGAATACTGTGCACGACCCTGGCTCATCGAGCGCAGGGAGTTCACGTAGCCGAACATGTTCGCGAGCGGCACATAGGCATTCACGACCTGGAGGACACCACGACCTTCGGTGCCGTGGATCTGACCACGACGGGAGTTCAGGTCGCCGATGACGTCGCCCATGTAATCTTCGGGCGTGACAACTTCAACCTTCATGATCGGCTCGAGGATCTTCGGAGCCGCCTTGCGCAGGGCTTCGTTGAAGCCCGCACGACCGGCGATTTCGAAGGCCAGAACCGAGGAGTCCACGTCATGGTAGGCGCCTTCGGTCAGCGTCACCTTGACGTCCACGATCGGGAACCCGATCAGCGGACCGGCCGACATGACCGACTTCACGCCCTTTTCGACACCGGGGATATATTCCTTCGGCACCGAGCCGCCAACGACGGCATTGACGAATTCGAGACCCTTGCCGACTTCCGACGGCTCCACGGTCAGCTTGACGCGGGCGAACTGGCCCGAACCGCCCGACTGCTTCTTGTGGGTATAGTCCACATCGGCCTTGCGGGTGATGGTTTCGCGATAGGCCACCTGCGGCTGGCCGATATTGGCTTCCACCTTGAACTCGCGACGCATGCGGTCGACGAGAATGTCGAGGTGAAGCTCGCCCATGCCCGAAATGATGGTCTGGCCGGATTCTTCGTCGGTCTTGACGCGGAAGGACGGGTCTTCGGCAGCAAGGCGATTGAGCGCGAGGCCCATCTTTTCCTGGTCGGCCTTGGACTTGGGTTCCACCGAGATATCGATGACCGGCTCGGGGAAGATCATGCGTTCAAGGATGACCTGGGCATTCTGCACGCAGAGCGTGTCACCCGTGGTGGTGTCCTTGAGGCCCACGATGGCGACGATGTCGCCGGCATAGGCTTCCGTGATCTGCTCGCGGCTATTGGCATGCATCTGGAACAGACGACCAACGCGCTCGCGCTTTTCCTTGACGGTATTCTCGAGCATCATGCCCTGCTCGAGCTTGCCCGAGTAGATGCGGCAGAACGTCAGCGTACCCATATGCGGGTCGTTGGCGATCTTGAAAGCCAGCATGGCCAGCGGCTCGTTGTCATCCGCATGACGCTCGATCGGCGCTTCAGTGCGGGCATCGATGCCCTGGATGGCCGGAACGTCGCCCGGAGCCGGCAGGAAGTCGATCACGCCGTCCAGCAGCGGCTGCACGCCCTTGTTCTTGAAGGCCGAGCCGGCGAACACCAGGAAAAACTTGGCGTCGATGACGCCGCGGCGCAGCAGGCGACGGATGGTGTCGTTGTTCGGCAGGTCGCCGTTCAGATACGCTTCCATCGCATCGTCGTCGAGCTCGACGGCGGCTTCGATCATCTGCTCGCGGTACTTCGCGGCCGAGGCCTTGAGGTCTTCCGGAATCTCGACGACGTCCCACTGGGCGCCCAGCTCTTCGTTGCGCCAGACCAGAGCGTTCATCTCGATCAGGTCGACGACGCCCTTGAACTCGGTCTCGGCGCCGATCGGCAGCTGCACCGGAACGGCCTTGGCGCCAAGGCGCGAGCCGATCATTTCGACGCAGCGATAGAAGTCGGCACCGATCTTGTCCATCTTGTTGACGAAGATCAGGCGCGGCACGTGGTACTTGTCGGCCTGGCGCCAGACGGTCTCGGTCTGCGGCTCGACGCCGGCATTGGCATCGAGCAGCGCCACGGCACCGTCGAGCACGCGCAGCGAACGTTCGACTTCAATGGTGAAGTCCACGTGGCCGGGGGTGTCGATGATGTTGAAGCGGTGCATCACGCCTTCGCGTGACTTCCAGAACGTGGTCGTGGCAGCCGAGGTGATCGTGATGCCGCGTTCCTGCTCCTGCTCCATCCAGTCCATGGTCGCGGCGCCGTCGTGGACTTCGCCGATCTTGTGGGACTTGCCGGTGTAGTAGAGGATGCGTTCGGTCGTGGTCGTCTTGCCAGCATCGATGTGAGCCATGATGCCGAAGTTACGATAGAGATTGATCGGATATTCGCGTGCCATTGGGCGCTCCTACTACCAGCGGTAGTGCGAGAAGGCACGGTTGGCGTCAGCCATACGGTGCGTGTCTTCGCGTTTCTTGACGGCCTGGCCACGGCCATTGAGCGCATCCATGAGCTCGCCGGAAAGGCGCTCGCGCATGGTGTTCTCGCCGCGCTTGCGGGCGGATTCGATCAGCCAGCGAATGGCCAGGGCCTGCTGACGATCGGCACGGACTTCAACCGGAACCTGGTACGTGGCACCGCCAACGCGGCGCGAACGCACTTCAACCGACGGGCGGATGTTTTCCAGGGCCGTGTGGAACACCTCGACGGGGTTCTGCTTGACCTTGGCCTCGACGATATCGAAGGCACCATAGACGATGCTTTCGGCGGCCGACTTCTTGCCGTCCTTCATCAGGGAGTTCATGAACTTGGTAAGGACGAGATCGCCGAACTTTGCGTCCGGGATAACGTCACGCTTCTCTGCGCGGTGGCGACGGGACATGACTCTATCTCCTTACTTCGGACGCTTCGCGCCGTACTTCGAACGGCGCTGCTTGCGGTCCTTGACGCTCTGCGTGTCGAGAACGCCGCGGAGCACGTGGTAGCGAACGCCCGGAAGGTCGCGAACGCGGCCGCCACGGATCAGGACCACGGAGTGCTCCTGCAGGTTGTGGCCTTCACCCGGAATATACGAGATGACTTCGCGCGAGTTCGTCAGGCGAACCTTGGCAACCTTGCGAAGGGCCGAGTTCGGCTTCTTCGGGGTCGTCGTATAAACGCGGGAGCAAACACCGCGCTTCTGCGGATTTGCTTCCATGGCCGGAACCTTGTTCCGCTTTGGCTTGCTGGCGCGTGGTTTGCGGATCAGCTGATTAATGGTGGGCATTGCGCTCTTTCCATCGTCCAAAATTCGTTGCGGTCTAGAAAAACCAAACCAAAACGGCGCTCGCCCGACCCAGCTAAGGGGAACGGCGGCGCCTTAATTGCAGCGGACCACCCGTAAAATGGGCAGTCATGCGCACAAGGATTTGCTTCGTCTAGTTACCCGACAGTGTGTTTGAGTGTCCTGGATGCCCGCACAAGATGGCAGGAACCCGGTGTGACATTCACGACCGACCGCTTAGGTAGGCGCTGTTTAGAGCCGACTCTCCCGCGCGTCAAGGATTCTTTCGTGAAAAAACCGCGATGGAGCCATGCGTGGCCTTGCAATGCTTTTGCAGCGGCGAACAGGAAAACGGCGCCCTGGCCCACCAACGGCCAATCCCCGAACTAGCCGCTTCTCGCCGGCAGCGAATTGTGTAGGATCGGCGCTTCATATCCAAGAGGAGAATGCGATGAAGCTTAGTTCCATATTTGCCGGCGGCGCCATCGCGCTCCTGCTGACCTCGTCCGCCTTTGCCCAGACCCTGCTGACCGGCGCCGACACCAGCGAAATCCTCAATGCGGCGCGGGGCTATGGGGCCGCGACGCTGACCACCCAGAGCAATGGCGATCCCCAGATAACCGGCAAGATCGGGGGCATCGCCTACCAGGTCTATTTCCGCAACTGCACCAACAATGCCGATTGCGAGGATCTCAACTTCTATCTCGGCTTCCTCGATCTCAAGCCGACGCTCGAAGTGATCAACGACTGGAACTACAATAAGCGTTTCAGCCGCGCCTATATCGACCAGGACAATGACGCCTGCATCGAGATGGACCTCGACATGGTCAAGGGAGTGACGGCCGAATACCTCGATTCCCAGTTTGGCCTCTGGGCCATGGTGGTCGGCCAGTTCGCCGAGCATGTCGGCTATAATTGACGTTGATTCAATGACCTGATGCTAGCCCTCATGGCGAGCCCGGCGAACCACGAGGGCGTGGCACCCAAGCCTCCACGCGCTCTAAGTCATGGTTCGACAAGCTCACCATGAGGGAAAGTTTTACTTCTTTCCCGCCCGCAGCATGTCCATAGCCTTGTCGATCCGCTTCTGCCGCGTTTCCGGCGTCTTGGCGTCGGTGATCGACAGCACGTGGCGCAGCTTGTTGCTGTAGGACAGCGTCTCGAAGAACGCCCTGGCCGCGGCGTCCCGCGCCATTGCGGCATCAAGTTCCGCCGGCACCACGACTTCGCGCGGCACCGTATCGAGCACCAGTTCCACCTCGACCGCATCGCCGCCCTTGATCCCGGATGCGGCGCGGCGCTCGGCGCTGAGCGGGATCAGGAATTTGCCACCCATCATCGCAATCGATGAGCGGTAGCTGTAGCTGCCGACGGTCACCGCCACGGCCGGCTTCTTGCCGCCACCCAGCCCCTCGACCACTTCGGCCGGCACCTCGATACCGGTGTTGTTGCCCGTCTGCAAGATTGTCGTATTGAACTTCATGGCCGGTCTCCTCGTGTCTTTCTAGGAGAACGACGAGCAGGGCCGCAAGCGTTCGACGCCAGACAAAAGAAAAGGGGCCCGAAGGCCCCTTCCCCATTCACATGTCTGACGGCGCTTATTCGGCAGCCGGCGCCGGGATCTGCACGGTCGACGCCTGGCGGCGGCGTTCGTCCAGGATCAGGTCGTCGCGCTTGGACGCGATCAGCTTGGCCGAGGAAATGCCGGCGCCGGTACCAGCCGGGATCAGGCGGCCGACGATGACGTTTTCCTTGAGGCCTTCGAGCAGGTCGGCCTTGCCGGAAACAGCCGCCTCGGTGAGGACGCGGGTGGTTTCCTGGAAGGACGCAGCCGAGATGAACGA
Organism: Devosia sp. Root436; assembly: GCF_001426345.1. Taxonomy (GTDB): domain Bacteria; phylum Pseudomonadota; class Alphaproteobacteria; order Rhizobiales; family Devosiaceae; genus Devosia. The sequence continues at coordinate 164,330 of NZ_LMEM01000001.1, read as the reverse complement.
GCGCGTCTGCAGCGATGCCTTGGTGATGCCGAGCAGCACCGGATTGGCGGTCGCCGGCTTCTTGCCGTCGGCAACCAGGCTGTCATTGAGCTCGTCGAAGTCCAGCTTGTCGAGCTGCTCGTCCTTGAGCAGGCCGGTATCGCCTGGATCGACGATCTCGACCTTCTGCAGCATCTGGCGAACGATCACCTCGATATGCTTGTCATTGATCAGCACGCCCTGCAGGCGATAGACCTCCTGGATTTCATTGACGAGGTAGCGAGCAAGCTCCTCCACGCCCTTGATGGCCAGGATGTCATGCGGCGCCGGGTTGCCGTCGAGGATGTATTCGCCCTTCTCGATGGCATCGCCTTCCTGCAGATGGAACGGCTTGCCCTTCGGGATCAGGTACTCGACCGGATCGGCACCCTCTTCGCTCGGCTCGATGATGACGCGACGCTTGTTCTTGTAGTCGCGGCCGAAGCGGATGGTGCCATCGATCTCGGCGATGATGGCGTGATCCTTCGGACGACGGGCTTCGAACAGCTCGGCCACACGCGGCAGACCGCCGGTGATGTCCTTGGTCTTGGCGCTTTCCAGCGGAATACGCGCCAGCACGTCACCCGGCGAGACCTTCTCGCCCGGCTCGATCGCGATGACCGCATCGACCGAGAGCAGGTAACGGGCGTCGCCGCCACGATCCACCTTCTGCACCACGCCGCCACGAGCGATGGCCAGGGCCGGCTTGAGGCCCTCGCCACGCTGGTTGCCGCGCCAGTCGATCACCACGCGCTTGGTGAAGCCGGTCGCTTCGTCGGTGTTCTCGGCAACCGAAGCGCCATCGACCATGTCCTCGAATACGACCTCGCCCTCGACTTCGGCGAGAACCGGACGGGTGTAGGGGTCCCATTCGGCCAGGCGCTGGCCACGACGGACAGCATCGCCTTCCTTGACCAGCAGCTTGGAACCATAGGTCACCTTGTGGGTGGCGCGTTCCTTGCCGTCGGCATCGAGAATGGCGAGCGACACGTTACGGGCCATGACGACCAGCTTGCCGCCCTCGACCTTGACCACGTTCGGATTGCGGATGGCAATCTTGCCTTCCGCGCCGGCTTCCAGGAACGAGCTGTCGACCACCTGTGCCGTGCCACCGATATGGAACGTGCGCATGGTGAGCTGAGTGCCCGGTTCACCGATCGACTGTGCGGCGATGACGCCCACGGCTTCACCCATGTTCACGGGCGTACCGCGCGCTAGGTCACGGCCATAGCAGGCCGCGCAGGTGCCCTGGCGCATGTCGCAGGTCAGCGGCGAACGGATGCGGATCGACTGGATCCGGGCGTCCTCGATGACATCGACATGCTTTTCTTCCAGCAGCGTTCCCTTGGCGGCGATCAGGTCGCCGGTCAGCGGATGGAAGATGTCGTCGGCAGCCGTACGGCCCAGCACGCGCTGGCCGATGGAGGCCACGATCTGGCCGGCATCGACGATCGGCTCCATGGTCAGGCCACGATCGGTCCCGCAATCGGTCGAGACGATGATCGCATCCTGCGCCACGTCGACGAGACGACGGGTCAGGTAGCCCGAGTTCGCGGTCTTCAACGCCGTATCCGCCAGACCCTTGCGGGCGCCGTGGGTGGAGTTGAAGTATTCGAGAACGTTGAGGCCTTCCTTGAAGTTGGCCGTGATCGGGGTCTCGATGATCGAGCCGTCAGGACGGGCCATCAGGCCGCGCATGCCGGCAAGCTGCTTCATCTGGGCCGGCGAACCGCGGGCGCCGGAATGGCTCATCATGTAGACGGAGTTGATCGGCTTTTGACGGCCGGTCTCCTTGTCGATCTGCACCTTGCGGATCGCGTCCATCATCTCTTCGGCGACCTTGTCGCCGCACTTGGCCCAGGCGTCGACCACCTTGTTGTACTTTTCGCCCTGGGTGATCAGGCCGTCATTGTACTGCTGCTCGAACTCTTCGACCTGCTTACGCGCAGCTTCCACGATCGTATACTTGGAAGCCGGGATAACCATGTCGTCCTTGCCGAACGAAATGCCGGCGTCGCACGCATTCTTGAAGCCGAGCTGCATGACACGGTCACAGAAAATGACCGTCTCCTTCTGGCCGCAACCGCGATACACGGTGTCGATCATCTTGGAGATCATCTTCTTGGTCATCAGCTGGTTCGCCGTCGCATACGGCACGGCCGGATGCTTGGGCAGGATCTGGCCGATAAGCATGCGGCCCGGCGTGGTCTCCACGATTTCCGTGGTTTCCTTGCCGTTTTCGTCCCAGGAGACGACACGGCCTTTGATCTTGGTGTGGAGCGTGACGATCTTGTTGTCGAGCGCGTGTTCCAGTTCCGCATAGGAACCAAACGCCATGCCCTCGCCGGGCTCCTTCTCGTTCATGAGCGAGAGGTAGTAGAGGCCCAGCACGATGTCCTGGCTCGGCACGATGATCGGCTGGCCGTTGGCGGGGTGCAGGATGTTGTTGGTCGACATCATCAGCACGCGCGCTTCCAGCTGCGCTTCGAGCGACAGCGGAACGTGCACGGCCATCTGGTCGCCGTCGAAGTCGGCGTTGAAGGCCGAGCAGACGAGCGGGTGCAGACGGATGGCCTTGCCTTCGATCAGGATCGGCTCGAAGGCCTGGATGCCCAGGCGGTGCAGCGTCGGCGCGCGGTTCAGCAGCACCGGATGCTCGCGGATCACCTCGTCCAGGATATCCCAGACTTCGGGCTTTTCCTTTTCCACCAGCTTCTTGGCCTGCTTGACGGTCGAAGAGAAACCCTTCGCCTCAAGACGGCTGTAGATGAACGGCTTGAACAGCTCGAGCGCCATCTTCTTGGGCAGGCCGCACTGGTGCAGCTTGAGGTTCGGACCCACGGTAATGACCGAACGGCCCGAATAGTCGACGCGCTTGCCGAGCAGGTTCTGGCGGAACCGGCCCTGCTTGCCCTTGAGCATGTCGCTGAGCGACTTCAGCGGACGCTTGTTGGCACCGGTAATGGTGCGGCCGCGGCGGCCGTTGTCGAACAGCGCGTCCACGGCTTCCTGCAGCATGCGCTTTTCGTTGCGGATGATGATGTCCGGGGCACGCAGCTCGATCAGGCGCTTCAACCGGTTGTTGCGGTTGATGACGCGGCGATAGAGATCGTTGAGATCGGACGTGGCGAAGCGGCCGCCATCCAGCGGCACCAGCGGGCGCAACTCGGGCGGAATGACCGGGATGACGGTCATGATCATCCATTCGGGCTTGTTGCCCGAGACGATGAACTGCTCGACGATCTTCAAGCGCTTGGCGAGCTTCTTGGGCTTCAGCTCGGTGGTCGACTCGGCGATTTCCACGCGCAGGTCGGCCGCGATCTTTTCCAGATCGAGCGCCAGCAGGATGTCACGGATGGCCTCAGCGCCGATCTTGGCGGTGAAGGTGTCGGCACCATATTCGTCCTGGGCGTCGAGATACTGCTCTTCGGTCAGCAGTTCATGCGTGGTGAACGGGGTCAGGCCCGCGTCGAGCACGACATAGTTCTCGAAATAGAGGATCCGCTCGATGTCCTTGAGCGTCATATCGAGCAGCAGCGCGATACGGGACGGCAGGGACTTGAGGAACCAGATGTGGGCGACCGGCGCGGCCAGCTCGATATGGCCCATGCGCTCGCGGCGAACGCGGCTCAGGGTAACTTCCACACCGCACTTTTCGCAGATGACGCCCTTGAACTTCATGCGCTTGTACTTGCCGCACAGGCACTCATAGTCCTTCACGGGGCCAAAGATGCGCGCGCAGAACAGACCGTCACGCTCGGGCTTGAACGTGCGGTAGTTGATGGTTTCGGGCTTCTTGATCTCGCCGTAGGACCAGGAAAGGATCTTTTCCGGGCTCGCAATGGAGATCTTCATCTGGTCGAAGGTCTGCACCGGAACGGCCGGGTTGAACGGGTCCATGACGTGGGAATGATGATTCATCAATTCTCTCCTCTTTCCGTCGGGAGGGGCCACGAGGCCCGCTCCTTCAGGAAGTGAATGGGGGTAGGAAGTGCCGGATTATTCCGCCGCTTCCTGAGGAGGTGCGAGCTCCGCTTCGGCCTTTTCGGAGCCGTCCTCGATGTCCCGCATGTCGAGTTCGACATTGAGACCGAGCGAACGGATTTCCTTGACCAGAACGTTGAAGCTCTCGGGGATGCCCGCTTCGAACGTGTCGTCGCCGCGCACGATGGCTTCGTAGACCTTGGTACGGCCGGCCACGTCGTCCGACTTGATGGTGAGCATTTCCTGGAGCGTATAGGCCGCGCCATAGGCTTCGAGAGCCCACACTTCCATCTCGCCGAAGCGCTGACCGCCGAACTGGGCCTTGCCGCCCAGCGGCTGCTGGGTGACCAGCGAGTACGGGCCGATCGAACGGGCGTGGATCTTGTTGTCCACGAGGTGATCGAGCTTGAGCATATAGATATACCCAACCGTCACCTGGCGATCGAACTGCTCGCCCGAACGCCCGTCATAGACGGTCGACTGGCCAGAGCCCTTGAGACCCGCGCGTTCCAGCATCTCGACGATATCGGCTTCCTTGGCGCCGTCGAACACCGGGGTCGCGATCGACACGCCCTTGGACAGGTGCTCGCCGAGGCGGACAAGGCCGTCATCGTCGAGATCGGTAACCGTGTCGTCACCCTCGAACAGCTCGCCGATCTCCTTGCGGAGCGGCTTGAGGTCGCCCTTCTGCTGGTAGATGCGGACCATCTCGTCGATCTTCTTGCCCATGCCGGCACAAGCCCAGCCCAGGTGCGTCTCGAGAATCTGGCCCACATTCATGCGCGAAGGCACGCCCAGCGGGTTCAGCACGATATCGACCGACGTACCATCTTCCAGATACGGCATGTCTTCGACGGGCACGATACGCGACACCACGCCCTTGTTGCCGTGACGCCCGGCCATCTTGTCGCCCGGCTGGATCTTGCGCTTGGTGGCGATGAAGACCTTGACCATCTTCATCACGCCCGGCGGAAGTTCGTCACCGCGCTGCAGCTTGTCGACCTTGTCAATGAACCTCTGTTCAAGGAGTCGGCGGCTTTCCTCGTATTGGGCGTGGAGGGCTTCCATCTCGGTCATGACCTTGTCGTCATCGACCGCAAACTGCCACCACTTGGAACGGGGCTGGGCCTCGAACATCTGGTCGTTGAGCTTGGTGCCCACGACATAGCCCTTGGGGCCAGCCGTAGCGGCCTTGCCGAACAGCATTTCCTTGAGGCGGGCATAGACGTTACGGTCCAGGATCGACTGTTCGTCGTCACGGTCCTTGGCGAGACGCTCGATTTCCTCGCGCTCGATGGCCATGGCGCGCTCGTCCTTGTCGATGCCGTGGCGATTGAACACGCGCACTTCAACAACAGTACCGGCATCGCCCGGCGGCACGCGCAGGGAGGTGTCGCGAACGTCCGAAGCCTTCTCGCCGAAGATGGCGCGGAGGAGCTTTTCTTCCGGCGTCATCGGCGATTCACCCTTGGGGGTGATCTTGCCGACCAGGATATCGCCCGGAGCCACTTCGGCGCCGATATGCACGATGCCGGCTTCGTCGAGGTTCTTCAGCGCTTCTTCCGAAACGTTCGGAATATCGCGGGTGATTTCCTCGGGACCGAGCTTGGTATCGCGGGCCATCACTTCATATTCCTCGATATGGATCGAGGTGAAGACGTCCTGCATGGCGATCTTCTCGCTGAGCAGGATGGAGTCTTCGAAGTTGTAGCCATTCCATGGCATGAACGCGACGAGCACGTTGCGGCCGAGAGCCAGGTCGCCCAGCTCGGTCGACGGACCGTCGGCGATGATATCGCCCTGGTTCACATGGTCGCCGACAACGACCAGCGGACGCTGGTTGATGCAGGTCGACTGGTTCGAACGCTGGAACTTCATCAGGTTGTAGATGTCCACGCCCGACTTCGACGCATCGGTTTCTTCCGTTGCGCGAATGACGATACGGGTGGCGTCCACCTGGTCAACGATGCCCTTGCGCTTGGCGACGATGGCGGCGCCGGAGTCACGGGCCACCACGGCTTCCATGCCGGTGCCGACAAACGGGGCATGCGCACGCAGCAGCGGCACGGCCTGCTTCTGCATGTTGGAACCCATCAGCGCGCGGTTGGCGTCGTCGTTCTCGAGGAACGGGATCAGCGAAGCGGCAACCGACACCATCTGCTTGGGCGAAACGTCCATCAGGTCGACGTTTTCCTTGGGCGTCAGGCCGTTGTCGCCGGCATGGCGGGCCACGACCAGATCGTCCTTGAGGGTGCCGTCCTTGTTGAACTGCGCATCGGCCTGGGCGACGTAGTGCTTGGCCTCTTCCATGGCGGAGAGGTAGACCACTTCATTGGTCAGCACGCCGTCCACGATCTTGCGGTACGGGGTCTCGATGAAACCGTACTTGTTGACGCGGGCATAGGTGGCCAGGTTGTTGATCAGACCGATATTGGGGCCTTCCGGCGTCTCGATCGGGCAGATGCGGCCATAATGGGTCGGATGCACGTCGCGGACTTCGAAGCCGGCGCGCTCACGGGTGAGACCACCCGGCCCAAGCGCCGACAGGCGACGCTTGTGGGTGATTTCCGAGAGCGGATTGGTCTGGTCCATGAACTGGCTGAGCTGGCTGGACCCAAAGAACTCGCGCACGGCGGCAGCCGCCGGCTTGGCGTTGATCAGGTCCTGCGGCATGACCGTGTCGATTTCGACCGAGCTCATGCGTTCCTTGATGGCGCGTTCCATGCGGAGCAGGCCAAGCCGATAGGAATTCTCCATCAGCTCGCCCACCGAGCGAACGCGACGGTTGCCGAGATTGTCGATGTCGTCGATCTCGCCGCGGCCATCGCGCAGGTCGACCAGCGTGCGTACGACTTCCACGATATCTTCCTTGCGCAGGGTGCGCATCGTGTCGGGCGCATCGAGCTCGAGGCGCATGTTCATCTTGACGCGGCCGACCGCGCTGAGGTCATAGCGCTCGCTATCGAAGAACAGCGACTGGAACATGGCTTCGGCGGTATCGACGGTCGGCGGCTCGCCGGGGCGCATGACGCGGTAGATGTCGAACAGTGCGTCTTCACGCGACTCGTTCTTGTCCACGGCCAGCGTGTTGCGCAGATAGGCGCCGATGGTGATGTGGTCGATATCGAGGATCGGCAGCTCGTCGAAACCGAGATCGAGCATCTTGGTCAGGGTCTTCTCGTCGATCTCGTCGCCTGCCTCCATGTAGACCTCGCCGGTCTTCATGTTGATCAGGTCCTCGGCGACATACATGCCGTAGAGGTCTTCGTTGACCGCCAGCAGATGCGTCAGGCCGTTTTCAGCCAGCTTCTTGGCCTGGCGGGCCGACAGCTTCTTGCCGCCCTCATGCATGACGTCGCCGGTCTTGGCGTCGATCAGGTCGTGGCTCGGCTTGGCGCCCTTCCACTTCTCGGCGTCATAGGGAACGCGCCAGCCCTTGTCGGTCTTTTCGTACTGCAGGGTGTTGTAATAGGTACGCAGGATTTCCTCGGCATCCATGCCGAGCGCCTTGAGCAGGCTCGTTACCGGAATCTTGCGGCGACGGTCGATACGGGCAAACACCACGTCCTTGGCGTCGAACTCGATATCGAGCCACGAACCGCGGTAGGGAATGATGCGGCCGGCAAACAGCAGCTTGCCCGACGAATGGGTCTTGCCCTTGTCGTGATCGAAGAACACGCCGGGCGACCGGTGCATCTGCGAAACGATGACGCGCTCGGTGCCGTTGACGATGAAGGTGCCGTTCGACGTCATGAAGGGCATGTCGCCCATATAGACGTCCTGCTCCTTGATGTCCTTGACCGAACGGGCGCCGGTTTCCTCGTCCACCTCGAACACGATCAGCCGCAGCGTCACCTTGAGCGGGGCAGCGAAGGTAATGTCGCGCGCACGGCACTCATCGATGTCATACTTGGGCTGCTCGAACTCGTACTTCACGAATTCGAGAGAAGCGGTATTGGAGAAGTCGGTGATCGGGAAGACCGAACGGAAGACGGATTGAAGCCCTTCGTCGGGACGGCCACCCTTGGGCTCGTCCACGAGGAGGAACTGATCATAGGAGGCCTTCTGGACCTCGATCAGATTGGGCAATTCCGTGACTTCGCGAATGGAACCGAAGGACTTGCGAACCTTGCGGCGGCCGTTGAACGTGGTAGCCATGAAAGCTCCTGTTTGTGCGCTTTTTGGCGGTCGCGCTTTCGAACCGAAAAAGTGACGAACACTTTTTCTGAAAGCGCTCCGGTGCGATTTGTCTCGGTGGCAGATATCCAAAGATCCGACCATCAGCCGTCGGGTCTCGGGATATATGCCCTTGATAGGCAGTCGTTTCGGGCTCAGCGACGCCTGGAAACCTTTCCGAGCCAAGAAAAGGACGGCAGAAAACGCCAAACACCCCATGGTCGAAGAACCATAGGGCAACGTGGACGTCAGCGTGCCTCAGACATCGAAATCGTCATATATTCCGCAAATTGGCGCCAGGGACCCATCCAATCGGTCCGGCGAATCATCCCGTGAAAACGAGAATGCGAAATGGCACATAGAGCGCCATTTCGCAGATTTCAAGGCAAAAGTCGAAATTACTTGAATTCGACCTTGGCGCCGGCGTCTTCCAGCTTCTTCTTGATGTCTTCGGCTTCAGCCTTGTTGACACCTTCCTTGACGGCCTTCGGAGCGGCCTCGACCAGGGCCTTGGCTTCGCCGAGACCCAGGCCGGTGATGGCGCGGACTTCCTTGATGACGTTGATCTTGTTCTCGCCGAACGAGGCAAGGATCACGTCGAATTCGGTCTTTTCTTCAGCGGCAGCAGCCGGGGCGCCAGCGCCGCCAGCGGCAGCAACGGCAACCGGAGCGGCGGCGGAAACGCCCCACTTTTCTTCGAGGAGCTTCGACAGTTCGGAAGCTTCCAGAACGGTCAGGGCAGACAGGTCGTCAACGAGTTTGGCGAGATCGGCCATTTGATAAATCTCTCTTTTTCAGGTGTTCAGTTCAAACCGGCCCATAGGGGCCATGGGGTTACGCTGCTTTGTTGCTCTGTTCCGCATGAGCGGCCAACACGCGCGCGATACCACCAGCCGGCGCCACGATGACCGACGCGATACGGGTCGCGGGCTGCTTGAGCATCCCGGCGAGCGTGGCGCGCAGTTCGTTGAGCGACGGCATGGTCGCCAGCGCCTTGACGTTATTCGCGTCAAGAGCGGTCTTGCCCATCACGCCACCAAGAACGACGTATTTCGCGTTCTTGTCAGCAAACTTCGCCGCAATCTTCGGCGCAGTCATGGGGTCTTCCGCATAAGCGATGACGATCGGGCCGCTAAACAGGCCCGAAATGTCGGCGTGGTCGGTGTCTTTCAGAGCAAGCTTGGCAAGACGGTTCTTCGCGACCTTCACATGGCCACCGGCACCCTTCACCTCACGGCGAAGCGATTCCAGATTGGCCACGGTCAGACCGGTGTTCTGCGCGAGGACGATCGACCCAGCGCCCGCGAGGGCTGACTGAAGCGATGCGACAAGCTCACGCTTTTCCGCTCTTTCCACTGCTAGTCTCCACATTGAGCCCGGCGATAGTCGGCCGGGCCATTGCCAATTGCTGCCCCCTACCCTCCACAGAAAGGAGAGGAGCAACGGTTACATGCCTGTCAACCGTGCTGCCCGAGGGCAACTGGCCTGGTTCGAACCGCTCTTCACCTGCCCTCGCGGGCAGGAAAATTTCGGTCTTCACCCCATCTATGCTGGCGTCGGTGGACATTAAGCTGACCCAGATCGATCAGCACCGGCAGTCTCGGACAGGACTTTACCCTCCTTGCGGAAGGCAAACCGGGCGACCGAAGCCGCCCGGAATTTCTTACAGAGCCGAAGCCGGCTCCACATGCACGCCCGGGCCCATGGTGGACGACACGGCGACCTTCTTGACGTAGGTGCCCTTGGCGCCGGCCGGCTTGGACTTCTGCACGGCGTCGGTGAACGCCTTGATATTCTGCAGCAGAGCTTCTTCCGAGAAGGAGACCTTGCCGACGCCGGCATGCAGGATACCCGCCTTTTCGACGCGGTATTCCACGGCGCCGCCTTTGGCAGCCTTGACGGCGCCGGCAACGTCGGGGGTAACCGTGCCGACCTTGGGGTTCGGCATCAGGTTGCGCGGGCCGAGGATTTTACCCAGGCGGCCGACCAGTGGCATCATGTCCGGAGTGGCGATGCAACGATCGAAATCGATCTTGCCGCCCTGGATGGCTTCCATCAGGTCTTCGGCGCCGACGATATCGGCACCAGCCTTGCGGGCCTCGTCAGCCTTGGCATCCTTGGCGAACACCGCCACGCGCACGGTCTTGCCGGTGCCGTTGGGCAGGTTCACCACGCCACGGACCATCTGGTCGGCGTGACGCGGATCGACGCCGAGATTGATGGCGATTTCGATGGTTTCGTCGAACTTGGCCGACGCGCGCGACTTCACCATCTTGATGGCTTCATCGAGCTTGTAGAGCTTGTTGCGGTCAATGCCCTCGCGGGCCTTGGCGATTTTCTTACCGACATGTGCCATCTGATCAGCCCTCGACCTGAATGCCCATGGAACGGGCAGAGCCGGCGATCATCGACACGGCAGCGTCGATATTGTCGGCGTTGAGATCCTTCATCTTCTTGGCGGCGATATCACGGAGCTGGGCAACCGTGATCGTGCCGGCCGATTCCTTGCCCGGCAGCTTGCTGCCCGACTTGAGGTTGACGGCCTTCTTGATGAAGTAGGTGACCGGCGGCTGCTTCATCTCGAAGGTGAAGCTCTTGTCGGCATAGGCGGTGATCACGACCGGAATGGGCGAACCCTTTTCCATTTCCTGCGTGGCGGCGTTGAAGGCCTTGCAGAATTCCATGATGTTCAGGCCGCGCTGGCCGAGAGCCGGCCCGATCGGCGGGGACGGCGTTGCGGAGCCCGCGGGCACCTGCAGCTTTACGTAGCCAACGATTTTCTTTGCCAATTTTGTCTCCTTGGCCACGATCGGCCGGTTAGGCGCCAGCTAGTTAAAGCTGGCTAGACACCGTGGTCTGAGGTGTAGCTGGCGCTGGCAGTGCGCCATCCTCTTCCACAGTCCTTCACCCGGTTCCCCGGATGTTTGGTCAGACCTTTTCGACCTGACCGTATTCGAGCTCGACCGGAGTCGGCCGCCCGAAAATCGAAACTTCCACCTTGAGGCGGGCGCGTTCCTCGTCGACCTCTTCCACCACGCCGTTGAAGCTGGCGAAGGGACCGTCCGACACGCGCACATTCTCGCCCACTTCGAACGAGACGGAAGGCTTGGGATGCTCCACGCCTTCCTGCACCTGCTGCAGGATGGCCTGGGCTTCCTTCTCGGAAATCGGCATCGGCTTGTTGTCCGAGCCGAGGAAGCCGGTAACCTTGGGCGTGTTCTTGATCAGATGGAACGCCTCGTCGGTCATGTCCATCTTCACCAGCACATAGCCCGGGAAGAACTTGCGTTCGGCGTCGACCTTGCGCCCGCGGCGGACTTCCACGACCTTCTCGGTCGGCACGATCACGTCCTCAAACAGGTGCTCGAGCTTCTTCTGCGCAACCTTCTGGCGGATATCCTCCGCCACCTTGCGCTCGAAATTGCTGTAAGCCTGAACGATGTACCAGCGCTTGGCCATAAAGCGTCGCCGCTCCTAGAATATAGTGTTCGTTACCCGCTTATGCGCGGATCGAAAGCATCAGCCCGACAGCCCAGGAAATGACCTGGTCGGCCAGCAGGAAGAACAGGCTCGCCAGAATAACCAGCACGAGGACCATGACCGTCGAGATCAGGACTTCGTTACGGCCCGGCCAGGTGACCTTGGCGGTTTCCTGCCGGACTTGCTGCAGGAACTGGATCGGGTTCGGGCGGGCCATAGGCGAATCTACTCTTTGGGTTTTTGGTGCAAAACCAAAGGCCGCGCAGGAATCCCGCACGGCTGGAATGTGGCTATCTAGAGAAACTCGCCGCCAATTGCAACAGGCCGTCGCCAACAATGATCGAAGCCGCCGGCGACTCGGCCGCCGATCACATTATTAACGATTAGTGAAGAAGGCTCTGAATCCGGCTTGCACGCCCGCCTGCAATGGCATTTGATCCAATTGCGACGGAAAAGCGGCGGCGGGAGGCTGTAGCATGTCTTCTGATAGTTCTAGTTTCGAGGTCACGGGCTGCGAAGTCCGCTATTTCGGACCGCACAAGACCATTTCCGGCCGTGTCACCGGCGTCGTGCGCGTGCTGATCGAAGAACGCTTCATGGGCAACGTGTCGCGCTACCCCCTCGATCTCAAGGTCAAGGCCGATGTCGGCAGCGTCTCGGCCGACGAGGTGCGCACCGCCCTGCTCACCCACGCCGCCCACCAGGTCAACCGCCTCAAGGCCCGCCACGGCGACAAGCTGCCGGTCGCCGCCGAGTAGCCTTTTCGCCGCGCGCCGCGTTTGCTAGCCTCCTCCCCGAGGAGAGCCGCATGAAGATCGTGATCACGGGAGCCGGGGGCAATCTCGGCGGCAAGCTCACCCGCCACCTGCAGGCCGCGCCCTGGTGCTCCGCCATCATAGGTATCGACCCCAAGCCCATGGCCGACAACGGCAAGTTCCGCGCCGTGGCGGGCGACCTGCGCGATCCGCATGACCGGCTCTGGATCGAGCCGGTGGAGCAGGCCGATGCGGTGGTCCATTTCGCCGCGCAGAACGCCCAGCCCGATTCCGGCTGGCAGGAGGCAGCGCAAAGCGTCGACATGACCTTCAACCTGCTCCAGCATGTCGGTCACGCACCCTGCCGCTTCGTCTTCGCCTCCTCCAACCATGTCATGGGCGGCTACAAGGACGATCCCCTGCCGCCAGGCGACACCCTGCGCGCCGCCACCCCACCCAGCCCCGGCACCCGTTTCTTTGACGGCAATGCCTTTCACCGGCCCACCGCCTATGGCAGTTCCAAGCTGCTGAGCGAACGGGCGGTCATGGCGCGCGCCGCCAATTCGCTGCTGACCGGGGTCAATGTCCGCATCGGCTGGGTGCAGCCGGGCGACAACAGGCCCGAAACGGTCAACCCGCATGGTGGCGGCCGCCGCATTGGCCCCGGCGAGGCCGACGCTGCCGAACTGGCCCGCGCCACCGCCTGGTATCGCGGCATGTGGCTGTCCAACCGCGATTTCCTTCAGATCATGGAAAAGGCCCTGACCGCACCATCCGAGCCCTGGCCCCATAACGCCATCGTGGTCAGCGGCGTCAGCAACAATGCCAATACCCCCTGGAACCTCGACGAAGCCCGCCACTGGCTCGGCTATCAGCCCGTCGACAACCTCTGGGCCGAGCTGGGTTGATCGGCGCTCGCTGCGCTGCATCGACCGACGGCAGAACCAGCAATGTCAATGATTGTGCCTGGCAGGGGCTGGGGGACTCGAACCCACGACCCTCGGTTTTGGAGACCGATGCTCTACCAACTGAGCTAAACCCCTTCAGGCGAGGGTGTGTCTAATGGCAATGGGCGCGTTTCGCAAGACCCTTTGGTGCCTTGGGACCAGTCGAAATTCAGCCGATTTGCCCTTTCATCACCGGGTCATTCCCGCGAAAGCGGGAATCTCCTTTTCGCTTACGGCATGGCTGCCTAGCCCCAGAGATGGGGCAGCAGCGGCAGCGCCAGCAGCACATTGCCGGCCAGGCTGGCGAGGAAGCTCAGCGAGCGCCACGGGGTAAGGCCCTTCATGTAGCAATAGGCATGCAGCGCCCGCGCCACGAAATAGATGCCGCCGCCGACCAGCGACAGCCAGCCTTGCTCGCCGAAGACGATGGAGAGAATGGCCAGCGTCAGGAAGATCGGCAGCGTCTCCTGCAGGTTTGCCAGCGCCCGGCGCGAGCGGGCCAGTTCGCGAGTGGGCTCCGGCAGGTCGTCGCGGGGGCCCATCTGGCCCTCGGTTCCCACCTGCGCCGTGAGGTAGCGGCCCGGCAGCCCGACCTGCACCAGCAGCAGGAGGAGCACGAGAAAGACGATCAACAGCATAATGAAAATTCCTTTGTCCACCAGCGGACGTAAACGACGCTTCCTGCGCTAACGCGCGGAGGCGGCAACAGGATCACCATTTACAACAGCCGGGCGCATGGTCGATAAATGCCGTGCGAGTTTTACGGAAGTTTTTCGGCGGCGCCCGATCACCAGGGGTGAAACATCCCGGAAGGATGACGATGCGTCTTTTGCTGGCTCTGGCCATTCTGGCCCTCTCCCCCACAATCGCCTTTGCCCATGCCGGCATCGGCGATACGGCCGGATTCCTGCACGGTTTCGAACACCCGGTCGGCGGCATCGATCATGTGCTGGCCATGGTCGCCGTGGGCGTATTTGCCTTTGTGCTCGGCGGCCGAGCGCTGTGGCTGGTGCCGCTCAGCTTCGTCGGCATGATGGTGGTCGGCTTCGCGCTGGGCATTGCCCGGTTCGACCCGCCCTTCGTCGAACTCGGCATTGCCCTGTCCAGCATCGTCATCGGCGCCGCCGCCGCCCTTGGCCGGCCGATGCCGGTCGCATTGGCCATGGGCCTGGTCGGCATCTTCGCCGTGTTCCATGGCTATGCCCATGGCGCCGAAATGCCGGAAACCGCCGCCGGCCTGACCTACGCACTCGGCTTCGCCGCCGCCACCGCCCTGCTCCACCTCGCCGGCATTGCCGCGGCCCTTGGTGTCGCAAAGCTGGTCAGTCGCCATGGCAAGATCGCCGCTCAACTCGCCGGCGGTGTGTTTGCCCTCGGCGGCCTCGGCGTGCTGGCAGGCTGGCTGTAGGCCGCGCAAGCCAGGCAATGCGTGCGCGCTGTTTTCCACCGCGTGCACGCTATTTTCCACCGCGTCATTCCGCTTTCGCGGGAATGGCCCCAAGCAAATCGGCCAAACGGGCCCAGCCTTATGCCGTGAACCAGTCCGAATGCGCCGCCGCGACCTTGGGCAGCGAGGTCAGTATTTCGCTCAGGTGCTGGCGGATGCCCATCTCGGCGGCATCCGCGTCGCGCCGGCGAATACTGTCGGCAATAACGGCATGTTGCTCGATCAGCGTTTCGAGCGGCGTGGCGTCCGCCAGCGACAGGTAGCGCACCCGGTCCATCTGCGCCTTGAGGTTTTCCAGCAATCGCCAGGCCCGTTCGCAGTCGGCCGCCTGGGCGATGGCCTGGTGGAAGGCTTCGTCGAGCCGCAGGAACTCGGCGAGGTCCCCCGCCCGGTTGGCCAGGCGTTGCCGCTCGATCAGTGCATCGAGAATGCCGTGATGGCTCGAATCGGCCTCCGCCGCCGCCTTGCGCGCCACCGCGACCTCGATGGCCTCGCGGATGAAGCGGGCATTTTCCACCTCGCGCCGGGAAATCATCACCACCGAGGTTCCCCGCTGTGGCCGGATTTCCACCAGCCCCACTTCCGCCAGCTTGATGAAGGCTTCGCGCACCGGTTGGCGCGATACGCCGAACTGGCGTGCCATCTCGGCTTCCGACAGCGGATCGCCCGGCCGCAACTGCAACTGGATGATCGCCTGGCGCATGGCCTCGAACACCTTGTTACCCACGGTAGCGGGCCGCGCGAGCGGACTGATGCTGTCAGACAGTGGCGAAATCATCGTCATATTGACTCCCGTATACTACCATACTACCATTTCTTCATAGCCGTTGCATAGATGCCCGGCTCGTAGCGGCCCCGGCCGCAAGGGAGGAACCACATGAAATTCACACCGCTCGCCGTGGCTTTTGCTGCTGGCCTGATCATCTCTTATGCCGCCCCGGCTCTGTCGGCTGACTATACCCTGAGCGTCAATACCGCGCTTGCCACCTCTGACCCGCTCTACAAGGGCCTCGAAGCCTTCCGCGACAATGTCGCCACGGCATCCAACGGCGCCATCGAAGTCAAGCTGTTCCCCAATTCCCAGCTCGGCCCCGATGAGGACGTGCTGGAACAGGCCCGCGCCGGTGCACCGGTTGCCGTGGTGGTCGATGGCGGACGTCTCGCTGCCTTTGTCAACGAGTTCGGCGTGCTGGGCGCACCCTATCTGGCTTCGGGCTATGACGGCATCCGCAAGGTCGTGGTGTCCGACAAGTTCGAGGAATGGGTGAAGAAGCTGCACGACACGTCGGGCCACCAGGTCCTGTCGTTCAACTGGTGGCAGGGTGAACGTCACCTCTGGACCAAGATGCCGGTCAACACCCCCGCCGATCTCGCCGGCTCGCGCATGCGTACCCCCGGCGCTCCGGTCTGGACCGAAACGGTGTCCGCCATGGGCGCGGTGCCGACCCCGATGCCCTTCGCCGAAGTCTATTCGGCTCTGGAACAGAACGTCATCGACTCGGTGGAAGCCCAGCTTCCCGCCGGCCTCGGCGCCAATCTCCAGGAAGTGACCTCGGTGCTGACCAAGACCGGCCATATCAACCTGATCACCGGCCTCGTCACCTCCGGCCCCTGGTTCGACAGCCTGCCTGCCGAGCTGCAGAAAGTGCTGCGCGACGAAGCGCTCAAGGCGGGCGATATCGCCTCCTACGGCACCCAGGATGCCCTGGCCCAGATCGAGGCCGACCTGGTCGCCGCCGGCATGACCGTCAACGAAATCGACGTCACGCCCTTCAAGGAGGCCACGGCCGGCGTCTACGCCAAGCTCGGCTACGGCGCGCTGCGCGATGAGCTCCAGGCGATTGCCAACGCTCCGTAATGCATCTCCAGCGGGCTCCCACGGGAGCCCGCAACCTCTTACCTATCGGAACGCATCATGCTCAAGCGCTTGGCTCAACTCGAGCTGGCGATCTGCTTCGCCCTGCTCGCCGGCATTACCGGCCTGGTTTTCACCGCCGCGGTTCTGCGGTTTTTCGGTCATCCGCTGATCTGGTCGGTGGACATGGCGCAACTGCTCTTCATCTGGCTGTGCTTCTTCGGTTCCAACAAGGCCATGCGCGAAAAATCGCATCTGGGCATGGAAGTGCTGGTGTCCCGCCTCGGCTACCAGCGCCGCTTCTGGCTCGAAGTCGTCTGCTCGATCGTCATTCTCGCCTTCCTGGCGGTGCTGGCCGTCGAAGGCTGGAAGCTGACCCTGCTCAACCACGAGCGCACATTCGGCGACAGCAGCATCTCCTATTCCTGGGTCACGGTGGCCGTGCCCGTCGGCTGCGTGCTGCTGGGCGCCACACTGGTCTACAACATGGTCCGCGCCTTCCGCGGCCGCCAGCAGGAACTGCTCATCTATAACCGCACGCAGGCCGAGATCGACGCCAGCGCACCCACGCTGGAGCTCTAACCATGGCCTTGATCGGTATCGCCTTCGTTGTTCTGATGATCCTCGGCATGCCCGTCGCCTTTGCGACCGGCATTTCCGGCTTCATCTTCTTCATGACCACCCAGGGCATGCCCATGTCCATCGGCGTGCAGAAGATCGCCTCGATGAGCCAGAGCTTCCCGCTCCTGGCCGTGCCCTTCTTCGTGCTCGCCGGCCACCTGATGAATGAAAGCGGCATCACCGCGCGCCTGCTCAAGGTGGCGCTGATTTCGGTGGGCTGGATGTCGGGCGGGCTGGCACAGGTCGCCATCGTGCTGTCCACCCTCATGGGCGGCGTCTCCGGCTCCGCCGTGGCCGACGCTGCCATGGAAGCCCGCATCCTCGGGCCGACAATGGTGGCCAAGGGCTACGGCAAGGGCTTTTCGGCCGCCGCCATCGCCGTGGGCTCGCTCATCACCGCCACCATCCCGCCCTCCATCGGGCTGATCCTCTACGGCTTTGTCGGCAATGTCTCGATCGGCCGGCTGTTCCTGGCCGGCATCATCCCCGGCGTCCTGATGATGCTGGTGCTGATGCTGACCACCTACATCATCGCCAAGCGCCGCAAATATGTGGTCGCCGACAGCGAGCGCCCCACCTTCAAGGCGTTTGCGGCGGCCTGCTGGGATGCCAAATGGGCCCTGCTCTTTCCGGTGGCGCTGGTGCTGGCCATCCGCGGCGGCCTGTTCACCCCCTCCGAAGTCGGCGCGGCCGCCGTGGTCTACGCGCTGGTAATCGGCTTTTTCGCCCATCGCGAACTGACCCTGGAAAAGGTGTGGCAGAGCTTCGGCCAGGCCACCTCCGACGTCGGCCTCATAATGCTCATCATCCTGATGAGCGGCATGGTGGGCTATGCCACCATCTATATGCAGGTGCCCCAGGAACTGGCCGGCTGGATGCTGGCAGGCATTACCGATCCCAACATGATCGTGCTGGTCATCCTGTTCTTCCTGCTGGTGGCGGGCCTGGCGCTCGATAGTACCGTCATGGTGCTGCTGCTCACGCCCATCTTCGTGCCGATCATCACCCAGATCGGCATGGATCCGGTGCATTTCGGCATCCTGATGATGTCGATCGTCACCCTGGGCGGCATGACCTGGCCCAGCGGCTCGGCCATGTTCGCGGTCTGCTCGCTGATGAATGTGTCGATCGAGGAATATTCCATCGAATCGATCCCCTTCATCACCGCCGTCGTCGCACTGATCGCCGTGCTGCTGTTTGTGCCCGATCTGGTGCTGTGGCTGCCGCGTCTGGCGTTCGGAAGCTGATCTCCCACTGCGGGTCGCGTTCTTCCCGGCGCGACCCGTTTTTTTCTTTCCGGAGTCTACCATGAGACAGACCTGGCGCTGGTTCGGCCCGCAGGATCTCACCAGCATCGACGACATCATCCAGAGCGGCGCCGAAGGCGTGGTCTCGGCGCTGCATCACGTCCCCAATGGCGCGGTCTGGACGCCCGATGAAATCGTCCGCCGCCAGCATCAGGTCGCCACCCGCAAGGATGGCTCACCGTCTGGCCTGGGCTGGGACGTGGTCGAGAGCCTGCCCATCTCCGAGGACATCAAGAAGCAGACCGGCGACTGGCGCGCCCACATCGCCAACTATCGCACCAGCATGGAGCATGTCGCCGCCGCCGGCATCGAGGTGATCTGCTACAATTTCATGCCGGTGCTCGACTGGACCCGCACCGCCTTGCGTTGGCGCCTGCCCCATGGCGGCACCTGCATGCGCTTCGATATCAACGACTTCGCCGCCTTCGACATCCACATCCTGGCCCGCTCGGGCGCCGCTGCCGACTATACCCCCGCCATCGTCGAGGCGGCCGCCGGGCGCTTCGCCCTGCTCGACGACGCCGGCAGGGCCACCCTGGCGCGCAGCGTCACCATGGGCCTGCCCGGCTCGACCGATTCCATGTCGCTCGACGACATGCGCGCCCATCTCGACCAGTATGGTGCCATCTCCGCCGATCGCCTGCGCCGCCATTTCATCGCCTTCCTCGAACAGGTGGTGCCGCTGGCCGAAGACCTCGGCCTGCGTCTCTGCTGCCACCCCGACGATCCGCCGTTCCCCCTGCTCGGCCTGCCCCGCATCATGTCGACCCGTGCCGATTTCCGGACCATCCTCGACGCCGTCGACAGCCCCGCCAATGGCATGACCCTGTGCTCGGGCTCACTCGGCGCCCGCCCCGACAACGACCTGCCGTCGATCATGGCAGAGCTCGGCCATCGCGTGCACTTCCTGCACCTGCGCAACGTCAAGCGCGAGAGCGCTGCCCTCAAGGGCTCGTTCCACGAAGCCGAGCATCTGGAGGGCGATACCGACATGGTGTCGCTGATCGCGGCCATCCTCGCCGAAGAACGCCGCCGCAAGGCCACCGGCCGCGCCGATTGGCAGATTCCCATGCGCCCCGATCACGGCCAGGACATCCTCGACGATCTCGGCCGCACCACCGCCCAGCCCGGCTATCCCACAATCGGCCGCATGAAGGGCCTCGCCGAACTGCGCGGCATCACCCGCACGCTCGATCATGCGGAGGTGCGGTACGGCGCGTAGGCACCCACGCATTTCAATCCTCGCTTAGGACTTGTCAGCCGCTGCCATGCCGGGCTATTGGCTAGCGCGTCGGTCACCGACCTTGCGGGTATAGCTCAGTGGTAGAGCAGCAGCCTTCCAAGCTGAATATGCGGGTTCGATTCCCGCTACCCGCTCCAAAACCCCCAATCGCTGGCCATTTTGTCCCGCAGGGAACGCGGTTTCACCCGCCCATTCACCACAACCGCGCTGCCTCGCCGGTTTTTTGCTGGGCTTTGCCGAAGGGGTGTTGACACACTGTCATCGGACCACCATAAACCGCCCGACGGCGCGCCCCGGCGCTTCGTTTTCCTACCCAGGCGACGTTGTTGTGGAGGGGTGGGAGAGTGGTTAAATCCATCAGACTGTAAATCTGACCGCTTAGCGTACACTGGTTCGAATCCAGTCCCCTCCACCATCGCCCCGTCCGCATACGCCCAAGGGCCAGCGTTTTCCGGCTATTCCCCAAATCTGACGTTACTCAGCTTGTTACTCAGCTTCCGGCGTTGGTTCGCGCTCAGGATATGGATAACTTAACTGGAAGGAAGCTCGTCCACAGCAGCCGCCGCGGTCACCCCTGGGCGATGATTGTTTTGGTCTGGAGATAAGAGCGCAGCCCTTCCAGGCCCTTTTCTCGTCCGAGGCCGCTGTGCTTATACCCCCCGAACGGAGCTTCGAGACCCACGCCGCGATAATTGTTGATGAATACCTGGCCACATTCCAGCGCGTTGGCGAAGCGCCGGGCTCGTGGGAAGTCACGAGTCCAGATTCCGGCTACGAGGCCAAATTCACTGTCATTCGCCATGTGCAGGGCCTCGGCGTCGTCGTCGAATGGAATGATGACGCCGACCGGTCCGAAAATCTCTTCGCGCGCGATTTTCATGTCGTTTCGCGCGTTGGTAAACAGGGTCGGTTCCATGAAGTAACCACCCGATAGCTCACCCCCAAGCCGCGCGCCGCCCATTGCCAGCGTCGCCCCTTCGCTGCGGCCGGCTTCTACATAATGCAACGCCATGGCGAGTTGCTGTTCGGAGGCCAGTGGCCCCATCATCCGATCCTCCTTGCCCGGACCAACCGTTACCGTGGCGCGCGTTTCCGCGATGAATCGCGCCGTGAACTCTTCCACTATGCTGCGCTGGACGAGAAACCGCGTACCCGCAGAACAGGTTTGTCCAGATAGGGTGAACAGCGCCGGCACGGCTGCCTTGGCCGCAACGGCCAGGTCGGCATCATCGCAAACGATGAAAGGCGACTTGCCGCCCAATTCAGTGGTAACGGGGATAATCCTGCGGGCAGCGATGGCCATGATCGCCCTGCCTGTTTCCACCGAGCCGGTGAAGGTTATCTGGCGCACCGCATCATGTTCGCAAAGTGGCTGGCCGACCTCCGCGCCAAATCCGGTAACGACGTTCAGCAGTCCGGGCGGCATGCCCGCATCGATAATGAGCCTGGCCAGTTCGAGCGCCGTGCCCGATGTCAGTTCGGATGGCTTGGCGACGACCGCATTGCCGGCGGCCAGGCTGGGCGCGACACCCCGGGCCAATTGATGCAGCGGGGCGTTCCAGGGTACAATCTGAGCCGTTACGCCGAAGGGTTCACGCTGCGTATAGGTCAGGTAATCAAGATCGGCCGGGATAACCTCGCCGTGTATCTTGTCGGCGATACCTGCATAGAATTCGAAATAGCGGGCCGATGTTTCGATGTCCCGCCTTGAGCGCGTGATCGGATGGCCCGTATCCAGCGTTTCGATCTGCGCCAGTCGTTCGGCATGCTCCCGCAGCAAGAACGCCACCCGGGTCAGGGCCTGTCCGCGCCGGTAGGGCTTTACTGCTTGCCAAGCCTTGAAGCCTTCCGCGGCCGACGCGACCGCATGCTCCACGTCGAGCGATCCGCCACGCGCGATGCGCATGACCACCTGGCCGTTTGCGGGGTCCAGGCAGTCGATATATGCGCCCGACGCCGGCGTCACGAAGCGGCCATCAATGAAATGGCCGGCACCGGGCGATGGCGCCCAACTGTAGAGTTCATTCATCGCTAGATTCCATAGAAGCCCGGCAGCAGGCTCGCGCTCAGTCCAGATCATCGGGATCGTGATCGGCCAACACCTGAAGGTGTTCGTGCAACCTGCCCCATGCGCTGCGGATATGGCCGCGCAATATGGCTTCGCTGCTGGCCGCATCGTGGTCGGCCAGTGCCTCGATCAGCGCGATATGTTCCTTATAGGCCTCCGGACCACGGGTCGGCAGGTAGCCCTCGACCCGGCGCTTGAGGATGACCCGGTCGAAAATGCTGGCCAGCGTGTCCACGACCCGGCCATTGCCCGCAAGACGGGCCAGCCCCAGGTGGAAGTCGCGGTCGGTGAGCATGCGGTCCCGCGTACCGAGACTGTCGATCGCAACGCGATACTGCCCGTTCAGAGCCCGAATATGCTCCATGGGCCATGTCTCGGTGGTCTCAAACACCTTGCGGAGGGCGAA
This sequence comes from Devosia sp. Root436, assembly GCF_001426345.1. Lineage (GTDB taxonomy): Bacteria > Pseudomonadota > Alphaproteobacteria > Rhizobiales > Devosiaceae > Devosia. The sequence continues at coordinate 142,023 of NZ_LMEM01000001.1, read as the reverse complement.
TACTTCGAGCGCTTCGCGCAATTCGTAGAGTTCGCGGGCCTCCGTCTCGTCAATTTCCGCCACGAAGAAGCCGCGCCGGAGAATGTGGACGATATAGCCCTCGGAATAGAGGCGCTCCAGGGCCTCCCGCACGGGTGTACGGGAGACGCGCAGTTCGTTTGCCAGTTGTTCGTGCACCAGCTTGGTGCCGGGGCGCAGCCGATTGGAAAGGATGCGCTGCTTGATGGCGTTGTAGATCTTTGTGTTGAGGCTGCCGGACTTGAGCTCTTCCGGCGCACTGATCGCCGCGCCTTCAACCGGGACTTTCGTCGCTGACGTCATGCCGCTGACACTCCACCGCCTGGGCGCGTACGCCATTGCAGAATAGCTATTGCCATGATTGCAACCAGTGCTGCCACCCCGATGGAACGCTCGGGAAGCAACATTGCAAGGCCGGCCACCAAAAGCACGATACGCTGCCACCCGGCCAGGGTGCCGATAAAGAAGCCGGCATTGGCCGCGGCGAAACTCGAAATGCCTATCGTCGCGAATGCTGCGGAAATGATGATCTCCATCGGCGAGCCCATCAGCAATAGTGCCGGATTGTACACGAAAGCAAACGGGATGATGAAGATCGGCAATCCGATACGCATGGTGACGAGGCATGTCTTCCAGAAATTGCCCCCCGCAATAGCCGACGCGGTCAGCGGCGCCAATGCGGTGGGCGGCGTCAGGTCGGAAGTGACGCCATAGAAGAAGACGAAGAAATGCGCGACCACGAGCGGCAGGCCCAGGCTGACCAGCGTGGGCGCGACCATGATGACCAGCAGCAGATAGGCGGCGATGGTGGGCAGGGCCGTGCCAAGGACGATCGAGGCCAGCGTGGTCACGATCAGTGCCAGCAGCAGGGAGCTTTGCGACAGGCCGATCACCATGCCGCTGATCAGGTTTGCGACGCCGGTCAATCCTACGGCCGCGACGATCATGCCGATCACCGCGGTGGCGGTCCACAGTGGGATAGAGTTGATGCTGCCGATGCGGATGATCTCGACCAGTTTTGCCGGGCCGATCCGAGTCTTGGGAGAGAATGCGCTGAGCACGAGAAGCGCGGCGATGGCCCACATCGCCGCCCGTGCCGGGCTGGACCCGGTTACCAGCAAGACGATCAGCAAGCCCAGCGGGGCCAGGGCCAGGGCGGCATTGAACCAGGATACGCGCGCATCGGGATTATCATTTCCGGCGCTGAGGCCCAATCGACCGGCCTGGAAATGAACGGCCGCCGCGACGGAAACGAAATAGAGCAGCGCTGGGATGATCGCCATGAGCGCAATTTGTGCATAGGGCGTGCCGGTAAGCTCGGCAATGATGAAGGCGGATGATCCCATGACCGGCGGCAGGACCTGCGCCCCTATTGACGACAACGCCTGGACGCTGGCGGCAAAGTCGGGCTTGTAGCCGGCCCGCTTCATCGCCGGGATATTGGCCGGTCCGATAGCGGCGACATCGGCCACGCCGCTGCCCGAGGCAGTGCCGAACAATGCCGACCCGACCACCGTGGTCAGGCCCGGGCCCGAGCGGGCGCCGCCCGTGATGACACGAGCCAGTTGCAGCAACGCCTGCCCTGCCCCGGTATGCTCCATCAGCGCGGCAAGTTGCATATAGACGAAGACCACGCTGACCATGACGCCAAAGGCAATGCCGAATACGCCATCACTACCAATCCAGCCGGCCAGTGCGACACGACCGGCCGAAAAGCCACGGTGGTTGAATGGCGCGGGGAAATAGGCGCCGAATATGGCGTAGAGGGCCAGCGCCAGTGCTATGCTGGGCAGTAGAATGCCTATGGTTCGGCGCGCGATCTCGAACAACACCAGCAGGCCGATACTGCAGGCTATGACGTCCGGAAGCAGAAGCCGACCGATCCGCGAGGCCATGTCCCCGCCAAAGACGGCAACATACCCGATGGCATAGATCGCGCCGGCAGCCACGACCAGATCGATCAGGCGAAGCCAGGTGGCACCGGGCACGATCGGCTTGCGAGCCAGAATGAGCAGCGCAACCAGCGCAAACGGAATACCACGCTGAATATCGGCGGATAGCTGGCCGAACAGGGTGGTGTACAGCAGGAACGCCACCAATGCGATGGAGAGTACCGTGGTCGCCACCTCGACCCAGCTCGGGTGTTTGAGGATGATCTCGGAGGCCGCGGCATCGGGCGAAGCTGCATAGAGGGCGGCTTCTTCATCGGATAGCGTCGTGTTGTGCTGGCTTGCGCTGCTCATTGGTCAGTTTCCTGCGGGTGGAAGCAGGTTTTCAGGGATTTCCACGCCCTTTGCCTGGAAGTATTTCACAGCGCCGGGGTGAAGTGGAATGGAAATGCCGTTGAGCGCCGTTTCGAGGCTCAGCAACTTGGCTCCTGGATGCACCGCCCCGAACTCGGCGATATTTTCCATCACCGCGTAGGTCATGGCATAGGCCGTCTCCTCGTCCATATCCGCCGTGGTGGCGGCGATCATGGTCTGCTGCACCGTCGGCAGGTCGCCCTCAGTCGCTTCCATGTTGGAATAAATGTCCTGCGGTACGGTGGCCGACTGCCAGCTCGGCAGCGAAGCAGAAATATCGCTCAGGACATCGGCGGGGATCGGTATCAGACGGAACGGCGTCGTCGCACCGAATTCGGCGATGACGGGCGCAGGGGCATTGCCGGTCGCCCAGACGGCGTCGACGGTGCCTTCCTTGAGGGCCTGCATGGCTTCCGATGGCCCGAGCGGTTCCTGCGAGTAGCCGTTGGGATCGATGCCCACGGCGCCCAGCACGTCGGTCACATAGTCCCAGCCACCCGAACCACGGCCAAAGCCGGAGATCTTCTTGCCGGCGAGGTCGGAAAGCTGATGGATGGACGAGGTTTGCGGCACGACGATGTGGTTGGCTCCGGCGGGGAGCGAGAACAGGGCGCGGAACTTGGGCAGCTCGTCCTGGGTAAGGATTTTGTCGTCACCCAGCGCAGTCTGGTCGAACGTCCGGCCGGCGACCCAGCCGAATTCTATCGAACCCTGGGCCAGCAGCTGGGCATTCTCGACGAAGCCCGAAGTAGCGACGGGCGTGGCCTGATAGCCGGGCACATGCGCAACGGCATTGGCCCAACCCGTCGCGGTGAAGTAACCGAACTGGCCGACACCGGCGCCACCGATCTGCACCGATACCGGATTGGCAGGCGCCGGCGGCGCTTCCTGTGCAAAAGCACCGGTTGCGACGAGGCACAGCCCTAGGGCCAGGGCAGACCGTCTGTTGAATGTAAGTGTCATCTTCGTCTCCTCCTTGTAAAGCATTGCGCCACTCCTCCGTCGGCGGCGTTAGTGCTCAGTCGTCGGCCCGTTGCAACTCCCTTGCGATCAGGTCGGCACCGAGTGCGATGCGGACGCCTGCCTGTTCGAGCAGCAGGGCCATGGGTGCGCGGGAGTCCCGGTCGCCCCAGCCTCGCGCGATGGCGTCGTCCATATTTTCGAGAACAAGATCAGCGATCTTCATGGTGACCCCCGCGTCGCGTCCCATGTCCCGGGCCAGGGCAATATCCTTTCGGGCCAGGGCCAGCGAAAATGCGGGGGGAACGTAATTGGCTGAAAGGAAATGATCGCCCAGCGCGTCGAAGGTTCGGCGGCGTCCGACCGCGCCGCGGCGCAGGGCGTGCCAGAGCATCGACGGCTCGGCACCCGCCTTGATGCTGGCGGAGAAGATTTCGGCGACGAGGCGGTTAATGCCATAGGCGCAATAATTGTGCGCCAGCTTGGCGATCGTGGCCTGGCCGACCTCACCCAGATGCATCAGCTGGTCGGCAATGGTATCCAGCAGAGGGCGGGCGGGTTCCAGTGCAGCCTCGTCGCCGCTGACCCAGATGGTGAGCTTGCCACTCGCTGCGCCCCCGGGGCCCCCGCTGACCGGCGCGTCCAGCATGGTCACCCCGCGTGCTGCCGCGAGGGCATGCACCTGACGCACCATGGCCGGCGAACTGGTGGTGAAATCGAACCAGGCGCTGCCGGGGCGCAAGGTCGAGAGAATGCCATCTGGCGCTACTGCAAGAGCATTGCTCTCCGTCGGGCCGGGCAGTGAACTGAAAACGATATCGGCCCCGGCGGCGGCGAGAGCGGGCGTATCGGCCCAACTGGCGCCTGCCGAAAGCAGGGGGGTGGCGCGCGCCGCATCGAGGTCATTGACGACCAGGCTGCACGCCCCGCTCAGCCGTGTGGCCATCGGCGCGCCCATACGGCCCAGTCCGATGAAGGCCACACGCATCATTGGGCCGGTCCGCCTTGTTCGGGGGGAAGCACGCCGGCCGCGACCTGCGCCGCCGAGGTGGCTGAGGGCCAACCGGCATAGAAGGCGAGGTGGGTGATCAATTCACTGATTTCCACACGCGTCACGCCGTTGTCGAGCCCGCGCGCCAGATGCACGCCGAACTGGTCCCAACGTCCCGTGGACATCAGACAGGCCAGCGTGATCAGGCTGCGATCGCGCTTGCTCAGTCCCGGCCGCTCCCAGACTTGCCCGAACAGCACCGTTTCGGTGATGCGGGCCAGCTCGGGGGCGACGGACTGCACCGTTCTGCGTCGTTCAAGGCCCGGATCGCTCATTGTAATGTCATCCTCGATCCGAGTGGCTCTTGCCGTAGTGCTTTTCGGCGAATTCGGGAGTGATCCGTCCAAGACTCAGATCGCGTGCCACCAGGTCCGGGTCGCGGGTGGCCGGGTCGCCGATACCACCACCCCCGCCGGTTTCGACACGCAGGCGATCGCCACGATTGAGCGAGGCGGAGCCGCCATTCGCCGGCAGTTGCAGGGTCTTGCCTTTGCTGATGACCTTGACCGAGCCGATTGTGCCCGGCGCACCGCCCATGATGCCCCAGGGCTTGTTGTTGGCGCGGTCGGACGAGAACACGACCTGGACTCCGTCACGAACGATCTCGAATTCCCGAACGCAGCCAAGGCCGCCCTGGAATTCGCCGGCCCCGCCGCTATCGGGCCGCAGCTCGTAGCGTACGATGCGGAAATAGTCGTAGTCGGACTCGGCCGATTCCACCGGTGTATTCGCCGAATTGCTCAGCAGTTGGCTGATGGCGTCGGCTCCGTCGCGCCCATGCGCCCCGCCCAGGCCGCCCCGCAGGGGCTCCATGTAGATGCGATAGCCTGCCTCAGTGAGAATGCCGAGATTCACGCAGGTTGTCGTATCGAAGCCCGATGCCGCGGCCCGGCTGGGGACGGCCTTGCCGAGGGCCTGCAATACGGCACCATAGGCTCGCCCAGACGAGTTCATGCGCAGCCGCACAGGGGCGGGATAGTTTGGATTGAGCAGCGTGCCCTTGGGGGCATTGATAGTGATCGGGCGGAACGTTCCGCCATTGGTCTGCATTTCAGGCTCACCCAGCACGGCCCGAATTGCGGTAAGGGTAGCCGAGATCGTTGAGGCCATGGGCGAATTCACATAGCCGCGCGCCTGGGCATCAGTGCCGGTGAAATCGACATCGATGGTCGAGCTGCTGACTGTCACCGTGACGGCGATGCGCATGGGAACCGTATCGAAGCCGTCGCCGTCGAGAAAATCCTCGCCGGTATATATGCCAGCGGGCACCTGCTCGATGGCCTGCCGCATCTTTTGCTCGCCCAGGTCCTGGGCCATTGCCATGCAGGCCAGTACGGTTTCCAGGCCATACTTGTCCATCAATTCGACCAGCCGTTCCTGGCCGGTGCGATTGGCCGCAACCTGGGCATTGAGATCACCAATCAGGTTTGCCGGCAGGCGGCTATTAGCGCTGAGCAGTCCGTGCACCGGACCACCGAGCAGGTCGTCGGGAACGCGAATCTTGATCGGCGGTATGCGCAGGCCTTCCTGGAACACGTCCGTCGCAGTGGGATTCAGGGAACCGAGTCCGCCGCTGATATCGGTGTGATGCGCGAGGTTGCCGAGATAGGCCACGAGCTTGCCGCGATAGAATACCGGCGCGAAGACCTGGATGTCGGGCAGGTGCTGTCCCCCGTGATAGGGGTCGTTGACCAGCATCATGTCGTCGGCCGCCAGCGAATCCGCCGGTATGGCGCTCAGGCAATGGCCGAGTGCATAGCCCAGGGAGTTGAGATGCAGTGGAATGGCTTCCGACTGTGCTGCCAGGTTGCCCTGGGTATCGAGAATCGCCGTCGAGAAATCCTGTGTCTCGCGGATCATCGTCGAATAGGCCGAGCGGCGCAGGATCAACGCCATGGCCCGGGTCGCGGCGATCAGCGCGCCATTGACGATCTGGAAGGTCACCGGGTCGACGGCGTGCCCGTTCTGCTGTCCGGCATTCATGGAAACGGCGCTCATGCTGCGACCTGCCTTTCGATATTCATCCCGCCATGTTCGTCAATGCGCAGGCGCCAGCCTGCAGGGACGAAGGTCGAGGCGGAATCCTCTTCGACCACCACGGGCCCCGCGGCCGTGACGCCCGCGGCCAGTGTTTCGCGCAACAGGAATGTGCAGGGCTGCTTGGTGCCATCGATCCAGATATCGCCCTGCTGGTCCTGGCGATCAGGGCGATTGCGGGCGACACGAAGGGCATCCGTCGGCAGGGGCCGCGCGACCACCAGCCGCAGGCGGTAGTTGACCAGGCGCACCCGGGCATTTGGGTAGGAATGGCCGAACCGGAGCTGGTGCAATTCGTGGAACGCATCGACCATCGTGCGCGCCGGGTCTTCGTCGCTGAGCCGGATCGGCACCGACAATTCATAGCCCTGGCCCGCATAGCGGAGGTCGGCAGAGAAATGGAAACGAGCGTCACCCTCCGGACGCATCCGTTCAATATCGGTGCGCGCTTCCGCCTCGAGCCCGGCCAACGCCGCCCTGATCGCCCCGGCACTCAGCATGGCGGCATCGGACATACCCGTCGCCACATAGTCGCGCCGGAAATCCGAGAGCAGCAGGCCCAGCGCAGACATGACACCGGGATTGGAAGGCACGAAGACCGTGTTCGCCCCCAATTCATCGGCGAGCACCGTGGCCGCCAGCGGGCCGGCGCCACCAAAGGCGGCAACCACGTAGTCGCGCGGATCATATCCGCGCTCGATGGACACTTCGCGCGTCGCATGCAGCATGTTCGCTACCGCCACCCGGAGAATGCTCGCGGCGGCGCGCTGCAACCCCAGGCCAAGCCGGGCGCCCAAGCTGCCAACCGCACGCTCTGCCGCCGCCACATCCAGCGCCATGCGCCCGCCCAGGAAGCGATTGGGGCGAAGGATTCCCATGACCACGAACGCATCGGTTAAAGTGGGCTCGGTCCCGCCGCGTCCATAGCAAGCCGGGCCTGGCTGCGCGCCTGCGCTGCGCGGGCCGACATTGAGCATGCCGGTATCATCGATCCAGGCGATGCTGCCGCCTCCTGCCCCGATGGTGGCAATGTCCAGCATGGGCGTCAGGATGGGCAACCTGTCGATCAGCTTGCTGGTCGTGTCGGTTGGCGTGGCATCGTCGATCAGGCTGATGTCGGTGCTGGTGCCGCCCATGTCGAGCGTGATGATGCTGTTGTGGCCCGAGAGCGCAGCCATGCGAACCGCCCCCATGACCCCGGCCGCAGGCCCGGACAAGACGGTGCGGACGGCATGGCTGCCGCTGCGCTCGGCCGGCAACATGCCGCCATTGGACTGCATGATGTAGAAACGGCCACCAAAAGCGCGACGGCGCAGGTGTTCGTCCAGCCGGTTGAGATAGCCCTCCACCACGGGCGCCAGATAGGCATTCATCGTCGTGGTGCTGGCGCGCTCATACTCGCGGAATTCCGGCATCACGTCCGATGAAAGCGACACCAGCAGGTCCGGCCGCAGGTCGAGCGCAATATCGCGCACCCAGCGTTCATGGGTGGCATTTCGGTAGGAATGCAGCAGGCAGACGGCCAGCGTTGCCTCGGGATTCTGGTTCAGCATCGCTTCGAGCGACTCACGCACGGCGGCCTTGTCGAATGGCTCGACCTCCACCCCTTCGGCATCGATCCGGCCGCCGATTTCGACCACACGGTTGCGCGGGACGAGCGGTTCAGTGCGCCGATAGCGAAGATCGTAGTTGCGCGTCTTTACCTCGCGCTGCAGCTCCAGCAGATCGCGGAAGCCCTCGGTCACGACGAGGATAGTCGGCGCTCCGCGGCGCTCCAGTAGCGCATTGGTTGCCACCGTCGAGCCATGGACGATCGTGTCGGCCCCGGCTTCGCCACCACCAAGCGCATCCAGCGCATCCAGCACGCCCTGCTCGGGCATTGCCGGGGTCGAGCTGACCTTGAGGGAACGCAATCCCTCCGGGGACAAGGCCACCAGGTCGGTGAACGTACCGCCCACCTCTACTCCGATCCGCATCAATTTCCTCCTCATCGACGCCAGGCGTTGACATGAGTGAAACTTTGCATGCTATTCTGCATGCTGTCAATCGCGACCGGCATATTGGTCCCGGTTCGATCACCAAGCGCGCTGATGGGAGGAATCATGGCTCACAAATCTGGAACTGAACCTGAGGGGCCGGAGAGCCAACTTCCCAAACCGCGCCTGCTGGACCGTTCGGCCCAGGCTCCGGGACTGTCCGATGAGCAGGTCGCCGAGGCCCGCAAGCTCATTGGCGTGTGGATGCGCCGCGACGTGCACACGCCGGCAATCTACGAACCGGCCAGCCTGCATGACATCCGCCGTTGGGCGCAGTACAGCGTCGGCGACGACAACCCCCTGTGGTCCTCGCAGGACTACGGCAAGTCCAGCATCTGGGGTTCGGTGATCGCCCCACCGACATTTCTCTACACCGTCGACAGCGGCATCGTGGCTCCCGGCCTGCGGGGCGTGCAGTGGATATTTGCGGGCGGGCGCTGGGAGCACTTCCAGCCGGTACGCCCCGGAGACACCATTTCGGCCCGCGCCCGTTTGATCGCGGTCGAGGAAAAGTCGGGGCGGAGCGTCGAGCGATTCGTAAGCCAGACCGGCGAGGTCCTCTATACCAACCAGAATGGCACGCTGGTAACCCGTTACGAGGGCGACATCTTCCGCATCCCTCGCGCGCGCAGTGGCCAGGGCTTGCGCTACAAGGACGAAGGCAAGGCAAACGGTCCACAGTTTTATACGGACGAGCAGATCGAGGAAATCGCTGAGGCCTACCGCACGGAAGTACGGCGCGGCAACAATGCGATGTACTACGAAGATGTATCGATCGGCGACGCGTTGCCCGTTCTTTTCAAGGGTCCGCTGACACTGGTCGACATCGTCGGGTTCTATTCTGGGCGCCGCACGGTCTACAACGTATTGAAGCTCGCCTTCCTCGAACGCGACCGGCATCCTCACAACGTCTACTATTCACCCAGCTCCAACATTCCCTCCCATCCCGCGGCCGGACATTTCGATGTCGAGATCGCCCGGGAGGTCGGCATGCCCGCGGCCTATGACCAAGGCTGGCAACGCATCGGCTGGGCCGGGCATCTGCTGACCAACTGGGCGGGTGACATGGGATTTGTTCGCAAGCTCGATGGCCGCGTCACCCGCCCCAATCTCGTCGGCGACCTCACCAAGCTGACGGGCAAGGTCACGGGCAAGTCAATCGAAGGCGGCGAAGCGCTCATTGACATTGAATGGTGGGGCACCAATCAGCGCGATCAGCGCAATTGCAATGGCACGGCACGCGTAAGGCTGCCGTCGCGCGATGTTTCCGTGAAAGTCTGAGGGAATTCTAGATGGGCCCGCTTGAGGGATTGAAGGTGCTGGATTTCACGCATGGCGTGGCTGGTCCGTATTGCACGATGGTACTTGCCGACCTCGGTTGCGAGGTCATCAAGATCGAAAAACCCGATCGGGGCGACCCGACCCGCTACATGAATGTCAGCGACCGGTTCAACTCCGAAATTCCGCGCGTGGGCGGCGACTACTTCCTTTCGATCAACCGCAACAAGAAAAGCCTCGGCGTCGATATGAAGACACCGGAGGGAGTGGAAATCTGCCGAGACCTGGCAAAATGGGCCGATATCGCCATTCAGAACTTCCGCCCCGGCGTCATGCCGAGGCTCGGCCTGGGCTATGCGGAACTGAGCGCAATCAATCCGACGCTGCTGTATGCAAACATTTCGGCCTATAGCCCTGGTCCCCTCGAGGACAAGCCCGGCATGGATGTCGCGGTTCAGGCGCGCTCCGGCGTCATGCGCATCACCGGCGCGCCCGGTTCAACTGATCCCCTGCGTCCGGGCGCCTCGCTGGCCGATTTCGGCGGTGGTATCTACCTCGCCACGGCAATCATGGCAGGCCTTTTCGAGCGCGAACGGTCCGGCAAGGGCCAGGAAATCTCCGTGTCCCTGCTCGACGCCACCATGAGCATGCTCATCAACTACAGCGTGGCGGTCAAGGACGGTGGCGCAGAGCTCGGACCGATGGGCTCCGGCCATCCGCAACTCGTCCCCTATCAGGCATTTCCCTCGAGAGATGGCCACATCGTCATCAGTGCCGGCACCAACAAAATCTATCGCGACCTCTGCGCCGTGCTTGGCAGGCCCGAACTCGGAACGGACGAGCGCTTTCGCACCAATCAGAATCGCGTCAAGAACCGCGACATCCTCGTGGCGGCGATCTCCGAGCTGACGGCAAGCAAGACGACTGCCGAATGGCTCGACATTCTTGAGGCCCACGAAGTGCCCTGTGCGCCGGTGAACAACCTGGTCGAAGCCTATGACCAGCTTGAGCAGACCACGCCCGGCATGGTTCGCCGTATGATGCATCCCGCCGTGGGCGAACTGACCCAGTTCGGCATTCCATTCCGGTTTAGCAGGACGCCCGGCGATCTGGTGCTCCCGCCACCCATGCTGGGTGAACACACTGAAGAGGTGCTGGGCGGGATTCTAGGCCGCAGCAGCGAACAGGTTGCCGCCTTGCGCGCGGCGGGAGCGATCTGATGTCCCCTGCCCCGAATCTGGCCGCAGCGTCCCAAGGCGACATGGTCGCGGACCCTCTGGATGCCTTGTTTTTCGCTCGCTCGGTGGCTCTCGTAGGGGTGTCGGCGGATCCGAAGAAACTCAATGGCATTCCGCTTCGCCACCTGCAGCGCGGCGGGTTCAAGGGCGCCATCTATCCGGTCAATGCCAAATACGACGAGATCGACGGGCTGCGATGCTATCCCTCACTTACCAGCCTGCCAGAGGCGCCCGACGTCGTGCTGGTGATGGTTCAGGCATCGGATACGGCCGCCGTCGTCGATGAGGCGGGGCGCCGAGGTGCGCGGGCGATCGTGGTCATGAGCTCCGGCTTCGAAGAGACCGAAGGCGGCAAGGCGTTTGCCGCCGAGACCCGGCGCGTTGCCGCCCAATACAATATGCCGCTGCTGGGGCCGAATTGCGAAGGCCTCTGGTCGGTCCGTTCGGGACTGGTGTTGACCTTCGGCTCGGCCGCGAACCGCGATGTGTTCCATCACGCCCCCATCTCGATCGTTTCCCAATCCGGCGCGGTCGCCGGCGCCCTGGCCCGCCAGTTGCAAAATTCCGGTCATGGTTGCGCCTATGTGGCCAGCATGGGCAACGAAACCTGCCTGGACGCTCTCGACGTACTGGCCTGGATGATCCGGCAGGACGATGTTCGCGTCGTCCTGCTGTTCATAGAAGGTCTGCGTGACGGGGCCCGCCTGCTGGAGCTTGCACAGGAAGCCCGCCGCAATGGCATCAGCATCGTTGCGCTGAAATCGGGAAACTCTGCTCTGGGCAAGGAGGCCGCCAGCTCGCATACAGGCAAGATTGCCAGCGCCTATGCCGTCTACAACGACGTCTTTGAGCAATGCGGTATCATTCAGGTTGGCAGTATCGCCGAACTGGTCGAGGCCGGGGAAATTCTGGCGACCATGCCACGCCCCCGCCGCCGGCCGAACGGGGGCATCGCCATCTTCAGCATCTCCGGCGGCACCCGCGCCCTGACGGCCGACCTATGCGACACCTACGGACTGCACATGTCGCAATTCGAGCCCGAAACGGTTGCGGCGCTGGAGGCAATCCTGCCGGCCTTCGCACATGCCCAGAATCCGACAGATCTGACTGGCCAGGTCCTGTCACGCCCCGAACTGTTCGAACAGGCGCTCGAAATCGTCGCTCGCGAGCCCAATACCGAAGCCCTTGTCCTGCAGTTCGCCAATCGCGGACCCAGCGATATCCGCAGCCGCGCCGACATGGTGGCGAACCTGGCGCAGACGCTGGACATCCCCATCATCGTCTCATTCCTCGCCGACATCCTGCCGGCCCAGGAAAGGCGGGAAATGGCTCGGCGTGGTATGGTTGCCGCCCGCGATCCGGCCGACGCCGTGCGATATCTGAGCTGGCTCTATCGCGCCGCTATGGACCCTGTCCCCGACGCTGCCGCGCCGCCCGCAAGCCGCCCGGTCGCGCCGCCCGCAAGCACGGGCTGGCTGGATTCCGCCCGATATCTCGATCGCCTCTCCATCGACAGCGTTGCCAGCGTCGTCGTCGGGCACGGGCAGTCGCTGCCCGAGTTGCTCTCCGGCATGGCCGGCCCCTTCGTGGTCAAGGCACTTCCCGAACAGGTCGAACACAAGACCGAACTTGGTCTGGTCGAAGTCGGGCTGCGCGATCTGGCGGCCGTCGGCGAAGCGGTGGAGCGCATCCGCGCGAAGCTGGGCGACGCCCATGCCGGCGTCCTGGTGCAACAGATGATTTTCGGCGTCGAAACCGTGCTGTCGGTGATACGCGATCCCGATTTCGGGCCGGTGCTGGTCATCGGCACGGGCGGGCGGGCCGTCGAGCTCTGGAACGATGTGGGCTATCTGGCATTGCCGACCAATGAAGACCAGGTTCGGGGTCTCATCGGCCGCCTCAAGCTGTCCAGGCTGCTGGCAGGGTTTCGCGGCGCGCCAAGGGCCAGCGAAGATGCCTTCGTCAAGGCGGCCCTCGCCCTGGCGAACGCGGCCGGTGCGGAAACATCCATCCGCGAGATCGAGCTCAATCCCTTCATCGTGCTGCCCGAAGGTCAGGGTGCCGCGGCCGTCGATATACTCATCCAGCTCAACGCGTAGCGGCGGCCGGGAAGCAACGGCGCCGGACGCGCCGCCCGGCCCGGATTCTCGACTTTCCTGGAGATGACATGCCTGTCCTGCCTAGTGAAATAGACAATCGATCCGCCGAATTTGCCGCCAACGTCGCGGCCATGCGGACTTTGGTGGATGACCTGCGGGAAAAGCTCGCCGTGGCGGCTGTTGGCGGATCGCCCGAGGCTCGCGCACGGCATATGGCCCGGAACAAGCTCCTGGCGCGCGAGCGGATTGACCTGCTCCTCGATCCAGGTACGGCGTTCCTGGAAATCGCACCGCTGGCCGCTCACGGCCTCTATGGCGGCGACGTCCATTCGGCCGGCGTCGTCGCCGGAGTCGGGAGGATCAGCGGCAGGGATTGCATGGTTGTTGCAAATGACGCCACCATCAAGGGCGGCACCTACCACCCAATGACCGTCAAGAAGCATCTGCGGGCCCAGGACATCGCCCGCGAGAACAATCTGCCCTGCATATACATGGTGGATTCCGGCGGCGCCTTCCTGCCCCAGCAGGACGAAATCTTCCCCGATGAACGCAACTTCGGCCGCATCTTCTACAATCAGGCGCGAATGTCCGCTGCTGGCATTCCGCAGATCGCCATCGTCATGGGTTCTTGCACGGCGGGCGGCGCCTACGTCCCTGCCATGTCGGACGAGAGCATCATCGTGCGCAACCAGGGCACGATCTTTCTTGGTGGCCCTCCCCTGGTCAAGGCGGCGACCGGAGAAGTGGTGACCGCCGAGGACCTGGGCGGCGCCGAGGTCCATAGCCGGCAATCGGGCGTCGTCGACCACTACGCCAATGACGACCACCACGCCATCGGCATTGCCCGCAGCATCGTGGCCTCGACCAACCTGCCGGCGCCATCGCCGCGCAACGTGATTGCGCCCCGCGATCCGCTCTACCCTGCCGAGGATCTTTACGGCATCGTCCCGAGCGACCTGCGCAAGCCCTATGACGTGCACGAGGTGATCGCGCGGATCGTCGATGGATCGGAATTCGACGAGTTCAAGCAGCTTTTTGGCAAGACGCTGGTCTGCGGCACCGCCCATATCTGGGGCCACCCGGTGGGGATCATCGCCAATAATGGCGTGCTGTTCAGCGAAAGCGCCCAGAAAGGCGCACACTTCATCGAATTGTGCAGCCAGCGCCAGACTCCCCTGGTGTTCCTGCAGAACATCACCGGCTTCATGGTTGGTCAGAAATACGAAGCCGGCGGCATCGCAAAGGACGGTGCGAAACTGGTGACCGCCGTCGCGACAACCAGCGTACCGAAATACACGGTGGTAATTGGCGGCAGCTACGGGGCTGGCAATTACGGCATGTGCGGGCGCGCCTATTCCCCCCGCTTCATGTGGATGTGGCCCAATGCCCGTATCGCCGTGATGGGCGGGGAGAGCGCGGCCACCGTGCTCGGCATCATCAAGCGCGAGGGCATCGAAAAGGCGGGAGGCACCTGGTCGGAGGACGAGGAGGAGAGCTTCAAGGCCCCGATCCGCGCGCAGTACGAGGTGCAGGGCAACCCCTATTACGCGACGGCCCGGTTGTGGGACGACGGCATCATCGATCCGGCAGACACGCGCCGCGTCCTCGGGCTGGCGCTCTCCGCAGGCACCAATGCGCCCATCGAGCCAACGCGCTTCGGCGTATTCAGGATGTGACGATGACAGATCTCTTGTTGCAATATCGCGCGCCAGGGGTGGCATGGATCGTGCTCAACCGCCCCGACCGGCATAACGCATTCGATGATCACCTTATTGCCGACCTGACCGCGATGATCGAGACGGTTGAGGCCGACAAGACCATCCACACGATCATACTGACCGGCAATGGCCCCAGTTTCAGTGCGGGCGCGGACCTGGGCTGGATGAAGCGCGCGGCACAGGCGAGCCTTGAAGCCAACATGGCAGACGCAGAGGCCCTGGCCAGATTGTTGCACACGCTGAATGCGGCCACCAAGACCACCATTGCCCTGGTCCAGGGCGCGGCCTTTGGCGGCGGCGTGGGCCTCATCGCCTGTTGTGATATCGCCATAGGTTCGGCCGACACCAAGTTCGCACTCTCGGAAGTCAGGCTGGGCCTCATCCCAGCGGCCATCAGCCCTTTCGTCATAGCGGCGATAGGGTCGCGGGCCGCCCGCCGCTATTTCCAGACGGCCGAGACCTTCGGCTCGGACGAGGCTTTGCGCATCGGGTTGCTGCACGAAGTGGTGCCCGCGGGTGAGCTGGAAAATCGAGCCGACGCGTTGCTTGCCGCGCTCGACAAGACGGCACCCATGGCCCGCAAAGACGCCAAGCAGTTGATCCACGACGTCGCGGGCAAGCCCATCGACGGTGAACTCGCCGCATTCACGGCGGGTCGTATTGCCAGCATTCGGGCCGGAGACGAAGCCAGGGAGGGCCTCGCGGCTTTCTTCGCGAAGCGTCCCGCAAACTGGATCTCCGGGGGGAGCAAGAAATGACGCCGTCTCACAAGACCGCCCCCTACCGATTTGACAGTGTGCTCATCGCCAACCGCGGCGAGATCGCCTGCCGCATCATTCGCACCGCGCGTTCGATGGGCCTGCGGACCCTCGCCGTTTATTCCGAGGCGGATCAGCACGCCCAACACGTCTCGCTGGCCGACGAAGCGCTGATGATCGGCCCGGCGGCGGCGCGGGACAGTTACCTTCGGATCGACCGCGTGATAGCGGCCGCGATCGAAAGCGGCGCACAAGCCATCCATCCCGGCTACGGATTCCTGTCGGAAAACGTCGCCTTTGCCCAGGCCTGCGACGAAGCGGGCATCGTCTTCATCGGGCCGCCCGTCGCCGCGATCGAGGCCATGGGGTCCAAATCCGCCGCCAAGGCGCTGATGGCATCGTCCGGTGTACCGCTGGTTCCCGGATATCATGGCGCCGGCCAGGACATCGAGACTCTCGGTCGGGCGGCCGAGGAATGCCAATACCCCGTCCTGATAAAGGCGTCTGCGGGCGGCGGCGGCAAGGGAATGCGCATCGCCAACAGCGCCGAAGACCTGCCCGAGGCGGTTGCGGCGGCCAGGCGCGAGGCCAAGGCCAGCTTCGGCAATGACCATGTCCTGGTTGAAAAGTTTATCCAGCGTCCGCGCCACATCGAGGTGCAGATTTTCGGCGATCATCATGGCAACGTCGTTTCGTTGTTCGATCGGGAATGCACGTTGCAGCGGCGACACCAGAAGGTGCTCGAGGAGGCCCCCTCCTCCAGCCTCGATGAAAGCCAGCGCGACGCCATCTGCGAGGCGGCGCGTTCGGCAGGCCGGGCCGTGGGCTATACCGGTGCGGGAACGGTGGAATTCGTGGCCAATGATGATGGCTTCTATTTCATCGAGATGAACACCCGGCTGCAGGTCGAGCATCCCGTTACCGAGATGATCACCGGGCTGGACCTGGTGGAGTGGCAATTGCGCGTCGCCTTCGGCGAGCCCTTGCCGCTAGCCCAGGACCAGATCAGCCGCAGGGGCCACAGCTTCGAAGCCCGCATTTATGCCGAAGACCCGGAAAGCGGGTTCCTGCCCGCAACCGGCACCATTGCCGAATGGCGGCAACCAGAACCGGCGGAGTGGCTGCGGATCGACAGCGGTTTCCGCACCGGCGACGCGATCACGGCCAATTACGATCCGATGATCGCCAAGCTCATCGTCCACGGTGACGACAGGCGGCAGGCGCTGCACCGGCTCAACCGGGCCCTGGACGGATTCAGGATCACCGGCGTCAAGACGAATGTCGCCTTTCTGAAAACCCTGGCGTCTCGTCCCGAAGTTGCCGCCGGCGACATGGACACGGGATTTATCGAGCGAGAACTGACCACGCTGGTAACGCCCCAGTTGGACATCAGCCCTGCCGATCTGGCTGCCGCCGTCGCCGCCGTTCTGATGCGGGAACGGGCCACGCTCACGCCCGGCCAGGCCTCGCCGTGGACCATGGGAGACGGCTGGATGCTGGCCGGTTCACGCCGCCGCCGCTTCGATTTCGAGAATGCCGGCGGGCTTCATCGGGCCTTTCTGCATTACCGCCGGTCGGGGACGGAACTCGAAGTCGAGAGCGTCGTCCATCCCCTCGATTTCGCCCGGCGCGATGATGACCGGATCGACGTATTCTTCCGCGGGCGCAAGGAAGTTGTCGATGCACTCTGGTCGGGACGAACACTGGACTTCGTCACCCCGCGAGGGCGGCGCCGCGTGCACCATGTCGATATTCTGAGCAAGGCATTCGAGGCCGCAGGGCCGGATCCGAGCTTCCGGGCACCGATGCCCGGTGTCATCCAGCAGATACTGGCCGAACCGGGTGCGCATCTGCTGCGTGGAACGCCTGTGCTTGTCATGGAGGCCATGAAGATGGAGCACACTATCCGCGCCCCGGTCGACGGCCGTCTCGTCACGTTGAACTGTCGGGTGGGCGACCTGGTTGAAGAGGGGGAAAACCTCGCGGCATTCGAGGCGGACGCACCATGAACAATTCGGTTCGCATCGTCGAAGTCGGCCCGCGCGACGGCCTGCAGAACGAGGCTGCGCATTTGCCTGCGGCGACGCGGGTTGCCTTCGTCGAGCGCCTGATAGACGCCGGGCTAAGCACGATTGAAGTCGGCAGTTTCGTGTCGCCACGGTGGGTGCCGCAGATGGCCGGCACCGACACCGTTTTGCGCAGCCTGGGCAGCCGGCCAGGCAAGGCCTTTCCGGTGCTGGTTGCCAATGAAAAGGGCCTGGACGCCGCGATCGCTGCAGGAGCCGAAGAAGTGGCCATCTTTGCCGCCGCGACCGAGGCCTTTTCCAAGAAGAATATCAACTGCTCCATCGCGGAGTCGATCGAACGCTTTCGTCCGGTCGCAGAAAAGACGCTGGCATCGGGCCTGCGCTTGCGCGGCTATGTCTCCTGTGTGCTTGGTTGCCCCTATGAAGGCGAGGTTCACCCCGATCAGGTGGTCTGGGTGGCTATCGCACTCAGGGAGTTGGGCTGCTACGAGGTCTCGCTTGGCGACACGATTGGCGTTGGGACGCCGACCAGGGCCGTGGCGCTGATCGACCAAGTCGCGGATGCCATTGGCGTGGAGCGTATCGCCGTCCATTTCCACGACACCTATGGCCAGTCGCTCGCGAACATATTTGCCTCGTTACAGCGCGGCGTACGCGTCGTGGATGCTGCGGTCGGAGGGCTCGGAGGGTGCCCCTATGCTGTCGGCGCAAGCGGCAATGTCGCTACCGAAGACGTTGCCTACATGCTTGGCGGCATGGGTATCGAGACCGGAATTAATATGCAAAAACTGCTGAACGCTGCGGAATATATTACATCTGCTCTCGGAAGAGTTCCAACATCGCGCGTTTACAGCGCTATTCGGCCCCTTTCACGCCTTTAGTCAACTGCCTTGCGGTCCAGCGGGCCAGCGTCTGCTATGGAAGGTCCGGGACCAAAAACCGATAGTCCGCTCACGGCCCCAAAGCCGATATGCTCGGTGCGGTGTAACACCATGCTTTAGGTTCGAGCGGGTCAAGTAATTATCTGGGACCTGCCGCAAGGATCGCTCTGGCCCGTGCGATGACCGGCGCGTCGACCATGGCGCCATCCACCGAGAATGCCCCCTCCCCGCCGGCGGCAGCCGCCACCACCCGCTCCGCCCAGGCGCGTTCTTCGGCGCTCGGGGCAAAGCCGGCATTGAGCAGCGGCACCAGTGAGGGGTGCACGCAACTGGCGCCATCGAAGCCATGCTCCCGCGCCTCGCGGGCCGCGGCGGCCACCGCGTCGGCATCGCCATAGTCCGCGGTCGAGCGCAGCAGTCCGTACGATTGCAGCCCCTCGGCCTTGGCCGCGTAGTGGACCATGAGCTTGGGCACGCGCAATGCCTCCGGCGTGGGCCGGCCGCCCAGCGCCAGGGCCAGGTCCTCGCCGCCGGTGCTGAGCGCCACCACGCGCGGCGCGCGGGCGATGCTCCTGGCATCCAGCACCGCACCGGGGTCCTCGATCAGCGCCACGAAATCCAGCGCCTGCCGCCCCAGTTCAGCCTCCACGCCGACCAGCAGCGCCGCCAGCGCTGCCAGCGCCGCCGGGTCGCGCGCCTTGGGAATGAACAGCCCCTGCGCGCCGGCCCGGCAGGCGGCCAGTGCATCCTGCTGCTGGCTTTCCCAGTCGGCATTGACGCGGACAAGGACCCTGGCGCCGCGCTGGCCCACCGAGGCGACGCTCTGCCTCAGCCCATCGCGCGCCGCTGCCTTGTGCGAGGCCGGCACCGCGTCTTCGAGGTCGAGAATGATGGCGTCGGCCCCGCGCTCATGCGCCTTGGCGATGAACCGCGCCGAATGCGCCGGCACATAGAGCAGCGAGCGGATCATGGCGCCACCGCCGCGGCAATCTCCGCCGCGCTCAGTCCGGCTTCCCGCAACACATCCCTGCTATGCTGTCCCAGCTCCGGCGCCGGCAATCGCCACACGCCCGGCGTGGCCGACATTTTCGGCACGATGTCATGCATCGGCAACTGGCCGAATGTGTCATCCTCCGCCGCGACGATAATCTCGCGCTCGGCGAAATGCGGATCGCCCATGGCATCGGCAATATTATAGATCGGCCCCACCGTCGCCCCGGCCCGCCGCATCGTCTCCAGCGCTTCATGGCTGTCGCGCGTGGCAAACCACGCCCCGATCGCCTCATCCACCAGCGCCCGATGCTTCACCCGGTCCGAATTGCTGGCAAAGCGCGGATCGTTATTCATCTCGGCCCGCCCAATAGTCTCGAAAATCCGCCGCGCCACCGCCGGGGTCGAGCCCGATAGCGCCAGGTATTTCCCATCCCGGCACTTATAGACATTGCGCGGCGAGGCCGTGTTGGACGCGCTGCCCATCCGCTGCTTGACCTTGCCGGTCACCGCATGGATCGCGGCTTCCGGCCCCAGCACCGAGAACATCGGCTCCAGCAGGCTCAGGTCGATCACCTGCCCCCGCGCCGTGCCAGCCTGCCGCGCATAGAGCGCCATCATGGTGGAAGAAGCGCCATAGATGCCGGCCACCATGTCGGCCAGCGCCAGCGGCGGCAGCACTGGTTCGCGGTCGGGAAAGCCCGTGCGGTCGGCAAAGCCGCTCATCGCCTCGATCAGGGTGCCGAAGCCGGGATATTGCGCATAGGGCCCGGTCTGGCCGAAGCCGGAAATGCGCACCACGATCAGGTCGGGATTGCGCGCCAGCAATGCCTCGGGCGCCAACCCCATCTTTTCCAGCGTCCCCGGCCGGTAATTCTCGATGAACACGTCGGCACTCTCGATCAGCTTCCACAAAGCCGCCATGGCCGGCGCCTGTCGCAGGTTCAGCATCACCGAGCGCTTGTTGCGCCCATAGGTCTTCCAGAACAGGCTATGCCCATCATCCTTCCACGCCCGTAACGGGTCGCCTTCCGGCGGTTCCACCTTGACCACATCGGCGCCAAAATCTGCCAGCTGCAGGCTGAGCATGTTCCCCGCCATCAGCCGGGAAAGGTCGAGTACGCGAATGCCCCGGAGCGGGCCGGTGGCGGTGGGATCGAAATGCTTGCTGGTGAAGGTCATGGCCAACCACCCAAGCCGGAGAGCCCCAATCGGATTCCTCCCCCTTGACGGGGGAGGTTGGGTGGGGGTGTTGACAGCCCGGATATCGTGGCTCTCGCCCCCCACCCCGGCCCTCCCCGCGAGGGGGAGGGAGTTGCATCGTGGCTCGCCATCACCGCAGCCTGAGCCCCGTTGCCTTGTCGAAGACGAACAGCTTGGCCGGGTCGATCACCAGATGGATGGTCTCATCCGGGCTCAGCAAGCCATGGTCGCGCACCACGACCGAGATGTCCTCCTCGCCCACCCGCGCCAGTACTTCCTGCGCGTCGCCGGTCGGCTCGACTACCAGCACCCTGGCCTTCACGCCTGTCTCGCCCAGCACGATATGCTGCGGCCGCACGCCGTAGACGATCTCGGTACCCTCGGGCACCTCCAGCGCCGTGCCCAGCGGCAGCACGGCGCCCCCCTTGAGCGCGATGTCCGTGCCGCCCCCATAACGCGCCTCGAACAGGTTGATCTCCGGCGAGCCGATGAAGCCGGCAACAAACAGGTTGGCCGGATTGTTATAGAGCTCCAGCGGTGCCCCCGCCTGCTCGATCCGCCCGCCATTCAGCACCACGATCTTGTCGGCCATGGTCATGGCCTCGGTCTGGTCGTGGGTCACATAGACCATGGTCTTGCCCAGCCGCTGATGCAGCCGCTTGATCTCGCCGCGCATCTTGACGCGCAGCTTGGCATCGAGGTTGCTCAGCGGCTCATCGAACAAAAACGCCCGCGGATTGCGCACGATGGCCCGGCCCATGGCCACGCGCTGCCGCTGCCCGCCCGAGAGTTCGCGCGGCAGCCGGTCGAGCAGGTTTTCGAGCCCCAGGATTTCCGCCGCCTCGGCCACCCGCTGCCGGATTTCGGCCTTGGAGGTCCCCGCCAGCCGCAGCGAAAAGCTCATATTGTCGGCGACCTTCATATGCGGATAGAGCGCGTAGCTCTGGAACACCATGGCGATGTCCCGCTCCTTGGCCGGCATGTTGTTGACGATCCTGCCGCCGATGGTGATCTGCCCGGCGGTAATATCCTCCAGCCCCGCGATCATTCGCAGCAGGGTCGATTTCCCACAGCCGGAAGGCCCGACCAGCACGACGAATTCGCCATCGGCCATTTCAAGCGAAATGTCGCTGAGCACGGTGACGTCGCCGTAGCGCTTGCCGACATGCTTGAGTTCGATTTCCGACATGCTGGTCCTCCTTGCGGCTTACGCCGTCTCGACGATCTCGATCCGTCCCACGCTCATCCGCCCCGCCGAAGCCAGCCGGATGCCCGCCATGCCATAGTCATAGGCGCCATCCGTGGCGGCGATCAGTTCCTTGCCATCGACGGCAAAGCTCAATTTGTCGTCCCGAACGCTGAACGCGAACTGGTAGCTCCTGCCCGTCTCCGCCTTGAACGGCGCGCGGGCCAATATGGTGGTGCCGAAATCCTCCTTGAGGATCACCACCTCGTCGCCCTCGAACCCGGCTGCATAGAACCGCCCGGTGCCCTGCACCCGCGCCGTCACCAGTTGCGACACACCCGATAGCCGCTGGATATCGGCCTTCACCACCACGTCCCGCGCATAATAATGCCCGGTCCACATATCGGCATCGCCCGAGGTATGGCCATGGATGCGGCCATCCTGTTTCGTCCAGTGCCCGCGATTATAGGTGAACCGCGTGATGGCGCCCCATTCCTGCGTCTCGGTCGCCGGCTCGATCACCGTATGTCCGGCGCCTTCAACCCGGAAATCGGCCAGGAACAGCCGCCCCAGGAATTTGAGCCGCCCGAAATATTCGATGGAAATGCCGATCTCATCGATGGCCTCAGCCCCCTCGGGCACCACGAAACAATAGTCCTGCCACCCCTCGGCCGACGGCACATCCCACGCCCCCGTCTCCTCGATGGCCCCGCTCATCGTCCTGCGCAGATAAGGCGCCACGCGCAGGTTGCCGTCGCCATTCCACGGATCGAGCCACAGCTTGAAGCTGACCACCTGCCCGCCATCCACCACCGGGGTAAACATCGGCCGATAGCGCTCGTCGTCGAAATCCGTCCGCCGATAGAACGGCTTCCAGAACACCCGTCCGCCCTGCCCGCGCTCCAGCCGGTCGAGCTGGATTTCCAGCGACCCGCGCGAACCCTCCACATGCCGCTCATCCGAGTGCCGCAGCGAAATCTGGTTGAACCCCTCGGTGCGGAAACCATGCGTCGAACCCGGCAGGTCGAAATCGAACCGCAACCCGCGTCGGGTGAAATCCTCCAGCCACAGCTTGGGCACGTCCCGCCCAGCCAGCTGCAACGCCAGCACCGTCAGCTCCCGCGCAAAGCTCGGAATGTCGACGATATTGATCGACCCCACGATGCCCGAGGCGACCAGGAAATCGTTGATCGGCTTGCGATACTTGTCCCACCCCTCACTGAGCCCCTGGAACGTCGCGACAATCGCCGCCGCATTGCCCGCATTGCAGTCGGTATCCCAGCCCGCCATGGTGGCGATTTCCGCCGTGCGCGGCAGGTCGCCCTTGCCATAGAGAATGGCCATGATGGTCACCCCGGCATTGGGGATGATGTGGCAGACGCCCGGATAGCGGTCATAGCCCCAGTCCGCGGTGAGCATGTCGCGGCAGGCCCGCCAGTCGTCGGGATTGGCCTTGAAGAAATCGATCACCGCCCGGCAGACCTTCGCATAGGTCGAATTGGCATCCACCGTCGCCAGAGCCGTCTCGACGATCTCGTCGATCGACTTGGCCTCGAAGGCCGCGGCAATCGCCGCCGCACAGAAGCGTGCGCCATTGAGCCCGTCGCCATCATGCGCCACCGATGCCGCCATGGCCGACATCTCCGCCGCCCGCTGCGGATTGCCCGGATTGACCCAGCCCCAGCTGTCGATGAAGATTTGCCCGCCGATCTGCTCGGCCACCGTGGTTCCGTTCTGCGCAATCGAGCCCGATTGCGGCGCCTCGATCCCGGCCCGCAGGTTGCGATAGGCCGTGTGCTCGGTCGACACGCCGAACCCGCCCCACCAATACATGCCATGCTCCTCGGCGGCATAATTGAGCCACGTCCTGCCCACATCCGCCGCCGTCGCCTTCAGCCCGTAATCGCGCAAGGCGCGGATGAAATAGACCGGCCCGTTGGTGTCGTCATCGGCGGCGAAATTCTTGAAATCGCGCAGATATTGCGTCACCTCGCCATAGGTCTTCTGGATGCGCTCATAGCTCCAGATGGTCGGCTCCACCGGGGCGCCCAGGCGCACGCCGATAGCCTTGCCGATAAAGCCGGCATAGATTTTTTCGAGGATTTGGATTTCCGAGAGCATCAAAGGTCTTTCGTTCTAGTCGTTTCAGGCAATGCCGAGGGCGTCGAGCGCAGTCCGGCGCGCATCGGCCGCCGCGCGGTCGGCGGCAAGAATCCCGGTGATGGTAGCGGTAAAGGCATCGGCCGACCCCACCAGATCGAGCCGGTTGGCGCTGTCGAGCAAAGCGCGATCCTCCGCCGCTATGACAGCCTCGCCATGCAGCGCCCCCAGGATTGCCCCGGCCATCACCCCGATGGAATCGGTGTCGCGCCCCGAATTGATCCCGTCCTCGATGGAGCGGCGGAAATCGCCCCCGTTGAAGACGCAGAAGCCCAAAGCCAGCGGCAATTCCTCGATGGCCTGCAACCGGCTCGGCCGGTAGGCATCGGTCAGCCGTCCGACCTTGTCATTGCTGTGATTGACGTCGTCACCCATCACCGAATAGCGGGCAATGGCCTGGTGGAACGCCTCGCACACCTGGGCATGGTCCGTCTCCGTGCCGCGCAGCTGCCTTGCGATCCCGGCAATATCGGCAATGGCCGCCCGCGTGCCGTCCTTGGCCAGACCAAGCACCACCTCGACAACACTGTCGATGCTGGCGCCCGGCACAAAGGCAGCGGCCACCGCGGCGGCCATCACGCCTGCCGCTTCCAGCCCATAGCTTTCCTGATGGCCCGAGGCGAAGGCAATCGCCTCGTCATAGGCGGCCTTGGGGTTAGCGGCATTCACCGCGCCGATGGGCGCGATATACATGGCCGCGCCACAGTTCACCATATTGCCGATGCCGCCCTGCCGCGGGTCGCAATTGGCCAGCTGGTGGCGCTGGAAAATCCACTTTTCCGGATAGAACAGCCGGTCGATCAGCATGGCCTCCCGCTGCAATTCCGGCACCCAGCGCGCCTTCCAGGCGATTTCGCGCACCATGCCATCGGCCATGTCCCAGGCGTCGAGATGACGCTTGGTGTCGCCATAGATATCCATCAGCGCCAGCGTCATCAGCGTATCGTCGGTCACGATGCCATTGCCCCGCACCCGCCCGTTCCGCGCCCCCGCATCGAGGCTCATCTTGTGCCATTCCGTATTGAGCGAAGTTACCCGCCCATAGCGCTGGCGAATTTCGGCCGCCGAGAGCTTCTCCACCGGCGCGCCCAGCGCATCGCCCAGGGCAATGCCATGCAACATGGCGCGGACACGGGATCGCAGGGATTGGGTCATTTCACTCTCATATTCGTCTGAATTCTCAGTCGTCTCCCTCCCTTGCGGGGAGGGATCAAGGGTGGGGGGTGTTTGGCCCGAATATCGGGGCAAACACCCCCTCCCAACCTCCCCCGTCGAGGGGGAGGAGCCGCCCGGTGGGCGCGGCCAGATGGTGCTCCACCCGACCACGTATCAAATGTCTTACTTCAGCACCGTCGCCGCATATTCGGCCATGCGCGAACCGCCGGCAGCGTTGTACTCGCTGACGAACTGGTCCCACTGGTCGAAGCTGGCTTCGCCGGTGATGAACTTGGCCACCCACGAGCGATAAACCTGCTCGGTGGCGTCCACATCAGCGGCATAATCGGCCGGCCAGACGAAGGCATTGTCGGGCGTGAAGTCGCTCTTGAGGTTGTCCAGCGCCTGCTGCGCGGTGGGCGACAGCAGCGGGGTCGGTGAAGTCCAATTGGCGGCGTTGAAGAAGCGGGCATACCAGGTCGAGATCTGGTCGGTATAGGTCACCGCCCCGCTGGCATCGGTGGTGTGATGCACGCCCTCAAAGCCCATGCGGTCGATATCCTGGCCTTCCTTGGAGGCCATGAAGTCGAGCACGGCAAAGGCCGCTTCCTTGTTTTCCGACAGCGAGGAGATGGCCCAGCCGCGCGATTCCTTGGAAACGTCGACCGCCGCCAATCCCTGTCCGCCCGGGCCCGAAGGCGCCGGCAGCAAGGCCAGGTCGATCTCCTCGCCCGGATGGGCCTGGCGCATCTTGCCGGTATAGATGTCGATCACCTCAGGCGACGACCCGAAGATCACCCCGGCCTTGCCGGTATAGAACTTGTCTTCCTTGACGTCCCAGGTGTTGGTCACGAATTCCTTGTCGAACAGGTCCTTGGCGGCCAGTTCTGCATAGAATTCGAGCTTGGCCTTTTCCGCGTCGGTGACGCGCGAACTGACCCAGGCGCCATCGGCATTCTTCATCCACGTGCCGGTCACCCCGAATGCCTGGTTGAACACCGAGTCGAGCTCGGCCGTGGTGCCATAGCCGGTCAGGCCCAGCGTATTGCCCGTGGTGCCGTCGCCGTCCAGATCGGCGTCGTGAATTGCCTGGAACAGGGCTTCATACTCTTCCACCGTCTGGGGCGGCTCGAGGCCAAGCTGGTCCAGCCAGTCCTTCCGCATCACCGGCTGCGGCGCGCGTGGCGGGTAGACGTAGAGCAGGTAGGGATAGTTGGCGAGGCGGTCCACATTGTGCGGCCACAGCGCATCCTTGATATGGGCCGATTTCTCGATCCACGGAGTGAGGTCTTCCAGGATCCCCTGTTCGGCCATCTTCTGGTCGCCGCCCTGGAAATACATGATGTCTGGAATGTCGCCCGACAGCAGCATCACCCCCAGCGCATCGGCATAGCCCGAGCCGGGCAGGTCGACGATCTGGATATCGACATCGGTGCCCTGTGCCTTGAGTGCGGCCTCGATGGCCTCGATTTCCTTGACGTCATCGGGGTTGGTGGTCAGCAGGTCTTTGCTGACCAGCCGCAACGTGGTCTGGGCCATGGCCGGCATGGCCATGGCGCCCAGCGCGGCAATGGCGGTCGTCGCCAGCAGCAGTTTCTTCAAAGTCATTGGTCGTTCCTCCTTGGTTTTTGGTTGTGCTTCGCACCGCTTGCGCGGAATTGGTTGAATCTGTGCAGCCCCCTCATCCGCCCTTCGGGCACCTTCTCCCACAAGGGGAGAAGGGGATGGAGCCGAGAGCTCTCAGTCGGTTCCCTTCTCCCCTCGTGGGAGAAGGTGGATCGGCCGCAGGCCGAGACGGATGAGGGGGTCTTGGCCAGGCCTGCGATTGCCGGGCCACTGCCCACGGAATGTTCGACCTTCGTCATCATCCCTTCAGCGCTCCCGACATCGTCCCCTTGGTGAAGAACTTCAGGATCAGCGGATAGATCGCCAGGATCGGCAGGATGGTGATGAGGATCATGCCGGCCTTGAGTGCGCGGATGTTGATCTGCGCCAGGCCCAGATTGTTGTTGACGTTGTTGGCGCCCACGATGGCGATCTTGTCGCCCTCGATGACGAATTGCCGGAGCACCACCTGCAAGGGCCACTTGCTCTGGTCGTTGAGGTAGATCATCGCCCGGAAGAACTCGTTCCAGTGCAGCACCAGGTAGAACAGCGCGATAGTGGCCAGTGCCGGCCTGGCCAGCGGCAGCACCACCATGAAGAAGGTCTGGAATGGGTTGGCGCCGTCTAGCTCGGCCGCCTCCAGCAGCTCCTTGGGAATTTCCTCGAAGAAGCGGATCAGGATGATCAGGTACCAGGCGCTGATCGCCTTATACATGATGACCGACCAGGGCGTGTTGAGCAGGCCCATGCGCTTCATCAGGAAATAGTCGGGAATGATGCCCGGTTCGAAGACGATGGTCACCAGCACCAGGATGAAGATCAGCCGTCGCCCCGGCAGGCCCGGCCGCGACATGCCCCAGGCCATCAGCGCCGTGCCGAATACGCCGATGCAGACGCTGGTCGCCGTCATCCACACCGAATTGAAGATGCCGCGCTGCACATTGGGATGCTGCAGCAGCAGCAACCAGACATCGGGCGAAAACCCGTCGGGAAAGATCGACAACCCCGAAAAGCCGGCGACCTTGCTGGCATCGGACAGCGACAAAGCCAGCAGGTTCAGCAGCGGCTGCAGCGTGAACACCACCAGCAGCAGGAGCGTCGAGACGATCAGCACATATTCGACCCGCTCCAGCGGGGTCCGGCGCGATTGGCTGGCCATCACCACACCCCCTTGCCGGTCAGCCGTTTGCTGACGAAGTGGGACACCAGCACCAAAGCCATGCCGATCACCGCCTTGAACAGGCCGGCCGCCGTGGCCAGCGCATATTCCCCGGTCGAAAGGCCCATGCGGTAGACATAGGTGTCGATGATATCGATGGTCGACGCATTGACCGCGTTCTGCATGTTGATGATCTGGTTGAGGTCGGCGCTGAGGAACATCCCCATATTGAGGATGAACAACGTCGCGATGGTCGGCACGATGCCCGGAATGGTGACGTGCCGGATTTTCTGCCAGCGATTGGCGCCATCCATTTCGGCGGCCTCGTAGAGCTCGGGGGCGATGGCGAAGATGGCGGCCAGATAGAGCAGGCTGTCCCAGCCGGCCGAGCGCCAGATTTCCGACACCACCAGCACCCAGCGGATGGTGCCGGTATTGGTCATGTAGTTGACCGGCTCGAACCCCATCGCCGTCTGGACTTGGTTCACCGCCCCATCGGTCGGCGACAGCAGCGCGATGAACACGCCCGCGATCACCACCCAGGAGAGGAAATGCGGCAGGTAGATCGCCGACTGCACCGCCCCGCGCAGCTTGCCGCTGCGCACCTCGTTCAGCAGCAAGGCCACGATGATCGGCACCGGGAACACGAAGAGGATTTTCATGCCCGAAATGATCAGCGTATTGGCCAGCACCTGGTAGAAGATCGGCGAGGAGAACAGCACCTCGAAATTCTTCCACCCCACCCAGATATTGGGCGGGATGATGCGCACATTCTCGAAGGCCATCTTGGCCTCCCAGATCGGCACATAGTGCCAGATGAAGAAGAACAGCAGCCCCGGCGCCATCATCGCGTAATAGGGCCACCACTGCCGCACCTTTTCACGCATGCCCGTTCTCGATGCTAACAGTGTGCTAGCCAACTCGCTCTCTGTGCTAGTCGGTTCCGAACCCATACCGGACCCCGAGCCGTGTGCGGGAACGTTCCCATGCTTAAGGGCAATGGCGATCCGTTGCTTGTCCTTGGCAACCATGGTCAGACACCCCCTCCCCTGGCAACGCGCCTGGGATTTTGTGCCGACAGGTCGGCGAGTGAGCCTCGCTCTATCAGGCGGCATGGCAAGTAAATTCGCCGATGTTCCGGCTTGTGTTCGATCTCGCTGAACAGGCCCTCGACGGCGCGGGCGCCCATGTCGCGCCCCGGCTTGGCCACCGTCGTCAGCCCCGGCCAGGCGAATTCGCCAGACGGAATGCCGTCGAACCCGATGACCGAAACGTCCTCGGGGCAGCGCAAACCCGCCTCGCGCACCGCCATGATGGCGCCGATCGCCATCATGTCATTGGCCGCGAAGACGCAGACATGCCCCACATGGTCGCGCGCCAGCAACCGCCGCATCGCCTGCTTGCCGCCCTCGACCGTATACTCGCCCTCCTCCATCGCCAGGATGGCCGGGTCGATATCCCGCTCGATGCAGTGCTGGTGCACCGCGCGCAGGAAACGCACCCGCGCCAGCCGGTTTTTGGGGCCGACGATCAGGCTGGGGGCGCCATGCCCCTTGGAAACCAGGTGATCCATGCCCAACCGCACGCCCTGCGTGATGTCGGAACCCACGCTGGACGTCTCGACGAAGCGTTCGGCGCTGGAGCCGATCAGCACGAAGGGCAGCCCAAACCGGTCGAGGTCGTCGAAATTGTCGGCCACCGGATTGATGATCGCGCCATCGACCCGCGCCCGGCGCAAGGCCCGCAGATGCGCGGCTTCCTTTTCCACATCCCAGTCCGACGAGAAGACCAGCAGCGAAGCGCCGGCTTCGGCCGCCTGGTCCTGCGCGCCCCGCGCCACCTCGGCCCAGAACGGATTGGTGATATCGGGAATGACCAGCCCCAGCATGCCCGAACGCCCCGAGCGCATGCCGACCGCCAGGTGATTGCGCTCATAGCCCACGGCCGCCGCCGCCAGGACCACCCGCTCCCGCGTCTCTTCGGTGATGTTGGACGAGCCCGTCAGCGCCCGCGCCGCAGTGCTCTTGGACACTCCCGCGCGTTCAGCGACATCGATGATCGTCGGCCGACGACCGCGGCTCTTGCTCATGACTCATCCCTTCGACGCAGCCTCTTGCCGGGCTCGCATCGTCATGGGAACGTTACCGCGCCTAACTCAATTGTCAATCGCCAATCGCTGACACCGGGGATAATCCGTCCAAGCCCTTGAACGCGCGGGCGGTTTTGCGGGCATAACTATATCATGCTGCTGCTTGCTGCACCGGCACAAAGGCGCTACGCCTCCGCCATGAGCTTCAACAAATTCCCGCCCAAGCCGAAATACGACCCCGATACCGGGCCGGTCTATCTCTATGGCCTGCATACCGTGCGCGCCGCATTGGACAACCGGAACCGCATCAAGAAGGTGCTGCTGGCCACGCCTAACGCCCTGATGCGGCTCAAGGAAACCGGCGAGATCGGCAAGGTTGCCGTCAAGGAAACCACCCCCAGGGAGCTCGACAAGCTGCTCGGCGACGATGCCGTACACCAGGGCGCCGCGCTCGAAGTCGATCCGGTGAGCCGCTTCGGCCTCGACGACATAAAGCCGCTCAGGCTCGTCGTGGTGCTCGACCAGATCACCGACCCGCACAATGTCGGCGCCATCCTGCGCACCGCCTGCGCCTTTGGCGCCGATGCGGTCATCACTACCGCCCGCCACTCGCCGCGCGAGACCGGCGTCATGGCCAAATCCGCCTCGGGCGCGCTCGACCTGGTGCCGATGATCGAGGTCCGCAATTTGGGCGACGCGCTGGAAAAACTCAAGGCGCGCGGCATGTTAGTGCTCGGCTTTGATTCTGAATCGGAACATCAGCTCAAGCCCCGCACCGGCGATCAGGCCCTGGCCATCGTCATGGGCGCCGAGGGCAAGGGTTTGCGCCAGCGCACCCGAGAGCTCTGCGACGAAATGGTCAAGCTCGACATGCCCGGCCCGATCAAGTCGCTCAACGTCTCCAACGCCGCCGCCATCGCCCTGTTCGCGGCCACCGCCGGGCGGTCCTGATGAGCCAGTTCGCGCCCTTTGCCGTGGCCCTGCGCCTCTCGGGCGTCACCATCGACCAATACGCGCTCGACGCGAGCCTGAAGCAGCTCACCAGCCGCTACGAGCCAGAAGACGCCGAGGCGAGCTTCTATGCCCAGGTGGATGTACCCACAAACAATCCGGTGCGGGCCCTTCTGGAACTGGCCGAACGCTCCGGACCGGCGATAGCGGCCATGCTGGAAGACCGCCGTATCGGCAAGGCGGTGCTCGATCTGGCCTTCGACTATCCCGAGCATGGCGAGGCCATGTCGGCCCGCCTCCCCGCCCATGTGGCCGCGGCCATTGCCGGGCATGGCATCGATATCGAGATTTCGGTCTACCTGACCGATGTTGAGGAAGACGAAGAGGGCTGAGAGTCCTCTCCTTCTAGAGCGTTCCCCGCAGCAGCGGCGCATCGGCCGTGATCAGGTCACGACCGAAGATGGAACTGTCCTTGGGCACCAGCCGCACCACCGAATAGCCACGCTCCTCGAGTTGCGCCAGGAACAATGGCAGCGTCTCCACCGTGCGCTGGTGGATATCGTGGAACAGGATGATGCCGCTGCCGCGCGCTTCGAGCCGCTCCATCGTGCGTGCAGCGACCACTTCGGGCGTGTCCTTGTAATAGTCCTTGCTGTCGATATTGACGTCGAGGATGACCATGCTGCCCTGCATCAGGTTGGTGCGGAGGAACCCCGTCTGCGACAGATAAGGGAAGCGAAAGAACGGCGACAGATTCTGCCCGCCCCCGGCCAAAGCCAGTTGCACCGCCCGCTCGCCCCTCGCAATCTCATCCAGTGCCGCCTGCCGGCTGAGCTTACTCAAATCGACATGATCGAAGGTGTGGCTGCCCACCGTGTGCCCGCTGGCAGCCACCTGCTGCGCCAGCCCCGGATGGACCTGCGCCGCCGCGCCCAGCATCAGGAATGTCGCCTTGACGCCGAAATCGTTCAGCGTGGCGAGAATTTGGGGGGTCTTGCCCGGTCGCGGGCCATCATCGAATGTCAGGATGACTTCGCCGGGGCGCAGGACGATGTCGGCGGTGGACGCCACGGCAAGCGTGCGTCCACCGAGATTGCCGCTGGCAAAGATGCGCTCGGGCATCGGCTGCTGCGTGATGGGTTGCGAGGCCGGCAGGATGCTGTTGGTAATCAGCGCCGCATTCGTCGCTCGCGCCGATATCGCATGCGGGTTAGGCGGCTTGGCGCAGCCTGCAAGCGCCAGGCCCGCGATCACAAGACCCATAACAAAACGCGAAAGCGACACGGCCTGAACTCAGCACGATCAAAACTGAGCTCACCTTTCGCGATTATGGTTAACATTCCCCTCGCGAAATCTTAAGGACTACTTACCCGCCAATGATTTAGCCCTGCGCCCGAGCGTATCCAGCGCGCTAAGAAAGGCCGATCGGTCGGCGGGGCGGAAACCGGCATTGTAACCCTTGCTCTCACCGGTCTCGCGCAGATGCTGCTTGAGATCGCGCATGGCCAGCGCCATGCCGATGGAGGCCGGGGTGAATGGCCTGCCGGTAAAGCCCAATACGTGGCAGCCCTTGTCGATGGCGCGGCTGGCCAGCGGAATATCGGCGGTGAGCACGATGTCATTGGCCTGCGCGGCGTCCACGATCCAGTCATCGGCCGCGTCGGTGCCGGCCGGCACCACCACCACGCGGATCATCGGATCGCGCGACGGCCGCACCCCGCCATTGCTGACCAGCGTGACGACCAGCCCCAGCCGCTCGGCCACGCGTATGGCCTCATCCTTGACCGGACAGGCATCGGCATCGACGAATATTGTCGGCTCAGCCATGGGCGATGACGCCTTTCACGAAAGCCAGCCGCTCGGCAACCGGCGCCTTAGGAAGTTCCACCACGCGATAGCCCAGTTCCGCATAGACGTCACGCATCGGCTCGTAGATGCGCTGGGCATGCTGCCATCCTTCGGTGCGCTCCGCGTCATTGACAAATATCTCGGCCCAGGGTGGCGCGAAGAATACGATGGGGTTGTAGCGGTAGAGCATGGCGGCGCGGTGGAAATGCCCCGTATCGGGCAGCGCCAGCATGCGGCCAAAGGCAACAAGGTCCGGAATACCGCGATCACACAGTGCCGGCCTAGCATTGTCCCGCAGGGCCTGCCAGCTCTGAACGTCCCGGTCGAGCATCAGTTCGGCGAACATGGCAGGGTTGCGCCATTGCACGGCGGGACCGTCGATGGCCGCCTGCGACTGGATGACAGCGCGGGCAGCCTCCCAGCCAACCCTGAATCCGTCTTCGCTGGCTGCGTTCAACAGCGTTGTCTTTCCGGCGCCGGGCGCGCCGGTAACGATGAAGAGATTGTCGGCAGAATGAGTCATGATGGGTCCTCGTGACAGAGGGGAGACCGGAAATGGCGGGAAAGGTGATCGACAAGGCCGCGTGGGCGGATGCCACGGCGGGTATCGGCAACTGGCGGGGAGAATTCGAAGGCGGCGCCCATGGCGCCGGCATCAGCGTGATCTTCGTCTTCACCGAAAAGATCGGCGGAGGGCCGCACCTGCACCAACATCCCTATCCCGAAACCTTCATTATCCGCAACGGCCACGTACGGTTCACCGTGGGGAACGAGACAATCGAAGCCTCGGGTGGACAGATCGTCGTCTGCCCGCCCAATGTGCCGCATAAATTCGAAAACCTGGGGCCTGGACCATTGGAACAGATTGATATTCACGAAGCCGGGGCCTTCGAAACCCTATGGCTGGAATAGGCCGGACTCTATTCGGCCGGCGGGTGCAGCCTGGTATCCAGCGCAAAGCCTTCCTGCGACCGCAAGGCATAGCGACCTTCGGCCATGGCCGCGACAAAGACCAAGTTCCAGCTATTGGGCGAGACGACACTGGGCACCAGCACGAATTTGTGCACACGCAACAGCGCATCCCCAAACGCCTGCTGCCCCGCGCTCGGCAGGCCGGAGCGCAACCAGTTCGGATTGGGCAGGGACGACGCCGCCACGATATGCACATCCGAAGGGTCGGCAATATGCAGCGACGTCAGGATGTGGGGGATCGTATCCATGCGCTTGAAACCGCGATGCACGGCGACTTCGAGGATGGTCGTCGAGGCATCGAGCGCACAATAGACCGCGCGAACGCCGGCGCTGCTCCACCGGCCACCAAACCGGTAGGCGCCCTCCCCGCTATCCCAGGTCGCAGCAAATTGCCTGGCATCCAGGCGCCAGGCGACGAGTTCGGTTCCACCCAGGGCGCTGGGCAGAGGTGCGGTCACACATAGACCCCATACTCGATCTGGCCGAGAAAGGTCTCGACCAGTTCCGCGCCCGCCGACGTGGTCAGCAGGTCGAGAGGCTTGTGGCCATTGAGCCCGATTGCCGGCTCATTGAGCCATTCCTCGGCATCGCGCTGGCTGCCCATGATTTCCGTGGCCTTGGCCAGTATTTCAGCAAACTTCCACACCCGCCCGCTCTGCTCGACGCTGAGGGGCTGGCCCGGATCGGCGCGGCGGCGTTGCAACGTACGCAAGCTCATGCCGATGGCCTTCTCAAAGGCAATGGCATCGAGCACGGTCAACTGCCCCTCAAGATAGCTCAACGCCTCACCGGGCAGCCCGGCCGCGATAAGCCGATGAGCATCGAGCCCGTCATGCACCGCTTGCTTGAGCAGCCGCTTGCCGCCCAGCAGGCTGGACGCGCGCACCGGCTCTTTCACAAAGGGCATTTGGGCAGCTTCGGCCAGACCATGCATGGCAACCTCCGTCATATGTCGCAATATTTACGCCACATGTCGCAAATTGTCAATCAGTACACCACCACACTTCTGATGCTCTCGCCGGAATGCATCATCTCGAATCCCTTGTTGATGTCTTCGAGCCGCAGCGTATGGGTGATCATCGGATCGATCTCGATCTTGCCGTCGAGATACCAGTCGACGATCTTGGGCACGTCGGTACGGCCCTTGGCGCCGCCAAAGGCAGTCCCCATCCATGTCCGGCCGGTGACGAGCTGGAACGGGCGGGTGGAGATTTCCTTGCCGGCACCGGCCACGCCGATCACCACCGACTTGCCCCAGCCACGATGGCTGCATTCCAGGGCCTGACGCATAACCGTGGTGTTACCGGTGCAGTCGAACGTATAGTCGGCCCCGCCGATCAGGTCGCCCCGGCGTTTAGTGAGATTGACCAGATAGGGCACCACATCGCCTTCGATTTCCTTCGGATTGACGAAATGCGTCATGCCGAAGCGCTCGCCCCAGGCTTTCTTGTCATTGTTGATATCGACGCCGATGATCATGTCGGCCCCGGCCAGCCGCAGCCCCTGGATGACGTTGAGCCCGATGCCACCCAACCCGAAGACGACAGCCGTCGCGCCGATTTCCACCTTGGCCGTGTTGATCACCGCACCAATGCCGGTGGTGACGCCGCAGCCGACATAACAGACCTTGTCGAAAGCCGCCGAAGCATCGATTTTCGCCACCGCGATGTCGGGCAGCACGGTGAAGTTCGAAAAGGTGGAGCAGCCCATATAGTGGTGGATCGGCTTGCCTTCGAACGAGAAGCGCGACGTGCCGTCCGGCATCAGCCCCTGCCCCTGCGTGGCGCGGATAGCCGTGCAGAGATTGGTCCTGCCCGAACGGCAGGAATAGCATTCGCGGCATTCAGGCGTGTAGAGCGGAATGACGTGGTCGCCCTTTTTCAGGCTGCTCACGCCCGGCCCGACGTCAACCACCACGCCGGCGCCCTCATGCCCCAGAATGGCCGGAAATAGCCCCTCGGGATCCGCGCCCGACAGGGTAAAATCGTCGGTGTGGCAGATGCCGGTCGCCTTGATCTCGATCATCACCTCACCCGCCTTGGGCCCGTCGAGATCAACCTCCACGATTTCAAGCGGCTTGCCGGATTGGAAGGCAACGGCGGCGCGGGTCTTCATGGCGGATTCTCCTTGGCATGGTCTTTCCCCAAGGTGTGGCATGCGTTCCAGCCCGCAGCAACCGTCAGATGCCGCCCACCGCCACCGCGACATTGACCGTCGCCGCAACGATCAATGTGTTGAAGAAATACGAGAAGGTGGAGTGCAGCAGCACGATCTTGCGCATCTTGTTGGAGGTGATGCGGATATCGGACACGGCGAAGGCCGTACCGATGACATAGGCGAAATAGAGGAAGGCCACGCCATCCGGATTGTCGCCCTCGGGAAAGTCGAGCCCGCCAATCAGCTCGCCGCCCTTGCCGCTTTCCGGATTGGCCGAGGGGGATTCGTAATATTCATAGGCATAGTGCAAGGCGGCCATGGTGTGGATGGTGAACCAGCCCAGCAGCACCGAGGCGACGCTGAGCAGCACCTCCTCGAGCAAGGGGCCATCTTCGTTGCCATTGAGTGCCATGAACAGCGTGGCACAGCATACGCCGACCACCCCGATCACCGCCGCGAAGATGAAACCCGTCGGCGTATCCGCTTCGTCGGCACGAGAGCGGAGGAAATCCGAGGTCAGCACCGGTAGCATCGCCCCGACCAGCGCGAGATAGATGGCGAACATGGCAATGGCGCCGATCGGCACCGCAAAAGCCGGCCACAGCCAGAGCGTGACGAAGAACACCGCCAGCCCGCTGGCCAGGGCGATAAAGAAAGCCCCGTGGCGCGGCAGCCGCATCGAGGCGATACGCAGCCCGAACGCCGCCCGCCTACCGGTCGGCTTCGCCACCGTGTTCTTCACTGTCTGCTTGCGCCGCGTCGCCATGTTGCCCCCAATGCCAGCCTAGTTGCTGGCCGCAAGGCGCACAACGCGGTCAGCCGGCAATGGCTCCCGGCCCGGGCGTCGCACCATCAGGCACCTTACCCAGGATGATCATGCCCAGCACCTCGTCCTTGGTCACATCCTCGGTGCGGGCGCTGCCCACCACCTGCCCATTCTTCATCACCACCAACCGGTCCGCCAGGTCGAAGACATCGTGGATGTCGTGGCTGATGAGGAAGATACCGATGCCGTCGGACTTGAGCTGCTTGATCAGATCTCCCACCTGCGCCGTTTCCTGCGGCCCAAGCGCCGCCGTCGGCTCATCCATGATCAGGATGCGCGCATTGAACAGGATGGCGCGGGCAATCGCCACGGACTGGCGCTGGCCACCCGAAAGCGCCTTCACCGGCTCCTTGAAGCGGCGGAAATTCGGATTGAGCCGCCCCATCACTTCGCGCGCCTTGGATTCCATCGCCGCATCGTCGAGCGTACCAATCGGCGTCGTGATCTCGCGCCCCAGGAACAGGTTGGCGGCGGCATCGACATTGTCGGCGACGGCAAGCTGCTGGTAAATGGTCTCGATGCCATAGGCCTTGGCGTCGCGCGGATTGTTAATCGACACATCCTCGCCATTGATGCGGATCGAGCCGGCATCGCGCTTGTAGGCGCCCGAGAGGATCTTGATCAGCGTCGACTTGCCCGCGCCATTGTGGCCGAGCAGGCCGACGACCTCTCCCGGAAACAGGTCGATCGAAGCGCGATCCACGGCGCGGATGCCGCCGAAGGATATCGAGATGTCATTCATCTCGACGAGGGGTGTTCTGGCGTCCAGCATGACAAGGACTCCCTAGTGTTTATTGCGGCGGTAGAGCGTGTCGAGCCACACCGCGAAGACGAGAACTGCACCGACGACGATGGATTGCAGCGGGCTGTCGAGCCCCATCAGCACCATGCCCGATTGCAGCGATTGCATGACCAGCGCGCCCAGCAGCGCCCCGGCAATAGTGCCGACGCCGCCGGCCAGCGACGTGCCACCGATCACCGCCGCGGCGATGACATAGAGCTCGTCCAGCGTGCCCAGTGCATTGGTCGCGGCATTGAGGCGGGCCGTCGAAATAGCCGCCGCTATGGCGCAGAGCGCGCCCATCAGCATGAATATCTTGACCGTGACCCAGCGCGTATTGATGCCGGCCAGTTCCGCCGCCTCGGGATTGCCGCCCATGGCGAACACATAGCGGCCGAAACGGGTGCGCGTGGCGACAAAGGTCATCACGACGCCGACGCCGAGGGCGATCAGCACCGGAATGGCGATGCCGTGCGAGATGAACAGCCCGGTTTCGGGCACCGCAATGCCGTTGGCCTCGGCGTATCTCTCGGCAATGCGCACTGGCCAGGGATAGGCATTGGCGACCATTACAGCGGCAATGGTCACGCCACAGCCGATGACGGCCAGCGCGGCCTCGGCCCAGATCGGCCGCAGCGGGAAATTGAAGCGCAAGCGCTGCCGCCGGCCCCAGTAGAGGCCGATGAGAATGGCGGCGCAGGCGATAACGGCGACGATCCAGCTCCACAACGCGCCCACCGAACCGGCCGGGCCACCGCCCATGAGCTGGAAGGTGGGGTCCATCGGCGCCACAGTGCGGCCCATGGTGACCCACCAGGCCGCGCCGCGCCACACCAGGTAACCACCCAGCGTAACGATGAAGGCCGGCACGCGCAGATAGGCGATGATCGTGCCCTGCAGCGCCCCGATCCCGACGCCGACGACGAGACCCGCTGCCAGCGACAGCACCCAGATCATCGGATGCCCGAGCCCCAGGCCGAGTTGCGTCGGCAGGATATCGGTCTGCATCACGCCCATGACCATGCCGACCACGCCCAGGATCGAGCCGACCGACAGGTCGATATTGCGCGTGACGATAACCAGCACCATCCCGGTGACCATGACCGCCACAGAGGCCGTCTGCACCGACAGGTTCCACAGGTTGCGCGGCGTCAGGAACAGGCCGCCCGAAAAGATGTTGAAACCGATCCAGATGATCGCGAGAGCCCCGATCATGCCCAAGAGGCGCGTATCGAGTTCGGTCGCCATCAGGAAGCGCTGCAGTGGATTCTGCACGAACCGGCTCGGATGAATATTGGTTGGAATGGCGTGCTGTTCTGCCAAGGTGCGTCTCCCCCGCTGGGCTGCCCCGCCATCCGGCGGTGCTGTCCTGTCACGACGATGCCGCAGCGCGAACGCCGCGGCACCGTACTTCGTCAGGATATTACGTTTGTGCCTTAGTTACACGCGGCAACCGAACCGGCGGCCACGCCGGCGCAGACTACGTCCTTGGAAACCCAGCCAGCGTCGATGACGACGTTCAGGTTGTCCTTGGTGATGGCGACGGGGGCGATGAAGAACGCATTCATGGCAACGCCCTTCGGCCCGCCATTGAAGGGCACGACGCCGGTGACGGCGTCGAGTGCCGTGCCGCCGGCCAGTTCGAGAGCCACTTCAGCGGCCTTCTTGCCGAGTTCGCGAGCGTCCTTCCAGACCGAGACAGTCTGGGTGCCGAGCGCGATGCGGTTGAGGGCGGCATGGTCGCCGTCCTGGCCGGAAACCGGCACCGAACCGGCGAGGCCCTGCGCAGCCAGGGCAGCGATGGCGCCGCCGGCCGTGCCGTCGTTCGAAGCGACAACGGCGTCGACTTCGTTGTTATTGGCGGTCAGGAACTGTTCCATGTTCGCCTGGGCGACTTCCGGGTTCCAGTTGTCGGTATAGGCTTCGCCGACATTCTTGATCGCGCCGGAATCGATGCCGGCCTGCAGCACTTCCATCTGGCCTTCGAACAGGAAGTCCGCGTTGGGATCGGCCGAGTTGCCCTTGATGAAGACATAGTTGCCTTCCGGCTGGACGGCGGCGACGCCGGCAGCCTGCAGACGCCCGACTTCCTTGTTGTCGAAGGTCAGGTAGAAGGCGTCGGGGTTCTCGATCAGGCGGTCATAGCCGACCACCGGGATGCCTTCGGCCACGGCCGCGGCAACGGCGGGACCGACAGCTTCGCTGTCCTGGGCCAGCACGATGATCGCGTCAGCGCCCTGGGCGATCAGGCTTTCGATATCCGTGAGCTGCTTGGAAGCCGACGACTGCGCGTCAGCCGAGATATAGGTTGCGCCGGCGGCATCGAGCACCGCCTTGATGGCCGCTTCGTCGGTCTTCCAGCGTTCTTCCTGAAAGTTGTTCCAGCTCACGCCGACAACAACGTCGTCCTGCGCATAGCTGGCGACATTGGCCACACCGGAAATGACGGTCGTGCACAGCAAGACCGTGAGAAACTTGTTCATGTCTGTCCTCCCTCGCGGGCAGTCCTCTGCCCGCATACGTGCCGGTGGCTTCGCCCCAGCGGGCACTCTCCACCAGCGCCCTGAGCATTAATTTCACTGCTCGAAAAAACATGTGGCATACTGGATTAAGGTGAGTCAACTTCAATTTCGAAACCCGAAATAAATAGAGATTGCGATATCGGCGGAGGAATGGTGTGTTGCGTCCGTGTGAGGAGTAAAGTGGTTGGCGCGGAACGTCAGCGATAGCGACAGCGTCCGGCGTCAGAACCGGGGCCTGGTGCTCGGCGCCCTGCGCATACAGGGAGCCATGTCGCGCACCGCGCTGGCGGCGAGCACGGGACTCAGCCACGCCAGTATCACCGCCATCACCCACGATCTCGTCGAGCAACAGGTCATCGCCGAGCTGGAGCCCGAGGAAAAATCCGACAGCCGCGGCCGCGGCCGCCCGGCCACCCTGGTCGGCTTCAACCGCCATATCGGCGCCGCTGCCCTGTTCGAGGTCGACGTCAACCGGGCCCGCCTCTCGCTGGTCGATTATGGCGGCGTACTGGTCGACCGCATCGAGTCCCCGGTCACCCCCAACACCTTCGCCAATTCGCCGCCCGCCGTTTTCTTCGCCGAGCGGCTGCGCCAGCTCCAGGCCCGCAACCCCGTCGAGGCGGCCGGACTGCGGCGCGTGGCGATCTCGGTGCAGGGCATCCTCGATCGGGACGGCGACGGGCTCAAATGGTCGCCGATCGCCCACCTGGCCAATCGGCCCTTCGCCCACGAACTGGCCGCGGCCTTTGCCGTACCGGTGGCGCTGCACAAGCGCGGACGGCTGCTGGCCGAGGGCGCGCGCTGGCTCGACCCTGCCCTGCACGACGCCAGCGTCGCCACTGTCTTCGTCGGTTCGACAGTCGCCATGGGGATGACCTTTCGCGGCCAGATCATGGGCCGCGGCGACGAAGGCGCCACCGAATTCGGCCACATGAACCACCTGCCTAACGGCGCGCTCTGCCGCTGCGGCATGCGGGGCTGCATCGAGGCCTATGCCTCAGACTATGGCGTGCTGCGCACCGCCTATTCGGTGCCTGAAACCGCCGCCCCTGCTCCTGCCGTACCGAGCCAGGAATATGACGGGCTGATCGCCCGCGCCGAATCCGGCGACCGCGCCGCCACCCATGCCTTCAATATTGCCGGACGTGCCGTTGGCTTCGGCCTTAGCCGCATGATGGCAGTCTTCGACCCCTCCCATGTGCTCATCGTCGGTCCCGGCGCCCGCGCCTTTGGCTTGATGCAGGCCGAGATCAACGCCGCACTCGCCAGCGCGTTGGTCTGCCGGGTCAACGGCCCACCCCAGGTCGTTGCCCATCGCGACGAGAAGGAGCCCGTGTTCAAGGGCCTGCTGATGAAAACCTTGAACGAGATCGACCAGTCCGACATCGCCGCGCTTGCCTGATGCATGGCAGCCAGACGGAATGTCGATCTGTTGTATTGTCGCATAAATTCTATTGTATTGCCGTATCAATCGGTCCGCGGCGCGGTTAACCACCGATGGACATTCGGCCAACAAATTCTGCCGGGTATAGTATCGAATGGCTTCGCGCCTGCAGTCGTCTCTCAACCAGCTAGGGCAAAGCCGCTATGACTAACTTAATCGTCCCCGTGATCCTTGCTGGCGGCCAGGGAACTCGGCTATGGCCAATATCGCGGGCTGCCCGACCCAAGCAATTCCTGCCGCTCACGGGTCCCCGGAGCCTGTTCCAGAATGCCCTGGAACGCGTCGGCGACAGCGCCCTCTATGCGCCAGCCGTGGTCATCACCAATTCCGACTATCGTTTCATCGTCGCCGAACAAGCAGCCGAACTCGGCATGTCGCTGGCCGGCATTCTGCTTGAGCCCGTGGCGCGGAACACGGCGGTCGCCATCGCCGCAGCCGCTGCCTTCGCCAGCGACCGTTTTGGCGCCGATACCGTATTGCATATCCTGCCCTCCGACCATGACGTTGCCGTGGACGACGGCTACCGAATGGCCGTCGCCGAAGCTGCCAGGGCAGCCGCTACCGGCCAGTTGGTGACGTTCGGAATCATGCCGACCCACCCCGAAACCGGCTTCGGCTATATCAAGGCCGGCGCCACGGTCGGCGGCGGGGCCCACCCTGTCGAACGGTTTGTCGAAAAGCCAAATGCCGAACGGGCCGGGCAGTTGCTGGCCGAAGGCGGCTATTTCTGGAATTCGGGCATGTTCATGATCGGCGCCGGCAGCTTCCTGCAGGAATGCGAAGCGCTGGCCCATGACACACTGACCGCGGCGCGCGGCGCGGTATCCAACGCCCGGACCGACCTCGATTTCATTCGCCTGGACGAAGCCGCCTTTGCCGCCGCGCCCAACATCTCGGTGGACTATGCCATCTTCGAAAAGACCGGCAAGGCGGCCGTCGTCGCCGTCGATTTCGGCTGGTCGGATCTCGGCAGCTGGGACGCGGTCTGGAAGAACGCCCGACGGGATGCGGCACAGAACCTGACCCAGGGGGCGGTGACGCTCGATGGCGTCAGCAATTCCCTCGTGGTCAGCGACCACCCCCATGTCGCCGTCAGCGGTCTCGACGATATCGCCGTCATCGCCACCAACGATGCCGTCTATGTCGGCCGCCTCTCCGAGGCGCAGAAGGTCGGCGGCATGGTCAAGACGCTCCGGGCCGGCAAGGATACGGTTGGCCTGACCGAAATCCACAAGACGGCCTATCGCCCCTGGGGCGGCTATTCCTCGATCCTCAATGGCGAGCGTTTCCAGGTGAAGCGCCTGTTCGTCAAGCCGGGCAAGAAACTCAGCCTGCAGAAGCACCACCACCGCGCCGAACACTGGATCGTGGTCCGCGGCACGGCCGAAGTCACCATCGACGGCACCGTCACCGTGCTCAGCGAGAACGAGTCCATCTACCTGCCGCTGGGCTGCGTCCACCGGCTCGCCAACCCCGGCAAGATCGAGCTGGAACTGATCGAAGTCCAGACCGGCTCCTATCTCGGCGAAGACGACATTATCCGTATCGAAGACGAATTCGGCCGCACCTAGCCCTGGTCAGGACCATTCCCGCCAAAGCGGGAATGGTCTTCAGAGCTTGAGCCAGCCGTGCAATTCGTCGGCCAGCGCCGCCGGTTCCTGTTCGCCGCCATGCAGCACCAGTTCCGGCGCTTGGGGCGCCTCGAACGGCGAGTCGATGCCGGTGAAATTCTTGATCTCGCCGGCCCGTGCCCGCTTGTAGAGCCCCTTGGGGTCGCGCGCCTCGCAGACTTCGAGCGGCGTATCCACATAGATTTCCGCAAAGTCGATATCGCCGGCGATCTCGCGCGCCAGCCGCCGTTCCTTCTCGAAGGGCGAGATGAACGACACCAGCACGATCAGCCCCGCATCGGCCATCAGTCGCGCCACTTCGGCAACGCGGCGGATATTCTCGACGCGCGCCGCCTCGGTGAAGCCGAGATCCTTGTTGAGGCCGTGCCGCACATTGTCGCCATCGAGAATATAGGCATGGCGGCCTTCGGCGGTGAGGCGCTTTTCGAGCAGGTTGGCGATGGACGACTTGCCCGACCCGGAAAGGCCCGTGAACCAGACGATCCGGGCAGCCTGCCCCTTCATCTGGGCCCGGACGCCCCGGTTCACGTCGAAGGATTGATAGGTCAGGTTCTGCGCCCGGCGCAGCCCGAATTCGATGGTTCCGGCCCCCAGCGTCGCATTGGACAGCCGGTCGACCAGGATGAAACCGCCGGTCAGCGCATTGGCCGTGTAGGGATCGAAGGCAATCGGCTTGTCGGTGGCGATGGTGACCGTGGCGACCTCGTTGAGATCGATCTTGGTGGCAGCCGTCTGCTCCAGCGTGTTCACGTTGGTCCGGAACTTGAGATCGGTGATCGTTGCCGGCACCAGTTGCGAGCCGACCTTGAGCAGATAGGAGCGCCCCGGAAACGCCGATTCTTCATTCATCCAGATCAGCCGTGCCTGGAACTGGTTGGAAAATTCCGGCGTCTCGCCCGGCCGTGACAGCACGTCGCCACGCGAGATATCGACCTCACGATCGACCACCAGCGTTACCGCCTGCCCCGCCACGGCGCGGTCGAGGTCGCCATCCATGGTGACGATGCGCCTGACTGCTGCCGGCTTGCGCGACGAGGCGATCAACACCTCGTCACCCACCGCAATGCTGCCCGAGGCAACCGTACCGGAGAAGCCGCGGAAATCGAGGTCGGGCCGGTTGACCCACTGCACCGGGAAGCGGAACTTTTCCGCCGTGCGGTCCTCGCTGACGTCGATGCTCTCGAGATACGGCACCAGCGCCACCCCCTCATACCAGGGGGTGTTGGCGCTCGGCGCCAGGATATTGTCGCCGCGCAGAGCCGACACCGGAACAGCGGCCAGCGTCTTGAAGCCAAGCGGCTCGGCAAAGGCGCGGTATTCGGCAACGATGCGATCGAATACCGCCTGGTCGTAATCCACCA
Source organism: Devosia sp. Root436 (assembly GCF_001426345.1). GTDB lineage: Bacteria > Pseudomonadota > Alphaproteobacteria > Rhizobiales > Devosiaceae > Devosia. The sequence goes on along the minus strand of NZ_LMEM01000001.1, from coordinate 97,579 downwards.
GGTCGATCTTGTTGACCACCAGCACCACATGTTTCACCCCGATCAGCGACAGGATGAAGCTATGGCGGCGCGTCTGGGTGAGAACGCCCTTGCGCGCGTCGATCAGCACCAGCGCCAGGTCGGCATTGGAGGCGCCGGTCGCCATGTTGCGGGTATATTGCTCGTGGCCCGGCGTGTCGGCGACGATGAATTTGCGCTTGTCGGTGGAAAAGAACCGGTAGGCCACGTCAATGGTGATGCCCTGCTCGCGCTCGGCGGCGAGCCCATCCACCAGCAGCGAAAAGTCGATCCCCTCGTCGCCCGTGATCCGATTGTGGCTTTCCTTGCGCAGGCTGGCCAGTTGGTCGTCGAGGATCAACTGGCTGTCATAGAGGAGCCGGCCGATCAGCGTGGACTTGCCGTCGTCCACGCTGCCACAGGTGAGAAACCGCAGCAGCGACTTGTCGGTCTGCTGGTTGAGCCAGAGGTCGATGTCGGTATCGGGGGTGGCCATCGGCAGGCTCATCAGAAATACCCTTCCTGCTTCTTCTTCTCCATGGAACCGACGCTGTCGCTGTCGATCAGCCGGCCTTCCCGCTCCGAGGTGCGGCTGGCCTGCATTTCCATGATGATTTCGGGCAGGGTCGCCGCCGTCGAACGGATCGCCCCGGTAAGCGGATAGTCGCCCAGCGTGCGGAAGCGCACGACTTCCTGGCGCGGCGCCTCGCCCGGCTCGAAGCGGAAGCGGTCATCGTCGACCATGATCAGCGTGCCCGAGCGATCGACCACCGGGCGCGACTTGGCATAGTATAGCGAGGGCAGCTCGATGCCTTCGGAATAGATGTAGGTCCACACATCGAGCTCGGTCCAGTTCGAGATGGGGAACACCCGCATGCTCTCGCCCGGATTGAGCCGTGTATTGAACACGCGCCACAGCTCGGGCCGCTGGTTCTTGGGGTCCCAGGCATGATTGGCATTGCGATGGGAGAAGATACGCTCCTTGGCGCGCGACTTTTCCTCGTCGCGACGTGCGCCGCCGATGGCCGCGTCATAACGGCCGGCATTGAGTGCCTGCCGCAGGGCTTGGGTCTTCATGATATCGGTGAAGCGCGACGAGCCCTGGTCGAACGGATTGATGTTGTCGCGAATGCCATCGGGATTGGTATGGCTGATCAGGTCAAACCCGTACTTCTCCGCCATGCTGTCGCGGAAGGCGATCATCTCGCGGAACTTCCAGGTCGTATTCACATGCAGCAGCGGGAACGGAATCCGGCTCGGAAAGAACGCCTTGCGCGCCAGATGCAGCAGGACGCTGGAATCCTTGCCGATGGAATACATCATCACCGGCCGCTCGAAACTTGCCGCCACCTCGCGCAGGATTTCTATGCTCTCGGCTTCAAGGCTTTGCAAATGCGTCAGGGCGCCGGTAGTCACTGTGTTCCATGCTCCAGGCGAGTACAAATTCAGGCCCGTTGGTAGGGCCGGAGCCCTCCCCGCATCAAGTCCAAAACCGCCAGAGGCCGCACTGCCGAAGGGCCTTTGGCATAAATATCTGCCAATCTTGCCGACGCGAACATGTCTCACCCGACACCGCGCCGGGCAGCGGCGTAAAGTGCGCGACGCCGGTCCACCGAAGAAAAAAAGTTCCGCAGCCACGTCGTCGCGCCCGCCCGGCACTGCCAAAGCCGCGCCGCCGCCAATATTGCCCCGCCTGGGAAGCGCCGCAATGCGCCTTGTCGAGCCCGATATGCGATGCTACAGGCAGGCCAACGCCGGTATAGCTCAGTTGGTAGAGCACCTGATTTGTAATCAGGGGGTCGCGGGTTCGAACCCTGCTGCCGGCACCAGGCCCCCAGACGCTCGGCCTTGCACGCTCCATCCCGCATAGTGCAACCACTGGGCCGAGTCGACCATTTCCATCTTTGACCCCATTGTGAAGTGACGGGACCCTTTCCGACAGCGATTGGGGCAAAATCCTTCGCTGCGGCCTTCGGTTAGTCATATTTGCAGTAATGTGCTCACCGGGCCCCGCCCTGACTCGAAGCAAGCAAACTTTAATGGCACTAAGTCACAATCATCGCGCCACACGAGGAAAAAAGCCGGACCATGGCTAGCCAGATAAACCGTTCCGGGATTTTTATTCTCAGCCTGGGTCTGGCCATGCTCGGCGGATGGGCTGCCTACCAGGAAGCCTCGGTCTATTTTACGTCGGGCACGACCAGCATCAGCCGCCTGCTGGCGCTTCCGGCAACCAGCAATGCGCCCGGCCTTGCACCATCCACGCAATCGAGCACCCTGGCCGACTGTCACCGTGCCATGCAGCAGCCCAATGCCTACGAGATGCGCGCCCTGCCGCCTGAAGGCAAGGCGGCGCTGCAACAACATTGCCACGATATCGCCGCCGCGGCCGTGGCGGAGCGCCCCACCGATGCCTTTGCCTGGGTTACCGGCGCCGCCGTCGCCGCGGCCGAGCAGAATTGGCAAGATTTCAACACCTTCCTGCGTACCGCTCAGGCCGTGGCGCCCAGCGAACAGTGGATCGCCGAACACCGCGTCGATCTGGCCGAAACCCATTACGACAAGCTGGAGCCGGCCACGCGTAGCGGCAATGATGCCGACCTCGCCATGCTGGTGCTGAGCGATCGCGGCATCTTCTCGATCGCCCAGCGCTATCTCGACCAGGAGAGCTTCCGCGAACGCGTGACGGCGATCCTGGAACAGATGCCCGCCGACCGGCAGCGAAGGTTCATCAATTCGCTCAATCGCCGGATCACTCTCAGACAAGGTCTATCCGCCTCATGACCCAGATCGAGATTTCCAGGGCCACTACCAGCGATACCCAGGGGTCGACCGTGGGCACTGGCCAGGCCGGCGTCAATACCGCCATGTTCTGGTACCTGTTGACCATCCTGGCAGTGGCGCCGCTCCCCCTTGGCAGCAACAGGCCGTTCTTCTGGGGACTGTGGGCCGTGGCGATCGGCCTGGGCGGCGTCGCCTATACGCTGATCCTGCGCCGCAAGCGCGAACAGTTCCGCGTGCGCTTGTCGGCCTTGGGGCTGCCGATGGTCCTGTTTGTGGTCGTCTGCGCCTATCTCTTCGCGCAGACGCTCCCCATCGCGCAGTTCCTTGGCCTGGGCGAGATCACGATCAATGGCGTGACGGTGCCCTCGAGGACCATCAGCCTGGCGCCCACCGCCACCATCCTGATGCTGATCCGCCAGTTGACCTTTGGCCTGCTGTTCTTTCTGGTGATGCAGGTCAGCGTCAATGACCAGCGCCGCTCCCTGCTGGTCAAGGGCCTGCTGATCATCGCCCTGGTCTATGCAGCCTATGGCCTCTACAACCTGACGACCGGCGACACCATTCTGGGCATGCCCAAATGGGGCTACCAGCATGTGGCGACGGGCACATTCGTCAACCGCAACAGCTTTGCCACCTATCTGGGCCTGGGCGCCGTCATCGCCCTGACGCAGATCGGCCGCATCCTGGTGCGGCAGGCCGAGCGCCACGAGGATGATGGCCGCATTCAGGGCAACGGCTCCTGGATCGTGCTCTATCTCATCGCCTATATCATCCTCGTTGCCACGTTGATGACCACGGGATCCCGCATGGGTCTGGCGGCCACGGTGGCGGGATCCGCGGTGGTCGTCCTGCTCACGGCCTGGGGCATGCGGCGGATCAAGGCCGTGCTCTACGCCGTGCCTGCCATCGTGCTGTTGCTGGCTGCCGGATTCGTTGCCTATGGCAGCCGTTTGCTCGATCGCCTCGGCTCGGTCGACTCCGACGTCGAGGTTCGCGGCGCCCTCTATGCCCAGGTCATCGACCTGATCAGCCTGCGGCCGCTGACCGGCTTCGGTGGGGGGGCCTTCGAGCAGGCCTTCCCGCTGGTCCACCAGGCTCCGGTCAGCTTTGATCTCGTCTGGCAGAAAGCCCACAGCACCTACCTTTCGCTCTGGGCGGAACTGGGCCTGATCGTCGGCTCGCTCCCGCTTCTGGCCGTGGCGCTGCTGGCCTGGCGCATGCTGGCGTCGCTCCGCGCCGGACGCGGCTCCTGGTCCGGCCAGACCGTCGCTCTGGCGGCCATCACCGTCTGCGGCGTTCACTCCCTCCTCGACTTCAGTCTCGAGATCGAAGCTGTCGCCTTTACCTTCGTGGCGCTGCTGGCCGCCGGCGCGGCAACGGTCCGGCCGAAAGGTCCGAGGGAGGCCGGCACCGTCTGATGCTGTTCAATCCTTTCCGGCGCCCTGCCCCCAGAAGCGCCCGCACCCATCTCAGCGCCGCCGATTGGCCCGATGTGGTCTACGCGATCGGTGACGTGCATGGCTGCCTTGACGAATTGCGCAGCCTGGAACGCAATATCGCCGCCGACGCCGCCGGCATCGCCGGAGAGAAGTGGATCGTCATGCTGGGGGACTATGTCGACCGCGGCAACCACTCCGCCGGTGTGCTCGACCACCTCAGCGCTGCTCCGCCCCCCGGATTCCGGCGCATTTGCCTTGCCGGCAACCACGAAACCATGATGTTGCGCTTTCTCGAAACGCCCGGTCCCAATGATGACTGGCTGAAGTTCGGGGGCATGGAGACACTTTCGTCCTATGGCATTTCCATGTCGGCAGTTACGCGCGCCGGACGCAAGGAACTCAAAGCAATCATCGATAGCCACATCCCGCAGGAGCACGTTGCTTTTTTGCGGGATTTGCCGCTAACACTGTCATTGCCTGGTGTGGTGTTTGTTCATGCGGGCCTGCGGCCCGGCATAGATTCGGTTGAACGCCAAAGTGAGGATGACCTGCTCTGGATACGAGACGAATTCTTCAACGCGCCACCGATCCAGGATCGCATGGTTGTCCATGGCCACACGCCCGCAGCGGAGGCAGTCTGTCTGCCTGGACGCATCTGCGTCGATACGGGCGCCTTTGCCACCGGCAGGCTGACGGCCGCCCGGCTTCGAGCGGAAGAGCCCGTCCGGCTTCTCACCAATTGACGCGCCGTCCGACGGCGTCCTCACCCTGCCGGCCGCCACAGCCGGCCTGTTACCTGCACGTCTAGCCTAGGATTCGCCACATGGACGAGAACGAACTTAATCTCCGGGCCATCTTCGGGCTGCTGCGACGCCAGTTCCGGCTGATCGCTGTGACCGTGGTCGCGGTCGTCGCGCTCGCCACGCTGGTCGCCTTCACGCTGACGCCGACCTTCACCTCCTCGGCGCTGATTCTGGTCGATCCAAGCAACAAGAACCTGCTCGCTCCCGAAGCGCAGATGAACAGTTCCGCCGCCGACAGTGCCCGCATCGACAGCGAAGTCGAGCTTGCCCGCTCGGACAATGTGCTGCTGCGCGCCATTCGCGACGAGAACCTGGTCACCGATCCGGAATTCGGCGTGTCGATCGGCCTCTGGCCGCGTATCCTGACCTTCCTGCGCCTGAGCACCCCCGCGCTGCCTACGGGCGAGCAGGCGGTGAACCAGGCGCTGTCCGAACTTCGCTCCGCCGTCAGCGTGCAGCGCCGCGGGCTGACCTATCTAATCTCCGTGCAGGTGCGATCCGAGCAGGCCGAAAAGGCCGCCAGGATCACCAATGCCATTGCCGAATCCTATATCGCCGACCAGTTGGCCTCCAAGGTGGATAGCGTCCTGGCCTCCTATAACGTCCTGCAGGCGCGGATCGGCCAGGCCCGCGAAGCGATCGTCAGTTCGGAAGGCCAGTTCGATACCTTCGTCTCCGACAACATGCAGCGCATCATCGAGGACAGCGGCCGCACCGACCTGGCGCAGATGCAGCAGCAGATGGCCCAGCTTCAGGCGGCACGCGATCAGTCGCAGCGCTCGGCGGAGGCGGTAACGACCTATCTGGCGAACGAGGATTGGAGTTCCATCGTCTCTACCCTTCAATCCTCCGCACTCGACGAGCTGGCCCAGCAACGCCAGGATCTGGCCGACCAGTTGAGCCAGGCCGGCGCCGACACGCCAACGGCGGTGAACCTGCGCGACGAGCTGGCGGCCATCGAGAACCGGCTGCGCGAGACGGCCAGCAGCGAGGTCAGCGACCTGCGCGCCTCGGTCACCCAGAACCAGACCCAGGAAGACACGCTGCGCCAGCGCCTGCGCCAGGAAGTGCTGGGCAGCTCGCTGTCGGCCGATGTCCTCACCCGCCTCTATGAATTGCAGCAGGGCGCGGAACTGGCCCGCACCCAGTACCAGACGCTGCTGGCGCGCTCCCAGGACCTCGAGGCCCAGGCCGACCTGCAGCTTGCCGACAGCCGCATCGTCTCCCCGGCCCTGCCGCCCGAGCGCCCGTCCTTCCCCAACAAGCCGCTCATCATCATTCTGGCTGCCCTGGCCGGCCTGGGCCTCGGCGCCGGGCTGGCCTTCCTCCGCGAAAACCTGATCGGTGGCTTCACCACCGAAGAACAGGTGGAATCGGTTCTGCGTCAGCAGGTGGCGGCGTCGGTCCCGCGCGAACGGGCCAAATCGGAACGCGAAAGCCTCGCCAATTTGATGGTGACCTCGCCGCTGTCGCTCTTTGCCGAGTCGATCCGGCGTATCCGCGCCGTGCTGGACCAGGATTTGCGCTCGCCCGACGAGGAAAGCCTCGGCAGCCGCGTCATCCTGGTGACCTCCACCGCGCCCAACGAGGGCAAGACCACCACGGCCCTGGCGCTGGCGCGGTCCTATTCGCTCGCCGGCTACAGCACCTTGCTGATCGACTGCGACCTGCGTAAGCCGAGCATCCACCGCCATCTCAATCTCGATCCCTCCCAGGGCCTGCTCGATTTCCTTACCGACGAGGCCATGCGCGATGTCGGTGTGCAGAACATCGTCAGCAAGGACAACCTGACCGAGATGACGCTCATCATCGGCTCCCGTCGTAGCGATTTGCCCACCGACCAGTTGCTGGCGGGCCCGGCATTTGGCCGGCTGATCGCGGCGGCCCGCAATTCCTTCGCCGTCATCGTGCTCGATAGCCCGCCGCTCGCCCCGGTGGTCGATGGGCGCTATATCGCGCGTTTCGCCGATGCGATCGTGTTCGTGCTGCGCTGGGCCACCACCGCGCAGACCGATGCGCGCCGCGCCCTCGCCAATCTCGACGAGGCTAAGCGCAAGGACGCCAAGACGGTGGTCGTGCTCAACCAGCTCGACATTTCGCGCAGCGGCTACGAGCGCAAATATGGTGGCTACTACGCCGCCTATGACAACTAAAGCCGAACTAGGCCTCGCCGTCCGGCCCCGGCGAAGCGGTGGCATCTGCCTGTTGCCCGCTGGCGTGCTCGGCTTCATCGAGCTGGATGAGGATGCCGTCGAACACCGCGATGGAGCGGGCGATTTCGCGCACGCGCAGCTCCGCTGACGCTGCTTCCTTGGATGCGGCGCTGATCTCGCTCTCATCCTCGGGGGAACGCGCGCCGTATTCCCCCGATGTGTCCATGATGGCCACGGCCCGGTCATACCATTCGGCAATGCGCAGGCGCAGCCCCTCGCGCTCCCGTTCCGCGGAGCTCCGCGCCGCCATGACCGCATCGCGGACGCTTTGCATGCGCGCCCGGTCACCCTGCTGGTCCCGCTGCTGCGCGCGCGTCCGAAACCTGATTCCCAAGACCATGACGGCTCCATCGGCTGATTCCCGCCAAATATCGGCCATGCGACCCCGGCGAGCAACCGGCAATCGCGTGCCGATACGTCCAGAGACAGGGCGCCCCGTTGACTGTTTTCACGTTTAGTCCGACCTTCTCCCCGTAAGGCTCCAGGAGGAAGGCAACCATGCGCGCATTGTTACTTACCCTTGCCGGTATTGTTTGCTGTGCAAGTCCGGCACTGGCGCAATCGCCTGCCGAGGATGTCCTGGCTGCCGCGGAGCCGGAGGAACGCGCCACCCTGCTGGCCGAAATCTTCGCGGATGACCCCAACAGCTTCGTTCACGTGCTCCAAAGCGAGCTGCGCGAGCGCGGCTTCCGCTCCACCCCACCCAATGGCCAATTCACCATCGGCACCATTCGCGAGCTGAACGCCTTCTGCGCCGAAGCCGGCATTGCCAGGGTCTGCGCGCTCGGGCCGTTGACGCCCACCGGTGTCGCAGCCCTTGCCGATGCCCTCTATGCGAGCATGCCAGCAGTCGCCGTGCCCACGCCGCCGCCCCCTGCCTCGCAGCCCGAACCGCCCGTCGAGCAGGACGACGGCAGCGATCCCGGCTTCGCCTTCGGCCCCGTCGCCGTCGAAGCCGACCGTTCGATATGGACATGGCACGGCATGGACCTCGCCGGTTCGCCCGCCATTGCCACCAGCCCGGTCGACCTGCGCCGCACCGGCATCTACGATCCGGTCGCCTTGCAGTGGCTGCTGGGCCCGGCCAACTACGAGCCCGCCGCCGATGGCACCTACAGTCTCGATTTCACCACGCCGGCAACCGCTGGCCCGGTCCGCCTTTATCCCCTCCGCGGCAGGGACAACCAGCGCTGGCTCTATACCATCGTGGACGGCCTCGAGGCGGGCGCCGACTACACCGTCCATTGGCATGTCGCCATCGACGGCGACGCCTATACGGTAACCGACCTCACCGTCACCGCGCGCTGACCGGCCACTTATCCCCCCTCGTTCCCCCGATGCTACGCTGATGCGTGAACAAAGGGGACACCAATGACTGACAGATACGAAGGCCACGCAACCAGCATCCAGGGACCGGCCACCCATGGCTTCGCCATCGTGCCGAGCGACGCAAGCGATCTGGTGGAAGTGACGCGGGCGATCTATGTGGGCGGCGCCGGCGACGTGACGGCACGATTGCTGAGCGGCGCCGACGTGACTTTCACCGCCGTCCCGGCCGGCAGCGTCCTGCCGATCCGCGCCATCCGCATTGGCACCGCCAGCACCGCCACCAACCTGGTGGGGCTGAGCTGATGCCGATGACCGGATCGGGCCTCGGCCTCGACATCACCCTGGGCTCCCGCCCGGCTTACGAGCCGGAAGCGCTGGCCCTTTTCGCCCGCATGACCACCCCGCCCGACGCCCGTCGCAAGGGCCTGATCAACACGCTGATCGCCGGCCTCAAACATGCCGGCGTGTGGTCGCGGCTCGACGCCTTCTACATGCTGGCCGCCCACACCGCCCAGGCGGCATGCCTCAACTGGGTGGCCGACGCCTATAACCTGGCGCCGGTCAACAATCCCGCCTTCGAAGTGGATCGCGGCTATACCGGCAACGGCATCAACGCCTATCTCGATACCGGCTTCAATCCGGTCACAGCCGGCGGCAAGTTCTCGCTCAACGACGCCCATCTGGGCGTCTGGTGCCTCACCGACACCGCCGAAGACAGGAACGACATCGGCAATTTCAATGCCCGCATCTTCGCCCGCAACAGCGGCGGCGCCATTTCGGGACGGATGAATGACAATTCCGTCCCGCTAGCCGCGCCGGCGGTCTCGACCTCCGTTGGCCACACGGTCCTTTCACGCGGGGACAGTCAGGGGTACCGCATAGATAAGGACGGAATTTCCCGCGTAACTGTCACACACCCCGCGATTGGCATGTCCTCACAGACATTCTGGCTGTTGGCCGCGAACGGGTCCAGCTATGGAACCAGGCAGTATGCCTACGGGCATCTGGGTAGAGCACTCAGCGCGACCCAAAATTCCGACCTTTATCGCCTACTGCTCGCGGCTATCTAAAACCTCTTGCGCTCGCGGAGCGGCCGGGCCGGATTGCCAACATATATGGTCCAATCGGAAAGGTTCTTGGCTGCAACGCCGCGCGCGCCAAGCACAGCCCCCTGCCCGATGGTAACACCCGGTCCGACGAACGCCTCGGCGGCAACCCATGCATTGCTCCCGATGGAGATTGGTTCCGCGAACAGTTGAAAGTGCTCATCGTCAACGTGGTGAGAACCAGCACAAAGATGCGCCCGCTGCGAAACGATTGCCCGCTCCCCTATGGAAATCTTTGCCATGCAATAGCAGATGACGCCGGGTCCTAAGACGCTCTGTGCCGCCATTGAAAGGTTTTTTGGGTACCAAATTCTTGCGCTGCCATATACCCGCGCTGTCGGACTGACGCGAGCACCAAAGAGATTGAGCAGAAATACGCGCCACCTATGCATTGGCGGCGGCGTCCACCGAGCCAAAATAAACCAGACTACGCCAAATAAGGCTCTCACCACGCGGTGACGCAGGGTGAAGCTCGGCGCACCTGCAAATGTGTTGTGGACACGCGAGTCCAGGATGCCATCGTCGCGAGGGAGTACCGGAGCCATATTAAGTGACACTCTTGTACAGTTTCGTCATTTTTTGGGCCACCGCCTCCTCCGAAAAGTATTCCCCCACAACCGCGCGAGCGGCCTCGCCCATGGTTTTTAAATCGTCCGGCGACAGGCCATCTGCCGTCAGGAGAGCCGCCATAATTTCGTCAACGCTGTCTCCCGTTTGAATAGCGGCTCCTGCCGCAAAACCTACGGGTAAGTTGCACTCTGGCGTCATAATGACGGGTTTGGACGCGGCCCAAGCCTCAAGGATCACCATCGGCAACCCCTCACTTTTGGAGGGAAGCAAAACGAAATCGGCGGCGTGAATAGTCATGTATTTGGCCAAGCCAAACTGCGGCCCGACATAATATACATTTTGGCTCTTGAGGAACGCCTTACCCACGAGATCCTCCAGGTCATAGGAGCCGTCTAGCCATCCGGCGTAAATCAGGCACGAATATCTTGAAAAATTCTCGTCGGCGGCAGACAGCGCCTCCCACGCTTCCAGAAGTTCCCGCCAGCCCTTTTTCTCGTGAATTCGGCCCAGAAAGAGGTAGATTTTTCGACCATCCATTGTGGGGCGCCACCAGCGAGGCTTTCTCCCATCGCTTTTCGGAACACTTGCATAGTTCGGGATGATCTCGCACCGCGCGTCCGGTATCTGAAGTTTGATGTCGTGGACTTCCTTATTCGTCAGGGCGTGGAACCCAGCCGCCCGACGCAGGAAAAGGCCTTGGTAAAGACTCGAAACGATCGCTTTTAGACGTGGCGACCTGCGCAAAATCCATTCTTCGAGCATTCCGTGAGGAGAGACGACATACGGTTTTCCTCTAAACGACCATGCCAACACCGCCAAGCAATGGAACATCCAAAGGCCGTGAACATGGACGATTTTCGCTTTGGAAAACAGCATGTGCCAAAGCATGCCAGGAGAAAAGCGGTAGTTGGCCGGCCCGAAATACGGAAAGGCATGCACCCTTATGCCATCGGGAAGCGCTTTGCGATCCTCCTCAAAATGAGCATCACGCGTCGTCACGATTGTAATGCGATAGTAGCCTGGGCCCGCCATGGCTGTTGCCAACAGGCGAACCGACTCTGAAACCCCGCCACCGTCGCGAGAAATCCAAGGGGTGACAATCGTCAACTCCTTGGGCAATGGATCGTTCAACACGGCGTCACCGCGCCCGATCGCAGTTGATTGAGGTCCGGAATAGTTGACAATACGTCAGAAAAATTTCCGAATTTCTTCCGATATTGGACCACGGCATCAGAAATTCTATCCTGGCTCTCCACCAAATTTGAAACGTCAAACGAAATTTGCTCGACTATCCTTTCAACCTCCACCGCCTCAATATGACAGTATCTGTCAGCGAGTCCGAGGTCTGCCATAATCGAGCTTGTCTTCGGGAGGTACGCAATAGAGAAAACCGGCCTCCCCGCCATAATTGCAAATATGCACGAATGAAATCTCGTACCAAGGAATACCGTTGATCTGCCAATCATCCCCCTAAGAACACCAGGCTCATGTTCCATTTGATCCACGGCGATATGTACTTTTGCCAAACGCTGAACTTCCAGCGCCAACGGCAAATCCTCGCTAACTTGGTTGAAGATGACCGGCTGCAGGCCAAACTGCCCCGAGACCGCTTCCACGATCTCGGTCAATGCCTTCACGTAGCTGGATTTTAGGCGTTCGGCAGGGCTAAGTCCTGGAAAGTGCCAGTTGACGACCGTAAGGCCAAGGATCGGTGCGGCAGTCGATATGCCCAGCCGGAGGAACTGTGCATCGACCTCATCTTTCTTGGTCGTGGCCTCCATGTTCCAAAACGCACTGTCTCCCGTACGCGCGATGATGTCACTATCGAGACGCAACGTGCTACTTAGAAAGTCAAAACTATACTGCTCTCTCGCGCAGATTTTAACGGCCTTTTGTAGTATATGCCTCGTCCAGGCGCGGGCCAAAAATCCGTTCACAGGTCCATAGCTTTGGGGCGCCAGAACCACCGGCTTCCCCAGAAGATCACCGAGATGGATATGATGAAGAGCGACGATATAGGCAAAATTGCTGTCGTGCAGGTAGCCGCCCGGCGCACTTATGACAACGTCTGCCGCCAGCAGTTCGGCGAGCGTTTCTTGTTGGTCCACCGGCAGCAGGCGGCTGAATACCGGCCACCGAGTGATGCAGAATAGCCAACTCAGGATCAGGTACCACAGCGTCCTTGGCTTGCCTGGCGCATTGCCGATCCGCCCAGACCATTTGATCTCCGGGTATAGATTGCGCGCCTCGGCCGCACCTTCATAGACCGCGACAGCGATGACAGCCGCGCTGTCAAATTGACGAATGTCACGAATGCATTCGTCCAACAGGACGGAGTCTCCCCTGTTGGAGCGCCCAAATGCGTTTACAATCAGAAATTTCATTGTTTCTCCTAGCGAGCGGTCTCGCCATGCGAATGGCGCGCCAGTTTTGGCGCCCTGCTTCTGGAAATCAGCAGCCAGGCCACGAAACACCATGCCAGAGGCGCGCCAACTCTGGTGGCGCCCACGTCTACCCCTCCTCGGATAAGGGCAAAGCCTACTAGCGGAACCACTATCCCTGCCAGGGCAGTCTGATAGGGGCTGTCGGTGCTTCGCGCCAAGCGAACCAATCGATCGACCTTCCCCAAGACAAAACCCAGTAGCGGGACCACCAGCGCGATCCCCCAATAGCCGAACGCAATGTACGCCTCACCGAAAAGCCCAGGCGGCGTGCCCCCCGTTACGTCTCCATAGCGATACTGCCGAACGAGACTACTTATGAGCAGCGGCTTGCCGGGCCACAGATCCCGTGGAATTGGGAAGGTCAGGACATTGAAGTAGAGCTGCCCGAGATCATGCCCGTGGGCATTCGCATACTCGTGCGCCAAGACCATATGATCAAGATACGCCAGTCCGGTGACACCCCGAACAAAAACGGAGTCTTCCTCCGAATCTTGTAAAATTGCCGCATCTTGAGCCTCATATCTTGCTGTAATGAGAAGCGACGAAACAAACAAAGTCGCAACTACCATCAGGAAGCCGAACAATATAAACTTGGTAGATGACAGCCTGATAATGTATCTAAAAGCGATCGAAACAATGTACAATAACAGCACAGAGCGGCCGCCGCTGGAAAGCGCCACGAGCGCCGAAAGAAACACCGAAATAAAAACCAGCGCTGTAGTCGCGTTGGGTCGAACACGCGGAAGAAAATTAAAAGCAAACGCCGAAAGTACGATTGAACCCCAATTTAGCAGCAGGGTAAAATTGGCCACGGAATTAAAGAGTTGAACCCGGGCGAACATCCTGAAAACAAATTCACTAACGCCGCCATATATTCGCGACATTATCAGAACAAACAATACAGACAGGATGATAGAAGCTACGGCAAGAGATCGGGCAGCGCGCGCATTCCTCGGAGGAGAGGATTCCTTAATTTTTCCACCCGCGCGTGAGGAAACGTTGGCAATAATTACAATAATGAATATCGCCACGCACATTACGGCGAAAAGAACATCCGCCAGATCGGAGGTAATGTCCATCACCAGACTACTTGAAGCCGCGCCAAAATAGTTGGCCGCCGCATGCGTCACACCGATCGACGCAGTCATGTAGGTCAGGAAAACTGACGTGGCATCCAGCGATGGCCGCCGCATCCAGAATGCAATAGCCAGCGCCAGGCTAATATATCCAATCGCCGCAATCACTCTTTGGACTCCCGGCCTGTGGTCGAAGAGCGAGCTATCATGATGGATGAGACAATACCACTCGCCACATTGCCAACCAGGTCCGCCAGCACAAAACCCACAATTCCAAGCCACGCGACGGTAGCAAGACTTAGTCCTACTCCAGCGACGCTGGCGATGGCGCTGGCCAACGCGGCGGCACCGAAGCGCGCGGTCGCCAGCAAGCCTTGCACCGTGGCGCTTGAGACTGCGCCCGAAAATATGAGAATGCTGAACAAGGACAAATATCGCGCAGCCTCTGTCAAAGGCCCTGAGAGCACCTGATTTGCGACCAGACTGGCCATCAGCACACCGACAAAACCAAATAAGCCAAAGAGCGTGCCGCCAAGCTGCATCCGGTAAACGACGCGCAGAGGCGCGGCGGTTGCACCTGCCAGCGCTTGAGCAAGATCTGGAAACTCCACGCGTCGCAGGAACGAGGCCATAAGCAAAAACGCGGTGACGATCTGCTTGCAGTAGATTAGCAATGCCACCGCGTTGTCGCCTAAAAGCCAGGCACAAATGGCCAACTGCGCCCGGAAATACACTTGGCCCGGCAGCGTTGTCAGGAGAGCCTTGACCGCTGATGGTGCGAGGTCCGCTATTTCGCGGAAAGTGGGCGACGAAAAGACCAGGTAGCGCTTATGGCGGCGCAGCAACACGCACACCTGAAGCACGAGCCCCCCAAAGTATCCCAGTGAAAGAGCAGCGCCAAGTAGGGCCCCCGCTATCGTGGGGTCCACATCACCGGCGACAATCAAGGCAGCCGCTGACAGCAGAAACGGCATCGCCGCGGCGATTCCGTTGACGCCGCTCAACCGGAGCCCGTCCAGAATACCAGTCAGGTTGAACGACCAGGCTACGACACCGGGAAGAGCAAATAGGGCATACGAACGTGAGAACGGCGAACTGCCCGGCCAACAAATCCAGGCTACGGCGGCAAAGACCGTAGCCAGAACTGGCAGCATCCGCGTGGCAACCGCCACCCAGTAGATCGAGTGCGGGGTTTCACCACTCACCGCGACGTGTCGTGCCAGCACCGTTATAAAACCGAAGTCGACCAATATGGCAAACAGGCCGGCAACAGAAAAGCAGAGACCGAAAGCCGCCAGCAAGCTGACTTGCTCATTGGCCAGAAGCCAGCTTTGGCTGAGAAACAGACCACCTTGACCAGCTAGATATCCGCCGACCAGCAAAGCAAGATTATTGATCTTCTGCGACAGTTGCATCCTGCTATACGGCTGAATGGGTGCTGAGCGCCGACGGCTGACGGGCTTGTTGCGACAATGGCCGCGCGCCGGCCTCTTCGATGATGGTGACGAACCGGTCGCCGATGGCCGTTATGTCGAATTCGGCTTCCGCGTAGCGCCGGCCATTGGCCCCCATGCGCTGGCGCAACTGTCCATCGGCCAGCAGCGTACGGGCATCGGCCAGCAGCGCCTCGACATCGTCGGGCGAGGACACCAGGCCCGCCTCAGCTCCGGCAATCTTGCGGCTGGACAGGTTCTCCGCCGGAATGGATGCCAGGATCGGCCGCCCCGCCGCCAGATAGGACAGCACCTTGGACGGCACCGAGAATACCCCGGCCTCGCGCTCGATCACGGCATAGAGGATATCGGCACCCGCCAGCATGCTGGGCAGGTCATCCACCGGCACCCAGCCCTGGACGAAAACATTGTCGAGCCCCTGCTCAGCCGCACTCCGCCGCACATAGTCGGCATTGGCACCCTCGGAGAACAGATGGACGTCCACGTCTAGGTTCCGCGCCAGATGCAGCAGCATGTCCGGATTGTGCTTGCGGGCCATGGTGCCCGAATAAACGATGCGCGTGCGATCCGGCCGCATGTGGCGCAAGGCCCAGTCATTATCGCGTGGCAATACCGGTATGTCTTCCAGCGGCGCCCAGTTCTCGACCACCGTCATGCTTGCGGCGTCCAGCCCCCAGCCGCCCAGCATATCCCTGAACGCGTCGGAGATGACGATCACGGCGTCGCTCTGCTGCAGCAGACGGCGCTCGAGCATCCGGTAATAGGAGCCGGCCAGCCGGCCCAGCAGTGCATTCTTGCGCCCGATGATCTGGCCGATAGCCTCGCTATGGATGTCCTGCACCCAGAACACGAACTTGGCGCCTATGGCGCGGCAGGCCCGCATCAGGTGCTGTTGCACTTCGAGCGGCGAATTCGATGAGAACACGATATCCGGCTTTTGCTCGAGCACCTTGGCCGCCGCAATGCGGGCATATTCGATCTGCTGCCGCCGCCGGCGGATCAGGTTTTCCTTGTCGAAAGGGGCCGAAATGCTCAGCTGTTCGGCGCTGAACTGTTTGGGATCGCCGCCTCTTCCGTCCACCTTGCCCTTGGGCGTGGCGAAGCTGCCGAACGACATGTAATGCGTCCGCACGCCGCGTCGCGCCATTTCCCGTGCGATATGGGCAGTAAAGGCATGCCCGCCATAGTCGTGGAAGACGATCTTGAAAGTGGCGTCGAAAGTCTGTGTCATCGGAAACCGTTCGTTTCGTTCCAGCGCCGCAGCGCCTCGGTCAGCGGCAACTCGAAGCGCCATCCGCGCTCGACCAGCTCCTTGGGGTAGATATTGGTGGACTGAACCAGCTTGCGGACGCGAGCCCGGTTGATCGACGTGCGCAGTCCCAGCTTGCCCAAAATCTCGAAGCCGAACGCTGCCGTATAGATGAGCCATCCAGGAACCACGACGCCGGGCAAAGCATAGCCTGCGGCGGCGTGAAACGCCTTGTTGATATCCTCGGTCGTCGTCCGTTCCGGATAGGCGAAGATGAACCGGATAACCGGTTCGTCGAAGCTGGCCATATAGGCCAGGCATCGCGGCATTTCCTCGACAGGCGCGCATGCCTTGATGGTGTCCTTGCGAACCGGATAGACGAAGCGCCCCTTGCGCAGCAGGCCGGCCAGACGCTGGAAATTTCCGCGCTCGCCTTCCCCGAAGGTCACCGCGGGACGCATCACCACTAGCCGCCGCTGCGGGTCGCGTCCCTGCCAGTCCTCGTGAATCTTCTCGGCCAGCAGCTTGGATTTGCCATAGGCCGTCACCGCCAGCGGTGGCGTATCCTCGTCGACACGCACTTCCTGCGGCCCATAGATGCCCATAGTCGAGGTGAAGAACAGTCGCTTGGTCCCAACACGGTCGGCAAAACGGCAGACCTCGATCGCGCCACGCACATTGGTCCAGTAATATTCCCAGTCTTCATGGCCTGGCGTCGTGTGGACCGCGGCAAAATTGTAGATGACCACCTCGCCGCTGACCGCGATGTCGATCGGTTCGCGCACGTCGCAATGCACAAAATCGACCTTGGCATGGGCAAATCGCGGCTCCCGCAGATCGGCCAGCACGATGCGTTCCACCGCCGGGTCTTCGGCCAGTTGCCGCGCGAGATGGGTGCCGAAGAAGCCGGACCCCCCAAAAATAACCGCGGTATGGCTCATTGCCCGGCCCCCTGGTTGGCGAGAAACCAGTTATAGGTCTCCACAATTCCGTCCCGAAGGGAAATCCGGGGCTCCCACCCCATCTCGCGCAGCCGGACATTGCTCATCAGCTTGCGCGGCGTCCCGTCCTTCTTGCTGAGATCATGCACGATCTCACCTTCGAAACCGACGGCCTCGCAGACTAGCCTGGTAAGGTCCAGGATGCTGATGTCGTCGCCAAATCCCACATTGACGTGTTCGGCCCCCGAATACTGCTGCAACAGGAAGACCAGGGCATCAGCGCAATCGTCCGCATGCAGGAATTCCCGCCGCGGCGTGCCGGTACCCCACACCGTGATCGCGCTGGCGCCGGTCTGCTTGGCCTCATGCGCCTTGCGGATAAGCGCCGGCATGACATGGCTGGATTGCAGGTCGAAATTGTCGCCCGGACCATAGAGATTGGTCGGCATTGCCGAAATATAGTCACGCCCATATTGGGCGCGATAGGCCTGGCACAGCTTGATGCCGGCAATCTTTGCCACCGCATACCACTCGTTGGTGGGTTCCAGCGGCCCCGTCAGCAGGGCATCCTCGGTCAGGGGTTGCGGCGCGAATTTGGGGTAGATGCACGACGATCCGAGAAACAGCAGCCGATCAATGCCGGCCCGATGGCTCGCTTCGATGATATTGGCTTCGATCATCAGGTTGTCGTAGAGGAATTCCGCCGGCTGGGTCTCGTTGGCGAGGATTCCGCCAACCTTGGCTGCCGCCACGACGACGGCATCAATCCCCTTGTCGCCGACAAAGGCCTCGACATCGGCCTGGCGCTTGAGGTCGACTATGCGGCGATCCGCCGACACGATCTCACAGCCTTCCGAAGCCAGTCGCCGCGCCACCGCGCTGCCGACCATGCCCCGGTGCCCGGCCACCCAGACCTTTCGCCCTTCGAGCCGATACATCAGGCTTCCTTCATGACCGGCGAGGTCTGCATGACCTTGAGGTCTTCCCGCACCATTTCGGCCGCCAGCTCGCGGACGGAAGTCTTGTGCTCCCATCCCAGTTTCTGGCGCGCCTTGCTCGGATCGCCCAGCAGGAGCTCGACTTCGGTGGGGCGGAAATAGCGGGCATCGACCTCGACAAGGCACCTGCCGCTGGCGCGGTCATAGCCTTTTTCGTCCACGCCTTCGCCGCGCCATTCGATATCGATTCCGACATCCTCGAATGCCCAGCCGACGAAATCGCGCACCCGTGTCGTGACGCCGGTCGCCAGCACATAATCGTCCGGCTTGTCCTGCTGCAGCATCAGCCACATGCCGCGAACATATTCGCGCGCATGGCCCCAGTCCCGCTGCGCATCCAGATTGCCCAGATAGAGGCGCTCCTGCCGATTCAGCTTGATGGCCGCGACCGCCCTGGTGATCTTGCGCGTCACGAAGGTTTCGCCGCGAAGCGGGCTTTCATGGTTGAACAGAATGCCGTTGCTGGCATGCATTCCATAGGCTTCGCGGTAGTTCACCACGATCCAGTAGGCGTAGAGCTTGGCCGCCGCATAGGGCGAGCGCGGATAGAACGGCGTGGTTTCGCTCTGCGGCACGGCCTGCACCAGGCCATAAAGCTCGGAGGTGGAGGCCTGGTAGAAGCGGGTCTTGTTCTGCAGGCCCAGTATTCGGATGGCCTCCAGCAGGCGCAGCGTACCGATACCGTCGGAATTGGCAGTATATTCCGGCGTTTCGAACGAAACCTGCACGTGACTTTGCGCCGCCAGATTGTAGATTTCGTCCGGCTGGCATTCCTGCACGATGCGAATGAGATTGGTCGCGTCCGTCAGATCTCCGTAATGCAGGATGAGCCGCGGGTCGGGATCATGCGGATCCTGGTAGATATGCTCTATGCGCCCGGTATTGAACGACGACGACCGGCGCTTGACCCCGTGCACCACATATCCTTCGTCAAGCAGAAGCTGGGCGAGATAGGCCCCGTCCTGCCCGGTAATACCCGTTACCAACGCAACTTTACGCATAAACTACTCCAATACCCGTGCTGCTTCGCAGCCACGCCGCTAATGTCGGATGCCATTCAGCAGGCATCCCATGACGTTTTCCTGACACTATCGAGGCAAAGTTCCTATTTAGTGTCCGGCCCCCTTTGGTCTTCATCCACACGCCCAGGACTATTCCTGATGGACTTCCAGGCGCGCACCCTATCGAAACAAATGTCGATATTTCCTCAACACTATACTGGCCACGGTGCGAGGGGGCGATCGCCCCTCCGCCTGGCCCAGTGTCACTGGGAATATTGAGATAGTTTCAGGTGCCCGATCGACCTACTCGCCCGACCCGCCGATGAACTCGTGGCGAACCGTGTCGATCAGGGTCCTCACGTCGAGCCAAAGCGAAAAATTCTGGATATAGGCGATGTCGTGATCGATGCGGCTGATGGCGAGCCGCGCATCGGCGGTCGAGCCGCGCAGCCCGTTCGCCTGGGCCCAGCCGGTAATGCCGGGACGCATGGCCAGCCTGGCGTCGTAATATGGCACCAGTTCGCGATAGGGCCGGCCGCCGGCTTCCATGCCGCGCACATGCGGGCGCGGTCCGACCAGCGACATGTCGCCCACGATGACATTGAGCAATTGCGGCAGCTCGTCGATACTGGTCCGCCGCAGGAACCGGCCGATCGGGCTGATCCGCGGATCATCCTTCTGCGTCTGCATGACGCCCGTATCGTCGCAGTCTTCAAGTTTCATCGAGCGGAATTTCAGCGTCGTGAACAACACGCCGTCCCGGCCTTCCCGCAACTGGCGGAAAAACACCGGGCCGCGGCTGGTCGCCTTGATGGCAATGCTGACGACGATGAAGAGCGGCAGCAGCACAAGCAGCGCCAGCGAGGCGCCAACGATATCGAACAGGCGCTTGCCCGCCAATTGCGCATTGCGCATCGGCGAAACCCGCGCCGCTTCCGGCGCGCCGCGCGACCAGGACAAAGTCAGGCCACTCTGAGTAGACCGCAATGGGCGCTGCGACGCCCAGTTGAAATCAAGCTCGCCGAGCGATGTGCCATTAGTGATCACGGCTTCACCGAGTGCAGCGGAGGGAGTTTGACTTTCGGAGCGCGCAAAACTGTTCACTGCTATACTCACAATTTGTGACAGCCACTTACTGTCTAAAGTTCAAACGCCGCAAAAGTAGGTTACCAAACTTTAAACTTTTTCCAAGCCCCGCCCCAGCGACTTCACTTGTCATCATTAATGGCGCCAAGACCATCATTAACGGCACTCAGAAAATACTTCTAGAATCACGACAAAACGGTGGCACTCAGAGCGAAAGGTCGCAATTTCTCAAAAAAATATTGCCAACCCGGAGCTATGCACCTGTCTCATGGCAGACACCCGGCGGCGGCCGGGAAACAAACTGGAACGGCCGGAACCCGCACAAATAAAAAAGGCGCGACTTGCATCGCGCCTTCTTTGAAAAGAGTATTCTAATCAGGTCGGGCTGGCAGGAGTGCCGCTGCCGTCATTGGCCGGAGGCGTGTCGCCCGGAGGCGGCGTAACCGAACCGGATTCGGGCAGCAGTTCTTCGAACAGCGCCTCAATGGCATCACCACCGCCGGCGGCAGTGACTTCTGCGCGCAGTTCGGTGAAGGAGGCCAAGGCTACCGTAGGAGTCACGCCAGCGGCGATGAGCGCTGCTGAGTAGGCATTGATGGCAGCTTCGCAAGCAGCCGGATTGGCTGCCGCGCCGCCGGTAGGCGTGCAGGCCGCAAAGGCAGCTTGGTAGAGAGCTTCAAAACCCGGCACGGGGGCCGCGTTCGTAGCCGACAAGGCTGTCATGCTAAGCACACCAGCTGTCGCGAAAGTCATGATCAGCTTACGCATGTTAATCTTCCTCAAATCCCTGGCCGCAAAGCCATTTTTAGCTTGTCGCTATGCCAGTAGTCAACGACTGTTTATGCTTCGTTTACCGGCCCGGCAACAGCAGAACACCATCAAGGTAAATAGCGGCTCTGCGACCGGTCGTTAACCCAACCATTTGACGCTAAACAATTTTCTTGGGAAAACACATCCGGAAAAGAGCTTCGGGGCATGCTTGCCGCGCATGGAAAGGTTAGCTGTCATGCGTTTCTTGCAAGCCATTGGGGCCGAAATAAGATCGCCCCCGGAAGTAATCCGGGGGCGATCTCGAGGAAGGGATGATTAGCCGGCAGTCCAGCGGGTCGGGTTCGGCGAGGACATCGTGCGAATATTGTAGCCCGAGGCGCGCAATGTCTTGATCGAGTTCGTCAGGTTGTCGAGCACATAGTCGCCCTGGCTGGTCCGCACCACCAATACGGCATGGGGTTCGCCTCGGCGGGTATGGGTATAGGCGATGCGCAGGGCGCCGGCCGATACGCCCTGGCGGATCAGCGCGCTGCGCTTGGACAGCACATAATCCTCGCAATCGCCGCTGGTCGGGTTCAGTTCCCAGATATCGGCAGTGTCGCGTTCCGGGGTGATGGTGCGGTTCACATGGCCGTTGATCTGCTTCAGCACCGCCATGAGGTTGGGCGACATGGTGACCTGGCCGCGGCCGCCGCCGGCGCATTCACTCTTGTTCTGCGCGCAGAAGAACTGCAGCGACAGCGGCGTGATGGCGGCGGTCTGGGTGACCAGGTCGAAGCTGGAGATCTTGCTGTTGGCGGTGTAGGCGGCGGCGTCGGCGATGGAAAACAGGCTGACTGCCATTGTAATGCCAGTCACGACTGCCGTGAGTTTGATGTTCATTTTAGGCCATCCCTGATGAGTTGATGTCAGCAGGATGCGCGCGCCAAATTGCTGTCGAATTCGAAAATTCGATACAATTTTATTCAATTGCCGGGATTCCGGTCCCGGCTGGTTTCTGCTGATAGGCCAGGCGATCGGCCAGCCGGTTGAAACCGGCGTCGCAATTCGGCTCAAGCTCGTGTCAAACTTGAATCAAATGCCGCGCTCCCCGGCAGCCGGGCCGCTGGCGGCTGGCCCCGTTGCGCGCCGCATGGTAGGCAGGCGCGATCCCTCGAGCGGAGCGCATCCTTGTCCAGCCAGCCTACCGATCGAATCTGTTTCGTGACCAACGGCACCCCCGATGCCGATGCAGCTGCCGCCCGCCTCAGGTCGCGCTATGGCGATCATCCCATCGATGCGACCGATGTCGTGGTGGCGCTGGGCGGCGACGGCCTGATGCTGCAGACGCTGCATCGCCTCATGCGCTCGGATATCCCGGTCTACGGTATGAATTTCGGCTCGGTCGGCTTCATGATGAATACCTTTTCCGAGGATGGGCTCGATAGGCGCCTGGCCGCCGTGCAGCGCACGCGCATCTATCCGCTGTCCATGCAGGTGCTCGATGCCTCGGGGCACACCCAGCAGGCGCTGGCCCTCAACGAAGTCTCACTCTTCCGCTCGACCTATCAGGCGGCCAAGATCCAGATCATCGTCGACGGCGAGACCCGGCTCGACGAGTTGATCTGCGATGGTGTGCTGATATCGACCCCTGCCGGCTCCACCGCCTACAACCTATCGGCCCACGGCCCCATCCTGCCGATCGAGGCGCAACTGCTGGCGCTGACCCCCATATCGCCGTTCCGCCCCCGCCGCTGGCGCGGCGCCATCCTCTCCAACCGGGCCGAGGTCAAGTTCATCACCCGCGAGGCCGCCAAGCGCCCGGTCAGCGCCGTGGCCGACAATGTCGAGTTCCAGAACGTGCTCGAAGTCACCGTCCGGGAAGACCGCAGCCATGCCGTCACCCTGCTCTTCGACCCCGGCACCAGCCTCGAAGAGCGCGTCCTCAGCGAACAGTTCAGGTTCTAGCAGAAGCGCGGGCGGCGCCCACGGATTGCCCGGACAAGCCGGGCTGCTTCACCGCGTCATTCCCGCGAAAGCGGGAATCTCCCTTCGCGATGCAGCAAAGTGAAATGATAATCGCCCGAATGTCGGTCGGAGCTACGCCGCCGGAAGCGCCAGCCTCGGCTCCACCCCCGGCAGCGCCATCGCTCCCCCGGCTTCCCCGGCAAACGCCGTCATCACCCCCCGCGCCGCCTTGCGCGCCAGCAGGATGTTCTGTTCGCTGAGATAGGCAAACGCCTCTTCCAGCTCCTCGGGGATCACCCCGTCATGTTCGGCGATCAGTTCCTCGGTCAGTGCGGTCACCACATAGTGGCGCGCCGCGGCGTCGTCGGCCAGGTCGCTGGCCCGCGCATGCAGCACCAGCCGGGCGAGCAGGTTGCGCACCCCCTCCCCCAGACCGCAGCGAACCAGCAGGGCGTTGAGCGCTGCCCGGCTGCCATGCTCCAGCAGGCCGAAAACCTTTTCGCGCGGCGTCTGCGCCAGCTCGGCCAGGCAGGCGGCGAAGAACATCACATGCCCCGTCACCACCGCATGCAGCAATATCCTTGTATTGACCCTGTCGGATGCGACCAGCTCGGATATGTACCCGCCGTCTTCCCGCAGCGCCTCGCGCTCGCCGATAGCCGACAGCGCCGTGTCGCCGCAATCGCGCAGGATGCGGTTCAGCCTTTCCTCCGCCACCGCGCCCTTGACGATTCGTGCGCCGCGCAGCACCTCGCCGACCTTGTGAACCAGCACCAGCCGCGCCGCCGCCGGCAGGTCGGCACGCGCCAGCAGCGCGCCGCGCATTTCGGCATGGTCGACCCGCTTGGTGGCGAGTTCGCTCAGCAGCGCGTCGCCCAGGGCGATGTCCCGCCGCCGGAGCAGGCGCAGCGTCACCGCGTCATGCCCGCGCGCCATGATGGCCGCCGCCAGCCGCGGGCTCATCGTCGTGCGCTGGGCCACCGCCACCAGCATCGGCAGGTCGAGCGTCCTGATGAGGCCGATCAGGTCGGCATCGATCAGCACGGGAGAATATTGCAGTATGGCGCGGGCGATCACCGCGCTGTCATGCAGCAGCGCCAGCATGATCGGGCGCGGCGCTTCGCTCGAATGCAGCAGGCCATAGGCCAGCGCCGCGCGAACTTTGACCGACGGGTCGTCGAGAAACCCGATCAGCGCCGCATAGAGCGCGGCCTGCTCGTCCGCCGGTCCCACATGGTTGAGATAGGCAATTGCCGAAAGATGAGCCGCGCTGCCCCGTTCCTCGCTGTCCAGCGATTGGGACAGTGATACGAACTCCTGATACGCAACCATTCCGCTCTCCGCACATCGGCGAAGTTCACCCTAAGGATGAAGGCTTAAGGAACGGTTCACCATAACCGGGGGCAGACGGCCGGCATTGGCCGGCGGGGTCAGACGCCGGTGAGAAGCACCAGGAAGAGCTGGTTCAGGCCCGCTGCCATGGCAACGAACAGCGCCCAGCTCGATAGCGCCATGCCCAGAACGATCCACCCACGCGGCAGCGGCAGATGCTCAGCGCTCACAACGGCAACGGTCCGGTTCATCTCCGCCTCCTTGGCGTCGGTTACGGGGTTTCTACCCCACGCCCCCAGTTACACGATCTCTTTGTTAAGGTTCTCTCTATGCGCATACATTGCTTTGTATCGACTTGCCTTTTACTCCGTCCCTTCATTCGGAATGGCTACAAATAGGTAAACGTCTGCACCCCGCCTTCGTTGCTAGCGCGCATAGAGTTGCGTGAAGAACGCGCCCCCCTCGCCACCCGTGCCGGTGGCCGAAAAATCCTCGATTTCGGTCTTGAACAGCCCGGTAAACGACATGTTTTCCGGTGAGAACCGCGAAGGCACCAGCGGCGCCTCGGGCACCGAGGGCTGGCCGGCCATCTGCTGGGCCACGAAGGGCGCGCTGGCCTCCCCGCCTTCATGCTTGGACACCAGGGCGCGATACACCTCGCGGATCGTCCTGGCATGGCCATCGGCATAAAAGATCGACCGGTTGGCCGCGGCCTGCTTGGGAAACAGATCGGCGGCAACCTGGTCCGGGTCCTGCAGCCCGGCGGTGAACATCCGCTCGGCGCCCTGCGCCCCCAGGAAATGGGCGATATAGAGCTCGCCCGCGCTGGGCATTCGCCCAAAACGCTGGCTCAGATAGTCGCCATTGCTCTTGGTGAAGGCCGCCGCCAGGTCCGAGGCGATCTGCGGGTCTTCCCGCAGCTTGAGGATTTCCGCCCTGGTGGCGGGATCGCGCACGAAATAGTCCCCGTCCGACGAGCGCTCGATATTATTGGCGATATCGCCATAGCCCAGGCGCGGCCCTTCCTCCTTCATCACCTGCATCCAGGTGCTTTCGAGGAACTGGAACAGCCCCACCGCCGACGAGGTCTGTGCCTTGGCCTGCGGATTGAGGCTGCTCTCGCGCATCGCCGTCTGCAGCAGATAGTCGAAATCCACACCGTTCCGGTCGCCGGCCGCCGTCAGCACATAGGCCAGGCTCTGGGGAACGGAAATTGGCTGGACGCCCATGACGTGGTGGCTCGACTCGCAATTGGCAGCCAGGCGATTAGAGCGCGTTAAACGCTAACAGTCTGTTAACCAATGCGAGCAGAGCGTTAATACCTGTTCACAACCGGCTGACGATATCGGCCAGTGCCGGCCGCGGCCGGTCCTCGATGGTGGCCGTGGGCGTGCCGATATGCACGAATCCCACGAAACGCTCGCCGTCCCGCGCCCCCAGCATCGCGGCGGCTTCCGCGTCGAACGCATACCACCGCGTCACCCAGGACGCGGCAAAACCCAGCGCATGGGCCGCATGAACCAGGTTGAACGCCACATTCCCGGCCGACAGCAGTTGCTCGAATTCGGGCACTTTGGGGTGCTCCTTGGGCGACGAGATCACCCCGATGGTCAGCGGCGACGGCAAAAAGCGCTGCCGCTCGATTTCCAGTCCGGCCGCATCCAGCTCCGGATTATGGCGCGCCGCGATCTCGGCCAGTCTCTCGCCCGCCCGTTGCCTGGCCTCGCCTTCGATGACGATCAGCCGCCACGGCGTGATCTTGCCGTGGTCGGGCACCCGCATCCCTATGGTCAGGATTTGCTCGAGCTCCGCCGGTGTCGGTCCCGGCTCTTTCAGAAAGGCAATGCCGACCGAGCGGCGGGTCAGCAGGTAATCACGCAGGGCGGCATTGGCAGGCATGGTCAGACTCCGTATCGACCCGGACCACTATCGCGAAGCGCCCCCCAGCGCCAGAAGCTGGGACAAAATCCACGCCATCGCCATTGCGGTGTTTTCATCGCGCGAGGTCTGTGACACAGCTTTTCCCCAATCGCGTCCTAAGAGGGCGCAACTGATTCAGCCAGCTTGGCGCCAGCGGCCAAGGGAGACCCGATGCGTTTGCGACCACTGCTTGCCCTCCTGCTTGTACTGGCCGTCGCGGCGCCTGCCTCTCAATCGGTCGCCATTGCCGCTTACGCGCAGGACGCGACGGCCGAAATGCCGCCAATGCCGCGCCCGCGGCCCGACCCCGACAGCCTGCCGCCCGCCCAGCCATCCGCAACCCAGCCCGGCGCCGTCACACCGGCCACCGACGCCATCGCGGCTCTGACCTCAGTCCCGCAGCCGGTCACCCTCAACGCCCGCATCACCCCCGACGGCGCGCCCATTCCCGACGGGCTGGTCTGGCGCATCTTCGATACCAAGCCCGATGCCAGCGGCGAACTGGCGCTTGTCGCCAAGTCCGACCTCGGCGCTCCCACAGTCGAGCTGCCGCCCGGCGAATATGTCGTCCATGTCGCCTATGGCCGGGCCCAGACCAGTGAGGCTTTGTCGGTAGCCCCCGGCGCCAACGAGAAGACCTTCGTGCTCGACGCCGGTGCGCTGCGGCTCAATTCCGCCGTCACCGGCGATATCGCCATTCCCGTCGGCCTGCTGAAATTCGACGTCTTCACCGCCGGCGAGGAGACCGATCGCGCGCTGGTCGCCGAAGGCCTCAAGCCCAACGACATTGTCACACTCAATGCCGGCACCTACCACATCGTGTCCTATTTCGGCTCGACCAATGCCGTGGTCCGCGCCGATCTGCGGGTCGAGGCCGGCCAGTTGACCGATGCCACGCTCTACCACCATGCCAGCCAGATCGGCTTCAAGCTGGTCTCCGAGCCGGGCGGCGAAGCCATCGCCGACGTCGAATGGACGGTCAAGACCGCCGATGGCGCCACCGTCTTCTCCGAACTCGGCGCCTTCCCCTCCACCGTCCTGGCCGAAGGGGAATATCTCGTCCTGGCCAAGCAGGGCGCCCAGGTCTTCAACCGCGAATTCCAGGTCCAGGCCGGCTCCGCCCGCGAAATCGAAGTGCTGACCACGGTCTATTAGCGTCCTGCCATCCTGGCGCTGTTCCAATCCACCGCGTCATTCCCACGAAAGCGGGAATCCACCTTCCTTTGCCCGGCCACTCAGTTGCTCAGCTTGCTCGACGCCTTGCTGCTCAACGGCGCCACCCGGTAACTGCCCGGCCAGCTCCCGTAACTCCCCGAGGACACCCCGTTGCGCTCGGCTCCTTCATAGGCCGCCTGCCCCGGCAGGATTTCCACCCCGACCAGCCCGGTCTCTCCTGCCTGCAACACCCCGGAATGCACCGCCGCCGCCGCCAGCCGGGAGTCATCGGTATAGACCCCGTCGCCCCACACCGAGCCGGATGCCTCGCCCGTCACCTCGAATGTCAGCACGATCCCGTTCTGCCCGCGAAATCCCGACAGGTCGCCCGGATCGGGCAGCGCCACCCTGCCCTCGATGGCCGCCACGCCGATGAGCCGATACGCCACATTCCAGCGACCATAGGACAGGCTGGTCACCCCATTGCGTTCCACGCCTTCATAGGCGTCCAGCCCGTCGACCATCTCGACCGATACGACGCCGCTTTCGCCCGGCGCCAGCAGCCCGGCATGCACCGCCGCCGCGGCCAGCACGGAATCGCTGGTATAGACGCCGTCGCCCCACACGCTGCCCGTCCTGCTGCCCACCACCGAAAACTGCAGCACCTGCCCGATGGCATTGGAATAGGCGAACATCGTTCCCGGATCGGGCTGTGGGCGGGCGGGCGCCGCGACGGCCGGTGCGCCCAGCTTCGCCGAACTCTGCCCGTCGCCCTGAGCCAGGGCGGCCTGCCCCGAAAGCAGTACCATGAACACGACCGGCAGCAGCCTGGCAACGGAAGCAAACCACACGGCGTCATGCTCATGGCTGGAAATGATGAAGCGCATCATTGCCCGGCGCGCGCACGCTGACAAGCGCGTTTGCCTATTGAAGCGGCGGCGCCAATACCTCAGATTGCAGCCACGTCACAGCGGGAGAACACGATGACACCGTTCAGCACCAAATCCGGACAGCGCCTGGCCATCCTTGCCACTGCGTGCCTCTTGAGCGTCACCTTGCCGACGGGCGGCGCCTGGGCCCAGAAGGTCAAGAACAAGGGCACGCCGGCCACGCAAACCGCTGCCACTTCCTCAGAAATCAGCGTCGACATTCCGACCATCGATGCCGTCGGTTCCAATGTGGACGAGGCAACCTTGCGCGCCATCTTCAGTGGCGACCTGGTCGACAATGCCGACGCGCTTGCCGGCCTCACTGCCGACAACATCACCATTCCCGAAATCACCCTCTCCGCCACCACCACCATCGACGGTGAGGCCAGCGAGGCCACGGTGACCCTCTCCGATCTGGTCCTGTCCGATATCACCGATGGCACGGCCGCCTCGGTCAGCCTTTCCGGCATGAGCATCCGGGCCGGCGACAATGGCAGCGCCGAATTCGGCACTCTCGCCGCCTCCAGCTTCAATATCGCCGGCGTGCTTGGCATATACGGCCTGGTCGATCCCGCGAGCCAGACAGACCTCGAAACCATCTATACCGATTTCAGCTTCGCGGGCGGCACCCTCGAATCCCCCGAAGCCAGTTGCACCATAGGCGCAATGAGCGCCGCCGAGTTCAAGGCGCGGCCGCTGAACTACTCCTTCGGCGAGATCATAACCCTGGCCGAATCCCTCGAATCCTCCGGCAGCGATCCTTCTCCCGAACAGGTCGGCAAACTCCTGCATCTGTATGCGGACATGTTCACCGCCTTCGAGTCGGCCCCTGCCGAATTTGGCGGCTTCGACTGCTCCGGCATCGACGATGAAGGCAAGGCGATCGACTTCAGCATTGCCGGCATGACCATGGGCGGCATGCGCCCCGGCGTCTATCCCTCCATTTCGCTGGACGGCCTGAATATCGAAGTCCAAGGCGACGGCTCGGTGCAGGTGGGCAACATTACCTTCAAGGAAATGGACCTCTCCTCCCCGATCGCGGCTATCCAGGCCGCGCCCGCCGCGATTGACGAGGACTGGCTCGAAGCCAATGCCCGCGCGCTCATTCCCGCCTTTGCAGGCTTTTCCTTCGGCGACGTGGCTGTCGATGTGCCCGATCCGGAAGCCGATGGCGAGCGCATAAAGGCCACCATCGGCGCCTTCGACCTGTCGCTGGCCGATTACCTCAATGGCATCCCCACCGACATCCTGACCACGGCCAGCAACATCCTGGTCGACCTGCCCGAGGATACAGACGACGAACAGTTGCGCCAATTGATCGACCTGGGCGTCACCAGCATCGATGCCGGCTTCACCATCGACGCCTCCTGGAACGAGGCCGACAATACCATCGCCATCGACGATATTTCCGTCACCGGCGCCAACCTCGCCACCGTCAAGCTGGCCGGCACCATCGCCAACGCCACCGAGGCCCTGTTCGGCCTCGACGAAAACGCGGCCCTGGCCGCCGCCATGGGCGTCGCCATCAGCAACCTCAAGCTCGACGTCACCGATACCGGCCTCTCCGACATCATCCTGGCCCGCGTCGCCGCCGAGCAGGGCTCGGATCCCGCCACAATGCGCCCGGTGTTTGCCGGTCTCGCCGAAGGCACCGTGATTGGCCTGCTGGCCGGCGCAGCGGAAGCCCAGAAGGTCGGCGCTGCCATTAACAGCTTCGTCAGCGGCAATGCCAAATACCTGACCATCGAAATGACCGCCAAGGAACCGCCGGGCCTTGGCCTGATGGATTTCATGGCCGCCGAAGATGACCCCACCGTCCTCATCGGCAAAGTCACCATCGACGCCAGCGCGAAGTAGAAACCGCGACTCCCTCCCCTTTCGCGGGAGGGAGTCGTATGCGAAAGAGCCTGTTCCCGCAGTTCCACCGAGCGTGGGCTCCCTCTCCCCTGAGGGGAGAGGGTGGGGTGAGGGGTTCAGTGCTGATGAGGGGCACCGTTCATCACGCAACGCTGAACCCCTCACCCGACCCTTCGGGTCGACCTCTCCCCTCAGGGGAGAGGTGACTTCGGCTCAAACTCCGTATGCAATAACCCTGCTATCAGGGAGGTCGGGAGGGAGTATCCCGGCAAAGACTCGCCCTCGCCGCTACCCCACCTCCCGCGCCGCCACCGCCATGCCCCAGGCCAGCAGTTCCCGCGCTACCGCATCGCTGCTGCCCTCGACATAGCAGCGCAATTCCGGCGCATTGCCCGACGCCCGGAAATGCACCATGTCGCCCGCATTGGTGCGGAATTGCAGCCCGTCGATATCGGACATTCCTGCTATCCCATGCGGCGCGAACAATCGCGTCGCATAATCCCCATCCTCTGCCAGCCGCGCCAGGAAAGCTGAACTCCGGGCGCTCGGCACGTCCTGCAGCCGGTCGGCCAGCGCATGCTGCAGCGGCAGGTCCGCCACCACCTCGGCCACGTCACGCCCTTTCGCGGCGGCCAGCCCCAGCGCGCAGAGCAGCGGCAGCACCGCGTCGCGCGTCGCCAGCGGCGGCAATGCTGCCCCCGCCGCCTTGACATTGTCGCCCACGAAGGTTCCGCCATTGGCCTCGAAGCCGATCACAGAACCCGGCGCCGCCGCCATGGCCTCGACCACATAGGGCGAGCCGACCCGCGTGCGGACAACCCGCGAAAATGCCCCGGTCCGCTCGATGCCTGAATTGGAGGTCACCGGCGTCACCACGCTCTGCGCGCCCAGATAGCGCGCGGCGATCAGCCCCAGCACGTCGCCGCGCACGAAGTCGCCTCGCCCGTCCATCAACAGCGGCCGGTCGCCATCGCCATCGGCCGAAACGATGGCATCCAGCCTGTGCTCTGCCACCCAGCCCGCCAGCGGCGCGAACACCGCGTCGCCAAAAGCCTCCGTATCGACCGCGACGAAGCCATCGCTCCTGCCGAGACTGACCGTTTCGGCGCCAAAGCCGCGCAATATGCGGGTCAGCAGATCCCGCGCCACCGTCGAATGCTCGAACACCCCGATCCGCAATCCGGCCAGCGCGCCCGCCGGCAGCAAGCCGACAAAGCGCGCCACATAGCGCGCCTCTGCCGCCGCGGCCTCGTCCGTCATGTCCTCCGCCAGGTCCGGGATGGTCTCATCGCGCAACGCTGCGACAATACCCGCCTCGTCCGCCTTGCTGATTTCGCCAGCGGGCAGATAGAATTTGAGCCCGTTGCGATCCGCCGGAATATGGCTGCCGGTGACCATGACCGCCGCGCCACCCGCCGCCATGGCATGCAGCGCCAGCGCCGGCGTCGGGATCGTGCCGCAATCCACCGGCTCCATGCCCGCCGCCGCAATGGCCGCCGCGCAGTCCCGGGCAATATCCGGGCTCGACGCCCGGAAATCCTGCCCGACAAACACCCGCTTTCCCGCGCCTTGCCCGCGCTCAGCCACATGCCGCAGGAACGCCGCCACATAGCGCCGCGTCGCCTGCCCCTCCAGCTCCACCGCCAGCCCGCGCAAACCGCTCGTGCCGAATTTGAGGCTGCTACCCGACATCATGCTCTCCCCCGGCCCGTCAATTGCGGCCGTAGTGATGCTTGTACCAATCGACGAAATGCGCCACGCCAGTCTCGACCGGCGTTTCCGGCAGCTTGCCGATCAACGCCTGCAGCAATGTCGTGTCCGATTCCGTCGCTACCACGTCTCCCGGCTGCATCGGCAGCATGTTCAGTGCCGCCTTGCGCCCGATGACCTGTTCGATCGCCCGGATGAAATCCATGAGCTCAGTGGGATGTCCGCCGGCAATATTGACGACCCGGAACGGCGCCACCGCCGAAAGGCTATCATGCGACACCGGCTTTCCGGCCTCGGGCGGTAGCTCCATCAGCCGCGCTATAGCGTCGACCAGGTCATCCACATAGGTAAAGTCCCGCCGCATTTTGCCTTGGCCATAGACGTCGATGGCTTTGCCATCGAGCATCGCCGCGGTGAACTTGAACAGCGCCATGTCTGGCCTCCCCCACGGTCCATAAACCGTGAAGAACCGCACGCAGGTCGAGGCGATGCCGAATAGATGGGCATAGGAATGCACCATCGCCTCGCCCGACTTCTTGGTCGCTGCATAGAGTGAAACCGGCCCGTCGGCCCGATCCGTCTCGGCGAAGGGAAACTTGGTATTGCCGCCATAGACCGAACTGGTCGAGGCAAAAACGAAATGACGGGGCCTGTGCCGGCGCAACGCCTCCAGCAGGTTGGCTGTGCCGACCACGTTGGATTGTATGTAGCTTTGCGGCGCCTCAAGGCTGTAGCGCACGCCCGCCTGCGCCGCCAGATGCACCACGATTTCCGCCTCGCTGCGCTGCACCGCCTCGCTCAGGCGAGCGGCATCCTCCAGCATGCCTTCGACCTGCACGAAATGCTCGTTCTGCGCCAACAATGCCAGCCGCGCCCGCTTCAGCGCCGGATCGTAGTAGTTGGTAACGCCGTCATAGCCAGTCACCGCATGCCCATCGGCCAGCAACCGCCGCGCCAGATGAAAGCCGATAAAGCCGGCCGTGCCGGTGACGAATATCTTCACGGATGATCCTCTTGCTGCTCAGGCAGGGCCGCGTCAGGGCGCGACCAGCAGCCGTTCAGGTCTTTATTCGGCGGCCTCGGCCACGCCACCGGCTATTCCGCCGGCGGGTCGGCCGATGCTGGTATAGTCAAAGCCATGCTTGGTGACCTCGTCATGCCGGTAGACATTGCGCAGGTCAACCAGCACCGCGGACTTCATCGCGCTCTTGAGCCGCTCCAGATCGAGCGAGCGGAATTCGTTCCATTCGGTGATCAGCACCAGCGCATCGGCATCGACAGCGACATCATAGGCGCTGGCGCCGAATTCGACCTTGTCGATGAGTTCGTGCGCCGCATGCATGCCCTGCGGGTCATAGGCCACGACGCGCGCGCCCCGGTCCAGCAGTCCCTGGATGATATCGATCGACGGCGCCTCGCGCATGTCGTCGGTATTGGGCTTGAAGGTCAGCCCCAGCACGCCGATGGTCTTGCCGCGCACATCGCCGCCGCAGGCCGCGATCACCTTGCGCGACATGGCGCGCTTGCGCTGGTCGTTGATGGCCACGGTGGTCTCCACCAGCCGCATCGGGCTCTCGAAGTCCTGGCCGATCTTGACCAGTGCCAGCGTGTCCTTGGGAAAGCACGAGCCGCCATAGCCCGGCCCTGCATTGAGGAACTTGCCGCCGATCCTGTTATCGAGCCCCATGCCCCGTGCCACCTGCTGCACATCCGCGCCGGCAGCCTCGCACAGGTCCGCGATCTCGTTGATGAAGGTGATCTTCATGGCGAGAAAGGCATTGGCGGCATATTTGATCAGTTCCGCCGTCCGCCGCCCGGTGAACATCAATGGCGCCTGGTTGAGATAGAGCGGCCGATAGACCTCGGTCATGACGGCCCGGGCGCGCTCGTCCTCGAGGCCGATGACGATGCGGTCTGGCCGCTTGAAGTCGTCGATCGCCGCCCCTTCGCGCAGGAATTCGGGGTTGGACACCACGGCCACATCGGCGTCGGGATTGGTCGAAGCAATGATATGCGCCACCTCGTCGCCAGTGCCCACCGGCACCGTCGATTTGGTCACCACCACGGTAAAGCCGTCGACAGCATCGGCCACTTCGCGCGCCACGGCATAGACATAGCTGAGGTCGGCATGGCCATCGCCACGGCGCGATGGCGTACCCACGGCGATGAACACGACCTCGGCAGCGGCCACCGGGTCGCGCAGGTCCTCGGCAAAAGACAGGCGGCCCGCACTCACATTGGTCTTTACCAGTTCGGCCAGTCCCGGCTCGTAAATTGGAATTTCGCCCCGCTGCAGGGCCTCGATCTTGCGCGGATCCTTGTCGATACACACGACATCATGACCGAAATCAGCGAGGCAAACGCCTGTAACCAGGCCAACATAGCCCGCCCCAACAATGGCGATCCTCATGGCGTCAATCTCCCGAAAATATACCGCATAGAATACCGCTGCTATGCGTCAATGTCGCTACTGACCTTGTTTGACCGAGTTATGTCTTGTTTGCACGATGATTTCTGCGCGTGGCGGAAATGACCGCCTGCGCCGCCTCACTGCGCGTCGGATGGGTTGCCCCGCAGTTTCTTGACCTCCGAGCGGATCGATTTGCCTTCCAGCCGTCGCCTTTTGCTCGCTAGCGTCGGCCGCGTCGCCACCCGCGCTTTGGGCACGTGCGATCCCGCCACCAGCAGCCCCACCAGCCGCTCCAGCGCATCCGCCCGGTTCATCGGCTGGTCTCGATGCGAATTGGCCGTAATGACGATCACCCCATCCTTGGTCAGCCGTTTCCCCGCCAGCACGGCCACCCGTCGCTTCATCGCCTCGGGAATGCTGGGCGAATTGGCAAGGTCGAAGCGCAACTGCACCGCGCTCGACACCTTGTTGACATTCTGCCCGCCCGGTCCCGACGCGCGCACGAATGTCTCCTCGATCTCGGAGGGATCGACAGCGATGGAGCGGGTAATGGGGATCGGTTCTGGCATAAGTAGGAGTACCCCACAAAGACTCTTCGGCCGCTTAGTTCCGATACCGTCCAGCGAAAATGATCTCGCCCTCATGCACCGTCAGCCCCTTGATGGTCGCCCGATACTTCCCCGGCAGGCCCTCGGCCTCCACCACCCAGCCCTTCTTCAGCATGCCGGCAAACACCTTCTCGCCAATATCCTTGAAGTCGCCCGGCCCCAACGCATTCTCTTCGCCGAGATGCGTCAGGGCCTTGATCTCCCGATTGGACGGCCGTTGTGGCATCAAGCAGCCTTGGCCTTGAGGTCAGGCGCAGTCGCTTCGGCGATGAGTGCGACCAGCGCATCCATGAACGGTTCGACCTTCTGGCCCTCGGTGCCCAGGCGGCGCACCGACACGGTGCCCTCCTCGGCCTCGCGCTTGCCAACCACGAACAGCAGCGGGGTCTTGCCTACCGAATGTTCGCGCACCTTGTAGTTGATCTTCTCGTTCCGCGTGTCGAGTTCGGCGCGGATGCCCGCCGCCTTGAGCTGGTTCACCAGCTTTTCGGCATACTCATCCGCTTCCGACACGATGGTCGCCACCACCACCTGTGTCGGCGCCAGCCACATCGGCATCCTGCCGGCATAGTTCTCGATCATCATGCCGATGAACCGCTCCAGCGATCCCAGGATCGCCCGATGCAGCATCACCGCATATTGCCGCGAACCGTCCTCGGCCACATAGGTCGCGTCCAGCCGTTCCGGCAGCACATAGTCGAGCTGCAGCGTCCCCACCTGCCACGAGCGCCCGATAGCGTCCTTGAGGTGGAATTCAAGCTTGGGCGCATAAAACGCGCCCTCGCCCTCGGCGATCTCGAAGTCATAGCCGGTGGCACGCAGGGCATCGCCCAGCGCCTTTTCCGCCGCATCCCAACGCTCGATGGTGCCGCCGAACTTCTCCGGCCGCGTGGCGAGTTTGATCACCACATTGTCGAAGCCCATATGACCATAGACCGAATAGAGCAGATGCACGAAATGCTCGGTCTCGCTCTGGATCTGGTCTTCGCGGCAGAAGATATGCGCGTCGTCCTGCGTCATCTGCCGCACGCGCATCAGTCCGTGCAGCGCGCCATGCGCCTCGTTGCGGTGGCAGCAACCGAATTCGGCCATGCGCAGCGGTAGATCGCGGTAGCTCTTGATGCCCTGATTGAAGATCTGGATATGCGCCGGGCAGTTCATCGGCTTGAGCGCCATCAGCTCGCCCGTACCGCTCAAAACCGGCCCTTCCTCTTCCGTGCCGGGCACCTCGTCAGGCACCACGAACATATTCTCGCGATACTTGCCCCAGTGTCCCGAAGCCTCCCAGAACTTCGAACTCATAAGTTGCGGGGTCTTCACCTCCACATAGCCCGACGAATTCAGCCGGCGGCGGATATAGGCCTCCATCTGGTTGTAGAGCACATAGCCCTTGGGGTGCCAGAACACGCTCCCCTGCGCTTCCGGCTGGAAGTGATAGAGGTCCATTTCCTGCCCGATCTTGCGATGGTCGCGCTTCTCGGCCTCCTCCACCATGTGGAGATAGGCATCCAGCTCGTCCTTGGTCGCAAAGGCCGTGCCATAGATGCGGCTCAGCACCGGATTGTTGCTGTCGCCGCGCCAATAGGCGCCCGCCACCTTGGTCAGCTTGAACGACGTGCCGACATCCTTGACCGAGCGCATATGCGGCCCGCGGCAGAGGTCGATCCACTGGCCCTGCTTGTACATCTTGAGCGACTGGTCGGCCGGAATGGCATCCACCAGTTCCACCTTGAACGCCTCGCCCCGCGCCCGGAAGAATTCCTTGGCCTGGTCGCGCGTCCAGATTTCCTTGGTGAAGGCCGCACCCCGATCGATGATCTCGGCCATCTTCTTCTCTATGGCCGGAAAATCTTCTTCCGAGAACGGCTCGTCCCGCTTGAAGTCGTAATAAAAGCCGTTCTCGATCACCGGCCCGATCGTCACCTGCGTTCCCGGCCACATCTCCTGCACCGCTTCGGCAAGCACATGCGCCGCATCGTGCCGGATCAGCTCCAGCGCATCCTTGCTGCCACTGTCCCGCGTCACGAATTCGATGCGCCCGTCTTCCTCCAGCGGGTCCGACAGGTCGCTCAACACGCCGTTCCAGCGCATCGCCACCGTCTTCTTGGCCAGGCTCTTGGAGATACCCTCGACCACGGTGGTCCCGGTCGTGCCACGCGCATAGTCGCGAGCTGCACCGTCGGGGAACGTCACCTTGATCGTCATTTTAGGTCTCCAGAAATTGGGATCAGTCACCGGTTTGGTGACAAGGGCGCCTGTCTAGCACGGTTTCCGTGCAATTCCAGCCGCAGAGCCTTCCAAAAACGCGATGTCATCCCGGCGCAGGCCGGGATCCATCCTGCGATGTTTCGACAATGCGGAGTCTATCGCCACCGCCCATAATCCCAGGGCGCATACCACCTGGCCCCGCCAGGCACCCTCTCCGGCACCGGGTCATAGCCATGCGTCCCGCCCGGCCGGCAGCGCACGAATCGCGCCAGCCCCATCCAGCCCCCCGGCCAGAAGCCGAACTGCCAGATCGCGTCGCGCGTATATTCCGAACAGGTCGGCAAATGCCGGCACGTCCGGCCCACAAACGCCGACAGCGTATAGCGATAGATGCTGATCAGCAGCACGGCCGCGATTTTGAACGGCAGGTCCACCGCCCGCCAGAACAGGTCGATGACGCGATCCATCAGCCTGTCGCCGCAACCGATTCAATCGACTCGGCTTTTTCGATTGCCTCAGCCACCGCATCAAACACCAGCAGCGTCGACATATGCCGCGCCCGATAGTCCCGCACCGGTTCAAGATAGCGCAGGTCCTCCCACTTGCCGGTGGGAGGCTTGCCGTTTTCTTTCAGCATGCCGTGCATTTGCCTGCGGATTTCCCGGAACTCGCCTACCGGCGTCCCGACGATTTCCCGTGCCACCACCGCCGCCGAAGTCTGCCCCAGCGCACAGGCCGAAATCTCGTGCCCGTAACCAGTGATCACGCCGTCCCGCACCACCACGTCGACCTCGATCACCGAGCCGCAGACCCGGCTCACCTTGCGCGCGCTGGCATCGGCATCGGCCAGCCGCCCCGGCTGCGACGCATTGCCCGCCAGATCGAGGATTTTCTGGGAATAGAGATCGCTAAGTTCCATCAAACGGACAATTCTGTTTCTTGTCGCTACCGTCGCCACAACTTATATAGAGGCTCCGAAGCGGGCCGCCACGCAAACTATGCGCCGTTTAGGAACCAATCTACGCTTGATGCATCCAATGCGTCGAAAGCGAAAAGGAACCGCCAATGGACGCCCGCGTCAACCCGCTGCACAATCAGCCCGCCGATAGCAGGCAGTCGCGCCGCCCCAGCCAGGAAGAAGCCGAGGCCGCCGTGCGCACGTTGCTGGCCTGGGCCGGCGACGATCCGACGCGCGAGGGCCTGCTGGAAACACCCGGCCGCGTTGCCCGCGCCTATGGCGAATTCTTCGCCGGCTACGAGCAGGATGCCAAGACCATCCTCTCCAAGACCTTCAAGGAAGTCGGCGGCTACGACGATATCGTGCTGGTCAAGGATATCCCCTTCAGCTCCCATTGCGAGCACCATATGGTGCCCTTTATCGGCAAGGCCCATATCGCCTATCTGCCCCATGATGGCGTAGTCGGCCTCTCCAAGCTGGCGCGTCTGGTGGAAGTCTTCGCCCGGCGCCTGCAGACCCAGGAGAACCTGACGGCGCAGATCATCGACGCCATCAACGAAAACCTGGGGCCCCGCGGTGCCGCCGTCATGCTCGAAGCCGAGCACATGTGCATGTCCATGCGCGGCGTCCACGCCCACGGTGCCTCCACCGTCACCCACCGCTTCACCGGCGTCTTCGCCGAAGACCGCGTCGAACAGGACCGCTTCTTCGCCATGCTTCGCAGGTGATCTGCGCAGCAGATGAAAGGCTCCAGTGGAGCCTTTCAAACCAAGAAGGCCATGAGAGCTATGCTCGAATGGCCGAGCGCTGAGCGCAATCGCGATCAAGTCGATCATGCGCTAAGCTGGCAGGACCGAGCATCACCCCCCGGTTCGCCATGCAATTTATCGAACGCGCCATCTGGTTCATCGAGACCCGCTTCGCCGAGGACATCACCCTTGATGACATCGCCGATGTCGGCGGGGTTTCGCGCTTTCACCTCTCGCGCAGCTTCGGCGCCATTACCGGCCAGCCGGTCATGACCTACGTCCGGGGCCGCCGCCTGACCCTGGCCGCTCAAAAACTCCTCGATGGCGCCCCCGATATCCTCAGCGTGGCGCTCGACGTCGGCTACAATTCCCACGAGGCCTTCACCCGCGCCTTCCGCGATCAGTTCGGACAGACGCCCGAACAGCTCCGCGCCCAGGGCATCGCCGATCCGCAGCGGCTGGTCGAGCCCCTCCGCATCGACGAAACCCTGCTGACCGCATTGCCCGACCCCCGCATCGTCGATGGCGCCCCGTTCCGCATAGCCGGCCTCGGCGAGCGCTACACCTTCGCCACCAATCACGGCATTCCCGCCCTGTGGCAGCGTTTCGCGCCCCATATCGGCCACATGCCCGGACAGCTTGGCGACACCACCTATGGCGTTGCCGCCGATTTCGACGAGGATTGCAGCTTCGGCTATATTGCCGGCGTCGAAGTCTCGCCCAGCGCCGATCTTGAAGCGGGCACCGCCTATATCGACATCCCCGCCCAGCGTTACGCCGTCTTCGCCCATCGCGGCCATATCTCGACCATGCGGCGCACCGCCTATTCCATCTGGGCGCACTATTTCCCCAGCAGCCCCTTCATTCCCACCGGTGGCCCCAATTTCGA
Source organism: Devosia sp. Root436 (assembly GCF_001426345.1). Lineage (GTDB taxonomy): Bacteria > Pseudomonadota > Alphaproteobacteria > Rhizobiales > Devosiaceae > Devosia. The sequence continues at coordinate 57,646 of NZ_LMEM01000001.1, read as the reverse complement.
GCGTTACGGCGCCGAGCACGATCCCCATAGCGGCGATGGCCTCGTCGAAGTCTGGGTGCCGATCGCCCGATAGGAGCGCCGGACAAGGGGGCCTTTATCAATTCCCGGCACGGGGCTATGAAGCCTCATGACCCTGACCTTCACCGATCCAGCGCCCCTCACGCACGACCAGCTCGAAGAAGGCACCGCCTTCGCCCCACGCTTCGACGCGGCGGGTCTCGTAACCGTCGTCACCATCGAGGCCGGCAGCAATGACGTGCTGATGCTGGCCCACATGAACGCCGAGGCCCTGTCGCTGACGCTCGAAACCGGCATCGCCCACTACTGGTCACGTTCGCGCGCCAGGCTCTGGAAAAAGGGCGAGACCTCCGGTGAACTCCAGCAGGTCGTCGAATTGCGCACCGATTGCGACCAGGATGCCATCGTCCTCGTCGTCAACCAGACCGGCCGCGGCGCCGCCTGCCACACCGGCCGCAAGAGCTGCTTCTATCGCCGGGCCGTGGTGAAAGGTGGCACGGTGACGCTCGAAGATCGCGGGTTGCCCAGGCTGTTCGATCCAAAGGACGTCTACACGGGCTGAGGGCGAAGCTGAATGCTTATCTGGGTGCCGGGGCGTTTCCCTTCTCCCCTTGAGGGAGAAGGTGCCCGAAGGGCGGATGAGGGGTTCCGGACCATCCGCAGAGCATGAAGCATGGGATGGCGCAGCACCCCTCACCCGGTTATTCCGCTGAACGCGGAAGAACCGCCCTCTCCCCTTGAGGGAGAGGGGTAGCAAGCCCCCGCGTACCCCTATTCCACGCGCCGCTCGAACGCCCCCACCAGTAATATCCCGGCAAAGAACCCGCCCAGATGCGCCTGCCAGGCCACCGCCATCTGCATGCCCGTCACCAGCGGCAGCAGCGGCACTGCCGCGTTCAGTACCACCCAGATCAGGATGAACAGCCGTGCCCGGTTGTCGCGCCACAGGTCACCGAAACTGGCCAGCCGCCGACCCACGATCACCCGCTCCCCCGTCTCCGGATGCTGCGCCACGATCACCGGCTGGAAGATGAAGCGGACCGCCGCGCCCGTCAGCCCGGCCACTCCGCCCGATGCCCCGATCAGGTACGAGCCCGAATAGAGCGTCGTCGCCGCGAACAAAGCCGCGCCCGCCGCCGCCGAGACGAAGAAGACCGCCAGCATCGGCCCTGCCCCGTAGCGCCGTGACACCGGCGTTGCAAAAATGGCGAACCACGCGGCATTGACCAGCAGATGCTCCCAGCCCGCATGCATCAGCGCATGGCTGAACGGCGTCCAGATCAGCGGCACCGCCAGCGAAATATCATCCAGTCCCGCAATGATACGCAGCGGCTGGAAGGCGAACCAGAACACCAGTTGCAATTGCCCCGCCTGGTTAAGCACCAGGGTTGACGCCAGGTGAATGGCCACCAATACGCCGATGACAGCCGTAACATCGCCCGGCAGCAGGAAGACCGGCTCGCGTCCCGCCGGACGGGGATTTACCGGCGCCTGACCTTGTTCACTCATCACTTCGCTCCGACTCGCTGGCGCCCCGCGCCTTACGCTGTTCTTTTCCACATTGGCCCGCGCCCGTTAACCTTAACTGTTCTTTAAGAGCGCTTTTGTCCCGCACTTTTGCCAAAGTCGGTTGGTGGCGGCTGCGTTCCGAGGGGGGAGCGCCCCGCCCCACTTGGCGGGTCGAGAAAAAACGATGCAAAAGACGAGCACCAGGACGCTTTACGACTACTGGAATTCCATCCGTGGTGCGCGCAGCGCCCCCGATCGGAAGGATATCGACCCCACGCGCATCCGCGATGCCCTGGCCAATACCTTCATTCTCGAGCTCGATGAGAGCGAGAAGTTCTCCTTCCGCCTTGCCGGTTCGCACCTCTGCACCGCCTATTGCCGCGAGCTCAAGGGGCGCTCCTTCTCGGCATTGTGGCACGAGCGCGATCACGACGCGATGGAAACCCTGATCCGCGCCGTCACCGAAGATCATGCCGTGGCGCTGGTAACCTTCCAGGGCACCACCGCGCTCCACACCAAGGTCACCTTCGAGACCATCCTGATGCCGCTGCGTCACAACGGCTCGACCCATACCCGCCTGCTTGGCGCCATGACGGCGCTCGACGAGCCCTACTGGCTCGGCGTGCAGCCGATCCTGGAGCAGCGCATCACCGGCCTGCGCCTGATCTGGCCGGACGATATGGGGATGGAAGATTCGGTGCGCGAAGTTGCGACCAATGTGGTCAACGACGTGAGCTTCGTCGGCGGCGCCGCCCCCATCGCCATGCCCGCGGTGGTCTATGGCCGCACCGCCCGCCGCTACGCCCATCTGGCGGTTATCGACGGCGGACGTCAGTAAGTATTTCCTCTACCCAATCTGTTCAATTTGCGCGGTGTCCCACTGCGCAAATACCCGCATCGCAATACTTTGCGTTAACCAAGACCCGCTAGCTTGCTGTGGAAACACAATGCGTCAGTGGTCCGGCGAATGCTCAGCGACGACCTCCCCTCCAGCCAGTTCATCGCCCCGGTCCGCACCCGCGCGGAATCGAGCAAGTTCCAGCGCGTCAAAGTCTCCGTGCTTGGCCGCTACATGTTGGCCGACCGCCGCGAATTCCCCTGCCAGATCCTCGAAATGTCCCCCGGCGATGCCGTGGTGATCGCGCCCGTCGCCGGCATAGCCGGTGAAAAGGTCATCGCCTATGTCGATCATGTCGGCCGCATCGAGGGCACTATCCTCAACCAGATGGAAGGCGGGTTCCTGATGGATATCGCCGCCTCGCCGCGCAAGCGCGACAAGATGGCGGCCCAGCTGACCTGGCTGGCCAACAAGGATGTGTTGAACCTGCCCGAGGATCGCCGCCACGAGCGCGTGGTGCCCGATATCCGCCATTCCACCGTCGTCCTCGACGATGGCCGACGCTACAATTGCAAGATCATCGACATTTCCCTCTCCGGCGCCGCCATCGAGCTCGATGTCCGCCCGGCCATGGGCACGCCGGTCACGCTCGGCCGCATGCGCGCCCGCGTCGTCCGCCATTTCCAGAATGGCGTCGCGGTGGAATTCGCCTCGGCCCAGGAAATGCTGACCGTCATCCAGCAGAATCTGCGGATGAACTGAGCGCGGTCACGGCGCTGCGCGCGCTTGTGAATTCTCCCGTCGCGGGGAAGCCTCTATGATGCTTTCATGACAAGCATGCTTCGCGCCTCCAGCCTCGCCACCCTTGCCGCCACCTTCCTCTCCTTCGGGGCCGCCCAGGGCGTATTCGCCGACGGCCGCAGTGACTGGAACGGCTATGCCTGGCAAAAGATCGACATCGCCGATTGCACGCCCAGCGGTTCGCTGCTGCAATGCCCGCTCTACCACCAGAAATGGGACTGGAAGCGCAACCAGTGGGTCGACATCTCGGTCACCCTCGACCTGGATCGCGGCGTCCTCAACCTCACCCAGCGCCTGACCGACAACGACCCGCGCGACGACGACTATGTCTGCGTCACCGCATTGGCGGTCGATGCCGGCGGCGCCAATGTCGTGGCCCATCACCAGAACTGGCACATGGCTTCCGGCCTGGTCGAGGAAAAGGCCTTCAGCTACGCCTCGGGCGGCCTCGACGCGGTCACCACCATCCATATCGGCTCCAAGCAATGCCGCGAGGGCGCCGGCCAGGACGATGCGCTCTACGCCCGCGTCCTTGCCGGACTCCATCCCTGAGCAGTTCCGGCCAAGCCCCTGCCCTGCATGGTTAATTTTGCCGGAATCAGATCGATAAAACACGCTTAAAAACTGCGTTGTAGTTTTCGGACCGGGGCAATCCGGCGCCCCTAACGTGGTCTCCATCAGGGAGATCACACAATGCGTTTCAACAAGAAAGGACTGGGAGCCGCTCTCTTGAGTGCCCTTATGGCGCTCGCTATCGGCAATCCGGCCCAGGCCTTCGACACCACCAATGTCGCCTTCGTGCAGACCGTTGGCGGCACCACCTCCATTCCGGTGGGCCATGCCGAATTCTGCAAGAGCCGCCCCGACGAATGCCGCGCCAATGCCGATCCCGTCGCGGCCGTGCCGCTGACAGAAGCCCTGTGGCAGCAGCTGCTCGCCGTCAATGCCGGCATCAACCAGCATGTCGTTCCGGTCACCGACCAGGAGCTCTACCAGGTCGCCGAATTCTGGACCTATCCCAACGGCTACGGCGATTGTGAAGATTATGCGCTGGCCAAGCGCCGCGAGCTCATCAATGCCGGCTGGCCCGCCTCGACGCTGCTGATGGCCGTCGTCAAGCAGGCCAATGGCGAAGGCCATGCCGTGCTGATGGTCCGCACCGACCGCGGCGACCTCGTGCTCGACAACCAGGTCGGCTCGATCGATCTGTGGAGCCAGACCCCCTACAAATTCATCAAGCGCCAGTCCCAGGCCAATGCCGGCCAGTGGGTCGATATGATCGACACCCGTGAAATCGTCGTTGCCACCGCAGCGATCAACTGAGTTCAACAAGAATAAGCGGGAAGCACAACTCCCGTAGCCTTCCGGACCCCGCCCAAAGCCTATCCCTGATAGGGGTCTGATGAATGAGGCCAGCTTCTCGCGAAGCTGGCCTCATTGCTTTGTATCCTTGGTAGCAACGCGCCCCTAGAACCGCACCGCCACGTAAATCCCCATGAACAGCAGCCCGGTGACGAAGGCCCAGCCGAACGCCACCACTGCCGAGACCAGCGCCGAGGTCATCGAAATGGTGCCGTCCTCCTCATGCTGCCAGCCCATCTGCAGCATGATGTAGGGCCCGCAGACGAAGCTGACCGCCAGGTTGCCCATGGAATTGATGAACGTCTTGCCGTCATAGCGCAGCATGGCCTGCTGCCGGGCCAGCCACTGGTAGAGATGCGTGCCGGCCCCCGCTATGCACAAGCCAACGCCAATCAAGAAGGCTGCGAGCAGCAATTCCTTGGTCATGCCCAATCCGTCCCCGCGCCGGCTCTATTAACCCTTCATTAAGCATATTGCCCGCCTGATGGCCTGTCACCTCTCCTCGACAGAACTGGTTAATGCTGGAAATGCGTGCGCAATCGGCCCCCGCGGGCCGCCATTCCGGCCCTTCGTCGCTGGCCTACAACCTTGCCGGCATTGCCGTATTGGTGCTGCTGCTGGCCGTGGGCATGGCCTATCTCGTCGATGAACTCGGCCGCTCGAGCCGCATCCCCGCCCCATCCCTCGATGACGCGGACCCCGTCTCGCAGACCATTTCGGGACGGGAATTGTCCATTCCCGCCGCCTGGTTCCGCTATGGCGAACAGATCCGCGACGGCTTCACCAGCCAGATCGACCTGCGCATCCTCTACGCGCCCGAGGGCGTGGAAACGCCCATGCCGGTCGATATAACCCTACTTCCCCGCAGCCGCGCCCGCGCCAGCGCCAGCCTGCTCGACCGCGTCTATCTGCATCAATTCGCCGATGAAACCCTGGATGGCGTGCCGGGCCTGGTGGGCAAGCCCATGCTGGCCAGCAACGGCTATGCCGGCGAGAGCGTCTGGTATGACGCGCTGTCGCCCAATCCCTTCGTCGCCAAATGCGAACAGCCCCTCGCCCCAGACGGCGCTGCCCAATGCGTCCGCACCGTCTACCTGCCCAGCGGCATCGCCGCAGTCTACACCTTCGACGCCACCATCCTGCAATCCTGGCGCCAGTTCGACGGAGAAATGCAACGCTGGCTGGAGCCTGTGGGCGCGTGGTGAGGCACGCCGCCGCCCACGCTACCGCCGGGCGAACGCTTGAGCATTCGCTTACGCGATGTCATCCCGGCGAAGGCCGGGATCCATTCTGAGGTCTATCCGCGCCCGGAGGAAGCTGAGCCATCTCAAGATGGATTCCGGCCGGAGCCTGTCCTCAGGCGCGAAGCGACCCGCGGGCCGGAATGACACCGTGATTAAAGCCAGACGCCTCTCAGCTCACCTCGTCCAGGTCGATATCGAGGATCGACATGTTGAAGATATACGACTTGTCGCCATCCTCGTCGTCCAGGTGAATGAGCCCGATCGATTCATCGCCAATGAACACTTCGACGGAATCGTTGAGCTTGGCGCGCGGCCGCACGTCGATGTTCTTGTTGTTGAACTTCAGCTGCAGGAATTTCTGCAGCTTGATGATCTCGGGATGGTTCACTGTGGGTGTCCTACTGATTTGCATTGAGCGGCAATCTAGTCGCCCCTGCACCGCATACAACCCCTGACCACGAGCATTTTAGCGGTAACAAGCTGCTCGGTTGCCTTGTCTTGGCCGGGCCAGCCCGATGTTCCGGGGGCGCTGCTTGCGAAGCCAGCTGGGTCATGGCGAGTCGAAAATGGCTGAGCGCACTCTAACGTGGAAGCGCAGAAGTCGGCCATTTTCAGGCCACCCTTACTCAACTGGCGAAGCAAGATCGTAGACCAGCACCATCTGGTCCATTACCAGCGCCGGCTGGGCGCAGCCGGCCTCGCCGATCACCCGGGCGGGCACGCCGGCGACGGTCACCCGCGGCGGCACTTCCTTGAGCACCACCGAGCCGGCGCCGATGCGCGAGCAGTCGCCGACGATGATATTGCCCAGAACCTTGGCGCCCGCCCCGATCAGCACGCCGTTGCCGATCTTGGGATGGCGGTCCTGGTCGGATTTGCCGGTGCCGCCCAGCGTCACATTCTGCAGCATCGACACATTATCGCCCACCACCGCGGTCTCGCCGATGACGAGGCCCGTACCATGGTCGAGCATGATGCCCTTGCCCATCGGCACCGCTGGATTGATATCGACCTGGAACACCTGGCTGGCCCGGCTCTGCAGGTAGAGCGCAAAGTCCCGCCGCCCCGCCTTGAACATGGCATGGGCAAAGCGATGCGTCTGGATGGCCTGGTAGCCCTTGAAGAACAGCAGTGGCTCGATCGCCCGGTGGCAGGCTGGATCGCGCTCCAGCGTCGCGGCCAGGTCGACCCGCGCCTTGACCGCAATCTCGGGAGAGTCGGCCAGCGTCTCGGCAAAGGCCTGGCGGATCAGGTCGGCCGAAACGTCGTCATGATCGAGCCGCGCCGCCAGGCGATGCGCCAGCGCCTGCTCGAACGTGTCATGATTGAGAATTGCGGAAACCGCCATGTTGGCCAGTGACGGCTCGGCCGCCACGATCTGCTGCGCCCCGGCCCGCACGGCGTCCCATACAGGGTCGATCGCTTTGATCGCTACAGACTTCCGGGCGCTGCTGGACATGGCGCATTCTCCGCTTCATCGAGAAACACCGATATAAGCCATATGATGCTCCAGGACAAAGCCTGGACACGTGGTTTGGTTCACATTTGCCTGTTTCAGGCGAAATTCCTGCCCAGGAAGTCCAGCCCCGCGGCCTTGAATGCCTTGTCGCCCGTCGCCCGCATATGGTCCCGCTTGGGGATGACGAATGCCTCCGCCCGCGGCAGCAGCTCGGCCAATGGTCCGGGCGGCCCCGCCATCTCGTCCGCCTCGCCCACCGCCACCAGCACCGGCACGTTGATTCGCCGCACATCGGCCCGCGCCATCGGCTGGCGCGACGTCTCCATGCAGGCCGCCAGCGCCTCCCGGTCCGATTTGGTGTGGTCGGCAAAGATACGGAACTGCCGCGCCGTCTTGTGGGTCAGCCCGGCCAGGTCGGGCGCCAGCAGGCCGGCAATGATGTCGTTGCCATCGCTGAGCCCGTTGATGAGGTTCATCCCCATGCCGCCGAAAATGGCGCAGGCGACCCGCTCCTCATGGTCGAACGCCATGAACGCACTTATGCGCGCGCCCATCGAATAGCCTAGAATGGCCGATCGTTCGATGCCGAGATGATCGAGCAGCGCCACACCGTCGCGCGCCATGTCGCTGGGATAATATCGTTCGGGATCGTGCGGCTTGTCGGAAGCCCCGTGCCCCCGATTGTCGAGCACGATGGCGCGGTACCCCGCCCCGACAAGCGTCTCGACCCAGCCGGTGTCGATCCAGTTGACCTTCGCGCTTGAGGCAAAGCCATGGATGCAGAGCACCGGAAGCCCCGCGCCAAAGGACTCATAGGCAAGGGTCAGGCCATCGGACTGGTATGTGGGCATGTTTCTCACCGCGTCATTCCCGCGCAAGCGGGAATCTCCATTGGCCGGACCATCCAGAAACGGTGATTCCCGGCCTTATGTATCAAACGCACCAACGAGCGGCGATTGGCGTTGGCGAGAAAGAGGCCAACGTGCGCAATAAGCTCTCTAGGGGCAAATTCGCAGCGGCGCTTTTACTGCAATGCCTGGCGGCAATTGGTCAAGTCAATTGCACCTAGACATATGAGGCTATTACCTTCCATTTCTTGAGCCAAAGGTGCTCCCAATTATGCGGTGGCCATTGCCATCTAATCGTATTCCATTGGGGAAGGTGCCTCCGCGAACTTCACAAGGTTCGCCAGCTCGCCCTATGACTGTCGCTCCGCTCGCCTCGTCAATCCATACCGGGCTATCTTTTGCCATCTCCGTAAGAAGGGCCGCTCTGTCCGCTTCAAGGCCCTCGAGTTTCCTCTTTGTTGCCGCGAGTTCATCCATGGTTTTGCTATGCGCATCGCGTTCTATCCAAAACGGAGACGCTGCAAGGTTCCAAACAAAATTTACAGATAAGCCCGCGACGGTGCCAGTTAGCGCTGCTACGATATAGGGAACTTCATCAAGTGCCACTTGGTCGCCCCCCAAGAACTTGAGTGCGACTAGAGAAACCAGCCCGACAAATGCCGTGGAGACCAGTGTCTTCAAGTGCCCCAATGTATCGCGAGTGGCGCGGACTACTACATTCATGGGCACACCATGCCCGGATTCCGAGCGTTTGAGGAGTCGTCATAATCCGACCCTAAAAACTTAGTGCGTTTGATGCATAATGCCGGAGATTCCCGCTTTCGCGGGAATGACACCGTAAATCAATAGGCGTTTGGGTGTGGTACCCGCCTTCCATTGCCTTCCGCCATCTATTATGTTCCGGCCGAACTATCCCACCATCCGGATTACCCACATGGCCCACGGCAGCACGCCCCATTTCCACAATACCGAAGGCCTTCGCCAGATCGAGGTCGGCTCCAAGGAATTTCAGTGCGTCGGCGCCCTGCCGCCATTCGATCATCCCCATATCTATATCGACATGGGCAAGGACAATGAGGCCGTTTGCTCTTATTGTTCAACGCATTACGTGTTCAATTCGCGCCTGGCTCCCGGCACTGCCAACCCGCTTTCCGCGGTCTTCCAGGCCGACGCCGCTTAAGCGCATCCCATGCCCGGCACGGGCCGTACCTATTACATAGCCGGCGCCGGAATCGCCGGCATGACCCTGGCCCTGGCGCTGGCCAAGTTCGGCGCCGCCGTGGTGATCCTCGAACGCGGCCTCACCGTCTCCGAATTCGGCGCCGGCCTGCAGGTCAGCCCTAACGCCCGGAAAATCCTCAACAATCTCGGCGTTGGCGATGCCATTTCGGCCCGCAGCCTCGAGCCTGATGGCATCGATATCTACCCGCATGGCCGCCCGGTCCCGCTGGTCACGCTGGAGCTCGGCGCCATCATGCAGGCCCGCTTCGGCGCGCCCTACGCCGTCATGCACCGTGCCGACCTCGCCGACGCCCTCTACAAGGCCTGCCGGCGCTTCGCCAATATCGATATCGTCTTCGGCGTCAGGAACTGGGACGTGGTCTCCCACGCCCGCGGCATCACGGTGTCCATCGACGAGGCCAATGGCCAGACCCGCACCGGCCGGGGCCACGCCTTCATCGGCGCCGATGGCGTCCATTCCCGCACCCGCACCGACATAATCGGCGGCCCGCCCGCCCGTTACACCCAGAGCGCCGCCTGGCGCACCCTGCTGCAAGCCCCTGCGGTCAAAGATAAATTGCCGCTCGACCGGGTCTCGGTTTTCCTCGCGCGCGATGTCCACGCCGTCGCTTATCCTCTTCCCCATCGCGGTCAGGTGAACTTGGCCCTGTTCGCCCCGCAGCGTAATCCGTCGGACAAAGGAGAACGCCCCACCCTGCCGAACAGCATCGCTAGCTGGCCGCTGCTGTCCGCGATCCTCGAAACGGCGAGCGACTGGACCTCCTGGCCACTCTACACCGTCGATACGCCGCTTTGGCATGCCGGCAATATCGGCATCGTCGGCGATGCCGCCCACGCCATGGTGCCCTTCCAGGCCCAGGGCGCTGCCATGGGCATCGAGGATGCCGCCGTCCTCGCCCCCCTGCTCATTGCCGAATCCAATGCCGAAACCGCCTTCGAGAAATACCACCAGCGCCGCCGCCGCCGCACCGCCCGCGCCGCCAGTGTCTCGGCCGCCAATGGCCGCATCTTCCATATGCCATGGCCGTTGAGCGTGGCTCGCAACACCGTGATCGCGCTGCAAGGCAGCCGAGGCCACCTGCGACGGCTGGCCTGGCTCTATGGCTACGAGCCGTAGGCCGCCAGGAAAACCCGCACGGCCTCCTTCGCCACCACCCGCAATTGCGCGTCGGACGGCAATTCGCCATCGCCCATCAACATGGCGCGGTTGACCGGCTCGGCCATGACCAGCCAGTTGAAATTGGTCGCCGCGATCTCCGGTTCTGGGCAGGCCAGCAACCCGCGCGCCTCCAGCCGCCCGAAAATCCCCGCCAGCACCTGCACGGCCCGTTGCGGCCCGCGCTCATAGAGCACCCGCGCCAGGTCGGGAAACCGGCTGACCTCGCCGATCACCAACCGCCGCAACTGCATCAGCCGCGGCGTCATCACCACCGAGAGCTGCCGATGGGCGTAGTTGAACAGGAACCGGTCCAGCGCCTCGGCAGTGTCAGGCTCGGCCGGCGCCGTATGCACGCGCAGGTCGGCCGCCCCGGTCATGGAGGTGACAACCTCGATGAACAGCGCTTCCTTGCTGCCGAAATTCTTGTAGACCGTCTGCTTGGACACCCCCGACATCGCGGCGATCTCGTCCATATTGGCCCCGAGATAGCCGGACTTGAGAAAAGTCTCCGTCGCCGCCGCCAGCACCGCCTGCCGCTTGCGCTCGGAGCGCCCTGCCCCCACAACGCCTTCTTCCACAACCATCCACCGTCTCCGTTGACTCCACTTGACAATCATACTGGACAGTCTAGTTTGACGCAATGCCAGAACTGGACTGTCCAGTCCACTCAATGGAGACCTGCATGGCCCGGGATGGAGCCGAAAAATACCTGATGGAAAATGCCGTCTCGCCCGATCACAAGGTGCGGGTCGACAAGGCGCGGTTCATGGCGATGAAGGAGGCGGTGCTCGCCGTGCTACCGCCAGAGGCGCCCGGCATCACTCCGGCCGAACTGCGCGAGGCCATCAGGCCCATCCTGTCGCAGGAGCATTTCCCCGGCGGCGAAAAGGCCGGCTGGTGGATGAAGGGCGTCCAGCTCGACCTGGAATTCAAGGGCATCATCGCCCGCGGCAGCGCCAAGCCGGTCAAGCTCTACAAGGTCCAGGCGGCGACATTCTAGGCGCCAAACCCTAGCGAGCCTCGCTGACCAACCTGCTGAGCCGCGCCCACAAATCCTCGATCGTGTCGGCGAACTGCACGGCCCGCTCATAGCCGGGCAGTCCCGGCGACAGCACGTCCGCGGCGTAGCCGCGCATCACCTCATAGGCCTTGTGGCGGTTGAGCATGACCACGGGCGGCGTCCGCCCCTGCGCCTTGGCGGCGGCCCAGGTGCCGAACAGCGCGGAGGCCGAAGCCAGCGAACCGGGCAAAGCCACATAGGCATCGGCCAGTTGCGCCACCCGCGCCAGCCGCTCGGCCTTGTCGGGCAGGACATCCATCGTCACGCCGGCCAGCGCCTTGGGCAGCGCGATACTGGCATCGGCGACGATCTGCACCACCCCGCCCGCCGTCCGTGCCGCCGTGATCAGCGGTACCGGAATAATGCCGTTTTCCGCGAGGCAAACGATGCGCGCGCCACGCTTGGCCAAATAAGTGCCGGCCTGGCTCATGATCGAGGCGCGCTCGGGATCGCCCGGCCCCTTGTCGGAAGCAAAGACGGCGACAATGGCGGCGGCGGACTCCACCATGCTCATCGGCCGCGCTTCAGGCCGCCGAGAATGCCGCGCACCAGCGCGCTTCCCAGCCGGTTGGCAACCGTGCGCGCCAGCGAATTCATCGCCGCTTCCGCCGGCGTCTGGCGGGTCGAACTGCGGCGCGGCTTGTCGTCCTGATAGGTCCGCTCGGCCTTGCGCAATTCATCATCCTGCTGCTGCCGCTCCTCGGCCAATTGCCGGTCACGCGCCTTCTTCGCCAGCGTTTCAAAGGCCGATTCGCGGTCGACGACCGTGTCATAGAGCCCCGCCACCGGCGAATTGGCGACAATCGACCGGCGTTCCTCGGGCAGCAGCGGCCCCACCTGCGCCGAAGGCGGCCGGATCAGCGTCCGTCCCACCACCGAGGGAATGCCCTTGTCCTCCAGCACCGAGACCAGCGCCTCGCCGATGCCAAGCTGGGTAATGACCTCTTCGGTCGAGAATTCCGGGTTGGGCCGGAATGTCTCGGCCGCCACCCGCACCGCCTTCTGCTCGCGCGGCGTATAGGCCCGCAAGGCGTGCTGCACCCGGTTGGACAGCTGCGCCAGCACGGTTTCGGGAATATCGACCGGGTTCTGCGTCACGAAATAGACGCCGACGCCCTTGGAGCGCACCAGCCGCACCACCTGCTCGACCTTGTCGATCAGCACCTTGGGCGCGTCGTCGAACAGCAGATGCGCTTCGTCGAAGAAAAACACCAGCTTCGGCTTGTCCGGATCGCCCACCTCGGGCAGTTCCTCGAACAGCTCGCTCAGCATCCACAGCAGGAACGTCGCGTAAAGCCTTGGTGCGCGCATCAATTCGTCTGCCGCCAGGATCGAGATGAACCCCCTGCCATCCCGGTCCGTCCGCATCAAGTCGGCAATATCCAGCGCCCGCTCGCCAAAGAAATTCTCCGCGCCCTGCTGTTCCAGCACCAGCAAGGCCCGCTGGATCGAGCCGATCGAGGCGGTGGTGACATTGCCGTAGCGGGTGGAAATTTCCTTGGCCCGCTCCTGAATATCGACCAGCAGCGCCCTGAGATCCTTGAGGTCGAGCAGCAGCAGACCCTCGTCGTCGGCCAGCTTGAAGGCGATGTTGAGCACGCCTTCCTGCGTATCGTTGAGCTCCAGCATGCGGCTGAGCAGCAGCGCGCCCATTTCCGAGATCGTGGCGCGGATGGGATGGCCCTGCCGCCCGAACAGATCCCAGAAGATCACCGGGAATATGTCGTCCTTGAAATCGGTGAAGCCGATATCGGTAGCGCGCTGGGTCTGCCATCCCTGCGCCGCGCCCATCTTGGCCACGCCGCTGAGATCGCCCTTGATGTCGGCCGCAAAAACCGGCACCCCGGCAGCCGAGAATCCCTCGGCCATCACCTGCAATGTCACGGTCTTGCCGGTGCCGGTCGCCCCGGTCACCAGGCCATGCCGATTGCCGTACTTGAGCGCCAGGTATTCGGGATGCGTACTGACCCCGAGAAAGATCTTGTCGTCAATGAGCATCGGCGCCGCCATCCTTTGAATTGGGTTCTTATAGCCGTCCCGGTCGCGGCGGGACAACTCGTAACTCTGTTTTCCATTGCTGATGGCAGGACCGGGCCGGACGCGGCACAATGGCGGCATGAGAAAAGCCATGCTCGCCAACCGCCGCCATGTCCTTGCCGGACTTGCCATTCTGGCCGCCACGCCGGCCGCCCGCGCTCAGTCCATGCTCGATGCAACCACGCTCGGCGTCGTCGGTGATACCGGCCAGGACCAGGGCCCCGCCCTGCAGGCGGCGCTCGATCAGGCCGCCGCGGCCGGACGGGCGCTGCAATTGCCGCCCGGCATCATCCATGTCTCCGGCCTCGATTTTCCGTCCGATCTGGTGGTTCAGGGGGTTCCGGGCAGCACCGAACTGACCTCGCTGCCAGACGGCAATTCCATGTCCATCCATGACCGCGGCACGCTGGTTCTCCGCGATATCGCCTTCGCCTCCGGCGCCGTCGGATTGGGCATCGTGGCCAGCGACGATATCACCCTCGAACGCTGCCGGTTCCGCGCCTCCGCCATCGGCGTGAGCATTGCCGATGCCGGCGTCACCATCATCAATTGCCATTTCAGCGAGCTGGGCGATGCCGCCATCCACGCCATGGATAGCCGGGGCCTGTTCATCTCAGGCAACAGCATCGACACCTGCGGCAATGCCGGCATCCGCATCTGGCGCTCCGAAAGCGGCGCCGACGGCTCCATCGTCACCGCAAACCGCATTTCCAATATCGATTGGCGCGATGGCGGCAATGGTCAGAATGGCAATGGCATCAATGTGTTCAAGGCCGACGAGGTCATCGTCGCCAACAACCACATCGCCGATTGCGCCTTCACCGCTATCCGCCTCAACGCCACCCGCAACACGCAGGTCGGCGGCAATACCTGCCTGCGCTCCGGCGAAGTCGCGATCTTTTCCGAGTTCGAATTCTCCGGCTCGGTCATCGCCAACAACATCATCGATGGCGCCGCCACCGGCATCTCGATCACCAACCTCGATTCGGGCGGGCAACTGGCCGTCTGCGCCGGCAATATCGTGCGCAACATCACCCCGAACTCGCCGGTTAACCCCGACACCATCCCCATCGGCATCTTCGCCGAAGCCGAAACCGCCATCACCGGCAATACAGTGCAGGATGTACCCGGCATCGCCATCGCTGCCGGCTACGGCACTTTCCTGCGCAACGTGCTGATATCGGGCAACGTCATCAGCCAGAGCGATATCGGCATCGGCGTCAGCGTGGTAGACGGCGCCGGCCCGGTCCAGATCGGCAGCAACACCGTCTCCGCCCGCCAGCACGCCATCGTCGGCCTTGCCTGGAGCGACATCGTGGAAGCCGACCTCATGGCCAATGCCGGGCGTCACCCGAACGTCAGTTTCCAATAGACCTCAGACCACCGCGCGCAATTCCCCCACCGCGGCCCCGCGCACGCTCCTGATCGTCTGGTGGGCCAGCGTTTCGAGCAGGGCCCGCTGCTCGGCATCGGGGTCGGACAGCTTCAGCAGCAGGCCGGCCAGCATGGCCTGGCTGGCGGCGATGTTGCCATCGTCGCATTTGAGCGCATAACCCCAGCCCTTGTCGCGGATGGCGCCGCATTGCACGCCCTCGGCGCCGATCTTCTGCATCAACCTTCCCTTGAACGCCGTCATCAGCAGCGTGTCGGCATGACCCGTGCCGGCCACCAGATGCGGATGATTCGTGGCCGCATTGAACAGCCGCTGCGCCGCCGCGCCGAGTTCGGCCGAGATGCCCCGGCCCGTCGCCATGCGCGCGAAGCCATAGGCAAAGGCGCGCAAGGGCGCTGCAAAGGTAGGAATCGAGCAACCGTCAGTGCCGCACTTTCCCTCGGTCAGGCTCTCGCCGATCACCGCTTCCACCGCCCCCCGCACGGCCTGCTGCACCGCGTGCTCGCGACCGACATAGCCTGATGTCGGCACGCCCATGGCCAGGGCCACGCTCAGCATGCCGGAATGCTTGCCCGAACAGTTATTGTGCAGCGGGCTGGGTTCCGCCCCCGCCGCCCGCAGCGCCTCGCGCGCCGCCGCATTGGTCGGCACATGCGCGCCGCATTCGAGGTCGGCGGCGGAAAGCCCGATGCGGGTCAGCAGCCCATTGGCCGTCGCCACATGCACCTCCTCGCCGTGATGGCTGGCGCAGGCCAGCGCCAGCTCTTCCTCGGAATGGTGGAACCTGTCTTCGGCATGGCGCGCGAAAATCGGCAAAGCCTGCATCGACTTGATGGCCGAACGCGGAAACACCGGGCGTTCGATATCCCCCGCCGAGGCGATGATCCGCCCATCGGCATCCATCACGACATAGGCGCCGCGATGACGGTTTTCGACCCAGTTGCCGCGAATGGTCTCGGCAAGAACGGGATTGGCATCCATCAAAAAAAAACCTCCGGTCCAGGCGGTTCTCACGAACAGCGCAGGACCGGAAAAGTCAACAGAGCATGGGAAGGAGGTACGCACGAAACACTGGCTGGCTCGCATCGGCGAGGGTGGAGGCCCGGACAGCCTGTAGTTGCGATCTGCGGCGATGGTTGAACCACAGCCTGCCGGGTCTCCGCCGTCGCCGACGACGGCGAAAATGAAAGACTCCGGGATCAAAGATCCCAGTCGTAGACGACAGTCAGATAACGGGAATTGACCCAGCCCGTCGTGTCCTGCGCGTCGACCAGGCACCAGTCGGCGCCGCTCTTGGTTTCGATGCAGCGTTCCACCCAGACATGGCTGCCCGGGGTGAAGGCGCCGATCTTCTGCGAATAGGATGCCGGCCACTTGCGCACATTGAGTTGGTCCCAATGGGCCACGCCCGTCACCTGCGCCAGTTGGTCCACCTGGTAGCCGGCGGCCATGGTGGGCTGCACGGCGAAGGCGCCGGCGGCGGCAATCACGAGGCCGCACAGCGTGGCGACCAGAACCTTTTCCTGTTGTTTGTTCATCGTGTCCCCCTGGACAGTTCGGTTGTTGAGATCACCCTGCCCGATCCGGCTTGAACTGGTCCTGAGACCCATGTTCAGAAACCGTTCATCTGCGCGGGCAGGGTTGCGGCCTCGGCTCAGCGCAGGTTGCGCTGATGGACGTAGAGGGTGATGCTGTCGCCGCCGCCGAAACGCAGCGAAATGACGTCCTGGCTGTCGTAGCCCTGGGCGGTCAGCGCAGCCATCAGCGTGTCGTTGCGGGCGATGGGCAGACGCAAGGTGTCCACATTGCCGTGGACGAACAGCCAGCCATAATCGTCGTTGCGGCCGATCAACCCGTCCTCGCAGACGGGCACCAGATAGACCGGCTGCCCGTCGATCGACTGGATATGGGCGCGGGTCACGCGCGGCATGTAGTTCAGCGGATAAGCGCAGTCTTCCTCGTAGCCGTTGCTCGGGAAATTGGGAGGGCCGGCGAGGAACTGGGCGGCGCTGGGCAGCGTGGTTGCGGCACTGGCAAGGCCGACGAGAACGGCCAGAACGGTGGTCTTGAGCATGTGTCGTCTCCTGTGTGTTGCCGCCGGGAACGGCGGCGATGTCGATGCCTGTCATCGACCGTGCCGCCAGTTCTGCGCCCTGGCGTTTGAACCCATGCTGAGACGCCCATTCATCCTTTGTTTACCCGCCAGGGGGCGTTGGCAGCCGCCCCGTTCCGGCTTAGGCTGTGCCTGCCGCGATAGCGAAAATCGTGAGAAAATAGAGGAGGTTCGCATGCCCAAGGTTTTGGTGACGGGTGGGAGCGGCAAGCTCGGGCGCGCGGTTCTGCGCGATCTGGTGGCCCATGGCTACGAGGTTCTCAACCTCGACCAGCACGCCTTGCCCGATCCCATCTGCCCCAGCGTGCGGATCGACCTGACCAATTTCGGCGAAGTCGCCGCCGCCATTCTCGGCGGTGTGGACGAACGCAAGGGGCCGTTCGATGCCGTGGTGCATCTGGCCGCAATTCCCGCGCCCGGCCTCGCCGCCAATGCCCGCACCTTCGCCAACAATGTGCCCACGACCTACAATGTGTTCGAGGCCAGCCGCCTCGCCGGCATCAAGAACGTGGTCTTTGCCTCCAGCGAAACGGTGCTCGGCCTGCCCTTCGACACGCCTCCGCCCTATGCCCCGGTCGACGAGGAATACTATCCGCGTCCCGAATCGGCCTATTCGCTCGGCAAGCTCCTGGATGAGACCATGGCCGCCCAGTTCTGCCGCTGGGACCCGGAACTGCGCATTGTCGGCCTGCGCTTCTCAAACGTCATGAATCCGGAAGACTACGCCGCCTTCCCCAAATTCGACGCCGACCCGCGCAGCCGCAAATGGAACCTCTGGGGTTACATCGACGCCCGCGATGGCGCCCAGGCCGTGCGCCGCTCGATCCAGGCCGATTTCCGGGGTTTTGAGGCCTTCATCATCGCCAATGCCGATACCGTCATGAGCCGGTCCAACATGTCGCTGCTGGCCGAGGTTTTCCCCGACGTACAAGCCAGGGGAAATCTCACCGCCAATGGCACGCTGCTCTCCATCGAGAAGGCCAAGCGCATGCTGGGCTACTCCCCGCAATATACCTGGCGCAACGAGATCTCTGCCAAGGGCTAGCACCCGTCGAATTGCATATGAAATGTGCACAATCTGCACTTGTGCTTTTTCTGGGCACCGGCAAACTGCTGGCAATGCCCAGCCCCGACCTGTCCGTTCTGATCATCGACGAGAATCGCATCCGCGCGTCCATCATCGAGGACGGGCTGCGCGAGGCCGGACATATGCGTGTCGCCGTCATCCATGACGTCAACGAGGTCGCCCTCACCATCCAGGCCACCATGCCCGACGTCATTGTCATCGATCTCGAAAACCCCAAGCGCGACACGCTCGAACATTTCTTCTCGCTGTCCCGCGCCATCCAGCGCCCCATCGCCATGTTCGTCGACCGTTCGGACGGCGCGATGATCGAAAAGGCGGTCGAGGCCGGTGTTTCGGCCTATGTGGTCGACGGGCTCAAGAAGGAGCGCGTCAAGCCGATCCTCGACATGGCCATCTCCCGCTTCAATGCCTTTTCCCGCCTGACGCGGGAGCTTGAACAGGCGCGCAGCGAGCTCGAGGACCGCAAGCTCATCGAGCAGGCCAAGGGTATCCTGATGCGAACGCGCGCTCTCAGCGAGGCCGACGCCTATGCCCTGCTCCGCTCCACCGCCATGAACCAGAACCGGCGGATGGTCGACATCGCCCAGAGCCTGGTGACCGCAGCCGCACTCCTGGGCCCATAGGAACGCCGCCATGCCCCTCACCCACCTCACCGCCGGATTCCTGCCCCTGCTCGATAGCGCGCTGCTGGTTCTCGCGCATGAAAAGGGCTTTGCCGCCACCGAAGGGCTGGAGCTGCATCTGGTGCGGGAGACCAGTTGGGCCAATATCCGCGACCGCGCCGCCATCGGCCATTTCGACATTGCCCAGATGCTGGCGCCGATGCCGCTTGCCGCCAGCCTGGGCCTCACCCCGATCGCCACGCCGATGATCGCGCCGATCGTGCTGGGGCTTGGCAACAACGCCATCACCGTCAGCGCCGAACTCTGGCATGCCATGGCCGACCAGGGCGCACCCGGAGACCTCGCCGCCGGTCCGGCCGGCGCCGCGCTCGCCAGGGTGGTCGCGGCATCACCGCGCAAGCTGCGCTTCTGCGTGGTGCATCAGACATCGTCACACAATTACGAGCTGCGCTACTGGCTCGCCGCCAGCGGCATCGTGCCGGATCGCGATATCGAGATCGTCGTCCTGCCCCCGCCCCTCCTGCCCGATGCCCTGGGCACGGGCGGCATTGACGGCTATTGCGTCGGCGAACCGTGGAACAGCATCGGCGTCGCCACCAGGGGCGCCCATATCGCCACGGTCAAGGCCTCGATCTGGCAATCGAGCCCCGACAAGGTGATCGGCATGCGCGCCAGTTGGGCCGACCGGCATCCCGACCTGGTCGCCGCCCTCATCCGCGCCATCTACCGCGCCGGAATATGGTGCGCCGACCCCGCCAACCACCCGGAGGCGGCCCGCATCATGTCTGCCCCGGCCTATCTCGACACCGCCAGCGCCATCGTCGCCCGCGCCCTGACCGGCCGGCTAGACATCGGCGGCGGCGTTACCAGCCAGGTGCGGGACTACTTCATCCCCCATGCCGGCGCCGCCAACTTCCCCTGGAAGAGCCACGCGCTCTGGTACTATTCGCAAATGGTCCGCTGGGGCGAAGTCACCCAAGGCAGCGCCAACGCCACGACGGCTGCCGCCACCTTCCGCCCCGACCTCTACCGCACCGCGCTGGCGCCCCTGGGCATGCCCGTGCCGTCAGCCGACTTCAAGACCGACGGAGCGCATGCAACGCCCTCGATCATCGCCGCCACCACCGGCTCCCTGACCATGGGCCCCGACCTGTTCTTCGATGGTGCCATCTTCGACCCGGACGCGCTGGAAAGCTACATTGCCACCCAGCGCCCCACCGCCTGATTCCCTGCTCGATGGAACCCTTTGCAGCCGTTCGGCCTTGCGTTGAATGGTCCGCCTGTGTCAACTGCGCGACACGACGAGGCCGGTCAGGATTCACAAGGTTAGCGCCCAAGTATGCAAGCAGCGACCCGTTCACGCCTGACCCTGGCCTGCATTCTGGTGACCATCCTGCTGGATATGATCGGCGTCGGCATCATCGTGCCGGTGCTGCCCGAATTGCTCGAGGATTTGACCGGCGGCAGTGTCGCCAATGCCGCTGTCATCGGCGGCTATCTGGTATTCACCTATGCCTTCATGCAGTTCGTTTTCTCCCCGGTTCTGGGCAATCTGTCGGATCGCTTCGGCCGCCGGCCGATCCTGCTGGGCTCCCTGCTCGGGCTGACCTTCGACTACCTGATGATGTCGATCGCCCCTGTCGTCTGGTACCTTTTCATCGGCCGCGTCATTGCCGGCTGCGCCGGCGCCGCGGTGGCGACGGCCACGGCCTACATGGCCGATATCACCCCGCCCCATAAGCGGACCCAGCGCTTCGGCCTCATTGGCGCCGCCTTCGGCCTCGGCTTCATCATCGGCCCGGTGATCGGCGGCGAACTCGGCGAATTCGGGCCCCGCGTCCCCTTCTTCGCCGCCGCCGGGCTGGCCTTCGCCAATTTCCTCTTTGGCCTGCTGGTACTGCCCGAAAGCCTGCCCAGGCATTCCCGCCGCAAATTCGATATCCGCCGCGCCAACCCGTTCGGCGCCCTCCTTGCGCTCCGGCAATATCCGGTCGTGCTGTGGCTGCTGGCCGTGCTGTTCTCCTTCTCGCTGGCGGCGCAGGCCCTGCCGACGGTGTTCAGCTATTTCACCGTGGAAGTCTTCGAATTCACCTCCTCCAATATCGGCCGCGCCCTCGGCGCCTTCGGCATCGGCTTTGCCATCTGCCAGGCCTTCGTCGTCGGCCCCATGGTCAAGCGCGTCGGCGAGCCGCCCGTCGCCCTGCTGGGCCTGCTCGCCGCCATCGTCGCCTTTGCCGGCGTCGCCTTCACCGACCAGGTGTTCTACCTCTACGTCTTCATCATGGTGGGCGCCATCAGCGGCCTGGCCGCCCCCGCCATCAACGGCGTGCTGTCGCGCCAGGTGCCCGACAATGCGCAGGGCGAGCTGCAGGGCGCCGTCAACGCCGCCAATTCGCTGGCCACCATCATCGGCCCGCTCGCGGCGACACAGATCTTTTCCTATTTCACCACGGCTGCGGATTCGCCCGGCTATTTCCCCGGCGCGCCTTTCCTGGCGGCGGCAATCTGCGTGACGGCGGCCCTGGTCATCTTCGCTGTGGCGGCATGGCGGTTCGAGCTGGGCCATCGCCCCTCCATCGCCAACAAGCCTGTCGTTCCCGACATGGCGCCGCCGGGCCAGATCAGGGTTCCGCCAATCGACGACGACGCAGACAATCCCGATGCAAATCCGCCCCGCCACTGAGGCCGACCAGCCCGCCATCCTGGACATCGTCGCGCCCACGCTGGCGGCCGGCGAAACCTACGCCATTTCTCGCGAGCTCGACGCGGCCGGGGTCAAGGCATACTGGTTCGGCCCGACACACGAAGTCTTCGCCGCCGAGGAAAACGGCGCCACCCTCGGCACTTATTACCTCATGGCCAACCAGGCCGGCGGCGGCGCCCATGTCGCCAATTGCGGTTACATGACCGCCCCGGCCGCCCAGGGCAAAGGCGTAGCCCGCGCCATGTGCGAACATTCATTGGTCCGCGCCAAAGAGCGCGGCTTCCGCGCCATGCAGTTCAACCACGTCGTCTCGACTAATACCCGCGCCGTGGCCCTCTGGCAGCAACTGGGCTTCGCCATCGTCGGCACCCTGCCCAAGGCGTTCAACCACCCGGTGCATGGCTATGTGGACAGCTATGTGATGTTCCGGGCGCTCTGAGCCACGCCCAC
>NZ_LMEM01000001.1:0-35674 GCF_001426345.1 Devosia sp. Root436 | reverse complement strand
CACCACGCCCAAACAAAAAAGGCCCCGCTTGCGCGGAGCCCCGATCTCAGCTTCACACCAGCCTTTACTTCCCCAGCGTCGACGGCCACGTCCCATGCAGGTCGCTCCCGCGGCCGACAATCTCGAATCCATGCGCGCCGAAGAAGTCGCGCTGACCCTGGATCAGGTTGGCCGTGCCCTGCGCCTGGCGGTAGCTGTCGAAATAGCTCAACGCCGCCGAAAGGCAGATCATCGGGAATTCGCCGACGGCGGCGGCAGCCACCACCTTGCGCAGGCTCGGATGGGCGTCCTTCATGATGGCTACGAAATCGGGCACGACCAGCAGGTTGGCATTGCCGCCCTTTTCGTAGGCCGCCGACATCTGGTCGAGGAAGCGCGAGCGAATGATGCAGCCGGCCCGCCAGATCTTGGCGATGGTCGCCAGCGGCAGGTTCCAGCCGTTTTCCTCCGAGGCCTTGGCGATGACAGCGAAGCCCTGCGCATAGGAAACGATCTTGCCCGCCAGCAGCGCCTTTTCGAGATCGGCCAGCGTCACATCGGTCTTGGCACGGACCGGCTTGCCATAGATAGCCTCGGCCGCCACGCGCTCATCCTTGCGCGCCGAGATCGAGCGCGCCGCCACGGCGCCCTCGATGGCCGTCGCCGGCACGCCCATCTGCTGGGCCGCAATGGCCGACCAGACGCCGGTGCCCTTCTGGCCGGCCTTGTCGAGGATCAGCTCCACCAGCGGCTTGCCGGTCGGCTCGTCCACGGCGGCCAGCACATGGCCGGTGATTTCGATCAGGTAGGAATTGAGAGGTCCCTTGTTCCACTCCTTGAAGACTTCCGCGCAAGCGGTTGGATTCATGCCCAGACCGTCGCGCATCACGCCATAGACCTCGGCAATCATCTGCATGTCGCCATATTCGATGCCGTTATGGATGGTCTTGACGAAATGGCCGGCCCCGCCCTCGCCCAGATAGGCCACGCAGGGTTCGCCGTTGAATTTGGCGGCAATGGCCGTCAGCACCGGCTCGGCATTGTGCCACTGCGCCTTGGAACCGCCGACCATGATCGAGGGGCCATGACGGGCGCCTTCTTCACCACCCGAGACGCCGACGCCGAGATAGCCGATGCCCTTGGGCTTGAGATAGTCGAAGCGCCGCTGCGTATCGGTGAACAGCGAGTTGCCGCATTCGATGATGGCGTCACCCTGTTCCAGATGCGGCAGCAACTGCTCGATCATCTCGTCCACCGGCTTGCCGGCCTTGACCATTATGATGATGGAACGCGGGCGCTTCACCGCCGCAACGAAGTCGGCCAGCTCATATTTGGCGATGGTCTTGCCATCGAGGCCTTCCTTCTTCGCCTCGGCCACGAATTCGTCGATGCGCCCGGCCGACCGGTTATGGACCGCGATAGTATAGCCTTTTTCAGCAATATTGAGGGCGAGGTTGGAACCCATCACCGCCAGGCCGATCAGGCCGATATCCGCAGTCGACATTACAAGCAGTCCTTCCGAGGTCTTCATCAACTTATGCGCGCAGCGCATGGCATGCGGCGGACCTGACCACAAACCAGCCTCCGACGGAAGTCGTATTTACGGATTTTTTGGCCGAATCCGGCGTCATGTATGGAAGATTTCCGTTGCAAGTCCTCCGCCCTTGCACCGGCCCCGCCTGTCCTCTAACAACGGCGATATTCACCTGTGGATCGCCAGCCCCATGACCAGCATTGCCGACCAGTTCAGCCTTGCCGGCAAGCGTGCGCTGGTCACCGGCTCCAGTCGCGGCCTGGGCTATGCCATGGCCGCCGCGCTGGCCGATGCCGGCGCCGCCATCGTGCTCAATGCGCGGGACAATGTGGCGCTGGGCGCCGCTGCCCAGGATTTGGCCGCCACCGGCGCCACGGTCAACGCCGTGGCCTTCGACGTCACCAGCCGCGACAGCATCGGCGAGGCGGTGACCTATATCGAGGACGAGATCGGGCCGATTGATATCCTGGTCAACAATGCCGGCATGCAGTTCCGCTCCAGCCTCGAAGCCTTTCCGCCCGAAAAATTCGACCAGATCCTGGCGACCAACCTGACCTCGGTCTTCAATGTCAGCCAGCCCGTCTCGCGCCACATGATCGCCCGCGGCAGTGGCAAGATCATCAATATCTGCTCGCTGCTGTCGGGCATGTCCCGCCCCTCGGTCGCGCCCTATGCCGCCACCAAGGCCGCCGTCGCCAACATCACCCGCGGCATGGCCGTCGACTGGGCCCGTCACGGCCTCAACGTCAACGGCATCGCGCCGGGCTATTTCGCCACCGAGCTCAACGAAGCCCTGCTCAAGGACGATAAGTTCAACGCCTGGGTCGAAACTCGCACGCCCATGGGCCGCTGGGGCCAGCCCGAAGAGCTGGGCGGGGCCGTCGTCTTCCTCGCATCCGAAGCTGCACGCTTCGTCAATGGCCACATTCTCTATGTCGATGGCGCCTTCACCGCGACCGTCTAGGATTGCAGTTCATGCCGCTTACGCCGTCCCGCATCATCATCGCCATGGGTGTCAGTTCAGCCGGAAAATCCACGGTCGGCCAGGCCATCGCGCGCCGCCTGCATGTGCCTTTCCTCGATGGCGACGGCTACCACCCCGAAGCCAATGTCGAGAAAATGCGCGCCGGCATCGCCCTTGATGACGCCGACCGCTGGCCGTGGCTTGAACGCCTGGCCACGGCCTTGCATGAGGCCGCGGACAGGAAGGGCGCGTCGGTCGGCGCCTGTTCGTCGCTCAAGCGCGCCTATCGCACCTTCCTGACCGAAAAGGCGGGCGAACCCATCACCTTCGTCTATCTCGACGGCTCCCGCGAGGTCATCGGCGAGCGCATGGCGCGGCGGAGCCACGAATATATGCCCACCAGCCTGCTCGACAGCCAGTTCGCCACGCTCGAAATCCCCGACCCGGCGACCGAGAATGTCATTGTCGTTCCGGTCACCGACAGCATCGACAAGATCGTCCAGGCGGTGACCAAGTCGCTCACCCACCTCAAGACCTTCAAACGCTGGCAGTAGCGGCAAAGCTCGGTTCGATGGCCTCGTAGTCGGGGTCAACACCTGGTTAAAACCCGAATGTCATCTGCCCGGCGGGCGTCCCGATCGATACGCCTTCCAGCTCGAGCATCCTGAGCTTGGACTCAGCGCCGCCGGGCGCCGAAAAGCCGCCCGGTCTGCCGTCGCTGGCCAGGACGCGATGGCAGGGGATGACAAGCGGGATGGGATTGGCCCCCATGGCCGCCCCCACCGCCCGCGACAGCGTCACATCGCCCAGTTCGCGCGCCAGCGCCCCATAGGTCGTCGTTTCGCCCCAGCCGATTTTGACCAGCAGCTCGTAGGCCCGTCGGTTGAAATCCGGCACGCCGCTCAAATCCAGCGGCACTGCGGAAAAATCCACCGCCTCGCCCTCGGCATAATCCTCGATCCGGTTGACCAGCCCCTCGATCGCCCGTGTCGGTTCGCCCGCCTCGGCGCCACCCCGGTTGATCCGCTGCAGCAACGCCGTCCGGTCCAGCCCCGGCAGCTGCACGCGCGCCAGCCCGGCATCGGTCCAGCCAATACCGAATTCTCCCAGCGCCGTATCGAACACCATGGTTTCCATGCCGCGACCTTATGATCCCCAGGCCTGCTGTGCCAGAGGCAGAACCGTTGAACGGAAACACTGCTGACAGATCCTGTCGCAGCCGGCCGCCACACCGCCGTCAATACACCCGCAAGGAGCCAGCCATGGCCAGAATCGTCGGCTATATCGCCACCAGCCTCGACGGCTTCATCGCCACGCCGGACGAAAATCTCGACTGGCTCACCCAGCAGCCGGACCTCAATCTCGGCGAGCACGACTACCGCACCTTCATCACCACAATAAGCACGGTGGTCATGGGCCGCGCCACCTATGACTGGGTCGCAAAATATCCGGGCGAATGGGAATATGCGGGCAAGCGCGTCATCGTCGTCACCTCGCGCCCCATCGACAATCCCAAGGGTCCGCTCGAAACCCGCAGCGATATCGACGGCCTCGTCGCCGAGCTTCGCGCCCTCGACGACGGCAATGTCTGGATGCTCGGCGGCGGCAAGCTGCAGATGGCCTTCATGGAGCGCGGCGCCCTCGACGAGATCGAGATTTACGTCATCTCCGAAATCATCGGCAGCGGCATTCCGCTCTTCCCGTCAACGGGCCTCCGCGCCTCGCCCAGGCTGATCTCCGCACAGGGCTTCGGCGCAGCCTGCGCGCGCCTGCATTACCGCTTCGACTGACAAGCCAAAGGGCCGCCCCACCGGGACGGCCCTTCATGCAATTCAGGCGTATGGCTCAACGCTTGAGCGCGTCGCGCGCCCCATCCTTGGCTTCGCCGACTTTCTGCTGCACCTTGCCGACGGCCTTGTCCAGCTTGCCTTCGGCCTGCAGGCGCTCATTGCCGGTGAGACCGCCTGCGGCATCCTTCACAGCGCCCTTGACCTGCTTGCCGACGCCTTTGACTTCATCCTTGTGCATGAAAACCTCCTGTCATGTTGGTGTTGCGGGCACAACGAAACAGCCCCGGCGCGCGTTCCGTTAAATTGCTGTCATGTCAGAACCGCGTCCCGGCGAGCGTTGGTCAAACCGCCCGCCATCTGCTAAACGGCGCCCATGCCCGGACCCATGCCCACCCTGCTCGATTATTTCCCGCCGCTCGAGCCCTATCTCAATGTCCTCCATGTCGATGACGACATTCTGGTCGTCGACAAGCAGAGTGGCCTGCTGAGCGTGCCGGGCAAGGACCCCTCGCTCTGGGATTGCATCGAATATCGCGCCCGCCAGACCTGGCCCACCGCCGGCATGTGCCACCGGCTCGACAAGGACACGTCCGGCGTTCTGGTCCTGGCCCTCAACAAGCGCGCCCATGGCCGCATCGGCAGCCAGTTCGAACACCGCAAGACCACCAAGGCCTATATCGCCCGTGTCGCCGGTACGGTCGAGCAAGATAGCGGCCTCGTCGACCTGCCGCTGGCCACCGATTGGGAAAACAAGCCACGCCAGCGCGTCGATTACGAAAACGGCCGCCCCGCCCAGACCGAATGGACGGTGCTGGAGCGCGAGGCCAGCGCCACCCGCCTTCGCCTGCATCCCCTCACCGGCCGCACCCATCAGCTCAGGGTTCACATGAAGGCCATCGGCCATGTGATTCTGGGCGATGCCTTTTATGCCGATCCTGAAGCCTTCGCCGCCGCCGACCGCCTGCAGCTGCACGCCGCCGAACTGGGCTTCACCCACCCCACAACAGGCGAATTCATGACCTTCGTTGCGCCGACACCGTTCTAAGCATCGCCGAGGTAGCTTACCTCGATCCGCTGGAACAGGTGCCCCGGCTTCATCGTATCGAGCCATTTGCGAAAATCGGCCACGTCCCTGAACCCGGCCCGCCGCGCCTCGGCCTCGGTTACGTCGTCAGGGCTGATATCGTCGATGGCGTCGATCCTGAGCAGCCCCACCTTGGTCTTGAGCGTCCCGCCGGCCTTGACCGACGGCCGGCTCCAGCGCCGGAACACCAGGTCCACCTGGCCCGCCTTGATCTGTTCGAGCAGTTCCATCTTGAGCAGCATCAGTCCAGTACCGCCTGTGCCGTGATTTCGATCCGCAAGCCCTTGGCCAGCAACTCCTTGACCACCACCGTTGCCCGCACTGGAAACGGCTGCTGCGTGAAGAATTCGCGATAGACCGCATTCATCCCCGCCGCATCGGCGCTGTCGATGAGAAATATCTGCACCATCACCAGATTACCCAGCGTCCCGCCGGCCGCCTTCACGGCGATCTCCAGATTCTGGATGCACCGCCGCGCCTGCGCCTCGATACCACCCTCGACGATTTCGCCCGTCGCCGGATCCTCGGCAATCGCCACCAGCCAGACATGCTTGCCCGCCCGCACCGCATCGCTGATAGGCGCCGACGACGGCGCAATCCCGGTCTCGATCTTCTCGATCATCTGGCCTCCTGGTGCGGGCGGCGGGACTTGAACCCGCACGGGGCTACCCCCTCCGGATTTTAAGTTAGCCTCAGCGCGTGCTTCAACGTCTCTATGTGTCCAAAATATCCTAGCATTTTCAATATTGTAGGCTGATTCGGACGGAGACATAATGGCACACAAGAAACTGCATGGGTACGCGCTAGGGATACCCTGAGGGCTACCCGTCAATCCGTGGGGTTTTTTCGTGGCTGTCATTTCTGACCATTTCGTCTCTCGCATTTCCCTGGGCACCAAGATGGAGACGATCGTTCGTGACAGTCGTCTCACCGGCTTCGCCATCCGTGCCCGTCGCCTGGCCGATAGCTCAATCTCAAAGGTTTACTTCGTGATTGTGGAAGATCGCGCGACGGGCACCACCCGCAAGCGCCGCAAAATCACCATCGGCGATAGCAACAGGTTCACCGCCGATGAGGCCCGCGAGGTTGCCGCGCAGATGTTGCAGGCCCATGCCATGGGGGACGATCCTGCTCGAGAGCGGAAGGAGAAGAAGGAGGCTCCCACCTTCAACGATTTAGCCGATAGCTTCGTCAAGCACTACCTCCCGACGAAGAAGGCCCGCACCGCCGCGGACTACGCGGAACGAATTGAGCGCCGTCTCCGCCCTGAATTCGGCAAGGACAAGGTTGCGGCGATCGACGCCAAGGCCGTACGGGACTTCGTGAAGGCAGGCAAAGGCCGTCCGACCGATACTAACCGCGCCCTCGCTGTCCTCTCGTCCATGATGTCTTATGCCATGGAAGAAGAGATGCGCCGCGATAACCCCTGCCTTGGCGTTCGGCGCTATAAGGAAACCGCCCGTGATGCGTGGATTGACGACCTCGACATGCCCGCGTTCCTCGAGGCCCTGGAGAATGCGCCCCTGCCCTATGCCGACCTGCTGCGGTTCCTCGTCATCACAGGCTGGCGCATCAGCGAGGCCCGTGAACTCCGATGGGATGTTGTGGACCTCCGGCGCGGCGTGATCCGTCTCAGCGACACCAAAACTGGCGCACAGGATCGGCAGCTTTCCGAAGATGCCGCCACGATCATCAAGCGACGGTCGCATGTCGCCGGTTTCGTGTTCAGCAAGACCGGGCGCACCATGCTGGATGCCAAGCATATCAACGCGGTGCTGAAACAGGTCTGCCTGTCTGCCGGCATTGAAGTCATCACCGCCCACGCACTCCGTCACACTGCTGCAACGTGGTCGGCGCTGGCAGGGGCGCCGGCTTTCGAACTGCGTGACACATTCGGGTGGAGTACCTTGGCAATGGCCAACAGGTACGTCTCGAAAGCTGAGCGTCTGGCCCGTCGTGGCGTCGAGCGCACGGCGTCGGCGATCAATGTGCTTCGCCGTCCCGAAAACACTTTCAATGGGCAGAACGAAAAAAATCTTGAGAGCCAGTAACGCCAGAAAACACAATGAATACAGCATTGGGTAATGCGTAATGGATCGCTCTATGTCTCCAGCGGTCTAAACGAAATTGCAAATCTATAGATCGTCTACCAAGTCTCTACTCGCAGGGTGTAATTCCTGCCCCAGCCGGTGTTGATGAAACACCAAATCGGCCTCCCTATGGAGGCATTCGACTGTCGGAGATTTCCTCCTTTGCAGAACCGCATTGAAAGCGTTCGCCTGTTCGGCGAGCGCCTCGCGCATCACGTTGCCAATGGCCAGACCGGCCGCGCGGCGTATCTGGCCCTTGCAGCCGACCCCACCCTCCCGATCAATTTCTCCACCGAAGAAGCGGCCGCCATTGTCGGTGTGACCGGCTTTGCTATGGCTAAGCGCCGGGCCCGTGGTCAGGCACCTTCGTACATCGCTGTTTCGAGCAAGTCCGTTCATTATCCCCGGGCACTGTTCTGCGAGTGGTTGGCGTCCATCTTCGTGGACAGGAGCGCCGCTTGATGGCGCACGATCCGAATGCCGAGAGCCGGGCCCCGCGCCCGGCCGTTCGGCTGGCTATAACCGGGCTTCCTGCCGGCCAAGTACGGGCCATGCGGGAGGCTTGGGTGAAGCAGGTGCAAAGCACGCCGGGCCTCCCCGTTTACGCTTATAAGGTGGCCGCGATCGTGGCGACGTACGTCAATGTAGAGACCGGATACGCTTGGGTAACTGACGCAGAGATCGGGGAGACCCTTGGTAAGCAGAAGCCGGCTGTGAAACAGGAGTCACTGAGGAAGGAAGCGGCTCGCGGGGTAAAGGCCTTGGTATTGGCAGGTCTTCTCAACCTGGACACCGTTTTCAAAAAGGGCGCCAGCCGGGGCGTTGGCGGCAAGAATCGGCGCATCTTTCTCGCCCTGCCAGAAATGAAGGGACAGAATGACGGGACAGCGCGAAATGAAGGGACAAAGGGGGCGAATGAAGGGACAGACGTATGTCCCAATATCCTAGACTCAGTTCCCTCAGATGAAAGAAAGATAGTAGCGAGGGGCAACACGCGCGAGGCAGTGCCCCAGCCGTTCAGCGACGACTATGCGTTCATCGATGCTTTTGACCGTACCCTTGCGGGCCTTGTCCCGAGGGGCGCCGCTGGCGATGTGGCGGGGATAGTGGCGGATGCCTTCGACACGACGACGCGAAGTGAGCCCGGCTTCATGCCCTTCATGTGGGACTCAGTCTGCCGCCTGCATGACGGCGGTAAGGCGAGAGATTGGTTTATGTCTCGAGGCGAGCGGATGCTCCGGAAGGCGGCATAGGGAGGAAAGCATGGAGAAGATCGACGCCCGCCTCTGGCGGTTCATGTATTGGCTTGAGACTGATAGCCAGGATGACGCGGTGAAGGGCGCGCGCCCCGGCATCGGCAAGGTCTTCGTTGACGACGCCGTAGCTCGGGGTTGGGTCATTCGGGTGGACGATAGGAAGCTCGATATCACGCTGGCGGGCCGGTCATTCGTTCGGCGCGAAGTTGCCAACGGGCGCCCGCCGCCGGCATTGTACAGGGGGCAGTCATGAAACTCACCGCCGACCACCTTGCCGACCTCGAAGCCTACTTGGCCAAGCTCACCCCCCGCGGGGTGTGGGCGACGATCGATCGTGATGCACTCGCCGCGCATCTCGGAGTTAGAAGGCTTGAATTGGCAAGATTGCTCACTAAAGCACAAGCGAAACGGGGTATTGTGGTGGACGGCGACCGCGTCAGGTTCGTTACAAAGGCTGAATTTTCTCCGACGCGCCGAAAACCCAATATTTCGCGCCTTTTGTCCGTAGCGGCCGAATTGGTCAGGGAGATTGACGAGGAATCGAGTCCCCAATAGCCGATCACGACGCATAAGTTGTTACTTATATGACTCTTGACTTGCTCACATGAGCGCCGGATAAGTCCCCAACGCTACAGATGTGCCCGGAGCGGAATCGCCCGGCCTTAAACAGTTCGGCCCGTCCCGGTCCCCAATCCGGCGGCGGGCTTTTTCATATCCAAAATTCGAGGTGCCCATGGCATGGCCTTGGCAACGTACCGTGGAAACGCGGGCCGAAGAGCGCGCGCAAGTCTGGCTTGTGCATGGCGCCGAAGTCCGTTCACTTTCTGCCCCGGATGACATGATCCGAGAAATCTTCGGGCTCGCCCTGACTGGCCCCGATGGGCTACCGAGCGGTGTTCGAGAACGCGCGCTGAAGTGCTCTGCCAGCTACGCCGCGATCCGCCTGATTTCAGATATCGTCGGGGATTTGCCGGTGCATGTGACCCGTCGCCTGGCGAACGGCGATAAGCAGCGCGTCCGCACCCATCCGGCTGAAATCCTGATGAACGGGCAGGCCAATGGCTGGACTTCTGGCGCTGAGCTACGCCGCGAGCTGACCGCCGAAATGCTGCTTGAGGGCAGCGGCTATGGCGTAGTCCTGCGCAACCGGGGCGGCAAGCCTGTCGAGGTGCAGCAGGCCAAGGCCAAGCGCTCCACCGACCCCGCGACCGGCGCGCCTGTCTACGCCGTTCCGGTTCATGGTGGCGGCGAACGTGTCGTGGCCTATGCAGATATGATCGAAATTCGGGCGCTGCTTGGCATCGCACCGAGCACGGCCGCGGCCAATGCGACTACGCTGGCGCTGCTGCTTGAGCGGTTCGGTATCAACCTTTTTGGCGCTAACGGCCGGCCATCCGGCCTGCTGGTGTTCAAGTCCAAGGTAGACGCCACCGCCGCCAATGCAGCCCGCGAAAGCTGGATGGCTGACGTCAA
This sequence comes from Devosia sp. Root436, assembly GCF_001426345.1. Taxonomy (GTDB): domain Bacteria; phylum Pseudomonadota; class Alphaproteobacteria; order Rhizobiales; family Devosiaceae; genus Devosia. The sequence goes on along the minus strand of NZ_LMEM01000001.1, from coordinate 25,504 downwards.
GGATTCCGGCGTTGCCGTGTTGGGCTCCGACGCCAACTACATTCCGCTGGCGATTTCCTCCAACGATGGCCAGCACATCGAAAACCGGCAGTTTCAGACGGCCGAAGTCCTGCGCTTCTATGGCGTCACCCCGACAAAGGCCGGCGAGCTTCAGGACGCCAGTTTGAACAACAGCGAAAGCCAGGCCCGCGCCTTCCTTGCCGACACGCTGCAGCCCATCCTAACCCGCTGGTCGGACGCGCTGAGCCGCTGCTTTCTTACCTCGCGCGAACGCCTGGACCACTCGATTTCGTTCGAGACGAAGGCGCTGGTGACCGCCGACATCAAGGCGCGGTTCGAAGCTTACGCGCAGGCGGTTGGTGGCCCGTGGATTACGCCGAACGATGCCCGCGCCGCCGACGACATGCCCCGCATTGATGAGGGCGACAAGCTCAATCTGCCGCAGGGCGCGGCCGTTCGTCAGGAGAACAAAGAGTGAACGAATACCTGACCATTGAGAGTGCTGAACTGCGCTTTGCTGTCGATGCCGCCACCGGCGAATTCGAGGGCTATGCCGCGATCTTCTCCGAGGTTCTGCCCCGCTACGGGGAACGCGTCATGCCAGGCGCCTTCACCCGAACACTTGCCGCGTTTGCCGGCAAGAAGCGCCTGCCACCCATGTTTTGGAATCATAAATCCGACGAACCAATCGGCGTCTGGACATCAATGACCGAGGATCGCCGGGGCCTGAAGGTCACCGGCAAACTGGTCACGACCACGACACGCGGCGCCGAAGTTCTCGAATGGCTCAAGGCCGATATGCCGCTTGGCATGTCGATCGGCTTCCGCGCCGTCGCTGACCGCCAGGTCAAGGGCATCCGCGAGCTTTCGGAAATCGACCTTATCGAGGTTTCGCTTACGGCCAATCCGGCCAGCGACAACGCCCGTGTCACGAAATTCAGGAATTCAGCCGAGCCGGCTGACCTGGCGGCTTTCATCAAGGAGGTTCGCCGCGCCTCCGCATCGCTTCGATAAGGAGGAACTACCCTTTGAAGCACTTTGACCCTAAGTCGGCTCTGCCGATTGAGACCCGCAATGACGATGACATCACGTCCGCCATTGCCGCCGTTACCGATCTGCGCAATTCGGTCACCGAATTCCGCACCGCCACCGAAGAGCGCATGGCCGGCCTGGAGGACATCACGTCCCGCCTCGACCAGCTCGAGGTGCGCGACCAGCGCCCCGGCTCCGAGACCAGCACCGAGCCCAGCGACGAGGCCCGCGCGTTCGGCACCTACCTTCGCATGGGTGACCGTACCCCGGCCGACGAAGTTCGTGCGCTGACGGTGAGCAACGACGAACAAGGGGGCTATTTGGCTCCCGCAGAAATGTCGTCCGAGTTTGTCCGCGACCTGGTCGAGTTTTCGCCCGTCCGTCGATATGCGTCGGTGCGAACGACCGGCGCATCGTCGGTGAAGTACCCCAAGCGCACCGGCGTTACCAACGCCGCATGGGAAGGCGAGACCGAAGAAAGCACGGAATCTACCGTCACCTTCGGCCAGCTTGAGGTGCCGGTTCGCAAGCTCATGACATATGTGGACCTGAGCAATGAACTTCTTGCCGACAGCGCGGGCCAGGCTGAAGCGGAAGTTCGCCTGGCCTTGGCTGAGGACTTCGGCAAAAAGGAAGGGTTGGCCTTCGTTTCCGGCGATGGCGTCAAGGCGCCTGAAGGTCTGCTGACCAATGGTGACATTCTGCACACGGTCAACGGCCACGCTGCCAATCTGAATTCCGACAAGCTTATCGATTTGCAGTATTCGCTGCCGTCCGCCTATCGGAACGCACCGAATGCCGCCTGGGGCATGAACGGCGGGACGATTGCCGCCGTGAAGAAGTTGAAGGATGGCAACGGCAATTACCTGTGGCAGCCGTCCTATCAAGCCGGCCAGCCGGAAACCCTTCTTGGCCGCCCGATCGTGGAAATGGTCGATATGCCTGATATCGCTGACGGGGCCTTCCCGATCATCTTCGGCGACTTTTCGGCCTACCGCATTGTGGATCGCTTGGCCCTGTCCATCCTGGTCAATCCGTACACCCTTGCGACCAAGGGCATCACCCGAATTCACGCAACCCGCCGTGTCGGTGGCCGCGTGATGCAGGCCGCCCGGTTCCGCAAGCTGAAAACCGCCACGTCGTAAGGAGATTTCCCAATGCGTGACCTCTATCACAACATTGCTGCCGTCCCGGCCCTTGCGCCCGCGGTGCAGGCGGCCAGCATCGACGGCGCCGCCATTGACCTTCTCGGCTTCAACCGTGCCGCCATCATCGTCTCAACCGGCGCTATCGTCTCAACCGGTGACTTCTCGGTGAAACTTCAGGAGTCCGATGCCAGCGGTTCCGGTTTTGCAGACGTTGATGTCGCATATGTCGATACCGACGCGCCGGCAACGCTTGAGGCTACCAGCGCGTACCGGCTCGGATATCGCGGCCACAAGCGCTATATCCGCACTGTTCTGACCAAGGCTGGCGGCACTTCTATCGCCGCTAGCGCTGTGGCGGTGCTTGGCGATCCTGCTACCGCACCCGTCGCCTAACCTCCTCTGGGGGCGGCTTTCTGAAGGTTGCTCGCGTCTCGACCCATACCGGCAAGCACTGATCCGCGCCCCCCCTCGATCCTTCGAGCACGGCGGTCAATTAGTGCGTAGACGCACCCCAGCCCGCCAGCATCGGCTTCCACTGCTCAAACTGGCGGGCAACAACTTCTCGGACATGATGATGTTGCTATGCCTTCAAAGCCACCCCGGCTGTGCTCTTGCGGCCGCGTGGTCGCATCGGGCCAGCAATGTCCATGCCAGGCAGCACGGCGAGCCGAGGCAATGCGCAAGCGAGGCAGCGCCACCAGCCGCGGCTATGATAGCACCTGGCGCCGTGAGGCAGCAGCCTTCCTCTCCGATCCTGCTAACCGCCTCTGTGCCGTCTGTGGCCGCCCTGCCAAAGTAGTGATGCACATCCATAGCATTCGCCTCCGGCCCGACCTCCGCATGAACAAGAGCAACTGGCGACCCGGTTGCCATAGCTGCAATGCGAAGGAAGCCGTGCTTGGCTATGCGCTGCCGAGCCTCGCCAGCAAGCGCAAGTAGGCAGACCCAAACCACACCCATTCCACCACCGGGGCGCCGTCAGCCGGCTGTTCATGGTTTGTGCTACCTATCCCGCCAAAGACGGCGCAACGCCCGCCAGCGGCCCGCGCTGTGGCCTGACGGGGTAGTCAAAGCCAAATGAGCCTCGTTCAGAGACCGCCCCGCTCCACCAAAATAACACAGCGCCGCACCGGATTTGTCCGAATTTGGAGGCATTGCCATGCCCGACACGCCGATCGCTACCTCCGAGGCAGAACTTTGGGCCGCGCTGCAACTCGACTTGGAGCCGTTGGGCACTGAGCCCGAAACCTATGCGCCCGTTGATGCCGCCTTCGTCCGTTCGCTTATCGTCGCGGCCGAAGATCGCGTCTCCCGCTTCTGCGGCGTTGCCCCAATCGATATGGACGCCGTGCCGCCGAACCTGGCCGCGGCGATCCAGATTGACGTTTCCACCCATTATTTCGCCCGCCTGAATCCGGTCCTGCCCGACGCTTGGGCTGAGATGATCGCCCCTCATCGCAAGTGGGGTTTCGGCGGCGCCGTTGCCGAGGAAAGCGCCACCTGATGGCGCGCGTCCAAGGGCTGGATAAGCTCAACCGCAAAGTCGCGCGCATGCCAGCCGCCGCAAAGACCGAGATAAAACGCGGTCTCGATACCGGCGCCGATAAGCTGGTTGCGATGGCAAAGGCCCTTGCTCCGGTTGCTGACGGCGACGTCAAGGCGAGTATTCGCAAGGAGCCGGGAGCGCACGAGCTTTCCGTTGTGGTGCGTGCCGGCGGCCCCCCGGGAAGCCCGGCAGAACACGCGGTTTTCGTGGAATTTGGGACTGACGACACCGAAGCCCAACCGTTTCTGATGCCGAGTTTCCGGGCTCTGAAACGCTCCATCCGGTCGAGCATCGCGTACCGCATCGTTAAAGCAGCAAAGGCGGTGGCCAATGGCTGAGCCGACTCCTATGGACCCCAGCAAAATGCGCGATCGCATCGAAATCTGGCGACAAACTCTCATCACCGACGAAAACGATTGGGAGGTTGAGCACTACGTTCTGCACCGTACAATTTGGGGACGTATCCGATACCAGTCGGGCCGTGAATTCCGCGAAAAGGGCATGGCGGGCGCCACCACGCTTGCCACCTTTTCGATCCGGTGGCGCGACGACATCGCCCAGCAAGACATGCTCAAGAGCGGTGACACCTGGTGGAACATCCGCGCCGTTGTGCCAGTGGGCTTCAAGGTCGGTGTGGACATCAACGCCGAAAGCGCAGGGGAGCCCCCCAGTCATGACTAACGTGGTCCATCTGGTGCAGCCCGCCCGGAGATATGCCCCTCGTGCGCCGGCAACGTTGGGCAAGGTCGGCAAAGAGACCTGGCGCCGCGTCATGGCGATGCTGGGCGACGATATTCCCGAAGAGAGGCTAGACCTGGCCCGGATGTACTGTGAAGCCGTGGAGGCCGCCCACGAATGCGCGATGATCCTGAAAAAGGAGGGGCGCGTCATCCATCAGCGCGGCAAGCCCGCCAAGGCCCATCCCACCGTGCGCTCGCATCTCCACTACCAGCAGCAGGCGGCCCGCTGGGCCCAAGCACTGGGCATCTATGCCGGCGCGGTTTCCAAAGACAAGAAAGTCCCAAATGGAACTTCGGCCAGCTTGGATTATTGACGACTCTCCGCTGCCCGACCCGAGGGGCTTGGGACAGGAAGCTGTCGAGTTCATCGAGTCGTTGATCTTGCCATCAGGTGACCCCTTCCTGCTCATTCGTGAGCAAGAGCGCATCGTTCGGAAGGTATTCGGCGACGTCGATCCGGTCACCGGCCGGCGCAAAGCTCAAACCGTCTATCTTCACCTCCCCTCTGGTTCGGCCAAGTCCACACTCGCCGCGGCATGCGCGTTGCTGCTGCTCTGTCACCCGAGCTTTCGAATCCAGAATTCGCAACTGGTCATTGCCGCCGCCACCCGCGAACAGGCACGCTCCACGGCATTCGGTATCGTGGAGGGCTTTATCCGCCGCCGCTATCCCGACGAAGTCGATCTGGCGGGCAAGTACCGGGTTGTTTCCAATGCGGTGACGCAGGAAATCGAACACCTGGCCAGCGGCTCGACATTGAAGGTCACCAGCCGGTCACCTAGCGCCAACGAGGGGCAAACGCTGCTCTTTATCCTGGCGGAAGAAACCCACGCATGGACCCGGCAGGCTGATCGGCTCTGGGATGTACTGTTGAAGGCGCAGGCAAAAATCACCGCTACCACCCCGCTTGCGATGGTGGCGACAACTGCCGGCCAAGGCGTCGGTGGCATTGGTCACCGCCTCTACACGATCAGCCGGGACATCGCTTCCGGCAAGGTGGTGAACCCGAGCTGGTTGCCCGTCATTTACGAGGCCAGCGCAGACGACGACTGGCGCTCACCTGAGGTGTGGAAGCGCGTCACCTTCGGCCTGGGCAAGTACAAGTCTCTCGACGTTCTCCGCAACCTGGCGATGATCGCGGAAACCAGCGCCACCGCCCGCGCCGAGTTCTTGCGGTACCATCTGAATTCGTGGTTGGAAGGCGTCACCGAGCCATGGATCGATGCCGCTACCTATGACGACGAAGACGACGAAGACGCCGCCGCGCCGTTTACGTTGGACGATGTTGCGCATCTGCCTTGCTACATAGGTCTGGACGCCTCCCAAACCGACGACCTAACCTGTGTCAGCGCTGTGTTCCACGACGAGGAAACCGGCTGCTTCTACGTGGTCCCCACCGTCTGGTGCCCCGCCGAAAGCATCCAGCGCCGCACAACCGACGATGGCCAGCCCTATGCCGAATGGGCCGAGTCCGGTGACCTCATCGCCACCGAAGGCAACAGCATTGACGAGACCGTAATCGAGGCTCGAATCCGCGAGCTATACGACGATGACCGGCTTGATATCCGGCGCATCGGTTACGATCGATATGGCGTCAATCGCATGATGACTCGGCTTCACGAAGACGGCTTGCCTGTGCTCGACGTCCCGCAACGTGCCTGGCCGATGTCCCCCGCCGCCAAGTTCACCGAGCGCCTAATCCTTGACGGCAAATTGCGACACGGCGGGCACCCGGTATTGCGCTGGGCTTTCCTCAATGTGCCCCTGCCGAAACCATCGCCCGATGGCAATATTCGCCTCTCCAAAAAGGACCGCAGCCGGAAGATTGACCCTGCTGTCGCCACCGTTATCGCCATCGCCCTATGCGCCGTGGTGGATAACGAGAAAACCCTAAACTTTGAAGACCTTACCGGCCGCCCTTCGGCTGAAGCGTAACTTATAGGTTTCCCAATGGCTGCTGACACGTTGCAGCGCTTGTTCATTGAGTTGGACGGGCGCGTAGATCGCTTTGAGAAAGCCCTTGCCCGAGCGCAGGGCAAAAACACCCGCGCCATGACGCAGATGAAAAAGCAGGTCATCGGCTTTGAATCGACCTTCGCCAATATGGGGCGGGGCGTTGCCGGCTTCTTCATCGGCGGTGCTGCCCTTCGCGGTGCGACCCGGCTGGTCGATGCGAGTATCGGCATTTCAAATGCGCTCAAAATTGCCGGGCTCGAGGGCGAAAACCTCAAGGCCGTGTATGATGGCCTCTTTGCATCGGCGCAGCGCAATGCAGCGCCCATCGAAAGCCTAGTGCAACTCTATAGCCGCGCCTCGCAATCGGCCGCCGATCTGGGCGCCAGCCAGGCCGATCTTCTGAAATTCGTTGACGGCGTTGCGGTCTCGCTTCGCGTCTCCGGCAAATCAGCGGAAGAAGCATCCGGGGCACTTCTCCAATTGGGCCAGGCGTTGGGCAATGGTCGCGTGCAGGCCGAAGAATACAACAGCCTTTTGGACGGCGCTTATCCCCTCCTGCAGGCCGTCGCCGCTGGCCTGACCGAAGCCGGCGGTTCTGTCGGTACGCTGACCCGCCTGGTGAAGGACGGAAAGGTCAGCAGCAAAGCGTTCTTCGACGCCTTCCAAGCCGGTTCGGTGGTGCTGGAAGACAAGGTGGCCGGCGCCGAGGTCACAGTCTCTTCGGCCTTCGTGCGGCTCGGAAATGTGCTGATCGACACGGCCGGCAAGTTCAATTCGACATCTGGCGCGGGGCAGCGCTTCGCCAATTTCCTCGACGTGCTCGGCACGAAGATCACCGACATGGTGAATTCGCCCGGCTTCGATTCCGCGCTGAACGATCTTGGCGACGAGATGCAGGCGACGTTCGCCCGCGACATGCGCGATATCCAACGCGTCATTGCTCTCGCTGAAGAACTAGCCGCCAAATTCGACCGCTACGGAGAGGCCGTCTCTGACAGCACGATTGCCCTTGCCGAGTCCGAACAGGCCCTGGCCAACTTCGCGGGCCATACCGCCGGCAAAATGGGCGAAGTCGATGCCGCCGCCCAAGACCTGTTCCAGCAGGTGCTAGAGGGCAAAGGCACGGCAGAGAAAGCGGCGGAAGCCATCGCCGCACTTGGTGATGCCAACCCCGATTTTGCGCCGCTGCTGACCAAGATCGGCGCGGTGATCCAGCGCATCTACGCATTGCGCGGGGCGGCAATTGCCGCGACCAAGCCGGACGTGTCCGGCCTGCCGATGAGCTATGCCGGCCAGGACGCGGCGCCACCGAAGCCGAGCGTCCCGGTCAAGCCGGTAACACTGGCCGATTATCCGCTGACGGGCACCGGCTCAGGCGGGCGCAGCAGCGCCACCAGCGAGATTGATCGCCAGAAGAAGGCCGTTACCGACCTGATCGACCGGCTTCGCTTCGAGCACTCGATTATCGGCATGTCTGCCACGGCACAGGCAAAAGCCAACGCCCTACGCGAAGCCGGCGCCGCCGCAACGGCAGAACAGCAGGCCGAAATCACTTCGCTAATTGATGCCACGGCCGCCGAGCAGGCCAGCATTGACGCTCTGTCGTCCACCTTCGACGCCCTGGCTGATATTGGCCGCTCCGCGATCGACGGCATCATTTCCGCCTTGGATGACGGAAAAGTCAGTGCCGAGGAATTTGGCTCGATCCTGTCCGATATTCTTGGCAAGGCCGGTTCCTTCTTCCTGAATGCGGCTTTCAGCGGCATCGGCGGAGCCTTCGGCCTGCCCGGATTTGCTGATGGCGGCCGCACCGGCCGCATAACATTCTCTGGAAATTGCGAGGTTTTGCCATGAGCGTTGCCACAGCTACAATTCGGCGCAACCGTATCGTCTTGCTGACGGACGCCGCCGTTTACCGCTCCGATGGCGTTCTGGTCGATACCCGCCGCAAGGTTCGGCCTGTGCCGGGATGCGAGGGCGCTGCCTTCACGTCGCGCGGCGTTATCGGGGCGATCGACATGTTCGCCGCGGCGTGCTCGCATCATCCCGCCCGCGACTTCGACGCGCTGGTGGAGGGGTTGGACCAAATTTGGACCGACTTCGACAAACTCATGTCCGAGTTGATGGCTGGCGCTACCTGCGAAATCATCATCGCCGGCTGGTCCCGCGCTCGCCAACGGGGCGAAGTGCTCTATCGTGCTACCCATGCCAATAACATGGTGCAGGGCGGCCAGAAGGGCACAACCTACCTGTTCACCGGGCCCGGCCATTTCGCTTTCGGTGCTGATGAAAGCCTGATGGGCGACGTTGACGATTTCGACCCCCGCAGCGATGGTCTCCGCGCCGTCAATGCTGCCCGCAAGGAGCTTTTCGACCTGAGTTGCGGTGAAGCAAGCGAGCCGGTGATGGGCCATTCCATCGGCGGCTGGCTCGACGCCACCACCATTGGCGCGGACCGCCGGGTGAAGACGGAGACCATCCACACCTGGCCCGATAGGATCGGCAGCAAGATCAATCCAGCCCGCGCGGGAGTCATGGCGTGATGGACCTCAACCTTTCCACGCTCCGAGCGCTCGAAGGTATTGCGGTAATGGCCGATCCTAAAAACTTTTCACCCGCCACTGTCGAAAAGTGTCGGCTGCTCAAGATCGTGCTGGACTCGATCCCCGAGAGTGAACGTACCGAAGAAATGACCGTGGCTCTGGACATGTGTCGGGCCGTCACGCGTAACCTGTAGGTTTCATAAACATGTCCGCCATAGACATTGCGCGCGCCATCCTGGCCGCCAACAGCACCGTCACGTCCGCCGCTCAAGGTGGCTTCCACCCGGTAGAGCTTCCCCAGAACGTCACCCTGCCGGCGGTGGTCCTCCACCTGGTCAATGACGACGATGGCCGCAACCTGACAGGCACAAACGGGTACCCGCTCGCTGGCATCATTGTGGATTCCGTCGCTGAATCCTTCGGCGCGGCCAGCATCCTTGCCGACAAGATCAAGGCCGCGCTTAACAATTATTCCGGCACAATCGGCGGCGCCGCGGTGACGTCCGTTTTTCACAATGGCCTGGACCTTTTCGACCGAGGCGGCCAGGGCGGCAAATGGCGCCGCCGGCTGGGCTTCGATATCCGCTATCGCCTGGCCTGACCCATGGGCGGCAGGATCAAGAATAGCACCCGATCGGGATACACCCAGCACCGACATGGCGAGACGTTCCAGAGGGGTTTGCCTTACCTCGCCAAGCGCGTTCCCGAAATTCTAGGAGCCGACCAGTTTAGCGAACTGGTGGTAAAGACCGTCGAAATCGTTCGGGACTGGCACTTTAATCGCTGGGAACACGAGGGGGCTATTCGAGCCACCTACCGCACCGAATTCATCCGCCGTGGGCATGGATGGGTGGCGTCTGATCAGCAGGCCGAAAAAGTGCTGCACAAGGCTTATGTCTCACTGGGGCGCGGGCCGGAATCCCGCCCGACCTGGTGGCAGGGCCAGCATGAGGCCATTATCGGCCGCGATAATTGCATCAGGTGCCGGCGTGATCTTACGGCCGAGCAGCGGCAAAGCGGCGAGCGGTACTGTGGCGATCCCTGCCGGCTCGCAGATAAGGAATACCGGGCCGAGATAGCGGCATATGCCGATAGGCTGATGCGGGCCACCGCTCAAGATGCTGTAGCTCGCGCGAAGCGTGGCACCCGCCTTTGCGTGATTTGCAATGAGCCATTCTCACCCGGCAAGGACGAGACGCAGACATGCTCTCCGCGTTGCACCGGCGAGCTTCGACGCATCCACCAGCCCCGCCAGTGCGCCAACCCTGCGTGCTCGAATGAGTTCACGCCCAGCAACGCGACTTCGCGGCCAAGTCTCTATTGCTCGCCCGAATGCTACCGCGCTGGCATAGCATCCACCTTGCCTATGCGGCGCTGTGCAGAGGCTACCTGCCAGGACTGGTTCCAACCCAAGGTTCCCAAAGCCAAATTCTGTTGCCACACCTGCGCTGCCAAGGACAGTCAGCGCAAGAAAGCTAGCGCACGCGGGCCATTGCATCCCGAGCGGCCATGCGACCATTGCGGCAAGCTATTTCGCCCATTCAACAAGCGCGGCCGGTTCTGCTGCCTCGAGCACAAGGTAGGATTTTTTAACGCCGCCCGCAAAGCTACCAAAGGCTAAAACCGAACGGTCCGGCACCGAGTAAACGGACGCTCGGCATCGTCTTCCGGCTCGATGTCTATTGCCAGCAGCATGCGCCCTTGGCCCTGGCGTTTTACATAGAAGTTAGCCTTCTCATGGTCACCGAAAGCAGTCTGGAGGTGACCCTGGGGATGGAAAGCACTTTTCTGGCCAGCGTGAGTGACCGTTAGCGATGTCTCCAAATGACGTCCCGCATTCGCTGGCTCTTTGAAAGACTTTTGGTCCCATTCATGATCCCCGGGCACCGTGAACAGATCTTGGTGCCGAGCGATACGACCCGACGGGGGCCACCATATCCGTATCTTTTTGGCCGTATACCCGGCATTCGAACGGCTCCGCATGCTCAGGGTGGTATGTTGCCAGTTAATGGCGTCCCAACCTCCAGCCGTTGCTTCCACCCTCACAATCAATGATTTTGATCGCTGGTCATGTTTCCACCTGATCCAGTGTAGATAAAGCGCCCCGGCTGACCCCAGCGCGGCAAAAGTGGAGACGATGGTTGCGTACGTTTCCATTCAGTCGTCTCAGTCATGCATACGACTTAGCCGGCCCAAAATGGACACCTGGCCTAGAAGGATAAATCCGCAGAACATACCCAGAAAGGCAATGATCAATTGGATGTCTGACCGATAGGCCGCGAAGCCGATCGCCCCTACCACGAACGCCGCAACAGCAGCGAGAATCAGTAGAACCCGCACTCAGCTATCCCCCATTGAAGACTTCGGCTCCCCGACTATAGGTGTTCACCTAGAGGGGGTAAAATCGATGTCACCAGCAGAAATGGACGCATTGCAAAAGTCAATGACCGAGGGAGAATCCGCTCTGCTCATTGCAGCGGGCATGGCGATGTTTTCCGCCATTGAGGCGGGAGCTCCGCAGCGGACACTAATCGATCGGCTGACGACGCACGAAAAGAACTACACGCTCATTGGACAGCCCAAGGCTGCCGCCATTATGTCGATGATGATCGCCATGGTCCAGAGCACTCAGCGACGATAGCGCCCCTGCTGCAATCAACGACAAATGCGCCCGCTCCCTCAAAAGGGGGCGGGCTTTTTTCGCGTCTGTGCGACCCGGATTGATATGGGATTGATTGTCAATTCATGCTGTATTGACAATGACTTAGCGGGCAACGACACTTTACAGGTCACGCATTCACAGGCATGGTTCTGGCACCGATCAGGAGAGACGCCATGACCGATGTTGACCGGCCTGCTCAATTGTCTACCGCCGTCCGAGATGCGCTGGCCCATGTCGAACGCGCGCAGCAGATAGTGTCCGAGATGCTGCTTGCCGACGAAACAGAAGCGTTTGTGACCAGGCATCTTTATGTGGCCGAGAGAGCGCTCACGAAGTTGCAGCAGGAACTAGATGCTCTGCGGGCTGGTGGAGGCGGCAAGGCGAGGCGATCCTGACTTGAGCTGGTTAGCGACCGTTCGAGAGGCATGGCGGTTTGCTATTAATAGCGACTTTGTAAAGGAGGAGCGATTCAGGGATAGTGACCCCTGGCACCGAAAGGTAAGCCACCGTCGGATGTTGGCGCTCTCAATACGGTTCTCCGACTGGCTGGCAGGCGCTGCGAACGGACTTCTTAAGGTGGTTGAATGGACGCTCGTCATCGCCCTATTCCGATTTCTTGCCAGCCAAACTGGACACGCCGCATTTAACGCCATCGCAACCGCCTTATTCGTTTCGCTGGTGCTTTATTTGGGAAGACATTTCATCCCCTTCGTATTGTACGAGGCACGAACAAAAAGCCTGTCCAGCATCACGGTTTCCGCGGTGATTTCGATTTCCGCGGTCATCGTTGCAATCATATGTTTCGCAGCAATAGGCGAACTAGTTGAGATCGTGGCGGTAAATCAAAACATCCTATGAATTGGACAAGCCCCTTTTTCGGATACCCTGGTGGCTACCCTGGCTCATTTTCCAACTTCTGTTACCCGCCCGAAGAACTCCCAAAAATTAATGCAAAATCAATGTGGTGCGGGCGACGAGACTCGAACTCGTACGACTATACAGTCTCCGGATTTTAAGTCCGGTGTGTCTACCATTCCACCACGCCCGCGTCAGAGCGCAGGTAGCATGGAGGATCGGGGATGCCAACGCGTTATACGATCTCGAACGGGAATGGCGACGGAGCCCAAAGATGCTCGACCTTGTGCAACCGGACGGCAGCGGCCTCCCATGCATGAAGTTGCGCCGCTATTGCCGCGGCATCCCCGGCGGACAGGAGGTCGAAAATCCTTCTGAAGCCATCCTGCGACTGGTGCAACCGACCCAGGGCGTAGGAATCTAGACGCGCGGGGCGACTGTGGGGTGAACGATGTTTCCGCAGCGCGGCTGTCCGCTGTTCAACGGCGGCGTCTATGCGGGCGAGCACTTGGGCGAAGTATGGGGCGGCCCTGGCAAAGTCGCCCTTTGCCAGCAGCGGCATGGCGAAGGTCATGGGACCAGGTCCAACGATCGGCTCGGCTTTCCAGGACAGGGCGGGCAGATCGTCGATCTCAGCTGTCCGCAGGATGTCCGAGGCAATCAGTTCCATCTCTTCGAGCAGTCGTGCTTGCGTTTGATCGTTGACATGCCCCACCCCCCGAACCAGCCTGGCGCCTGCGCCAGCGCGATATTTAGGAGGCGGACCAAACATGGTCGCCACGGACCAACTCGGCTGAATGTAAGCCTTGCCAGACGTACGATCGATGAAAAAGCTCCGCATGAGGTGCCCAACCGGTCTCAGGACGACACTTCTCCCCACCAGTACGAAGTCCGGATGGCGTGCAAGAAATGGCTCAACAATCCATGCGACTTGTGCGGCCGTGCTCATTCAGACCATACAGGCAGGTGTTGGCGCATTTCGAGGATGACGACGGGCATACCAGGAAAGCGCATATTCCACGCCGCCAAGATCTTCAGGACACGCGCCGACCGTAACGGACATCGCTTTCGAACGCACCATGGCGGGCCGCACTTTCGAGGCGCAGCCGTTTTTCTTCCAGATCCTTTGGTAGCCGTCCCATGCCCCGCTCCCAATTTAATCCGGACGCAGGGTCTCACGGCTTTGTCAGGCGGGGATAAGTCTGCCGCCCCTCAGTCCGTCCCGCCCGAGATCGGCGCGACATAGGCAACATCCAGATCCCACGGGAAGAAAATCCACGTATCCTGGCTGACTTCGGTGATGAACGTATCGACCAGCTCGCGCCCCTTGGGTTTTGCGTACACTGTCGCAAAGTGGGCGCCGGGGAGCATTTCGCGGACGACGCGGGCGGTTGAGCCGGTGTCGACCAGATCATCGACGATGAGGATCTTGCCGCCCTTGCCGGCAATGTCGAGGATCGGCTGGCTGATCGACTTGAGCACCTGGATGCCGCCCTGGTTCTGGTGGTCGTAGCTCTTGACGGCCACGGTTTCGACCGTGCGGATATTGAGTTCGCGCGCCACGATGGCGGCCGGCACCAGCCCGCCGCGGGCGATGGCCACCACGGCGTCGAACGTACCCATCCCGGCCAGCCGCCAGGCCAGCGCCCGGCTGTCGCGGTGAAACTGGTCCCAGGTGACGGGGAACGACTTCTGGTTCGGATTGCTCACGATCGGGGCTCCTGCACCGGCGCTGCCCCGCGCCGGGATGAATGGGAAGCGTCGTGCTTAGCAAAACCCGGCCACCGCGCCAATCACCCAGCGCGATTATGCCCAGTCAATAGACGTCGTCGGGCATGGCAATGCCGGCCTTGCGATGCGCCTCGCTCACCATTGCGCGCACCTTGCCCGCCGCTTCCTCCAGCCGCGCCACATCGGACGAGCGCAGCACCAGCTCGGTCATCACCCGATCCTTGCCCATCTGCGGATAGGAGCCCATCTTGACGTCAGGGTATTGCGCCTGCAGCGCCCCGAGCGGGCCACCCAAAGTCCCCTCGCCCACCGCAGCCTTCACGGCCACCGAGAGCACCTTCCTGCCGCCCTTGAGCGTGGGCACCAGCGCTTCGAGCATGGCGCGCATGATGACTGGCACGCCGGCCATGACATGCACATTGCCGATGCGGAAGCCCGGCGCGGCGCTGACGGAATTGACGATGAGCGTGGCGCCTTCGGGAATCCGCGCCATGCGCAGCCGCGCCTCGTTGACCTCGGTGCCCGTCTGCGCCCAGCGCGCCTCCAGCATGGCCCGCGCCTCGGGATGGATCGGCAGGGCCACGCCGAAGGCCTTGGCAATGGCATCGGCGGTGATGTCGTCATGGGTCGGACCGATGCCGCCGGTGGTGAAGACATAGGTGTAGCGGGCGCGCAGCGCGTTGACCGCATCGACGATATCGTCGGTCTCGTCGCTCACCACCCGCACTTCCCTGAGCTCGATCCCCAGATCGGTGCAGAAATCGGCGGTGGCGCCGATATTGACGTCCTTGGTCCGCCCCGAAAGGATTTCATCGCCGATGACCAGGAGGGCGGCGGTAACGGTGTCTGGACTGGGCATGGGGAGATTCCGTGGCTTGTTGCCCGCCAGCAATGAACCCTGCGCGATATCGCCGTCAAGGCGAGCCGCCGCCCTTCCAATCGCCGGGGCAAGCGACTAATTTGACATCAATTCTCCGGAGTCCCGCATGATTACCTTCGTCGATGCCCCCGCCAAAGCCCGCCGCACCCCCGGCGTCATTCCGCTGCATGGCAGCGAAGGCTTCGAGGGCATGCGCAAGGCCGGGGCCTTGACGGCGCAGGCGCTCGATATCCTCACCGAATATGTCGAGCCCGGCGTGCCCACCGCCACCATCGACAAAGTGGCCTATGAATTCGCCCGCGATCATGGCGCCGTGCCGGCGACCATCTTCTACAAGGGGTACCGGCATTCCCTCTGCACCTCGATCAACCATGTCGTCTGCCACGGCATTCCCGACGAGCGCCCGCTGCGCGACGGTGATATCGTCAATATCGACCTGACTCTGGTGGTCGATGGCTGGCATGGCGATTCCAGCCGCATGTATCCGGTCGGCGAGATTTCGCGCAAAGCCGAACGGCTCATCGAGATCACCTATGCCAGCCTCGAAGCCGGCATCGCCGCGGCCAGGCCCGGCAATACGACCGGCGATATCGGCGCGGCCATCCAGGCCATTGCCGAGGGCGAACGCATGAGCGTGGTGCGCGATTTCGTCGGCCATGGCCTCGGCAAGCTCTTTCACGACGAGCCCAACATCATGCATTTCGGCACGCCGGGGTCAGGCGTTCCGCTCAAGCCCGGCATGATCTTCACCATCGAGCCGATGATCAACCTGGGCCGCCCGCATGTGAAAATCCTCTCCGACGGCTGGACCGCCGTGACCCGCGACCGCACCCTTTCGGCGCAATGCGAGCACTCCATCGGCATCACCGAGACCGGCTGCGAGATTTTCACCCTCTCTCCCGGCGGGCTGTTCAACCCCATGGCCGTGCGGGCAGCATGAGCAAGGATCGGCCCGACGAATTCGCCGAGGCCCCTTTCCCGGCGCCTGAGCCGGACGATCACGCCGGCCACCGCCAGCGCGTGCGCGAACGCTTCCTCAAGGTCGGCGGCGATGCGCTGGAAGATTATGAATTGCTCGAACTGGCGCTGCAACTGGTCATTCCGCGCAAGGACACCAAAGGCCTAGCCAAGACCTTGCTGCGCGAGTTCGGCTCGTTTTCGGGCGTGTTCAATGCCAGCGAAGCCAGGCTGTCCAAGGTCAAGGGGCTCGGCGAGACCACCATCGCCCATATCAAGGTCATCCAGGCCGTCGCCGCCCGTTTCGGACGCGACCGGATCGACAGCGACCAGCCCATTCTGTCATCCTGGTCGCAGCTCATCGACTATTGCCGCAGCCAGATGGCCTTCGAGTCGGTGGAACAGTTCCGCATCCTGTTCCTCGACAAGAAAAACCGGCTGATATCGGACGAGGTGCAGCAGACCGGCACGGTCGATCACACCCCGGTCTATCCGCGCGAGGTCATCAAGCGCACGCTCGAGCTGTCCGCCACCGCGCTGATCCTGGTGCACAACCACCCCAAAATGCCTATTTCGATCACGCAGGATCACGCTGTATCACACTGATTCAGCTGTATTTTTTGACTTGTCGTAATCCCGGCTAGTGTGGCAGATTCGGGGTGGTTTTCGGGGGGTTAAAACCCCTACAGACCCCAGTTGCCGACTCCATTTTCGGTGGTGACCCCACCTCTCAAGCGTCGGCTAGGCAAACTCTCAACCTACGGGAGAAACGAGCCATGCCGAGCATCACGGATGGAGAGATACGCGCCGCACTTAAGCGGATCGAACAAAGCGGCAAACAGGAAACGCTTGTCGATGGCGACGGACACGGCACCGGCCGTCTCATCCTTGTGATGAAACCCATGCCCACACGTGTGACCGCTGACTGGATGGCGCAACAGTGGCGTGACGGGAAGCGGATCAAGAAGAAGATCGGCTCCTACCCGTCGATGTCCCTCGCTGCCGCACGCGAGATCTTCGACCGCGACTTCGCCAAGGTCATCCAGAAGGGCCGCAGCATCAAGATTGCGACCGACGCCCGCGCCGGAACTGTCGAGGACCTTTTCGGGGGCTATGTGGTTGCCCTAAAGGCCGCGGGCAAGCCCTCCTGGAAGGAGACAGAAAAGGGCCTGAACAAGATCGCCAACACCCTCGGTCGCCATCGCCTTGCCCGCGAAATCGACCCCGAGGAGATTGTTGAGTTGATCCGGCCGATCTACGAGCGCGGCGCCCGCTCCATGGCAGATCACGTCAGAAGTTATGTCCACGCCGCCTATAGCTGGGGCATGAAATCTGAACACGACTATCGGAACTCATCGCCGCGTCGGTTCCGCATACCGTTCAATCCAGCATCGGCGATCCCCACCGAGCCGAAGGTGCGCGGCACCCGCTGGTTGGATGAGACCGAGTTCACTCGGCTCTATTGGTGGCTCGACTGCCCCGACGTTCCGGTGCACCCCTCCTACCCTCGTGCCATCCAGCTGATCATGCTGACCGGGCAGCGCGTTGAGGAGATCGCGCGCCTGCACGTCGATCAATGGGATGCTGCCGAAAAGATCATTGACTGGTCAAAGACAAAGAACGACCAGCCGCACGCTGTACCGGTCCCGTCGCTGGCGGCAGAGCTCATCGAATCCACTATCCCGAACGAGTACGGTTGGTACTTCCCATCGGCGACTGACCCTTCGAGGTCGGTCAGCCACGGCTCGCTTTACAGCTTTGTCTGGCGGCAACGGGACCGCGGGGTCATCCCCTTCGCAACCAACCGCGACCTGCGCAGAACCTTCAAGACCCTGGCTGGCAAAGCCGGCCTCTCCAAGGAAATCCGAGATCGCCTGCAGAACCATGCGCTGCAGGACGTAAGTTCCAAGAGCTACGATCGCTGGACCTACATGCCTGAAAAGCGGGCAGCCATGAAAAAATGGGACGCATATTTAAGGAGGCTGCTCGCCCGGAAGACGTTTAGGCAGGCCGCCTAACCAACCTGCGCGCTCATTTCACTATGACCTCGGCGACGGCGCCTACCCTGCCGACCGCTTCGCGCCCCATTTCTGCCGTTCCGGCTGCCCTTTCGAGTGCCTGAAAGCGGTCGGTCCGGTCAGGGCCTCCCCAGGGTTAAAAAGGGGGTGAGAAGGCGCCAGTGGGTTTCGGGCAAATGGCCGCGCTTTAGCGGACACTCTCAAGCAGGCGGAGCCCAGAACGCATATGTCCCGGGCCCCTGACGTTAGAACTCCATCCCAATGGTCCTGCGGATGGTTATCTGCACCGCCGCAGTTTCCTTGACGCCGCGTCAGTCTAAAGATTGCACATCTCCACTTTGCTGCCGACCACGTCGGAACTTCGCCTGCAGGCCCAGATAGAGCACACCGGCAACCACAACAAAGATCGGAAAGCCGCTCGGAGGCATTAGCGGCGCCGAGGCCCCGCCCAAATCAACAGGCCGAAGCCCTACAAACCGATCGTCAGTGAGACCAACAAGCACTCCAGGATGATCAGGGGACAGCAAACCCTGCCTATCGTGAGCCAGAAAGCGAAACCTTCCAGCACATGAGCTTTGCGTTGGTCCGCGACAGTCCCCCAATGCTCCCAGGTCCATAGGCTGCATGAGAACCATGCTGGGCATGGTTAGCCGCATCCAGGCCCAAGACGTTCAGGTGTATTATTCCGGGCCCTATGATGCCGAAGCTGGAGAGTTTGATCATCGCGCTATTGCTCACTGCACGACCCTCCAGTTCTCGCTCCACCCCAGTTCGACACGGGCCTTGCTGCTGTCTCTCAAGCGGAGGCATGCAAAAGCTGGGGTCGACACACCAAGATGGGGGAACGAACTTTGCGGCGCCTTCTCATGATCGGATGCAGTGCGGTTGTGCTGCAAGCGAGCAAACGAGGCGGGCCGGCCGGTTCATGGCTTGAGCAGATGATGGCTCGAAAGCCGCGTATGCTGGTCACGGCCGCACTGGCCAACAAGACTGCGCGCATCGTCTGGGCGCTGCTCATCAAGCAAGAGGATCATAAACCTCCGGTCGCTGCTACGGCGTAAGCCAAGGACGGGCCAGAGGTCGTCGGAGGCGGAGTCGGTCGAAGGAAGATATGGCGCAAGAGACCGGGCGGAAGCGATCCCATCTGACATGCTGACCTAGCGCAGGAACAGTCCGTGGCCACAATTCTGAAGCGCGCGCCTAACCTCCTCCACCTCCGACAGCTCGGCGATGGCGTGTAAACGTCTTTGGCGTCGGGTTAGGAGCCAGTCTCGGAGCGACCTGGGCGCTCCGAGAGCGACAACGCCGGCATCCGTCCGAACGATCGGGTCAAGCTCATCCATTTGGACCAGCGTACTCGTAGATGTCGAGGCCGCCGCACGGGCGAAAGCCAAGCTGCTCGTAGACCGACCTACCCATGGTCGAAGCGGCGAGGACCGCGAGGTCGTTGCCGCGGTCCCTGGCCTGTCCGAGCACCGCCGTAAGCATTCGACTCGCGATGCCCCGCTTGCGATACCCTTCCAAAGTGAAGATGAAGTAGCACCCGGCCGTATTGTCCAGTTCGAACGTTGTCATAGTGGCAACGGCCTTTCCGTCCCAAAAAGTCAAATAGTGGTGCCAAGGGCCGGAGCCTGCAAAGCCAAGCGTCGCGTACACGCCCGCTACCCAATCGGCCTCCTGTGCTCCCGCACCGAAGCCGGCTCCGAGGGTGGTGCGCCAAAGTTCGAGGTCCTGAGGGGTACTGACTTCCTTGAATGAGAGTTCTGCCACTCGTTGGGTCGGGGCCGACCAACCGCGCAGGTCGAGGGCCATCGCCACCTCGTCAGCGCCTCGCCTAAAACCCTTCGCCAGCAGACGTTCGGACAGGTTCGCCGGTTCCATCGAGGGCGTGACGTGCCAAGACCCGGGGACCTCGAATTCATCGAAGCAGGCGACGACCTCGTCGATCGCGTCGTCCACCGTTTCCGGACTGAGATGCGCCCGGACCACGGCGTTGTGGTAGTCGATAGGCGAGCCGCCGATTGTCCAAGCCAGTGAACCGTCCTGCCGTTGCCGCCCACCACCAGCTTGTCCCATATCGATCAAAAACCTGCCGAGATTTTCCTCGGCCCGTTCCATAACTTGCATCGGACAAATCTTTCTAACCAGATTGATGGTTAGAATGTCGCCTGATATACGTTTCCTTGTCAACAACCTGGGAGATGAATGATGTTTTCCCGCCGCGGCGCTTTCTCCTTCGCCAACGAGCGCCCAATCCTTTTGGGAGGGGCGCTGTGCCTGGATTTTATAAACACTATCGGCTGGCGCGGAGACCCCATCCGCACGATCGAGTTCATTCCCTCATATTCAGAGCTCGTTCATTGGAGCTTGGGGAGCGGCGTGCTGGACCAGCACAAATCTGCGCATCTGATCGATGAGGGATTGAGGAATCCAGCCAAGTCGACGGCTGCCCTGGAGGTTGCAAAGGAACTGCGTGTCGAGCTGGAAAGCGCGTTCGACCCCGACCTGCGGCAATCCACCAACCTGTCGATTGCCACGGCCATCCTGCGTTCTGTTGGCGACCTTGAAATGCTCGTTGCAGGTGCCGATGGGCTGCGCTGGACCAGCACGGCAACAGGTTCTGACATTTTGCTGCCATTGGTACCGGTCGCGATCTCTGGGCTGGAGCTGGCGACTTCAAGAAAGAGAGAGATGGTAAAGCGTTGCGCCGACCAGGATTGCGCATGGCTCTTTATCGACGACACACGCAATCACTCCCGCCGCTGGTGTTCGATGGAGGACTGCGGGAACCGGGCAAAGGCTGGCGCCCACTATGCCAGGCGAAAGCAAAACTTCTGAGGGGCAGACATGCCAACACTGAGCATGCCCGCTAACTCCGTTGGCCGGTCGGACCCGTCGGCTGATGCCGGAACGGCTGGGATGGGCCGTCTTGCCGACCAGCGATCGTCTTCCGTTTTTTGGGATGTACTGGTACGTCATCCGTTTAGGCAGCGGGGTCATCCGGCGGCTTTGGCTCTACGCAATTGTCAGGTGCGCTGTTAGCGGTGGCGGCGGGACGCGCGCTCCCAGGCACCGCGGTGGCGCCAATTCTATGATGTCATTTCCCGTTTGGCCTCCTTGAGAAACGCAATGGCGTCGAATGCCGTGGGCTGAATGACCATGTGGTGGCGACCGAGATTACTATCGTCAAAAACTGGACCTACAGCGAGCATTGAACGAGGCGAACAGAACCATCGAAGTAGCTCACCTGCAACGCTCGGCTCGACCCAATGTGAACCGAGCCTGGAACTCGTGAATAGTGCTTCAGCTTCGAGGGGAACCGTGTGCGTCGCTTTCTCGTCCAGAACGTCCCCAACAGTGACTGCCAAGGCCTTGTAGGTCACATCAGGTAGCCGTTGGCGGAGGAGATGCCCAAACGGTTGCCGCTGCGAGTCCTCTCCGCTAATCTGCACTGGCGCCGCTGCCACATGCGCGACCCCACCTAAATACAAGACCCTGCCAACTCGCCTGACAAGCTCGGCCACGCCCATTGCGAAGCCCTCGTCGGGTTCGCTGGCGTCAGTGTCTACTCCAACAAACCTGACGTCCCTCGATCGGGCTTTTAAGGTGGCGAGAAACTTTGCAAACTGCTGCGAGCGCCAGGGCCGGAACGCGCCTGCCATGGCTCGTGACAGGTCGTTGTTACCTCCGCTGACATAGTCGTTGAAGCGTTCCGCCGAGGCAGGCGTGTCCTCGATGGCAATTGTGCGGAAGGACTGGTGATCGGTCACTTGCAGCGCAGCATCGAAAAACATGTCGTTTAGTGCTGGAAGGTTCAAAGCCCCCCGCGCCGCGATACCGACGCCGATTACATCAGCTTCTCTTGCAAACCTGTCGATCAGCGTGCTGCCCGCGAATGGCGTTGTCGCAGTTCGCGCGGTATCTACCGTCGCATCGGCCTTGTTGAAAGGCATCACGTCCTGCACGTCGGCTACTCCGCATCCGAGACGGCAAAAGCAATCCGGCCCAGAATGTGTTGATCGAGAAGCCTGTGCCCCAATTGCGCTTCCTCTAGCGTCAACATCCTTCCAACATGGACCTTAAGTCCAACAGCATCACTCACGTGGTTCAGCGCGTTCATTAGATGGTTGTCATAGTCAGCGTTGTAGGACGTAAGAACCGTGTTAGGTGGGGCTTCTGGTGTAGGGAAAACCCCATTCGGCACCGCGATCCGCCCGCCTGGCTTCAGCCATTTCAAGACGCTGTTTGCCTGGTCACCGCCGCCAGTGACCAGCGCGGCATCAATTCGCTCCGGAGCGGCCGCCTGCAGCTGTGCCAGAACATCTGCGGCCTTTCCATCTATCGCAATATCGGCGCCAAGCGTCTGAGCTAGCGTAGCGCCGTCAGGACCGGAGGCAACTGCAATCACTCTAACGTTAAACGATCTTGCCAGTTGAATAGCCAGATGACCCATCCCGCCGCTAGCGCCATAGACGAGCAGCGTCTCACCTGCTGCGACCCGAAGGACGTCACGGAGGCCACGCAAAGCCGTGCCGCCATTGCTGGCGAACGCACCAGCTTCAGCCATGGTCAGCCAGCGCGGTACTGGCCAAACTTTGTCTTCATCCACAGCAACATAGTCAGCATGGAAACCATCCTTAGGTGTCCGCAGTCCGACAATTCCGTAAACTTGATCGCCAAGTTTTCGCTGGGTGACCTTTTCGCCAATAGCCACCACGGTCCCTGATCCCTCGGACCCCAAGCGATAGGGAAATGCGGCAGGTACGTCAGACATTTCGGCGAACAGCCCCTCTCGCTCGAAAGCATCCCAATGACCGATGCCAGCTGTATGCACACGGAGGAGCACCTGGTTAGCTTCTGCCTTGGGCACTTGAACCGCTACTAGATGAAGTTGTTCATCGCCACCAAAGCTATCGATAGCCACGGCACGCATGCTGCCAGGAACATCAGCCCTAAAAAAATCAGTGTCACTCATTGGATCACCCATATTGTTTGACGGGCTTACAATAAGTAATCTGGTAACTCTTGGTAAGAACGCACCTGGAGGTTAGTTTTGGCGCCACGCAATCAAATCATTGAAAATGAAAGAATTTTTTCTTCAGATCCTTTCACTTCCGACTGTCCTGGTCGTGAGATATTCATCCATGTCACCAGCCGTTGGGCCCTGTTGATCCTTGCTTCGTTGAGCGTTGGACCCATGCGCTTCCACATGCTGCGCGACCGCGTGGACGGCATAAGCGAAAAGATGCTGTCGCAGACTCTGAAGACATTGTGCCGCGACGGTTTAATCGACCGAACCGTAGAGCCAACTGTTCCACCGCAGGTGACTTATGAGCTGACACAAATCGGTCTTGAACTTGCAGGTCTTTTGAGGGAGTTATCAAGTGGATGGGGCGACGTGTGCCCGACATCATCGCCGCCCAGTCTCACTACGATTCGCTGAGTTGAACCGTGACCTCCACTCCGATGCGCCTTTCCTGATGACGCAAAATACTGTCTCATTCCGGCCTGGCGCCCGCAGCCAAGTGTTTAACCCCACTCGGACATTACCCTCCGCAAAATCCGGATTGCGAGATCACCGATCCTTGGCGTTGCAATTCCTGGGCCGCTAACTCTGGAAGCGATTGGTGCTCGACCTCGCGCTATTAGGCCTAAGTGTGAGGCCCCCCAAGCTGTCAACTTTGCAGATGGCTATGACTGCCGATACCAATACATCTGACCGACCGAACGGCCAGTTTTCCATATCTCGACTTGATACAGGTCTCATCTGAATGGCCGGTTTCGGGATTTGGCCTTTCAAACCTGTACGTCAGTAATGGGGTCGGGAGCGTCCTGGCAGAAGTGCGCCCCATTTCAGATGAGGTGGATGGCTCCCGCTCCCGGCATCTGAGTGCCAAAATGGGTTTGCTATCAGGCAACCCGAGCAAAGGAGCCATCCGCCATGCAGCGATTTCAGATGAGGTGGATGGCTCCCGCTCCCGGCATCTGAGTGCCAAAATGGGTTTGCTATCAGGCAACCCGAGCAAAGGAGCCATCCGCCATGCAGGTTACCACCGTGGGCCTAGATCTGGCCAAGAGTGTTTTTCAGGTTCATGCCGTTGATGCGTCTGGAGATGTTGTTGTGCGCAAAACACTCCGGCGATCTCAGGTTCTGCCGTTCTTCACCAAGGTACCGCCCTGTCTGATCGGCATTGAGGCGTGCGGCACATCCCACCATTGGGCTCGAGAGCTGACAAAGCTGGGGCATGAGGTCCGCATCATGCCGCCGGCCTACGTGAAGCCCTATGTGAAGCGCAGCAAGAACGATGCCGTGGACGCCGAGGCGATCTGCGAGGCCGTGACCCGCCCCACCATGCGTTTCGTGGCAATGAAGTCGACCGATCAACAGGCAGCCCTGTCGTTGCATCGGGTACGCGATCTTCTGGTCAAACAGCGCACACAGCTGGTGAACATGATCCGCGGTCTGCTGGCCGAGTTCGGCATCGACATCCCAGTAGGTTTAGAGCGGGCGCTTGGACTGGCGCGCCAGATCGCGGACAGTGAATGCGAACCAGATGTACCCGCTGTAGCCAAGCAGATTCTCAATCTTCTATGTGCTCAGGTCCTCGACACCCATGTCCGTTTGCAGGCGATCGACCGAGCGATCATTGCGCTGCAGAGAACTGACGATGTGGCGCGACGACTATCGACCATTCCTGGCATCGGTCCGGTTGGCGCCACAGCGTTGGCGGCATCGGTTGCCGATCCGGGACAGTTCCGCTCCGGTCGAGAGTTCGCCGCCTGGCTGGGGCTCACACCCTCGCAAAACTCGAGTGGTGGCAAGGACCGACTCGGTCGCATCACCAAGATGGGTGACCGGTATCTGAGAAAGCTCTTGGTGATCGGCGCCACCTCTCTGGTCCGCCGAGCCAGGTACAAGCCCGAGGCGGCCGATCCCTACCTCCTGGCGTTGCTTGCCCGAAAGCCGGCGCGTGTGGCGAGCGTGGCCATGGCCAACAAAATGGCCCGCGTGGTCTGGGCGGTCATGGCGCGCGGCGAGGTCTACCAGGCTCGCCATGCCCCCAGCGTTGCGGCGTAAGGGAGATTGAATCCTGGATCAAGCAGTTCGAGCCGATCAACCGGCTCCATGAAGTTGTGAGAGCGAAGCGATGTGATGGCGAAACCGGTCAGGCCGGAAACAGGGACAACCCGTCGAACGACCGAGGCGCAATAGCCTGAATTTCAGATTGGGACCCTGTTCGCCGACCCCATCAGGGCCAGCAGTCTCTAATGGCTGCATCAACAGGCCGGACAGAAGACTGCACCCGACCAATGCGCCAGAACGTCGAATTATCTCTTGCAATGCGGGAGCCATCCACAGAGGCGTTCGGGGCTTCAAGTTCCACCCGACCTACCAGGCCTTCTACCCAAATGACCGCGCGGCCTATCCCCTCTAC